>NZ_JBBKXY010000003.1:0-652512 GCF_042714495.1 Aquirufa originis | reverse complement strand
AAAAATGAGTCCGAAGGGAATGAGTCCGAAGGAAATAAGGAATAGAGTAGAGAGTATAGAGCAAAGAGTAGAGATACGGCATAAAAAAGAGGCTGCCGCCTCGTTTTTTATCCACTCATGAAATATTGGCCCCCGCACTCTGCTCTTTGAACTTTGCACTTTGAACTTTGCTCTTTGCTCTTTGAACTTTGGTCTTTGACTATCGACTAACGACTATCTCCTCCGGACTCCCTCCCTTCGGACTATCGACTGCCCACTGCCCACTGTCGACTGATTATCAGTATTATTCTTTATGCTTTGTGCTTTATTATTTACTTTTGCAACATGACAATTCTCTACATCATTCTAGCCCTTGTAGCCGGCGCAGGTGCAACCTACCTCCTATTTCAAGGCAAATTAGCCTTATTACAAAGTCAATTAGCTCAGGCAAGTCAAGATCAAACGAAAGTGGCTTCATTAGAGGCTGAAAATCGGACATTATTTGGAAAATTATCCCAATTAGAAGGTCAGAATGAGACTTTAAAGATGACGGTGGAGAATCAGAAATCTGATGAGGAGAAGCTACGCAAAATGTTAGTGGATATCAGTAACGAATCCGTCCTGAGACAAGGAAAGATGCTAAGTGATCAACAGCAAGTTAAATTAAACGATGTTTTAAACCCTCTGAAAGAGAAATTACGTGAATTTGAGGAGAAGGTTAACTTGGGTCAAAAAAATAGCTTAGAACAAAGTACTGTGCTCATGGAGCAGATTAAGAACCTTACGAGCCTAAATCAAACGGTAACTCAAAAAACAGAAGATTTAACGAATGCCCTGAAGGGATCGAATAAGTCACAAGGGAATTGGGGCGAAATGATTTTGGAGAGAGTATTAGAAAGCTCTGGATTGAAAAATGGGATGGAATACCAGACTCAATTCGTGACTAAAAACCAAGAAAATGATACGATCAAACCAGATGCTGTCATCTTCTTACCTGACCACAAAAATCTAATTATTGACAGCAAAGTATCGCTAGTGGCTTACGAACGCTATACGAGTGCTGAGGAAGGCACCATTGAAAAGGATTTGGCCTTAAAAGCACATATAGAATCGCTAAAGACCCATATAAAAGAACTTTCTTCTAAGGATTACCACACGGCATTAGACCTAACAAGCCCAGACTTCACCTTGCTTTTTATCCCAATTGAATCCGGATTCGTGGCAACTATTAGTCAAGATACCAGCTTATTCAATTATGCTTGGGATCGAAAAATTGTCTTAGTCTCCCCTTCTACCCTACTGGCAACATTACGAACGATTGCGTCGGTTTGGAAGACAGAATACCAAACTCGAAATGCCATTGAAATTGCACGTCAAGCAGGCGATTTATATGATAAATTTGTCGGTTTCACGAAGGATATGGAAGATGTAGGAAAGCACATTAAGAAAGCAGAAGATGCCCACAGTGATGCCATCAACAAACTAAGTACCGGAAAAGGAAACCTTATAAATAGAGCCCAAAACTTACATAAATTGGGCATTAAATCAACTAAAAAGCTGAATCTGGGATTGGTTCAAGATGAGGAACCGGAAATCGAAGAAGAATAAATTTAGATTAGAGATTATAGAGAAGAGAGAAAAACCTATACTCTATAATCTCTGATCTGTTTAACAACCTCCTTTATTAGGAATACGCTTATAAATCACTTTACTCTCTTTTTCAAGATAGTCTCCTGAAACGATGGCAAAGGCATATTTAGGGGCTTTCGAAACACCGCGGCTTTTGATGACAATTTTATCATTTACCTTTAGGCTTTTCAATTGCTGGATTTCAACTTTGGAAACTGGGCCCATTGAAAGAATATATTCTTCACCATCAATACTAACCATTACTCCAAAACCCAATCTAGCACCTTGAGGAAGAGATAGCGAGGTTACAACACCTTCCATTGGGGCATTGTTACGAATAAACTTATTAATTTTCACCGCACCCGCATGCACTTTTTTACCTTCAGGTGATGCCTCCCAATTTTTAAATTGAACGCCATCAGGACTTGATTCCCATTTCTTTAAGGCAGATTTACTCTCTGCAGCAGTTAAAGGCTTAGGGGTGGATTTAGCAACCGAATCGTTTTTAGATTCACAACTGGTGAATAACAAGCCGCTTGCTAACGCAATTGGTAAAATCAAAGTATTGCGATATTTCATCATCTCTTTTAAAATTTTGATAAAGATGCAATGGAAGTTCAAAAGGTTGCACGACCATCAACTGACAACTGTCCACTGTCAACTGACTTATGCCTTCTTCAAAAACTCCGTTCTCAGAACCATCATCGATTTCTCTACTTTACCCTCTACTTCATCTGCATCGTCCGTTAAACGAATGTTTTTTACCATCGTTCCGCGCTTGATTACACTGGATGATCCACGTACTTTTAAATCTTTAATTACGGTAACCGAATCGCCATCTTTCAAAACAGCTCCATTGCTATCGCGAACGATTAATTCTTCATTTTCATCCATTGTATTGTTGTTTTTTGGTTATTGAATGCGGTTAGAATTATTTGTTCCAACCATTTTTATTGTTTCTAAATCCTAAAAGGCGCTGTGCCAGATCAGGTCGTTTTAATTGTGTCAAACGATTCCGAATCCAATCTTTGTATTCTGGTTTATACCAAAAGAAATATTTGTTTTGATTCTGCTTTTCTTCCCTTGTTTTGGCCGTTTTAACGGGCTGCAAGGTGTATGGGTGCACGCCAGAATAATAAATCACTTCCGCCACTGTCATTGGAGTAGGCGTAAAATCTTGAACTTGTTCTAAGTGAAAACCTAAATCCTTCGTTTCCGCCGCTAAATTTGCCATGTCTTCTTCTTCACAACCAGGGTGAGAAGAAATGAAATACGGAATGAGAGGTTGTTTTAGGCCAAATTTGGCAGAAATCTCATCATACTTCTTCTTGAAGGCGTGAAAATACTTGAACGAAGGCTTACGCATAATACGTAAAGTCGCATCTGAGGTATGCTCCGGGGCAACTTTCAAACGACCAGATACGTGGCGCGTAATCAATTGCTCCATGTATTCGTCGTGATTACCATCTGAATTATTCTTATTGAAATCATCTACCAAGAGATCATAGCGAACCCCAGAACCCACAAAAGCCTTTTTAATGGCAGGATGCTTATCCACCTTGCGGTAAATATCAGTCAAAGGTTTATGCGAAGTATCTAGGTTATTACAAATGACAGGGTGGATACAAGAAGGGCTAACACAACGTGCGCAGATCTCCTCATCTTTCCCCTTCATTCTGTACATATTCGCAGACGGACCTCCTAAGTCGGAAATATATCCTTTGAAATCAGGTGCTTTCGTGATTTGCTCGACCTCTTTCATAATCGATTTCTCACTACGAGACGCAATAAATTTGCCCTGATGGGCTGAAATAGTGCAGAAACTACATCCGCCAAAACATCCGCGGTGCATATTGACCGAGAATTTAATCATCTCGAAAGCTGGAATAGGTCCACGCTTTCTGTATTTCGGATGTGGCAAACGCGTGTAAGGCAGATCAAATGATTTATCCATTTCGACCTCCTCCATCGTTTTAAAAGGAGGATTAATGACTAATACGTCCTCTCCTACTTTTTGGATAATTCGGTTTGCCTGCCACTTATTGGATTCAACTTCTACAATTTTGAAGTTGGATGCATACTTGATTTTATCTTCTAAACAAACTTCGTGACTTGCTAACTCAACGGTTTCCCAATCACAGGCAGGAGCCGTTTTTTGCAAGAATGCTACTTGATTAATATGAGTCAAATCGCCCAATTTCTTACCTTCTTTCACCCCACGCATAATCTCGCGCAAAGGCTGCTCTCCCATTCCGTAAACCAACATATCGGCTCCAGAATCCACTAAAATAGAAGGGAATAATTTATCAGCCCAGTAATCATAATGCGTTACTCGACGCAAAGAGGCCTCGATGCCACCGATTAATACGGGAACATCTGGGTAAATTTCTTTTAAAATCTTGGTGTAAACCGTGGTTGCATAATCAGGTCTAAAACCAGCTTCACCACCAGGTGTATAGGAATCGTTCGAACGTAAGCGCTTGTTAGCCGTGTAATGATTCACCATGGAATCCATACATCCTGCAGTTACGCCAAAAAAGTATTTGGGCTTACCTAATTTCTTAAAATCACGTAAATCGTCTTTCCAATTTGGCTGTGCAACGATACCCACTTTCAAACCTTCACTTTCCATGATTCGACCGATGACAGCCGTACCAAATGCCGGATGATCCACATAGGCATCACCAGAGATTAAAATCACGTCCAGTTCATCCCAGCCACGTTTTTCTACCTCTTTTTTCGTGAGGGGCAGCCAGTCTGTTATCGGTCTTTCTTCCATACAACAAAATTAACGGAATTTAGGGGCTTAACCTATTGAATATCCTGCCAAAAATCAGGAACGAATTGACTTTTTTTTAGTAAATTCGTTCATAGTGATGAATTAAACCTATTTCAAAATTGAATACCGCCGAACTTCTATATCAATCTATTCAGTCATTGGCCAGTCCAACTGAACTAGCCTGGATAGCAGATAAAATAAAAACTGATTCGAAAGGTTTGTCTTTGGCCTTCGTGATGGCACCACGCCAAGTAGCTAAAACACGTGTGGGCAATATCCCCGGTTGGAATTGGCAAAATAGCACGCTTGATCAGCTCGTTCGGGTTTACCTATTAATTCATCTCGCTGAAAAAGAAGATGGAAAATCCAGAATCGAGACCTTATTTGATACGGCGGAAATGAATGAATTAGTGGCGCTCTACCGAGCATTGCCCGTTTTACCGTCGCCAGAAATCTGGTTACACCGGGCTACCGATGCGGTTAGATCCAACATGGGGCCGGTATTTGATGCGATTGCTTTTGGCAATCCTTACCCTTTGCAATATTTCAGCGAATTAGCGTGGAACCAATTAGTCTTAAAATGCATTTTCAACGATAAGCCCATCCATTTAATCGAAGGACTAGATGAACGTGCGAATCAAGCGTTAGCTAATACCCTGGCAGACTTTGCACACGAAAGATGGGCAGCGGGAAGACGAGTGCCATCGCAAGTTTGGCGATTAATCCGAAACTTCCAGACAGATACAAAAGAACAAGATTTAAAAAGATTAGCAGAAAGCGTAGATCTGAACGATCAAAAAGCCGCCGAATTAGTCCTACAAAATAGCCCTCTAGAAGCCTGGAAGGTGTTAGAAAAAGAAGAAACAGCCTATTAATATGTGCCAAAACCCCAACGAACATAAATTAAATCCCTCCCATTTCGAAGGATCCACCGAGGAAAAACAAACTGCCCAAGAAGTGGACGGCGGCTTTGCGGCCTACACACAAGGGATGAAGTTTTTCGACCCACACGTACATATGACTTCCCGTACCACAGATGATTATCAAGCGCTGGCTGATGCAGGTGTGGTGGCAATTATTGAGCCGGCATTTTGGCTGGGACAACCGCGTACGGGATTAGCTTCGTTTAAGGATTATTTTGCAAGTTTAGTGGGTTGGGAGCGTTTTAGATCGTCTCAGTTTGGCATAAAGCATTATTGCACGATCGGCTTAAACTCGAGAGAGGCTAATAATGAAGCGTTAGCTGAGGAGGTGATGGAAATTCTGCCCTTGTTTTTGCAGAAAGAAGGCGTTGTGGGCGTGGGTGAAATTGGTTTTGACGACCAAACGGCCGCAGAGGAAAAATACTACAGAGCTCAATTAGAGCTAGCGAAAGAAATGGGATTGCCTGTACAAGTGCATACACCTCATCGAGATAAGAAAAAGGGAACTGAACGCAGTATGGCGATTGCCTTAGAGCACGGTTTAGCGCCCCATATGGTGGTGATTGACCACAATAATGAAGAGACTGTTAAATCGGTTTTAGACCAAGGTTTCTACGCCGCCTTTACTATATATCCGTTTACGAAGATGGGCAATGAGCGAATGGTAGAGATTGTGAAGCAATATGGGTCGGAACGCATTATGGTGAATTCAGCTGCGGATTGGGGGATTTCTGATCCTTTGGCGATTCCTAAAACGGCGGCATTGATGAAAATCAAAGGGATTTCTGATGCGGATATCCAAAAAGTGACTTACCAAAATGCCCTCGATTCTTTCGCGCAAAGCGGACAAATCAATGAGAAAGACTTCATTGACGGATTAGAAATCGATCAATCTTTGAAATTTAATGGCAATACGGTGTTGCGTGGCGGACAAGCTCCTCGCGTAGATAAAAACTCAATCTTCATTCGCTAATGTCTAAAATTAGAGCTTTTGCTGAGCTTACTCGGCCTGCGAATGTAGTCACGGCACTGTCTGATATTATGGCAGGTTTAGCCATTGTGGGCTTTGTTTTTGGTGGATTAGACTACCAATTTTACCCTGCCCTATTCCTTGGCCTTTCCAGCATGTGTTTATACGCAGGTGGAGTGGTATTCAATGATGTATTTGACCACGAATTAGATCGCATTGAAAGACCTGAAAGAGCATTGCCTAGCGGACGAATTAAACGATCAGAGGCCATTTTCGGGGGAATCTTGTTATTAGCACTAGGTATATTTTTGGCCTTTTGGCAAAGTAGACTGAGTGGATTTGTAGCCATTTTCATTACAGCTTTAGCACTTTTTTATGATTGGAAAGGGAAGCATATGCGCATTTTTGGCCCTATCAATATGGGTTTGTGCAGAGCATTCAATTTACTTTTAGGGATGAGCGTGTATGAATTAGGGGTTTTAGAGCACTTCCCAGTGATCGCTATCCCGTTGATTTACATTGCAGCCATTACGTTAGTAAGTAGAGGCGAAGTTCATGGAGGCAAGGCGATTACGCTTTATTTCGCTGGCTTTTTGTTTCTGATAGTACACGCTTCACAATTATTTTTCGCGGAGAAAGTAGAATTTGCCTTGGTATTTGTCTTGGCCCACTTTATCCTGATTTTCAGAAAACTAAGCGTTGCTATTCAGAATCCGATGGGCAAAAATATTGGATTAACAGTAAAAACAGGGGTTTTAACGCTTATATTGATGAATGCAGCGTGGGTAGCATCGAGTGGACAATGGATGGTCGCCCTCTTTGTTTTAGCCTTATTACCCGTATCTTTGGGTTTAGCTAAAAAATTCGCCGTTACGTAAACCTATGCAATCTTTAAAACAACATTTTCAGGTACCCTATTCTTACGAGGTATTCTTCACGGAGCGTTTATTTGCGCCAGAAAATCGCGTTTTTGCTGATTTTGTCCAAAACTTTGGCAACCCTAGCTTTCGCAAAAAGATTCTTTTTGTACTAGATAAAGGCATAACGGATATTCAAACCGATTTAACGGCAGAAATTGTCCACTATTTTCAAAAGCATTCTCCCGCTGATTTAGCCCCAGAAATTTTAGTACTTCCTGGCGGAGAAGTGTGTAAAAACGACCCTCGCTTTTACGAAGAAGTGATTCGCGCGTTAGATGAGCATGGAATCGATCGCCATTCGTTTGTGGCTTGCATCGGTGGTGGGGCATTTTTGGATATGGCCGGATATGCCGCAGCTATTTCCCACAGAGGAGTGAAATTCATCCGCATACCTACAACGGTATTATCCCAAAACGATTCGGGTGTAGGGGTTAAAAATAGCGTCAATTACCTAGGCAAGAAGAATTTCCTGGGTACGTTCGCACCTCCTGTAGCCGTATTTAATGATTATTCGTTCTTAGAGAGTTTAGGTGAAAGAGATTGGCGTTCGGGTATAGCAGAGGCAGTTAAAGTTTCCTTGATTAAAGATCTCCGCTTTTTTACCTGGTTAGAATCAACTGCGGATGCAATGAACCAGCGAGACAAGTCTGTGATGATTGAACAGATTTACCGTTGCGCTTCGCTACATATGCAACATATCGCCAGTGGAGATCCATTTGAACTTGGTTCGGCTAGACCCTTGGATTTTGGCCACTGGGCAGCACATAAATTAGAATACTTAAGCGATTTCAAGATCCGTCACGGTGAAGCGGTGGCCATTGGTATTGCCTTAGATAGCGTTTATTCGCATTTGATCGGTCATTTGACGAAAGAGGATGTAGACCGAATCATAGAATTGTTGAAAAAACTGGGTTTTGCTATTTTTCATCCTGCTTTGGCAGAAAACGATAAAATCAACTTAACAAACGGCTTAAATGAGTTCAGAGAACATTTAGGCGGGCAGTTAACCATCACCTTGCTGGAAAAAGTAGGCAAAGGGGTGGAAGTGCACGAGATGGATTTCGATCTCATCAAAAAATCAGTCGATTACTTGGAACAAATCGCCTAATATGAAAACGCCTTACGGACACCTGAGTTATTGCAGCAATATTCATACCGGAGAGATCTGGACGGAACATTTTGCGCAATTAAAACAGCACGTTCCTGCGGTGAAGGCACAGGTTTCTCCGGAACATCCGATGGGTTTGGGTCTGCGATTTGCGAATCAAGCAAGTATTGATTTGCAAGATCCTGCAGCATTAATGGCCTTACAATCGTGGCTGACTGAGCAGAATCTCTATGTTTTTACCTTAAATGGATTCCCTTACGGAGGGTTTCACAACACCATTGTAAAAGATCAGGTACACGCACCAGATTGGACAACAACGGATCGAAGGGATTATACGATTCGATTAGCATATATTTTAGCACAGCTATTAACAGAAAAAGAGGGAGGTATTTCTACTTCTCCCCTGTCCTACAAATACTGGTGGAATACAGCAGAAGAACGCAGCCAAGCGATGCGAACATCGACACAACATCTATTGGAAGTAGTCGATGTATTAGCTGAAATCGAGAAAAACACGGGTAAAACAATCCACATCGATATTGAACCGGAGCCGGATGGCTTATTGAGCAATCACGGTGATTTTGTGGAATGGTACGAGCAGGTATTATTGCCAGCAGGAAATCCAGATTTAATTCGAAAACACATTCAATTGTGCTTTGACATCTGCCATTATGGAGTGAGCTTTGATGCGCCTGAGGCGAGTATTCAGGAGTTGAAAGCCAAAAATATCCCTGTGGGAAAGATTCAAATCAGCTCTGCCCTACGCGTCGATTTAAGAGAACAGGAAGTAGAAAAGATCGCAGAATTACAGAAATACCAGGAACCCGTTTATTTGCATCAGGTCAAAGCCTTGCGCAAAGATGGTTCGTATCAAGAATTCAAAGATCTAGATGAGGCCTTTGCGGCCTATAAGCCTAATACATACGATGAATGGCGGGTGCATTTCCACGTGCCCCTCTTTTTAGAAACCTATGGTTTATTAGGATCCACTCAAAAAGAAATCCGAGAAACGCTCGCTATCCAAAAGGCTAGCCCGTTTACGAATCATTTGGAAATCGAAACTTATACCTGGGGCGTATTACCTCCTGCCTTCCAAGTACCGATGGCTGAATCCATTAGCCGCGAAATTAAAACCATCACAGACTTATTAGGATGATGAAAAAGACTGCCGTTATCGACGTGGTGGGGCTCAGCGAAAGTGTTATTTCCGCGGAGTATACCCCCTTTTTGTATGCCTATATTCAGAAGAAGCAGATTCAAAAAATACAACCTCCCTTTCCAGCGGTAACAACCACCTCACAATCGGTGTATTTGACAGGTAAAAGTCCATCAGAACACGGAATTGTAGGAAATGGCTGGTATGACAAAACGGATTCGGAAGTGAAGTTTTGGAAACAGTCGAATCCCTTAGTGGGGGCAGAAAAGATCTGGGAGGCAGCGAAGAGGAAAGATTCGAATTTCACTTGCGCCAAAATGTTCTGGTGGTACAACATGTATTCGTCTGCGGATTATTCGGTAACTCCCCGTCCCCAATACCATTCGGATGGAGTGAAGGCGCCTGATTGCTATTCGTTTCCTGCCACACTACGAGATGAATTACAGGCTAAACTGGGTACATTCCCTTTGTTTAATTTTTGGGGTCCGAATGCGAATATTAAATCCACCCAATGGATTGCGGATGCGTCCATCTATGTAGATGAAAAGTACGATCCTACGCTGAACTTGATTTACCTGCCGCATTTAGACTATTGTCTCCAGAAGTTTGGAGTAGATTTACCAGCCATTGCAAAAGAGTTAAGAGAAATAGATCAGGTTTTAGAGCAGTTAATTACTCATTTTGAGGCCAAAAATACCGAGATCATCTTGTTATCCGAATACGGAATCAACGATGTCAATACTCCGATTCATTTGAATCGTGTGTTGCGCGAGGCGGGTAAAATCGCCATTCGAGAAGAGCAAGGTTTGGAATTATTGGATCCGGGTGCAAGCGAAGCTTTCGCCGTTTCTGATCACCAAATTGCGCACATTTACTGCAAGAACCCATCCGAAATCAGAGCCCTTTTCGAAAAGGTACCGGGCATCGCCAAAATCCTCAGTGGAAAAGAACTCGAAGACTTCCAGATTGCACACGAGCGTTGTGGAGATCTAGTTTTGGTCGCAGATTCTGACAAGTGGTTTACCTATTATTATTGGCTAGACGACGCGAAGGCGCCTGACTTCGCTCGCTGCGTAGACATCTTCAAGAAACCAGGTTACGACCCTGTGGAAATGTTCATGGATCCTAAAAATCCCTTCATAAAGCTCAGAGCGGCCTATAAATTAGCGCGTAAGCTCTTAGGTTTCCGTTACCGAATGGACGTAATTCCGCTCGATGCGAGCTTAGTAAAAGGCTCTCACGGTAGTCCTTTCTGCGATGAGGCCTATTACCCTGTTTTTATTTCGTCGCAAAATATCGACAAGCAGATACCACCAACCCAAGTATATCAATATATTTGGGAAACAATTTTCCCTAATTAATATGAAAAAGATCAGCACCATTTTTGCCTTTGTGGTAGCCATGATGGCATTCAGTACAAGCATCCATGCACAAGGAATGGATCCGCAAGCGATGATTCAACGTCAAGTTGAGCGCATGACAACAGAATTAAGTTTATCGAAAGATCAAGTTGCCAAAGTAGAACCGCTCATCGAAGCTCGAATGAAAAAGATGATGGAATTACGCGAGCAAGGAATGGAAAGAGAAGAAATGATGGCCGAAATGAAGAAAGCAAACGATGCGCAAGCAGAGCAGTTCAAAGCCATCTTAACGCCAGAACAACTAGAGAAATACAAAACGATGCAAAGCCAAATGCGTCAAGGCGGACCTCCAAGAGAATAAAAAAAAGCTCCTCAAATTGAGGAGCTTTTTTTATTTACCTAAAACGATATTCACAATCCGTTTCGGAACGACAATCACTTTCGATGGTGTCTTGCCCTCTAAATGTTTTGTTACTTGTTCATTCGCTAAAACCGCCGCTTCAATTTCCGCTGGCGTTGCCGTAACAGGGAAAGCAAGCGTCAACTTCACTTTTCCATTGAATGAAATCGGGTAATTGAAATCATTTTCCTCTAAAAAAGCAGCGTTGAATGCAGGGAATGAAGCATAGGATATACTTCCCTCCTGCTCGCCTAAAGCGGCCCACAATTCTTCTGCAATGTGCGGAGCGTAAGGAGACAGCAAGATCACTAATTCGCGTAATACTGATTTCTTATGGCATTTTAAGGCCCCCAAATCATTCACGCAAATCATCAAAGTAGAAACCACCGTATTGAACGAGAAGCGATCTAAATCATCTTGCACTTTACGAATCGCCGTATGCAATACTTTCAATTCTTCTGGAGTCGCAGGAGCGTCCACTAGTTTCGAAGTGTTCGTGTTGTCATCAAAGAATAAACGCCAAACCTTCCGCAAGAAATTATGAGACCCTGAAATACTGTTCGTATTCCAAGGCTTAAATTGCTCTAAAGGTCCAAGGAACATCTCGTAGACACGAAGGGTGTCTGCGCCGTATTTGGCAATTAAATCATCCGGATTAACGACGTTAAACTTCGACTTCGACATCTTCTCCACTTCCCAACCGCACACATATTTACCGTCCTCTAAAATAAACTCCGCATCAGCCGGCACATCATTGCGTGATTTTTTAAATGCATCTAGATCTAATACGTCGTTTTCCACGATATTCACATCCACGTGCAGCGCAGCCACATCGTATTGATCTTTCAAACCGTGAGAGACAAAAGTGACTTTGGCTGAATCCTTTAAGCGATAAACGAAGTTCGAACGACCTTGAATCATCCCTTGGTTGATTAATTTCTTCGCAAATTCCTCTTCCGGCACATAGCCTAAATCTTTCAAGAATTTGTTCCAAAAACGAGAATACAACAAGTGACCCGTCGCATGCTCAGATCCTCCAATATATAAATCCACCGCTTTCCAGTAGTTAATCGCCTCTTTCGAAGCGAATTCACCTGAATTCGTGGCATCCATATAACGGTACCAATACCATGAGGAACCTGCCCATCCTGGCATCGTCGACCATTCGTAATCGTATTGTCCTTTGTACTTCCAATCTGCTGCGGCGCGGCCTAATGGAGGTTCACCCGTCTCAGTTGGAAGGTATTTATCAATTTTAGGTAGTTCCAAAGGTAATTCAGACTCTTCGATCAAATAAGGCAATAAATCGCCTGAGGCCGTTGGTTTGAAATACACGGGAACAGGTTCTCCCCAATAACGTTGACGGCTAAATACCGCATTCCGCATTCTATATTGAACCTTCCCTTTTCCGATTCCGTTCTCCTCTAACCAAGCGATTAAGGTATTTGTAGCTTCCTTGTAGCCCATTCCATTAATCATTCCTGAATTAATGTATTTCCCCTCTTTCGTATTATCTGCTTGCTCTTCGATGTCTTTTTGGGCATCTAAAATGGCTGGAATAGGCAAATCAAAATGTTTCGCAAAGTTCCAATCACGCTGATCTCCCGATGGTACGCCCATTACAGCACCCGTTCCATAACCGGCTAACACATAGTCAGCTAGGAATAAAGGAACGCGTTCTTGGTTCACTGGGTTGATCACATAGGTTCCTGTGAAAACTCCTGAAACGGTTTTTACTTCGGAGACGCGGTCCAATTCTGAACGGGTTTTGGCCCAATTCACATATTCCTCCACCGCTTCTTTCTGAGCTGGTGTCGTTAATTCTGAAACCCACTCGTGCTCTGGCGCTAACACCATGAAGGAAACCCCATAAATGGTGTCCACACGCGTAGTGAATACTTTAATCTTCTTATCCGAAACGTTTTCAATGACAAATTCCACATCCGTTCCGATCGATTTTCCAATCCAATTGCGTTGCTGCTCTTTCAAAGAATCAGCCCAATCCACCTCGTCCAAACCACGCAATAAGCGATCGGCATAGGCCGTGATGCGCATTGACCATTGGCGCATTTTCTTCTGCTCCACTGGGTAACCACCACGCTCTGAAACGCCGTCTTTGACCTCATCATTTGCTAAAACCGTCCCTAATTGCGGACACCAGTTTACGACTGAATCATCCAAATAAGCTAAACGGAAGCTCAATAAATACGCATATTGCTCGTCCGCAGACATCGCATTCCATTGCTCAGCGGTGATTCGTAAAACTTCTTCATCGCATACGGCTTTTAATCCGATAGAACCTTTGGCCCCTAAAATAGTCTTCAAGGTTTCAATTGACTCTGCTTTATCCGAATCCTGGTTATACCAAGAATTGAATAATTGCATAAAAATCCACTGAGTCCACTTGTAATAAGACGCATCAGATGTTCTGACCTCTCTCGACCAATCGAAAGAGAATCCCATATTCTTCAATTGCTCGATGTAACGAGCGATATTCTGTTCTGTGGTGATAGCGGGATGCTGTCCTGTTTGGATCGCATATTGCTCTGCAGGAAGGCCAAAAGAGTCAAAACCCATCGGGTGCAACACCTCATAACCCTGTAAACGCTTGTAGCGCGCCATAATATCAGAGGCAATATACCCCAGCGGGTGACCCACGTGTAATCCAGCTCCCGATGGATATGGGAACATGTCTAAGACATAATATTTGGGCTTTGCTGGATTTACCTGAGCCTGGAATGTTTTATTGGCTTCCCAAAACGATTGCCAAGCTTTCTCGATCTCTCTAAACTGATACTCTGTACGCATAAAATGTTTTTATTGTAAAAGGAGATGCAAATTACGGCTTTTTTATGAAAAAATATTTACTCTACTTTGTTGGTAGATTAAGTAAAGTCTATTAGCTTTGTAGGGAATTAAAAAATCTATGCCTCCTAAAAGAAATTTTCCGAGTATTTTTAATGCCATCCAAACCATCTGGATGCGTGATCGAAGCATCACTGAAGTGATTATTCACATTAGTAATGCGCTGGCATTGATGATTGTAGGACATCTTTTGTTTACCTACCTTACGGCAGAAAAGGTAATCGCTGTGTTCAATACGGTCGATTCATCCATTTTATATTACGTTTTAGGAGGATTTATTGCCCAAATGATTGATGGTGCTTTGGGAATGGCTTATGGCGTAACAGCAACAACCTTTTTATTATCTGTGGGCATCACCCCTGCTGCGGCTTCTGCGAGCGTTCACGCTTCGGAAGTGTTTACATCCGGTGTTTCAGGCTACATGCACTTGAAGTTTGGCAATGTGAATTCCAAATTATTTAAGACACTCGTGATTCCAGGTGTGATTGGAGCTATTTTAGGAGCCTATGTCTTATCGAGTTTAGAGGATTATGCTGGGTACATCAAACCTATCGTTTCTGTATACACGTTATTCCTAGGTGCCATTATCATTCGCAAGGCCCTCATCAAACGCCAAGAAAAACGTCAATTAAAAAGAGTTGGCTGGTTAGCACTCTTTGGTGGCTATTTAGATTCCATAGGTGGTGGTGGCTGGGGACCAATTGTTTCCTCTACCCTGATTGCCTCGGGGCGTCATCCGAAGTATACGATTGGCAGTGTGAACTTGACGGAGTTCTTCGTTTCACTTGCTTCATCGCTAACCTTTTTTGCTGTTATCGGTCTAGGATATTTACATGTCATCATCGGTTTAATTTTAGGTGGTGTCATTGCGGCTCCGATTGCGGCCCGATTAGCCAATAAATTACCAGTAAAATCCATGATGATTCTCGTGGGAATCGTCATTATCATCGTCAGTCTGCGTCAGATTATCTTAGGGGTTCCAAAATTTTTGTAGATATTTGCAGTCAATTGTCACAACAGGCTAATGATTGTTAACACACAAACGCTTCTAGAAAAGTTTTTATCCTCCACTGGCGTATCTACCGATACCCGAAAAATCCAAGCAGGAAATTTATTTTTTGCCTTAAAAGGACCTAATTTCAATGCAAACGCCATGGCAGCGGAAGCACTAGAAAAAGGTGCTCAATATGCCATCATTGATGATGCGGATTACTTAGCAGGAGAACGCACCTTACTAGTAGAAGATGGCTTGTTAGCCTTGCAAGCTTTGGCAACCGCCTACCGTCAGACCTTAACAATACCCATTGTGGGCTTGACCGGTTCGAACGGAAAGACCACTACGAAAGAATTAATCTTTTCGGTTTTATCCCAAAAATACCATTGTTTTGCCACCACTGGCAACTTGAACAACCACATCGGTGTCCCTCTTTCTGTCTTATCTATTAAAAAAGAGCACAAAATCGCGGTGATCGAAATGGGAGCGAACAAACAAGGTGATATCAAAGAACTCGTTGATATCGCGCAGCCTACTCATGGTTTGATTACTAATATAGGCAAAGCCCATTTAGAAGGTTTTGGAGGAATAGAAGGTGTGCGTAAAGGAAAAGGAGAACTTTTCGACTTTTTACAAGCTTCTAAAGGTGTCACCTTTTTACCTCAGCAATCCGGAGTTATACAGGAAATGTTTAGCGAACGAGGAATGCAAAATGCCGTGTACTCAAACGAAGCCATGCCCACTACCCTCGTAGAGGCAAAACCGATGGTACGCTATGCCCTAACCTCAGGTGAAATCATTGATTCTCATTTACCGGGCATCTATAATTTTGAAAATATTCAACTAGCCATTGCGGTGGGCAAATTCTTTTCCCTAAGCGATGAGCAATGCAATACAGGTATTAGCACGTATATCCCGAATAATCATCGTTCTCAATTCATCAAAATAGGATCAAACCAAGTTTTGATGGACGCTTATAATGCCAATCCTTCGTCGATGTCAGCCGCTATTTCACATTTTGCTGAAACGGAAGGAAATCCCAAGCTTGTCATTTTAGGAGATATGTTTGAATTAGGAGAATCCTCGGCTGAAGAACACGCGGCACTGGGTAAGCTCCTTGCGGGATTATCCTTTGAAAAAGTACTTTTAGTGGGACAGCACATGCAACACGCACTAATTCATTTGCCTTCGGCTTATTATTTCCCGGACAAATTTGGCTTGCATACTTGGCTACAAGATCATCCGATTCAGGACAGTTTTCTTTTAGTTAAAGGTTCCCGAGGAATTCAACTAGAAAGTGTTTTGGCATTTTTAGAAAATTCCAAATAATTGCATTAAATTTGCACTTTATTAAGAAATTCATCTTTCAAAAATACACACAATGGCATCACAATCGGGTACATATGTACCATTTAAAGTAAAAGACATTGCATTAGCAGACTGGGGTCGTAAAGAAATTCAATTAGCAGAAGCAGAAATGCCAGGTTTGATGGCATTGCGTGCGGAATTTGGTGCAGCACAACCATTGAAAGGTGCGCGTATCGCTGGTTGTCTTCACATGACGATCCAAACAGCGGTATTAATCGAAACATTAACCGCTTTAGGAGCTGACGTTACATGGTCATCTTGTAACATTTTCTCTACACAAGATCACGCAGCAGCAGCTATCGCAGCAGCGGGAATTCCTGTTTATGCTTGGAAAGGTATGAACGAAGAAGAATTCAACTGGTGTATTGAGCAGACATTATTCTTTGGAGAAGATCGTCAACCATTAAATATGATTTTAGATGATGGTGGTGATTTGACTAATATGGTTTTTGATGACTATCCGGAGTTAATCGAAGGCATCAAAGGCTTATCAGAAGAAACAACGACAGGTGTTCACCGTTTATATGAGCGTATGAAGAATGGCACATTATTCTTGCCAGCGATCAACGTGAATGACTCGGTAACGAAGTCTAAATTTGATAACAAATACGGTTGCAAAGAGTCATTAGTAGATGCGATTCGCCGTGCGACTGACTTAATGTTAGCGGGTAAAGTAGCGGTAGTAGCTGGTTACGGTGACGTAGGTAAAGGTTCTGCTGATTCATTACGTGGTGCTGGTTGCCGTGTATTAGTAACGGAAATCGATCCAATTTGTGCTTTACAAGCAGCGATGGATGGTTACGAAGTAGTTCCAATGGACGAAGCAGCAACACGCGCAAACATCTTTGTAACAGCGACTGGTAACGTGAAGATCATCCGTGATCGTCACTTCAAAGCGATGAAAGACAAAGCAATCGTTTGTAACATCGGTCACTTCGATAACGAAATCGATATGGAGTGGTTGAACAACAACTACGGTGCATCGAAAGATCAAATCAAACCACAAGTTGATATGTACACAATCGATGGCAAAAACGTAATCGTTTTAGCAGAAGGTCGTTTAGTGAACTTAGGTTGTGCGATGGGTCACCCATCATTCGTGATGTCGAACTCATTCTGCAACCAAACATTAGCTCAATTAGAGCTTTGGGCTAACTCAGCAAGCTACGAAAACAAAGTTTACATTCTTCCTAAGCACTTAGATGAGAAAGTAGCGTTCTTACACTTAGCGCACATTGGGGCTAAATTAGAGAAGCTAGAGAAAGAGCAGGCGGATTACATTGGTGTACCTCAAGCAGGGCCATACAAGCCAGAGCACTACAGATACTAGGATTTAATCCTGTTAGGTTTTTAAAGGCCGCGACTCTACGAGTCGCGGCCTTTTTGTTTTCCTCATTATCAGTTTCTTGGTAATCTCAATAGGCGAGTACCGAACTCTCAAAGATTAGTCTACCTTTATCCCAGTACTCACATTTAACCACTAATACAATGAAAAATCACTACACGACTTATGTCGTGGCAATCCTATTTGCCTGCACTTTATTTTCCACTTCTTGCTCCAAAGATCCGGCCGCTTCCATCCTCCCCGTAAACACGACTCAAACCTTATTGAATGCGAATGGGTTCCTGGCCTTCCAAGATCAAGCCGCTTTCCAAGCCTATGTCGAAAAATTCCAAAAGAATCCCACCGACCCTAGCATTTTGCGCGACATCCAATTTTTAGAATCACAAAGTACTGAATTACGCAAATTAGATTCATTGACCTTGACACAATTAGCAGAAACCGGCGACCTAACTGGTTTTGAACACATGCTAAAACTCGTGGGTGATGGCGATGATAAATCACTTCAGCCCATCGTGGATGACCCCATTTTAAGCCGGTTGATAAACAAAGATGGGCTGATACAAATAGGTGAGCTCGTCTACCAGGTCAATCCATCCAAAGTCTTTCAGATCAGAATTGTTGACTTCGAACGGAACAAAGCGACTTTCCTCGCCTCCCCTGAGAAAGTGACTCAAGCCACGGTTTATCAAAGTCAGCCGGCAACTGCCATCAAAATTACAACTAGTAAAATGCTTAATCGTACTGAAAGCAATTCCGTCACCTATGAAAACCCTGGGCAGGGCACCTGCAGATTTACGGCGGAAGTATATATGCTCGATTTAGGCTTCTACCGCAAATTAGCAGTACGAGTGAAACACGAGTGGCGTCAACGCTTTTGGTTCACCTACTATTGGGGAAATAGTAGTGCGGCGATGTCTATGGAAGGTGATATTAACTTCCTCGAATATTATACTCCTTTTTCTAAACACTATTCAGCAACTACCCAAGACGATTATAAAATCGAAACGGTCATCGATGAAACCTTCAATTATGTCCCTTTAAATTGGGCAACGAATGTAGGAACAGCCATCTGCCGTGGACGAAATGGCCTTACTTATTCATTAAATTTTTAAACTCATTCTTATGAAATACCCGATCACCATGTTTCTGCTTTTTGTCGTACTTCAACTGAGTGCGCAAGAAACCAAGCCTTTGTATTCCATCTCTATTTTATCGCCTTCCATCGGCTTAGAAAAGAGCATACAAGAAAATAACTCGATTAAATTATCTATAGGAAACTCCATCGGATATGGCAGCACAAATGGTTTACAGTCAAAATTGTTTATGATGAGAGGAGAATACCGGCACTATTATAACCTAGAAAAACGGAGAGACGAAGGACGTCTCTCCACAAATTATTCTGGAAACTACATCGGATTATTTGCGGAGCCTTCTTTTGTTTTTAAGAAAGGGGAAGAGGCAACCAATATGTACGCTGGAGGTGTTTGGGGTATTCAACGAAACTACAACAGCCATTTCCATCTTGACCTTTCGTTAAATGCGGGGATTGGGCAAAATGGTTTTGAAACCAAAGCAGGATTAAGACTCGGATTTTGGCTAAAATAAATGCCCCGAAGGGTCTGCATTTTTCATTCAAAAACCGTATTTTTGCACAAAATAATAGCAAAGAAGATATGAAATTTGGCGTAGTAGTATTCCCAGGATCCAATTGTGACGACGATACCGTCGGAGTCATTCAAAGTTTAGGCTATGAAGCTGTTAAACTTTGGCACAAAGAGACTGATCTACAAAACTGTGATTTCATCATCGTACCAGGTGGTTTCTCTTACGGAGATTACTTGCGTTCTGGTGCTATTGCACGTTTCTCCCCTATTATGGAGCACGTTATCGAGCACGCAAAAAATGGCGGTTATTTAATGGGAATTTGCAATGGTTTCCAAGTATTGGTTGAGGCGCATTTATTGCCTGGTGTATTATTAAGAAACAATTCTCAGAAATTCATTTCTAAGAATATCTTTTTAAAAGCAGCTACGAACAATTCTTTGTTAACACAAGAATTAGATACGAATAAAGCCTACAAAATACCTATCGCGCACGCAGAGGGACGTTACTTTACAGATGAGAAGACGTTGGCCTCTTTGAAAGCAAATGACCAAATCTTGTTCTACTACTGCGACGAGAATGGCGAAGTAACTGAAGAGTCAAACCCGAATGGTAGTCTTTTAAACATCGCAGGTATCTGTAACGAAGGAAGAAATGTATTTGGAATGATGCCTCACCCGGAAAGAGCTGCAGATCCAGATTTGAATAATACAGACGGATTAGAGATTATGAAGCAATTGATATTGCAGACTGTTTAATCTTATTCATGACACATAAAAAAGGCCTTTCTTTCGAGAGGCCTTTTTTTTATGTGCTATATGGTAAATAGATTAACGCAAATCGTTCACTTCTACGCCTGGAAAGGCTTTCTTGTCAAAGCTGAAGAATTTATCGTCAGCGTTTGCTTTCGGGTTTAACTTAGCCACTTTGAAGTGTTGCTTCTTTCCCGCCTTGTTTACGATTGTCCACTCACTCACAGTAAGATCTACATTTGAGATTTTAAGGGCGATACTCTTCACTTGGGTGCCTTTTGCTACAGGAGCTAACTCAACCGTCGAAACGCCAGCTGATTCGCCTTTTAAAGAGATCTTATAGGCCTTCTTATCGAAGGAATAAATTTTAGCCGGATTCAAGTCTCCTTCCGAAGGATCAAAGCTAGAGATGTTTACCTCATTGATTTCTTTGATGTAGGTAGCTACTTCTTTCCCATTATTAAAGATCTCCTGACCTGCAGTCTTTAAACGAAACTTTGTCCCCTTCACAGTGATGGATCCAGACATCGTGGCTGCTCCTTCCGTTTGGTAAGTAAAGTTTGCGGAGAATGAGCCCATCGCCTTGTATTTCTTCTGCATTCCATCAATCAGGCTTACCGCCTTATTCGACTGAGCAAATACGCTTAAACTCAAGCATAGTAATAATAGTCCTTTTTTCATCTTATAAATTTTTCAAAATCTCTTCTAATTCAGTCTCTGATTTCACGAGTACTTCTCTGGCTTTGGAACCACCGAATGAACCTACGATTCCTGCAGCTTCTAACTGATCAATTAAACGGCCTGCACGGTTATAGCCTAATTTCAACTTGCGTTGTATTAGCGATGTACTTCCCTGCTGGTGCATCACGACTAAGCGAGCTGCTTCATCGAAGAATGAATCACGGTCACTTGGATCGAAATCCCCGCGATCTTGACCACCCATTTCCTCTGAATCAGGTTCAGGCAACAAATAGGCTGATGTGTAACCTTGTTGGTTTCCAATGAAATCACAGATGTCTTCTACTTCTGGGGTGTCTACGAAGGCACATTGCAAACGAATCACTTCTGAGCCCATCGACAATAACATATCTCCCATACCTACTAACTGATCAGCGCCACCGGCGTCGAGAATGGTGCGGGAGTCAATTTTGGACATTACCTTAAACGATAGACGCGCTGGAAAGTTCGCCTTAATCGTACCGGTGATGACGTTCACCGAAGGACGTTGTGTCGCCACAACCAAGTGAATACCGATGGCACGCGCTAATTGAGCAAGACGCGCAATCGGATGTTCTACCTCTTTCCCTGCCGTTAACATTAAATCGGCTAACTCATCAATCACTAAGACGATGTATGGCATAAAGTCGTGCTCGTTTGGATTCAAGCGACGGTTGATGAACTTCTGGTTGTATTCCTTAATGTTACGGCATCCAGCGTCTTTCAACTTATCATAACGTAAGTCCATCTCCTTACAAAGTGAGTTCAACGTACTTACTACCTTCTTCGTGTCGGTAATAATCGCCTCTGCTGAATCAGGAAGACAAGCTAAGAAGTGGCGCTCTAACTTATTAAAAAGTGACAATTCTACTTTCTTCGGATCGACCAAAACAAACTTCAAAGTCGCTGGGTGCTTCTTGTAAATCAAAGAGGTCAAGAGCATATTTAACCCTACCGACTTACCTTGACCCGTTGCTCCGGCCATTAAGAGGTGAGGCATTTTGGCCAAATCTGCCACAAAAATCTCATTCGAAATCGTCTTACCTAACGTGATAGGTAGATCGAAGGTGGATTTTTGGAACTTCTCAGAGCCGATAACCGCACGAACTGGAACCATCTCACGGTTCTTGTTAGCTACCTCGATACCGATGGTGTCTTTACCCGGCATTTGGCCGATGATACGAACACCCATCGCGGCTAATGAAAGGGACAAATCATCTTCAAGAGAAGTGATTTTACTTACACGAACCCCTGCTTTAGGAACAATCTCATACAAAGTAACAGTGGGTCCGATCGTTGCCTCAATCTTCTGAATCCCGATTCCGTAATTCAATAAAGTCTCGACAATCTTCTCCTTGTTCGCCTTTAACTCATCCATCGTTACTTGCGATGTCTGGTTCTTTTGATCGTATTCTTTTAATAAATCAATGGTAGGGAATTGGTATTTAGGCAAATCAGCGGTAGGATCATATAGGCCAAACTGCTCTACTAGATCATTCGCCTTGATCTCTCTCGAAACCGGTGTAGGCTCTTCCTCGATCACCTCATCAGCCACATCCGCCACTTTATAAGTAAAGTCTAGATCATCTTCTTTCTTTTCCTCCGCAACTATTGGCTCAGGAATGACTTCCTCCGGCACTTCGACAGGCGCTTCCATTTCTGGAACAACCTCTTCCACTACTGGCGGAACAATCGGTCTAAATTCTTGTAGATCATCATTATCCACGTGAACGGAAGGACCATCTTCATCAATAAATAGACTTTCCTCTTCTTCTTCATCCTCTTCTTCAGCGGCCAAAGGAGCCGCAACAACTGCCTTTTTCGGATTCAGTTGATAGAATAATACCAAAAAGATAAATCCACCAAAACCAATCACAAAAATGGACAAGTAACCTAATAACTGATAAAGCTTCTCGTTCACAAAATACCCAACTCCACCTCCGATAGAATGTGGCAAATCAAGAGAGAAAACGAAAAATCCGGCTAGTAAACTAAACCAAAGTATGTAGAATAAAACCTGCCAAGAAAGGCGCTCCAAAGAATAAATCTCTTTTTTGAAACCCACTTTTAATGCCGACAAATAGAATAAAGGGATCAATAACAAGGTCGACCACCCAAAAGTCTTGAATAGAAAGAAGTGTGCGATTTTAGCACCTAAAAGTCCTGCGAAGTTTTTAATGGGAATATCAGAACCCTTGATGGTGTCCACCACGCCGCGCTCTACCTCACTTTGGTCAGAAACACCTACGAAAAAACTCGAACCAAACGATACCAATAAAAGGGTACCAATCAGAAACAAAAAGGCGGCTATAATTAATTGAATGCGGTATAGAACGGCACCGTCCATTTTTCTTTTGGGCTTATCTTGCTCAAAATTAAGTTGTAAGGTACTTGTGGTGTTACTAATCTTTTTTGCCATTATGGGAACCAAGGTTATAATCTATAAATTTCGCTTTTTTGATCCGATTTACAAAATCAAATTACAGTCCTGCCGCGAGTATTTCTTGGTTAATTTCTTTAATCAATCCAGGACCTTCGTAGATGAAGCCAGAATAGATTTGAACTAAGGAGGCTCCTGCTTTCAATTTCTCGATAGCATCGGCGCCAGAATGAATTCCTCCTACCCCAATGATTGGGAATTGGCCGTTTGATTTTTGGTATAAATAAGCCACTACCTCGGTGGATCTTTTGGTCAAAGGCTTTCCACTTAATCCTCCCATTTCCCCTTTATGAGCAGATTGCAAACCTTCTCGAGATAAGGTTGTATTTGTCGCAATGACACCGGCTAAGTGGGTTTCTAACACTATTTCAATCACGTCATCTAATTGATCATTGCTCAAATCTGGAGCAATTTTTAACAATATCGGTTTCTGTACCGGTTTCAAGGCATTCAAATCTTGTAAGGTCTGCAACAATTGCTTCAGGGGCTCTTTCTCTTGAAGTGCTCGCAGATTAGGGGTGTTCGGCGAACTAACGTTCACTACAAAATAATCCACTACATCATATAAAGCTTCGAATCCTTGGCGGTAATCGTCGTCGGCTAATTCATTCGGTGTTACTTTGTTCTTTCCCAAATTTCCACCCACTATTACCTTCGAACGACGTTTTTCCAAGCGCGTTTTCATCGCGGCCAAGCCTTCATTATTAAAACCCATTCGGTTAATTATCGCTTCATCTTCAATTAAACGAAATAAACGAGGCTTGGGATTACCATCTTGAGGTTTAGGCGTAACCGTACCCACCTCAATAAATCCAAATCCCAATTCAGCGAATTCATCAATCAGCATTGCGTTTTTATCAAATCCGGCAGCTAAACCTACGGGGTTAGGAAAATGTAGTCCGAAAACCGTGCGTTCTAATCTTTTATCCTCCACCTGAAACAAGGCTTTAAAGAGAGATGACATACCCGGAATTCGCAAAGTCAACCGAATTAAATCTGCGGCTAGGTAATGAGCACGTTCTGGATTAAACAGAAAGAAAAGGGGTTTTATGAAAATTTGATAAAACATGTGGATTTTTTGGACGAATTAATAGACAAAAATACAAAAAAGGACGGGCTCATGCCGCACTCTGAAAAAAAATCCTAATTTTAAGATATCAAGCATTTTAGAAAAATTTATAGCCTATGTTAAGTCGTGTAGCCAATTCCATCTATTGGATGAACCGGTACATCGAGAGAGCTGACAATTATGCCCGCTTCATCTCGGTGAATTTCAACCTTGCCCTAGATTTACCCCCGAATGTCCCCGAACAATGGGAGCCATTAATCGTGGCCACGGCAGATCATTACAATTTCTTCGAGCATTATCCAGAGGCAAATCGTGAGAACGTTTTATATTTTATGACCTTCGATGTCAATAATCCGAACTCGATTCTTTCTTGTTTATATTCCGCACGTGAAAATGCCCGTACTATTCGCGAAAGTATTTCGAAGGAGATGTGGGAGTATGTGAACCAAATCTATTGGAAAGTAAAGGACCGCGTAGAAGGAAGTAAAAGCTGGGAATTAGCCCGATACCAAGGTTTTTTAGAGGAAATCAAATCCGGAAGTCAGTTGTTTTATGGCATTGTCGATTCGACGATTACCCGTGGAGAAGGCTGGCATTTTGGACAACTAGGCAAATTATTAGAACGGGCAGATAAAACAACACGTTTTTTAGACGTAAAGTATTTTACGCTTTTACCTAATGTGGATGCTGTGGGTTCGCCATTAGATCTGTTATTATGGTCTTCGGTTTTGAAATCCGTTTCGGCCTACAATATGTTCCGTCAACAATACAAAGTGGTGAATCCCACGAATATTGTAGAGTTTTTGATCTTGGACAAAGGATTCCCGCGCTCTGTGGTGCATTGCCTAACCGAAGCCGAACAATCGCTTTATGCCATTTCAGGTACGTCATTTGATCATGGCTATTCGAATTTAGCGGAGAAAAAACTCTCTAAGATTCTTTCAGAAGTACAATTCACGGAGATCGAAGATATACTTACTACAGGATTGCATCAGTTTTTGGATGATTTCCAAACCTCAAACAACGACATTGGACAAACGATACACAACACTTATTTTGATTTAAAGCCGGTCAATTAAGCCGGCTATTTGTTAAAATTAGTGTAATATTGCGCTCCCATTTGCCACCATCATCATATGACATATTGTTTAGGAATTACTGTTAAAGAAGGATTAATTGCGATTGCTGACACGCGAATTACCGCGGGTAACGAAGTATATTCGAATAAGAAAATATCTATTCACGAGATAAAAGACCATTCGCTCTTCATTATGACAGCAGGTTTGCGTTCTGTACGTGATAAAGCGGTAACCTATTTTAATCAAGCAATTGAGGATGAAGAAGAAAGCTACGATTACATGTTTCAGGCGGCTACATCTTTTGGCCAAAAACTAAAACAAGTAGCGGCTGAAGATCGGGAGACTCTCGAAAAAGAAGGCTACGCTTTCAATTTACATGCAATTGTAGGTGGGCAAATGCCTAAAGACAATGAACACAAGTTGTTTTTGATCTTCCCAGAAGGCAATTGGATCGAAATAAATGACGGATTAAAATACCAGATTATAGGTAATTCTAATTACGGAAAACCTTTATTGAACCGCAATTTAACCCATGAAACCTCGCTAAAAGAGGCCTTAAAGATGGGTTTCTTATCTTTTGACGCCACCCAAGTCAGTGCGAACGATGTCGATTATCCAATCGATGTGGTCGTTTACGAAAAAGGAAGTTTCAAGGCGAAAGAAGTCCGTTTATACAAGAAAGACATGCAAGCAATTTCTGATGATTGGAATGAAGCCTTGCGAAAATCGCTAGCAGGAATTGATGAGGGATGGATGAAAGAGTTAATTTCACCTTCGAAATGATCGCTCGCATCCAGCATAAACTACGGTATGATTACAGTGAGTCGGTCACTTTGGATCCTCATGTCCTCTATTTACACCCACGAAAAAGTGCGCTTTTAACGGTTCAAGATTTTCAATTAGACATTCAACCTAGTCCCGTTCAAGTCTCTAAAAACTTAGATCCAGAGGGTAATATTCAAAATATCCTTTTCTTCAAGGAGCCTACAAATTTTCTAGAAATAGAAATGAAAGCCACAGTGGAAACAACTGAATTTAATCCATTTGATTTCGTTTACTTCCCTTTTGAAAGTAAAACATTACCTATTACCTATTCAAATTCATACCAAAAGACCTTAAGCCCCTATTTAGGATTGGAGGGTGTTACGCCGAACGTAGAACAAATGGCGCGCCAAATTGCATCCGGAGTTCGGTACAGCACATCAGCCTATCTTTCTGCGTTAAACGAGTTCATATTTACCAATTTTGCCTATGAAATTCGCGAAGAGGGAAACCCGAATACGCCGGAATTCACGATGATTAATCGCAAGGGATCTTGTCGTGATTATGCCGTCTTGTTTTCTGCTTTGTGCCGTGCCATGGGTTTAGCAACGCGATTTGTCTCCGGATATTACATAGGAGTTGCGCCTGTAGATGTACCGAATCAAACACATCATTTACATGCATGGGTGGAGGTTTATTTGCCTGGTGGTGGCTGGAGAGGCTATGATCCTACGCAACATGAGGTCGTTTCTGGAAATCACATTCCACTAGCTGCGTCTTGTTTACCAGAAGAAATCACACCTGTTTACGGATCTTACAGAGGTTCTGCGAGTTCCTTATTAACTACCAACGTATTTATCGAAAGAATTTAGCCCACTAACAATTGGGCCAAAAGATAATCCGCAATCAAAATCGCAATACACGAATTGGTTACTGCGGCGGTACTCGCCGTTCCTACTTCATAGGCTCCACCTTTCGTATAGAATCCTTTAAAGGCGGAGATGGTGACAATCAAAAAGGAGAAAACCACTGATTTCGTCAAAGCAAAAATCATATAGTTGCCTTTGAACTGGAATTGCAAACCGTGAATGTATTCTTGCGGAGAGATCGCTCCCGTTAACCATCCGGCTAAATAGCCACCGTAGATGGCTAAAAAACAGGCTAATGTCACCAACATAGGGAAAGTGATCATCGCAGCGATGATTTTAGGTAAAACTAAATAGGAACGGGAATTAATTCCCATCACTTCAAGCGCATCAATTTGTTCCGTGATGCGCATCGTTCCTAATTGACCCGCGATATTGGAACCGATTTTACCGGCTAAAACAACACAGGTAATGGTAGGCCCCATCTCTAAAATGGTTGAATCGCGAACAATTAAGCTGATAATGTATTGCGGAACGAAAGGGTTATCCATATTCGCTGCCGTTTGAACACAAGTTACAGCACCTAAGAAGGTAGACACAATCGCCACAATCAAGACTGAATTGATACCGATGTCCACACATTCTTGAAATGTCAAGGCGAGATAAACCCGAAATTTTTCTGGATTTGTAAAAAGCTTACCCAGGAAGATTAAATATTTACCTAATTTTGACATCTGATTGGTATATTACACATCGATATTTATCAAAGATAATGAACAAAACGGCAATAATTAGTGGGGGTAGCCAGGGAATTGGCAAAGCGTTGGTAAAAAAATTCCTTTCGGAAGGATTTACCGTCTTTACGTGTTCGCGAACAGGCGAGAAATTGAAAGCGCTTTCGGCCGAATTCAATTCGCCTTTATTACATACGTTTGTCGCGGATTTAAGCGACAAAAAGCAATGCCAGGACTTTGCTGGATGGGTTTTGGGCCAAACCAAAACCATTGATGTACTAATCAATAACGCCGGATTTTTTATGCCGGGTCAAATCCAGAACGAAGAAGATGGCGTTTTAGAGCGTCAAATCGAGGCTAATTTATACAGTGCGTATCATTTGACACGTGCCTTTTTACCTACTTTACAGGCCCAAAAATCAGGCCACATTTTCACCATCTGCTCTACGGCTTCTATCACGGCTTACACTGCCGGTGGATCTTATTGTATCAGTAAGTTTGCCTTGTTAGGTTTCACTAAAGTATTACGCGAAGAAACGAAACTGCAAGGCATCAAAGTAACGGCCATTTTACCTGGGGCTACTTTAACGCCAGCTTGGGATGGAGTAGAATTGCCAGAGTCGCGCTTTATACCCGCAGACGATGTGGCATCGACGATTTATTCGGCATATACGATGAATCCATCGACTGTTTTAGAAGAAATACTCATCAGACCACAATTAGGGGACATCGAACTATGAGACCCTGGGATAAATACAGCATCACGGAACTGCCTGAAATAGCCGCTAGCCTCCTTCGCGAGACAAAAGACTACCCCAATGTGTGGTTGTTTCGAGGAGAAATGGGGGCAGGAAAAACGACTTTAATTAAGGAAATTTGCCAGCAATTAGGGGTGGCACAATCTGTCCAAAGCCCCACCTTTTCATTAGTAAATGAATATGTGGATGGCAAAGGAAATCCCGTGTATCATTTTGATTTATACCGATTGAAGAACGCTCAAGAGGCTTTTGATATTGGATTAGAAGAATATTTAGACTCTGGACACTTGTGTTTAGTGGAGTGGCCGGAGCAGGCGGAGGAGTTTTGGACCTTTGAACATTTGGAACTAAACGTCTCCCACGTCGATGACGCGCACCGTAAATTAGAAGTTGTATGGCGAAGATATTAGAGCACAATCCTTTTCAAGATTTACTTTCTAAGCAAGGCATCGCGCCTTTAGAAGCGATGGCGTGGACCAAGCAGAATGCCCAAAGCATCCGCATCAGTCTACCTAAGGAATCCGATCCGAACGAAAACCGCATTTCTTTAAGCCCACAAGCCGTTGCTTTATTAACCAATAATGGCCACGAAATTGTGATCGAAAAAGGCGCGGGTGAACGTGCCGGTTTCAGTGATTCTGACTATTTACTAGCCGGAGCGAGTGTGAGTGAGGATGTGGCGATGATTTGGCAAAGTACGTTGACTTTAAAGATCACCCCTCCTACCATCTCGGAAATCGCGCGCATGAAAGAAGGTCAAGCCTTTATTTCGAGTGCCTCTTACCAGCATTTATCCTCCGAGTTAATCGATGCGATGAATGCAAAAAAACTTTTGGCCATCGGCCTCGAATTCGTCGAAGACAATGGCGGCGGCTTTCCTTTCATTAAAATAATGGCTGAAATCGCTGGCCAATTGATCTTACCAATTGCCACTGATTTGATTCAAAAGAAAAAAGGATTGCTGTTAGGACATGTAACAGGCGTCCCACCATGCAATTTAGTACTTTTAGGGTCCGGACAGGTAGTGGAGCAAGTGGCGCGAGCGGCAGCGAGCGCAGGCATTCAGTTCCAAGTATTCGATAAAGATATTTATAAGTTGCAACGTCTAAAAGCGGCGCTTGGTTTCCCCATTGTCACGCAGGTGATTGATTCAGAAAACCTAGCCAAAGCTTTGCAGGAAGCCCAAATCATCGTAGGTGCCTTGCGTTCAGACAGCGGAATTACTCCTTGCATCGTGACAGAAGAAATGGTGAGCAAGCTGAAACCTGGAACGTTGATTCTGGATGTTTGTATTGACCAAGGCGGCTGTTTTGAGACTTCAGAGCCTTGTACGATTCAAAAACCCACCTTCGAAAAATACGGCATCACTCATTTCTGTGTTCCTAACATCCCATCCCTTGTGGCTCACACCGCTAGTTTAGCGATGAGCAACCTCATGACGTCTTTCATCTTGAAGGCGGGGAAGACCGGGGGTGTGGAAGAAATGCTTTGGCAAGGAAAATCCTTCATGAAAGGCGTATTCTGCTACCGCGGATTCGTAACACAACCAAGCACCGGAAAATTGTTCCACAAACCGGTCAAAGACATCCAATTATTATTACTAAGTAAGAGTTAAATCATGATCGAAGATTACACAGCCCTTTCAAACGCGCCTAATTCACCGGACTTAAACGGAAAATATTTAGGCCTCATCTCCTCTGATTTCATCAAAGTAGCCGATGCACTGAAAGAGGCGTCTTACCAAATCAAAAAACGAGGATTCTCCGATTTCCCCATCTTTGTGACCTCCCAACGTCCCATCGAAATCGGCCAAAAACTGATCGGCGTAGGTGAATTGCACGAAAATAAGTGGAATTACCATGCTTCGATGATGGAAGAATTTGTGCAGCGCAAACTAATCGCAGAAGAGAATATGGAACTATTCGTCCAAAATTTCAAAGACATCGAAGAATTCGCTTGTCTTTTTGTGGTGGATGGGCAGTTTACGAATTTTGTGTTTATCCCATTTCCGGAGGAAGGGTCGGAGATTAGAGAGTAAAGATTATAGATAATAGAGTAGAGAGTATAGATACGGTTATTTATCTCTACTCTATACTCTAAAATCTCTTATCTAATTTGGAAAAAGGATGAAAATCCTGCACCATCTGAGTTAAATACGCCCGATCTAAGTGCGTATAAATCTCAGTCGTTAAGATCGATTCGTGTCCTAACATTTCCTGAACGGCGCGTAGGTCTGCTCCGCCCTCAATCAAATGGGTTGCAAATGAATGTCGAAAGGTATGAGGGCTGATTACTTTCGTGATGCCTGCTTTCGCGGCAAGGTCTTTACAAATCAAAAAAACCATCACACGACTTAAGCCGGAACCACGGCGATTTAGGAAAACGAAGTGAGTGGCGTCTTTTTTAACTGGCACGGCAGGTCTAACTGATTCTAAATAGAGATTTAAATACTTGAATGCATCACGTCCTGCTGGGACTAGGCGTTCTTTGTCGCCCTTTCCGCGCACTTTGATGAAGCCTTGATCTTCGTAGATATCTTCTCTTTTCAGCCCAATCAGTTCCGAAACACGTAATCCTGCACCATATAAAAATTCGAGCATCGCGCGGTTTCGTACCCCTTCCGGACTGGAGAGATCTGCCTGTTCTAGAATGGCCGTGATCTCGTCGAAAGAAAGGGTGTCGGGTAATTTGCGTCCCATTTGGGGATTTTTCACGTGAACGGTGGGGTCCGCTTTTATGGTTCCATCGAAAACGAGATATTGAAAAAACGCACGGATACCCGATAAGGTACGCGATTGGGTACTTGCTTCGATGCCTAAGGAGTGTAGGTCTTTTAAAAAGGCCAAAATATGGGATTCATCAACCTCGCTGATCGCAATCGGAGAAACGGCAAGATAGGTTTCCAGTTTTCGGATATCCCGCAAATAGGCTTCGTGGGAGTGCTTGGATAAGCCCCGCTCTATTTTTAAGTAATCACCAAAAGACTGGATTTCTGTCTCCCACATATACATTTTATGCTATGAATCCCGTAAATTTAAAGTAATTACGTATTTTTACACCGCATGTCCCCTTATTAATATGGTAAGAAAGAAAATATTGATCCTGAATGGTCCTAATTTGAATTTATTAGGCACACGTGAACCAGAAATATATGGTGCACAGACGTTCGAACAGTTTTTGGAAATCTTACAAGATAAATTCGGCGATCAATTAGACATCTCTTATTTTCAATCCAATGAAGAAGGGGCGTTAATTAATAAATTGCACGAAGTAGGCTTTAGCTACGATGGCATTTTATTCAATGCAGGTGGATATACGCATACTTCGGTGGCCTTAGGCGATGCGGTAGCAGCCATCAAAACACCTGTTATTGAGATTCACATTTCAAATGTACATGCACGGGAAGATTTCCGTCACCACAGCTATTTGAGCCCTAAGGCAAAAGGAATCATCGTAGGTTTTGGCCTTCGAGGTTACGAATTAGGCCTTTATTCCTTCATTTAAAAGATGTTATCTTTCTACCCTGGCCCCTCTAAGGTTCATCCAGAGGCCCTTGAATACATCCAAGAGGCTTTTGAGCAGGGTATTGTCAGCATCAATCATAGAAGTGAGCGTTTCGAAAAGCTACTCGAAGCTACATTTGAAGTGCTTCATCAGAAATGGAATATCCCTTCAAATTATACGATCTATTTCGTTTCATCCGCCACAGAAGCCTGGGAAATCGTCATTCAGTCGCTCGTAAGAGAAAAGTCTACCCACTTATATAATGGAGCTTTTGGCAAAAAATGGGCCCATTATGCTTCTTCGGTAGCGGAATCTATTGAATTTTCCCTAGACCAAAGCCTCGCCGAAATTAGCCTTCAGATAGGCCCTATTCAAGGAGACACGCTTTGTTTAGTTCAAAGTGAAACGTCAAATGGAACCGGCCAGCATATCCGCAGAGCTGATTTTCAGTTAAAAGAAGACACCTTAATTGCCGTAGACGCAACCTCTTCGATGGGCGGCATTGAATTACCATGGAATGAGGCTGATGTTTGGTTAGCATCGGTACAGAAATGTATCGGAATTCCAGCGGGAATGGGTCTACTTATTTGTTCACCCAAGGCATTAGCTAGGGCAAAAGAACTTAATCGGGCGACTCATTATAACGATGTCTTGTTTTTAGAAGAAAACAGACGGATGTTTCAAACGCAAATGACACCTAATGTGTTAGGCATTTACCTGGTTTACCGATTGACTCAGCAACTTCCTTCGTTATCAGAAGTACATCTTGCGACTTTGGCTAAAATGAAAGTGTGGACGGATTTTTGGGATAATCAACCTGATTTCAGCTATTTAATTGAAAACCCTGAGTTGCGTTTGCCTACGGTTTTGGCCTTAACTGGAAATCCTGAAAAGATTAAACAATTGCATAAAATATGTCTTGAAAAAGGCATGGAACTAGGAAAAGGTTATGGCAAATGGAAGGAAACCAGTTTCCGGATCGCAAACTTCCCTAGTCATACCTTTGAAGATATTGAAACACTCATCCAAACCATAAAAAATGAACTTTAACTCAAAAGAGATCCTCTCGGCCTCCTTGATCCTATTTTCCGTCATCGATATTTTGGGGTCCATCCCTATCATTATCGAATTGCGTAAGAAGAACGGTGATATTCACCCGGGCCAAGCGACATTAGCGTCTGGGATTATAATGGTGGGATTCTTTTATGCGGGTAAATTCATTCTGCACTTATTGGGCGTAGATACCAATTCCTTTGCGATGGCGGGGGCCTTGATTATCTTCTTGATTGGTATGGAAATGACCCTAGGGCGCAACATTTTCAAAAGTGAAGAAATAGAAACTAATACGCATTCCATTGTTCCTTTGGCCTTCCCTATCATCGCTGGAGCGGGAACAATGACGACTTTAATTTCCTTGAAGTCACAGTTCGAAGAGGAAAACATCATTATCAGTATCTTCATAAACCTTGTATTCATTTACATTGTCTTGCGTTCTAGTGTCTGGATTGAGAAGAAATTAGGAAACGCAGGGACGCAGATTTTACGCAAGATTTTCGGGGTAATTTTGATTGCGATCGCGATTAAAATCTTTAAATCACGTTTGATGTAGATGGCCAAAAAACAAAAATACTATGTGATTTGGGCGGGTCACCAGAAAGGGATCTTTGATTCCTGGGCAGAGACTGAAAAGAACATCAAAGGCTATGCGGGTGCGCAATACAAGTCTTTTGAATCGAAAGCCGAAGCTGAGAGCGCGGCTAAAAAGAATTATTGGGCCAGCGTATCTCCTGCTTCTAAGACGAAAACGCCTCGTTTAAACGCGGCTAAAATTGTCGTTCCAAGTATTTCGGTGGATGCTGCCTGCGCAGGCAATCCAGGTAAATTGGAATACCAAGGCGTAAATACAGAAACGAAAGAAGTGTTATTTGCGCGCGGTCCCTTTCCTGAAGGCACCGTTAACTTAGGTGAGTTTTTGGCCATTGTTCACGGTCTGGCCTATTTAAAGAAATTAGATTGTCCCTATCCTTTGTATTCAGATTCGAGAACGGCTATTGCTTGGGTAAGAAACAGAGCGATCAAAACGAATCTTGAGCGCAATGCACGAACGGAAGAATTATTCCAGATGGTCGATAATGCCATCGCGTGGTTAAAAAGTAACCATTACACGACTAAAGTTCTGAAATGGGAAACCGAGGACTGGGGTGAAAATCCGGCGGATTATGGCCGAAAATAGATCCACTTTTGAGTTCAAACAATTTTCACTAAATCACGGCAATCCGGGATTGAAGATTAGTACGGAGGCTTGCCTTTTTGGCTCTTGGTCTTCTCTGAAGGCACGCGGTAAATGCTTGGATATTGGAACCGGTTGTGGCCTACTAGCTTCAATGATAACTCAAGCTCAACCCTCCTCTACTGTAATAGCGCTCGAAATTCATCCTGAGGTGGCAAAGGTTGCCTCCGAAAATTTCAATAGCAGTCCTTTTAAAGAACGCCTGCAAGCCATCGAAGCGAACATTTTAACATTTAAATCAGAAGAAAAATTCGACTTCATCTGCTCTAATCCACCCTTTTTCACGAATCACCTCGCAGCTTCCGATGAAGCAAAACACATGGCGATTCATGCGGATCATTTGAGCCCGGGGGATTTAGCCGATTCAATAGATCGTTTGCTTTCAGATGAAGGAGAATTTGCGGTGCTGTATCCGGCTGATGTTTTGGCCCTATTCGAACAATCAATACAGGCAAATGGGTTGTTCATCCATGAAAAAGTAACCATCCATTCAAACCCGTCTAGTCCCGTATTACGCATAATGGCCTGCGGATCTAGGAAAAAAAGTCCCATTCAGCACAAGAGAATAAATATCAAAAACGACCTAGGCGACTATAGCCCGGAATTCATCGAATTATTAAGACCCTATTATATCATCTTTCCTTCGCAATAATTTTGTATTTTTGCTCGTATGTTACAGCTATCCATCGTAGTACCTCTTTATAACGAAGCCGAATCGCTTCCAGAACTATGTTCTTGGATCGATCGAGTGATGAAAGAAAATGCATTTTCTTACGAAATGATCTTCGTAAACGATGGCAGCAACGACCATTCCTGGGAGGTTTTAAAGCAATTATCAACGCAGTACAGCACGATTATAGCCATCTCTTTCGCGCGTAATTATGGCAAATCGGCAGCTCTTCACGAAGGATTCAGCAAGGCTTCTGGCCAAGTGGTGATCACGATGGACGCCGATTTACAGGATTCCCCAGATGAAATCCCAGAATTATATCGCTTAATTACGGAAGAAAACTACGATCTAATTTCAGGCTGGAAACAGAAGCGCTTTGATCCTATTTCGAAGACGATTCCAACCAAATTATACAATGCAGCAACCCGCAAATTGTCAGGCGTTCATTTACATGATTTCAATTGCGGCTTGAAAGCCTATAAAATTGAAGTAGTGAAAACGTTACGTTTGTACGGTGAAATGCACCGCTACATTCCGGTTCAAGCGAAATGGAACGGATTTACGAAGATTGGCGAGAAAGTAGTTCAACACCAGGCGCGCAAGTATGGAGTGACTAAATTTGGTTTAGAGCGCTTCCTATATGGTTTCTTGGATCTGTTATCGATTTCATTTGTGCAGATTTTTGGCAAACGTCCGATGCACTTATTTGGAAGCCTAGGAATCTTGTCCTTTTTAACGGGTTCTGGTTTGACTATCTATTTAATGGGTGTTAAAATTTATAACATTGCTTATAATTTGAAGTACCGCAATGTTACAGACAATCCGCTGTTCTTTTTAGCGCTAGTGGCCATTATACTGGGCGTACAGCTTTTTTTAGCCGGATTTATCGGTGAGTTATTGATTACGAACTCGGATAAGACGACGAATTATCAAATCAAGGAAGAAATATCCTAATTATGCCAAACAATGATCTAAGCTGGCTAAGCCGCTCTGAACTCTTGATCGGACCGGAAGGGATCGATAAATTACAAAATTCACACGTTTTAGTAGTCGGATTAGGGGGCGTAGGCTCCTTTGCCGCAGAATTCATCGCGCGTTCAGGCGTAGGTCGAATGACGATTGTCGATGGAGACGTCGTGGATCCAACGAATCGCAACAGACAATTACCCGCTTTAGCGACGAACCATGGGGTTTCCAAAGCCCAAATTATGGCCGAACGCTTACAAGCCATCAACCCCGCACTCGAATTAACAGCGATCGAACAATTTCTGAGTCCTGAAGAGGCGAAGAACTTGCTTGAGACAAATAAATTCGATTACGTCATGGACTGCATCGACTCTGTAACGCCTAAAGTCACTTTACTAAAAACGGCTTACGATCTAGGGTTTAAGATTGCTAGCTCAATGGGCGCCGGAGGTAAAATGGATCCTACCAAAATCAGAACAGCTGATTTATTTGATACTCGTGAGTGTTATTTAGCCTCTTTAGTTCGTAAGCGCATTCGCAAGATGGGAGTAGGCAAAGGGATTAAAACCGTTTTCTCTTTAGAAAAAGTCAAAGACGAATCACTTATCCTAACGGACGGAAGCAACTTCAAAAAGTCAGCCTACGGAACGATTTCTTATTTACCGGCTGCCTTTGGAGGCGTTGTCGCATCCATCGTTATTCGAGATCTATTAGACGAGCCGATCCCAATGGAGAAGAAACTTAAATTACCCAAAAAGAATGATCAAAATAGGCGTAATTAATGTGTCCGACCGGGCAAGTGCGGGTATCTACGAAGATATTCCTGGTAAGGCCGTAGTCGAATTATTAAAAGAATACTTGGAATCTGATTTCGAGGTAGTCTACGCGGTCGTTCCCGACGAACAAGATCAACTCGAAGCGAAGATGATCGAAATGTCAGAGGAAGTTTGTCTTCTTGTGACAACCGGCGGAACTGGACCCGCCTTGCGCGATGTCACCCCAGAAGCGACAGAGGCCGTTTGTCAAAAGATGATGCCAGGTTTCGGCGAACTAATGCGCTCCGTGAGTTTGCAATATGTTCCCACCGCCATTCTAAGCCGTCAAACAGCGGGCATTCGCAATCAAACGTTAATTCTAAATTTACCAGGAAAACCGAAAGCCATCAGACAATGCCTAGAGGCTGTTTTCCCAGCCATTCCTTATTGCATCGATCTAATTGGTGGACCATTTTTAGTGTGTAGGGAGGAGAATATGAAGGCTTTTAGGCCAAAATAGAGTATAGATTATAGAGTAGAGATAAGAGATAAAAATCTATGCTCTCTACTCTATAATCTCTACTCTTATTCTTCATTAGCTAGCAACATCCCATACAGCCTCTCCGTCACTTTCCCCCTCTTCCCATCTCCTATCTGTTTCCCATCTATGGAGAAAATAGGCAAGACACGCTTCGTACTTCCGGTGGTGAAGACTTCATCAGCGTTCATAAAATCTGCTAAAGTACATTCACCCACGCGAACTTCGAACTCAGAAGACGCCAAAGCCATCACCTTTTTACGGGTAATACCTTCCAAAATATGTTCTGCAGGTGTATGAATCACGCCCGCTTTGACATAAAATAAATTAGAACGCGAGGATTCAGAAACGCCAAATTCAGGAGTATAATAGATTAAATCATCGCCTCCAGCCGCACGAACCGATGGCATTTCGCGTAAAGCGAAAGCATAATTCAACGATTTAATATCCGCCATTTCGCGCTTGTATTCGCGACTCATTAAACGCATTCCAGCGGTAGGCTCTGCGAAAGAAAAAACACCTGGAAAAATATACAATTCGGACTCCCCTACCGGATCGAATCCATTTAAACTAAATCCAGCCGTTAAAACCAACTTAACTCCTAGGCAAGGATCGACGGAAAGCGACGCAATCTCATTAATTAACGCAGCCAGCGACTCTTTAGAATAGCTATGCGACAAACCCATTTTCGAAGCTGAGCTCAAAAAACGATCTAAGTGATCCGACATAAAGATGGGCTTCCCATCCATAATACGGAAGAAATCGAAGATGCCAAAGCCACGCAAGAAACCGACATCCTTAACGGACACAGTCACTTTTTCAGGATCTTGCCATTGGCCTTTATAATAAATGGGATATGCCATTTTGTTGTAGTTTTTGGACTAAATGTATGGTTTCTTTGGCCTCTTTTACGTCGTGGACGCGCAAGATAGAGGCTCCTTGCAATAAAGCAATGGTGTGTAAAACAGTGGTTCCATTCAATGCCTCATCCGCAGAAATACCTAATTCTTTCCAAATCATTGTCTTGCGTGACAAGCCTGCTAAGATGGGGGCACCTAGTAATTTAAAAGAGCGTAAATGCGCTAATAATTGATAATTATGATCCAACGATTTAGAGAATCCAAAACCGGGATCCACAATCAAATCCTTGAAACCACGCGAACGTAGCTCCTGGACTTTTGGCAATAAATCGTGTAATACTTCTGCCACCACATTCTGATAGTCTGGCACTTCGTGCACTTGCTCGAAACGCCCTACGCTATGACTGAGAATATAGGGAACTTGATTTTCAACGATGTAATCATACACCCCTTCGTCCATTTGACCAGCACCAATGTCATTAAACAGATGCGCACCAGCCGCTAAAGCCGCTTTTGCTACCGCCACTCGGTAGGTGTCGATAGAAATAATAACAGTAGGAAAGGCCGACGCAATCGCAGAAATTATGGAACAAACCCGATCTATTTCTTCCTCTGGACTCACCGGTGCTGCTCCAGGGCGAGTCGAATGCCCTCCAATATCCAAAATCAAGGCACCGGCAGCGATCATCTCAGAAGCCTGTTTCAAGGCTAAATCGACCGAAGTTACGCGACTACCCTCGTAAAAGGAATCAGGGGTAATGTTTAAAATTCCCATGATTTGGGGCTTCGAAAAATCAAGCAATTGCCCATTTAAACGGATTGTTTGACTTGTGGAAAAAAGAGCGTCCAAATCGAGTGAATTTTAGGATAATTTAAATAATTTTGTAGGCTATAAAAACGTGAGCATCGTCTAAAAACTGTATCTATGAATAGGGACTCAACGCCTTCCCAAACCGAAATCGAATATCGCCAAGTAATTTCATACTGCAAAGCCTTGTTTGATAAAAAAAACAAAGATTACGGTACTTCATGGAGAATTTTACGACTACCTAGCTTAACTGACCAAATCTTCATCAAAGCCCAACGCATTCGCAGTATCCAAGAAAAAGGTGCGCAAAAAATCGAGGATGGCATCGAAGGAGAATTCATTGGAATCATCAACTATTGCATCATCGCTTTAATTCAAAAATCGCTGGAAGGTTCTGATCAAATGGAATTCGCGCCAGAGGAATTAGGCCGCATTTACGATGATCAAGTGGAGATAACGTTGGAATTATTGCGCAACAAAAATCACGATTACGGTGAGGCTTGGCGCGATATGCGCATCAGCAGCATGACAGATTTAATTCTGATGAAAATCTTCCGTACGAAGCAAATCGAAAACAATGATGGTAAAACATTGGTTTCAGAGGGTGTAGAAGCAAATTACCAAGATATGCTTAATTACGCCGTGTTCTGCCTGATTACATTGAAAGGCGAACAACAACAACAGCAGCAACAACAGCAATAATGACCAAAATCGCGAAGATTTTATTGGTGGGGATTTTCATCTTCTCAGGTCTCATTAAATTGAACGACCCGATAGGAACCCAACTAAAGCTAGAAGAATACTTCGAGGTATTCTCGGTAGACTTCGCTTTTATGGAGGTTTTTTGGAAGTTTTGGATTCCCTATGCACTGATCCTATCCATCCTATTAAGTAGCTTAGAAATCGTTTTAGCGATAGCACTTGCCCTAAATTACCGCATCAAACAGACCTTGTACGCCTTTGTAGGCATCCTAGCTTTTTTCGGTTTTTTGACTTTCTATTCGGCCTATTTCAACAAGGTAACAGACTGTGGATGTTTTGGCGAAACGATTAAATTAACTCCCTGGACGTCATTTGGAAAAGATATATTCTTACTCGTTCTGACGGTCATTTTATTGATTGCGAAGAAACCGACAGATAGAAAAACGGGTAAGTGGGTAATAGCAACAGCCATCGCTAGTATTGCACTAGGCACATTCTGTTATTTCCACCTACCTATCAGCGATGGATTACCTTATGCGGTGGGCGATCATATTCCCACGAATATGAAAGAACGGGAGCCATTAAAATTCTCCTATGTGTACAAAATCCAAGGTGTTGAGACAACTCTAACCGAAATGCCTACAGACACGACAGCCCAATTCATCTCGATGAAGGCGACGAATGAAAAAGAGGCTAGACCACTAATTACTGATTATCAATTGTGGGCGGAGGGAGATACGACTAATTATACGCAAGAAAGCTTTAAAGGGGCGAAATTGATGGTCATTATCCCGAACATTCACCACATGAATGAAGGGGCTTTACCGCAAATTGAACAGCTAACGAAAGGTTTGAAAAACATCACCGTTTGGTTAGTTTCGGCCTCACCAGATGCAGAGGTAAACGCCTTACGTCATAAATACCAGTTAGCGATCCCAGCGCTATCCGCTGATACGAAAATACTTAAAACAATCGTTCGCTCTAGCCCGGGTTTGTGGCTATTGAAGGATGGAACGGTGAAAGGGAAATGGTCTTCCTACGCCTTACCTTCTGCGGATGAAATTCAACAAAGCCTAGAATAAAACCAGAATGAAGAATATCTATTTAGTAGGAATGCCCTCCTCGGGTAAAAGTACCTTGGGAAAAGAATTAGCAAAGAATATTGGTTACTCCTTTATGGACATGGATAAGTTAATTGAGACCCGTGAACAGAAGACTGTGTCTGAGATTTTTTCGAATTTTGGTGAGGCGCATTTCCGCGAAATAGAAAAAAAGACCCTTCGTGGTTTTCAACCTGATCAATCGATGGTGATTGCAACGGGTGGCGGAGTACCTTGCTTTAATGACAATATGGACTTCATCAAGCAAAATGGCGTTAGCGTTTTCCTAAACGTGGATGTAAATGATTTAGCCAAGCGATTATACAAAGCACAAGGCAATAATCGTCCTTTGTTAGATAAGACCCAAAGCGAAGAAGTAGTCATCGCCTCCATCAAAAAAACCTTTGAGGAGCGCTTACCTTTTTATCAGCAAGCTGATGTTCAAGTAGACGGGGAAATCACCGTCAGCCAATTACTTTGGCTATTAGATCAATACTTACCCGTTTAAAAGTAGATTCCACCTCCAAGCATCAATTGCGTGGACGTTAGATCTACCGTAGCCGAACTATAATCCGCTACATTCTTTAGCGTATATGGTGTATACGCATCCTTTTGCGTACGCTGAATAGCCGTTAAATCTAGGTAGAAGTTCGATTTACGGTAGCCGATTCCTCCAGAAAATTGAAAGGCATTGCGATCGATTGTGTCATAGCTTTGGGCATATCCACTTCCAAACATCGCCGCCCCACCTCTAATACTTAGGGAAGGAGAAACACGAATTTCAGATCCCACTTTAATATTTAGCGCCCCTTCAAAATTGCGAGAGATTTGACCATTGTATTTCGTCTGAAATGCTTGATTAGCAGAACCGCCTAATTCAGCAGAATAGACTTTCATTCCTCCATAACCTACATATTCTAAATCCGCCGTCAAGAACCCTTTCTTCGAAAAGAAAAACGCAAATCCACCAGACACTTTCATCGGACTTAATAACTGATATGTGAATTCATTCGTCGTTAAGCGCATCGGATTCACTTTCGTAATGGTTATTGGATTACCAGTAGAACCGATGGCCGGAATGCCTATGACATTAGGGAATAAACGCGCGTCGTAGGTTTCGTTCATCTGATCGTAATAGGTCGGACTTCTGAAGGCTAAGGACAAACGTAACGATGGATTCACTTTATAAATACCTCCCAGACTAAGGGCAATGCCTGAACCTGAAGTCAATAATGTCTCTGCATATTGAAAGCCTGCCACATATTTAGCCCCTACAAATTCGTCTTCCCAAGTAGTGGAAGAACTGGCACTAATTTTGGAAAAATGCAAACCCGCTCCTAAGTAGAACTTATCACGATATGACGCGCCATAGGCAAAATCCCAGGATGTTAAAGCGCCAGAATTAGTGGCTGAACCATATTGATTTGTAGGCAACAAAGGCTGAAAACGTTCGAATGGCGCTCCCCCGGAAACGGAATTGGGGTTGATTAAATAGGTTTGATAGGCCAAAGCCTCAGCAGAAGAAGCCGTCCCGGAATAGGCGTCATATTCGTCATCTAAACTAGCGCCAGTTGCACCTTTATCATTCGCTTTTTCAATAAAATTATCTAAAAGAGAACTGCGGTTATTCGTACCTGAAATATGTATAGGTTGAATAAATATGGCTTGACGCGAATAGCCAAAACCCAATGATCCGTGCCAATCCCCTCCACTTAGGTTATTACTAGAAATGACCATCCCTAGCGTAGGCATTTGAATTTGATTTTCGGAGGCCTCATTGGAAGTACTTAAATAGGTCGACTTGGTTTGAACCCCAGTATAGGCCAAACTCATATTTACCTCTGAACGCGTATACAAACCTAGACCCGCTGGATTCCCAGTAATGGCACTTAAGTCAGCCCCTAAAGCACTAGAAGCGCCACCTAAAGCCTGCATACGAGCTGTACCCGTTGAATACGAAGTGGAGAATTGCTTCGCTAAACTAGGATACGTATAGATTTGGGCCATAGCCGCGTTCAGCGTGCAAATGCTGAAAAATAAGAAAAGAGCTTTTTTCATGATCGTAAATTAACGAGGACCGCGACTAGAACCACCTCCGCCACCACCGGAACTAGAACCTCCACCGGAGCTTGGGCTACTATAAGACGGGGTAGGTGCTGAGTAGTTACGTTGGGCTCCTCCATCCACGGGTGCAGAACGGTATTCATAATTTGAATTACGTCGTGGTGCCACATAAGGCTGAGAACTAGATCCTGTTCCGTAAGTCTGCTGTGTATTTACACGTGGCAAATTATTGCCTTGCGTGTTATAAGAATTATTACCCCCTCGAGGAGAATTGGTGTAATTTCCACCAGAATTTCGATTGTTCGAACGATCATCCCGAGGGCCAAAATTTCTCTTTTCTCGCGTGTCATTTGTCATGTATTGTCCACTGTATCCCGTGTAATTACCTCCAGGCCCATAATAATTATACCCACTGAAGTATGGATTATACCCAAATGGACTGTAAAAAGGACTGTAGTAAGCGTAAGGATTATAATACGAATAAGGATTGAAATACGAGAAGCCAAAACCCAAACTAAAGGTAGTGTAAGGATTCACAAAATACGAATAAGAAGGACTCCAATACGAGAATGGGGTATATCGATAGCCATAACCCATGTAAGGGCTATTGTACAATCCATTGTTAAACCCTTGTTGGTAAGCTGATTCGTATAAATTGGGATTGACCGAAGTCGTCGATTGTTGAGCTAATCCCTCCTCTTCCTCAATCACCTCCACATCAGACTCCTCTAAATCTTGAAAATCAAGGTATTTCTTCTCTTTAGCGGCTTTAGTCGCCTGCGCTTTGGCAATCTGAACAGAACGATTCGCCTCATCGTATAAATCATCTGATGCATACGAGTTATTCGTCACATTCACGCAGCTGGAAAGGATTCCAAATCCTACAAGCAATACATAAGCAAAGGATTGATTTTTCATGGTTTTTAGCGGATGATGTCAATTAAAAGGCTAACAAAACGTATCTTTGTATCGTTCCATTTTGCAAACGTAAAGTAAACGAAAAAACGAACACTACATTACGATTTTAACAATAATTATGAGTAAATCCCTACCAAGCCGCGCGGACAATTATTCTGAGTGGTACAACGAATTAGTGAAGAGAGCAGATTTAGCCGAAAATTCAGCGGTGAGAGGCTGTATGATCATTAAACCTTATGGCTATTCCATCTGGGAAAAGATGCAGCGCGCATTGGATGATATGTTCAAAGAAACAGGCCATACAAACGCCTATTTCCCCCTTTTCATCCCTAAATCTTTCCTTTCGAAGGAAGCTTCACACGTGGAGGGTTTTGCCAAAGAATGTGCAGTCGTTACGCACTACCGACTAAAGAATGATCCGAATGGCGGCGGAGTGATCGTCGATCCAGACGCGAAATTAGAAGAAGAATTAATTGTGCGACCTACCTCGGAAACGGTGATTTGGTCCTCTTATAAAAACTGGATTCAATCTTACCGCGATTTGCCTTTATTGATTAATCAATGGGCGAACGTGGTGCGCTGGGAAATGCGTACGCGTTTATTCTTGCGTACGGCGGAGTTCTTGTGGCAAGAAGGCCACACCGCACACGCAACGAAGCAAGAGGCAATCGAAGAAACAGAGCAGATGTTAGAGGTGTATGCGGAATTCGCAGAGACTTTTATGGCGATGCCGGTTTTGAAAGGAATTAAAACGGCGAATGAGCGTTTTGCTGGAGCGGATGAAACCTATTGCATCGAAGCGATGATGCAAGATGGAAAGGCGTTGCAAGCGGGAACGTCGCACTTTTTAGGCCAAAACTTTGCTAAAGCTTTCGATGTAAAATTCGTTAATAAGGAAAATCAATTGGATTATGTGTGGGGTACCTCCTGGGGTGTTTCGACGCGTTTGATGGGTGCCTTGATTATGGCGCACTCGGATGATCAAGGTTTAGTCTTGCCTCCTAAATTAGCTCCGATTCAAGTCGTGATTGTACCGATTTACAAAGGCGAAGAGCAATTAGAAAATATCAAAGCGCGCATCAATCCATTAGTGAAGGCGCTAAAATCCCGCGGTGTATCCGTGAAGTTTGACTTCGCTGAGAATCAAAGCCCAGGCTTTAAATTCGCTGAATACGAGTTAAAAGGAGTTCCGGTACGTTTAGCAATCGGTAACCGCGATATGGAAAACGGGACGATTGAATTAGCGCGTCGCGATACGAGAGAGAAGACAAGCATGCCGTTCGAGGGAATCGAAGACGTGATCGTGGACACTTTGGAAGACATCCAAAAGAGTATCTACCAAAAAGCCCTTGACTTCAGAGCAGCCAATACGTTCGAAGTGAATAGCTGGGACGAGTTTACCGCGAAAATCGAAGAGGGCGGATTCCTTTCTGCGCACTGGGATGGTTCGTCTGAGACAGAAGAGAAAATCAAAGAATTAACGAAAGCGACAATTCGCTGTATCCCACTTGATGCAAAAGAAGAAGCTGGAAAATGCGTCCTAACAGGAGCACCTTCCAGCCGCAGAGTTATCTTTGCTCGCGCCTACTAGGACACGATATTTTTCAATACTTCTAATACCCGATCGATCTCCGTTCGGGTATTATTTTTGCTAAAGGAGAAACGAACAGCGGCACCCGTCGCTGTCGGGTTCAAGGCCGATAACACGTGTGAACCTACCGAAGTACCGCTCGAACAAGCGCTACCGCCTGAAGCTGAAATCTTTTCGATATCTAATTGAAACAACAGCATGTCGCCGTCCGCCACCGATGGAAAACGCACGTTCAATACCGTATATAAGCTATTTTCTACATCCCCAGAAGCTCCGTTGAAGGAAATGCCTGGGAATTGTTTTTGTAATCCTTCGATGAAATACGCTTTCAAGCCTTTGATATAGGTTGCGTGCTCGTCCATGGCAGAATAGGCCATTTCTAGGGCTTTGGCAATACCAATCATCCCATACACATTCTCTGTGCCTCCGCGCTGGTTACGCTCTTGCGCTCCACCGTGCATCAGCGGACTGAACTTCGTTCCGGCTTTTGCGTATAAGAAACCGACACCCTTAGGACCATGGAATTTATGCGCGGCACCCACCATAAAATGTACTTTCAAGACAGAAGCATCATGTTTGTAGTGGCCCATGGTTTGGACCGTATCGGAATGAAATAAGGCTCCATATTGCTCGCACAGGTCGCCCACCGCGTTTAAATCCAATAAATTACCAATCTCATTGTTCCCGTGCATCAAACTCACAATCGCCTTATCTGATGAAGCCAATAATTCTTCCAAATGCGCTAAATCAATCGCTCCATCTGAATTCACCCGAACTAATTTCAATTCCGCTAAACCCAGTTTCGCCCATGCCTCCGCCGTATGCAATACCGCGTGGTGCTCTAATGGGGACGTGATGATCACCTTGCATCCTCCGTGCAAAACAGCCGATTGCAAGACCGTATTATCCGCTTCCGTTCCACCAGAGGTAAAGAAAATCTCCGATGGCGATGCCCCTAATAAAGTGGCGATCGTTTTACGCGCCTTTTCTACGGCCACTTTCGCTTGACGACCGTGGGAGTGAATCGACGAGGGATTCGCAGTAAAATTCTCGAAATAAGGCTGCATTTCAGCCCAAACCGCTGGATCCACCGGAGTGGTCGCCGCGTTGTCTAGGTAAATAGGTGTTTTATCTGTCATTTAAAGTTGCGCGATTTCTTCAATCACGCGTATAATTTGTTGAGCGAGTGTATCTGCCTCAGCCTCCGAAGATGCCTCCGCGTAAATCCGAATGATCGGCTCCGTATTCGACTTGCGTAAATGAACCCAGCGATCTGGAAAGTCAATTTTCACGCCATCGATCGTGTTTACCTTTTCATTCTTGTATTTTTCTGCCACCGTTGCGAGGATTAAATCAACGTTCAGGTCAGCGGATAATTCAATTTTGTTTTTGGAAATCACATAAGCCGGATAGCTCGCGCGTAATTCTGATGCTTTGATGCCTTTGTTTGCCAAATGCGTCAAGAACAAACCGATTCCCACCAGGGAATCACGTCCGTAATGCGACTCAGGAAAGATCACGCCTCCATTTCCTTCGCCTCCGATGATCGCGTTCACCGCTTTCATCTGAGTCACCACATTCACCTCTCCTACCGCTGCCGCGTAGTATTCGCCACCTGCTTTGCGGGTTACATCCGCTAAAGCACGCGTAGAAGAAAGATTAGAAACGGTATTGCCTGGCTTCACAGAAAGCACATATTCAGCTACTGCCACAAGTGTATATTCTTCACCAAAAGGTGTCCCATCATCCGAAATAAAGCAAAGGCGATCCACATCTGGATCTACCACGATTCCTAAATCGTAATTTCCTCCTTTCATTTTCGAGATCATCTCCGTTAAATTCTCTGGAAGTGGCTCAGGGTTGTGGCCAAAATGGCCAGTAGCCTCGCCAAAAATCACGTCCACATGCTGAATACCCAAAGCTTTCAACAACATAGGCACTACGATTCCACCGGTCGAATTCACCGCATCGACTAATACACGGAAGTTCGCTTTTTCAATCACAGATTTGTTCACCCAGCTCAAGCCTAACACGTGATCCACGTGCTGCTGTAAAAAGCTATCATCTTGCGTTAATTGACCCAATTTCATCACGTCCGCAAAATCAAAATCCTGATTTTCGGCGATCGTCAACAAGTCTTTTCCATCCTGATCTGAGATAAACTCTCCGCGATCATTCAATAATTTCAAGGCATTCCATTGCGCCGGATTGTGGCTTGCGGTAATGATAATTCCACCTGCCGCTTTCGTCCAGGGCACCGCTAATTCAACAGTTGGGGTCGTAGATAGACCGATATCTAAAACATCCCAGCCTAAACCGATTAAGGTATTGGCTACTAAGGAACTGACCATTTCTCCGGAGATACGTGCATCACGACCTAACACGATCGAGTTCGATGGATGTCCTTTTTTCTTTAACCAGGTGCCATAAGCCGCTGCGAAAGTAACGACGTCGAGTGGACTTAAACCTTCGCCCGGTTTTCCACCGATGGTACCACGTATGCCTGAGATTGATTTGATTAGTGCCAAAACAAAAATGAATTAGAATGAATAGATGATCAAAATTAAAGAAAATATCCCTATTTTTCGATGAAAATTTAGCTAAACCTATCCTACATGAATTCCGAAAGATTAGAGACCATTTTGGCTCGAATCCAACAACTGCGTATGGCAGTGATGGGGGATTTTGCGTTGGACTTCTATTTTGACCTTCAAACCTCTACAGGAGAATTTTCTCTTGAAACCACGAAAGAAGTGCATTTGGCTTCCGAGCCGCGGGCTTATTTAGGAGGCGCGGGTAATGTGGCGAAGAATCTAGCTGTTTTAGGTGCACGCGTTTCGGCCTTTGGGGTACGCGGGAATGACCTCTTCGGAAGAGAGATGGAGCATCAAATGGCGGCTCTAGGCATCGATGCTAAAAACATCATAGAAACGAATATCGATACCCCTACCTATTCGAAACCGCTGCAAAAAGAGGAAGAATTGAATCGAATCGATTTTGGAACAAGGTCTTCGAATTTTCAAGCACAGACAGGAGAACTCCTACAAGCCTTAGCTGCTGAAACGTTCGACTGGATCATCTTCAATGAACAATTTAGTATTCCTCTTTTGCAAGCGCAGCACATCGAGTCGCTAACTAATCCACAAGCTATAGCAGATCTTCGCAGCTTAGGTAGCTTTGCTAGAAACCTCCCTCTAAAAGTAAATGAGGCTGAGTTCATCAAAATTAACCAAAAGCCAGCCACCCCGGAAAATATCCGTAGCTGGGCTAACACGAGAAACAAACCAGTATTAGTCACCTTAGGCGAAAAAGGAATGGTATATGCCAGTACAAGTGAATTTCATCACCAACCTGCTTTCCCAGTGAAAGGCCCCATCGATACGGTGGGTGCGGGAGATATGGTAGTAGCAGGTTTTTCGGCGGCGAGAGCGGCGGGAGCCTCGGTGGAGGAAGCTTGTGAATTCGCCTCTTTGGCCGTACATATCAGTATTCATCAACTAGGTGAAACGGGCTCCGCGAGTCCGGACGCCATTAGACAATTACACGATGGACATACAATCGCTTAGAGCAGAAATCAAGGACTATACCGAGGGCGCTTTGTTGCCCTTTTGGATTCAACGCACGGTCGATATGAAACTGGGTGGGTACATAACCCACTTCAATGAGTTTGGGGACGATGCGGGGGATGATGAGAAGTCGTTGATTGCGATGACGCGATCCGTATTTACGTACTCGCAGGCCTATCGCCACGGTTTTGGAGGAGAGGTTATGAAAGAGATGGCTACACATGGAGTTCGGTTTTTATTGGACAAAATGTGGGATACAGAACACGGCGGTTTCTATTGGATGGTCAACCGCGCTGGTGAGGCGACAAACGAGCAAAAGATCGGCTATGGCCACAGTTTTGCGATTTATTCTCTAAGCGAATATACCCTGGCGACAGGGGATCCGATAGGATTAGAATATGCGGAGAAGGTGTTTGATTTACTCCAAAAATATGCCGTTGATACCCATCACGGCGGTTACTGGGAATTCTTTGCAGCAGATTGGTCGCTGATGGGACCAGGCGCGCCGGGCGGGGACCGCAAGACCTTAGATGTACACATGCATTTGATGGAAGCGTTTACGACTTTATATGAGGCAAGTGGAAAAGAGATACACCGCAGAAAGCTAAAGGAGTCAATTGATATTTTGATTTATAAAATAATGGACCCGAAGACGGGGACAGGTATTCCTCAGTTTTGGGCGGACTGGAGCGTAGCGCCACAGATTAAATTCGATATCGTGTGGGGATGGGATCGTTTTCAGGAGGGAGGCCAAAAAGCCTCAGCCGTCGACAATACCTCCTACGGCCACAACTCGGAATTTGGCTGGCTTTTATTACACGCGCTTAAGGTGGGTAAGATTGATGCCGCACCTTATTTGGATACCATCAAAAAGGCTTTCTACCATTCGATGGAAAATGGCATCGACTGGGAGTATGGCGGTGTATACGTGGAAGGATCGCACAGTGGCGGACCTACGGATGTAGAAAAAGAATTTTGGCAACAAGCCGAAATGCTCATTGGAATGCTAGACGCTTATCTAGTAACGAAAGATCCGCAATTCTTGAAAACCTACGAACAAGTGCATCGCTTCGTTTTTGATAAGATGATTAACCGAAATACCGGTGAATGGTGGCCGTTGATGACCCGTGAGGGGGAACCGATTTGGCGACACATGGCCCACAACTGGAAGATAAATTACCATAATGTTCGCTCGATGATTCTCTCCTATGAGAAGCTAGGCGAAATAAACCTAAACCTATGACAAACATTAGTCGCCGCGATTTATTAATTGCGTCTGGAACTGCCGCGGGAGCTGCATTACTGCCATCATCTGCCTCCGCCGCACCGGTTGCAAAAGCTCATAAATTCGAGTTCTCGCTGAATATGAGTACGATTATGGGCCAAAAGTTAGGACTCATCAAAGAACTCGAAGTCGCCTCCGCGGCCGGCTTTCAGCATTGTGAAATTTGGGTACCTACGCTTGAGGCCTATTTGAAATCAGGCGGAACCCTTTTAGAAGCGAAGAAGCGCATCGATGACCTAGGAATTAAGATTCAAAACGCCATCGGCTTTGCTCAGTGGATTGTAGACGATGAGGCGACACGCAAACAAGGTTTGGAACAAATGAAACGTGAGATGGATATGCTCGCGCAATTAGGCTGCTTCCGCACCGCCGCTCCACCGATGGGCGCCACGAAAGAAGCTGGCCTCGACCTACGCCGCGCGGCCGAACGCTACCGCGCCATCCTCGACTTAGGAGTCAGCACCGGCGTGACACCACAACTGGAAATGTGGGGACACTCAAAAAATCTGAACCGCGTCGCTGACGTCCTTTTCGTAGCTGCCGAAGCCGGCCAACCCAACGCCAAACTTCTATTAGACGTATTCCATATCTACAAAGGCGAATCCTCCATCGACTGCCTCCACCTAGTAGGAGAAAACTCGATCGAAGTCTTCCACGTCAACGACTACGTCACTTCCATCAAACCCACCTCCATTACGGACGGCGACCGCATTTATGCGGGGGATGGCGAAGCACCCATTAAAGAAATCATTAAGCGCTTAAAGCCATCCGAAAAACCGGTTATTCTATCGTTAGAATTATTTAATAAGGAACTTTGGGCACAAGATCCTCTGAAAGTGGCTAAGACTGGACTGGAGAAGATGAAGAAGATGATCTAGAAATAAAAAAAAGAGCTCGTCTTGCGATGAGCTCTTTTAATTTATGTTGACCTACCAGGATTCGAACCTAGAAAACCAGAACCAAAAACTGGTGTGTTACCATTACACCATAGGTCAATACCATAATGTGATGCAAAAGTAAGGGCTTGGACCCAAATTATCAAATGTTACCGAAAAAATAATTGAATTATTTCGGTCATTTTTTGCTACAGCGCTCACAATCAGCGCATCAAATTCGATTATTCTTATGCTAATTCTATAGAAGAAACGACAGCCTCCGCGTGAATCTTACGAACAAGGCCTTGCAATACTTTACCTGGCCCACATTCGATGAATTCGGTTGCACCCGCGGCTACCATCGCTTCAACTGACTGCGTCCAACGAACGGCACCTGTCAACTGTGAGATTAAGTTTGCTTTGATTTCGGCTGGATCTTGAGATGGTTTAGCGTTTACGTTTTGGAAGATAGGGCAAATCGGTTTTACGATTTCGGTTGCCTCGATCGCTGCGGCTAACTCTACTCGAGCTGGTTCCATATAAGGCGAATGGAATGCTCCACCCACTGGCAAAGGTAATACGCGCTTCGCTCCCGCTTCTTTCAATTGAATACCCACTGCTTCGATTCCTTCTACTGATCCAGAAATCACGACTTGGCCTGGGCAGTTAAAGTTCGCTGCTACTACGGATGGACCGTAAGCCTGACAAATTTCTTCAATCGTTGCATCAGGCAAGCCCAAAACGGCAGCCATGGTGCTTGGCTCGATTTCGCAGGCCTTTTGCATCGCAAGAGCTCGTTGGTATACTAATCGTAATCCATCTTGCCAGCTTAAACCACCGGCAGAAACAAGGGCAGAAAACTCGCCTAAGGAGTGACCTGCTACCATCGAGGGAGCGAAGTCTTTGCCTAATTTGGCAATCAAAATAGAATGTAAATAAATCGCAGGCTGCGTCACTTTCGTTTGCTTCAATTCCTCTTCTGTTCCCTCGAACATCACCGACGATAACGAGAAACCTAAGATGGCATCCGCCTCATCGATAATCTGCTTTGCCAAAGGAAAATTCGTATACAGATCCTTTGCCATACCTGGAAACTGAGAACCTTGACCTGGGAAAATATATGCTTTCATTTGAATGATTTTTGATTAATTGTTTCACAAAGATAGGCCAAAAGCCCTAAATGGCACAATCGTCCACCGATTTACCCCAAAATAATCGATTCTGTGCCACCCAATCATAGCCTTTATCCAATAGGCTAGCGGGCAATAAAAAAACCAAACGAAGAGGTTGAAAATACCAATGGGCATTGACTAAAATACGCGATAGGGCATCCGATTTCACATAAACGTTATGACCAACTACCCATTTAATACTATCGATGTCAGGAAGTGTAAATTCCGTAAAGGAAGTCTCGGGAATAATGGGCAATTCGCCAGCCACCATCCTTTTTAGCAGCTTCGAAGAGAAGCGGCAAAAGCGGCAATTACCATCGATTAATACGATTCCGTCCATTTTAGCGAACTAGTTCTACCCAGCCTTTCAGACTCTTGTTTTGTGCAGATTTGTCAAAAAGATCGAAAACCACATCGCAAGTATAGAAATAAGACGAGGCTGCCATCTGAACTCCGTTTGCATCCGTTCCATTCCAACCAAACCCAGCCAAAGGACCGGAATATTGGTAAATCAGCTGACCATTACGATCTACAATCTTCGCGTTCACATTCGAAACAAAACGTGGACAGCGCATCGGCTTAAATGAATCATTCAGGCCGTCACCGTTTGGACTAAATAAATTAGGTAAGTCAAACGAGGAACAGTTTTCTACACAAATCTTCGTGCTAGGCCCACTCTCCTTCCCTAAGGCACTCACCGCCGTCACATAATAACAACCGCGGTAGGAGTTTTGAAGAATGTGTGAGAAGTTCAACGTAGAAGAAGTGGCCAATAAAGTATAGGCAGACGAAGGGTCTTTGGCATAATAAATCTTATAACTCACAATATCCGGATCGCAAACACCAGAAACCGTAGGCGTCCAAGTGAGTTGATTCGTAAAGCTACTGAAAGAACAATCCGCCTTCGTATCTAGGGATGCGCAATCCACCGTATACAACTGCAACGCAGGAGGGCATGGGAAAATGTCTGTCTGTGGAATGCCGCAAATGATTTGCGACTTATTGATTAACTCCATCGCAGGTAAGCCTGGGCCATAGGACCCCAAAGTCTCCACATAATAGCAATACGATGAATCCGTCTTCATGGTTATAGAAAAAGTCCCATCTGCGGCATAGGTATCTGCCCCCAAATCTACGTATTTAAAGGTCGCAGCCGTCGTTACGGGCACATCTGCAATACGGTTAAAGAGCCCAGAACCACGTGGCGTCTCGCGGTAAACGCGGTGCACTTTGTTTTCATTGGACCAAGGTACTGTAGCCGACCAAGCTAATTTCACGGAAGCAATGGCCACTTGCGTACTTAAACGCACATTGGAGGCTGGTGTAGGTGACTCTAACAAGGTACGTACCCCATTCAAGGTATAATAGAAATCCGTCCGATAACGGTAAGTAACGGCTGAGGTATTAATTCCCGTGTCTGTGTAGGTTGTATCATTCACCGCAGTAAGAATCGATGCTGAAATAGGCGAACCAATCGCACCAAAAGCACCTGTACCAGCCGCACGCATTAATTGATAGCTGTAAGGCCCTGGGTATTGCAGCGTATCTAATTTCACCGGACGCGTCCAGCGCACTAAGTTCTCCCCTGCCGTGGTACTCGTTTTAAGCACAGATACATTGGTCATAATAGGCGAAGCGCTGGCAATCAAATAACAAGCCGAATTCGACATCGGACTGAAATCGTCTACTCCTTTCGAATTCGTAAAGGCCACCACTAGCACATAAGAGTAATTCGTATTTTTTACGATGGCATTATCCGTGTAAGTTATTGCCGTAATGGGCAAGCGAGCTAGTTCGTTGTAACCAGCTGCCGTCATTCCCGTAGCACAATTCGCATTAACAATCGCATCGCAGGCACCTTGCTTTCGATACAAAATCAACGTAGCATTAGGTAGAGAACAGTTGTATGTAGACCATTTAAGCGCGATGGCAGTTCCCACTCCTGCTGTAGCCGTCACATTTTTCACTGCTGGCGCTATCACGCGTATGTTCCAAATTTTACTATCCACTAAATTACTCGCCCCAGCACTCGTCACAGGCGGAAAGTCCTCAGCCTTGAAAAAGACATCATAACCTTCTTTCCGAATGTGGACACAATCTGTTTGCCAATTGAATGTACCTACAGCCGTAAGAGACGTTTGGCGGGCAGCGGCTGTAAAGGTCGCATTAGGAGGTTTCACCGCATAAGATGTATCTATCGCATACACATTTCCACTACTCGTAATGGATATCGGATCCACCCGTCCCGTTTTGGAGACCTGATCAATGGCCGTAATGGTTTGGTTAATGCGTGTTCCAGCCTGAACGCAGACATCAGCAGGCACCGTTAAGAGAGGCCCTTTGTTATCTAAATCCTTTACTTCGATCTGCATATCTCGGACTGTCTCGGAAATTTTCACACCGTTTCTCCATTCTTCAATAATGAATGCACAGTTATACAAACCCACTTCTTGGGGTGATTTCCAAATCAAATCCCCGGTTTTAGCATTAATCGTAAAAGAGGATGGAGTTGCCGAAACTTCGTTCGGCTGCTTAAAATTAGGGGCTAATAAACCTCTTCCTACAGGATCACAGCTGAGTTCTGCTCCTGTTCTCGATACGGATAATCGGTAGGCCAAAGAATCACCTTCCGCGTCCACCGCATTCGAATTATGAATAAAGGGCTGACCGACTACAGCAGTCAAATCGACTGCGGGATTTAATAATATAGGAGTTGAATTTAAGCCTAGGCCCGCATTAATGGAAAATATCGTTTCTACATAAAAAGCCACGTCGACAGAGCGCGTAATGTTCAAGACGCCATCATTTCGGTTAGGAACGGCCACTGAAACTTTGTAAAATAAAGAAGCAGCGGGATACGTGTATTGTATTTTGTAGACGTTTTTCATCGTCCCATTTCCCAAATTGATGGGGTAACCTGCAGATCGTTTAGCGGACAAAATGGAAGAACCATCGCCAAAACAAAAGTTCACCGTGTTTTGCTCCACATTCGCCCGATTGTTTTCGGTGTAAGTGGTTAGGGTAAATTCGAAGGTTAATGTTTTATCTGAAATACGCTTAACCGTGATCTCTCCCCCCTTTAAGTGGGTCGCTTGTGCTGCAAAACTTAGTAAGCACAAAAACAGGAAATAAAGGCTTATTCTTTTGATGAACATAAAACATTTTTGATTAGCTGTAAGTTAAGAAGGCAATTCGTTTTTTTCAAAAAAAATGGATTTTTTACGTTTTAAATTTGATAGAGCGGCAATTCGATTGTAGTTTTGGTAGCTAAAAAAAATCGAACCTGTTCGTTTATTTTTATTTCCTTTTAACAAATACATTTATTTATGGCTTGGTTAGCAAAATCACTTAATTCATCTCTCGGGAAAAAGCTCCTGATGGCCATTACGGGCCTCTTTTTAATTAGCTTCCTGTTAGTTCACTGCAGTTTGAACGCCCTAATCTTCCTAAATGATGGTGGAGTGGCCTTTAATGAAGGTGCAGAGTTTATGGGAACGAATCCGATCATCCGCACGATGGAGATTGTGTTGTTCGCGGGCTTATTATTACACATTTATGACGGACTTCGTCTTTGGTTAGAAAACAAATCAAAACGCCCAGTCGCTTACGCGAAGGTGGATGGCGCTGCGAACAGCAAGTGGTATTCTCGTTCCATGGGTCTTTTAGGAACTTTATTATTATTGTTCTTAATCCTTCACTTGAAGCATTTTTGGTACTTCTCTCGTTTAACAGAGGGCTTAGAGGACCATACGTTATATGCAGAGATGCAAGCGGTATTTATGAACCCTGTTGTGGTTGTAGTCTATGTTTTAGGATGTATTTCGTTAGGATACCACCTATTACATGGTTTCTCTAGTGCATTCCAGTCTATCGGTTGGAATCACCCTAAGTATACGCCTACGATCAAAACGATCGGAGCGATCTTCTCTATCGTTATCCCAGCTGCTTTTGCTGCGATGCCGATTGCCTTTTATTTCCATTTGATTCAATAATATTTCAGCGATTCGATTGATATGACAAAATTAGATGCCAAAATTCCAGAAGGCGCTTTAGCCGACAAATGGACCAAATATCGTTCCAGCGTTTCCCTTGTAAACCCTGCGAACAAACGTAGCTTAGAAATCATCGTGGTAGGTTCAGGCCTTGCCGGTGCGTCTGCCGCTGCATCGTTAGCTGAATTAGGATATAAAGTAAAAGTATTCTGTTTCCAAGATTCTCCACGTCGTGCGCACTCGATTGCCGCACAAGGAGGTATCAACGCAGCGAAGAACTACCAAAACGACGGTGACTCCGTTTACCGTTTATTCTACGATACCATCAAAGGTGGTGACTACCGTGCGCGTGAAGCGAACGTTCACCGTCTTTCTGAAGTATCTGGAAGCATTATCGACCAATGCGTAGCGCAAGGGGTTCCTTTCGCTCGTGAATACGGTGGATTGCTTTCTAACCGTTCATTCGGTGGAACGCAAGTACAACGTACTTTCTATGCGGCAGGTCAAACAGGTCAGCAATTATTATTAGGTGCTTATTCTGCTTTGCAACGTCAGGTGGGAATGGGTAACGTGAAAATGTATACTCGCCATGAAATGCTAGACGTCGTTACGATCGACGGTAAGGCTCGTGGTATTATCGCTCGTGATTCAGTAACAGGAGCTTTAGAACGTCACTTTGGACACGCGGTTTTATTGTGTACAGGTGGATACGGAAACGTATTCTATTTGTCTACTAACGCGATGGGATCGAACGTAACAGCGGCTTGGAAAGCGCACAAAAAAGGGGCTTTCTTCGCTAACCCTTGTTATACACAGATTCACCCGACGTGTATCCCGGTTTCAGGCGATCACCAGTCGAAATTAACGTTAATGTCTGAGTCCCTTCGTAATGATGGTCGTATTTGGGTTCCTAAGAAACAAAACGATAATCGTAAGGCGAACGAGATTCCTGAAGACGAAAGAGATTACTACTTAGAGCGTCGTTACCCTGCGTTCGGTAACTTAGTACCACGTGATATTGCATCGCGTGCAGCTAAGGAGCGTTGCGATGCAGGTTATGGTGTAGGAACGTCTAAAATGGCGGTTTACTTAGACTATGCAGCGGCGATTATCCGTTACGGAAAAGGAGAAGCTAATAAAAACAACATGCACAATCCATCGGATGAAGAGATTCAAGCGATGGGTAAGGCAGTCGTAAAAGAGAAATACGGTAACTTGTTTGATATGTACAAGCAAATTACGGGTGAAGATCCTTACGAAGTGCCTATGCGTATTTATCCAGCGGTTCACTACACGATGGGTGGACTTTGGGTAGATTATAACTTAATGACTACTGTTCCTGGTTTATACGCTTTAGGAGAAGCTAACTTCTCTGATCACGGCGCGAACCGTTTAGGAGCTTCAGCCTTGATGCAAGGTTTAGCGGATGGTTATTTCGTGATTCCTTACACAATTGGTGCTTACCTAGCATCAGAGATTCGTACGCCAGCGATGTCAACGGATTCTGAAGACTTCGTAGCAGCAGAGAAAGCGGTACGCGATCGTTTAGAGACTTTGATGAACATCAAAGGAAACAAGCCAGTGGATTACTTCCACAAGCGTTTAGGTAAGATTATGTGGGATGAGTGTGGTATGGCTCGTAGCGCGGAAGGTTTAAAAGCTTCTATCAAGGAAATTCAAGCCTTACAGAAAGAATTCTGGTCAGATGTGAAGATTCCAGGTGAGATTGATAACCTAAACCCTGAATTAGAGAAAGCGGGCCGTGTGGCTGACTTCCTTGAATTAGGCGAGTTAATGTGTATTGATGCCTTGGATCGCAACGAGAGTTGTGGTGGTCACTTCCGTACAGAATACCAAACAGAAGACGGGGAAGCCCTTCGTGATGACGAAAAGTATGCTTATGTAGCGGCTTGGGAATACGAAAAACAATCGACTTTCAAACTTCACAAAGAAGAATTGAAATACGAAAACATCAAAATTGCTCAAAGATCTTATAAATAATTCGATACAATGGAAGGACATTTAAACCTGACACTCAAAATTTGGAGACAAAAAAATGCAAGCGTAGCTGGTAAGTTTGAAACTTATCAGGTGAGCGGCATCTCCACAGATATGTCATTTTTGGAAATGATTGACGTGTTAAACAACCGTTTGATCGAAGAAGGAGATGATCCGGTAGCGTTTGACCACGATTGCCGTGAAGGTATTTGCGGTATGTGCTCGATGTACATTAACGGTCGTCCTCATGGGCCAAACCGTGGCGTTACGACTTGCCAATTACACATGCGTTCGTTCCAAGATGGCGAAACTATTACAGTAGAACCTTGGAGAGCGAGTGCATTCCCTGTGATTAAGGACTTAGTAGTGAACCGCTCTTCTTTTGACCGTATTATTGCGGCAGGAGGTTTCGTTTCAGTGAATACAGGTAATGCGAAGGATGCGAACAACATCCCGATTAACAAAGACGATGCGGATGAAGCTTTCGCAGCAGCGGCTTGTATCGGTTGTGGTGCTTGTGTAGCGGCTTGTAAGAATGCTTCAGCGATGTTGTTTACGTCTGCCAAAGTTTCTCAGTTAGCCCTACTTCCTCAAGGACAAATCGAAGCAGCGACTCGTGCGCAAGCGATGGTTGCTCAGATGGACGAAGAAGGATTCGGTGCTTGTTCAAACACTGGTGCATGCGAGGCTGAATGCCCTAAAGGTATCTCGATTGAGAACATCGCGCGTATGAACCGCGAATATTTCTCAGCGACATTCTCGTCTAAATAATTTTCAATTTATAGCCCCTGGATGCAATTTCAGGGGCTTTTTACGCCCTTGTTTTTAGAACCTACCCATTCCAAATCTGCTGAACGCAATCCACCTGCTGGATGGATTGAAGTGATATGCGGTTCCATGTTCTCTGGTAAAACGGAGGAACTGATTCGCCGCCTAAAACGCGCAAAAATCGCCCAAATGCGGGTCGAAATCTTCAAACCGATGGCAGATACCCGCTACCACGACGAAGATATCGTTTCCCATAATCAAAATTCCATCCGTTCCACACCAGTCAACAACTCGGGAGAAATCCTTTTGCTAGCTGGAGATTGCGATGTGATCGGTTTAGATGAAGTACAATTCTTTGATGATCACATCGTAGAGGTATGTAATTCTCTAGCGAATCAAGGCAAGCGAATTATCGTCGCTGGATTGGATATGGACTTTAAAGGGCAACCTTTTGGACCTATGCCCGGACTTATGGCCATCGCCGAGTTCGTCACGAAGGTGCACGCAGTTTGCGTAAACTGTGGAGCGGCCGCTCATTATTCCTACCGCAAGGTGGAGCAACAACAAACCGTCTTATTAGGCGAAACCGAGTCTTACGAGGCGCGCTGCCGTTCTTGCTTCCATGGCCAAAACTAAAGACCCCTCTTTCCGAAAACTCATCCAACGTTTAGTGGCTCGTAAGCCTAAGAACTTGGATCAGCAATTTTTTCAAGCTCACACCGAGGTTTTCAAGAAAACCGATTGCCTGACCTGTGGCAATTGTTGTCGAACGACTAGTCCGATGTGGAATGACACGGATATACAGCGCGTATCACATTTATTTAAAATGAAGACGTCAGCTTTCTTGGATGCTTATTTAGTACAAGATTCTGACGGCGATTGGGTATATCCAAAAGCACCTTGCCCCTTTTTAGATCTAGAGGACAACAAATGTGGCATCTACGATCACCGCCCCAAAGCCTGCCGCGAATACCCCCATACCGACAGAAAGAACATCATGGGGATTTTGGGATTAACCTCAAAAAATGCGCTCATCTGCCCGGCTGTGACACAAATCCTCGAAAAAATCGAGCAAATTTACCCTTGAGCCACTTTTGATTTGAAATTCACGTCAAAATTCGACAATTTCGTAATTCAATAAATCAAACTTATGGCAGCAGCAGAATACTTAGGAATCGATGTAGGTGGAACCGGCGTTAAAATGGGAATCGTCCACGCAGACACAGGTCAAATCAACAATTTTCAAAGTTACGATACTGCTACCTGGAGAGAATCTCATCACTTTTTAGAGCGTTTGGCGGATGCGATTGCCTTGCAATTGTACCAACACAAGAATGTCAAGAAAGTGGGAATCGGTCTTCCCGGCATTTTGACCAAAGACCGCCGTACCTTAATTGAAATCACGGCTATTCCGGAAATCGATGGTTCTCCTATGATTGAAATGCTAGAGAAGCGCTTCCCTGAGCACGCTTTCTTTATGGAAAACGATGCGAATGCAGCGGCTTTAGGCGAATTCTACTTCTCTCCTGAGAAAACAAATATGCCCGAAGACTTCGTTTTCATTACCTTGGGAACAGGTGTAGGTGGAGCGGCAGTCATTGACCGCAAAATCTTCTTAGGTGGCGATGGCAATGCGATGGAACCGGGTCACGTGCCCTCTCGTGATGGAAAAGTATTAGAGCGCAATGTGGGTAAGAAAGAATTATTACAAATGGCTACCGCTATGCGTGCAGCATATACCGGAAAAACCTCTCTTCCTGCCGATGGCACTATATCTACGACTGCTTTAGTGGTAGGTGCTGAAGAAGGTGATGAATTAGCATTAGCGATTTGGAACGAAGTAGGAACAATGTTAGGTGATATGCTCGTTTCATTAATTCGCATCCTAGATATCAAAAATATCTTCATAGGTGGCGGATTATCAGCCTCTTACGACTTTATTTTACCTAGTATGGAGAAGCAGTTAAATTACTGGTTAACGCCAGCTTATTTGGAAAAATTAACCATTAAAAAAGCCTTATTAGGCAACGACGCAGGTCTTTTAGGGGCTGCATCGCTTTGTTTTTAGAGGAAACAGCCTAGAACAGGCTAATTAGAATTGAATTTGTTTGATAAATTCAACTTTAATTCTAATCTTTGCAACGTTTTTGAACCCCAAAATAATATTAAAATGTCAGATATTGCAGAAAAAGTAAAAAGCATCATCGTTGAAAAATTAGGTGTAGAAGCATCAGAAGTTACTCCTGAGGCATCTTTCACAAACGATTTGGGAGCTGACTCTCTAGATACAGTTGAGTTAATCATGGAATTCGAAAAAGAATTCTCTGTTTCTATTCCAGATGATCAAGCGGAGAACATCCAAACAGTAGGCCAAGCTATTACTTATTTGGAAGAGAACGCAAAGTAATCGAAGCAACCATAAAAATTATGTCAATTAGTTAACAGTAATCAGGTGGATTTTTCCATGGGATTTCTCGGACTGATTGACATTTTTTATTTTAAGCAGATTCATAAATAACAAGAATATGGAGTTAAAACGAGTAGTTGTCACGGGCTTAGGCGCCCTAACCCCCATCGGGAACACAGTGAGTGAATATTGGGATGGATTGAAGAACGGCGTAAGCGGTTGTGGCCCCATCACGAAATTCGATGCGGAAAAATTCAGAACTCGTTTTGCTTGCGAATTAAAGAACTTCAAGGTAGAAGATTTTATCAATGCCAAAGAAGCGCGTAAAATGGATCCATTCACGCAATACGCTGTGGTGGCGGCTGATGAAGCCATCGCTGATGCGAATTTTGACATGGAGACCTTGAATAAAAATAAAGTAGGCGTTATCTGGGGATCAGGTATCGGTGGCTTGAAGACTTTTGAAGACGAAATGATCTATTTCGGACAAGGAGACGGAACCCCGAAAATCAATCCATTCTTTATCCCTAAGATGATTGCAGATTCATCATCAGGCCAAATTTCTATCCGCAACGGATTCCGTGGTCCTAACTACGTTACCGTTTCAGCTTGTTCTTCTGCGAACAACGCGATCATTGATGCGTTCAACTATATCCGCACAGGCCGTATTAACGTGTGTGTAACGGGCGGTTCTGAGGCTCCAGTGACGATTGCATCGGTAGGTGGTTTCACCGCAATGCACGCCATGTCCACTCGCAATGACGATCCAGCTACAGCTTCACGTCCTTATGACGTAGATCGCGATGGTTTCGTGGTAGGAGAAGGAGCGGGTGCCTTGATTTTAGAAGAATACGAGCACGCTAAAGCGCGTGGTGCTAAAATATACGCTGAATTAATCGGTGGAGGTTTCTCATCTGATGCACACCACATTACTGCACCACACCCAGAAGGTTATGGCGCTTTATTGTCAATGATCGATGCCTTAGAAGATGCGAACATCAAGCCAGAAGAAGTTGATTACGTGAATACACACGGAACATCCACTCCGATCGGTGATCCACAAGAGATTAAAGCAATCGTGGATTGTTTTGGTGAGCACGCTTATAAATTAGCGATCTCTTCGACAAAGTCGATGACAGGTCACTTATTAGGCGGCGCAGGAGCAGTAGAAGCGGTAGCGTCTGTATTAGCGATTCAACACCAATTTGTCCCTCCTACGATTAACGTATTTAACCGCGATCCAGAAATCGATCAACGCATCGACTTGACGGAAAACGTAGGTAAATCACATAAAATCGATGTAGCATTGAGCAACGGATTTGGTTTCGGTGGTCACAATGCAACGGTTATTTTCAGAAAAATCTAAGACAAATATGGCCGTAAAATCTCTCCTAAACTGGTTAGATCCGATTCGACTAGACGAACGAGAGAAATTCTTAAAGAAATCGGTTACACATCTTATTGGGGCTAGTCCAAATAATTTAACGTTATATAGACTAGCCTTTTTACACTCCTCTGCTTCGAAAGAGAGTGTAGCAGAAAACTACAAAGAGTCAAATGAACGCCTAGAATTCTTAGGTGATTCTGTACTAGGGATGATTACGGCGACGTATTTGTTCCAAAAATTCCCTTTCAAAGACGAAGGCTTCTTAACGGAGATACGTTCTCGTATGGTCAGCCGGGAGTCCTTGAACGTAATTGGCCGCAAATTAGGCTTAGAGGAAGTAATTGAGTACGAAACACAGCGCAAAAACGCGATGTCCCGCACTTCGATGTACGGAGATGCTTTGGAGGCTTTTGTGGGAGCGATTTATTTAGACAAAGGCTTTGCCTTCACCCAAAACTTCATCATTAAAAAGATTCTCACGCAATACTTTGACCTAGATGCCGTTGTACAAAACAACCCAAACTTCAAGTCAATGCTGATTGAATGGGCCCAAAAAGAAGGCAAAAAGGTTTCTTTTGAGCTTGATCAAGAAGGGGAACACCATAACCGCGAATTTACGGCTTTGGTCATCCTAGACGGCGAAAAAATAGCAGAGGGCAAAGGCTATTCGAAGAAGAAAGCAGAACAAACAGCCGCGAGAATGGCTTGCGAACAACTAGACATAAAATAAATCACCTATGGCACCTAATATATTCTTGCAATACTGGAATGATTCACCCGAATCAATCACATTTCAAGAGGTATTAGCCTGGGAAGTTCCCACTCCGATTATTGAAGTCATTCAAGTGGAACTGCTAGCTCAGCTAAATTCAGCACGAGCGCAAGAAAACTTCCCTAATTTCCCCTGGTCTAGCCCTCGCTTTCAAGAAAAGTGGGAAGGCATTGCTCAAACCTTATTGTACCAAGTTGCATTGCCTGAATTCATTTGGGGCTCCTGGATTGAAAGTCTGGCAGTTCCTGTAGAGGAGGTGCCACAACCTAGTTTTGCCGATTTATTGAATGCGTATGAGGCGCCGGATGCGCCTGTTTTCGAGGCACCAGTTGCGCCTTATCCTGCTGCGGAAACGTCCGCTTCACTTGATTATCCCGCAGCAGAAACGCCAGCAGAACCTTTCGATTTATTAAACACCGAAGTCTATTTCGAAGCACCTGAAAGCCTTGAGGATTCTTCGGAAGAGGAATTCACCCGACTAAAGGATTTATTAAGTGGTTCAACGGATTCATTGAAGTCCAAAGTCGAATCGCAAATGACTCAACGCATCGCGGATACGATCAGCCTGCATCAACGCATTCAATTCATTCAGAAAATATTCCTAGGAGATGTCGCGCAACTAGAATCATTGATTCAATTCATCGATGAAGAGGCGGAAGCTGAAACCTGGTCTCAAGCCCTTTTGGAACGCTATGAGGCGTATCGAGTAGCAGAGAATGAAGCTATTTGGCAAGAACTACACCAACTCATCGAACGGAAGTTCAACTAACTGATTTTCATTATCAGTTTTAACCCGCATTTAACCTAGAACACCCGGTAATTTCAAGGAAAAATAATCCCTTGAAAACAATCTTGTTCTTTCTAACCTCTTTCGCCTGTTTTGCCCAAATCCCCACACAGGAGGAAGAGGAAAAGCAATCCAGTTTTGATTATTATATTACCAATCCGCTAAATATCAATTTAGTATCTGAAACGGAACTACAATCCTCCCTCCTATTTAGCGCGGAACAAATCGCTTTATTTATAGCCTTTCGCAAACAAATAGGGACCTTCCAATCCATATTAGAGTTACAAAGCATTCCGAATTGGGACCTTGACTTCCTACGCAGGATTCAGGACTTTTTAGTATGCCATCCGCCTAATCCCCGCTGGTGGAAACCCCATTCCTCTACCCATCAGATCTTATTTAAAACAGATTGGACCGCTGAGACAAAAAAAGGTTTTACAGATCCAGACCTCCGAAGCAAGACCCGTTATGTAGGTGACAGAACGAATCAAACACTACGCTACCGGGGGCAATTAAATGCGAACCTTCGGATGGGATTCCTGTTGCAAAAAGATGCGGGAGAAAAAGACCTCAGCGACTTCAGTAGTGGTTTTATAGAGTTTAAATCCAAAGGGATTTTGGAGAAAATCATCCTAGGCGACTTCATCAATCAATGGGGCCAGGGACTTGTTCAGTCAGGAGGCTTCTCCTTAGGTAAGAGTTTTGAAAGCATAAAAGCTACCCAAAAATTCAATCTAGGCGGACTAGCCTACAGTTCCAGCATGGAATATGGCTATTACCGCGGCATCAACACAACCCTAAAACTAAGCGAATTTCTACGAATCCAAACCTTCGCCTCTTACCGAAACTTGGATGCCACCACGGGAACGGACTCTACCGGGAGCAATTACTTACGCACAAGAGTTGAAGATGGCTTCCATCGGACTGCCTCAGAGATTAGCCATAAAGAGGCCCTTCAAGAGAAAACAGCGGGTGCGAACCTAGTCTACTCTCCACTTAGTGTGCCGCTCGTCATTCAGCTCAATGGTGTTTTCTCCGAATGGTCACTAGCTAAACCTATTGGAATTGGCTATAAACAACCCGAGTGGTCCGGAAACAAATTACAGAACTATTCGATTAGCTTTCAATATCCCTTTAGAAACATCCGAATGGTAGGAGAATTTGCCACTTCAGGAAATAGACAATATTCCCTCATTCAATCCGCCGCCACTTCTCTTTCTAAAAAAGTAGACGTATCCTATTTATTTCGGAACTATGGGGCAGGCTATTTTAGTCCTAAATCGAATGGGCTTTCTGAAAACTCAGAAAATCTCAACGAAATAGGCCTATTCCTAGGCCTAGGTTACCAAATCAACAAGCGAATGAAGCTTAGCTCGTATGCCGACTATTTTCTCTTCCCAGGGCCTAAATACCAAGTTGTAGCCTCTAATACCTATGGCTGGGAATTCCTTAGCCGCTTGCAATGGGAAAAAAGACATAGTGCCCGCGGATTTATCCAAGGCAAATGGACTCGAAAAGAGGAGAAAGACCTGATTCAAATCAGCCTAGATGGACATTATATCGCCATCAAATCATGGGACTTTCACGTACGAGCGATGGCCTCGAAATTAGGCTCAGAGATCGGCTATTTACTGCTGCAGGATATGAAATGGGATCACGGCAAATGGAACGTACAAGGACGTTTTGCCTATATGAATACGCCCAGCTATGACACGCGAAATTATGCCTATGAACCAGGTGTTCCCTATTCCTTTCTTTTGCCAGCCTATGCGGGTAAAGCCATCAAGACAACCGTGGTGATGGCCTATCAATGGAACCGAGAAATAGCCATAGCCGCTAAATATGCAAGGATTCAATACCAAGATCGAACGGAAGTAGGATCCGGCTTAGATGCGATTGAAGGGAATACCAAAACCGATATCACCCTCCAAATCAGCTATAAAATGCACTAAACAATCGCTTCGCGAACGCGCAATAGTTTCTCCAAAAGCCCTTCTAATTGATCTAATGGAAGCATATTCGCGCCATCTGATTTCGCTACCGAAGGATTCGGGTGGGTTTCGATGAAGATTCCATCAGCACCTACAGCGATGGCTGCTTTAGCTATGGTTTCAATCAAAGCAGGTTGTCCACCTGTTACACCCGTCGTTTGGTTAGGCCGCTGTAAAGAGTGCGTGCAATCCATGATAACGGGGACATTCATCGCAGACATCTCTGGAAGATTACGGTAATCCACCACTAGATCACCATAACCAAACGAGTTCCCACGATCCGTCAAGTAAACAACCGCCTCTGGATTCTCGTGTAATACTTTCTCTACGGCAAAACGCATGGAAGCACCTGACATGAACTGACCTTTTTTGATATTCACGGCTTTGCCTGTTTGGGCAGCAGCTGCTAATAAATCAGTTTGACGGCAAAGGAAAGCGGGAATTTGCAAAACATCGACATAAGCCGCCGCCATCGCTGCTTCTGCACTTTCGTGAATATCTGTCACCGTTGGAAGGGAATAGTGTTTACCTACTGCTTGTAGAATCTCCAATGCTTTTATATCACCAATACCGGTAAAAGAATCGATTTTAGTCCGATTAGCTTTGCGATACGAACCTTTGAAAATATAGGGAATGCCCATCGACTTGGTGATTCCATCGATTTTTTCCGCAATCTCAAAAGCTAAATCGTTGCTTTCAATCGCACAAGATCCTGCCATCAAAAAGAAGGGGCCTTTGCCTAAATTATCTAAAGTCGGTAATGTCATGTTATAAAATATTTACTTCGGTCTCTAAAGCGACCCCGAAGGTGTCTTTAATTGATTGCTTAATTTCTTCTGATAGGGCCAAAATCTCCCCACCAGTCGCCTCTCCGTAATTCACTAATACTAACGCTTGTTTGGCGTGTACCCCAGCATATCCGCGTCTGAAACCTTTCCAACCCGCTTTTTCGATGAACCATCCCGCCGGAAATTTGACATCCGTGCTACCCTCTACAGGATAATTCGGAATGCCAGGAAATTCTACCATCAGTCGCGAAGCCTCAGAGGCAGAAACAGTTGGATTCTTAAAAAAGCTACCGGAGTTACCGATTTCTTTGGGATCAGGCAATTTACTTTTGCGAATTTCAATAACAGCGTCAGCTACCTCGCGGATAGAAGGCTGCGTAATTCCTTTAGCCGCTAAAACGTCCTGAATCACTCCATATGACGTTTTAACCGATGGCTTCTTAGACAATTTAAAGGTAACGGAACTAATCAGGTATTGACCTTTCCCTGCGCGCTTAAAGAAGCTCTCGCGGTAGCCAAAAGCACAAGCTTTGGCATCAAACACTTCCAATTCCAAAGTTTGAAGATTCAAGGCCTCTAATGACTCAAATGTATCTTTAATTTCCGCGCCGTAAGCACCGATATTTTGCATAGGAGCCGCCCCTACCGTACCTGGAATCAGGGACAAATTCTCTAATCCAGACCAGCCTTGATTCACAGCATATTGAACAAATTCATCCCAAACCACACCCGCGCCACCTTTCAACCACACAAAGTCAGCATTTTCCTTTAATACGAAAATACCGGGAATAGAAATTTTAACGACAAGCGCCTCTTGGGCTTTGGTCAACAACACATTACTACCTCCACCCAGAAAAAGATGGGGCAAATGGGCATATTCCCCTGATTTACGTAGGGAAATGTATTGATCAATCGAACTAATCTCTACGAATTGACGAGCTTCCGCCTCAATCCCAAACGTATTATATTCACGTAGAGAAAACATATTAAAACAATTTAGTAGACAAAAACTCCTCTAATGCAGGCACGCCTGAATGGTGAAACGTCTCCGAATTCCCCTCCCAAATTTTCTTACCTTCCTTCAAGAAGATAATCGATTCCCCCATCCGCATCACCGAATTCATATCATGCGATATGACAACTGTGGTCATGTTGTATTCCTGAGTGATTTCCTGGATCAAATAATCAATTTTCACTGCCGTTAATGGATCCAAACCGGAGTTTGGCTCATCGCAAAACAAATACTTCGGATTCATCACAATGGCACGCGCAATACCTACCCGCTTTTTCATCCCGCCAGAAATCTCTGAAGGCATTAAAAGCGCTGCATTCTCTAATCCAACGCGTTGCAAGCAAAGCATAGCTTGGGCGTTCTTTTCTTCGAGTGTTTGAGAAGTAAGGGTGTCCAAAGGAAAACGAACGTTTTCTAGAACCGATTTGGAATCAAAAAGGGCACCACCTTGAAATAAAACGCCCATTTCGCGGCGAATTTCCTTTACCACATCCTGATGCGCCGTTAAAAAATCACGACCATCATACAATACTTTTCCCTTTTCAGGCACTAAAATCCCGATCATGCATTTCAGAAGTACCGATTTACCTGTACCACTACCACCGATCACCATATTCGTCTTTCCAGGTTGGAAATTCGCACTAATGTCATCGAGCACCACACGACCGTTAAAAGATTTTGATAAACCCTTGATTTCAATCATATTCAAAATTAGGGATTATTGAATACTTTATGATAAATTTGATGACATTTAAATCAAAAAACTATGTTTTTCATCTTCCTAGGGATTTTGTTGTTTATCGCCGGAAACGCGATCTCAAACCCCAATTTAGTATTCTCGAAATACAGCAAAACGTTAAAAGTCGTAGGAGCTGTTTTCGCTATCCTTGGCTTAACTAGTTCTGCCGTTGTTCAGGTTGATGCGGGCGAAGTAGGTGTCCAAAGTGTCTTCGGAAAAGTGCAATCTTCCACTTTAAACAGTGGCCTTAACTTCGTTAACCCCTTAGCTAAAGTGGTCGTTTTTGATGCTAAAACACAAAACTACACCATGTCTAGCGTACACGACGAGGGCGACAAAGCCGGAGACGATGCCATTCGCGTATTAACAGCAGATGGACTTGAAGTGGTGGTTGACCTGACCGTTCTTTTCCGCATTATTCCATCGGAAGCACCTCGCGTTTTAGCGGAGATTGGGGAGGATTACAAAGACAAGGTGGTTCGCCCGATTACACGTACGATGATTCGCGATAATGCGGTTTATTATGATGCAGTTGCCCTTTACTCTTTAAAACGTAACGAATTCCAGCAACGCATCTACACAGACATTGAGAAGAACTTCAAGAAAAGAGGTTTGGTATTAGAGCAATTGTTGATTCGCAACATCAACCTTCCTACCTCAGTTAAAACGACCATTGAGTCGAAAATCAATGCGGAACAAGATGCCCAAAAAATGCAGTTCGTGTTACAAAAAGAGAAGCAAGAAGCGGAGAGAAAACGCGTAGAAGCACAGGGTATCGCTGATTACCAAAAGATTTTATCGACGGGTCTAAGCGACAAGCAATTGCAATATGAGTCGATTATTGCCCAAAAAGAATTAGCCAAATCCCCTAATGCTAAAGTGATCATCATGGGTGGCAAAAGTGCCCCGATCATCCTGGGGAATCAATAATTAAAGGGGTGCGTGATTCTAGCGAATCGCGTGCCCCATTTTATCTCTTTTCGTTTCTAAGTATTTCTTGTTGTGGGGATTAGCAGGAATTTCAATTCCGATCGAATCAACGATTTCTAATCCATAGCCCATTAGGCCAGCTCTTTTCTTCGGGTTATTCGAGATCAAGCGAATCTTGTGAATACCTAAATCGCGTAAGATTTGGGCACCTACGCCGTAATCACGTTCGTCCATTGCAAAGCCTAATTCCAAATTCGCTTCCACCGTATCCCGGCCTTGCTCTTGCAATTTATACGCTTTCAACTTATTGATTAGACCGATTCCGCGGCCTTCCTGGAACATATATAAAATCACTCCTTTCCCTTCTTTCTCCACCATTTCCATTGCGGCATGCAATTGTTCTCCACAATCACAGCGACAGGATCCAAAAATATCTCCTGTCACACAAGAGCTGTGAACACGAACCATTACCGGCTCGTCTTTCTCCCAACTTCCCTTGATCAAGGCTAAATGAGTATCTCCTGTATTGATCTGCTTAAAGGCAACTAATTCGAAAGAACCCCATTCAGTAGGCATATTCACACCGATTTCTCTTTTGATGAGGGACTCTTTCGCTAAACGGTATTCGATCAAATCCTTAATCGTCACTAATTTCAAATCAAACTTATCAGCAATGACCCGTAAGTCAGGCAAACGCGCCATACTGCCATCTTCGTTCAAGATTTCGATTAATACTCCAGAAGGTTTAAAGCCCGCTAGACGAGCGAAATCCATAGAAGCTTCCGTATGTCCAGTGCGACGCAAAACGCCTTCTGAACGCGATTTTAAAGGAAAAATATGACCGGGTCTTCCTAAGTCGGTTGGCTGAGTAGTGGGATCCACTAGTGCTTGTATGGTTTTGGCGCGATCTTGCGCTGAAATACCCGTAGTGCAACCATTGCCTAGTAAATCGACTGAAACGGTGAACGGCGTCTCGTGTGAGGTCGTATTCTGATTCACCATCATTTCTAAACCCAATGCCTGGCAACGCTCATCTGTCAAAGAAACACACATTAAACCGCGCGCCTCTTTAATCATAAAATTGACGATTTCAGGTGTGATCGCTTCTGAAGCACAAATCATATCGCCCTCGTTCTCGCGATCTTCATCGTCAGCGACTATAATTATTTTCCCTTGGCGAATATCTTCCAAGGCATCTTCGATACGATCTAAGCGAATTTTATCTAGCATTTTGTAGGCATTTGAATCAGAAACACAAAGTTACACGAAATAATTCCCTTTTTGACTACCTTTGTCAATATGTTCATCGAGGCCAAAAATCTTTCTAAAAACTACGGAAAACAATCCGCTGTTCAGGATCTAAACTTCCGTTTAGAGCAGGGCCAAATCGTGGGCTTTCTAGGACCCAATGGAGCAGGAAAATCGACGACTTTGAAAATGTTATTGGGACTTATTTCTCCCTCCGAAGGCTCTGTACTGATAGATGGTAAAAATCCGCAAGACCAAGCCATTGAACTTAAAAAACAGATCGGTTATCTAGCCGAAAACAATCCGCTCTACCCTGAGATGTATGTTCGGGAGTTTTTGGCCTTCATCGGAAACATCCATCAACTCCAAAATTTAGACAAGCGAGTTCAAGAAGTCATCGAGTGGGTGGGCCTTCAAACGGAGGCACACAAGAAAATACAGGAACTCTCTAAAGGGTATCAACAGCGTGTGGGAATTGCACTAGCCATTATTCACGATCCGAAAATTTTGATTTTGGATGAACCCACGAGTGGCCTTGACCCTAACCAACGGGATGAAATCAGGGACTTGATCAAAAGCCTTCAAAAAGATCGCATCATTTTATTCTCTAGCCACATACTATCCGAAGTGGAAGCCATATGTGACCGCGTCTTGCTGATACACCAAGGGAAACTGGCTAGCGATAGCCCAATGAATGAAATAAAAGATCTAGAGAAGTTCTTTAAAGAGAAGACAAGTTGAACGAATCTGCATCTAAGTGTGCAGGAAATTTAGCTCTAAATTCGGCTAATTCAGTTGCCGATAATTCACTTGTCAAGATTTGATCCTCCGCTTGCAAATCCAATTGTAATCCGCCTTTAAAATCCACAAGCAAGGAATCTCCCGCATAGGACAAGTTATTCGCATCAGTCCCTACGCGATTCACTCCCACTACATAGGCTATATTTTCAATTGCACGCGCCTGCAATAAGGTTCTCCAAGCATTAGCGCGCGGTGCAGGCCAATTCGCTACATAAATGGCCGCATCGTAAGCCATCCCTACATTGCGCGACCAGACAGGGAAACGAAGATCGTAACAAATAAACAAGGCTACGTTCCAACCCTTGTAGGAAACAATTACCTGCTCGTCACCTGATTGATAAAACTCGTGTTCTAAGCCCATTCGGAACAAATGACGCTTGTCATAAGAGGTGAAAGACCCATCAGGGTGAACGGCATAAAGCCGATTAAAGAAAGCGTTTTGTTGTTTTACTTTGAGGGAACCTACGACTAAAGCCCCCAAGCGATTGGCTTGAATCTGCATCCACTGAAGAGCAGAACCTCTACCTATTTCTGCGCCAGTAGGAGACATAGAAAAACCTGTGGCAAACATTTCAGGCAATACGATTACGTCCGTTAGGCCCGCTAATACCGCGAGTTTTTCCTCTAATTGAGCACAATTAGCTGAAGGATCTTCCCAAACTAAATCGGTTTGAACTAAGCTTACCCGTAGATTCGCCATATTTGCCGGAGTTTATTTGGCAATATAAGAATAATAGATTTTCAAACGAGCTTTCAATGCTTGCAATGGCACAAAACGTGTACTTTCGTTTATGATTCTCGTATTTCCAGCCGAATTCGAAGTCAACGCCGGGGTAATTAACCAGCCTGTATTCGCCTGCTTACCTACTAATAGCGACTGAATCGCTGTTGTTACATTGAAGGTATAGGTTTTAGAACCTGGCTCAATCGCAGCCGTTAAAACCGTAGAACCACCCTCAGAAAGCAAATACTTCAAACCATAGCTGTTGCGCAATGTACGATTCGTGGAGTTCGTCTCTACGATGGATAACTGACCTATGGTTTGTTGTAAATCGATATTGTCTGCCGCAGTCAAGACTAACTCAGCCTTATTTACCGCTACATTGCGATTACCTTTTAAGTTCAATAGATACGGAAATTCCACCTTTGTTGCAACACCTGTTCCCGCCTGAATATAGGTCAAACCACTTGTAGCGACAGAAGAAACACTATTTCCTGGATTTTGGAGAGCAGCTAAAGCCCCTGATTTAGTGGATTTTATTTGGTTAAAACGTGCCAATAATTCAGGATAAAGAGAATTCGATAAGCTGAAATAATAATCCATGTAATACTTAGTCGTATCTCCTGGATTATGGAAGTGCAAGGTCATACGAGAATAACCCGGGTTAAAACCAATCATAGCACCTGCTGTAGAGGCAGTTGATTTAAACAACATACCCGGGAAATAATCTCTAAATCCCTTACTACCCGCGGCTACTGTCGCGTCAGCATATTTACTCAATAATTCACGACCGAAGGTATCAGACATGCGGAAACGAAGCGTATCGAATCGAATCGAATCGCCATTCATCGCTTTTGTACGAATAGGACGCGGAGCAAAAGTATGTCTACCTAAAAGCGTCGCATCGTTGCGGACAGACGAATTAGCAAAATAATCGGTTCCCCTGTTTAAACTATCCAACAAACGATACACACTCATGGTTTGTGTTTTCGTCGTATCCCCTTGGTAATTCGCATAAGCTAAACGAAGGGTTAAGGAGTCGTAAACGGACGTACTCTTCGCAAACAACGTATCAATGTTAGACACCTGAGTGAAAAAAGCAGATTCCGCCAAACCTAACACAGGGTGGTTAAAATTACCCAATAAAAGGCTATTAGGCGAACCTGTGTAGATTGAGTCAATCAGAACGGTCGACGATTTTATCGTGATCGTATCTGAATAATTCAAACCCACTTCCACACTAAACAAATCGTCGCCAATTTCTTTAGGTGTATCACAGGATGCAAGGAATAAGGAAAGAATTCCTACCCATTTAATTGCCGGACATTTCCAAGTACGTTTTTTCGAAGAAATCGAGGTCATTATCGGCAATGTTTTGAGAGGTTTTATGTTGATATTCATCAATAATCGATTGAATACGGCTATTATCCGCATTTTCTAAAGAAACTATTTTGTCTGCATACTCCGCACCTATCTTAATAAATGCTTCGTAATTTCCTCCGGCTAAGCTACCTAAATGAGCTTCGTCCAAATCTCCGATCTTCACTTTTTCGATCAAATCGTCTGATTCAAACGTGAAATCGAAGGCAGAATTGTGTGGAGAGAAAATAGTTTTCGAATCCTTGTAAATCGGGTGATTTTGGTAATGTGTCGAAATATACAAAGGCACTAAACTAGACATCCAGTCATTACAGTGAATGACATCTGGAGCCCAACCTAACTTCACAACCGTCTCTAACGCTCCTTTGCAGAAGAAAATAGCACGCTCGTGATTGTCTGGGTAAAATGCGCCTTCCTTATCAGTTAACACATATTTACGTTGGTAATAATCTTCGTTATCGATGAAGTATACTTGTAATTTCGCAGCCGGAATGCTCGCTACTTTAATGGTCAAAGGCTTTTCTTCCTCACCCATTGGAATGGTAATACCTGAAAGACGAACCACTTCGTGCAATCGGTTTTTACGCTCATTGATCGAACCGAATCTTGGCACTAAAATTCGAATTTCCATCCCTCTCTCCTGCATTGCTGTAGGAAGAGCGCGTACGAAATCAGCAATTTTAGACGTGTTTTGAAAAGGATCTACCTCACTTGAAACGTAAAGAATACGTAATTTGGCCATTCTAAATTGATTACTAGGGGCAAATTACCCCAAAAAACATTACAAAAATACAAAAAAATAATCGGATTATCACCATCATTATACAATGAAAGGTCTTTAATTTGCCATCTGATTAAAGAACCAAATGCTAAAATCAATCCTAAAATACCTTATATCAAGTTTATTGGCAGCAGGCCTATTGTATTGGGCTTTTTCCAAAAGCCAATTGCATTGGAATGACATCCTAACTGCTTTCCAGCAAGCCGACTACAATTGGGTGGCCGTTTCCGTCGTCATTGCGATCCTGTCGCATCTCTTGCGTGCGCTACGTTGGGAGCAACTTTTGGGGGCGATGAACTATGAGCCAGGAACCGTACGCACCTTTTCGGCGGTATTAATCGGTTATTTCGCAAGTTTTCTGGTACCTCGCTTAGGCGAAATTTCACGCTGTGGATCATTGAAAAAGACGGCAGATATTCCCATTGAGGAATCTTTTGGCACGGTTATCACTGAACGAATCGTGGATTTAATAAGCCTAATTGTGCTCGTAGGCATCACCTTTGTGTTCGAATGGGAACCCTTGCAAAAGAGTCTTTTCCCTACCTTGCATCTACCTTCAGGTACATTAATCATTACGGCATCTATTTTGGGCTTAATCGGCTTAGGCGTTTTATGGAAGTTTAAAGATTTTCTCCAAAGCCTAGGCGCCGAATCGAAAGTGGGCAAAATGATCCTCGGATGGGTAGCAGGAATCGGAAGCATTCGCCACTTAGCTCAACCAGGCAAATTCATCGGCTATAGTGTAGGTATTTGGTTGTGCTATTATTTGAGTACTTATACACTATTTTTAGCCTTTCCTATCAGTGAACACTTAGGCATGAGCGCAGCGCTCACCGTTTTAGTGATGGGCACTTTTGGGATGGCCACACCTACCCAAGGAGGCATCGGAGCTTACCACAGCTTAGTGGCCTCAGCCTTTGTATTCTATTCACTGACCTATAAAGACGGCTTTATGTTAGCCACCTTTTTCCACGGAACTCAAATGATCACCCTGTTGTTATTGGGTGGATTTAGTTTTATTTTAACCTTATTTTTACCCAAAATTAGCTCACGTGTCGAACAGAACTGAACATAAAATTGTCACTTTGGCCCAGGGAATCGAACTCCGTAAGCAATGGAAAGCGAACGGAGATAAAGTCGTTTTCACGAACGGATGTTTCGATATTTTGCATTTAGGCCATGTGGATTATTTAGAGAAATCCAGCGAATTTGGCACTAAAATGATCGTTGCCGTTAACTCAGATGCTTCGGTTCGCACCCTAGAGAAAGGAGTCGAAAGACCGGTGAATGCGGAGTATGCTCGGGCACGCCTGATCGCTGCGTTGGGTTTTGTTTCGATGGTCATCATTTTTGGGGAACCCACGCCTTTAGAACTCATTCAATCCCTTAGCCCAGACGTTCTCGTAAAGGGTGACGATTACACGATTGAGACGATTGTGGGGGCCAAAGAAGTAATAGCAGCCGGCGGATCAGTAAAAACGATCGCGCTTGTGCCAGATTATTCTACTACTAAAATCATTCAAAAACTTAAACAATAAAACCATGTATTTCATTGCCATCCTTTTCGGAGTCGCAGGTATGCTTATCTCTTGGCGACTAAAATCCAAATTCAAAACCTATTCACAAACCCCCATCCTGAGCAACCTATCTGGCCACGAAATTGCTGAGCGTATGCTAGCAGATCATGGCATCACGGATGTTCGGGTTATTTCAGTGGAAGGACAACTAACCGACCATTATAATCCTGCTGACAAAACAGTCAACTTAAGTGCAGATGTATATCACGGCCGTAACGCAGCAGCCGCTGCTGTTTCAGCGCACGAATGTGGCCACGCGGTTCAACACGCTAGAGCTTACGCCTTCTTGCAATTCCGCAGCGCCATGGTTCCCATGCTGAGCATTGCAAATGGCTTTATGCCCATCCTATTAATGATCGGAATGATGGTTTTGTATTCGACCGGGAATAGCACACTGCTAGCTGTTGGAGTGGCCTTATTTGCCATGGCTACCTTGTTTAGCTTTGTCACGCTACCGGTAGAATTTGATGCTTCCAATAGAGCGTTGAATTGGATCAAAGAAAAAGGAATCGTAACGCCTACAGAATACGCAATGTCAAAAGATGCACTTTGGTGGGCTGCTATGACCTATGTTGTGGCCGCGCTCGGTATGTTAGCGCAGTTGCTGTATTATTTGAATTTGTTGGGTGGGAGAAGAAATGATTAGAGTAGAGATTATAGAGTAGAGAGTAGAGATATGGTAACAAAAAAGGGAGCAAATGCTCCCTTTTTTGTTAAAGTCTGGAGGAAAAGGGTCCGAAGTAAAACCATCCATGCTCTATACTCTCTACTCTATTATCTATTATCTACGTTCAATTTCGAACGTCTATAACTATACCCAAAATAAATCACCACCCCCGCCAAGCACCAGTACATAAAACGTTCCCAGTTCGTGGAGCCCATTTGAGTCATCAGATACAAGTTGACTAATAAACCTAACACAGGGATTAAAGACAACTTCTTCGTCACGCTGAAGAAGGCCATCACAGACCAGATGATGAAAAACCCGAACATAATAAAGTGATCCGCCTTTGCTTCACCAGTATACAATCCTTGTAACCATTCTCCCAGATTAACTCCGGAATACGAAATAAGCCCAAGCGCTAAAATCAGTGATAAACCTACATAATAACTTGAGTTTATGTAAGGAATCTTGAATTTAGATTTCTTTTGATTCTCTGGATCAAGATCTAACACTAAAACACCACCACAAACTAATACGAATGCGAACAGCGTTCCGATACTACTTAAATTGATCACCTCTTCTAGGTTTGCAAACAAGGCAGGCACACCTACTAAAACGCCCGTCATAATCGTGGAGAACGATGGGGTACGGTATTTGGGGTGAATACGTGAGAAGGCTTTTGGCAATAAACCATCACGGGACATCGTCATCCAAATACGTGGCTGACCTAATTGATAGACTAGTAGTGCCGAAGTCAAGGCAATTACGGCACTTGCGGCTACAATGCCAGCTACTCCGTTTAAGCCTACTTGCATGAACATATAGGCCAAAGGATCCTCAATCCCCGCTAAATTTTCAGATGGCACGATACCCGTTAAAACCAAGGTAACTAAAACGTAAAGAACCGTACAGATGATCAAGGCATACATCATCGCTTTGGGAATATCCCGCTGCGGATTCTTGCACTCTTCTGCGGTGGTAGAAATGGAGTCAAACCCGATATAGGCAAAACAAACGGCCGCCACACTTTTCAGCACGCCAGAAATTCCATTCGGTGCAAATGGCGTCCAGTTCTCTACCTGTACATAAAAAGCACCCACTCCTACTACGATCATAATGACCAATAGCTTCAAAATCACCAGAATATTGTTCGTGTTTTTTGACTCCTTAATTCCAATATAGACCAAATAGGTAATCGCTACCGTGATCAAAAGTGCCGGAATATTAGCCACAAAATGCCAGCCGAAAATGGTGGGAGCCGATTGGTAGGCGGTAAAACCTTCGCGCAGGTTAACAGATAAAGCTTCAAATTTCTCACCACTAGCTAGTGCGGAGGTGGTTTCGGTGAAGGCTCTTTTGGCAGATAGATAATCCATCGTCATAAACTCTGGCACGTGAACACCTAATCCTTCTAGCAAATCCACAAAGTATTTTGACCACGAAATGGCCACAGCGACGTTCGAAATGGCATATTCTAAAAGCAAATTCCAACCCAAAATCCAGGCAACAATCTCACCCAAACTCGTATAAGCATACGTATAAGCACTACCAGAAATAGGAACGGTAGCTGCAAAACGGGCATAACAGAAGGCCGTAAACATACAGGCCATTGCCGTAAACACGAACAACATCGATACCGCTGGACCGCCATTCGCAGAAGCCTGACCGATCGCTGAGAAGATACTTGCACCGATGATTGCCGCCACACCCATAAAGGTCAAATCGCGCACTCCCAGATTTCGATCCATCGAGTTCCCCTCAATGCTTTCAATTTCTAATTGATCTGAAATAATTTTATCGATGGATTTCTTACGAAAAAAACTTGACCACATACGGTATTGGATTGTTAATGAAGTGACAAAAATACATCTTTCTGAAAGAAATTCTAATTTGATTGATTTCGATTACCTTTGCACTATGTCTGTCGCCGTCGTTATTTTAAATTACAATGGTCGGAAATTCTTATCCGACTTTTTGCCTATCGTCCTTGAGAATACCCAGGATGCGGCGATTTATGTAGCAGACAATGGCTCATCAGACGATTCTTTGGCCTTATTAGCCTCTAATTTCCCCAGCGTTTCCGTCCTTTCTTGGGCTGAAAATCTCGGCTATGCGGGCGGCTATAATTTTGCATTGGGCCAAATAAAAGCGGACTATTTCGTGCTGATGAATTCTGATATTGCGCCACGCAAGAATTGGTTACAACCTTTAGTGGCCTATTTCGAAGCCAATCCTTTAGTTGCCGCGGCACAGCCATTTCTTCTAGACTATCAAAAGCCGGAGTATTTTGAATACGCAGGAGCCGCGGGTGGATTTTGGGATTCCTATGGTTACCCTTTCTGCCGTGGGCGCCTATTCGATACGCTTGAGAAAAACGAAGGACAATACAAAACATCCAGCGTAAACTGGGCCTCTGGTGCTTGTTTGATGGTTCGCGCAGAAATTTTCCACAAAGTGGGTGGGCTAGATGCCTATTTATTTGCCCATATGGAAGAGATAGACCTTTGCTGGCGCATGCAAAGAGCAGGATATGCTATCGCAGCCGTGGCTGAAAGTGAAGTATTACACGTAGGTGGCGGGACCTTAAACAAAGAAAATCCTTTCAAAACGTATCTGAATTTCCGCAACAACTTAATTTTACTCTATAAAAATCTGGAGCCTTCTAAACGCTTCTCGACTATTTTCGTACGAATGATTTTGGATGGAATCGCGGGTATGAAATTTCTGACAGAAGGAAAGCTAGGCTCCTTTTTAGCCATATTAAAGGCCCATTATGGCTTTTATCGCTATTTATTCTTCGAAACCAAATCGTCCTCTGTTCAGAAAAACTGGATCAACAGTTATACCGGAAACATTCTAGTAGACTATTTCCTTCGAGGCAAAAAGAAATTCAATCAAATCAAATTTTAGATATCCCAGACACTTGGGTTATTTCTTTGACGTAAATAGCGACGGATATTCATCCAAAAAGCTAATATCAAATAAATAATCACCGGGGATCCCATCGTGATAAACGAGGTGTAGATAAAGTACAATCGAATGCTACTCGTGGAAATATTTAACTTCTCTCCTAAGCGAGTACACACGCCAAATGCCTGATTCTCAACAAAAAATTTAAGCTTTTCCATAGGTTACTGATTGAACAAACAAATTTAGTCAATTTTAAATGCAAATGCCGACAAATAAAAATAGTTATATATTTTATTGTAATAATATAAATATAATTTAAAATAATCGAATTATTATTTTAAAAGTCTTGCATACAATTGTTTTTTTTCTACATTTGAGAGCTTGAAAGACTTTCGTCTGGATGGCATTAATATTTTTAACATTTTTTTTATGCAAACTGGTAAAGTAAAATTTTTCAACGAGACGAAAGGTTTCGGATTCATCGTTGACGATCAAACAGGTGAAGACATTTTCGTACACGTAACTGGCCTTTCAGGTGTTACTATCCGCGAAAATGATTCAGTATCTTATGAAGTTACTGATGGAAAGCGTGGCGCAAACGCAATCAACGTAAAGAAAATCTAATTTTTCTTTAGTTTTTTTGATTAGAGAAAATCTTTATTTACAATATATATTTAGGCTTGACCTACAAAAATTGCAACATTGATCTCTAGTTAAAGAGAAATAAAAAAAGCCTTCTTAACGGAAGGCTTTTTTTATGCATATAAGTGAAGCGATTATCCTTGAATCCAAGCCGTCACTTCGTCCTTCGTCGGCATCGCCGCATCAATCTTCAATTTCTTACGCATTCCACCTAAGTCATTAAATACTTTGTTCGGGTTTGCAGCATCCAAGGCTTCTAATGTTAAGATTCCCATCTTTTGTAAGGCAGGGATCCATACTTCAGAAATACCTCTTTCAGCAAATGCAGATTCAGAATCAACTTCCTTGATAACCTCTGCCCGCATTTGAGGGAAGAACAATACTTCTTGAATGGAGGATTGATTCGTCATCAACATCGTTAAGCGGTCAATACCAATACCAATACCAGAGGTTGGAGGCATCGCATATTCAAGTGAACGAATGAAATCGTGATCCATCGCCATCGCCTCGTCGTCTCCGCGCTCCGCCAAGGCTAATTGATCTTCGAAACGTTCTTTTTGATCGATTGGATCATTTAATTCAGAGTAAGCATTCGCAATTTCTTTTCCATTCACGAATAACTCGAAACGCTCTACTAAACCTTCTTTCGAACGGTGCTTCTTAGTTAGAGGTGACATCTCTACCGGATAATCGGTGATAAAGGTAGGCTGAATCAAATTCGCTTCTACTTTCTCACCGAATAACTCGTCGATTAATTTCCCTTTGCCCATCCCTTTATCTACTTCCATTCCGAACTCCACACACTTCGCGCGCAATTCATCTTCTGACAAGGCATCTACATCTACTCCAGAATACTGTAAAATAGCACCCGAGATAGTTAAACGAGGATAAGGCCCTGCAAATTCGATTTCGTTCTCCCCTACCGCGATTTTAGTTTTTCCGTGTAAACGAGAGGCAACCGTTTCGAAGATTAACTCCGTCAGGTTCATCATCCAGTTATAATCCTTGTAGGCAACATAGAATTCCAATGAGGTAAATTCTGGATTGTGCGTGCGGTCCATTCCTTCATTACGGAACATTTTACCGAACTCATAAACGCCATCAAATCCACCTACGATTAGGCGCTTCAGATATAATTCATTTGCGATACGCAAATAAAGAGGCATATCTAAGGTATTGTGGTGGGTCTTGAACGGACGAGCCGAAGCTCCGCCGTGTACCGCTTGCAATACCGGTGTTTCCACCTCTAACCAACCACGTTCGTCAAACATCGCACGCATCGTCGAGATGATCTTCGCACGCTTGATGAAGATGTCTTTTACGGATGGGTTAACGATTAAATCAACGTAACGCTGTCTGTAACGCATTTCTGGATCAGAAAAGGCGTCGTAGGTTTGGCCATCTGCTTCTTTAACGACAGGAAGTGGCTTTAGGGCTTTGGAGAGAATCGTAAACTCACGTACGTGAACGGAAATTTCTCCCATCTGCGTCGTGAAAACATATCCTTTTACACCGATGATGTCACCGATGTCTAGTAACTTTTTAAATACCGTATTGTACAAGGTTTTATCCTCGCCCGGACAAAGATCGTCGCGGCGGAAGTACAACTGAATACGGCCATTCGCGTCCTGAAGTTCGGCAAAAGAGGCATTTCCCATGATACGGAAGCCCATTAAGCGACCTGCTAATACCACGTCTTGGTAGTTGCCAGACTCCGGTTTAAATTCTGCCAAAATCTGATCAGAATAAACATTCACCGGGTATTCCTGTGCAGGATAAGGATCAATTCCCATCGCCAATAATTCTTGGCGCTTTTGTCTCCTCAATAATTCTTGCTCACTTAAAATCATTTGAACGTGTTTTTACGAATGAACCACAAAATTAGCCATTTCCTTTGGGATTTAAAACTCTTAAAACTTGTTAATGAGGTTGTGCGAGGCGAATTTTCATTTAAATTCGCAGCAGTAATTTTTAATTTAAATCGAAAAAATAAAAATGAATAATCAGCTTAAGTCGTATGCAATCATTGCATTAATGTCCAGTGGAGTCACCTTAGGTGCCTATTCTCTTTTTAATTTAGGAAACTCATCCGGATTCTCGGATGCACCCTCCGCTTTCACTACTTCCGTATCTAATCCAAATTTACCCGGCAATCCTGGGGAATTCACCTATGCTGCCGAGAAAACTACTCCAGCGGTAGTTCATATTAAGACGAAAATGGAAGTTCGCCAAAGACAACAGTCTTCGAGCCTTTTCGATGATTTCTTCGGATTTGGAGATCCATTCGGAGGTGGCGGTGGCCGTAGACAACAGCAACAACCACAAGAAGCGTCTGGTTCAGGTGTAATCATCTCAGCAGACGGCTATATTGTTACTAATAATCACGTAGTGGCTGAAGCATCTGAAGTAACCGTTATCTTAAATGATAAGCGTGAATACAAGGCCAAAGTCATTTCAACGGATCCATCCTCGGATTTAGCGGTCATTCAAATCAAGGAAACGAATTTACCTTTCTTGACTTTTGGCGATTCAGACGCCCTTCGCGTGGGCGAATGGGTATTAGCCGTGGGAAATCCCTTTAATTTAGAGTCAACGGTTACAGCAGGTATTGTTTCTGCCAAAGGTCGCCAGAACATCATCGACCGCGATTCTCCAGATGTTAATCCATTAGAGTCCTTCATCCAAACGGATGCGGCGGTTAACCCAGGAAACTCAGGGGGAGCTTTGGTGAACTTAAAAGGAGAATTAATCGGTATCAACACCGCGATTTACTCTCGTACAGGTCAATTTGCAGGTTATTCTTTCGCCGTTCCTGTGAGCATCGTAAAGAAAGTGTCAGGTGACTTAATCAAATATGGTAACGTTCAACGCGGTTTCTTAGGAGTTCAAATTTCGGAAGTGAATGCCAAATTAGCGGACGAAAAAGACCTTAAAACAAGTGCTGGCGTGTACGTGGGTGGTTTCTCTGAAAACTCAGCTGCGAAAGATGCAGGTATCAAAATCAACGACGTGATCGTGAAGATCGACGGAGTAGAGACTAAATCATCAGCTAAATTGATGGAAATCGTTAGCCGCAAGCGTCCAGGCGAGGCTATTCAGGTAACGGTTAACCGCGATGGTGCTACGAAAGAATTCAAGGTAACCTTGAAGAACAAAGACGGCAACACCGAAATCGTGAAAGGCGATAATTCTTCTGAATCAGCGAAATCAGAATTCTTAGGCGCTAAGTTTGCGAGCTTGACTCCTGCTGAGATGAAGAAATTCGGCGTAAGCTCAGGTGTAAAGATCGCCGAGGTATTACCGGATGGCCGTCTTGAAATGTACGGACTTGCGAAAGGTTCTGTGATCACTAAGATCAACGATAAGGTAATCAATTCTCCTAAAGAAGCGGTTGAGGCTTTAGAATCTAGAAAAGGCCGCATCAAGCTAGAGGGTGTGGATGTGGATGGATCGAGGTTTATTTATGTGTTGTAGATTATAGATTATAGAGTAGAGAGTATAGATTAAAGCACAAAGAATAAAGCATAGAGGTGGAATCGCCGGTGGCGATACGTTTGTGAAGAATTTTTCACGAATTCATCAGCGAAGCGGATACCGACTTTATTCTTTGTGCTTTATTCTTTCATAAGTAGCGACAACAAAAAAGCCGGAGCTTCTCGCGAAACTCCGGCTTTTTTTATGCTCTAAGAAAATTACTTCTTATAGGTTACTGTCTTCACCGCTTGGATCGTACGCTCAATGCTTGGTAGAATTTCTTCGATCAAGGTAGGTGCGTACGGAAGTGGTAAGTCACGTGAATTCACACGAACCACTGGTGCATCTAAGTAATCAAATGCCCAACGTTGTAAGTGGTAAGCGATCTCCGATGAGATAGCCGATAATGGATTCGCTTCTTCTACTACGACGCAACGATTCGTTTTCTTCACTGATTCTACCACGGTGATATAATCAATCGGACGAACAGAACGTAAGTCGATTACTTCGCAAGAGATTCCTTGCTTCTCTAATTCCTCCACCGCTGGCATCACCACACGAGAAAGCATTTTACCAAAAGTTACGATCGTTACCGCTGAACCCGGTTTTACGATATTCGCTTTGCCGATTGGGATTAAGTATTCGCCTTCTGGTACTAAACCTTTGTCACCATACATCACTTCCGATTCCATGAAGATCACTGGATCGTTATCACGAATTGCTGATTTCATTAAACCTTTCGCATCTGCCGGATTCGAAGGAACGACTACTTTTAAGCCTGGAGTGTTAGCAAACCAGTTCTCGAAGTTAGACGAGTGCTGAGAAGATAATTGGCCAGCATTTCCCGTAGGTCCACGGAAAACAATAGGACAAGAAAATTGCCCACCGGACATAGACATCAATTTAGCAGCAGAGTTAATGATTTGGTCAATCGCTACTAAAGAGAAGTTAAAGGTCATAAATTCAACGATGGGACGAAGGCCATTCGCAGAAGCACCTACGGCAATACCACCAAAACCTAATTCAGCAATCGGCGTATCAATAACGCGTTCTGGACCGAATTCGTCTAACATTCCTTGCGAAACTTTGTAGGCACCGTTGTATTCCGCTACTTCCTCACCCATTAAAAAAACAGATGCATCACGACGCATTTCCTCTGACATCGCCTCACGTAAGGCTTCTCTAAACTGAATTTCTCTCATAAAAAAATGTAAATCTTGTGGGATTAACAAGCGGGTACAAAATTAGGCAAAAAATAGTCCATTTTCACAAAATCATGGTAATTTTGAGGAATCCATTGAAGAAAAAATCCTATGTCAGTAGAAATCGCAGCTATTTCAAATTCTTTGCCGGCTTTTTTAAGCCAAAATACCTATTTGCAAATTGCGGTTCTCGTAGACGAACACACTTCGAAGCATTGCCTTCCTCTCATTCAAGCGTATTTACCCAAGGGCTTTATCAAGATTCAGATTAAGTCTGGAGAGAATAACAAGCATTTAGCTACCTGCGAAAAAGTATGGGAAGCGATGACAAAGGCGAATATGGATCGCCACGGCCTATTGATTAATTTAGGTGGTGGGGTAATTGGAGATTTGGGAGGATTCTGTGCTTCTACTTATAAGCGAGGAATCGACTTTATTCAGATCCCTACGACCTTATTAGCTCAAGTAGATGCAAGTGTGGGTGGAAAATTAGGCGTTGATTTTCAGGGATTGAAGAACCACATTGGGGTATTTAATTTACCAAAAACGGTATTGATTGACCCAACTTTCATACAGACATTACCTGCTGCTCAAAAGCTTTCAGGTTATGCCGAAATAATCAAGCATTGCCTGATTCGTGATGCGGAGAAATGGGAGCAAATTAGCCACACCGATTTCTCGGAGGTAGATTTTGCTAGCCTAATTCAGCATTCTGTTGAAATCAAGAAAGCGGTGGTTGCAGAGGATCCTACTGAGAAAGGATTGCGCAAGATCTTAAACTGGGGACACACCTTAGGCCACGCGGTAGAGACATTCTTATTAGATCAAGGAAAGCGGAAGATTTTGCACGGCGAAGCCATCGCTGTAGGAATGATCATGGAGGCATTTTTAGCCTATCAACGCGGATTAATTAGCGCGGAAGAATTAGGTGATATCGAAGTATACTTGTTCGAGACCTACGGAAAGGTGACGCTGAAGGCATCTGAAATTCCAGCCATTATCGCCTTAACGCTACAGGATAAAAAGAACAAAGGCGGTGAAGTTCGCTTCTCGCTATTAACGGGTATTGGAGATTGCGGCTATGATATACCGGTGAGTAAATCGGAAATGAAAAAGGCGATTGAGTACTATATTGGCTAATTATTCGATTATTACTCGATTACTTGCGGCACCTTGAAATAGGTATCATTGGTGTCAGGACCTAAGGCAAGGGCTTTGGCACGATCTAAAGTCACTTTACCCTCATCCTCGCGGAAATGATTTAAAGCAGATGTCATGTGGACCAAAGGCTCCACAGACGACGTATCCACCGAATTAAGGGCTTCCATCCAGACTAACACCTTGTTAATCGAATCTTGCATCTCCCCTAGCTTGGATTCAGGCATCTCTAATCGAGCCAAATGCGCGACTTTCTTCACATCTTCTTGACTAACCTTCATTTTCTTTCGGTTTTAATTTTTTATCCTCGGGCATGTGCTTGTCCAAAAAGGCGTTTAAACGATCACGATCCAAAGTGGACGTGATAGTCCCTAATGAATCAATATTCATTTCAAATCCCGCTAATTCTGGATGAACGGTGGGTAATTCCTTCTTTTTGTCCTTTTTGGCCATGTTCTTTTATAATGCAGGGAATTCTGCCAAAGCCGTAGACAATCGCTCGATCACCTCCGCTTTACCCCATAATTGCATCGAAATCATTAAATCTGAACCTGCTCCGTTTCCACTCAAGGCCACGCGCAAAATCTGCATCACTTTACCCATCTTAATTCCATTCGCCTCTAATACCTCGTGAATTGCGTGTTTGATGCCTTCTGGCTCCCACGAATCTACACCAGGTAAAGCCTGAGCGATAAATTGCAAACCAGACGCCGCATCAGCATTCCATTTGGAAGCTAAAACAGCTTCATCATAAATCGCTGGACGCGCTTGAAACTCCGCCACTTTCACCGCTAATTCTTGTGGGAACGTAATGCGATCCAAGAACAAAGTTACAAAGGCAAGACCCTGATCAGCTGGTAAGTTAGGCAGATAATCTGCCGCTAAGGCTGCTGGATCCTGTTGCTTAATATATTGCTCATTAAACCATTGGGCTTTTTTTACATCGAACTTCGCACCCGCTTTGTTAATACGTTCTAAAGAGAAGGCATCTGCTAGTTCTGTTAAGCTGAACATCTCTTGCTCAGTCCCTGGATTCCAGCCTAAGAAAGCCAAGAAATTCAAGGTGGCTTCTTTTAGATAACCTTCTTGCTTAAATCCTTTAGAAACCGCACCTGTAGCCGGATCCGTCCATTCCATAGGGAATACGGGGAAACCACCTAAATCCGCGTCTCTTTTGGACAACTTACCATTCCCCTCAGGTTTTAATAAAAGAGGCAAATGGGCAAACTGAGGCGCTTTCCAACCGAAAGCTTGGTACAATAAAATGTGCAATGGTGCTGATGGCAACCATTCTTCACCCCGAATCACGTGGGTAATTTCCATGATGTGATCATCCACCACGTTCGCCAAATGGTAGGTAGGCATCCCGTCCGACTTCATCAAGACTTTGTCATCGATGCTGGACGTGTGCACGTGTACCCAATCGCGAATGCTGTCTTGGAAACGCACCTCCCCTTTCGCTGGAACTTTCAAGCGAATGACGTAAGGTGTTCCGGAAGCGATCAATTCATCCACCTCAGCCGGAGCCAACGCAATCGAATTTTTCAACTTCACACGGGTTAATGAATTGTATTGAAAGGCAGAACCTTGGCTCTCGAAGCTAGCACGCATCGCGTCTAATTCTTCCGAGGTGTCAAAGGCGTAATAGGCTTTGCCATCTGCTAATAATTGATCCGCATAGGCCTTGTAGAGGTCTTTGCGTTCGCTTTGGCGATAAGGTTCATGTGGTCCACCCACGCCTACACCCTCGTCTGGGCTGATGCCTAACCAAGCTAAGCTCTCTAAAATATAGTTTTCCGCACCCGGCACAAAACGCGCCTGGTCGGTATCTTCGATACGTAACAAGAATTTACCCCCCATTTTGCGGGCAAACAGGTAATTATATAAAGCGGTTCTTACCCCTCCGATGTGGAGTGGTCCCGTAGGACTGGGCGCAAAGCGAACACGTACTGAATCAGACATAGTTATTATTTATAGGCAATACACGAAATCTCCACACGCACATCCTTAGGCAAGCGTGCCACCTCTACCGTCTCTCTAGCGGGAGGATTTTGAACGAAATAACGGCCGTAGACTTCATTGATTTGGCCAAAATGACCCATATCCTTCACAAAAATGGAACACTTCACCACCTGTTCGAACGTATAGCCAGCCGCTGTCAAAATATGTTGCAAATTCAACATCACTTGATTGGTCTCTTCTTCAATCGATCCACCCGCCTCGAAAACGGACAAGGCAATCTGACCAGACACGTAAAGCGTGTTGTTCACCTCAACTGCCTGGGAATAAGGTCCAATGGGAGCAGGTGCTTCAGGAGATAAAATTATTTTTTTTGTCATACCTTTGAAATGAAATGCAAGTTACCAAAATTTGAGCTAATCCTCGAAATTTATATCTAGATGTTGAAACGAATTTACTCCAATAAAGGAGTCTTTTTCATGTTACTCTCCTCGCTTTGCTTCGCGATCATGTCCGCGATTGCAAAAGAAATGAGCCACACGTTCAGCTCCATTCAACTCGTCTTTTTCCGAAGCGCCGTAGGATTACCTTTCTTATTAACTAGCCTATACCGAAAACCGGCCGTTCAAGCAGGTGGCAAACTCTATTTCATTATCCTACGTGGACTTTTAGGCGCCTTTACCTTGTATTGCCTCTTCTATACGTTGGAACACCTGGGTTTATCCTTAACGAACACTTATGGACAGGCATTCCCGCTCTTCATCGCGGTTTTTAGCTTCTTTTTATTGCCAAATGAGGGACTTTCCAGCAAACAAGTATTATTTCTACTGATCGGCTTCTTTGGTATCTTGTTGATTTTTCAACCTGGAAGCGGCGGATCGCTTTGGCATCATAGTACCGGAATCATCTATGCGATGGGCACAGCCTTAGGTTATTTAGCCATTAAAGAGGCTCAAAAATACTACGATTCCCGTTGGGTCGTCGTTTCCTTTATGGGAGCTGGATTAATCGCTTCTACCCTTTCCCTTTTAACGGGAACACTAGGTGGTTTTGAAAATAGCTTCGTGACGGGTGTTTGGGTGCAGCCCTCTCTAGCGGAATGGATCTGGGCCTTAGTGATGGGTCTTTTAGCTTTAGGCGTTCAATACTTTACCACGCAGGCGCTATTAAACGAGAAAGCAAGTGTAGTAGGCGTAGTGGGAAATAGCGCCGTTATCTTTTCAATTGCGATTGAGGTGGTGCTAGGCCACGGATTACCAGATTTGCTGACATTTCTGGGGATGGGGCTGATTGTGTGGGCGGGGTGGAAGATTAGTCGCTAGTCTTTAGTCCGGAGGGATTGAGTCCGGAGGGATTGAGTCCGGAGGGACATTTCATGATTGCATCCGATTCGCGGATTCAATCTTTATGCTTTATTCTTTGTGCTTTATACTTTAAATAAATTATGCATTAAACAAAAAATGGGACCTTTTAAGGGCCCCATTTTTAATAAAATCTTCCGGACTCATTTCCTCCGGACTTCGGACTAATTAAGCTGTCGCATTATTCATCACTTCCGTTTGCTTACGGATAGACTCTAAGTGAACTAATTTGAATAGCTCTTCTACGAATTCTGGATATAAAGCTAAACCTTTCGCTTGGTTTGCACGGTCGTTATGTAATTGCTTCCAACGATCTAATTGCAATACCGCTACGTTGTTATCACGCTTGTATTCCCCTAATTTCTCTACTACTGACATACGAGCAGCCAGCACTTCTAATAATTCACGGTCGATGTTGTCGATTTTCTCACGAAGACCTGCTAATTCATCAGAGAAGTCTGCGCCGTAGCTCGCGTTGCGAACTTCTAGGTCACGTAACATTTCGCCTAATTTCTCCGGAGTTACTTGTTGTGAAGCATCTGACCAAGCTGCATCTGGATCGCGGTGAGTTTCGATGATCATACCATCGTAGTTCAAATCCAAAATACGTTGAGACAATTCCATCAATAACGCACGCTTACCAGCCATGTGAGATGGGTCACCGATCAAAGGCATTTGAGGGAACAAACGCTTTAATTCTACTGCCATCGCCCACATAGGAGAGTTACGGTACTTTGTTTCTTGTGCATTCGAGAATCCACGGTGGATAGCACCTAATTTCTTGATACCTGATCCTTGAAGACGCTCAAAAGCACCTACCCAAAGAGCTAAATCAGGATTCACTGGATTCTTTACTAATACAGGAACGTCTACTCCTTTCAAAGCATCCGCTAAATCTTGTACGTTAAACGGGTTAACCGTTGTACGAGCACCGATCCATAAAACATCAACGCCATATTTCAAGGCTAATTCAATGTGCTCTGGAGTAGCTACTTCAATCGCTAAAGGTAATCCTGTTTCTTTCTTTGCTTCTACTAACCATTTCAAAGCTGGTTCTCCCATCCCTTCAAAACTGCCTGGACGTGTACGAGGTTTCCAAACACCCGCTCTCATGATGTGAGCATAACCCTCCGCTTTGATACGGCGAGCGGTTTCTAATACTTGCTCTTCTGTCTCAGCAGAACAGGGACCCGCGATGATCAAGGGCTTGCCGTTCGTCTGAATCCAGTCCTGCATCGGTACAATGTCTAAATTGGCATTCATAATAATCTGACGGTTAACGAGGACTTCCGTCCCCTATTGATTTGTTTATTTATTTCTTAAGCAATCGATAATAATTAACTTATATTTGCAACAATTTTTCGCACAAATGACAAAAAAATCATCAACATACTCCTCAACAAGTTTATCTTTTGAGGATACTCAAATCGCCTTTGCATCGAAAGACAATTTTCAGTTGAAAAAGTCCTATTGGATTTTTGCTGCAATGAACCAAAATTGGCTCGTAAATTTAGGCACTTTTTTCATCAAATTATTCCTTTTCCTGCATTTTCCGGTTAAAAAAGTCATAAAAAGCACCATTTTCGCTCAATTTTGTGGCGGAGAAACCATAGATGGCTGTGAATCAACGATTCAAGAACTCGAAAAAGCGAAAATCGGGACTATTTTGGATTACTCGGTAGAAGGGGAAGAAAGCGAAAAATCATTCCAAAAAACCAAGGAGGAAATCCTAAAAACCATCCGTAAATCGGCCGAAAATCCGGCCATTCCCTTTGCTGTTTTCAAGGTGACGGGGATCTTTAAGGCAGAGCTTTTGGAAAAAGCACAAACCGAAGCAGAATTAACAGAAGAAGAGCAGGAATTATTCGATCATAGCAAGGACCTTTTGATGGAGATTTGCGATCTAGCACACACATTAAAGGTTCGCCTTTTCATCGATGCAGAAGAAAGCTGGATCCAGACCACGATCGACCAATTGACCTATGAGATGATGGCAAAATACAACCAAGAGACAGCCATCATCTACAATACGTTCCAAATGTACCGCCACGACATGCTAGCGAACCTAAAAGACGCAATTGCAGCAGCGGAGGAAAAGAATTATTTCCTAGGAGTGAAATTAGTGCGCGGGGCTTATTTAGAAAAAGAACGCCAAAAGGCCCACGAGGATGAGTATTCTGAGCCATTACATGTTTGCAAAGAAGATACAGACCGCGATTATGATTTAGGCGTTGAATTTTGCCTAAAACACGTAGAACACGTACATTTCTGCATGGGTACCCACAACGAGGCGAGCTGTTTACGTCTTTGTGATGCCATGAATGCCTTACAAATACCGAGCAATCACCCGAACATCTATTTTGCGCAATTATTAGGCATGTCAGATAACATCTCTTATAATTTAGCTGCCTCAGGCTATAACGTGGCCAAATACGTTCCTTACGGCCCCGTAGATGCCGTAATGCCGTATCTATTCCGCCGAGCAGAAGAGAATAGTTCCATCGCAGGACAGACTTCCCGCGAATTTGCCCTTTTACAAAAAGAAGTAAACCGCCGAAACAACCAATGAAAAATTACCGCTATTTCTTGTTAAGCATTTTGATTATTGCCCTAGATCAGGGGATTAAAATAGCGGTTCACACGTGGATGGAACCCGGTTATTTTGGCCAAATTCCTCTGATTGGAGACTTCTTCAAATTACACTATACCTTGAATCCGGGGATGGCCTTTGGTATTCAGATTGGTTCTATTTGGGGCAAACTCATGTTAACTAGTTTCCGCATCGTGGCGATGTTCGGGATTGGTTATTACTTGCATTCTTTAACTGTTAAAAACAGTCCTACTGGCTTGCTGGTCTCTGTGGCTTTGATTTTAGGAGGCGCCATTGGAAATTTGATTGACTCCGTATTTTACGGGGTTTGGTTTAATAATGCACCAGCAGGCGCGCCGATGAGCTGGTTCCATGGTCAAGTGATTGATATGTTCTTTGCGGATTTTTATGAGGGCACTTTACCATCTTGGATTCCTCTTTGGGGTGGGTCGTATTATTCCACGCCTATCTTTAATTTCGCTGATGCCGCCATCTTTTGTGGGGTAATGGCTATCTTGTTTTTCCAAAACAAGTTTCTCCTAAAAGACGAATAAACATGAACCAAGGCTTTTATCTCTTCTTTTTATTAGCCTTGTTAGCGGAGATCATAGGCACGATCAGCGGATTCGGTTCCTCCATCCTATTCGTTCCTTTGGCATCCATTTTCATTGATTTCAAATTAGTCTTAGGCATCACAGCCGTTTTCCATGTTTTCAGCAATCTCTCGAAGATTTTTTTATTCCAAAAAGGGATAGATAAAACCATCGCCCTGAAACTAGGCATCCCTGCCGTACTCTTTGTCATTCTAGGGGCTTATTTAACTTCTATTATTCCCTTAAAAGAGATCGAATTATGCATGAACCTCATCATCCTTGGTTTAACCGTATTCTTGATCTCAGGCGCAGGAAAAAAGATCAAACAGAGCAATTTTAATCTGTACACAGGAGGTGTGATTTCAGGCTTTTTAGCTGGCTTAATCGGAACAGGTGGTGCGATTAGAGGAATTACTTTGGCGGCTTTTGGCCTAGAAAAAGACATCTTCATCGCCACGTCTGCTTTGATTGATTTAGGGGTAGATTCTAGCCGTGCGGTGGTGTATATCCTACAAGGTTATTTTACACAAGAACACCTTATACTGATTCCTTTTCTGATTGTTATCGCCATCTTAGGATCTTACCTAGGCAAAAGGATACTTGCCTACATTCCAGAAAAATACTTTCATTACATTGTGCTGGGGGTGATCGGAACAATTTCCATCTTGCAAACCATCCAGTATTTCAGGGCATAAAGAAGCCCAATCGTTTTCGATCGGGCTTCTTGAATAAAGGCTGTCAGAATTACTTCTTAGGAGCAGCTGGTTTCGCAGCTGGTGCTGCTACTGGAGCCGCCGCCGCTGGAGCTGGCGCACCTGCTGGACGTGGAGTAATACCCATTTTCTTCAATACTAAGTCAGAGATATCTGCCTCCGCTGGGAAGTGCAATAACACAGGGTTAGCACCTGTACCTGGCTCGTAGTTGTTGAATACAAATGTATAGGCGTTCTCATTCGCTACTGCGTGCATGTTTTCTTCAATCTTCTTCACCACTGGTTGTAACAACTGAGCTTGCTTCTTTTGGATCGAAGTTTGTGCATTTTGCTGAAATTCCTGAATCGAAGTTTGCAAGTTTTGTAATTCTTTCTCTTTGTCTTGCTTGATGATATCAGACGTGTTCGCTGGTAACTTCTCGTATACCGCTGCTTTATCTTGGAAATCTTTGATTTTCGCTTGAATCAATGTTTGGTATTGCTTCTCTGTGTTTTTCAAATCTTCCTCTACTTGCTTAGCCTCTGGCATTTGGCTATAAATTTTCTCTTGGTAGATGAATCCGATTTTTACTTGAGCCGTAGCAGGCAAAGCAGCTAATCCGAAAAGTAGGCCTGCGGCCAAAATAAACTTGTTTTTCATGTGTATTAATAATTTGTTTGTGTTCTCTGTATTATTTAGGGTAAAATTAATTCTTTTTAGGACTTTTCTGCTCTTGCGCCTCTTCTTTCTTTGTTTTTTCTACCAAATTAGGATCTAACTCTAAACCTAATTCCTCTAAAACATAGTCAGAGTAGTCGTGGACAGGATTCGTATACAATAAAACCAATCCGTCGTTTGCCTTATCAAAGATGAAGTCTAAGCGTTTCGCTCTAACTACTTTTTCAATCGCTTTCGATATTTGATCTAAAATCGATTTATAGGCCGTTTGCTTTAGTTTAAATAACTCACCCTCCGCACCAAAAACCTGATTCTCAAAAGCCTTCGCTTCCTTACCTTTAGCTTGTATGGCTGATAATCTTTGCTGCTTTAAATCCTCCGTTAACAGGAGTTCCTCTAGCTTAAATTCCTTTTCAAGCTTCTCTAGCTCTTGCTTTTTCTTTTCAACCTCCGCTAACCAGGTCTTGGTGTTCTGGTCGATTTGCTGCTGCGCTTTGGCATACTCCGGCATCTTAGATGTAATGAACTCCGTGTCGACATAACCGAATTTTTGTGCAAAGCTCGAGCTCGCAAACAGCAAAATACCCAGAATTGTCAGCAGCAAACGCATGGGGATTATCTAAGTTGTTGTCCGATAGAGAAGGTAAAGGCTTGACGACCAAAATCTGTATCTCCCGGACGTGGCTTATCAAAGCCCATTCCGTAGTCAATTCCGATCATCCCGAATGCCGGCATAAAAATACGTGCACCAAATCCAGCCGCCTTGTATAAATTAAACGGACTGTATTCGCTTAACGAAGCGAAGTTATTCCCGCCTTCCGCAAATCCTAACAAGAAGATCGTTGCCGATGGATTTAAGGATACTGGATAACGTACTTCCATGACAAACTTGTTATAGGCAACTCCCCCATTACCATACGAACCCGATGGCCCAATAACGCGGTCTTTATACCCTCTTAAACCTACGATATCGCGGTTAAAGGAGAAACCTTGCACCATACCCGAACCACCTAAGTCAAAGCGCTCAAAACGAGTCGTCTCTTTTCCGCCATATGAACCCAAGAAACCTAAGTGAGCACGCGTATGCAAGATGAATTTACCCACTAATGGACTAAACCAGCTCGCATCCATCATCCACTTATGGTACTCAATCAACAGATTATCCTTGTTCCCTCCTAACAAGGAATAAGGAGGAGTCAATGAACCTGTCAATGAGAAACTCGATCCCGAACGAGGGAACGTAGGATTATCAATACTGTTACGAGAAAAGTTCGTCATAAAGGTCACAGACGTTGAGATACCCTGTGGATAAGCCCACGTGTAATAACGATCCACATCGTACTTCGCAAAGGAGATAGAATGGCTTAATGAGAAATAATCATCTGGCCATTTCAAACGCTTTCCTAAACTTAAGGTTAAACTTGTCACGTTAAAGTGAGCACTTTTTAAGGAATCAGGCACAGAATAACCACCGTAGCTACCATAGCCACTGCCATAACCTCCACCATAGCCGCCGTAACCACCATAGCCACTTCCATAACTACTTCCATAACCGCTACCATATCCTCCCATACTCGCGGATTGAAATTGGTAAGGATATGAAATACTACTATTCAATGAAATGGAGAACGAATTAGGCTTTTTACCACCTAACCAAGGTTCTGTAAAGGTTAAACTATAATTCTGGTAAGCCGCTCCGTTTGCTTGGAATTTGACGGCTAACTTTTGGCCATCACCTGCAGGCAATGGATGATAGGACTTAGGATTAAAGATATTCTTCGCCGAGAAGTTATTGAACACAACCCCCAAAGTACCAACAAAACCTATATAGCCTCCCCAGCCTCCAGAAAGTTCAATCTGATCAGATGGTTTTTCTTCTACATTGTACTCGATATCTACCGTTCCATCTGGGCGTGGAACTGGATTAGGGCTGATTTTCTCTGGATTAAAGTAACCGATGGTCGAAAGCTCACGGACCGTTCGAATAATCGCAGACTTATTAAATTTCTGACCTGGTAAGGTACGAATCTCCCGCATCACTACGTGATCAGATGTCTTTGTATTACCATTCAAGGTTACCTTGTTAATCGTGGCTTGCTTTCCCTCAGAAATACGAATGGTCAAATCGATGGAATCCCCTTCAATTGCCGTTTCAACTGGCTCTGCGCGGTAGTATAAATACCCATTATCCATGTAAACGGAACTTAAATCCTCCCCCGGATTCGAGTTCATTTTCTTGTCTAATTCTTCTGTATTGTATACATCACCTTTCTTTACCCCTAATACGTCGTGTAAAACGGAATCAGGATAGATGTAGTTACCTTCAAAACGAATGCTTCTGTAATAGTATTTACGACCTTGCTCAATGTTTAAAACTAGGTTAATGGACTCCTTGTTGAAGTTACCAATGGAATCAGACTTCAATTGGAAATCACGGTAACCTAATTTATTCATCGCCGCTAGTAACTTTTCTTTGTCTTCATCCCATTTCTTAGGAACGAATTTAGACGGCTTGAAGATACGGCCAAAGCGAATCTGCTTTGTATTCTTAATCTTACGTAAAATCAACGAACGTTGACTTTCATCGATACCGTTAATGATGATTTTATGCACTTTCACTTTCTCGCCCTTATCGACCGTCACTTGCAAAATCGCATTGTTACCGCGCATCGAATCCGTCTTGATGGTCGACTTCGTTTTTGCGTTTAAGCGTCCTTTTTCTTGGTAATATTTACGAATTGTCAATTCTAAGTTTTTACGAAGCGTCTCGGTGATGATTTTCCCTTTATAGGTCTTCATCTTCTCATTCAGCGCCTCTTGCTCCCCTTTTCTGATTCCCGTGTATTTGATAGAGAATAAACGAGGGCGTTCTTTTAACTCAATCGTTAGCCAAATCTTTCCTTCTTCCGCTTTCGTCGCATAGATCTGCACTTCGTCCAAGATCCCTTGATTCATAATCTTGCGAATCGCTGCACCAATCGCTTCTCCTGGCACCTTGATTTTATCTCCTACCTGAAGGCCTGAGATGTTAATCATCGAAGTTCCATCGTAAAACTGAGAACCCGTTACTTGAATATCCGCAATGGTATATTCCTTCGGATCTGCATACGAGAAATTCGTTTCAGGAAGTGCTGAACTGAGGGAACGAGCGCCACCCAAAATTTGGGCAGAGGCAGAATACGCTCCTAGGATAAAAATGAGTAGGCCCAAAAAGAGGCTACGGTTATTCTTTAATCGGATGGCAATTGATTTTTTCATACGGGGGCCTCAGCCCTTAATTTAATTGTTCACTTATCTTTCCAAAACGTCTCTCACGCATTTGAAAGTCTATAATCGCTTCATTTAGATGTTCTTTTCTAAAATCAGGCCAAAACAAATCTTCAAAAATATACAACTCTGCATAGGCTAATTGCCACAGCATAAAATTACTAATCCGGTGGTCTCCTCCCGTTCTAATCATTAAATCAGGATCAGGCATTCCCGCCGTAGACAGGTATTTATTTATCGTATCAGCATTAATGGATGCTGCGTTTAATTCGCCACTTTTTACTTTCTCCGCTATTTGCTGCGTTGCTTGCACGATATCCCATTTACCAGAATAGGAAAGTGCTAAATTCAAGGTCAAACCCTTGTTGTTTGCTGTTTTCTCCATCGCCTTTTCTAATTCAGCACGAGAAGAAGCAGGTAATTTACTTAAATCCCCGATTGCCTTAAGGCGAATATCCTTCTGGATCATTCCGGGCAATTCATCCTTAATTGCACTCACTAACAGCGTCATTAACGCCGTTACTTCTGCTTTAGGACGATTCCAATTCTCGGTAGAAAAGGCATATAAAGTCAAAAACTGTACGCCTAATTCTCCACAGCCCTCGATCGTCTCCCGCACTGCTTTCAAGGCAGATCTATGTCCAAAAACACGATCCATGATCCCTTGTTGCTTTGCCCAGCGTCCATTACCATCCATAATAACGGCGATGTGAACTGGAACATTACGTAGATCAATTAACTCTTTCAATTTCTAAAGGATTTGTATTCAATAAGGGGCAAATGTAGTCATATTGACCACCCTATCCAATTAAAACTTGTTAATAGGTAGGACAAAAAACCGACTGAATCGTGTAGGTAACGGTGAAGGAAGAATTCAAAAACTGATCCCCTTTCGTTAAATTAAACGATGCTTCTCCATCGGACAAAGGACGATCCAGCGCATCTGTAAAAGTCTTTCTCGCACCTAAATCGAATTGAATTCCCCAGCTAGGTGATAATTGGTATTTCACCCCTACCCCGAAAGGTAAGGCATAATTCATTTTCGTATTGGTCTTGAAACCTACCCCATCTTGGGAACCGGCTACTTTGGCAAAAACCGAAGAAACACCCGCATATAAATACGGAGTCCAGTTGTTTACACGTCTAACCGAGTTTTGGTAATTCAAGAAATTATATTCCACTAAAGCGTCTAATCCAAAAATAGACGTGGCAAAATTCGTCACTGGAAGGGCCACTGTCACCGGAGAAACGCGATTTCCTGTGCCACCTTTCAAATCCGTAAACACGGCTTGAAGTCGATAAGCAAAAGTAGGACTGTTTTGATAACGCACTTGCAGATTTAAAGCGGGACGCGTCATGGCCATCTCCTTGTCATTAGGTAAAGTATGCCAGTTAGCCCACGTTCCGTGATAGAGGGATCCTCCTAAACCAGCACCGTATGACCAGCGTTGCGCGCTTGCGGACAAGCTAAACAACGATAATAAAAGCAATAAATAGAGGTTCTTTTTCATCAATCTACAAAGATAAGCATCTGATTCTAATTTACTATGATTAATCGTTTGGTAATTCTTGCACCCGTAGAGGCAGCCAAGCTGACTAAATACGTGCCCGCCGGGAATTGCGTTACATCTACTGGATAGGTATAGGTTCCGCTCGGCACTTCGCCGGCATAAATCGATCCTACTTTTTGACCTTGCATATCGAACAAGGCTAGTTCCACGCGCATCGCTTCGAAGACCGCAAATTGAATACGAACTTGTTCGGAGGCTGGATTAGGCGCTGGATCGAGCAGGGTGACTTTAACTCCGGCCTCCGCAATGAGCGGCGAATTCAAGAAGATGGGTAAGCGATCAAACGACTTTTTGAAAATACCGGCAGTGCTCGTGGTGGACAAGCCTAAATGATCAGACAATACGGTTGAATAGACTTGGCGGTAGTCAAAATTAGGTTTTAAATCGCCGTTGGAATCTAGGTTCGCCAGATTCGGATTATCGCCTATTAGGCCTCCGCGCACGGTATTTCCAATCACAAATAGCGGTGCCGCTGTTCCATGGTCGGTTCCGGTAGTGCCGTTTTGATTTACCCGACGCCCAAATTCCGAGAAGGTCATCAGCGTCACCTTGTCTGCCTTGTTTTGGGTTTTTAGATCTTTTTGAAAGGCCGCTACCGCATCAGATATTTGTTTCCACAGATTCGCATGCTGATTTAACTGATTCGCGTGTGTATCAAATCCACCGATCGTGCATAAATACACCGGAGTTTCAAGTCCTCCTGTGATGAGTTTTGCAACGATTCCGAGTTGTTTTGCTAGATTGGTCGCTGGATAAGTCATGGAGTTCGCTCCCTTTAATGCGCTATCTCGGATGACGGTCGAATACTGAATTGAGGCACTAGAAATCTGTTTCAAAAAGGCTAATTCATCCCCAGCTAAGGTCGCTGGCGGGATTTCATCATCCGCTAAAGTTCCGGAAACAAGCTGATAGAAAAGGGCTGGATCTTCGAAAACCGTACCGAATCGACCGATGTCGGATTGAAATAGTAGGGATTCTACGGAACCTAATTGGATGGCCATGGGGTGAGCAGGCATCGAAATGGGGTATGCAGGGTATTTTTCAGCCAAATAACGTGCCGCCCAGCCTTCCTCCCAGACTACATTCGCATCCGATCCGGTATTCCAGATGTCGGTGGCGCGGAAGTGGGAACGGTTCGGATTTGCGTAGCCTACGCTTTGGACTATTGCCACATTTCCTTGATCATACAAGGATTTTATTCCCGTCATCGAAGGATGCAAATACATCCCATTTTTAAGGGCAAGCGCGTCGACTTTTTTGATCGCGATGTCTGGTCTTTTCGCAAAGTACGTATCGTTTTCCGCTGGAATCACCGTATTTAATCCGTCATTCCCCCCAGACAATTGAATGATCACTAACGCATTTCCTGCAGGCACAGAGGCCGCTAAACCAGCAGGCAATGCGGCGTAGGCCTGCCCGGGAATACCCGAAATGCCTAATCCGACCCCTCCCGAAAGAAGCGCCATCCGCCGTAAAAACTCAGACCTAGTTAGTTCCTTCTTCATTTTTAGCAGAGTTGAAATTCAGGTAGGCGCATGACCGCTTTGAAAAATTGCTGCAAATTCACATTAGCTCCTGGAGTGTAGGTAGACCAGTTTTTAACGATGGTTCCACCTAATAAGGTTTCCAGTAAAAATGCTTTCTTTTTTACTGTAGGCGGAAAAGCTAAAAATAAGAGGCAGACATCGTCAACGAATTCCACCGCCTTTTCTGAATTGTTGAATGTTTGGGCAAAAAGAACCGGAACCAATTTTCCGGTCACCGCCACGCCATTATAGCGCTTTCCTGTGATTAAAGAATCCGTAAATCCTCCCCGGTAGGAATAAGTGGTGGAGGAGATCCATTCCCGCTGACCTGGCCAGCCTGCTACGTTTGGCGGTTGGAAAAGCTGCATTTGAAGGACTTTGGCCATCTCATACATATTGATATAATCTGGCGCAGGCAATTCTAAAAGCTTCGCGGCACCTACCATTAATTCCGTAGGGTTCTTGATTTTACTTCCGATATAGGCAGGAGTATAAAATTCATTCGAGGTGAATAAGAATTTTAACAGGGGCTTTATTTCGTAATTATTCGAACGAAGAACAGCGGCCATTTGTAGGACAAAAGTTTCGTTCGGTTTGTAGTAAACAAATTCCTGATAGAGTTTTCGGCAGAGGAATTCCGCCGTGGCTTTTTGGTCAAAAATATGATCAACTAACGAGTTAATATCGAATTTCGCGGTTTTTCCCAAAATCATCACCGACGATTCAGTGTACCATCTTGAGGCGACAAACGTAGCGCTCAAACCACTAACTTGCCATCCGGACAATACTTTCGCGGCTTGTTTAATGTCTGTTTCTGAATAATTCCCAATGCCCATGGTGAATAACTCGAGGAGCTCCCTCGCATAGTTTTCATTAGGTGCTGACCCTCGGGAGTTGTGGCCATCTAAATAGATGAGCATCGCTGGATCAATCGAAATCTCTTTTACTAGCTGTTTGAAATTACCAAAGGCATATTTTCTAAACAGGGCATTTTGTGCGTACATGTTTTGGGGATATACGACTTTATCGCGCTCATTAGCAAAGTGATTGTGCAAGAAGAGCACCATTTTCTCCTGCATATTCAGGCCCTCCTTGTACATCAATTTGAACCACCAATAATTGAATTCTCGGTACCAAGTACCTGTCTCACCGGAAGTCGTTTGTGACGCTGCTGGTGTGGTATTCACCCATGTATTAGGAGCGGCTGGTGCTGGGTTATCTTTTAATAGGGCTAAATCCACTAAGTCGGCGAATGAACCATAGCCCTGAGCAACAGATAAGTCATTCTTAGAATACCCGAAGAGCGTTCTCCCTAACAAATGACTCACATGGGTTACATTCCAAACTGCCATATTTACTTGATAAATTTAATTCGCAAAGTGGTGTCCGGCTTTGAAAAACGTTGCACGCGGACATCCAATGAATTCGCGGCTTTGCTTACGCGCTGAGGAACGGCGATTTGATCAAAGAAAACTGGATCCGCGTCGACTAGATCCACGATCTGTTTTTTACCCTTCTCCCCTTTGATCACTAGGTAATAATGGATTTCACTCTTGTATTTTGCGTCGGTGTATTTCTTGCGGATGGATCCATTCCAGGTCATCTCCGTGATTTCGTCTGCTTCGTTAAAAACTTTTTCAGCCCAAATGTTAGGCAAGAAAATCTGTGCCGCGAAGGCCATTCCCGTCATAGCGATCAGAATAGAGCCAAAGTTTTTGCCAAAGAAGTCGTCCTTATTCGCCGATGCGCCGCCACCCATTCCTCCGAAAAGGGGCATTTTTAATTTTTTACGGGGAGCTCTGCGCGGTGGAACTGGAACGTCTGACATTTTGTTGAGGAGATTAATTTACAAATCAACTAATTTTGATTGGATTCTAACATTTTTTCGGATTAATTTATCGATTATAGTTAGGATAAAAATTCAAATTGGTAAATTGCCTTTTCATTTTTCCAAACGCCTAACAAGCACAGAATATTATAATGATTTCATTCATCAGTAAATCGGTAACGAAAATTTTTGGCACGAAATCAGAGCGCGACATTAAAGCGTTGATGCCTATCGTTGAGAATATAAAAAACGAGTACGCTAAGTTAGCCAGCTTGTCCGATGACGAATTACGCGGTAAAACAGCGGAATTCAAATCGCGCATCGCCGCTTTCTTATCCGATATAGATAATCAAATTACTTCCCTACATACCTCTGCAGAAGAAACAGAAGATGTAGATGCGAAAGACCGTTTTTTCCAAGAAATCGATGCCCTTCAACTAGAGCGTAATTCACGCTTAGAGGTCGTATTGATGGAAATCTTGCCAGAAGCCTTCGCGGTGGTGAAAGAAACGGCACGTCGTTTCACAGAGAACAAGCAATTAGTTGTTTCTGCAACGGTAGAAGATAAATTCATCGCCTCTAAGAAGAAAAATGTGGTGATTGAGGGCGAGAAAGCAATTTGGAAAAATCAATGGTTAGCCGCCGGAAATGAAATTACCTGGGATATGGTGCACTACGATGTGCAGCTAATCGGGGGTATCGTATTACACCAAGGAAAGATTTCTGAAATGGGTACGGGGGAAGGAAAAACACTCGTTTCTACCCTTCCTACGTATTTAAATGCCTTAGCGGGACGCGGGGTTCACTTAGTAACGGTGAATGATTACTTAGCGAAACGTGACTCCGAATGGAACGCGCCATTGTTCGAATTCCACGGCTTAAAAGTGGATTGCATCGATAAGCACGAACCAAATACAGAAGAGCGTCGTGTCGCTTACATGGCGGACATTACGTATGGTACGAATAATGAATTTGGCTTTGATTACTTGCGCGACAACATGGCGCGTAGTTTAGAGGATCAAGTCCAAAGACCACACCATTTCGCGATGGTCGATGAGGTCGATTCCGTGTTAATCGATGACGCGAGAACGCCATTGATTATCTCTGGGCCGATTCCAAGAGGTGACGAACAAGAATTTGAAACGTTCCAGCCGCGTATTTTTAAATTAGTAGAAGCGCAGAAGCAGATCGTTCAGAACTTCTTAGTGGAAGCGAAGAAATTGATTGCCGCTGGTGATAAGAAAGAGGGTGGTTTGGCCCTATACCGTGCCTACAAAGGTTTACCTAAGTCGAAGCCATTGATCAAGTTCCTTTCCGAAAACGGAATGAAGCAATTGATGAACGAGACGGAAAGTACGTTCCTAGCAGACAACCAAAAGTTGATGCCAGAGGCAGTAGCGCCGTTATTGTTCACGATCGAGGAGAAGAACAACCAGGTGGAGATGACCGAGAAAGGATTGGAATTTATGAGTGGCAACACCGAGAATCCGAACTTCTTCGTACTTCCGGATTTGTCTATCGATTTAAACAAGATAGAGCAAAACAAGGAATTATCTGACGCTGACCGTTTAGGCGCGAAGGAGCAATTAATCCAAGAATACAACGAGAAAGCATCCCGTATTCACACGGTGAGCCAGTTATTGAAGGCCTATACCCTATTCGAGAAGGATACAGAATACATCTTAGTAGATGGCAAGGTGAAGATCGTGGATGAGCAGACGGGTCGTGTGATGGAAGGCCGCCGTTATTCGGATGGCTTGCACCAGGCGATTGAGGCGAAGGAAGGTGTGAATGTAGAAGATGCATCCCAAACCTATGCCACGGTTACCCTCCAAAACTATTTCCGTATGTACCACAAATTAGGCGGTATGACGGGAACGGCGGAGACGGAAGCGGGCGAGTTTTGGACGATCTATAAACTAGATGTCGTTTCGATTCCTACGAATCGTGTCATTCAACGTAAGGATCACGAGGATAAAGTGTACCGCACGGTGCGCGAGAAGTACAACGCGGTGGCGGAAGAGATTCAAGAATTAGTAGCCAGCGGACGTCCTGTCCTAGTAGGTACGACTTCGGTAGAGAACTCGGAATTATTGAGCCGTTTGTTAACGATTCGTAAGATTCAACACAATGTATTGAATGCCAAACAACATGCTCGCGAGGCAGAAATCGTCGCAGAAGCGGGTCAGTCAGGCAAGGTAACGATCGCTACGAACATGGCGGGTCGTGGTACCGATATTAAATTAAGTGTAGAATCTAAAGCGGCGGGTGGTCTTGCGATCATCGGTACCGAGCGCCACGAATCACGTCGCGTCGATCGCCAGTTGCGTGGTCGTGCGGGTCGTCAAGGGGATGTGGGTTCGTCACAGTTCTTTGTTTCCTTAGAGGATAACTTGATGCGTCTTTTCGGTTCAGACCGTATCGCGAAAGTGATGGATCGTCTGGGAATGGAAGAAGGCGAAGTGATTCAACACTCGATGATTACCTCGTCGATTGAAAGAGCACAGAAGAAGGTGGAAGAGAATAACTTTGGCATTCGTAAACGTCTATTAGAATATGATGACGTGATGAATTACCAACGTAATGCCATCTACAAACGTCGTCAAAACGCCCTTTTAGGCGAGCGACTATCATTGGATATCGTCAACATCTTGTTCGACGTGTGCCGCGACATCGCGACGCAGTTTACAAGCTACGATGATTTCGAATTGAAAACGATCGAGTTATTAGGAATGGAGCCTCCATTCGATGCTTTGGCATTCAATAAATTGAATAATGACCAAAGAACGGAACAATTATTCCTAGCCGCAGAGCAACATTATAAGTCGAAAAACGAGGTCATCGCCTCCCAGGTCATTCAGGTGGCTCAAGAAGCGAAACAACACGGTTATTCTGGCATTCAAGTGCCGATTAGCAATGGCCAAATGACCACAGGTATCGTCGTAGATGCAGATAAAACGATTTCAACACAAGGTAAAGAGGTGGTCAAAGAGATGGAGAAATTCATCACCTTATCACTGATCGACCAAGAGTGGAAAGAGCATTTACGCGAGATGGATGACTTGAAACAATCAGTTCAAAATGCGGTATTCGAACAAAAAGATCCTTTATTGATCTATAAATTCGAATCCGTGAACTTGTTCCAACGTTTCGTAGCCCGCGTGAACATGGATACCATCAGCTTTGTGATCAAAGCCGAAATTCCAGCAGTTCAACAAACGAATCAATCGACTGCCAAAGCACCGAAAGAGAAAGCACCTAAATTGCAAATGAGCAAAGACGATGCGATTTCTTCTCTATTGGGTGGCCTAGCCGGCGCACAAGAGGAATACCACGATCCTTCCACTCCTTCAGTAGAACGCGCGGCACCTCGCCAAGCCATCAAAATCGCAGATCGTAACCAACGCGTGACGGTTCAATACGCTGACGGAAGCATCAAAGAAGATGTGAAGTACAAGACGGTGGAGCAGGATGTGGAAAGTGGGAGAGCGGTGGTGATCGCTTAAATAGAGTAGAGATTATAGAGTAGAGAGTATAGATAAAAAGGCGCTGATGGCGCCTTTTTTGATTTAATTCAGAAAGAGAATAGTTTTGATTTGACCGGCATAAAGTATGGCGTAGACCACTTTGGCCGGTCAAATCAAAACTATATGGCGCAGACCATTTTCGAATATTAAATCAAAACTATATCGTCAGCATTCGCTACCTCCACCCCACTCTTCGCCTCCTCCAGCTCCGCCTTCGAACATCTAGCCCTAGCAATGGCAAATGGAGTTTTAGTGGAGTCTAGTAATTCGATGACCTCGCCTTTCATGAAATCACCTAAGATTTCAGTGATGCCTACGGATAGAAGGCTTTTGCGAGAAGTGATGGCTTTGACGGCGCCTTTGTCGAGGACGACTTTGCCGGTGATGAGGCTGCCGGCGGCGAGCCATTTTTGGCGGGCGGTTAAGCTGGCTTTGCCTGCTTCGAAGACCGTGCCTATTTTTTCATGTAGGGCGTCTACGATTCCGCCTGCGTTATCTAATCCAAAAATCACGACTTTGATACCTAAGCGCATGGCAAGGCGGGTGAACGTTAGTTTCGAGATCATGCCGCCTAAACCGGTAGATGAGGTATCGGAGGAAACGACGGATAAAGTGGAGGCGTCGATCTTAGGGACGTGGCGGATGATTTCGCCGTTTGCGTCTAAGAGGCCGCCTACGGAAGTAGATATTAAGAGTTTTTCTGCGCCAAAACCGGTCGCGATTAAAGTCGCGAGTTCGTCGTTGTCAGAGAATTTAAGTTCGGTGTTTGAGACAACGTCATTTTCGTTTGCGATGGGAATGACATTGCTTTTCCAAAGTTCCGTGTAGGTTTCCTTTAATTGCAGGAAAGATTCGCGGTTCGAAAAGTGGTGGCGTTCGCAAAGCGATTGGGCGATGGCGATGCCATATTTTGAGAAATACTGGTTGTATTTTGCAATGAGGATCGGATTTCCGATCGCTGCTGCGGCTTTTCGTTCTGAAAGCGTGCCTTTGTAATTCGTCAAAAAGGCTTTCCCAGCGGCCACGGCTCCGGAGGAAACTAGGACGATGTGGTAGTCTTTTGCGAGGCTAGAAACCTGGGCTGCGATCTTTTCCAACGTCTGCTCATTCACCTCCCCGTTCTTGTGGGTGATAGATGACGAACCGAATTTGATGACAAGAATGGGCCTAGACATGCCGCAATTTACGTTAAATTGTGGGTTTCTGAAAGTCGCAGGTGCTTTTTAGCGCTTTGGCGAGTCTTTTTATGTAAGCTGAACGGGGAATATTGATGGCGCCGTAACGCAATACGTTATCGTTCATGAATTGTGAATCCAATAACTGGTAGTTTTGTTCGCGCAGGATTTGGATCAAATAATGAAAGGCGACTTTAGAGGAATTAGAGACAAAGGAGAACATCGATTCGCCAAAAAATACCGCCCCTAAAGAAACGCCATACAGACCTCCCACTAGTTTATCTTCTTGCCAGGCCTCCACTGAATGGGCTAATCCCATGCGGTGTAATTCCGTGTAGGCTGCGATCAATTCTTCGGAAATCCAGGTTTCATCTTCCGTAGGACGGGGCAAGGCACAATTGCGCATGACTTGCTCGAAACAGGTGTCTACGCGGATCTCGAAGCGTTTTTGGTTGATGATGGGCTTCAGCGATTTGGCAGGCTTATAACTCTGAATGGGAATGATCGCTCTAGGGTCTGGGCTATACCAAAAAATCTCTCCCGTCTCTTCCGCCATCGGAAACATACCTGATGCGTAAGCATAGACAAGGGTTTCGGCGGTGAGTGGCGTGGAGGCTTCCATGAAATAATTACTTGATTATTGGGATTTAAACGAAGATTTCACGAAATTCGACCCTTAAATGCGGTTGTCACGTGACAAAGCTTTGGCAAAACTAAAGAATGACGTTTACTAATTCAAATTATTACTCCACCTCTCCTCTTCGACGAAGGAGACGATTCATCTTCCGGGTCTGATACCCTAAAGGTGTTTGTATAATTTGTTTCATTCTTTTTTACGTTCTTAAATGAATAAATATACCGTTCAAGTGGCTAGCGAACAACATTTCGCCCTAGCCGAATCCATCTGCCACGAGATGGCTGAATCAGCCAAAGCCCGCGGAACCGGAATTGCCAAGCGTACCCCAGAATACCTTCAAGAAAAAATGTCAGAAGGCAAAGCGATCATCGCAACCGATGACGTGGACGGCTCTTTTGTGGGTTTCTGTTACATTGAAACCTGGCAACACGGCAAGTTTGTCGCGAACTCCGGTTTGATCGTCAAGCCTAGCTACCGCCAGTATGGGGTGGCCAAAGCCGTGAAGATGAAAGCCTTCGAATTATCGCGCAGCCGCTATCCAGATGCTAAAATCATTGGTATCACCACGTCCCTAGCAGTGATGAAAATCAACTCGGACTTAGGTTATGAACCTACGACTTTTGCGGAATTACCGGTAGACGATAATTTTTGGAAAGGTTGTGAGTCTTGTGTGAATTTTGACATTCTGACGAGAACGGAGCGCAAGATCTGTTTATGTACGGGAATGATTTATGATCCAGAGAATCCGGATAAGAAAACAACAGAAGAGAAAGACGAGAAATGGCTATTCTTGAAGAATATCGCCGATTTCACGCGTCTAAAGAAGTTTAAAGAAAAATTATTACAGCCTTTCACAAAGAAGGCAAAATAGAAATAATATGAGCAAGCCTAAAGTAATTCTAGCGTTTAGTGGTGGTTTAGACACCTCCTTTTGTGTGAAATATTTAACGGAAGAACGCGGCATGGAAGTGCACTCGGCCTTAGTGGACACGGGTGGTTTCTCTCCGGCGGAGTTAAAAACGATCGAGGAGAAAGCCTTTTCGTTGGGTGTGACTTCGCACGTGACCTTAGATGTGGTGGAGGAATACTACCAGGATTGTTTGAAGTATTTAGTGTACGGAAACGTCTTAAAAAACAACACGTATCCCCTTTCAGTCTCTGCTGAGCGCGTTTTTCAAGCTACGGCAGTCGCTAAGTATGCTGCCAAATTAGGAGCCAAAGCCATCGCGCACGGAAGTACAGGTGCGGGTAACGACCAAGTTCGCTTCGATGTTGTGTTCAGAATCCTAGCACCGGAGTGCGAGGTGATCACGCCTATCCGCGACTTGCAATTATCGAGAGAAGCAGAAATCGAATTCTTAAAATCGAAAGGAGTGGTGCAAGAATGGCACAAGTCGACTTATTCGATCAATAAAGGCCTTTGGGGCACATCCGTGGGTGGAAAAGAGACCTTGACTTCAGACGGTTATTTACCAGAAGAGGCTTGGCCTACGCAATTAACCAAGACTGCTCCTGAGAAAATCAGCTTGCAATTCGAAGCGGGTCAATTAGTCGGTTTAGATGGAAAGAAATTCCCATCGACTGTCGCTGCGATTCGGGAGTTAACGGAAAGAGCGGGTGCTTTCGCGATCGGTCGTGACATCCACGTGGGTGATACGATCATCGGGATTAAGGGACGTGTGGGCTTTGAGGCTCCTGCGCCTTTGATCATCATTAAAGCACACCATTTATTAGAGAAACACGTATTGACGAAGCACCAATTGTATTGGAAACAAAACATCGGTGATATGTACGGAACGCTATTGCACGAAGGTCAATTCCTAGAGCCGGTGATGCGTAATTTCGAAACGTTCTTAGCGGATACGCAAGGAAATGTGACGGGAACGGTTTACGTGACCTTATCTCCTTATCAATTTATGGTGACGGGAATGGAATCGAAATATGATTTGATGTCGTCTGTTTTTGGGGCGTACGGAGAAATGAACAAAGCGTGGACAGGTGACGATGTGAGAGGATTCTCGAAAATCGCGTCAAACCAAACGATGATCCACCGGAAAGTGAACGAACAATAAGATGGCAAAGATCGGAATCGTAGGGGCCGCAGGCTACACTGGAGGCGAATTACTAAGAATCTTAGTGAATCACCCGGATGTGCATTTGACCTGTATTTTATCGAATTCACAGGCGGGAAAATTGATCTCGGATGTGCACACGGATTTATTGGGCTCTACGCATTTACGTTTTAGTAAAGACCTAACACCCGTAGACGTCCTCTTTTTATGTTCCGGGCACGGCGAATCGAAGAAATTCTTAGCCGCGAACGACATTCCTTGGCACACGAAAATCATCGATTTAAGCACGGACTTCCGCGATGAATCCGAAGGCTTTGTCTATGGTTTAGCCGAATTTCAAAAAGAAAAAATCAAGTCCGCTACCAAAATCGCGAACCCAGGTTGCTTCGCCACTTCCATCGAATTAGCCCTTTTGCCTCTAGCGGCAGCCGGTCTAATCACCGAAGACGTGCACGTTTCAGCCATCACCGGTTCGACTGGCGCGGGTCAATCGCTTTCGCCTACTAGCCATTTCTCGTGGAGAAATAACAATGTGAGTGTGTACAAGACATTTACGCACCAGCATTTGGCAGAAATTAAACAGACATTAGGAACGAAGAAAGCCATCCATTTTATCCCCTACCGCGGCAATTTCTCGCGCGGGATTATGGCAAATGTGTACACGCCTTACAGCGGGACGCAGGAGCAGGCCGAAAAACTATACGAAGATTTCTACGCGAATTCTCCCTTCGTTTTCCTTAGCCCAGCAGCGGTCGATGTGAAACAAGTGGTGAATACGAACAAGTGTTTTCTTCATTTACAGGTCCATGAGGGCCAAATCCTCATCAGCTCCGTGATCGACAACTTGATCAAAGGTGCCTCCGGCCAAGCGGTTCAGAATATGAACTTGATGCTGGGGTGGAGCGAGGATGCTGGATTAAAATTAAAAGCCATTGGGTTTTAGAGTAGAGATTATAGAGTATAGAGTAGAGATAAAACCATCTCCTCTCTCTACTCTGTAATCTAACGAAACCATCTCTTATCTCTACTCTATTATCTATCATCTAAATGTTTATGCAACTATTCAACGTATACCCCCTCTACGACATTGAGCTTGTAAAAGCCAAAGGAAGTACGGTGTGGGACAAAAATGGCCAGGAATACCTGGATTTATATGGTGGTCACGCGGTGATTTCCATTGGACACTCGCATCCAACTTACGTGAAGCGAATGACGGAGCAGCTAAACAACATTGGCTTTTACTCGAATTCGATCATCATTTCAGGACAGCAAGAGCTGGCGGAGAAGCTGGGTCGCGTGTCTGGATACGAAAATTATACTTTGTTTTTAACGAATTCAGGGGCGGAATCGAATGAGAACGCTTTGAAATTAGCGTCGTTTCATACGGGTCGTAAGAAGGTGGTAGCGTTTTCGAAGGCTTTCCACGGGAGAACGGCTGGAGCGGTGGCGGTGACGGATAATCCGAGCATTGTAGCGCCTATTAATGATACGTCGCACGTGAGTTTCTTGCCATTTAATGGTTTGGAGGGCTTGGAAGCAGGGATTACGGAGGAAACGGCGGCCGTGATCGTGGAAGGAATTCAAGGTGTGGGAGGTATTCAAGTGGCGAGCGATGCGTTTTTGCAGGCGTTGAGAAAGCGTTGTGATGAGACGGGAGCACAATTGATTTTGGATTCGGTGCAATGTGGCTATGGTCGTTCTGGGCAGTTTTTCTCGCACCAGTTTGCGGGGATTCATCCAGATATGATGACTACTGCTAAAGGTATGGGGAATGGATTCCCCATTGGTGGGGTGTTAATCGCGCCGCATATTCAGGCGAGTTATGGTTTGCTGGGGACTACTTTTGGTGGGAATCACTTAGCGTGCACGGCGGCGAATGTGGTGCTGGATGTGATTCAAGAAGAAAAGTTGATTGAGAATGCGTCGAAGATAGGTGACTATATTCAGAAAGAGCTGAAAGGCATCCCTGGGATTACGGAAGTAAGAGGTCGCGGTTTGATGATCGGGATTGAGGTAGAACAGCCTGTGGGGACCGTGAGAGATGCTTTATTGTTTAAAGAACATATCTTCTGCGGTTATTCAGGGAAGCATACCTTGCGTCTTTTGCCGAGCTTAGCGATCGATCAAAAAATTGCGGATCAATTTTTACAAAGTTTAAAAACGGTTTTAGCAAATTAACCCTTGCTTTTGAACTAGAAATGTGATTATTTTGCGTTTCTTTTGTTCAAAACACAAGAGAAAAATAGAGAGTAAAAACAATTATTTATCCTTATAATGGCATTAATTACAAAAATTAGAGAGAAATCAGGAATAGCGGCGGCGGCGATTGCTATCAGTTTAGTATTGTTCCTAGTAGGAAGTGATATTTTCCAAGGTAAATCCTCTTTGTTCGGGTCTAACTCGCAAGAAGTAGGTGAAATCGCTGGAGAAAGCATCCTGATCCAAGATTTCCAAAAGAAAGTAGAAGAAGCTACTCAGAATTACACAGCCCAAACGGGTAAAGGTCCATCTGAGCAAGAAGCGAGCATGATTCGTGATCAAGTTTGGAACCAATTAATCTTAGACATCGCTTACAAGAAAGAATTTGATGCCTTAGGAATCAAGGTTTCTGATGAAGAATTAATCGACATGGTGCAAGGAAATAACATCCACCCATCTGTTCGTCAGCAATTCACTAACCCACAAACGGGTCAATTCGACAAGACTTTCGTGGTTCAGTTCTTAAAGAACTTGAAAACATTGCCAGTAGAGCAACAACAAGCGTGGGATCGTTTTGAGAAGTCTATCTCTCAAGATCGTATCCGTGCAAAATACGAGAACTTAATGCGTATGTCTAACTACGTGACTCAAGCTGATGCGGCGAAAGAATACCAAGCGCAAACAGCGAAGTTCAATTCGAAATTCTTATTCGTTCCTTTCTTCTCTATCCCTGATTCAAGCATTAAGGTGCAAGATTCTCAATTAGAGGAGTATTTAGCGAAACACAAAGACGAGTTTAAAGGAACAAACACACGTTCTATCCAATACGCTACGTTCCCAGTGATTCCTACGAAACAAGATACAGTAGAGTTCTACAATCAAATCAAGAAGTTAGCGAAGGATTTAGCAGTAGCGCAAAATGATTCAGCGTTTGCAGTATTGAATTCAGATGTACGTACTCCGTATTTAGTTTCTTACTCAGAAATTCCGGAAGGTGTGAAAGAGCAATTAGCTACCTTCCAAGTAGGTGGTATCTATGGTCCTTTCAAAAATGGCTTAACGTATTCGATTTACAAATACGGTGGGTTGAAGAAAGATACCTTATTCACGATGCGTGCTAGCCACATCTTGATCGCACCTGCGAACAAGTCGGATTCAGCGAAGGCGCAAGCGAGAACACGTGCAGAAGGAATTTTGGCGCAAATTAAAGGAGGCGCGAGCTTCGAGACTTTGGCCCAAATGAACGGAATGGACGGCACCGCACAACAAGGTGGTGACTTAGGATACTTCAAAAACAACGGCGGAATGGCGAAGTCATTCGAGAAAGCGTTATTCGGTTTCAATGGTGCTGGTTTAATGCCAGGAATCGTAGAAACAGAATTCGGTTTCCATGTAGTGAAAGTAACAGACGCGAAAACAAACACGAGCTACAAGTTAGCAGCGATTAACAAAACGATTGCTCCTTCTCAAGCGACAATGGACAAAGTGTTCACGACGGCTGATGCGTTTGCGAATGCAAATGGCAACTTAGCTTCGTTCGAAGTGGCGTTGAAAAAAGATCGCAACTTGATTATGATGCGTGCTGAGCGTTTGACAGAAAATGCTTCTGCGGTGAATAACTTATCGAACGCACGTGAAATCGTACGTTGGGCATTTGATGACAATACAGCGGTAGGCGATGGTTCTAAGAAAGTATTTGAGCAAGATTCTCAATACATCGTTGCTTATGTGACGGGTAAGTCTGAGAAAGAGAATGTGAAAGTAGAAGACTTCCGCATCGAATTAACGGCTTTAGTTCGCAATCAATTGAAAGGAGAAATGATTGCTAAGAAATTAGAGAACAAGAAAGGTTCATTAGAGCAAATCGCACAAGCTTATGGCGCGGGTGCTTTAGTAGAAACGGTTCAAGATATTACGTTAGCTAGCGGAATGTTAAATACAGCGGGTCCTGATGCGATTGCTTTAGGTCGTATCGCAGGTTTGAAAAATGGTAAGCGTTCGAAAGTATTCGTAGGAGATAATGGGGTGTTTATCGCTGAGAAATTAGGCGGTGCTCCTGCTCCAGCTTTAGCGGATTACTCTAATTTCAAGAACCAAATCCAAATGATGAACACACAACGTTCTTCATTCTACATTAACGAAGCGATTAAAGAAAATGCGAACATTGTAGACAAGCGCTACAAGTTCTACTAGGATTTAGAAATTTCGATTAGAAAAGCATTCTGCAAGGGATGCTTTTCTTGTTTACCACCTATATGAAGACGCACTTAAAACGCTTTAGCGCATATTACCTCATCGGCATCGGAGTCCTTCTGATGGCGTTGAGCCCCTATGTGCGCGGACGTTTTGACCTGAGCGAGGACGGCAAGTACACGCTGAGTGAGTCGAGTGAGATCATCTTGAATAGCCTGGATGCGCCACTTTTAGTGCAAGTTTATTTAGGAGGGGATGATTTGCCGGGAGGATTTAAACGTCTCCAAAAAGAAACGTTGGACTTGCTCGCAGACATGCAGTCTAGCGCCAGTGCGAAGATGGAGGTGGAAGTGATCGATGTCTACGATGAATACCCTACGGAAGAGGCGCGTGCTTCTTTGACACAACAACTGGATTCCTTGGGCATTCCTCCTACGAATTTAGTTCACAAGGAGAATGGTAAGCAGGTGCAGCAATTGGTCTTTCCGGGTTTGGTTATTTCCAAAGGCGCCTTAAAAACCGGCGTGCTTTTGCTCAAAGGAAACAAGTTAGCGAGTCCAGAGGAGATCATTAATCAGTCTGTCGAAGGATTAGAATACGAGATCGTGCAGGGGATCCAAACCTTGTTGCCTCAGGAGCGCAAGAAGGTCGGTTTCTTTGTCGAATATTCGTCTACCCCAGCGATTGCCCAAATCGATCTGGTGAATAGCTTAAAACGCAAGTATGACCTATTCCCGGTGGACTTAGCGGCTTCTCCTACCTTGGACGGCTTGGATGCGATCTGCGTCTTGAATCCCACCCGTGAATTCAGCGAATCAGATGCCTATAAAATCGATCAGTTTATCGTCAAAGGCGGTAAGGCCTTGTTCCTGGTAGATGGCGTGAAAATCGATACGCTGGAGAATCAAGGCTTAGCAATTAGTCCCCGCAAAACGGGTTTAGAAAACATCCTGTTCCATTATGGTCTTCGCATCAATGCGAACCTGGTGAAGGACGCGCAGCTTTCTGGGATGATTCCTTTGAAGGTGGGCAATATGGGCAATAAGCCAAACATCCAGCTGATGCCTTGGCCGTCTTTCCCGCTATTGAATGGCAACCCTAAGAACTTGATCACGAAGAACCTGGATGCAGTCTACGGTCGTTTCGTTTCCACGATCGATACGATTTCAGGCGTTGCATTGCGCAAGACGCCTTTATTGCGCACCAGTCAGTATACGCAGGTGGCGAAAGCCCCTTCCCTGCTGTCGTTTAGTTCTGCGGGCAAGGATTTTGACCCAGCGGCTTATAATGCAGGGGTTCAGGCGGCCGCGTATCTAGTGGAGGGCAAATTCGAGTCTGCTTATACCAACTTAACGCAAGACACGAACTTCGTGGCTTCCAGCGATATAGAATCCGCGATTCTAGTCGTGGGCGATGGCGATGTGGCCTTGAATGGGGTGGATTATCCATCGCAGCAGGCGCTGCCGCTGGGTTTTGACCCGTTTATGAAGAATACCTTCGCGAACAAGGACTTTCTGTTGAACGCGTTTACGTATTTAATCGAGGAGAATTCGCCCCTGTTAGCGCGGTCTAAATCGATACAGCTTCGACCTTTAGATAAGGCCAAAATCCAAGCAGACGGCACCTTCTACCAAGTGATTAACATTGCGGTGCCGCTACTTTTTGCGACGTTGCTGAGTTTAGGAGTTGTGTTTTACCGAAAGCGGAAATACAATCGCTAAATACATATGCTAAAAGCTTTGGTAGAAAGCCTAAATTATTTTAACTTCAAGGTTTGAACGGCATCCTGTCGAAAACCCTTTTACACGTATCATAAAGCTAATATATAATGAAGTTTCTAGTCGCCTCTAATGTCCTTTTAAAGCAATTATCAGCCATCAATGGCGTCGTTGCTTCTAACCCGATCATTCCTATCTTAGAGAACATCTTAGTGGAATTAGAGGGAAATACCTTGATCTTAACGGCATCAGACTTACAAACAGTGATGACGACGCGTTTAGAAGTGGAAGGATTCGAAAACGGATCGATCGCTTTACCAGCGCGTTTATTGTTAGAGACTTTACGTAGCTTACCAGAGCAACCGGTGACGATTTCGGCGGATCAAGCGACTTTTGGCGCAGAGATCTCGACTCAAAACGGTCGTTTCAAATTATCAGGCGAAAACCCTATCGACTTCCCTCGTATCCCAGAAGTAGCGAAGAATCAAACGATTTCTTTGACCTCTATGGTCTTAGGAGAAGCGATCGCGAATACTTTATTAGCGGTTTCAAACGACGATATGCGTCCAGCGATGACCGGTGTTTTAATCCAAATGATGGGCGATCACACGAACTTCGTAGCCACTGACGGTCACCGTCTAGTGCGTTACCGTCGCAATGACATTCGTCCGGATGCTCAGAGTAGTTTGATTTTGCCAAAGAAGGCTTTGGCCCTCTTAAAATCCACTCTTCCTGCAGATGACACGAACGTAACGGTTGAATTCAGCGCATCAAATGCTTTCTTCAGCTTCCAAAGCTTCTCATTAATCTGCCGCATCATCGACGAGCGCTTCCCAGAATACGAGAACGCGATCCCGAAAGAAAACAACGAGATCTTAACGATCAACCGTTTAGAGTTCTTGAGCTCGGTCAAACGTATCTCGATCTACTCGAATAAAACAACCCACCAAATCCGCTTAAAGCTATCCGCTAACAAGCTTACGCTTTCAGCAGAGGACTTGGATTACTCAAACGAAGCGAACGAAGTATTGGCTTGCGACTATGCAGGAAAAGACATGGAGATCGGTTTTAATGCGAAATTAGTTTCTGAATTGTTAAGCAACTTATCAGCGAAATTCGTAGACATCAAATTAAGCGAGCCTAACAAAGCGGGATTGATTATTCCATCGGATCAAGATGAGAATGAGGATGTGCTTCTTTTAGTTATGCCGGTGATGTTGAACTCTTATAACTAAGAGTAGAGAGTATAGATTAAAGCATAAAGCACAAAGAATAAAGCATAGAGTTGGTTAAAAAATGTGCCTACGGCTCCATTTTTTAGACTATAGTAATAAATACTTCAGAACTCATCCCCGCAGGGGATTCCATCTTTATTCTTTATGCTTTGTGCTTTATTCTTTAAAACAAATAAGCTATGAAATACCTACTAATTGCCCTATTAGCCATCTCGTTAACCACAACTGCGCAAGACGAGCCAGCAGGTGTACGTTTCTTCGAAGGAACTTTCAGACAAGCAATGGCCAAAGCCAAGAAAGAGAACAAAGGCATCATGTTCGATGCGTATACGACTTGGTGTGGTCCTTGTAAGGTATTAAAGTCAAAGGTATTCCCTAACCCAGAATTAGGCGCTTACATCAACGAACACTTCGTGTCTATCGGTGTGGACATGGAAGCGGGTGAAGGCCCAGCCTTAGCGAATATGTATCCACTAGAAGGTTATCCTACTGTCTTCTTTTTAGATGCCTCTGGTAAAGTGAAGAAGAAGGTGTTAGGCCTGCCGCAGGGTGGCGCGAAAGAGCTGCTAGCGATAGCGAAAAGCATTAAATAGTTTGCTTCGGCATTGATTTACGTTAAGTTTACGTTCTAATTCGTATTATGAACACGCTTACAGCATACAAAAATGAAATCAATGCCCTTTGTGCGAACCACAAGGTAAAGAGCTTGTATGCTTTTGGCTCTGTTCTAACGCCTCAATTCAACTCTCATAGTGACATTGATCTACTCGTCGATTTTGATGATGTAGACGTCAATGAATACGCTGACAATTATTTTGATTTCAAGTTCTCCTTACAAGAGATATTCAATCGCCCCATCGATTTACTAGAGGCACAAGCCATCAAGAATCCTTATTTTAAACAAGTCGTTAATCAAACTAAGGAACTTGTTTATGGATTTTAAATAATCCCTTCTCTCTCCGCCTGGTTCTTCATATCGTTTATCTCCACCTTCTTCGTGCTGCGCTTGCGCATCTGAATGTTGATGAATTCTACGAATAGGGAGAATGCGATGGAGAAGTAGAGGTAGCCCTTAGGGATTTGGCCTATGGAGTTGCCTAGGATGGTTAGTTCAGAGTCGTGGCTCGCTTCTGCGATGAGCATGAAGCCGATCATGATTAAGAAGGATAGTCCCAAAACCTGTAATGACGGGTGATTGTTAACAAAGCGGCCTACAGGGCCCGAAAATCCCATCATGATGAGGGCAGATACGACTACGGCGATAATCATCACCGGCATGTTATTAGTTAGGCCTATGGCCGTTAAGATGGAGTCGATGGAGAAGACGAGGTTGATGAGGGCGATTTGGGTTACGACTTTGGCCACTGAATTAACGGCTTTCTTTGTGGTGGAGATTTCGTGCTCCTCGCCTTCTAGCTTTTGGAAGATTTCATTCGTAGCTTTATAGAGCAGGAACAAGCCACCCACAAAGAGGATGATCGCCTGACCAGACGGTGCGGCCTTCAGCCACGGATAGTCGATGTGCGTGAAGGGTTGCTGCAACGAAATCAAGACCGAGATCCCGAACAACAGGATAATGCGGAAAACCATTGCCAGCATAAGACCGATATTGCGCGCCTTGCCCTGCTCCTCTTTAGGTAAGCGGGAGGCCGTAATCGAAATAAAGATGATATTATCGATCCCTAATACGATCTCCAAAAACGTCAATGTCAATAAACTGACAATACTATCTACCGAAAGCAATGATTCCATAAAAATATTTTTCTGCCGCAAAGATGGTGTGTTTCAGGCAGATAATCAAAGAAAAGGGCCTCTGAGACAAAATTTATCAACTTTTTTCAAACCCAGACTTGCATATTTTAAAATAAAATAAGATATTTGCAAACCGATTCAACGAAATGGTCCTATAGCTCAGCTGGTTCAGAGCACCTGCCTTACAAGCAGGGGGTCCTAGGTTCGAATCCTAGTGGGACCACATAAACCACCTCATACGAGGTGGTTTTTTTTATTTTACGGCACGAGTAGCAAAGTGGGTAGCACGAGAGGGGATTTCAGTTGACAAATTGTTTTAAATTAAACAAAGTCTAATGCGTCTGAGATTTCAAATGACTCGGACGAAGATCAAAATAGTTAAAATCAACTCCAAAATCCACATTAACCCAAATACGATTGGGCACACTAGTTAAACCATATTTTTGAATCCAATTCTCTCCTTTATGATTCACTGAAATTGATTTAAAGCTAATAGGTTTATAGAACTCAGGTCCACTCAAAACGTCTTCTTGCAAATTCTTTCCAACTATCGTAGTCTTCGCTAAAGAAACTTGATTCCCTTTCTTATTTTCGGCTCGACCAGAAAAGTGCATTTCGCCTTTTTCTAAAATGATATCTCCTTCCACATCAACCCAATCACCCTTTTCTTCTAACCGAAGTCTAACATCACCAAATTGTACTCCAAAACCTTTTTGATCTAAACCTCTTATAATAGCTTGATTTTTCAACCCAATCGTTTCTGGAATTGAAATCTCATTTTCTAAAGGGACAATAAGATGTGCGACACCCAATTGACCGTATTCCTTCTTCCCGATATAATAGGTGTCTGTACTACACAAAAAAAGCATCAGGACTCCAGTACCATTTTGAATTCGAGGAATTTGATTAGGAGGTACTATTTCCCGAATCTTTGCTTCAGGAAGATTCCAAAGAAGTGTCAATCCGATGGTTTTATCTTCTGGTCGCATTTTCCAGCTTTCTCCATTTTTTATTGTCGCACAACTCATTTGTAGAAATAATAAGCTGATTAAACCTACGCTCATTTTCATATTCATTCTAATTTAAGTTTCTGAATCTAAAATTAATATAATTCCTCCAACTCATATATTTTTACTAATTTTCGAGCTATTCAACTTAATATTAACTTATTACCTATGGAAGTACATCATCATTCGCATCACCCTAAAAAGTGGAAGGAATATATATCAGAATTTTTGATGCTCTTTGCAGCAGTAACTTTAGGATTCTTTGCAGAGAATTTAAGAGAGCATCAAATTGAAAAACATAGAGAGATTCAGTTTTTGAAAAATATCCATTTAGATTTAGAAAGAGATATTAAAGAAATTGACAATGTCATATCATTCAATGTTCAAAAACAACAATATGGCGATGAATTGGCGAAATTATATGATACGGGAGTATCAAATGACTTACCAAAATTCTATTTTTTAGTAAAAACCTTAGCATTGAGAACCTTTTTTCAACATTCCAAAAATGGTTTAGAGCAATTAAAAAATGCTGGAGGATTACGCCTAGTAGAAGATGATGAAATTATCCAACAACTTCAAGTAATTGAAATTCGAGTGGCAAATACCGAAACACTACAAGAAAGTATGGACCTGAATTTAACTTACTTTCGGATGAAAACGAATTCCGTATTGGATGCAGTTACGGTTCAAGAAATGAATATGAATCAAAAATTAAAGAACACTAAAACCTTCAATTTTAGAAGATTTGAGGTACCTGACAGTGTTCGACCTCTTCATTTAAAATCAGTAGATGATATTAACGAATTGGTTAATTTAGGCATTGCCCCTGTGAACACAACCAAATACATAAATGCGCAATTAATCGAATTACGTAAGGAGTGTGTGCAATTAAACAAATTACTGATTCAAAAATATGGGAGTGAGTTTTAGCCCGAACTTTTACTTAATAAACCACCTCAAACGAGGTGGTTTATTTATTTTACGGCAAGAGTAGCAGAGTGGGTAGCACGAGAGAGGAATTTCTATTCGTAATAAGGCAGCACGTATTGGATAAACCAATAAGGCAAATGATCAGTTTTTATCTCTAAATCCCCTTTGTAGAACTCGGCAATCAGTTCGTACTCTTTACCTGAATTATCAAATAAATAAGCGCGGTAACAGAAAGGCAATACTTCATGAAGTAATTCAAGGCTTCTATAATAACGTTGAATTACTTTATCATTAGGTACGTCATGCTCACCTAATATAACTCGATTGGATATTCTGGAAATATTCACTTCTGGTTTATCGATACATACAAAGTAAAGGTATGGAGTATACCCACTTTCTTTCATTTCAATAATCTCAGAAATCTTGGATGAATGACTCATGACCGTTTCAAAGCTGAACGACTTATTTTGTTTCACTAAAAGGTGACGGATGAACGATGCTATGAATGAGCCTTCGTAACTATGTGGCCTGAGTTGCATTTAACCCAAGTAATTGTAAATCGATAAGTGATGATTGATTTAATCTTGATTCAATTTCGTCAGCATTTATAAAAATGCCCGCCTTTTCCTTAATTTCTTGTTGAAGTCCTCGGAATAAGCTACTCTTACCTGAACCGTTAGGGCCAGCAAAAACCCGAACTCTCTTTTTACTTGCCATGTAAAACCATCCCTTTCTTAAAGGAAATTTGAGCTGGATTTCTTTCTACAATATCAATCTGAATTTTAGAACCATCGGGTTGTTCTTCATAAACAACGCCTTTTTCAATGTAGGTTACCACTAAATCCATCGCCTTAGAACGACGAACTGCATTTCTTCCACTAAGTCTTCCCACTTTTACCAAGAGATTGGTTTGGCCTACATCCTTTCTAAATACCTTGTTACTTTTCATAAGACTAGCTTTATCAATACAAATCAAATATAATAATTATTTGTTCAAACTTCTGCATATGATTTCGACGAACGCTAATCCTTTAGCTTATTTTAGTTTAAAAAAAAACATAGCTTTATACGCACAAAAAATCTCCCCAATGACCCCACTGAATAATTCTCTCAATGTTTTCAACGAGCCCTTACTGATTTGTGGAACGAGTCCGATGACGGGGGCCTATCGAGATGGTTGCTGTAACACGGGTGTGAACGATATAGGGACACATACGGTTTGTGCTGTTGTGACCCATGAATTTTTGCAGTTTTCCAAAAGTAGAGGGAACGACTTAACCGTGGATTACCCCGCATCTGGTTTTAAAGGTCTAGTGGAGGGAGATAAATGGTGCCTTTGTGTATCGAGATGGATAGAGGCTTATCAAGCTAACGTGGCACCTCCCATCCTATTAAAGGCGACACATGTTAAGACTTTAGAGTACATCTCACTGGAGGAGCTGATGAAGTTTGAGTATAAGCCATTGACAAACGAGTGACAAATGGCTAGTGCCGATTGTTGATACAAGGCACAAGGTTTAGATTTAATAGAGTCAAAAAGTGGGCTTCCTATACAGAATCTTCCTTTAAAAAGCGCAATTGTAACACCTTAGCATGCAATTGCTGATCCTCTGTAGTTCTCTCTTTATTTTTTCTACGAGCTTCTGCCAGTTCTATATCAGCTAATTTTCTTTCCTCTGGAGTTAGACGATTTTCAGATACAACAGAGTCAGCTAACTCGGCTAAGGTGAATTTATTTTTAGCAGATTTCATACCTTATATTTCTTTAAAAGATTAATCAGAGTATTTGATTCTTAATAATTTTGCTTGTTTCTGTAACTATCCAGTTTATTGACAGCCAAAACTTAAGACAATGGTATTGTTACATAATTTTTATCGTCCAAGAAATTATTTTCAATCTTTCTTGAATCATTTTTAATGTTTCCAAAATAGCTTCTTCTTTAGGTAGTTCTCCAAATACCAGATTTTTAAAGTCTCCGCTATAGGTTGATTTCAACTCATCCCAAACCCTCTCCAAGTCTTTAAAAAGTAGTGCTTCACTCGGATGATGGACTAACCATTGATTGTTGTTTTTAAAACTTGCAACATCATCATTTGCTACTTTTAAAAGCATCTCATCGAAATAAGTTGTTTGAAAGAATTTTAAAAACTCATCTTGTTTAAGCAGCTGATGCAAATCATAGGTATGCCTTATCTTATTCTTTAGATCATCTAATGGGTTTTCTCCATAAGAAAAACGAACCAAACTCATTATTTTCTCACAAATGGTTCTTGTGGGTTCTAATGCCAATAAGTTGAAAGGAAGTAGTCCATTTTCGTTAGCAATTGAGGACTGATTATTATCTAGCATCATTTGACCAACAAATGAAATAATGCTTTTAGTAGTGTAGGGCTCATAATACCCCAGCCAAGTTGATTCCAAAATGATGACATCTCTTACTTGACCATAATCGCTTTTAAATTCTTTGTTATAGGAATGTGCTGTTTTTCTATTCATCCCCATTTTATGGGTAATACCCTCGATTGTTACTTCCGGTAATACGGCTTCTAAAACAGAGCTTACTTCTTTTAGTTTTGATTTTAACTTATTATCTGTTTCTCCTTCACGTCTCAATACGACCAAATCAATATCTTCCGAAAATCGTTCGATCATATGGTAGCATTTGGATAGTGCCGTCCCGCCTTTAAAAACGGTTTCTTTACCAATAGAATCGTTAAAAATGGTAAACAAAGCATAAGTAACCCAATAGTCTTTTTCTACATAATTGGCAGGGATTTCCATTTTGTCCGCAGTAAACTGAACCGCTTGCCTAAATAGGGTTTTGTTTTCGTGCAACTTCATACCATATTCCATTTATCAGTGGTGGATAACACTTTGGATGCTCCTGTTAATCTATACGTTGTAATGGGGTTCAAGGACTTGAAAAGCAGTTCTGTTGTATTGCCTTGTTGTAATTGATCTAACAATGAGCCTACTAAAGCCCTTGTGGCGGGTGGATAGTTTAATGCTAATCGAACGAGGGTATTGATTTCTTTGTCCGTTAAGTTTTTAATGATTGCCAAAAACCTTGCACAAGATGCCTCTACGGTTGCATCAGGTATTTTCTTGATATACCGAATAGCGTCCAACAATTGTAACAAAGGAATACTCTCTTTAGTAATCGTGTTTTTCTGTTTTAAAAAAGCGATTTTATAGCGCTCTCTTATAAAGTTAGGCCGAATCTGATTTTTACCGATTTGTATCGTATTGCTCACCTGTGTGGTTAAGCCCAGTTGGTTGTAGATGCCGTAACCCGTGAGATAACCAGTTATTTTTCCGTTTTCTTCCAATAGGTCTTTTACTACTTGAACCTGACTAGGTTGAAGATTGCCAAATGGGGTGGTTTCAGGTTTATAGTATTTTCCTTTAGCTAGTTTCGCAATTTTACCTGAAGCCACCATCCGATTCAGTGCTTTTATCACCGCTTCTTTTCGATTCACCTCTGTAATAAAATTAGCATAGGTGAATACATAGCCCTTAGGAAGCCTATCTATATTAAATGCTATGTATTCAGTTATTTTCATTCTATTTCTATTGTACAAATATACCTAATTTGTCCAGTTTATTAGCAAAAAAACTGGACATTTTTAGATTTGAATGAATGGTCAAATATTCCGTAGCAGGTAGACTTGGTAGATGACGACATATGCACTTAGGAATTTGATTCCTATTTAAACCAGTTCCAAAATTTCGAACTAAAGATACTCACAGAGGTCTTATTATACACTTTGTTATACAGGGCCTTCTTTGGGTTAGTTAACCAGCCATAACCTCTTGGGGCTTTCAGGCCTAGACTATTTTTAGCTATACGGGTCAAAGAAGTCCAAGCCGCAATACTTTTAGAGATCGATACTTTTCTAATGCCAAATTTCATACCATCTGTTTTTTTCTCAAATTACTTTGAATGATAGATTAACACGATTGATTGACCTTAGCTGGCGGAAAAATAGCTTGTCCCTAAGTGAAAAACTTGTTTAAAACTATATAAAGCAGTATTTTCAAATAAATCAATTCAAATTTTCACAACTTACAATTGAAGATGACTTGATCACAGCAAATTCAGGTTTCCCCAAACCCTAACTGTCGAATAAAGCATGAAAGTTATTACGTGGAATATAAGAAAAGCAAAAGAGGACAGTTTGGTTTGGCAGATTTTAGAATCACACGATGCTGACATTATACTTCTGCAAGAGGTCTTGAGAATTCCAAAGGGGGAAAGATCATCCATCAGTTAGACCACATGTATACCAGTTCAAGCTTGATAGAAAATCTAATTCATTGTAAAACGGAGGAGCATGACTTAATCTTCGGCAATAAACTAAGTGATCATTTACCTATCATTTCCACCTTTAATTAATTTTCCATGTGCAGAGGAAAGAACATATGTACTGAATTAGGAACTGATACCAATGCTTGGAGTAAGGAAAGTCCCTTGCCTAAGCCTGAGTGGATGAACAACGAAGTTGATCTATTTATTAGTGCGGTGGAGGCATTTATAGCCGGAAACAAAAACTTATGCTTAGAGGTAATCAGTCAAATACGATCTGATGAGATTACCGATTGGTATATAGAACATGGCCAAATGTCAGGAAGACATCGAAAACTTCAACTAAACATCACTCCTCCTGAAACCATCGATATAAGCCTTCGTGATCCTATTCGTTCGCCTGCTAAGATCCAGCAAAAAGTCTTTGAAAGAGATGCCTATCATTGCAGGTACTGTGGCGGGAAATTGATTTCGCAAGAATTTCTTAGGTCGTTCATTAAGAGCCTAAACTCTCCCCTATTTTCTAGAGGTGAAACTAATCTCAGCACGCATGGGATTATTCATATCACTTGGCCTGTGGCAGATCACGTGATTCCTTGGAATAAAGGAGGCCGAACTAGCTTAGACAACTTGGTATCCTCTTGTGCTCCCTGTAACTATGGGAAAGATGGTTACACGATTGAGCAATTAGGAATAACGGATCCTTTTGAAAGATCAGCGAAAAATAGTAGCTGGGATGGGTTTCATAATATACCTTATTAAGGTAAAATGGAGAAATTCTTATTTAATTCTATGTTGTTTGTAATTAGGGACACTTACAGTATCATTTTTATTTAATTGCACTGATTTCTTTCAGTTTAGGATATAAACATGACATTAAACTTTCTAAGTTTGTTATGTAAATCAATAATGAATTCAATTTTTAAAACTATGTCTTAAATATTAATAATTAATTCAAAAATGGCTGACATAAAATTTATAAGCAAAGAGACAATATACCCTGCATTGTGGGCCATTATTGTTGCAATATTGATGTTTTTTTGTGGGTTATATTGGAGAAAAATTTCAGGACCTGAAGAAGTAGTCGTAATCAATAGAAATAAAACCAATGACACAACGGTTACAGTGATTCAGTTTAAACCAGACCAAGAATATTTTAATCAACTTAATAACCTTACGAGTAAATCAATATTAAAAAAAATTGAAAAATCTCAAAACCGAGGTAAAAACTATAATGTTGATTCAATTACATTAAGTATAGCAAAAGAATATCAAATGAAATTTGATGCACTCAGAATAAACAATGCAAGAACTATTTCTCCTGCCTCAAATAACACATCATTTGCAACGCCATTAATAGAATTTAACAGCAATAATTCCAAAATCAAAAGACCAAGATTTTTAATGCCTAAATTGGTGGAAGGGTATGTTGAAGAAAAAATCAATTCATTTGCATCAATTTCAATAAGCTCATTAGAATTTAGCAAAAAGGAAAAAGTAACAGTTAAAATTGATTTATTGGATAAATCAACAATGAATAAGTTTTCTCCAATATTCATTGATTTAGTCGAGTCAATTGGCCCTAATCGTGTTAATCAAATTTGGAGCGAACAATATGAAATTAATACTAAATTAAACATAATTGAATTTTCAGCAGACTTCAAACCAGGGAAATATATTTTAACTACTGGATTTTATCTTTTAAATGGACTAAATACAAAATACCCAATCTTTTATTCGAAAAAATTTAATATTGAAATCAAATAACTTTACTCTAAATAAGTAGCATATTAATAATTCATTTAAATATACATAAACTAGACTTACAAATATAAAAAACCACCTCTTTAGGTGGTTTTTTATATTTCACTACCTGAGAATCAAAAGTGGACAATAAAAGAGAGTATTTAAGCCAAATGTACTTACAATTGTATTCTGTAGAACTTTAGTAAGTTTTCAATATCTATATTTAATTTATGTTTCTTTAACTCCTCTTTACGACCATCGAACAATAATTCAAGATCAGGTTTAACTTCTTGATCAAGCCCAAAATGAATTTTCCTATGGCATGTAGGACATAAAACAATCAAATTAGGAATTTGATCTAAACTTATAAGTCTGTCATGCTCTACGAAAAAATCACTTTCTTGAGCATGCATCGGTACCAAATGGTGAACTTCAGCATACTCTTTATTATCAAATCTAGATGTAAAAGTTGAATGTTTTTCACCTTTCAACATTCCTATCTCACAAGTATATTTTGTTCTCAAAAGAGCAGTATTCCTTAATTTTTTATCTGTTTTATACCTTCTTGAAATAGATTTAGCAGTTTCTTGTGATTGTTCTATCAATTTTATTTCTTGAACAACAGTCTCATCATAAAAACCAGTTTCATCATTTGCAGAGTTATATTCAACTTCATCTGTAAATGACTCATTGTCATAACCATGAACTAGACTCAAAAGCTCTTCAGAAAGATATAACCTACGATCTTCAAGTTTTCGACTTGTTCCATCTTTCTGAGAATAAATCACGAATTGTAATGAGTTTTTAACAGTATAAAAACCATTTGCTTGTAAAAAAGAAAATAAATATCTGTTTGCTTCGTGCACAGGAGCTGCTAAATCACCTAAATCATTAGAATCATAAAATTCTTCTAGCTCTTTAACCTTATCAGAAAAATTCAATGCCCTATTACTCTTTATTTTTTCTTTTAAAATCTCAACATCATTCAACAAATCGAAATGCTGAATTAAGGATATCACATCAATTAGGTCTAAATACAAGATGTTTTCATCTCTCATTAAACTTATCATTAAGTCAAAAAAATTGAAACTTGAATTTTCAAAATATTTAAATTTACTCGACAATAAGATATCCAAAAAACTATTAATTACGCCATTTTCATTTTTTAAACTATCAACGTATTTTTTAAAATTCGGATTGAATCTCAAGACGTTTTCCTCAAAATAAAGGAATCCGTAAAATTTTAAAGTTGCAAATTTTCTGTCTAATGAATTATAAAAAAAAGAATCCGGAAATTGTAATTTAAGCAATTCGGCTATTTCAGATTGACTTATTTTTAACCCTTCAAATTGTTGCAAATTCTCATAATAACTGATAATTGCATCTTGATTAAAAATAAAATCTCGTGGAATTGTCAATTTATTCTTATTCATCAATTATGATTTTTTTAAAGTTCCAAGAACTTTTTTTAATAATAATGGAGGTACGGATTCTCCTATCACATGTCTAATAAATCTATCATTTGCCCAATTAGGAATATCCCAATCTTGTGGTAACGAAGCAACAATTAATAATTCTAAAATTGTTAATACTCTGGCATCGGAATAAGTCCCATCAGGTTTCAATCTACCCGGATGTGCATTGCAATGTGAACTAATCTCTCCGGACTTGGTTGTTCTTGCATGGCATGGCAATTCCCAATCTAAACGTTTATATGTATTATGAAACCCTCTAACTTTCTCTCCATTAATTTTTCGAGGAAAATAAACTTCGTTTATCATAGCACTTTTACCGGTTGGTGTATGCTTAATAGCCAATATATCTCTTTCATTAATTTCTTTGGCAAAATGCCATTTAATCTTTGAACTTTCACCTGCCTCTAATGAGGGTAAATGACCTATTGCCTCTTTAAGTGTTATTTGCGCTTCTTTTTCAGGAGCAGGCCAAAAATAATCTTTCTTAAACAATTTTATAAAACATCTGGGCCTACTCTGAGGAACACCATAATCCTGAGCATTTATATCTAGAATTTCGACCAAATATTTTCCTTTATACTTTTTAGTTATTAAATCTTGAATTCGAAGAAATTCTCCTTCAAAAGGAAAATACATCGTTAGAAATTTTGAAACATTTTCAATTAAAATTGCATCGAAATCGAAATTATCAATAAAATAAAATACATCAAAAATTAGAAAATTTCTGCTATCCTCTAAAAACTGTTTTTGATTCTTATTTTTACCAACACTACTAACACCCTGGCATGGAGGAGTTGCTAAAAGTAGCTTAACATCATTATTAATAAATTTAGAAATTGCATCCTTTATTTCCTGCTTAGTAATGTCACCATTAACAATTTCACTGTGTGGATATAGGTGCTTATACAATTTTGCTCTATTATTTATAAGCTCTGCACCACAAACTACATCTATTCCAACTTCTTTAAGATATGTTTCTCCAACACCAGCACTTGAGAAAAGAGATATGGCCTTCATTTTATTTTTTCTACAATTTTATTCAATAACAATGGTGGAACAGATTCACCAATTATTTGCCTAATTAATATTTCTGAAGCCCAATTAGGGATATCCCAATCTTCTGGCAATGACGATAAAATTAACAACTCTAATATAGAGAGTACCCTTGCATCAGAGTACGTACCATCCTCTTGTTTTCTTCCTGGATGCACTTTTGAATTCGAAGAAATTGCATCACTCCTAATTGTAATTGTAGGTGCTGGTTTATCCCAGCTCATTCTTGCATAAGCATCATGATAACCATTTAGTTTATCACCATGTTTATCCTTTGGATAATAATCAATATTGTTAAATGCACTTTGACCAGATGGTGTATGCTTCATCCACAATATATGTTGTTCATTATGTTTTCTACCAAAATGCAATTTGTGTTTGGAACTTTGTCCTGATTCAATAGATGGCAAATGTTCAATAGCATTTCTTAAAGTAATAATATTAGTGGATTCAGTAGGCCATTCCCAAGTTAGACCTTTTTTATAAAGCTTAATAAAAGCTCTTTTCCTACTTTGGGGAACACCAAAATTCATCGCATTTAGAACTCTGTGATCAACTTCGTATTCATTTCCAAACTTCTTTTTTAACAATTCAATTATACCAAGAAATTCTCCTTCAAAAGCATAAAAAAGTTTCAAAAACCTTGGAACATTTTCAATAAGTACATAATCTGGCTTAAGCTTGTCTATGGCTTCAAATACTTTAAAAACAAGGAAATTTCTATCATCATTTGTCATTTGCTCATGACTCTTATTTTTACCGCTTAAACTAAAACCTTGACATGGTGGAGTAGCGATTAGCAACTCAACTTGTTTTTCGAGAGACTTATTTATAAACTCGTCAAAGTTTGCCTCTTTACAAATGTCGCCATATACCATATGAGATTTTGGGTGCAAATATTTATGAAAATCTGCACGCTTTTGTTCTAATTCATTTGCGACAACACATTCAAATCCATTTTGATGCAAATAAGCCTCGCCAACTCCGGCACTAGCAAACATTATAGCATATTTAATATTTTTGTTATCTTTCACCGAAATTTACCTTTATCAAACTTTATTTCTATGTCTAACTTTTACCTAATAAGAACAGCTCAGGGTAAATTAATTTATTAATGCCATATTGATAATTAAAAAAATAAAGGCCGTACAATTACTTAGATGTGTTCAAGTAAATTTACCGATAATACCTCCTGGTTCAAAATGATATTTGAATTTGTACAAGTTTTTGGCAGAAATTATCTCAGTGGGAAGTGTATGCATATCAATTCTAATAAAGAGATCAAGTTTAGTAATAACTAATTTTAAAGTTTTGACAAATTGACCAATTCTCTTTCTTAGTTTATTTAAAACCAACCACTTCCACCTCCCCCGGCATTCCCCTCAATATTCGCTCCACCGGCTCCATACTATTCACCTCTACTTCGAGGAGCCAGGAGCCATCTTTTTGGTCCGTCAAATAATCAACCGTTGCCGGATAATCATCTTTTAGGAACAGCATAGCGCGCATGCTTAATTTTAACTTGATAGGAAACTTCTCTCCTGAATCATTAAAGCCAAAAACATCGGGTGTAAGCAAGACGTGAGCTTCCTTAAATTTATAAGTTTCTGCTAGCATTTCAATGGATCCCATCCGCTCTAGCTTGAAATATTTATTCTGCGCATCCGCTGGTTCATAGGCACAGAGGTACGTATTGTTCGCCGTAAAACCGATGGGTTCTACTAAGCGATCAGCGATCGATTCACTACTCGCAGACTGGTATTTGTGAAGTATGACTTGCTTTTCATCCTTTATGGCCTCGTTTATTTGCGCTAAGAGTTTGGCCAAATGCCCATGCACAATGTTCGTAGCTAGGAAATTAGATTCTTCGAGGGAGGGTTGTAAGTAGAATTTATGGTGATCGTCTTTACGTACCTCGAACCCCAGCTCCGCTAACAAATCCATGTAGCGATAACAACTCCGCTCCGATATCTCTAACGAAGCAGCCAGCCTCTTAATGGATTTAGCCGGGAACGTCTTCAGCAATGTGATGAGCTTAAAAACCCGCAGGATTCGATTCTGATTGAACATAGAAACAGTCTTAAAAACTAAACTTACTATTTTAATTGATTCACTGGCAAGGGTTTGACTTTATTTGGCAGAGAAAAAATGTATTCTGCGGTTTTTTTACCGCTTAATAAATTTTATAGCGTTTGACCCTATTTGTCAGAGGGTTTGCTGAGATTGCCTTCATGAAAAAAATACTCTTGTTGTTGCTAGTGTCTTTGGGTGCGTTTGCCCAGACGGCTGAGTCATATCGTTTGAAAGCTGCTGCGCATTTTGAGAATGGCCGGTATAAGGAGGCGATTGCTGCTTTGACTTTGGCAATTAAACTAAACCCGAAGGACGTAAAGGCCTGGCGAAACCGCGCCATCACCTACGAAAAAACAGAAAAATTCGACCTGGCGGTGAAAGATTATTTAGAGGTTTTAAAATACGATCCATCCGGCGAAACCCTGGGAGCCATCGGTTTCGACTACCTCGTACTAGAAAAATACGAAGAGGCCAGAAAATACCTCCAACAAGCCATCACTCTACTCCCCACAAACATCAACTTCCGCTATAACCTAGCCCTCTCCCACCAATACGAACAGAACTATGCGCTCGCGATCGAGGCCTATGACGAGGCCTTAAAAATAGATCCCTACCATACGACCAGCCTCATCTCTAAAACCAGATGCCTCCTACGTTTAAAACAATTCGACAAAGCTTCCGTCCTGGTAGATAGTTTTTTTGTCGCGAAACGGTTCGACGTAGAAATGCTCCTATTCAGAGGTGACATCAAACTACACAACGGGGCCGTGGAAGCCGCACTCAACGACTTCAATAGAGCGATCGCCATCAATCCAGAAGACCTTACCCTCCTGATCAGAGCGGCTGACTGCCTAGCCGAACTTTCTCAGTTTGATGAAGAGGCCGCGGTGCGAAAACGAATCGTCACCGTTATGGAAAAACAAGGCGAAACAAAAGAATACCGGGCCATTAATTACGGCCTACTGGGCTTCGCTTTGTATAACGCGTTTCTGTGGGAAGAGGCGCTAGAGAACCTATCTAAGAGCATTTCATTAGACCCATCTGCTACGTTTTATTTCTACCGCACAGCGGTGAAAGCGAAACTAAAAGACTATGTAGGTGCGTGTGAAGACCTCAAAAAGGCCCAAGAGCTAAACCCTTCTGAAGCAGAAAACTACGAGGGCTACTTCGCGGATACGGCGGAGTTTGAGGAGTTTTATGAGAGTTGTATGGGTGGGGTGTAGGGGGTGGGTCTCGAAATAATTATTTACTGAAGCCCCAAAGACCTTGTGAATTATGGAAACGATTAAAAAGGAAAAACAGTTTGACACTGTTAAAATGATGAGGGAAATCAGAGACAAAATAAGTTCTGAAACTCAAAATATGACTTTTGAAGAGCTAAAGGCATATATCAATCAACAACTTGCAGATAATAAGTCTAAACTTATTGGACAGCAATAAAGGTAGGATGGTGCTTTTCAAGCACTCTTTCAACTCCCCAATTCATCTCTGTTTGAATTGTTCGGAATTTCTGAACAATTCAAAGTGGCTTTCTGCTGAAATTCGGAATTTCCGAATTTCTTTATTGACGCTTTCTCAATCAACTAACTTACCGTAAAATGTGGTCTTTTTTCGCAACTTTTCACGATAAGTTAATTACTACAAATCCAGCACAACCCGTAAATTATCCTTTAACTTCTCCCGCTGGACTTTAGTTAACTCACCAAGTTTGCTGATGAGTCTTTTGTTATCTATGGCACGAATTTGGTCCACTAATACATCACTTAATTTGTCTAGCTGATGTTCGTTCAAATGAACGCGCAAAATTTCAACTTCAGGAAGCACATTCGTAGAAATAGGACACACAATCGTCGAAAGGTGCGTGTCATTTAATAAATCCGTCTGAATGACCACGACAGGTCGCGTCTTTCCAGGTTCTGTCCCCCTACTAGGGTTTAAGTCTGCTAGCCAAATCTCGTATTGATTAATTTTCATCGATCAACTTTTCGAACTCATGAAGAATATCCATGGAATCTTGGCTTGTTAAGGAAGATTCTTTAGCCAGTTGCGTCTTCAACAGGCGTTTCTTATTTACCCGATTGTATATACTGACCGCTTCATTGATATACCTATTTCTAGCTACCTTCAGTGCGCCCGTGATTTCTTCAGCCTCGTCGAAGATTTCATCATCCAGTTTTAATGATAATGTTTTCATACGACTAAGGTATATATTAATAGTATATACTACAAGAATATGGTCATATTAATGGACTTATTATCGACAAATGGATAATCAGATAGAGATTTATACATCTCACGATGGGAACAGGGAAATAGAGGTACACTTTGTAGGTGATACTTTTGGGCTAAACTTAAATGAAATATCAAGCTTATTCGAAAAGGATAAATAAGTTATTTCTAGGCACCTAAAAAATCTATAGCGAAGGCGAGTTAGACCGAATCTCAACCGTTGCAAAAAATGCAACAGTTCAATATTAGTTTGACTCATACTCCTCCGCAATCATCCATTTCTCCCGCATACGGAAGGCGGGAATCGTTTGCCTTTTGGCCTTATTCGCAGCCACATTCAGTTTAATGGCATTTTTAGCAGCCCATTTAGAAAGGGGAATAATCTTTTTTGCGGTCAGAATGGTGATTCGTTTGTGCAAGTTTTCTAGTAAAAGCATCGCAAACAGTTTTGTAAAACCATCCGATTTCATCGTAGTTTGAAACTGGGCAAATAGCGGATAGTATTCCGTGTGCTTGCTTTTGTTCGGAATGATAATGGGAGGAAATCCCGCCTTCACTAGCTGTAGGTTAATCAGTACCCTCCCCATACGTCCATTCCCGTCCACAAAAGGGTGAATCGTTTCGAATTCGGCATGAAAGTCTGCAATGGCATCTAAAAAATAGCTGGTTTTATCTTTTTTAAACCTATCCACTAACTCCTGCATAAGTGTCGCCACAAAAGCTGGATTAGCCCCTAAATGGTTGCCCACTCGCACCCATTCTTTACTAATTCTAAATCTACCAGCAATTTTATCTTCAATATGACTGAGCAGTATTTTATGCCAACCTAAAATGAGTTTGAGGTTTAAAGTAGCCTTGCTATTCTCCACAACCGATTCAGTTAGTATGGCCAAATTTTTCGCTTCATACACTTCCCTCACCTGCACATTTCGCCCTAAAATACCACCCGAAAGAATGATTTCAGTATCCTCTAAACTAAGTGTGGAGTTTTCAATGGCATTTGAGTTATAGACTAACTCTGGAATTTCAGCCAAGGCTATCTCTTTTAACAAACGCTCATTGCCCTTTATTAAGCTTTCATACCGCTTTCGCAATACTTCTATCTTATCTTTTGTGGCTTGATTGATCATGTTGAGCTTAGTAACTTACCGTGAAATATGGTATAAATATACAACTTTTCACGGCAAGTTAGAAGGGGTTATCGTTTTTTTGACTTTCGTAGGGTCACTCTCTGAATAAACCTACACGCTGCGTAATCAAATCCTTGTATTGAATTTTATTCTTATTATTCAAAAAAGAACAATCAATTAGTTCAGCGGCTTGAGGTAACCAAGCGTCCAGTTTTTTATAAACAGAAACTATCTGCTTTTCATTTAAATTTAATACTTCTCCAAAACGATTAAAATACCCTTTATTGAAGTTTTTCTTTTTTCCACCTAATAAAAGGGCCGTATCATCTAAATCCTTTGGCAAAATGATTTTGACATTTAATAAATCATAGGCCTTTGATAGCACCCAACCGAATTCCGACAGCCACATCGAGAAATTCTTCAGGTGCATGTCATTATTTCCAATGATGTAGTTAAAAAGAGTCAATTCAAAAAAGCAATATTTGTCTAACAAGGTATTGACAGATAAGTCACCAATAGTTTTCCCTAGATTTTCCATTGTCCCTAAATACTTATCTTCTAATTCTAATATTTGCAAAAAGTCAATCATGTGAATTTTAGCATTGTCTTTCCCCCTATCTATTCGTCTAGTAATGTAACATAATTCACCTGTGGCCAATCGGATCATATTAGAAGGCACTACATCAATTTTAAAGAGCTCGGCTAATTTCATCGATAAATGTTCATTTTCAGGCATTTGATCATATTGTGTATTTTGAGGTTTCAAAATATACAATCCTTCTAATGCATCCATAATAGTAAGGCGACCATTTTTGCCCTCTTCAAGTGTGCTTTTTATCCAACCAAGAGACAGCTTTGGTTGGACTCCAGGAACAGTAACAGACAAATCAACAGCGTCTTTTGCTAATTTTTCCATCTCGTCTAAACGATAAGGTAAAGCCGGCGCAGACGTAGTTCCATAGAAGGATTTAATACAAGAAAGATGGTAATCACCGGTATCATTTATCCCCAATTCCCTGTAACAAGATAAACACTTATTCATTTTCAATTTCTTTTATGGGATGAACACTTACGGCACCAATGGTATGCTGACAACAGGCCAAGAGCAACCCCATTCGATCTTTTTTATTTATTCTCCAACTTTCTGACGCAATGTTCAATAACCAACCTTCAGGTATTAATCCATCAAAAAAAGGAAAAAGAGATTTGCTTCTATAAGGGGCAGATCTGACGGGCATTTGGAAAGTAATAAATAATGATGTTTGACTTTGTACATATTGTTCGTCATACACAAACTCATATTCACCAGTATCCAATTCCGTAAGCAATCCGGCATGCAGGTTGTTATACTTAATATTCGCTTGTCTCATCAGTTCCTCTCATTTATGGGACCCACAACGTGTCCAAACATCTGCAACACTTGATTTACTTTAGATAAACTTAGGTTTTCTTTACCCTGCTCAATTTTTCTAATAACCGTTAGCGCAACTCCCGCCTTTAACGCAAATTCCTCTTGTGTAAGTTTCAATTGTTTCCTTCTCGTTTTAACAAATTGCGTGATTGTATCCATAATTATATGTTTTTACATACAAAAATAATAAATAATTTTAAATTATATGTAATTAAATATAATTATACAAAAAATGTATTGATTATATGCAATTAGATATAATTATTGCCACCTCAATTCAATTGGCAGGAACTGCAAGAAAATAGTTTGACATATAGATTTAATCCCCCTTTCGCAACTTCCTGCGATTCTTATTCCGATTGTAATAACTCCGGGAATTTATTCGATTCTTAAATGCCCTTTTAGAAGAGCTCACTCCCATTCTGGCGTGGGCTTTTCTTCTTTGACCAGTTTGAGTTGTACTCGCTCTTGAGTAAGACGACTGCCTCGTTTTCTTCGAATAGTCGATGGGTTTAAGATCGCAGGAGAAGAGAAAAGTGGAAAGCAGCAGAAAGGAAAGGATGTTTTTGTCAAACATAGGTTAATCGAATTATGTTTGAAAGTACTAGTTTAGAAATAGAGAAGCAATCCCCTGACCTTATTTGGCAATTATTTACCTCTCATCACATTACCACTAAAATCGTAGTTTAAAACACTTTTGTTTTTTACTTTGTTATTGATTTATTCATCCATCTAATCGTAAAAACCGAATGAAACCTACCCTACAATTTTTTGTGCGAGGAATAATGGGATTATTCTTCCTACTTTTTGCTGTAATGCCTTCAGAGGCTCGTTTTTCTGCCTATGCTAAAGAAGATTCGAGTTTGTACAAGCAGTTTAAAGGATCGGTTTTGGACAGCAAAACAAGAAACGAACTCATCTACGCGAGCATCACCGTTTCCGGAACCACCATCTCCACCATCAGTAATAGCGAGGGTAAATTTTCCATCAAAGTTCCTGCCGAAAATCAGCATGCAACCCTCCTCATTTCCTTCCTAGGCTACAAAAACAAAGTCGTTTCCATCCAAGATTTAAAGCCAGAAAAGAATGTACTGTATTTAGAACCTAGCACAACCTTTCTGGAAGAGGTGGTAGTAAAAGGTGGAGATGCAAAAAATATCTATACTGGGGTTTTGGCAAATCGTCTACAAAACTATGGCGACGATCCCATCCAGATGACGGCTTTCTACCGCGAAACCATTCGCAAACGCCGCACCTACGTCTCCCTTTCCGAGTCCATCGTTAATGTGCTGAAGCAACCCTTCCAAGGTGGTTCTCAAGATCAAATCAGTCTATACAAGGGCAGAAAAAATACCGATTACACGAAGTTAGACACTGTCAATTTCAAGCTACAAGGTGGTCCATTCTCCGCCCTGTTCATCGATTTAGTGAAGTATCCTGACTTTATCTTTTCAAACGAGGCCTTCGACCTGTACGATTTCAACCTAGAAGAAAACACCCAAATAAATGACAACCAGGTTTTAGTATTAGCCTTCAAACAAAAACAAGGCATCGAAACCCCGCTTTATTACGGGAAATTATACATCGATGCGAAGAGTTTGGCCGTCGTTAGTGCTACTTTCGCCCTAAATGTCGAAAATAAAGTCAAAGCCGGACTCATGTTCACGCGCAAAAAGCCAGCCGGCCTTGACATCTACCCCACTGAAGTCCGCTACCAGATTAACTATAGACAACAAAAAGACAAGTGGATTTATGCCTATTCTCGCGCGGATTTGACCTTTAAGTTGAATTGGGCCAAACGTATTTTCAACACCGTCTACACCACCTCCATCGAAATGGCAGTGACCGACTGGAAAAAACAAGATAAAAATGAGAATCCAGACACCCAAAAACTAAGTTCTAACGTCATCATGTCTGACAAGGTGAAGAGTTTAGGGGATCCAGATTTTTGGGGTAAATACAATATCATCGAACCCGAAAAATCAATCGAAACGGCTATCCGGAAACTTCAAAGAAAGGCGGTAAGTGAGGGTGTGGAATAGTTTACATCGATTTGCAGAGTCTGCAAATTGATGTAAAATTCAGTTGTTGCAAAATCTGTAACAACTGAATTTTACAGCACAATCGTTAAAACCGAATCCGCTGCTAATTCTATATTCTGCTTACCTAGGGATAGGCTCTTTTTAGCTCCCTCATTTTGAACAAGTACAACTATTTTTCCATCAGGTCGCTTAAAAGCCGCCGCCTGAATACCCAATGGAGCAGAAATGCCTATGCGTATAGATCCGGGTGGGATAAATTTAGCCGCTTGCATGATAATGTAATACGATTGATTTCGCGTAATTTCTTGACCACCAATGGTTAGTGCTCCTAGGCATTCCGTACACCCACCTTGCGTGTGAGGCCCATAGGTAGGATCGGTGGCTAAATTCCATTCGATGACTGCTTTGGCATGATTATTAACGGAACCAATAATGACATTCTTCATGTGCCACATAAATTCACTCGCAAAATCTCCCTTTGCACCGGTCCACTGCTCTGTAAAATACAAATCCTCATCAGGATGCGCCTTTTGTACTTGACTCATGGCCGAAATATCCCCACCATACAAGTGAAAGGCAGAACCGTTCACATACTTGCGAACCTCTGGCACATTTAATAATTCAATCGCATATTCTGGATGATCGCAATTGTGATCATAAATGACGATTTTCGTCTGAATACCTTGTTTCTCAAATACTGGTCCCAAAGCTTTGGCAATAAAAGTACCCTGCATCAGTGCACTCATATACATACTCGGATTATTGCCCGGATTAAGGGGTTCATTCTGTGGAGTTAAGGACCAAATCGGTATACCTTCTTTGGCCATCTCCTGTATATACTTCGCCAAATATTCCGCGTAGGTGACATAGTATTTTTCCATCAACGAGCCGCCCCTGCTAGAATAATTGTCCTTCATCCAAATAGGCGCAGACCAGGGTGACGCCATAATTTTAATGGCCGGATTAATCGCCAAAATTTCCTTCAAAAGGGGAATTAAGTCCGGTTTCGATTTGGCCAAACTAAACGTTCCTGGCTCATCCTCATAAGAAAATACCGCTGAATCTAAATCAGACGCACCCACACTAATGCGCAACACGGTCATCCCATTTTTCCCAAACAACTCCTGCAACAACGCAGCCCTCTTCACCGGTTCCAAGCGATACATCACTTGCGCACTCCCTCCCGTCAAGGCCAATCCAAAACCATCGATAGTTTGAAATGTTAAATCAGGATTTACAACCAACAGATCGCCTGAACCACTCGCTCCAGGCTTAACAATTTTCTGATAAAAGGATTTCTGTTTAGGAAGACTTTGGTAGAATTCAGCGTTTGAAAAATCAAGAGATGGCGCCGTTTGAGTCGGCACCTGTTCTTCTTTACTACAGGAAAATAAAAAAGCTAACGTGCAGATTGTTAGCAGAATGTATTTCATTAGTTGTTAATAATTTCGTTAAAGGTATTGAATCTAAACGGATAAAATGTACAATGACTGAATAAGTTTAGCTCCTCTTTAATAAACTACAAATAACTCAACCACCACTTCTCCTTGTGTGCCGTCTTGTAGGAATCATACCACTTACACAAAGGATACAGGCCGGCTATCAACAGAATCCAAATAAGATAAACGATTTCTAGACTATACCCTTCTCCCGGAATTTGAAAAAAGAAGGGGATTTTTTGAAGCGCTATCACGGCATCATCAAGCGAATGTCCTCTGTAAAAAAACAAGACGGCCGCTATCAGGTGCGCCAGATAAAAGTGCAGGATATAATAGAAAAATGCCGTTCTACCGAATGTGCGGAATACGTTCGTTACTTTATTGTGAATATTTTCTAAAAAAGCCAGAGCTAAAATAGCTATCCCAATCATCACGGACATGTAAGCCAAAGAAGGCGGGTATTTGTTTACATTGATAAAGGACAAAAAGGTATCGAACCCATTTGCCTGAGTCGACCACGGGTGCGGATCGCCATAGACATTAATCGCTCTCAGAACCACAAAAAAGACCAATAAGAATGACCCGATCCTTGTTAAGATTTTTTGTCTTTCAGTCGCTGTGAATTTGGCAGTAAAGAAAACTCCAAAACAATAACCTAAAATCATCAAACCCGTCCAAGGGACAAAAGGGTACATAATGGCCAGGTAATGATCACCTACGATAGGATAAACCGCAAATAAACCATGGTGAAACAAATCCCACCAAAACCCGGCCTTAAACCCAGGTTCAGCCTCCCAAAAATCCAACACATTATGACCCAAGACAATCACCAACCCAATGGCCAAAACCACTTTGTACGGCAGCCGACTCAGAAAACCCAAAAGAATCATACTAATCCCTATCGCCCAAATAACCTGCAACAAGACTAAATTATAAAATGGATTGAACGTAATGGCTAAAGTTATCAAAACCAACTCCACGAATACCAACCAAATCCCCCGCTTAAACAGGAACGAACTCAACTCTGCCTTAGACTTGCGAATACTCTGAAGATAAATAGAAAGCCCAGATAGAAAAACGAACGTAGGCGCACACAGGTGCGTAATCCAACGCGTAAAATACAATACCGGAGTCGTTGTCAACACATTCAGCGGGTCACCCGTATAGGCCTGATCGTGTACAAAATCCCGGACGTGATCGAGCGCCATAATAACCATGACAATGCCTCGCAACACGTCGATGGAATCGATTCGCTTCAGGGTGGGATTTGATGACATAAATGCTTATTGAATTTTACTAATCTTAATCGCTTTCACGTTCGCGTTATCGTTTGATTGCAAATGCAAAATATAATTTCCCCCATTTAAATTCCTCACCTCAATCCGTTCCCCATCATTCACCGATGCCTTTTTAAACTGAACGTTTCCAGACATATCGACAATTTTAACCATCGCTGTCTTGCCAAATTCGACAGGGAAGCTCACCTTAAATTCGCCGCCTACCGGATTAGGAGAAACTGACACCTGACCTAAAATGGTCTCCTCTGTCGAAGTAACCACAAGGTTATAAGGCTTACTTATCTCGCTTGCGCAAGGCGTAACCACCTTCACTGTGTAATTCCCACTCTTCGTAGGATTAATGGTCTTTTGGGTGGCATTATCAATTTTGACACCATCAAAATACCACTGATTACCCTCTGAAGCACTCGAAGTCAATCCACCATTCGCTTCCATCGTGATCGTAGGAATGGCAGGAATGGGATTAACGACTACAGTAGAGGCAGCACTCAACGGACTACTGCAATCACCACTAATCGCTTTCACTTTATACGTTCCTGCAGCGTTTGCGGTGTAAGTCACCGCCGTCGCATTAGCTATCAATTTGTCATTCAAATACCATTGATTGCTCGACCCATTACTGTTCAATACCACATTTTGTCCAGCGCAGAAGGTGAGTGGTGTGGTGGCGGTGATGGTGGGGGTGGCTGGGATTGATTTTTGTGTAACTACTAACGTATCACTTTTTAGCACACACCCTTCCAAACTTGTTTCAGTTATAAATAAATTACCCGTCTCTTTAACATAGGATAAGTTTTTAACTGGATCATAAACTGAATTCTTATTATTAAATGATATGGAATAACTAGATTTAGAATTAATAGAATTTAACTTAACACTCAGACTATCATTCTGTAAACAAAGACCTGAAGATCCATAAACTAACTTTGGTCTTGGTAAAAATTCACAATTCATCTTGTAAGCAATGATATTCGTGAACATATTATCTTGATCTTTATTCATTTTAAAATACTGCAAAAATGTAGTATGTGATTTATAATCATAATCAGGCCAATAGGATAAAGTATCAGTCGGTGGTTGTTCAGCTAAAAGTTTAATATCGTAGTTATGAAGTTTTTTTAGCTCATATTTTTTTATTTTCGGATTAAACAAAAAATAAGAAAATTGGCCCTTGTATTTAAAACCCATACCATGAATAGGTAAGATATCTATATATCCATCATCATTTATGTCATCAAATACGTCTGACATACCCGCGGCAATTTTACCTATTTTATAATTTAAGCTATCACTAAAGAATTTACTACTGATATCTTGTCCTTTATCATTAAATATTACTGCATAGGTTGTTTCATCTGTATTTCGCCAAAAAGAAAACAAGTATTCATTTTTCCCATCACCATCTAAATCCTGCACGAAACCTTGCCTTCCATTATTATGATGAGGCTTTCGTGATAGCCCAACTGGAATTGAAATATTAGAAATGGCTTTTTTTTCTGTAGCCGTTATATACCCAAACATATCAATCTTAGAACTACCTAATTCATTTCTTGGATCTTTCAATAAGCCAAATAATGTATCCTGTTTGGTAAACATTGGAATAAATTGCAAATTCCTAAAAAGCGTATCTGCCGAATTCCTTTGAATCAATTGAAGCGTTTTTCTCTGAAATTTCCCTTTATAATCAAAGACTTGAAGTGAATCTTCAAAAGGATATGATATCGGTATGGTTTTGTTTAGGTCATCACGCATCCCAACAAATGCCAATTCATCATCGTTATCTTTATCAATATCTATAACTTGATAATGCCTCGTCGACCCTCCTGTATCATTAAAAAAGCTACCTTCGAATGATTTATTAGACTTATTAATAAACATATACTCCCCCATATTCTCTCTTGAATCAAAATACTTAGGCATAGTAGCCCTTGTCCCGTGCCAATTGTCTGTGGGTTGATATACATCTAAAAAGCCGTCGCCATTCATATCTAGAACAATTTGACCTTCATCTCCTCCTTTAAATGTGAAAACCAAATTTGAATCCAATTCAAAATTATTATTTCCACGATTAACAAATACTGCCTTAAATCGCCTAGAATCAATTATAGAATCTTGCCAAAACATCCTTGTAGTGCCCACAGAGGCAAATTGCAATACTATATCTGGCAAACCATCTTTATTAAAATCCCCTGTCGACATCCATCTGTTTTGAGTTCCATGAAAACCAGGATACTTTTTGGTCATATTAGTCCACCAATCTTTATTAATGGCAAGACTATTCTTAGGCAATATTTGCGCGTAAATTGATGTAAATGCCGTTATTAAAAGGGCGAAAAGTAAAAGTGGTTTTCTCATTTTAATCATATTCATAAAATGAAATTACTAACTAAAATCCTTTCGGATAAAAAATCTTATTTAACGGTATCCCACCTAATTATCAGTTAACAGTAAATGTTATTTAAAATAAACCCTTAAATTCAGCCTACACTAAAAAAATCAATACACCATGGGACTATTTTCAGCCATTTTAGGAAACGCCGGAACCGTTAGTAAGGAGGATTTATTGAAAGATTTTGGCAAACTGCTCATCGAAGGCGAAGACATCGAACTAGGCTTCAAGCTCATCCGAGATACCTTCATATTTACTTCTAAGCGCTTTATTTTAGTAGACAAACAAGGGCTGACGGGCTCGAAGACGGAATACAAATCCATCAACTATAAAAGCATTTCGCGCTTCAGTATTGAAACCGCTGGGACTTTTGATCTAGATGCGGAATTGAAGATTTGGATTTCTGGGGAAGCTCAACCCAGTATCAGAAAGCAATTTAATAAATCAGTGAATGTGTACGACGTGCAAAATGTGCTGGCGTTTCATGTGTTGAAGTAGTGATATTGGAGTTGGGAGCAAATTGCAGATTTTGCAAATTGCTCCCAAATTCAGTTGTTGAATTTTATAATCCAACTACCAAGTTTTCCTCGGTAATTGGATTATAGTATCACGTTTAGCTAACCGAATTTATTTGTATTTGACCCCCAATCGCCCTTAATACTTTCATAATTGTCTCAAATTGAGGCTTAGATCCATCCGAAAGTGCTTTATATAAACTAGGTCTGCTTAAACCAGTTTCGTTAGCGATTTTAGACATTCCTATTGATTTTGCAACATTTCCAATTGCTACAATAAAGTCTGATTCATTCCCTTCAGCTAATACGGCATTGAGATATTCCGTAATCATTTCATTACTATCTAAATAGTCTGCTATATCAAATTTCGAAGTTTCCATAATTCTCAATTGTTAATTCAAAGTGTATTCATTTGGATACAATACTAATCAATAATAGGCATAAATAAAAACAGGTTATTTATAATCGAACTGTTGCAAAAAATGCAACAGTTGCCTCCCCTTCTTTGGCATAACCAATTAAAACTCATAATTTCAAGAAACCTTAACCCTACCACATTACTCATGGAAGTACACCACCATAGCCACCACCCTAAATCCTGGAAAGAATACGTTCAAGAATTTTTAATGCTATTCTTCGCCGTCTTCTTAGGCTTCATGGCTGAGTATTACCTCGAATACAGAGCGGAGAGACATAAGGAGCATGATTACTTAGTGAGCATGAAAGAGGATTTGAAAGCAGATTTAGTGGAAATAGATAGGGGCATTATGGGGATGGAAAAAATCAAATCTGTGGGTCAACGACTTGAGAAACTATTATATAAACCAGCATGGAGTGATAATGAAATTGATTCCATTTACATTTTAAGTCTTAATCTTAGCGCTACCTTAATTAAACCTAATTTTGCTACTGGCACAATAGATCAGTTAAAAAATGCGGGAGGGTTTCGATTGATTAAAAATCAAGAAATAGTCCATAAAATTTCTGCTTACGAAAAATGGAAGCAAACTATTTTACTACAAGAAGAGTCCAATTCACACAATTGGAGAAACATTCACCTGTTACAAAATAAACTCTTACATGTAACCACTTTAGGTTTACCTGAAAAACTGAATGACATTAGATTAGATAAAGCTGAACTAGAAAGAATTCAAAAATCGACTGGTAGCAAATTTCTTACTTCGGACAAAAAAACTTTATATGAATACGCGAATTATATTTGGGTCCAAAGAGGTTATGTTGCTTACTATGAAATCATGGTAAAAATGGAACAACAACAGGCGAAAGAGTTAATCAAGCTTATTGAAGAGGAACTGGAACATTAATAAAAAGGCCCCTTGTCACTAGAGGCCTTATTGATTTTATTTCTTCATCGCTCTGTCTAGCGCACTATACCGAATCTCCCAAATACGCTTACTCAATTCAGCCGTAGGAACAAATATCTCAGAGGCATGAAAGGCCCCAGGATGAACATGAAACTCGGTGGTGACTCCTGCTTCGAGTAGTCTTTTGGCAAATTCAATATCCTCATCCCTGAAAACATCCACCTCCCCTACATCGATAAAAGTAGGAGGTAAACCCTTCAAGGATTTCGCTCTTGCTGGCGCTGCATAGCCATCCGCTGACTTTCCACCAAGGTACCAATTCCATGCTTCGATATTTGGTGAACGATCCCAAATACCCACATTCGTCACTTGCTGACTAGAAACGGTCGCATTGCGATCGTCGATCATGGGATATAAGGCCATTTGAAAAGCAATTTTAGGGTAATTATTATGATCGCGCGCCATCAAACTCGTTGCAATAGTCAAACCACCGCCTGCACTTCCACCATAGACAATCAGTCGATCAGTATCGATTTTAAGTATTTTGGCATTCTTCTCCACCCAAACAATCCCCGCATAGCAATCCTCCACAGCGGCAGGATACGGATTTTCAGGTGCCAAACGGTAATCAACAGAAACCACCACCGCATTGAATTTCAAGGCAAAAGTTGTAGCTAGTCCATCATCCAACGCCGCACTTCCTATAATCATTCCACCTCCATGGATGTTATAAATGGCTGGATTCAAGTCCTTACTATTCTTAGGGGTGTAAACACGAAGTGCAATTTCCGGCGCATTATTCAATCCTGGAATTTTATACTCTTTTATAATAATGTCAGTATTTACAGGGGTACTCCCCGCTAACATCTGATCCAAAAAAGCGCGGCGCTTCACAATATCTCGAATACTATTAAATCCACCTGGAATTGCTTTTAGGAATCCATCCAATCCGACTTTCGTTTCGGGATCAATTTTATCATTGATCGATTGGGCAACAGATCCTATCGAGATCAATAGAAAGAGTGCTGTGTAAAGTATCGTTCTTTTCATGTTATAAGGTTTTTCTAGATTTTTCTATTGATGCATATTATACAGCAAGGTTTTAATTCTATATTCATTTCCCGTCTTCACCAATAAAAATACGTCTACCCCTTTATGACTAAACTTTCCGTTCAGGTAAAACTCATACGGAACCCAAGCTGTAGCAATCTCCTGATCAATTAAAATAGGTCCCCACGAAAGCACGCGCTCATCCATGTCACCCGGCTTTCTGGTCATCACATTTTGGATGAATTTAGCAGCCGGCACTTCTCTTAAGGTATTTCCCTCCGGCTTCACCTGACTAATATGCAACATAGCATTGCTCGTAAAACAAGACTTTAAGGCAACAGAATCCACGGATTTCATCGCAGAAAAGGTCTTTAAAATGACGGCTTTGATTTGGTCTTCGTCTTTGGTTTGGTTTTGACCCATCGCTAGCAATGGGCACAAGAATAAGAGTAGAAGTAATTTTTTCATCGCTTAAATAATTCGTCTAAATAGTTCGCTAATGTATGATCCTTCTCCGTCACCTGATTACCTGCATCGTGTGTTGTAATGGTCACTTGAACCCGATTATAGGTATTTGACCAAGTGGGATGATGATCCGTTTGGCTGATAAAAGGAGTGGCGTCTTGCATGAACTGCATCGCCTCTTCGAAGGTGCTGAATTCGAAGGTTTTCTCAAGGGATTGATTCGTTGTTTTCCAGGTAGTCATAGGATTAGTCAGGGATTTCATCTGGATTTAAATAGACAATTTTATCGCCTTGCATGACAACTATTTCTGAGTTCTTAGCTTTTTTGTAGGCGATTAGGTCGGCTTTTACGAGTTTCATGCCTATCTCCAGCTTTTCTGCAGTAGACATATTTTTTTTCAATTGACTTGATTTAGCTGTTGCCATTTTTCTAAGTTGTAAATGATTACAAATTTTTCTCTTGTTTTCTCAGCAATTAACTCCGTTACGATATTAGAATTATCATATAGAAACCACTCATCTACCATTGGCAAATATAGACGAAACAAATTAGTAATTCCTGATTTATAGCGTCTTTCTATTACGTCCGGTGGGATGTTGTGACCACCTTCTTTAACACGAGTGGCTACACGTGCTTTGGCAAGCTCAATCGACCTAAGCCAGAAGAATAAAAGAACGACTTTGAAGCCCTTTTCTTTGGCCTTCTTAATCAACAAATGATACGATTTAGCGGCTAAGGTTGTTTCAAAAGAGAAAGATTCCTCTCTTTCCATTAACACATCGATTCGGTTTAACATGATACGGCCTGCTTCAAAAGCCACCGACTCCGGATAAAAGGGGGATAAGTCTTTTGCAATTTCATCTGCATTCACAAATTCGCGGCAATCCAGCACATAGGGTAAAATAGTAAATGAAGCGGTCGTTTTACCCGCTCCGTTACAACCCGCGATGATGTACATGATTTTCTCCACGGGGTGAAGGTAGTGGGTTCCCACTTGGTTTATCCGAATAAAACTGATAATTTCAATAAAACCTTTTACCTCAATTTTTAACTATGGAAGTTCACCATCATTCGCATCATCCCAAAAAGTGGAAAGAATACATTACCGAATTTATCATGCTTTTTGCGGCTGTAACTCTTGGATTTTTAGCGGAGAATTACCGAGAACATCAGGTGATCGAGCATCGGATTGAACTGAATAAAATAGCCATTCTGAAAGATCTGCAAGCAGATTCATCTGAAATAGCGAAGGTTCTTACTTCTGGGGATAAAATGATTGAAAAATTTAATAAGGTCAATCACATTCTATACTTATCTAAAACCAATAGAATAAGTCAGGCCCAATTTATTGATTCAATAAAAGTTATACCTGAGTTTTTCGCTAGAACCAGCACTCTATACATGAATAATAGTTCGTTTAAAAACATGCAATCTAGTGGCCTGTTCACGTCATTAGAGGAAAGTGAACTAAAACATACCTTATCGATTTACTACGAAGTTGACTTTAAAGCGATTCAATCACTGAACGAATTTTTTGACCAAATTGGTAACAATTTCAATAACCAATTACCAATTGGCTTAGGCTCGCTTATTAGGGATAAAAATCAGTTTCAAACAACTTATGAAATGAACAATCCAGTTTTTTTTGAAAATTTCATCTTTAGCCTTCCTAAAACGAAAGCATTACTACAATCAGATGACTTTATTTATGAAGTCCAAAAATACTACAACTACATTTTTGTGTACCGAACTAGCCTAAGACAAGCTAAAAAAAGTAATGATACCCTAATCAAATTACTAAGAGCCGAAATCAAATGAACTATCTAAAAATCCTCTTTTTATGTTGTGCAGCGGCATTTTCGATGAATGCACAAATGGTAAATGACAGTACCTTTGATGCGAGTGTAAAACGTCCAAAATTCAAAAAAGGCAAAGGCCCAGCCCTCCTTATCGATGCAGCTCACCACAATTTCATTGTTGAAATGGGTTTAGCGAAGCCTTTGGTAGATGTGGCCACGGCTGATGGATACAGGCCTAGCATCGATTCTTCTTTATTTACAAAAGCATATTTATCGAACTACAAAATAGTCGTTATTACCCCTGCTATGCCATTCACGTTTGGATCGAAAAAAGAGGTCACCACGGAATCCACCTTCACTCCTGCTGAGATTGATGCCTTACATGATTGGGTGAATAATGGTGGATCTTTACTATTATTGAGCGAGCATGCGCCCATTGACAAATCAATGACGCCTGTGTTGAACAAATTTGGGATTCAGTCCAGTATCGGGATTGTTTGGGATTCTTTGAATTGCGACAAAACGATACCAATGAAGGGTTTTCAAACGCTCTTAAAATTCAACAAAGAAAACGGATTGCTAAATACGGAACATCCCATCACCAAAGGCGAGCAAATAGGCGAACAAATCAAAGCTATCGTCACTTATGGCGGCAGCGGCCTAACTGGACCTGAGTACACTTCGCTTTTTACGCTTTCACCGTCCTCTGAAATCAAACGCTGGAGCGGCATTAATCCTTCCGGCAGTGCCGCATCACAAGGTTTAGTGGGCAAAGTCGGAAAAGGCAAATTAGTGGCTTTGGGAGATTGCAATGGATTTACAGCCATGTACATCAACATGGGTGCTGGGAAAAAATTCTTTGCGGGCATGCAAGTAACGGATCATAACTGGAAACAGTTCGTATTAAACACGTTACATTGGCTATCTAACTAAAAAACACCCCATGAAACACCTTTTTTTCCTCCTCCTCTCCTTCTCCACTTTCGCGCAGGACATCCATTTCAACTCCATTCTGGTGGACACGCACAATGACTGTTTGACAGCGTGTATTGAGAAGAATGTATCCTTAGATAAGGATTTAACCGGCATTAATCACTCGGATTTAGCGCGATTTAAAAAGGGCGGGGTGGATTACCAGCTGTTTTCGATTTGGTGCGATGGAGAGAAAGCGAATCCATATGCTTGGGCGATGCGGGAGATGGACAGTTTATATGCCGTGGCAGCAAGAAATCCAGATAAGGTGGTGATTGCCAAAACCTGGAAAGACATCCAGCGCGCCTTGAAAGAGCAAAAATTAGTCGCTCAGTTCGGAGTTGAAGGTGGCCACATGATTGATAGTGATTTACAGAAATTAGAGACTTTTTATAACCGAGGAGTGCGGTATATGACACTTACTTGGAACAATTCTCCGGGCTGGGCTAGTTCGCATGCGGATGAGAAGAATCCGGAATACAAGGGACATAAAGGCTTGACGGATTTTGGCAAAACGGTGGTCAAAAAAATGAACCAACTGGGTATGATTGTCGATGTGTCACATGTGGGGGAAACGACGTTTTGGGATGTGATTAACACGACGACAAAACCGATTATTGCCTCTCATAGTAATGCGTATAGCATTTGTCCTGTTTCAAGAAATCTGAAAGACGAGCAAATTATCGCTATCGGGAAGAATGGCGGAGTGATCCATTTAAACTTCTTTTCTGGTTTTGTGGATGTGGATTTCTTCAAAAAAGATGCCGCATTCCGCAAAAACCACGCCGCTGAAATCGACTCCTTAATTAAGTCAGGCATGCAAACGGAATATGCTTTCACTGCCATCTCTGACAAGTACCCTAGTGAAAGCGATGCCATCAAACCTGATCTAGAACAATTGATGAAGCATTTCGACCACATAGTTAAACTCATCGGAGTGGATCACGTGGGTTTGGGATCTGATTTCGATGGAATTAATTCTGCTCCTAAGCAATTAAAAACGGTGTTAGATTATCCTCTTTTCTCTCAGGCTTTAATCGCCAGAGGTTATTCAAACAAGGATATTAGCAAGGTATTAGGAGGTAATTTCCTACGCGTTTACAAGGCAAATAACTAAGTTTATTTGTGCCGAAACCAGCAATCAGTTCGGTCATTTTCATAGGCTTTGAAAACCGTATTCACGGGAGCACCGTGGTGTAAATTCTCGTTAAATCGAGTTCGCGCTAGGTAATTGAAGGCTCCCATGTCACCCGTATAGGCCGTTTTATTGTTGTGATTGTAGTTCTCATGCAAGGAACACAGCTGCTGCAAGAAATCAAAAAACAGAGGGAAATGTCCTCCGAAAACGCCGCAATTTAACAGGGCCTCGGAAGCAAATCGTTCCTCATAGGCGGCATAATCTGCCATTTGCCCACGCAAATGCTCTGCATGTGCTAGCATCCACTCATTGTTCAATGTTTTGGGCTCATCCCCGCAGAAAAGGGAATCTGGATTAGCGGTATACAGTGGATGAATGAAAGGGTTTTGGGCCAACGTCACATCTGAAACATCCGTTACAAATACGCCCTGAACCTGCGTAAGCTTAGCTAGGTAATCGAGGTACACGAAATAGCGGTAGACGTTTGGATTGAATGCTGGATTATAGGTAATGCGCTCAAAAGAGATGTGCTCATTTTGAAACGTCGAACAGGTCTCATCTGAAAAATTATTGTGAAATATAACGCCTTTTAGCTTCGCTGAGGACACCGATTCTGCCCATTCCCTCACGAGTTCATAGGAATCATCCGCTAACGTCATATTCCGATTCACATCATACACTCCCGTAATGTGGCACGCTAAAACAAGATGTCGCATGCTTAATTAGCGTTCAGAAGGAGTTCTTGCTTCAGTAAGGCGCAAGTACTGTTGGGATTATTGCGGTAGTAGATGTAGGATCTTTGGAATACTTTCTTCGTTTTAAATTCAATCTCAGCACGCTCAAAGAAAGCTGAATCTGCTGCAAAACCACCTTTAAAGTCGATGCTCTTGAACACTTTTTGATGGCCAAATAAGGTCCCAAAAAGCACCGCATCATCCAAATGTATCGGTTTACTTAGATCGTTTTTATCCGGAACATAATAATCTTCCACCGTGTCCACCACGGTCTCCGCGGTAGAACAGATCAAATCGACATTTTCAATCTCCTTCAAACAGGTGCTCAAATGATAGGGCTTGTACTCATCATCACTATCTAAAATGGTGATAAATTCCCCCACACTATTTAACACACCGCGATTAATGGATTCGGCCTGTCCGCGATTGCGGTGCCTGATGTACACGATTTTCTCCTCGTAGGCTTCCACATATTCTAACAAGGCCTTACGGTCATTTTCCGTACTACCATCATCAATGATGATCAACTCGAAATCCTGAAAATCTTGCTGTAAAACAGAATCAATGGCTCTTTTGGTTAATTGAAAGTCCGTATTATAGACGGCCATCAATACCGATATTTTAACATTCTTAGGCATGATCTGCTAATAAGTTCCACCAATATAGGCTTTGCAGGAGCAAATTTAGTCAAATAATAGGTAGTAATTGTGAACTAATTATTAATTAAAATGGTGGGACACAGAGCCCCACCATAACTATTTAATTCCCTGATAAGATAGGCTAATTAATGGAGACACGGCTTAGATAATCGATTCGAATGATTGTACGCAACTTGCTCGCTTTTTTATTTAATTCAGTCAATTTCGCGTTACCCTTTCTTTTAGCATTACGCTCTTCTTGATTTGTATAATATTCTAACCGAGATTTATCAGGCAAAAGCAACATAAAGGTATTGTTAGGATACCCATCGACAGCTCGATAAACAATATAATTATAGGATAATCCAAGTGCTTTGTCTTCTTGATTCGATTGCTCAATTAATTTTTCATATTCAGTAATTTTGTCAAAAGGCACTGTAAACAAGTGGACTTTACGAAAATCATAATTTTCTATTTTAAAATCAGACATTATCGTGGTTATGTTAGTTTCTTGTACCCAAAGAGAACGCTGAATAGCCATCGAACGATTGGCTGTATTTTCATCCGTTACAGTTTTAAGCTCAATTGCTTGTTTGTCTGAAAGAACGGAACGTTGGCCTACATATTTTCCTACATTTTCCTCTCCTTTAAGATAAACCATAGAATATGTTCTACCAGTTTCAGAGGTATGTGCCGTCATGTTGTAGGTAATTCCTTTCGTGGCATTTAACCACCAATTACGTACGGCAGAATAATTTTTCTTGTAAATATCAGTATCATTAACTCGACTTTCATTCATTAAAAAATACGATTTTTCTGCGGTTTGGGCTAATAAACTTAATGCGCAAAAAAGAATTGCGAGAGTACATGTAAACTTTTTCATGGGGTTGATTTTTTAGGTTAAAATAGATACCTACAAGATTTACAAATACGAAATAAAATGAAAAGATAACAATCTAAAATTTGTCTTGAATTCCATTGAAAATGTCCATTTTTAGAGCAAAATCAACTTGAATGACACATTTCTTTCAAATAAAAACTTGGATTTACCCCTACGTATTTTTTGAAAGCCGTATAAAAAGTGGATCGATTTGCGAACCCACTTTGATAAATATAAGTCTCCAAAGTATATTGATCGAAGAATTCGCGCTGCAAAAGAAAATGATGAATTCGCAACCGATTAATATATTCTGCGAAGGAAATTCCATAATACATTTTTATCTGCTTAGACAATTTTGCGGAAGGCATATTCACTAATTTAGCCATGGTGGCAAGGTCAAAATCAGGTGATAAATACGCTTGATCCGTTTTCATTTTTTCATCAAATGCAATAGCTTCATTATCTAATGCCATAGCAACAAGCAACTCAGGTTGAATTTCAAAGATGCTTGGTATCTCCTTTTCTTTGGGCAGAATACAACCATCCATATTTTCCTGCACATTAGGCGTCGTAATAAAATAGGTAAAAAGCGAAATCCCGATAGCGCATTTAATTAATTGAGAGGGAGGATCGAACGAATTATTTAGAAATAAATTAATGTATTGATAGAATTGAAGTAGAAAATAAATGGTTACCGCCCCGCTCAGTAAATTCAACCAATTGATCGACTGCTTATTTATATGTACATAGGATGTTCCCATTTTATGTTTCGTCTGCCAAATCAAAAACAAAGTAATCACCCCATAAACGATACCAAACAAAATAGAAGCTGGTTGTACAAATCCGGCAGGAATCCATCCCATTGGAGTAGAAATGAAGTACTTGTTTTGGAAATAATAATTATCTAAAATGGTCGTCTTTTCGGTAGCTGATAAAAACAAATCAGGCATAACCCCAATAGTCATTATTACTGGAAAGACGAAATGTAAATAGTGCTTAGCTTTTACTTTTTTCGAAGGTATAAGCATCTGACGTACATACCAATAAAGAACCACAGGTAAGAAAATCCGAATAATATTAGGTGTTCTTAGAATAAAGAGCATCTGGTAAATATGCTTCGAGGTTAAGGCATAAATGTAAAACTCTAAAAATACCAACGAAAATATAATCCAACCTAGCAAATACACTTGAGGGATACGCGGAAAACGAACTAGTAGATAACAAATAAATAATACACCTATTCCACTTGTTAAAAAAGATAAATAGGGGACGAAATCGAACATAGACTTTTGGTTAACTTCTGAATTGTAGACAAAAATTAGTTAAAAATGGACAAAATACAAGTTAAATAAACGCTTGAAATCAAGTAAAAGATGAAAATTTGAATTTCACCTTAAACATGATTAACCCATGAAAAAACTAATTCTAATTTCTGCCCTGTGTTTAATTGACCTTGCTGCATTTGCACAGGCCGCAACAGCTAATTTTCAGTATTACAAAGTAAAAACTGGCCAGCGAGCAGCCTTCAATGAAGCCCTAAAAAATCATGTGGCCAAATTCCGAAAAGCGGGCACTCCCCTAGCTTGGAATGTTTTCAATTTAACCGGAGGAAGCCATCACAATGAAGTGCTTGCCATTTACAACCGAGGACTTTCTTGGGAACAACGTGATGCACTAAGCGCAACCACAGCAAACTCTGAAGCAGCAAGCGACTTCTACTTAAAAGTTTCCCCCTTTTTAGAGGGAGTAACGGGTGGCGAAATCATAACTTACAGAGCTGAATACAGCAATAGTCCCATGAAAGAGGTTACAGATAAAGTGCGTTCTAATTTTCTTACCATACGTTATGCACCAGCCCAAGAGTTTTGGGATGTAATAAAACGCTTACCAAAGGTTTGGGATAAAGCAGGCATGAAAATCGCTACTTACACAACCTCTGGACAAAACCGCTTAGTTTTCTCTCGCCGATTCCCGAATGGTTGGAAAGAATTAGACGAACTTTCTACCTTAAAAACAGCCTATGATGAGGTCTATGGAAAAGGGGCTTATGAAAAAGATATGGCTATCATGCGAACGTATGTAGTTGAAAATGAAACTTCGTATATGACATTGCAACCTGATTTATCCTCTAAATAATTCTTCCAAAGGCCCCGATAACGGGGCCTTTTTTGTTCCTTTTTCCGTTTCTGGAACAAGTGCCACATTGATTTTTCAAGTAATCCACTTATGTTTAAGAAAAAAAAACGATGAACAAACTATTACTAATTTTCTTGTCGATTTTCGCCCTTACTTCCTGCACAAAAAGTGGAGAAATGGCGGATAACTACTTTTCTTACCCTGACAGCCTGGAAGCTGGTGGAGTGAAAATGATTCCTATCACCACACCTGCGGGAAATTTCAAGGTGTGGACGAAGCGTTTTGGCACTAATCCTAAAATCAAAATCCTCTTATTACATGGTGGTCCTGCGATGACGCATGAATACATGGAATGTTTTGAGACTTTCTTCCAAAGAGAGGGCTTCGAATTCTACGAATACGATCAACTGGGTTCTTATTACAGTGATCAACCGACGGATTCGACGCTTTGGAAAACAGAGCGATTCGTTGAGGAAGTAGAACAAGTGCGCAAGGCCATCGGTGCAGATTCGTCTAACTTTTATATCATCGGAAATTCGTGGGGTGGCATTTTAGGCATGGAATATGCACTGAAATACCAGAAGAACATGAAGGGACTTTTGGTCTCGAACATGGTAGCGAGTGCTCCAGAATATGGAAAATATGCGGAGGAGGTATTAGCCAAACAAATGGATCCTAAAGTCCTAGCGGAGGTGAGAGCTTTAGAAGCGAAGAAGGATTTTGGAAATCCTCGTTATATGGAATTATTGATTCCTCACTTCTACCACGAACACTTATGTCGCTTGAAAGAGTGGCCTGAAGCTGTTAATCGTTCGATGAAACATGCAAATGGCTCCATTTATGTCCAAATGCAAGGACCAAGTGAATTTGGAATTAGCGGACTATTAGCGACTTGGGATATCAAAAACCGTTTAAAAGAGATCGCCGTTCCCACGCTGATGATCGGCGCAAAATACGACACGATGGACCCCAAAGCGATGGAAGAACAAAGTAAATTAGTCCAAAAGGGTTCCTATCTATACTGTCCAAACGGTAGCCATTTAGCGATGTGGGATGACCAAAAAGTCTACATGAACGGGGTTATTTCGTTCATCAAGAAGGTGAATGGGGAATAATCTCCCTAAATCAAAAGGAGGCCATCTCAAAAGGGGTGGCCTTTTTTTATCAAAATTTAGCTACCATTGACTCCTTATCTAACTTTAAAACTAAATACATCAGAAGTAACTGAAATAGCAGGATCCTTAGTAATGACAGACCAGAAATATAATTTGCCAGACTTAAGTCCAATTTCAACTTGGGGCACCTTTAAATCAACAAGAGTTGATGGAGGTTTCTGTTTGCCATCAATCGTATCAATTCTAATTTCATAAAGCAAAGCATCCTTATCGGGGTCCTCTGAGTACCATTCCAATTTAACTTTACCTAAATCATTTAAACTAATTGTGGAACCAGGTATTGGGAAAATTGCTTTCGCCGCTGTTGGTGAACGATTAGAAATACCATCACCGGACAGATAAAATTTCCATAAAGGGGAAACACTTGATTTAGCACTTGAGCTAAAAGCAGTAATATTCCAAGTATATGCTTGCCCTCTTGTTAAAATCACTTTTGTAGTCAATCCTGTTAAATCTGAAACATCTATGACTTTACCATTAACCGAACTATTGACGACCAGTTGATATTTTTTAGCATTTTCAGTGGCATTCCAAGAAAACTCAATTTCAGCTTTATCTGCAGAAACAATTCCTACTTCACAATCTTTGTTATTTTCAGGCAATTTTAAACTAACCTTTCCTGGCTCTAGTAAGGGCGCAACAACGGGTGGTGGGACAACCGGTTCTTCTTTTGAACAAGCTATTAATCCAAACATTAGAGCTAGCATACAACTGAATTTTCCCATGATTTAAACTTTAATAATTTTACTACTCGACTGAACTGTTTTGCCATTTAAGGAGATTAAATAGACTCCACTCTCATAAGAACTCAAATCAAATTTAACGATCCGATCATACGGAATAATCTTCTGAGACTGATGAACAATTGTACCTGATAAAGTATTAATCAACAATTCAACTGATTCATCAGACCCATTTATAAAAACATTCACAGGACCAGTAGTAGGATTAGGGAAAACGGTGCACTCTTCAGAAACAAAAATCTCCCTAAAAAAAACGCCCTGACATTCTTTGTTCGTAGAAACTCGAATTTTATTTAACCCCTTCATTAACTTCAAATCCAATTCCGATTCTTTCGTTTCAAACTTATTCTCATTAAATGTCACTTGATACATTTCTGATCCTCCTAAATTAACTTTTAAGCTTTCTGTAAGATTATCCACTTTTACAATGGCATTTAGAGCTGGAGGTTCCGCTATTTTAAATGAATAGCATCGTTCATAATTATTTATTCCATCTACTTTGATGCAGATTTGATAAGTGCCATTTCCTAGATTCCCAATTATGTGAGAATAGTTGTTTTGGGCGTTTAATTTCCCTACCATATCAGCCCCTACATGAATGCTATAACTATTATTCGTGTTTTTTGTGCTTATGACAACTGATCCATTTTTTTGACCAACACAAGAAGCTGAGTTTACTGTGACACTAAAGGTTTCTGGTGGAAGAGAGAATACTTCACAACCATTTGTATCAACCATCGCACCTGCAACTGTATTTAAGCATTTATCATACTTATCTAAAATTCCATCACCATCGTTGTCATCATATTCTTTTGTGATACTTATTTGCCCATATTCTTTAAACAACACCTTCTTTTGTACAGCAGAATCTCCCCCAAGCCATTGTTCAATGATGGATGCATAAATTTGTCGGTAATCAAATTCAGCTTCTAGATTATCATTGGAAGTAGCAAGAGGATTTATTTTAGGGTTTATACCCGCTACTTTCGGATTTAATTTATTGCCAAAAATCATCATGGGCCACGCCGCTCCATGGTCAGTTCCTCCTGAACCCCTTGAAACTATTCGTCTTCCAAATTCCGAAAACACCACAATCATAACTCTATCAGAATCTTTAGTTTCATCCAAACTCTTCATGAGAGGAATGATGCAATCATTTAACGTCTTTAATAATTTTGCATGCATACCTAAAGTATGATCTGAGGCAAGCACTTGATTGTCATGTGTATCAAATCCACCAAGACCCGTATGGTAAATTCTAGTATTTAACCCTCCCCTAATGAGCCTGCTTAATCTATAAAATTGCCCCCCCAAGTCTCCATCAGGAAATTTTATTTTGTGATTACCCAATTGATATGCTTTTTTTAGCTGAACTCCATAGCGGTTTGCTTGACTTGTAATTTGTTGTATGTAGCTCAGTTTATCACCGGAAAAAGTATTGGGATATTTATTATTAAGACTGGTATTGATTTCATTGAATGAATCTGGTGCACCACCTAGGTAACCAGGAAATGAATTTGTACCTGTAAACATTAACGGCATTCCAGCGGTAAGCTCAACTGCTAAAGGGTCAGGAAATAAATCGTTCGGGTATTTTTCTGGGTAATCCGGATGCAATGTTTCGCATAGTCTTCCAGCCCATCCGGAAGGGACAAAATCACTAAAGCCAGATCCTGATTGAATGATGTCCGATGATCTAAAATGAGATAAATCTGGATTAGCATACCCGACATTTTGAATGATTTTCATTCTTTTTTCATCAGACAGAATTTTCAGATCGGCTAAACTAGGGTGCAGCGCTAAATCATTTTTTCCTAATGCAATTAATTTGTTCTCAGGAATAATAACATGTGGACGCACTTTAGTAAGTGTGGCGTATTGATCCATAGGGACAATTGTGTTTAACCCGTCATTCCCCCCAGACAATTCAATAAATACAACGATGTTATCGGTATTTAAGGTATTGTTAAGAACAGAGTAATTCCTTTTTTCATCCAAGAAATTAAAATTTGAATGAATGGAACTCACAGCCAAGGCGTGAGAAATATTATGGATAAATTCTCTCCTTTTCATTAGTAGATATGAATTTCATTTAGCATTAAAATCTGATTTAAGATGTGCATAACCCTCACGTAGACCGTATTGTAATTATCCTTTTGAGGATTAGCCATATACTCCTTTATGGCTGTTGTCCAATAATAATCAGGGAATCCATCCGTTAAAATAGATTTCTTAATTTTCAAAAAAGTACTCTCAGGTAATGGATCTTTCAAAAATCTTCCTGACAATTCATTGATAAATGAATTAATATTTTCAGGCTCTTTACTATTTTTTAGGAGACTATACAAGTTTACCCTAAGGGATTCATAATCTGAAAACCCTCTTCCTGAACCTGCGATCTGATCAATTTGCCCTTTCTTTTGAGTTATGCTGTCTGAATTAATCCAAATTAAATCATAAACTGGTTCTTGATAATAGGCCGCCCAGCCAGCCACATTGGGAGCGGCTAATAACATCATCCCTTGTGAATTTAAAAAGTGATATCTTAACCAATCTCCTAAAGCTATCGAAGCCTTATAGTCATAAGCAAAGAACTTGGGCGAAAAAGTATTTTTATCTTCAATAAATTGAGTACCAGTAAATTGACTATTATTTTTGCGAACGATATCTCCGCTTATAATATCTAATTCTTTAAAAATAGAAAAAGCATAATCATAAGGGGATTTTATCATTGATCCTTGAAATTCTTCGGCAAAAAAGAATTCACTTTGCAATAGGACCTTCAACGTCTCAGACAAATTGAAACCATTAGTTCTCATGATTTTAGCAAGTGGTCGAATGATTTCAGCCTCCACGAAATCCGTTAAAACGGGGTAAACAAAAAACTGAACAAGGCGACGAGACAGATAAATGGCTGATTCTTCCGTCGCAAAAATCATATTTAAAAAATCCGTTAATTCTTCTTTCCCTTCCTGTCCTGTCCGTCCTTTAATCACCGTATTAGAATAGAAAGCAGAAAAAACCTTGTCTCCAGAATCATGATTGTCAGGAGAAAACCTACCTGCAGGCAAATAACCTTCTTTAAATACTTCCTCTCGTTCATCATAATACCACCCGCAAAGTAACCTAGCGGCTTCCCTAACATCTTTTTCTGTAAATTTCGAAAAAGGTCTTTTCCCTACTGTAAATAGCTCCTGCACTTCACGCGCATAATTCTCATCAGGCGCCTCTTTTTTACTAAACTGAAGGTTAAGGTAATCTAACATCAAGGGAGATATTGTTAAATCATATATAAATTCTTTATAATTTTTATTTGTGCCCTCATACAACATCTTGATGTAATGGTAATTGTATTTGTAATTACCAAAGAGACTGATAGGGGTCAAATTGTGTTGAAATAAAAACAATTTCCAGTCAATTGAGGTAGGCTGATGGTACATCTCAGAATGAACCCAAGTGTACAAGGCCTGAATTCTTTCACCACCAACAACTTCATTTACATTTCCATTATCAGCATTAGTAGGTTTTGAAATAAAAAACTCCTTGGGCCCCACATCTTTAGATTTGTATTTTTTTTCATATTCCTCCGCACTAAAATCATGATAGTAATCATTTACAGGTTGAGTAATCGGGTGATGTGTGAAAATCAAACTAATAGCCTTATCTAAAGTTAATCCATCTAAATCTTTCAAGTGACGACTAGAGTTTCCAACCAAAGTACGGTTTAACAAATGTCTTTTCTGGTTTACGCCAAATTCCCCTTCGTATTTTTTTAATGTTTTTTTTACCTCAATCGTCTTCTGCCTTGATTTTAACAATGCATCCATATCAAAATTATCCTTCTTGAAAGACTCATAGGCGTCATAGACGTTAGAGAGCTTCTTGCCTTTGTCTGAGGTTGTATTTTCCATCGAAATTTGAGTGATCGTAATTTTATTAAACAAATTAATTGGACCGATCTAGCCTTGCACTAAAAATTTGATTAATTGCGTTATAATAACGTGATAAACAATTATTATGGGGTCCAAATCGTTTAATTAGCTACTTTTACAATTAATCCCTGTGTTCCAGATGAACAAACTATTCTTATTTATTTGCGTTATAACCTTCCTGCTCATTTCTGAGAAGGGAATGGCTGAATCGAGAAATATCGATTGGATGGCAGATTATCGGACTAAGCTCAGAAAAAGAATCAATCTAGATGAATTAAGCTTTGAAGCAGAAATAAAGACAAATGAATGGGGTAAACTAGGGCTCATTTCAATCCAGCCCTCAGAACTAAAAGATTTATTATTAAAATACTCCAATGTAGACGCATTTCCAGGCCCGCGTCAAACTATACGTTTTGTAGTACAAGGAACGGGGTTGATTTATGAATTCGACGAAAATGAGAAACGCTTAACTCGCATTGATAAAACCACCCATAGCGGTTATAATTTCAGCTCACATCGCTTTTATCGAAATAACATTTTGTACTCTATTGGCGGGGAAGGCTTTTGGTCCTACAATCGCCGAATTACCTATTTTGACGAAAAAGCTAGCAAAGAGTGGGAGATTCTACGACCTAAAAATGAAGGTCCAGAGGTGATTTCTGATGGATACCAGGGGTATTCAAAAAAGGCCGATGCTTTTTTTTCAGGTGGTTCTTTAAAAAAGAACTTCCTCGAAAACGAAGAAATCATTACTCTATCAGACCTATTTAAATTCGATTTTAAATCGAAGTCTTGGGTGAATATGGGAAAAATCAATTTTCCTAAATCGAATAATGCCCTTAGAACTATTTTCTGGAATGGGATTCACTTTGTCCAATTAGAGCGGGATAGAGTGTATTTCTTAAATCCTTTGGCAAATACCATCCACGTCTACTCAGACAACACATCTTACTTCGAGGAAGCGGGGAACCATTATATTTCGAATGATACCGTCCTATATTACAATCCACAAAACAAGGGAAATCTCCGTTTCATCGCAGTTGATAATTTGTTAAAGAAATCAAAATACGTAGGTGAATTTTACCGTGATTCAACTACCACATTTCCTAATTATGCATACCTCTTCATTCTAGGTATTCTTATTGCGATAATTTTTCTCATTCGAAAAAAACGAAAAAAATCATTCAAATTAGACGATGTAGAAACTAAACTCCTGACTCATTTAGTACAAGCAAAAGAGTACAGCATTAGCACATTAGACCTAAACGAATTATTAGATTGCTCCACTAAATCACAGGAAAATCAAAGACGCATTCGGTATGTGATTTTGAATCAACTGAATCAAAAATTGGAGGCTCATTTGAATATTAAAAATTCGATAGATCGATCCCCATCAGAGGAAGATAAACGCATATTCAATTACCATCTTAAACCAGGAATAGAGGGCAAGATTCAATCCTTGGTCAAGCTTTAAATTTCGATTATCTCCAAAAATACAGGGCATCTAATCGCCGATACTTTTTACCCAAGTACCGTAAAATCTCTGAATGGACTAATTCTGGCTCTTCAAAAGGGGAGATATGCGTAGCATCAGGTACTATATAAAGAGAAGCCCGAGGAAGATTCTTGTACAAGGTAATTGTATGATCGATTGTGAACATATCATGATCTCCAGCCATCACTAAAAATGGTACCTGAATGGAATTTAATTGAACCAAGCTGATGTTGGGATTATTAAATGCATTATCCGCCACTTTCTTTTTAGAGGCCGCAATCTTAGTTTTATCTGGAGCCAAACGCTCATAAGTAGAAAAATACTTTGCAAGCGGCTTTCGGGTTTTGGCAAATAGGAGATCTGTGGAATTCATTTTCCAAGTCGTATCCATTGTCAATGCTACTCCCTTCGATTCCCCTAAAAAATTAGCCCCCATGATGACCGCTTTATCCATTTTCTCAGGATGAATCAAGGCTAATTCCAACGCAATATCTCCCCCATCGCTCCAGCCTACGAATTTAGCTTTCTTAATATGTAATAAATCCATCAAGCCATTGACATCAAGCGCCATTTGCGCATAGGTTAATTCTTTCGCATCACTATCAGTGGTTCTGCCTTGGGAGCGAGAATCGACCGCAAAGACTTGGTATTTTTTTGAGAATGCAGCAATCATTCCTCCCATTGTTTCAATAGAGCCATAGCCGCCATGCAAGAGAATCAAGGGCTCCCCTTTACCATAGGTTTCATAGTACATGGAGATGTCACCTACTTGGATGCGTTTGCCCACAGCTGGATTTGAACCATACCGAATCTGCGCGTGTGCGACCGCAGCCCAACAAACTAAAATCGAAAAAATGAATGCTTTCATATTTATTTGATTAAACTTTTCATGACCCAAGACTTAAAATCCGTCCGAATTTTTATTGGCGAAGTAGATGGACGTTGATACAAAACCATGGCGATCATCTCATGTGACGGATCAATGAAGAATATTGGACCCGTAGCACCACTCCAATAGATGGTCCCCGCTGGCCTTGGGTCATTACCAATATCCTTCCGTTTAATCGCATAGCCAAACGTAAAGCCATTATTCTTCAAATCATCTGTTGGCGTAATCGCCGCCTCTAAATTCAACGGCGTTTGATCTGTTTTCATCATCGCTATCGTTGACGGTTTCGCGATACGAACCCCATTTAATTCCCCATCTTGAAGGATCATTTGGCTAAATTTAAAATAATCAATTGCCGTTGAGTTTAATCCACCTGAGCCCGAATAATACGTTTTTGAGCCCCTAATACGTATACTCTTTTCAGATCCAGGATCAATCAATGCCAATCCCCCTTTTCCATCTGGCTGATAATACGAAGTGAACCTCGGCGCGTCCTTTGGCTCCAAGAAAAAATGCGTATCCTTCATCCCCAAGGGATCTAAAATTCTTTTCTGCACAAAATCTTGGAAAGGCATCCCACTAATAACTTCTACTATACGACCCGCAACCAATAGACCAGGGCCGTAAATCCAACCCTCACCCGGCTCATGGCTTAAAGGTAATTTGGCTAATTTCTTCACATAATTTTCAATGTCACTTGAATAGGCGTTTTTGGTAATCGCCGCATAAGCCTCGGGCATATTGCCACCATAAGCACTCGGCTGGCCTGTTGTATGTGTCAATACATGACGAATCAACATCGGTTTTGTCGCCGCGCGCGTTTTATACAGCCACATGCCATCCACACTATCTTTTGATAGCATGATTTGTTGGGTCGCGAACTCTGGCAAGTACTTACTCACGGAATCATTCGGTTTACATTTACCGTCTTCCATTAATAGCAAGAGAGCTAGCGTAGCTATGGGTTTAGTCATGGATGCCAAACGAAAAATGGCGTCTTTTTGCATCGGGATATGCGTTTCCATTTGCGATTCACCTTGGGCCTCAAAATGAACAATTTTACCCTTGCGTGCAATTAAAGTAACTGCGCCAGCTATCTCTTTTTGTTGGATACTTTTGGAGACCTCATTTTGGAAATCATCCAATACTTTTTGATCAAATCCCAAGGCTTTGACTTCGTTTTTGGAAATTTGATTCAATAATTCAAAATTTTGCGCAAGCGTGAGCTGTACACAAAAAAGTAAAAGAAAAATTAGATGTAAGATTTTCATAGGGTAAATTAGTTTGTAGATAAATGTGGATGTGCTCCAAAAAAGGTTTTGATTTTTTTCAAATGATTTTGAGATTCAATATGCCTAGCTTTTGCATCGCACATTTATGCATTTAATATTTCATCAAGATGATTTTCACCTCAGCAGGCTATCTTTTATATACTTACAAGTTGACTAAAACGGATAAAATACGAAGGGAAAAGCCCAAGAAATTTGTCTAGAAATCAACTATTCTTGTCCAAAAAAAACAATTCAATTAGCCATTTCCTTCAAATAAAAACTAGGGTTCACCCCCACATATTTTTTGAAAGCCGCATAGAAAGTGGACCGATTCGAAAATCCACTTTGGTACATGTAGGTCTCTAAGGTAAATTGGTCAAAAAATGACCGCTGTTCCAAAAAATGATGAATACGCAAACGATTGAGGAATTCGACAAAGGACATCCCATAATATTTCTTAATCAACTTAGGTAATTTGGACATGGGTATTTCCAATTCTTTTGCCATGGCCGACAAATCATATTCGGCTGATAAATAGGCTTTCGATGCTTTAACTTGCTTGTCTAAATTCATCGCAACTTGATCCACTTTAAACTCAGGAATTAAATGCGGGTAGATCTCTTGAATCGACGGGAAGGATTTCCCCTTTGGCAGAATACAGCCATCCATATTTTCCTGTACGTTCGGTGTTGTAATAAAGTAGGTAAATAACATAATACCTATCACACATTTTATTAATTGCGATGGTGGATCAAAAGAATTATTGATGAATAAATTGAGATATTGGTACAGTTGCAATACAAAATATAGGGTAACTGCCGTACTCAACATATTCAGCCACACCAATGATTGTCTGTTAATAAATACATAATCAGCCCCTTGCCTTTTTTTCGTCAAAGAAATCAAAACCAACGTTGCAATTCCATATACAATCCCCACCAAAATAGACACGGGCTGGACAAAACCCGCCGGAATCCAACCCATGGACCTCGTAATAAAGTATTTGTTCTGCACATAATAATGATTGAGGATGTCAGTCTTCTCTGCTGTCGACAAAAACAAATCGGGCATTACACCGATCGTCAACATAATTGGAAATACCAAATGCAGGTAATGCAAACCTTTTAATTGGTTATAGGGCAACAACATACCACGCACGTGAAGAAAAAGGGCAACGGGCAAAAAAACCCGAATGATGTTCGGAGTCCTCAGAATAAAAAGCATGTGATAGATATGCTTAGAGGTCAATGCATAAATATAAAACTCAAGAAAAACGACAGCGAAGATGATGTAAATCAGACCATAAACTTTTGGGAATTTTCCGAAACGCACCAACAAATAAAAAATAAAAAAGAGCCCTATGCCACTTGTCAAAAACGATAAATAGGGCACAAAATCAAACATTAAATGATCGCTTCGTTAGACATGTGTTGAAAATTAGACAAATTTTTCAAAAAACAAGACAAAGCATGGCTAAAAAAAATACGGGTCAGGAATTCTTTGGCCTAATTTTCAGATACAAATCATTTAACCCCAATTCATATGAAAAAATTACTTATCCTCTCGATTTTTTGCTTGCTTACCACAATGATTTTCGGCCAAGCAAATACAGCTAATTTCCAATATTATAAAGTAAAACCTGGTCACCGCGGCGCATTCAATGAGGCCCTTAAAAACCACACGACCAAATTCCGCAAAGTAGGCACTCCCTACGCATGGGCCATTTTCAATCTCGTGGGTGGAAGTCACCATGGGGAAGTCATGTCCTTGTACAATATAGGTACTTCTTGGGCTAAACGTGACGAATTAGGGGCAACACCCACAAACACGGAAGCTGCTGATGATTTCTACCTGAAGGTTTCTCCACACATCGAAAGCGTTACAGGCGGTGAAATCATCTCCTACCAAGCTGATTATAGTAACTCAAATCCAAGTGAACGATCAGCAAAAATTCGTTCAAGTATCTTAACATTGAAATATGCGCCGGCTACTGAGTTTTGGGATGTAATAAAACGCTTACCAAAAGCCTGGGACAAAGCAGGAATCAAAATCGCAACTTATCAAACCTCTGGTGCTGCGCGCCTCATTTTCTCTCGCCGCTTCCCGAACGGTTGGAAAGAAATGGATGAACCATCCAAACTAAAAGCATCCTACGAGGAAATCTATGGCAAAGGATCTTATGACCGCGACATCGCTATTATGCGTAATTACATCGTGGAAAACGAATCCGTTTATATGACACTTCAGCCTGATTTGTCTTCGAAATAAAAGATAATTTTTTCTTGATAAATCAAAATTTGGTCTTCAAAAGGCCAAATTTTGATTTTTTTATTTACCTTTTCGAGATATAAACAAATCCATGGAAGTACATCACCCACATCATCCACCCAAAAGTCTCAAGGATTATGCTAGTGAATTCATTGTCATATTCGTCGCTTTAACCTTGGGTTTTTTAGTTGAAAACCAGCGCGAACATTACATCGAAGGATTACGCGAAAAGGAATTAGCTAAATCTTTATTGAAAGACCTCGCTGCGGACTCCGTAGACTTCAAAGAATTCCAAGAACTCCGAATCATCGAACGAAAATCGGTTAATCAGGCCATAAAAATCCTTGAAAATCAAGGCCTAAAACCCACCGACACGACACTCTACTATCACTTTATTCGAGGAGTTTTCATTTGGCGACATCCTGAATTTCGTCAAGCAAATCTAGATCAAATCATTAGCTCGGGTTCTCTTCGCTATTTTAAAAACGACACCTTGGCAAAAGCTATCTCAGATTTGAAAATGCAATTAAAGCGCATTGAATACCGACAGGACCGCGAAAAGGAATATTTCTATGCCAATATTCAGCCATGGGTGGTGAATCATTTAAATCTAGCACATGTCGATGCACATCGGAATGGCTTAGCAAGGAGTAAAATGATGGCTATGTTGGAGAAAAACCAAAGTTCTGCACCTGGCCAACCCTTTTTTCTAGAGACAAATCAGCCAGATTTAAATCACAAAACCGCCAATATGCTTCGCGGTAGCGACTGGCTCATGAATGTCACTGAGACGGGCTATTATAAGTCCTACAAAGCGAAAAGTTACCAACTACGTAAATTAATTGAATCTAATTTCCCTGAATCAAACTAACATGGAAGTACATCACCCCCATCACGCACCTAAGAATTGGAAAGAATATTTCAGCGAGTTTTTTATGCTGTTTTTAGCGGTTACCCTTGGATTCTTCGTTGAAAACTACCGGGAACATTTCATCGAACGTGCCCGTGAAAAAGAATTCCTGAGCCTAATTGCGAAAGACATCCAAATGGATATTTCGATGGTTGACTCGAATTTACATTACCGAAATATTCGCGCCGACATCAGTAAGCAATTCACCCAAAACTTTACCAAAGACGAATACAAAAAAGATTCCGGGCCATTCTATTATAACGGTCGGCGCCTGCACGTCCGCTACTTATTCGAACGAACAGATGCGGGATTCCAACTCATGAAAAATGCAGGAGGATTACGGCTCATTCATAATCCTAAAATCATTCAAGCCATCCAACATTACGAAAATTCGATTTCGGCGATTGAGAAATTCCAAGAAGGGGAAATGAATTACTTACGTGAATATTCCAAAGCCAATGCAGAGGTCTTTGATGTAAAAATCCTCATGAAATATGCAGGCAGCAACGTAAGCAACTATACGTCAAATTTAATCCCACAGGGCAACCCTCCCCTATTAACCTATGACCGGGCAAAAATCAATGTCATGATGGCCCAGTTTTTTGCCATGGATAAAAGTAATTATGTGGTAATGCATTTTGAAGAGAAATTAAAGAAGGAAGGGCAAGATTTAATCGAACTCATTGAAACAGCTTTGTAACATGAAACCACTTTTAATCATGCTGCTCGTATGGAGTTCGCATTTGTTGGCAGCCCAACAAACCCACATCGTCCTAGATTCAATTCATTCAAACGTATTATATGAGTCCAGAACCTTTCGCGTTTATCTACCTAAAGAAATCATAGACAAAAAACAAAAACAAGCACAATATCCTGTCCTTTATGTCCTCGATGGAGATGATAATTATTTGGCAATTTCTGGGATGATGCATTACCTCACGGAGGTCAATGGCAATCGCATATTCCCCAAAATGATTGTCGTTTTTATTAACAATACGAATCGGACGCGCGACTTGACTCCTTATCGGGTTAATGCCTCCGCGATGTTACCCAAAGCCATGGCTGAGGTAACAGGTGGTGCTGAAACATTCACTCAGGTCATCGAAAAAGAAATCATTCCATATATAAATGCCAAATATCCCACGAGCCCATACCGAGCGTTAGTAGGCCATAGTTTCGGGGGAATCTTTGCGCTGTCTATTTTACAGAAGCACCCAGATTTATTCGATGACTACATCGTGATAGATCCAAGTCTTTGGTATGACGATGGTCGGTTTTCAAAAAGTGTTTTGCAAACAATTCAAGCAGGAAAACTAGGGAACAAATCTTTGTTCATTGGCCTAGCCAATACAACGAATGAACCGAATCTGAACAAAATGCTGGCTAGCAAGGCGCCATTTTCAGTCCACGAAAAAAGCATTTTACGTTTCTGCCAAAAGCTAAGTCATTCCAATTCCATGCTCTTTAGTTATCAATATTATCCAAACGATGACCATGGATCGGTTCCATTTGTGGGGGTATACGATGGACTTCGTGCGATTTTCAAGGCCCATCAATTGTCCTATTACGAAGTGGTTAAGCCAAATTTTGATCCCGAAAAACGGATTAAAACCTACTATAATAACTTGTCAGCGAAATTAAAAACCCCACTGCAAATTAGTCCAGAAGAACTCGAATATTTCGACCTGTTTTATTCAATTAATCAAGATCAGAAAGGCCAAAAAAGGCTACGTATTTATTACAAAAAACTGTATCCAAATAAATACGACGAGTGGTTAAAAAAACACTAAACAAATTTCTTCAAAAAGCCATTTCCTAGAAATGGCTTTTTTTATGCACGACTGTCTACAAAATTGAACCCTAGGGTCTATTTCTCCCCAATCGCCGCGCCCTTAATTTTGTACATCAACATTATTTAAGGCAGAGTTACTCAAAACTTCTTCTTTAACTGGCGAAAAATGAGGAAAATTTACAACCTGTTACACATCGTTTGCTTCTTTTTTATTCAAACGAATACGGCTCAAACAGAGTATCGACTAACCCCTCACATTCAAAATTTCAAATCAATTACAATTAAAAGTAGCCGATTGCCTCTACACATGAGTTTATTGGCTTTTACAGTACTACTCGCTAGTCTAGGGATCCATCAATCGCAAAGTAGAAATCGTAAAAAACTAAGTTGGTTATGCGATCCAGAACGCAAGTTACTTGACCATTTACTTCAACATAGAGACCAAAATATAACGACAATCGATTTAAATGAACTTTTAAATTGCGCTAAAAAGTCACAAGAAAGCCAAAGAAGAATCAGGCACCTCGTTATTAACCGCATCAATTTCCATTTAGAATTTAGGTTTAAGATCAAAAATGCCATAGAACGATCCCCATCAGAAGAAGACAAACGCATGTTTAATTACCACCTTAAACCAGGGATAGAAGACCAGATTAAATCCCTTCTGCATCCTTAAAACCAAGTTTAACGGCGAATCATTTTCATAGAAATCAGGGTAGAGTATATCGTTTATTTTACCTATTTTGGAGAAATAAACCTCCAACCTATGAAACTAATTGCCTTATTATTAGGCCTTTCCACTCTCGTCAATGCGCAAAGTTTATTAAAGGACGCAGTCTCTTTCCGTCTAGGGGCCTCTGTTAATCCCAGAATGTTAGTGGAAAACGAAGCCTATAGAAATATCGCCGGCAATGAATTCACGAGCATGACCGCGGAAAATCATATGAAAATGATGCTGATTCATCCAGCAGCGGATCGCTTTGATTTTTCCAAAGGCGATGAAATTGTGGCTTTCGCAGCGAAGACGAGCAAGAGAATGCACGGCCATACCTTGGTTTGGCATAATCAAGTTCCACAGTGGATGAAGGATTTTCAGGGCGACCAAAAAGCCTGGGAAGACCTATTAAAAAACCATATTCAGACGGTCGCTACGCATTATCAAGGCCAGGTTTCCGGGTGGGATGTCGTAAATGAATCCTTCTTAGATGATGGTAGTTTGCGGCCGTCACTTTGGGCAGATCATATCCCAGATTATATCGCCAAAAGCTTCCAATGGGCACATGAGGCAGATCCCAATGCCATTCTATTTTACAATGATTACGGCCAGGATGGACATCCCAAAAAGATGCAAGCCATTCTTGATCTAGTGGCTGACCTAAAAAAGCGTCAAATTCCTATTCACGGATTAGGCTTGCAAATGCACATTAATGTGGATTCGAAACACACAGAAATCGCAAGGGTAATGGAGCAATCCGCTCAGACAGGGCTAGCGATTCATTTTTCGGAGTTAGACATCGCTGTTAATCCGAAGAATAATCCGGAGTATATCTATGAAGCAAGTGCTCAAAATGAATTATTCGCCTTCGTTTTCAAGGCCTATCGTGCCATTCCGGCTAAGCAACAATATGGCATCACGTTTTGGAATGTTTCAGACAAGGATACTTGGCTCCGAGGTTATTTCAAACGACCGAAAGAATATCCCCTTCTGTTTGACGATAATTATGCCAAAAAATCTGGCTACCCCAGCCTTATAAATTCTTTAAAAACGCCAAACTAAGTGGAACCTGAGCGCGTGAATTCGAATTTTCGTCTTCTAAATAATAATACTTGATAGCTGATTTGCGAGCTTGTTTCAGGATTTTCTGAACGGCAATTTGGCCCGTTCCTAATGGCACATCATTTTCTGAGGAAGTCTTCACGTCGAGGCCCACTGGAATCCCTTTCTTTAAATCTTTCACGTGCATTAACCTGAAACGATTCGGATATTTCTTTAGATAAGCCAGCGGATCTTGTCCAAATTGATGTACCCAAAGGATGTCTAGTTCGAAAGAAACATAGGCGGGGTTCGTCTGTTGGATCAAATAGTCATACATTGTTTCATTTTGATAGGGAGTGAAATCATAGCCGTGGTTGTGGTAACTGAATTCAATTCCATTTTCCCTTAGTTTTTGGCCTACCCTATTGAAATCCTTCACCGCAACGGCTGCCTGCTGAATGGTAAATTCTCCTTTGTGCGGAATCATGCCTACTCGTACAAATTCAGCACCTAGAGTCTTCGCATTTTGAATTACCTCTTCCGTTTTATTGGTCAAAGCATCATAATAAACGCCATAACTGGTACAAACCATCCCACGCGCATCCAATAATGCCCTCATTTCAGCGGCCGTTTTACCGAACAGATTTGAAAACTCGATATTCCGAATCCCCATCTCTTTAATGAAGTCCAAAGTACCCGGAACATCTTTGCTGAACTCATTTCTGAACGTAAAGGAAACTACGCCAGGGGTATCTTGTAGGAATTTGCTGAAAGGGATTTGAGCTATAATAAACTGCGATAATAGCAGAAACACGAATAGCATTAACTTTTTCATATTCAATGGTTTAGATTTGAAAGTCAATTTACCTAAATTAGATAAAACAATTTACGTTATGCAAAATAAAACTCGGTGGATTATTCAGGCAACTTCAGGTCTTATCCTCACAGGTAGTGGACTCTCTCTTGCGATAGATGCCGGCCTCACTAAACTCCAAGGTGGCGATTGGTTCTTTTATGGAACTGGCGCATTGGTCATTTTCAATGCAGGGCTCTGTCTAGTTATTGATGCCGCGCGATTTAAATAATTAAAACAATAATTCAACTTTATGGTTTAGATAGTACAATTTTTTATTTCAATAATTATATTGATGCCAACACTTGTATACGATATTGCGATTATAGGTGCTGGAGCGTCAGGATTGCAGCTTTTGTATGAATTGACACAGGCGAATCCTGAACAAAAAATCTTACTCCTTGATTCAGGAGATCGATCGGCAAAGAGTTGGTGTTTTTGGGAAAATAAAGACGCATCCTGTTTTCCCTTTTTAATCGAAAAATCGTGGGATTCAATGCTCTTTAAAACCTCTAAAGGTGAAAGCATCACATCAGAAATTAACCCACTTGCCTACCATTACATTTCTTCAAGTAAATTTTTCACCTACTTTTTCGAGGATTTCATACCAGCGAATACAAACATTACACACCTAAATACGTGGGTTTCTGATTTACAAGAACTACCTACGGTCGTGAAAATTAGCTGTAAAAACGGAAAAACCTACCAAGCTAAAAAGGTGGCTGATTCCAGACCAGCAAAATCAACAGAGCCAGACTTAATCTTCCAACATTTCAGCGGAAAGTTTATTGAGTTTGATGAGCCTATCCTAGATGATACCTGTATGACCTTAATGGATTTCAGTTTACCGGCATCTACTAAAGAAATGGCTGTATTCCATTACATTTTACCTTTTAGTAAAACCAAATCATTAATTGAAACGACCGTCTTTACGCGTTTAGATTATGACAAGGAGGCTTATGAACGGATTTGGCAGGAATACATGTCTCTTACTTATGCAAATCAAAAATACACCCTTCTTTCCAATGAAAACGGTACAATCCCCATGGGAAAGCCTGTTAGAAAAAAGGATAGCGCCATTTTTTCTATAGGTGCAGCTGGCGGAAAAATGAAGTCATCGACCGGATATGCCTTTACGAGAATGCACCAAGATGCCATTCATCGTGCGCAAAATCAAACATTAGTATCTCCGAAAAGATTTCATTTCTATGATACAATGCTGTTGAAAATCATGCAAAAGGAAATGAACAAAATTCCTGAGGTAATGGATCGCTTGTTTGATCGGGTTTCCACTCCATTAATACTTCGATTTTTAGACAACAAAACAACGTTAAGTGAAGAGGTAGGCCTATTATCTCAATTAGATATCCCACTGTTTATTAAACATTTGCTGAGATGAAAAACTACATAGGCGCCCTTATTACCTCGCTTTATGTAGCGGCATATTTCCTGATAGGACCATGGTCTAGCTCCATTGATTTATATATAAGCGGCTTTTTACTGCTTGCCATCGGGATTCCACATGGTGCAGGCGACCACCTAATCGCGGCAAAAATCGCCCAACGAGAAAATCTCACTTTTCATTTACGACCATTTATCGTGTATTACCTGGGTATCATGCTGGCTTATGCGGCACTTTGGTTCGTTTCACCCCTCATCTCCTTTCTTATTTTCATTGCCATTAGTGTGTTTCACTTCGGAGACATGGAAGATGTGCACGAAGTTGAGCCTAAAAATACCTGGATGAATCTAGTAAAGACCCTTTGCCTGGGTTCCGGAATTTTGTCTTTTATCTTACTTAGTCATTGGGCAGAAGCCTTTGAGATTATTTCATCGATGCAAGTTAAAGTGCCACCAAACTTGCCTGAGTTTTTCTTACTTATTAGCCTTTTGTTTTTGATTTTAGGTTTCCAAAAGAAAAACTTTCACCCTTTTTTCAATACTTTTTTTGCTTTAGTTATCGGTTTTTTCCTACCGCTAATTCCCGCCTTTATCTGTTATTTTTCTTGTTGCCATGCCATCACCAGTTTTGAAGGCATGCGAGAGCACTTGAAAATGGAAATATTGGAATTGTACAAAAAAATTATTCCATTCTCTGCAGGCGCCCTTTTACTTGGAATGGTTTATATGAAATTGGTAGCCAATGACTTAGAAGTGTACCCCATTTTCATCTTTCTTTCTTTACTGACGCTACCCCATTTTTTGCTTATGCATAAATTAATAAAATGCCCAAATTGAACAATTTGTACAATTTTAATTTTTTTTTAAATTTTTTTTACAATATTTGAAACAATTGCCGACTACCCTAGTTTAATTAGTATCACTTTAAATCATTAACATTTATGGAAACATTAAACATTTTATTGAACGGCACTCTAGCTGCCGGAGATTACATCGGCTTCACCTTCTTTACAGGTTACATGTCGATGCTTGCTGCTTCGATCTTCTTCATTGTAGAGAGAGGTACTGTAAACGATAAGTGGAAAACATCTCTTTTGATTTCTGCTTTGATCACCTTTATTGCGGCAGTGCATTATTTCTACATGCGCGGTGTATGGTTAGACACTCACGAGTCTCCTACACAATTCCGTTACATTGACTGGACTTTAACTGTGCCGTTAATGTGTATAGAATACTTCTTGATTTTAAAGCCAGCAGGTGCTAAAACAGGAATGTTATCTCGTTTAATCTTTGGCTCAGTAGTAATGCTAGTTGCAGGTTACATCGGAGAAGCAGTAGTTCCAGCTCAAAACGTGATGTGGGGAATCATCTCTACCTTAGGATGGGCACTAATCATTTATGAAATCTACATGGGTGAAGCTTCTAAGTTAGCAGCAGCTTCTTCTAACGAAGACGTGAAAACAGGTTTCAAAGTAATGCGTTGGTTCACATTAGTAGGTTGGGCAATCTATCCAATCGGTTACATGATGTTACCAGGTAACTTGTTATCAGGATTCTCCGGAAACATTGATTTAGCTTACAACATTGCAGATGCTATCAACAAAATCGGTTTCGGCCTAGTTGTTTGGAACATCGCAAAAGGTGCTACAGCAGCAGAAGCGAAATAATATTTGTCTCGGCAATAAGAGAGGGGGCGGTCATCGATCGTCCCCTTTTTTTATGGCCAAAATTTAGCTAGCTTAGTACGTTATAAACCTTCGCTATGCTCACCCCTAAAAAAGTTTCTGATTCAGAAACTACCATTACCGAATTAATGATCCCCGCCTTCGCTAACTTCAGCGGAAAAATCCATGGGGGCACTTTACTCTCCTTGATGGATAAAGTAGCATACGTTTGCGCAGCAAAACACAGTGGCAATTATTGCGTCACAGTAGCCGTAGAAGGGGTGGAATTCTTTAATCCGGTGGAAGTAGGGGATTTAGTCTCGATTAAAGCATCCGTGAATTACGTAGGCAGAACCACCATGATCATAGGCATGCGAATCGAATCCTTAAAGCCAAAAACCGGTGTTGTCACCCACACGAATTCCTGCTACTTTACCATGGCCGCCAAGAACGACGATGGCGAATTGACAGAAGTTCCGGGTCTTATTTTAGAAAACGAAACACAAACACGCCGCTTCGCCGAGGGTAAATTACTCCGAAAACTATCGCTTGAAAAGCGCGAATTATTGAAATCTGACCTAAAAAATATCTACTCCGGCGACATTCGTAAGATGTGCGATGGGGAGAAATGTGAATTGACTTACTAGTATGAAAAAAACCTTCCTTTTACTGTGTTTAGCGCTGAACCTTACAGCCCAAGACGTCATCATTAAAACGTCAAAAGGGTCCATTGCAGGAGTCTACAATCCCGCTACAAAGGTGGAAAAATTCCTTGGAATCCCCTTTGCGAAACCTCCTGTGGGAGATTTACGATGGAAAGCACCTGTGCCCATGGAGTCATGGTCCGGCATTAAAGCGGCTAAAGCCTTTGGCCCTAGTCCGATGCAAGCCAAGCCTGCTCCTTTTGCGTTTTGGTCTTCCGAATTCCTCATTCCAGAATCGCCTATCAGCGAAGATTGCTTGTATTTAAATGTATGGGCGCCGCGTTCGAATAAAGGCAAAAAAGCCGTTTTAGTTTACATTTATGGTGGCGGATTTCGCAGCGGCGGAGCAGCTTGCCCTATTTATGATGGGGAAAATATGGCACAGAAAGACATCATCTTCGTTAGCATCAACTACCGTGTAGGTATTTTCGGATTCTTAGCTCACCCAGCATTAAGTTCAGAAGCTTCCTATGGGGCGTCGGGAAATTATGCCCTATTAGATATGATAGCGGGATTAAAATGGATCAAGGAAAACATCGATTTGTTCGGTGGAGATCCGAACCGGGTAACCATTGCAGGACAATCCGCTGGTGCCTTTGCCGTCAACTTCCTGTGTGCCTCTCCCCTTGCGAAAGGATTATTTCAGGGCGCTATTGCAGAAAGTGGCGCCAGCATGCTTCCTAGTCCATTAAGACCGGCGATTACAAAAAAACAAGCGGAAGATAATGGTCTTGAATGGGCGACGAAGGTAGGTGCTAAGTCACTTGACGATTTGCGCGCTTTATCCGCTGATGCCATTCAAAAAGCAGGAGGAAATGCTTCTCCCTATTCAGATGGCTATGTTTTGCCATTAACAATGCCCGAAATTTATGCCAAAGGTCTTCAAAACGATGTCCCTATTTTAGTGGGTTGGAATTCAGAAGATCGATTGAGCTCTAAAGCGGCAGAACCTGAAGTGTTCAAAGCGACGCTCGAAAAGCGTTTTGGTTCTCGCGGGGTTGAAGTTTTGGCTGCCTATGGGCCTAACGGATCCTTGGATTTAGGACGTGACGAGAGTTTTGGGGTGCAAGTGCACACCTGGGCAAAGACGCAGAACCACCATGGAAAGGCGCCGGTTTACCTGTATAACTTCAACCGAGCGATCCCGGGTTATGATGAATCCACTCGTTTTGGCGCCTTCCACACGGGAGAAGTTCCGTATGCCTATGCTAATTTGCATACAGTTAATCGACCATTTGAAGCAGTAGATACTATTTTAAGCCAAAAAATGTCTTCTTATTGGGTCAATTTCACAAAGACCGGAAATCCGAATGGAGCTGGTTTAGAGGTTTGGCCTACATTTAATTCCACAGACCAAAAAGCCCAAATCCTGGATAAGGTCATCGAGTCAAAAGAATTACCCACGCGTAAAGCATTAGAATTACTTGAAAATTTAAACTAAACCTATTACCTATGAAAAAGTACCCCTTATTAACCTTGCTGTTTGCTTTGATGGCCTTCAGCAGCTTTGCAAAACCCACAGGCACCTACAAAATCGTCGTCGAAGGCTTCGACTGGGGCGCCGGAGTAAACAAAGTCATTCTAGCCTTGAATGACACCACCTCTAAAGTGAATGCGGCAGACTATACCGTTTATGCTAGCCGAAAATTAAGCACAGGCCCTATCGCGGACCAAGACACTAAACGCGAAATCGTTACTGCTTACGTTTCAGATGAAAATGGTGAGCGTGTTAGTACCGGCAAAAATATCACCCTTGTTTTAGCGGTAGGACCTCAATTGCCTATTAGCTCCCCTTTTCAATACCTGAGAAGTAAAGGAAACGTTTGGGTAGATTATTCCTTAACGATCGTACAGCCTAAGACGGGACAAGTTTGGGATACTTCTACGGGCAAAATCATGCCATTGATTGACCAATTTGACCTCACTGGCAAATACGTGTTCAATGATAAATTGACAATGTCATATGCGACCTTCACCCCGAAGGTGAAGAAAGACAAAGCGCCTTTGATCATCTGGCTTCACGGCGGTGGCGAAGGTGGGACGGATCCTACGGTTCCTCTTTTGGGAAACAAAGCAGCCAACTATGCCGCTGAAGGTATTCAATCCATTTTCGAAGGAGCCTATGTATTATCTCCACAATGCCCAGGCGCCTGGATGCACAACACGCAAGGGGTGGGAACACAAGGAAAAGATAACGACATCTACAATGAAGGTTTAATGGCCTTGATCAAGGATTATGTCAAAGCAAATCCAGGCATCGACCCTAGCCGAATTTATGTGGGCGGTTGCTCGAATGGAGGCTATATGGCCTTGAAATTGATCTTCTTGAATCCGGATTATTTTGCAGCAGGCTACATTAGTGCTTTGGCCTATAAATCAGAATACATCTCAGATAGCGATATTCAGAAGATTAAAAACGTGCCTATTTGGTTTGTTCACTCCAAAGACGACAGAACCACCATCCCTGACATTACAGTCGTTCCTGTATTCGATCGTCTTCGCAAAGCAGGTGCAAAAAATGTACACTTTACGTATTACGATCACGTAAACGACATCACTAATTTCTACGGCGGAAAAGGCTTCGAATACAACGGCCACTGGTCCTGGGTTTACCTACATGAAAACCTGCCCAGAACGGATCTAGACGGTTCACCCGTTCGAGTGAATGGCAAGCCGGTTACCATCATGGAATGGATGGCCGCTCAGAAAATAGGGAAATAAGTAAAAAGGACAGCTTTACGTTAATACCTCCTTTTAAAATAATCAAAATGAAATTCACTAAACACCTCTTCCTCCTATTCAGCCTCCTTTTCATAGGCGAAATCAGTGCACAAGCACCTAAAATCGTGGCCGGCATCAATGTCGACCGGGTAAAACGATTAGAAAAATTTGTTCAGTCCGAAATGGATAAGGGAAACATCCCTGGAGCTGTGACTATGATTATTCATAATGGCCAGGTGGTTCACCAAGGGGCTTTGGGATACAAAAACGTTACGACTAAGGCACCCATGACGACGGACGATTTATTTTATATCCAGTCCATGACGAAGCCCATCATCTCCACGGCATTCATGATGTTGTATGAAGAAGGGTATTTTAAATTAAGCGACCCTGTTTCGAAATACTTACCCGAGTTTAAAAACTTGCGCGTCGTAAGAAGTGTAAATGATGGCCCGGATGCTCCTACGGATTCGTTAAAGTCGCAGATCACGATGACACAATTATTAAGTCATAGTGGTGGATTAACGCATGGTTTGGACCAAAACCCTGTTCAAATTCGATTCAGAAATGGCTATTTCAAACCAGGAATTAAAACAATTCAAGAGCGTGTGGCCAATATGACTAAATTCCCCTTATTAGCGCAACCGGGTACGGAATGGAATTATAGCGCTGGACCGGATGTGCTTTGCGTGTTGATCGAAAAGTTCTCAGGAATGAGTGTGAATGAGTTTTTGAAGTCACGCTTATTTGAGCCTTTGGAAATGAAGCATACGGGGTATAATGTGCCTAAAGAGGAACAAGCTAAAATTGTTGCCTTGCACACAAAGGGTAAAAATGGAGCGATTTCTGTGGCTGCGAATCAGCCTCCTTTTGAAAATGTAACGGTTTGGAGTGGCGTGAATGGCTTGTTTTCGACGGCTGCAGATTATGCGACTTTCTGCCAAATGATGCTGGCCGGCGGAACCTATAAAGGGAAGCAATACTTGAGCCGCAAGACCGTGGAACTAATGACCTCCAATCACACGGGTGACTTATTCCCAACTCCAGGAACAGAATGGGGCCTAGGCTTTGCCGTGGTAACCGACGGGCCAGCGACGAAAACTCCGGCGTCAAAAGGATTATTCTATTGGGGAGGTGCGAACAACACCCACTTCTTTATCGACCCGAAAGAAAAGCTAATCGCCTTATTTATGACCCAGGAAAGCAATTTCACCTGGGAATACCATAATAGTTTACGCCAAATGGTTTACCAGACTTTGACAGATTAATACAGAAAGCCGGGCATCGTCCCGGCTTTTTTTCTTGCTCTAGCGCAAGAATTACTTGTATATAATGGCGGACATTTGACCTAAGGATCGCGACCCTCAGGTGACTACCGAAAAACCTAATAAAAGAGTAGGTGACCATTATTTACATACCTAACCATGATATACCTAAAATCAACAACTCAGAAATCGAATCGATTTCTAACTGGAATTGCCTTAGCGGTGATGCTCATTTCAAGTATTCAATTTAATCCTAGTCCGACTTTCAAAACTTCCGAAGCTTGCTTTCTGAATATTTTCAAATTGGAAATTTTCGGTGTTCTGGATGGCGTAAAAAACAACACGGACGTTGATTTATATCTTTTCGGAATTAAAATTTTCTGATAAATGGGTTAGGACTCCGGTCCTAACCTCTTTTTTACTCCATTTACTATGCTACAAAAAATCGTATTTTTACTCGCACTTTCTTATTCCTCTCTTGCACAAATACACGTGCTAAATGAGAAAAACCGACAACCTATCGAAGGAGTGGAAGTCTACTCTGATCAGGGAATTCTTTTAGGACTTAGTGATTCAAAGGGCGAAATAGCACTGAAATCGCTTGGTTCTTTTCTATTTTCTCATTTTCTGTACGAAAGCAAGAAAAGCACCGCGTCACAAGACGTTTATTTAAAACCGCGCAGCATTCAATTAGCGGTTGTTCAGGTGAAATCCAATAAACGAAAAATGGGTGTTTTACTGAAAGGTTATTTCCGGAGCTTTCAATTCAGAAATGACAGTCTAGAGTTTTTCAGTGATGGGGAGATAGAAGTCCTAGTACCTGCCAGTCCAAACAAAAGCGTCGAATACAAACGGATTCAACAACGAAATTTGAAAGGCCAATTGTTTAAAATGGCTTCTCAGGGAAAATCGACAAGTTACGGCATGACCATCACGCTCCCTCCTATCCTCGAATTGATTAGAACTAGAGATTTGCAAGCCTCGGCTCAATCCTTAAACGCGAGGCAAGATTCAGTTGCGCTCATACAAGCTGAGACAGGGGTTCGCTGGGGTCAAATGAATCGAATAAATGCACAGCTTCTTCAAGTAGCAATTCATCACTATCCACTAGGGAAACCTCAAATACTTAAAAATTTGGGAATGGAATCGCACATAATAGTGAACGATGAAGAAAGTATCGCACAAGTCGAGAACAGAGAAAACCTCGATCCCATCCAGCTCATCTACCATAAGAATGTGCATAAAATTGATTTCAAGGCGAAAGGAAAATCTACTTTTGATCAGTATCATTCCATCACAGAATTTTTTATCCATTCCGCAGAGATAGAAACAGGGGATGAAAAAGGATTCTCTAAAAGAACGTCACTAGGGGATTTATCTATATACAGCGACCCTTATTGGGAAAAAGCAGCTTCTCATCCGAATTTCAAACCACTACCTTCTGCCATAGAAGAGGAAATTAATCGACAAACGAAGGAGAAGCATTTGCCTTAAACGACTTTCCTTTTGCCATTCTACTTCTAATTCTACTTAATTCGGAAGGACTGATATTCAGAAATTGAGCAATGTATTTATCAGGTACTTGTTTGATATGCGCAGCAAAGTGAAGACAATAATACTCGTAACGCATTTGACAATTACCCATGTGTAAAATCAAATTCAGATGTTCCATTTCAAAAAAATAGAGCTCCATTAGTTGACGAAAAAGAAGAGAGAGAACAGGAATCTGAACGAATAGTTGATCGAGTAAGCAATGGTCAAGGTAAAGTAGGGTTGTTCGCTTAATCGTTTCTGAATGAATGATTGTTACTTTAGTAGGCTGGAAACTAGCAGCTGATAAACAGAACGTCGAGGGGAGGACAAAACCTCGATCGATAGTGGAGTCTTGCTGGGTTGTGTTAGGCATTGTAGAAAAGTGTCGAAGAAGGCCATCCGCAACAAAATACAAACGCGGTTTAGAATCGACACAAGAGGTAATGGGTTGATTACGTTTAGTCTGCTGGTATTTGAAAGCGCTCAGAAAGATGGCTAATTCTTCTGTGGATAATAAGTGAAATGATTCTAAAAATGCGCTTAATCGCTGCTTTGATTGTAGGTAATTCATAGTGGTTATCTGTTTTTGGTAACACTAAACTACTGTTTTCAAAAGAGTCAAAATAACAGTAAACTGATATTATGCATTTTGCTTCCTGATTTTATCTTATTTTTGTACATGAGTAAATCATCACCTTTGAGCAGGACGCATTGGGTCGCAGACGCTGACATCGAATGGGAAATCCTAGACGAGTATTGCAAACGCAAAATCATGGCCTATAATGACGGTTTAATGGTCGTAAAAGTGCATTTCAAAAAAGGCGGCATCGGTGCCATTCACCAGCATATTCATACCCAAGGTTCTTTCGTGGAAAGTGGCGTTTTTGAAGTGATTATAGGCGATGAGAAAAAGATCCTAAAACAAGGTGACGTATTCTTCATTCCTCCCTCAGTAGATCACGGAGTTGTGGCTTTAAAAGAGGGAGTTTTAGTGGATTCGTTCAATCCCATGCGCGCAGATTTTATCCAATGAAAATAATCGTCATCGGTGGTGGAGCCGCTGGATTTTTTGCTGCCATTTCTGCTAAAGAACATAATCCTAAAGCCGAAGTAACCATCCTAGAGAAAACCTCCAAGTTCTTAGGGAAAGTCAAAATATCCGGTGGAGGTCGCTGCAATGTGACCAACGCCACGTTTAATTCCCGTTTGCTTTCAGAGAATTATCCCCGTGGGGAGAAATTCCTCCGTAAGGCTTTTGAGGTATTTAATGCATCGACAATGGTCGAATGGCTAGAGACTCGAGGTGTTGCTTTGAAGACCTATCACGACAATTGTATTTTTCCCCTTTCGAACGATTCCCAAACCATCATTGATTGCTTTCTGTCCGAGACTCGACGCTTGCACATTAACCTGCATAGCAGTCAATCGGTTGATGAAATAAAGCCCACGGCGAAAGGCTTTCGTATCCATTGCCGGGATACAGAATATGACGCGGATCGCGTGATTGTGACGACGGGTGGACAACCGAAGATGTCGGGATTGCTTTGGCTAGAAGATGTAGGACATCAGATCATTCCGCCAGTCCCTTCCCTATTTACCTTTAACATGCCACAAGAGCCTATTCGTGATTTGATGGGTATTGTAGTGGAGAAAGCGCGTGTTCGGATAGAGGGCCAAAAACTACTTGGCCAAGGCCCTCTGTTAGTCACGCATTGGGGAATGAGCGGACCGGCCATTCTGCAGCTTTCGGCTTGGGGAGCGCGGATTTTAGCAGAGAAAGAATACCGATGCGCTATCCTTGTGAACTGGCTAGACGAGACAAAAGAAGAAGAGTTACGTGCGCAAATCTCGCAAGTCATGAAAGAGCATGGGGCCAAAATGATGGCCAATTTGAATCCCTTTGCGATGCCGAATCGACTTTGGGTCTACTTATTAGAAAAGAATGAAATCAAGACCAGCCTCCGCTGGAATGAATTAGGAGGCAAATCGCTCAATAAATTAATCAATACCTTAATTAACGACCGTTATGTGGTTCAGGGAAAAACAACCTTTAAAGAGGAGTTTGTCACTGCGGGCGGCGTAGACTTACAAGACATTAGCGTCCAAACCATGGAAAGCAAAAAGTGCCCTGGCTTATTCTTTGCGGGTGAAGTAATGGACATCGATGGCATCACCGGTGGATTCAATTTTCAATCTGCGTGGACCACTGGATTTATTGCCGGAAAAAGCGCTGCTAGTTCGCCAGCATCTCCCGAATAATTTTCAAGTGATGTTCCGAATGCACATATAAAAACCGAAAAGTTTCCTTCTTTTTCAAATCCCCAAAAAACGGATGGGTGAAATAATTACCGGCTTCTACGTTTTCTAATTCCTCTACTCTTTCACGACATAAGGCCACATGCGCTCGCAAGGTCTCCTGCGTAATTTCTCCAGGAGTCACTACTTTAGGCGCGCCCACTTTTCCTCTTGGAATCACACCGCGTCCTAAAATTACATATTTCAAAGGCTTGAATCGCCACTTGTACTTAGAAGGATCTGAGTGTTTCACCCCCTCAATAACAGAACTAATCACTAACAAATCATGCTCCATTTGCCAGCCCACCGTGGAAGCTGAAATCGCCTCATTCCGCACGTCAAGCTGCGGAATATAGCTTTCTAATTCGTCTAATTGCTTATGTAGTTTTTGCATACGGCAAGTTATCAATTTTCTCGGTTTTGTAATAGCCTGAGGTACCTAGGGAAGTTAAGATACCGGCTTTGGCCAAATCCAAAAAGCCATCCTCCTCCTGCATTCCAGCCGGCACATAGGCTTCCTGCAATGATCCAATAACTAAAAAAGTATTATTCAATTCAATGGGCATCAGCTGCTCAAATTTCAACATATATTGAACGGGAGACTCCGCCACGAATGGCGCAATGCACCCTTCGCGATATTCCTCCGTCAAACCTGTCATCTCGAATTCCGAAACGCCATCCGGGTATTTCGCACTCGTCTGATGCGCCTGTTTGTACATCGATTCCGTCACTAAATTAATCGTGTAAAATCCCGTTTCTTGGATATTTTGTAAAGTGTGAGGAGCCGCCGATAAAGGGCGATTAATAAACCCAATCAAAGCTGGATCGGCACCTAAATGAACGATATTACTAAAAACAGCGAGGTTTGAAACGCCTTTGCCGTTCACCGTTCCTATCAGGGATAAGCTTTTGAATCCACTCAAGGAGTTAATGAAATTAGCGCGGGTGAAACGGTCCCAGGTTTGGAGTTCTGAAAGAGAAAAATGTTTGCTCATAAAGGAGGAAGTGACTTTTATCACTTTTTATGGCTTAAAGATAGGCTACATTTGACTAAACAAATAATAACACCATGAAAACGCAAGAGATTTTTGTAGAAAACATCAAGTGTGGCGGATGTATGACAAGCATTAAAAATGCTTTAGAGAAAATAAAAGGAATAATAAAAGTAGAAATCGATAAAGATGAGGAAAAAATTAGCTTAACCGGCGATCAGTACCAATTAAGCGAGGTCATCGATTCGTTAAATAGTATGGGTTACCCACAAAAAGGAGAAAACTCCGTGTTCAAACAAGCCAAGTCTTACGTCAGTTGTGCGATAGGAAAAATGAGCTAATCTTTCTTACTAGTATACAAAAAAGGCCCTTCTCACAAAGGGCCTTTTCTATTACAAAGCAATGATTTATCTAGCAATCAAGCTATACAATTCCGCATCTTGCTGCGGTTTCACCTCGCAGGTATTATTGAAGTGCATCGTCGCAGTATTTGCTGTATCGAACGTAGGCCAAGCTGGGATACCTTTGTGACCCGGGTTACCCGTTTTAGCAAAGTTAATCCAAGACGAACTCATACGATCCGCTAATACATAGGCTTCTTTTCCGCCTCCTGTCATTTCCTCGCAACGCGCGATGTTGTTAAAGCAGAACGGTAGTTCCATGCAGTGGAAAGCTTTGTATTTGCCATCCATCACGGGTGATTGCCATGTCATTAAATACATGTAAACGGGTGCCGCTTTCAGAGCTGATTTCTCTTTCGCCTGAACCACTGCTCCTGGACGGAACATCACGTCCACATCCATTAAATCAGATGGCTTCGTGTCATTCGGATAGGCTTTCTTTACGGCTGCCTTGAATGCCTCCGCTTTCTCGCCATAGGTTCTTTTAATGTACGCATCCACTTGTTCTGCTGTCGCATCAGACATTCCTGTCATGATGGATGGCATGAATTCGTTCTTCACCGTTCCGATTAATAAAGGCACGTCTTTTGATAGTTCGAATGCCTCTTTCGAGAACAATTGGTAAGGCAATAAGTCGCCATCTACTGATGGCCCCCAGCTAAGGCCGAAACCAACCACCGGCTTACCGGCTGCTTTCATCTGCGCTGCGATATTAGCTAAGGCTTTCTTTCCTGCTGAAGCTAAGACTGGATACGGGATCGATTGTAAGCTATCTACTTTCGCTGCTGGGATGTTAAGCGCTTTCAAGACTTCAGCTGTGATGCTTTGAGTCGTTGCTTTGTCTAACATGTTTGCGCGGAAAGAACCACTTTGGTTGATTGCTTTGCTGAATAAACCTTTCGCTGAAGGCATCGCCATTAAGGTATTTACTTTCGCGCCACCACCGGATTGCCCGAAGATGGTTACGTTTTTCGCATCACCCCCGAAAGAGCCGATGTTTTCTTTTACCCATTCCAACGCCGCACGCATATCCAACACGCTATTGTTTGCCGAGTATTTGTATTTTTCGCCGTAAGCTGATAAATCTAAATAACCCGTAATATTCAAACGGTGGGAGATGGAAACGACTACGACGTCCCCTTTTTTGGCCAAATTCTCTCCATCATACGATGGCAATTCTACCGCTGAACCAGCTGTAAATCCACCACCGTGAATCCAGAACATCACCGGACGCTTCTTGCCATCATTGATACCAGGCGTCCAGACGTTAATGCGCATGCAATCCTCATTCGTGAAACCCCAGTTGTGGTTGAATACGAATTCTGATTCATCCTGAATCTGAGTTGTTTCATCAATTAAAGGCGAAACCGGACCATAAGACATAGACGAGCGAACGCCAGCCCAAGGTTTTGGTTTGTGAGGTGCTTCAAAACGAGCCGCCTCCGCATACGGAATCCCCTTGTAGGTATAGATTCCACTGTGAATATACCCACGTACTTTACCGGCATCTGTAGGCACCACCGCCACGTCTTTACCCGTTGTAATTTGCGCTTTAATGCCCATGGAGGCCATAATCAGCGCACTAGCCATTAATAATTTTTTCATCTTATTAGTTTTTATAGAATTTGTCTAAGAACTCATAACGTGCATCATCTGTCGCCTTGATCGCTTTGGACTCTACATCAATCACCATCACACCTGGCTCCTTATCTTGTGGAGCAGCTGCAGGCCAGTTTGCCAAAGTTCCTCCGTTCGGATTCCCCGTCTTAATGAAGTTCGCAAAAAAGCTGAACATCGTTTTGGAAACCGTGTAATCATCCGCCGTAAACGCGTAATCTTTAATCAAGTGCAAGTTGCCCATGCAATATTCAATCTCACAAGCGTGAGGAGCTCCTACCGCTGGACGAGGTTTCGGTGCATTAGGATCAGCTTTCACTGTTCCCCCAGCTAAACCTGACGCGACTGACTTGTCCACTAGTGGAGCGCGGTGGCGTGAATATAAATAACGGTATACCGGTTGCGTTGAATTCTTGCGATGTAAATCAAACCATTTCCAAGTGCTGTACGAAATGAAACGATCTGCCGCTAAAGCCGTAGCCGAGCGCTCGATCACATCCTCCGATCCCGATGGATATAATTTCAATACTGTTTCGTGATCTGCCGGATACGCTTCTTTCACCTTAGCCACATAATTATCATGCGTATACGATTTGCCTTGCATAAAGGCTCCACCCGGAATCTCCGCTGAGTTCCAACCTAATAAAAGCGGAACCATCGATTGCTGTTTTGCATTGAAAATTTCTGGTAAACTTTTAGGCAAGAAATAGCCATCAAGCACCGTAGAGAAACTAACCGTACGTGTTTCTTGAGCTATCTCAAACAACTCGCGAGAAGACATCGCCCGTAAATCTTTCAAAGACTTCGCTCCTGCTTTCTCCGCAAAAGCCACTCCTGTTTTTTCAGCTTGCGCTAAAGGAACAGGAGACATGGTCGGATTAATTCCCGCACCACTCTCTCCAATCGCTCCGGCGATTAGGCCTTTTGATAAAGGCGAAGCCATTTGGACAGATACGGAAGCAGAACCTGCTGATTCCCCAGCGATCGTCACTTTAGACGCATCTCCGCCAAAAGCAGCGATGTTTTTCTTCACCCATTGCAAGGCTAAGTTTTGGTCCAAATACCCATAGTTTCCAGACGCCTTGTAAGAAGCCTCCGCTGATAATTCCGGGTGAGTAAAGAAACCGAAAAGGCCTAAACGGTAGTTCACCGTCACGACTACGATTCCTTGTTTTGACATCGCCTCGCCATCATAGCGTGGCTCCGATGCATCCCCCGCGAATAATCCACCTCCGTAGAAGTAAACTAAGACCGGTAAGTTTTTGGTATTTCTTTTAGCCGGAGACCATACGTTCAGATATAAACAGTCTTCGCTAAGACCCGCAGAACGAGATCCCATATCTCCGAATACAATCGCTTGAATAGGACGTGGTCCAAAGGCTTTCGTTTTCTTCACTCCTGACCAAGGTTCAGCCGGAACAGGTGCTTTCCAACGTAACTCTCCTACCGGTGGTTTAGCAAAAGGCACGCCAAAATAAGTCTGAATTCCCGTTTGGGTATTGTAATCACCTTCGATGATTCCTGATTCGATTTTCGCTTGAACGGGCATCTTAAAATCAGTCTGTGCAAACACGCTGGACGCAATTAGCCCTAGCAGGCAAGTAAGTTGCCAGATTCTTTTCATAGTTTACTTGTTAAATAGGTTTATTGTCAATAATTGATACAATAATAAAACATTCTTTTGGGAAGTCCTACCGCACAAATTTATAAATCGACAAAGCCACATCAAAAGGCACTTCCTCCATAGGTACGTGACCCACGTTAAAAATCACCCCTTGGCTTCCTTTGATATCCTTCATAAATTCTGCTGAATTATCTACCGATATCAACTGATCTTTCGCCCCCCACATAACGAATGTAGGCGTTTTGATTTCTTTAATGCGTTTGTAATCACCGTGGAAAGATCCTTTGAATATCTGCAAAGCCACTTCGCGATTTCCTTCCCGAATGGCAATGTCATGGAATCGTTCTACCTGCTCATCTGTCACTTTGGATTGATCAGCGTATATCGATTCTAGGCTTTTTCTTACTAATGATTTAGGCGTTACATACAACAACAAATTGTTGATCACTGGAGTGGAAGCTAGTTTAAAACCGAGTGAACCGCTCTCTCCTTTTTTAGGATAACCTGCCGCGTCAATCAAGACCATTTTCGCCAAGCGAGACGGATTATGCAGGGCATAGTTCCACGTAATGGCACCACCCATCGAATTACCGACTAATATGAAACGTTTGATCTTTAAGCGAGTGGCGAAGGAGTCTATAAACTTGGAATAATACGGAAAATCATAGTTGTTTTCCGGAGATGGTCCCGTTAGCGCAAATCCAGGTAAATCGAGACTAATTACCCGCTTGTAACGCTTTAAGTACAGCGCCACGTTATCCCAGGTATTCAAAGAAGAGGACATCCCGTGCAGTAAAATCAAAGGTAACGTATCCGTCGCTACACCTTCGTCACGGTAATGCACCTTCATTCCCATAATGGGCATAAATTTAGAGTCCTTGTTTGCATACAAAGGAATCAACTCCTCCACTGGACGATCGCGTTCAGCGAAAAATAGAAATAAGGCGATGATGACTACTACAAAGCCCCCTAAAATCTTAGCGATTGTTTTCATATAATTGATTGAATACCATTTTGAATGTGCTGTGTGTTTGGCCTCTAAACGTTATTTCCGGACCATAGACATATAAATTTCCTTTACCTACTTTAGCCTGGAAAGCAGCTACGCCGTCTTGCAAATAAGCTTGACCAAAAGCCCAGCCACTGCGCAACGTTTTCTCCGTCGCGAACCAAGCTAAAGGAGTCAATTCCCCATGAGAGATCGCCTCCGGCGCTAATTTAAATACAGGGCTTGCGGCAAAGATGACATCCGCTTTTGGCGCCATTCCCCAGTTTGCTGGCGAATTTTGATCCACCGCTACTTGCATCACGCTACCCGGAATATAGAATTTCTCACCCGGCAAATTACGCTCTTTTCCAGCCACCATCTCCACTAAAGCATTTTTTACGGGCAGATTTAAATGATAGGCCAAGTTCGCACTCGATCCAATCGTGATGATATCTCCACCCTCTTCTAAGAAAGCACGAAGTGCAGGTACCGATTTAGCTGCGGTAATCTTACCCATTGTTTCTTGGTATTCCGCTGGGATCTCTGATTCAACCGGTTCTTTCTCATCCCACTCATTTGCGGGTTCCGCTTTTAAGCCTGGAATGGCACCTTTGACAAAAATCAAGACATCGAATTTCGAACGTAATCCACCTTTATCGATCTCCTTCGCAAACACTAATTTGAAGTCAAAATGGTGTTGTTCTAAAATCCAACGCAACCAACCAGACGGCATTGAACCACCATAGGTATCCCAAAGTCCAACTCGCTTCGTGCCTACTTTACGAGAAACATCAGCTGGCAAAGCACTTAGTGCTTGTGTTTTCACGGTCGCCTTCGCTAAAATATCCGCTGCCGCCGCACTGTGTTTCACATAAAACGACGAGGCGTTTTTCGACACTTCTACACCCGCTTTTAATAAATCATTCAATAAGGTGAACGAGGCGTTGTCCGAAGTGGAGAATGTATAATAGGCTGCTGAAGCAAATGCTGGTTTTACCTTTTGAATTTCGCCATAAGGAAGAGTTTCGAAGGGACCGTTTACATCTTCCAACATGCGATCAAACTGAATCCCCATCGTATAAGCGGGCGTCCAGCCAGCGGCATCATACGGACGAACTGGAGGACCTCCTGGGTATTGGAAGTCATTCGGGTGGTCTTGAGGTTCGAACATATCGATCACGTGTGGTCGGAACGCTTGATTCGTTTTCACCACATAAGAACCCGCTGGATAGGCTTTTCCATTCACCTCAAAAGCCTTCATTGCTTTCTCCACGCGAATACCACTCTTGATCAAGATATTGATAAAGGCGATACCTGAAGTGGGTTGATCTGCCGTCACGATGTACGCACGGGCATCACGCGTTTGTGGGTTTTTATAAACCACCGTAAATAAACTATCTGCTTTCTTCTTGTAATTCCCTCCCGAAATCTCCGCTAGTTTCTCCACCTTATTAGGGGACATCGTCCAGTAATCCTGAGAACCTAAATCGATCGATTTCTTACCCATTTTGTAGATATTCATTAAAACCTCTTCGCGGTAACGGGTTGCATAATTCAAGACTGCATAATTCAACGAAAGCGAGTAATCTATCGAGTTCTTGAAGAACCACTTGCGTGGCGTGATGGGGAATGGTGTCGCTGAATTAGGGATTAAGCGGTTAGGCACCAAGGGAATGTTTTCTGGCGTCGGATCCCCGATGATCTCCGTTAATAAACCGATGATATTGTGGTAATAGGCTGTGGTACGTAATCCACCATTCCACCAAGTCGAATAAACGGAACCAGATTTCATCGTATAACCCGGTTTGCCTTCCGCGTTTAAGCGTGAGCTCATCGCCGCACCTAAGGCGTCGATTCCAGTAATTAGAAGCGGATCGTACACATAATTGAATGGATCGCGGTATGGAGGACCAGCCACAACAGTTCCGTCTGGACCTGTTTGGTGGTGATTATACAGGATTTGTGGCATCCATTCGATGTATTGTTGGCGAGCCATGTTAGTCGACTCGCTCATATTCATCATGTAGAAATCACGGTTATTATCGTGTCCGATGTATTTTTCATACAAACGAGGCAAATTATCCGTCGAGCGTTTCAGCGTATCTGCTTTGCGCATATACCAATTGGAAACGAGTTCTTGACCATCTGGATTCGCGTGAACAAATAGGATGATGGTGTTTTGAAGAATGCGTTTCGTTTCCTCATCGTTTCTGGTTGTGAACTGATAAATGGATTCGATCCACTGGTGGATTCCCACGGTTTCAGTGGCGTGCAAACCGCCGTCGATCCAGACGATGGCTTTTCCTTCTTTGGCCAAAGACTTAGCCTCGTGCTCAGACAAGCCCTCCGCCCGCGCCAAGCGCTGCGAAATCGCTTTGTACTTAGCTAAATTCTTAATATTTGCCGGATCAGAAACGATGACCATGTATTGATTTCGGCCCTCTTCCGTCTTTCCAATCGACTGCAATTTCACGCGATTAGACGCCGCTGCCACCTTTTTCAGGTAGCCTTCGGTCTGCGTAAATGTAGCTAAATGGTAATTATCGCCTATATTAAAGCCAAAATGCGATGTAGGACTAGGAACCTGCGCGCGAATCGTCAGCGACGCGAATAATAGAACGAGTAAGATTTTTTTCATAAGTTGAATCAGGTAAGTTTTAAAGATAGAAATATAGAAATTAATATTTAGCTTCGTGGCAGAAAAATACCAAGCTATGTTAAAAAAAATATCCTTTATTGGCCTGATTGCGATGGCCGCTTTAAGTACCATGTCCTTGACGAATGCTCCAGCTGTTGCTGAAGAGCCAGCAGAGGTTAATTACACCAAATATTGTGCATCCTGCCACGGCGAAAAAGTGGAAGCTTTTGTGGACCGCAAATGGAAACACGGAGATAAAAAATCAGATATCTTAAACAGCATTACGCATGGCTATCCTGATGCCGGAATGCCTACTTGGAAGGAGGTTTTGACACCTAAAGAAATTGAAAAACTGGCAGATTTAATCGTCGAAAATTTAGCAGGCGTAGAACAATATAAATTTGCTAACAAACCGACTTCGAACATCTTTAAGTCAGACGGAATGACCATCGTTTTAGATACGATCGCCACTGGTTTCGATAGCCCATGGGGTTTCACGCAACTTCCTTCGAACGACTATTTGATTACAGATCGCGCGGGTGTATTATATTTAGTAGATCAAAAACGCAACAAAACGGCGATCAAAGGGACTCCAGAAGTGTATGCGCAGGGACAAGGTGGTTTATTAGATGTCACGCTTCACCCGCAATACGAGCAAAATGGCTGGATCTACTTATCCTACTCGAAGTTTAAAATGGAGGATGGGGCCAAAGTAAATACAACAGCCATCGTTCGTGGAAAAATTAAAGACAATAACTGGGTAGATGCACAAGAGATATTCGAAGCGAAACCTTACACAAAAACTTCTTTCCACTACGGATCCCGTATCACCTTTGACAAAAAAGGACATCTATTCTTCTCTGTAGGTGAGCGTGGAATGGAAAAAGTATTCCCTCAAAGTTTAGATAATGACAATGGTAAGATTCACCGTTTAAATGACGATGGAACAGTTCCATCGGATAATCCATACAAGAACACAGATCACCCAAGCATCTACTCTTATGGACAACGTAACCCACAAGGTTTGACGACGAATCCATGGACGGACGATATTTGGGAGACGGAGCACGGTCCTCGAGGCGGCGATGAGATTAACATCATCAAAGCAGGCAAAAACTACGGCTGGCCGGTGATTACCTATGGCATTAACTACGATGGAAAACCGATTTCAGCTATCTCCAAAAAAGACGGAATGGAGCAACCTATCTCCTATTTCATCCCATCGATTGCCCCATCTGGTTTGACTTTTGTGACGGGTGATAAATACCCGGCTTGGAAAGGCAACTTGATGATCGGCTCTTTACGTTTCAATTATTTGAACCGTGTGGAGGTTAAGAACAACAAAGTGGTGAAGCAAGAAAAGGTATTGTTAAACGTAGGGCGTATGCGCAATGTGAAGCAAGGCCGCGATGGGTATTTGTATGTGGGGGTGGAGAGTCCGGGGATGATATTCCGTCTTAGACCGCAATAGTTTATAGAGAGGTTTTAAATGTAAATCAAAATTGTGCTGCGCAAAAATTTTGTAATTTTCATTTAAAACCTCTCTAACCTTCTTGCGTTCTAAATCACTTAATCCTTTCTTCAGACAAAATCTATTCTCTCCATTAAATGTGAGGTCAATCACTATACCATCAAAAAAAGGGCCTCGGCCCTTTTTTTGATTCCGACTTTATGCTTTAAATGGAAAATCAACCGATTATCAAAAACTCATACGTAACGCAACGTTTTTGTTGAAATTTGCATCTTCATAATTCATTAACAAATTGCCTAGATGAGATTATTGATTTTATTGACATTCTGTTCGATTACGGCTTTTGGCCAAAATTCCTTACACCTCCGCCTTCAGGATTCTAATAAAGAAGCACTGCCATTTGCGACAGTACTTTTGAAAAAAACGACTGATTCAAGCCTTGTTAAAGGGATGAATACAGACGAAAATGGAGAATTACGGGCTACTAAATTACCCCTAGGTAAATTCACCTTAACCCTTCAATCGACGGGTTTCAAACCAACGAAAATCGCCTTAGATGAGATATCAGCGAATACTCAAATCGAATTAGGGGTCATCACATTACAGCCATTAAGCACCGAATTAGCGGAAGTGAAAGTGAAGGCAACGAAACCATTTATTGAAAAAAAGCTAGACAAGACGATCGTTAATGTGGAGAATTCTGCCATGGCGGCTGGAAATACGACCATGGAATTACTGGAGCGTTCTCCAGGTGTGATCGTGGACAAAGATGGCAACATTTCCCTTAGAGGGAAATCGGGTGCTGCCATTATGATTGATGGGAAAATCTCCTATTTAAGTGGAGCTGACTTAGCAAATTATTTAAAGAATTTACCGGCTGACCAAGTCTCTCAACTGGAGATCATGGCGAATCCGTCCTCTCGCTATGACGCAGCAGGAACGGGTGGTATCATCAACATCAAACTGAAAAAGAATTCAAACATTGGGCTGAATGGTTCTGCGAATGCGACTTTGGCACAAGGAGTATATTCGCGCCAAAGTACAGGGGTTAATTTGAATTACCGGAAGAATGGCTGGAACTGGTTTGGAAATGGATCTGTAGTTAACAGAGCAACTTTAGAACGAAATAATTTAACCCGTTATTTTAGAACCCAAAATGAGGTGTGGGAGAATGGATATGGTTTCAAAAATGAAAACCAATCGACGCAATTGAAAGGTGGTGTGGACTGGTATTACTCTAAGAAAACGACGTTAGGAATTTTGGTTTCTGGCAACATTAATCAATTTACTTTACGCGATGGATTGAATCAGACGGTACAATATACGAGTGCTGGAACGGCTTTGACCCGCTTAAATACGTTTAATAATGTCGGAAATCCGAGTCATAATTATGCTGCAAATTTCAACTTCAAGCATAGTTATGATAGCACGGGTCGGGAATTAACGATCGATGTGGACTATGCCCGTTTTGTGGACAATAGTGGCTCTAATTTGCGTTCACAGTTCCAGCGAGGGGATTTCATCACCTTGCGTACAGACTCCCTTTTGCTAAATAATGCAAACTCCTTGGTAGATCAATATTCCTTTAAATTAGACTACGTTCTTCCCTCCTTTTTAAAATCAAAATGGGGTACAGGTTTAAAATCGTCCTATGTGAAAACGGATAACGATTTACGCTTCCAGGGCAAGAACGATGGGGACGCTAATTTTACTTTTTTAACAGGCCAAAGCAACCACTTCGTCTACACCGAGCAAATTCACGCGGCCTATTTGAATACGGAACGTGCCATCGGCAAATTTAGTTACCAGATTGGCTTACGTGGCGAATGGACGGTAGCAGATGGATTGTCTCAGGCCTACACAGCGAACTCGAAAGATTCCACATTCCACCGTGACTACGCGCAGCTATTCCCGAGTGCTTTTTTACAGTATGATCTATCCAAAAACCACAGCTTAGGCTTGAATTATTCGCGTCGAATTGACCGACCAAGTTATGGGGATTTGAACCCATTTGTATTCTTTTTAGACAACTATACGTTCAAAGTGGGAAATCCAATGCTGACCCCTCAGCTAACGAACTCGGTGGAATTAAGCCACACGTATATGGGGGCTTTCAGCACGATTTTAGGCTATAGCCACACCACAAATGTGATCACGGAGATACTAAAGCAAGACACGCAGGCTAGAAAATCCTACCAAACATCAGCTAATATGGCGGAGAGGACTAATTACAGCCTTGGATTCTCCTTGCCTATCCCCATTGCGAAATGGTGGTCTACAAATAACGACATCTACTTTAACCGAGCAGAATTAGTCGGGAAAGTAGAAAATGCGAATTTAAGTCCGGTCAATAATCAATTTTACATCAGCTCGAACCACATCTTCACCTTGCCAAAGGCCTATCGTCTTGAAATCGGCGGCAACTACTTCTCGGGAGGTTTAGAGAGTGCGTTTATTTTTGGAGCTGGAGGTGCACTAAACTTAGGGGTCCAAAAAACCATCTTAAACAAACGCGGTGTCATCCGCCTCAATGCGCAAGACGTACTTTTAACCTCTAACCCAAATGTATTTATCAAATATGGCGACCTAGATATCATCGTTCGTCCGCGTCAAGATTCACGTGTGGTTCGATTGAACTTCACGTACCGTTTTGGTAATATGGCCATTAAGGGAGCGCGGGAGAGAGCGACGGGGTTAGAGGCGGAGAAGAGTAGGGTTAAAAGTAAATAAAGTCCGATTTTGGCCTAGTGATACGAAAATTGACCTGCGATATAATTTTTGGTATCACTAGTCCAAAATCGTTCCTTTTTATCTTTACTCTCTAATCTCTAATCTAAATTGTCCTTCGGACTCATTCCCTTCGGACTCATTACCTACGGATATCTCCTCTCTCTACTCTATAATCTCTAATCTAGAAGAAGAAATAAATATAGAGGATGACTAGTCATCCTCTATATTTATTTCTTCTTCGTTCACCTTCTTCCTCTCCCTTGCCTCTTTCATCTTCTTACTTTCTAACTTATAACTAAAGCCGATATAATAAATGCGGGTTTCTTTCTTGCGTTCGAGGTCGCTGACAAAGCCGAAAGGACGGGAATCGTAGATCGTTTTTTGGGTGTTAAATAAATCGTTAATCCGGGCATTAATGGTGAGTCGACCAAGGTCCCTTTTTAATCCCCAATCCACTGTATAATACGGGCTAATGATTCCTAAAGGATTTATCTGAGACGACTGGTAAATTCCCGAAAGCTGGGCTGACCAATTGTTTTTCCATTTGACCTGTTGATTCAAACGGGAGTTCCAGCTCCAGCGGTTTTCAGAAACTTGAGTCCCGTTGATTAAACCTTGCAGATCGGTTTGATACACGGAAGAACTGAGGGTTATTTTGAAAGCCTTTGAAACAGACCAAGTACTCAGATTCTCGAAACCCCAGGCACGGGATTTGGAGACATTCTCATAACGTGTCAAGGTGGTGTCGCCATCTAGAAAGGTTCGCACACGGCCGACTAAACCCGTAATTTCGCGGTAAAACAAGGAATTAGATATAGAGACAGTCCTAAAATCTTTCACGTGTGACAATTCTAACAAAAGCGCCTTTTCCGGCTTCAGCGATGGATTTCCCGCATTCAAATTCAAAGGGTCCGCAAAGGAAATGAACGGATTCAGGGACTTATAACTCGGTCTGGTGATCCGGGAAGAAAGGGCAAACGAAATCGACTGTGAAGTAGAAATGGGGTGCAAAATGGAAAGTGATGGAAATAGATTCACATAGTTTTGTAACACATCGCCACCAATTTCAGTGGCCTCGACGCGGAGACCCCCATCTAATTGAAGGTAACGCGCTTTTTGAGAAATGGAAACATAGGCCGCTTGAATGTGCTCTTCGTACCTAAATCCGTTTGAACGAACGCGATCTTTGACATAAATCCCCTCCTTCTGTTTTTCATACAAGAACGAATTTTCAAAGAAACGCGAGTTCAATTTGAACCCATATTCCAGCGAAAGCTTTTTTGAAAAGGACTTAGTCCAATCGCCCTGTAATAACAAAGTGGAGTTTACACTGGAGGCAGATGAACGCTCGTAGCGTACAGGAATGTTTGGATTAGAGGTGTCGAAATCCCCATAAAAATAGTGTTGGTAGAATTGATTGGCGTCGGAACCTTGGTTTTGGATCCATAAAAAATCGATCTTACCATTCGCACTTGGGCTATACGACAGGTTCAAATCAAAGCCTACATCGCGCCCATTCTTATCTGCATCGCGAGCATAAAAGCGGTCTGCAGCATAGCTGAATTCGCTTTTATTATAGCGCACTTCCGAATTGTGATCAGACGATAAACGGCCAATAAATGAAATCCCGAAAGTCCGGTCCTTGCTGAAAGTATAGATCGAATGTAGGCGAATAGATTGGTTGAAATCGCGGTTGATTTCGTTGGTGGTTTGGGCAATTTGAGAAAAGCCAAAGGGACTTGGATTTTCGCGGTATAGGTATTGGTAGTTGTTGCGCGTGTTTTGGCGTAAATTCAAATCTACTACATGCGTCCAACGTTTGTAACCTTTTGCATAGGTAGCCGAAAGCGCATATTTGTCGTTTGTTCCGAGGTTTGAATTCAGACGCAAGGACTCCGTTTTCGATCCTTTCTTTAAGATGATATTTAAGATACCCGAACTACCTTCCGCAGAATATTTAGCGCCCGGATTCGAGATAATTTCAATGCGGTCGATCTGATCTGCGGGATAAAGACTTAAGGCATTTGCCCGAGACGAGCTTAAAATTCCGGCTGGTTTTCCATCAAAATAGATGGTCAAATTTTGATTACCTCGGTAATTCACATTCCCATCGCTGGTCACATAGATGGAGGGTATGTTGCTTAAAACATCATACAGATTACCGCCCAAATTCGTCAAATTCGCCCCCACCTGAAATACCTTTTTCGAGGGATCACTCGTCATTTCAGAACGAATAGCATTTACCCGCACTTCCTGTAAAGTATCTTTCTGCGCAAAAGCGTAAAATGGAAATAGAAGAAAAAGAAACTTATGCATCTAAGTCAAGAGGGCCGGACTCATTCTCTTTGGAAAAATAATACACCCGTAATTGTGCGATTCCACGCTGATAATCGACTTTAACTACTTGCACTTTGTGAATCGGATATCCTGTGCGATCTGTTAAATCTTTTAATAATTCAGCGCGTTCAGCTGGCTTAATCAAGCCCAAATTTTCATAATTAAGCGTCTGAAAATTCTCGTGCGTTAATTGCAAAGTACGACCTAATAAAAAAGTCATCGCCACTAGCACCGAATTCGCGACTAAAAGCATCTCAATGTTCACTAAAGAGGCCAAAGAGTTGATAATTCCCAGCGTCACCACTAAGAAAAAATAACCCATTTCTCCGATGGGCACCGTCACCGTTCGGTAACGGAACATCGAAAAAAGAGCAAATAATCCGAAGGCAAAACCAAACTTCAAATCCGCCTCCGCTAATAGATAACACAACACAAAAAGGATGGTATTAAATAAGAAGAAGGTGAAAACGAAGTCGTTATTCCGGTATTTAGGATAATAGATAAAACGCACGACGATGAACGTAAAAAGTAAATTCAGGGCGTAACGAATCAAAAAGGTTTCTAGCATTTGTTCTTAATTATCTTCAAATATAACCATTTCCTATTATCTGCCCTATTCGCTTATTCATCATTCTGAAAAGCGTGTTCATCGACTACTGATAAAAATCATTTATGAAACGCTTAAATATTCCTAAATTTCAACTGTTAAACCCCAAAAAGTATGGAAAATAAAATCAAACGCCACGAGTTCTTGAAATCGTTAGGCCTAAAAGGCGCCTCTCTCTTAGCTGTCTATTGCGGCGTTTCCTCCCTTTCTTCTTGCACAAATGAGTCAGTAACACCCGCAAGCAGCGCTGATTTCACTCTCGATTTAACGAACGCGACCTATAGCAAATTAAATACGGTAGGCAATTATGTCATCGCGAATGGCATTGTTGTAGCGCGCGTTTCCAGTACTACGTTTGCTGCGGTGACCCAAGTTTGTTCGCACGAAAACAAGGCAAATGTCATTTACAGTGGAGGAGGATTTTATTGTACTCAACATGGGGCGACTTTTTCTACAAACGGCACCGGCACAAATGCTAACGGAAGTAGAGGAATTAAAGCTTACCAAACTACCTTATCTGGCACGACACTTCGAATTTTCTCGTAATGAAAAAATTACTCTTATTCCTTTTTTGTAGCACTTCTCTTTTTGCACAGGATGATCTTCTCGATATGCTCGAGAAAGAAGATGCAAAAAAAACCACCTTCACCCAGGCCACGTTTAAAGGAACGCGTTTGATAAATGGTCAAACGGTGGAGACACTGGCGAAACAGCACCTGAACTTTTGGATCTCCCACCGTTTTGGATCTGTCAACTCTGGATTCATGGATAATTTTCTGGGTTTAGATGAGGCCAAAATCCGTTTAGGCTTAGAATATTCCCTAACAGATAAATGGTTATTAGGAGCTGGTCGTTCGACTATCGAGAAGACCTATGATATCTATTCGAAGTATAAAGTGTTAGCGCAATCTAATAAAATGCCTGTTACCGTTACTTTATACGGAGGAATGACAACTAATACGATGCCAAGCGGTTATACAACTTCGAGTGGAAATGTGATGCGCTACCAGAATAATTTGCAACGCCAATCCTATTTCGGACAATTACTCATCGCACGTAAATTCAGTGATAAACTATCTTTACAGCTGATGCCTACGGTATTGCACAACAACAAATCGGAATCTATTTACCTCGATAACAATTTAGCTTCTATGGGATTTGGTGGTCGATACAAGCTGACGAATCGTTTGAGCGTTTCGGCAGAATACTACAAGAACATCGTCGATAAAGAGGATTATGAAGAGGGCGCCGGCACCCCTTACCCTTACCAAGATTCCTTTTCACTCGGTTTTGATATCGAAACAGGTGGTCACGTTTTTCAATTGCATTTGACCAACTCACGTGGTATGACCGAGAAACATTTTATAGGCCAAACCCTAGGCACCTGGGGCGCAGGCGACATCTTTTATGGCTTTAACATGGCCCGTACTTTCAGTTTAGAACCTAAGAAAAAATGAAACAATTCTTCCTTTTAACCCTTTTATTTGTTGGATTCCAATCCAAGGCCCAGTTATTTATGACGACGAACGGGGAAGTTTCCTTTTTCTCCAAAACTCCGATGGAAGACATCGATGCCGTCAATAAATCCGTTTCCAGCATCATCAATACGGCTACGAATGAAGTAGCCGTTCAAATGCGCATCACGAATTTCGTGTTCCCTAATAAGTTAATGCAGGAGCACTTTAATGAGAATTATTTGGAAAGTGAAAAATTCCCATCAGCGACCTTTAAAGGGAAAATCAAAGAATCCGTCAATCTAACAGAAGCAGGCACCTACCCTATCACCGCATCCGGATCTGCCACGATTCACGGAGTGACTCGTCCCATTGAATTGAAAGGAACGATCGTTTCAACGGGCACAACGTTAGCCTTAACATGTCAATTTGAAGTAAAATTAGTCGATTACAAAGTCGACATTCCGAAGATTGTATTCGCCAAAATCGCAGAGATTATTAAGATTTCTAGCAAAATGAACTATACCAAAAAATGAGAATCCTAGGACTTTTTTTAAGCATTTTCGTATTTGTTTCCTGCCTAAATGACAAGAACAGTCCATTAGCTTATCAACCCATTGTGGTGGATACGACGACGGCTATAAATCCGGTTCTTCCTGTAGGTTCGGCCGTCACTTCCTGCAGCCCAGATACTGTCTACTTCCAACAAACCATTCTTCCCCTGATCACTTCTAACTGTGCGATGAGTGGTTGCCATGATGCTATTTCCCACAAAGAGGGGGTGATTCTAACGGATTATGCCCACATTAGAGCCTATAGCTCTGCCACAAATCCAACAGGCAGCAGCCTTTATAAGAGCGTTGTGAATGGCTATATGCCACCTAAAACACCTTGGAACTCCACTCAAAAAGCAACGTTATTAAAATGGATGCAACAAGGAGCAAAAAACAACTCTTGTGTGGCCACAGCAGTGAATTGTGATACGACAGGAGTTTCCTTCAGTGCTACCGTTTTCCCTACCTTGAAAACCTATTGCACCGGTTGCCACAGTGGCACAACGCCATCTGCAGGCATTGATCTAAATTCCCACGCAGCCGTAAAGGTGTATGCCGCTAATGGCAAATTGATGGGCTCCATAAATCACACAGCGGGATACAAACCGATGCCTTCCAGCACTTCGAAATTAGGATCCTGTGAAATTAGTCAAATCAAAGCTTGGATTTCCGAAGGTACGTTGAACAATTAATTTTCCGTAAATTGGTAGCAAAAACCAGCTATGAAAGGTTTATTATTCACGTTCAGCATCATTGCTGCAGTCATCATAACGCTCCTTTTTCCTGAACCCTTTATTGGTTTCGGCGATTTGAAATTCAAAATTTTCATCATTCCCTTATTGCAAATCATTATGTTTGGCATGGGGTCCACCATGAAAATGAGTGATTTTGCGGAGGTACTCCGTTCGCCTAAGGCCGTGGTTTTAGGGGTCTTTTTTCAATTTACCATTATGCCCTTCGTGGGTTGGGGCCTCACTAAGGTATTTCAATTTCCGGCAGAAATCGCAGCGGGTATTATTCTAGTAGGTTGCATGCCTTGCGGTTTGGCCTCTAATGTGATGTCCTATTTGGCCAAAGCCAATGTAGCTTTATCACTCACCCTGACGTCAATAGCTACGCTTTTAGCCCCTTTGCTTACCCCTTTACTCATGAAAAACCTGGCAGGGCAATTAATTGAGATCGATTTATGGGCGATGGTGTGGGAAATCAGCAAATTAATCATCATCCCTATTGCAGTGGGAGTCCTTTATAATCGATTACTGGGATCTCGCTTTCAATGGTTTGAAAAAGCATTACCCACCATTTCGATGTGGAGTGTAGGCGCGATTGTAGTTATTATCACGGCTAATGGCAGAAATGCATTGGTTGCCGTAGGCCCGTTGTTAGTGTTAGTTTGTTTATTGCACAATGTGTTCGGGTTTATTCTGGGCTATTGGGGAGGGCGCTTAAGTCGATTGCCAGAAAGAGATTGCAGAACCATAGCCATCGAAGTAGGTCTCCAAAACGCGGGACTCGCATCAGGCCTGGCCATGGCCATGGGAAAAGTGGGAACACTAGGCTTGCCGGCGGCAATTTTTGGCCCAGTCATGAACATTAATGGCTCTGCACTGGCGAATTATTGGAAGGGAAAATAAAACGTTTATTAAGCGGAAAATAGAGTTTTAACAAAAAAAACAATTGCATCATTGTGCACATTAAGTAAACTAAAAAACTTAATTTTAAAATTGGATAAACTGTTCTATTAACACTAATGAAGAAAAATTTACTTTTCTTTATACTTCTTACAATATCCTGGATGGGCTTTACACAAGCTCCTCCGGCACCTATGATTTCGGGGAGTACCTCTACATCAAGTTGGAATTTGAAATCGATTGATAATATTGACTTCACATCTGTCCAGTCTACATTTAATGCACAACCCACTTCCTTTGTATTTAAATCTACTAGCCGATATAAATTAGTTATGTCGGGCACCTATGGTGTTGAAAATGCTGGTGTTCAAGATAGAGATGCTGCGTTTCAAAACAATGATCATACTCAAAATATTAGCCCTGTAAGTATATTAATTTCAAGCTGTACCGATAATTGGAATATCATATCCTCCCTCTCAGGAACTGCTTATAGTTGCCCTCCTAGGCCAAATTTTCCATTATCATATGATGTTAATCACACATATGAATATTATTTAGGAGCAGGAGGAGGATCAGCAAAAAAACCAGTATCATTTTCTGACAGCAACCCTGGCAACAATTCAGGCCAATTAACTTATAAAATTTATGAAAATGATGGAATAGCTCAAGTTTGCCCAGGTGGATTTGTAACTCTTACTACAAATTCTACTTCAGGCATTAAATGGTATAAAGATGGGACTTTAATCGCTGGACAAACAGGACAAACATTATCCATTAATACTCCAGGTGTATATAAATCATCACAAACCATAAATGGGGTTGAAAGTGAACTTAGCAATGGCATCACTTACCAAAATTTTTCTTTACCCTCGTTAGCTATTGGCACTATTGCATCAATTAACTCCAATGCTACTTCTATCTCTGTACCATTTTCCCCCAACCCAGATCCATTAAAGGCTACCATCACAGCTGGATCGCCAAATCCCTTAATCGGATTTTCTAATTATGTAGAACCATTTATTCCGATTAATTCAGCTACACCCCTGAATTTCCCAATTCCAAGTGGTCAAGTAGGCACTTATAATTTTTCGCTAACAGTTGAGAGTTTAATTAATAATTGTGTTTCAAATCCAGTTACTTTTGATGTAAATATATCTTTAGCAGCGCCAGCGTCTGTTTCATATACTACACCAAATCAAATAATTCTTGATCCAGCAAACCCGCCTTATGTAAGTTTATTCCCAACTTTCGTAGGCAAGGTGACCTATTTCAACATAAACCCATCATCATTGCCTCCAGGGTTAAATTTTAGCACTTCAACTGGTGAAATATACGGAACGCCCACTGCATTAAACCCAGCAACCAATTATGTTGTTACAGCGGGAAATGCGGCAGGAACAGCTTCTACTACTGTTAATATTTCAGTTGTAATTCCTCCTCCTTCATCTTTATCTTATCAAGGTCCTTACACTTACATTCAAAACACCCCTATTTCCACTATTTATCCAAGTGTAGCAGGAACAGTGGATTCCTATTCAGTAGTAGGTACAGCCTTACCTACTGGATTAACACTCAATACAACAACAGGGGAAATAACTGGTACACCTACCGTTGTAACACCTACTACTACTTACACAATTAGAGCAGCAAATTCGACTAGCTCTACTACCACTAATTTTGCCATTACGGTATTAATTGCACCTCCTAAAAATCTTAGCTACAGTCCTGCCACTAAATACGTCATTAACCAACCCGTTGGTACAATTAGCCCAACAGTTACAGGGGTTGTTACTAGCTATACTATCAATACCCCTTTACCAGCAGGATTAACCCTCAATCCTACAACTGGTGTAATTACGGGAACTCCAACAGCAGTTACAGCAAGATCACCGTATGTCATTTCCGCATCAAATTCAACTGGTACGACATCAACTACGGTATATCTAGAAACTGCCATTCCTGCACCAAGCAATCTGATCTATACTTCATCTGTGGCGTTAATACAAGGGGATTTAATGGACCCCATAAATCCAACTGTTACTGGCTCAGTTGCCACTTATACTGTTGCGCCAAGCCTTCCTGTAGGATTAGCGATTGACCCTTCGACAGGGATAATCACAGGGACTCCTACAACTTTGCAAGGTCCATTGAACTATACTATTACGGCAACAAATACCACAGGATCGGCATCTCGAGTTTTAACCATTTCGGTTATTCCTCCTCCTCCTCGAAATTTAAATTATTATGGACCCTACACAGTTGTTCAAAATACAGGCATTACCCCCATTATTCCAAGTGTAACTGGTAACGTTAATACCTATTCCGTGGTGGGAACACCATTGCCTGCTGGTTTGACATTAAATCAATCTACAGGTATAATAACCGGAACGCCATCAATTGCTAGTACTGCGACGAATTACACGATAAAAGCAGAGAATACCACTGGTTCTATGACCGCTACATTTAGTATGACGGTTTTAATTGCTGCGCCTACTAATTTAGTGTACAATGTTCCAACCACTTTTTATACTGGTACAGCAATCGCAGAAATTCGACCAACGGTTACCGGCATTGTTACTTCCTATAGCATTAATACGCCATTGCCGGCTGGATTGAACTTTAATACAGCAAATGGTTATATTACGGGAACTCCTACTTCGGTTACACCTACGTCTTCGTATGTAATTTCTGCTATAAATTCGACCGGTTCCACTAACGCAACCATAACCTTCCAGGTAATTATTCCTGCCCCTAGAAGTATTGTAGCACCTAATAACCTAGTATTGATTCAAGGGGACCTCATGTCTCCAGTTACTCCTAGCGCAACAGGCATTGTAGATTCTTGGTCAATTAACCCCACGGTACCTACAGGTCTTAACTTCAATTCTTCCACAGGAAGTATTACTGGAACACCCACCACCTTACAAGCTGCTACGAATTATACCTTAACAGCGACTAACACAACGGGGTCAACGACTAAAATTATTTCAATATCAGTCGTACAACCTCCACCAAGAAATTTAAATTATGGAGGACCATATGTAGGAATTCAAAATTCTCCTCTAACACCTATTGTACCTTCAGTATCTGGCAATGTGAGTACTTATGCCATCATAGGAACTCCTTTACCTGCTGGCTTAACCTTGAATACCGCCACCGGGACCATTTCTGGAACTCCTACTGTTGCAAGCGCTATAACAACATATACAGTTAGGGCAACTAATAGTACAGGATCAATGGATGCCTCTTTTGATTTAACTATATTAATTGAAGCCCCATATAATTTTAGTTATGTAAACCCGAGTAGATATTATGTAGGAACACCTATTGCCTCTCTGATACCAACATATTCAGGAACTGTAGCTAGTTTCACTTCTAATATTCCTTTGCCTAATGGATTAAATTTAAATCCAACTACCGGGGTAATCACAGGAACACCTACTACAACTTCGCCTAGAACAACCTACGTCATTACCGCAACCAATTCCACGGGGTCGGCTACTGCCTCTGTAGATTTAGAAGTGGTTATTCCATTACCGGGAATACCTACTATTCCGCAGACAACTAAAATTTTCTATCAAGGAGACCTTATTACACCATTTGGTCCTACTGCTACTGGTACCATAAGTAGCTGGACAATAAGTCCTACTATTCCAACTGGACTTACTATGGATCCTGGAACAGGGATAATCTCTGGCACTCCTACGGTTTTACAAAATCCAATAGTTTACACTATTTCTGCGAATAATAGTTCAGGAAGTTCGTCTGCAACTGTTACGATGTCGGTCATTCCTGCTCCACCTAGAAATCTAAACTATGGAGGACCACACGTGGGAATTCAAAATTCTCCCCTTACGCCTATTGTTCCTACCTATTCTGGCAATATCACTTCATTTGTTATTACGGGAACTCCTTTACCTGCTGGTTTAAGTATTAATGCAGCTACTGGGGTAATCTCTGGAACACCTACAATTGCAAGTGGAATTACGACTTACACCGTTCGAGCATCGAATTCGAGTGGTTATATGGATGCTACATTCCAATTAACGATTAAAATTGAAGCACCGTATAATTTCAGTTATCCGACACCCAGTCGATACTATGTAGGAACGGCTATTCCGAGCTTAGTACCTACTTATTCAGGTACCGTTGCTAGCTTTACTGCCACCACCCCATTACCAGCCGGATTATCTATTAATTCAGGTACAGGTATCATTACGGGTACCCCTACAACCCCTACGCCGCGATCTACCTATGTGATCACTGCCACGAACTCCACCGGTTCTGCTACGGCGTCTGTAGATTTAGAAGTGGTTATTCCATTACCAGGCACCCCTCAAATTACACCGGGTTCAAAGATATTAATTCAAGGGGATTTGATGGACCCCATTATTCCTACAGCTACGGGTACCGTTAGTAGCTGGACAGTAAGTCCAACGCTACCAGCTGGCTTAGCTATAGATGCAGGTACTGGAGCCATTACGGGTACACCTACCGTATTACAAGGACCTATTAACTATACCTTAACAGCATCCAATAGCTCTGGAAGCGCATCGGGTGTATTAACTCTTTCTGTTGTTATTCCGCCACCTAGAAATTTAAATTATGGTGGGCCTTATACCCATATCCAAAATACACCAATTACCCCTATCGTACCTAGTGTTGCTGGAACAGTTGCGTTATACACAAATACGGGGCCTGCTTTGCCTGCTGGATTAACCCTTAATACGACCACAGGGGAAATCACTGGAACTCCAACGGTTGCTAGTCCTGCGACTACGTATACTATTCGGGCTTCTAATTCAACAGGGGCGATGAGTGCTAGTTTTACCATGACGGTAAATATTAGAGCTCCTTATAACCTGTCTTATACGGTAGCTCCCTATTATATTGTTAACCAACCGATCTCACCAAGCTTAACCCCAAGTGTATCAGGAACCGTTACATCTTATAGTATTAATACACCGCTGCCTGCAGGATTGAACTTTAGTACAAGTACTGGTATCATCTCTGGAACGCCTACACAAATTGCGCCTCCTGCCTCATTTATAATTAGCGCAAACAATTCCACAGGTTCCGTTACTACTACGGTAACGCTAAATATTGTTATTCCTCCACCTGTTAATTTAACCTATACTTCATCGGTTATTTTAATACAAGGGGACCCAATGACACCATTAAGTCCTACCGTAACAAATTCAGTAAGCAGCTATACGGTTACGCCTACCTTACCTGCAGGACTTGCCATGGATCCTTTGACTGGCGTCATTACGGGAACACCTACCACCTTACAAGGTCCGACACAATACACCATTACCGCGGCTAATAGCACCGGATCAGTGACGAGAATTTTGACAATTTCCGTAGTTCAGCCTCCGCCAAGAAACTTGAACTATGGTGGACCTTATACGTTAACTCAACTCGCGAACATAACTCCTATCTCCCCTACGGTGACAGGAAATGTGAGTCAGTATGCCGTTATTGGAACTGCTTTGCCAGCAGGATTAACCATTAATCCTGCGACTGGGGTAATAACGGGTATCCCTACTTTGGCAAGTCCATTAACAAACTATACCATAAGAGCTGAGAACTCGACCAGTTCGATGACCACTACTTTTGGGATCACTGTATTAATTTCTCCTCCCAAGAATTTAGCTTACACTATTCCTCTTACGTTTTATGTGGGAACGAATATTGGCACGATTACACCTACCGTAACCGGCACTGTTAGCTCTTATTCTGTGGACACTCCGCTACCCACTGGATTAACATTGAATCCAGCAACGGGAGCCATTATTGGTACACCTACGGCAGTTAGTCCAGCTGCTACGTATACCTTTACGGCTACGAATTCAACAGGATCAACTTCGTTCACAGCAACGATTCAAGTGTTAATTCCAGCTCCATCTGCATTGAGTTATCCTACACCTAAAGTCTATACACAGGGGGTAACTATCAGCCCATTATTGCCTACTGTTACGGGGACTGTCACGTCTTATTCAATTAATACTAGTCTTCCTACGGGTTTAACTTTTGACACTGCCACAGGTTCGATTACGGGTACGCCTACTCAATTAATTTCTCCTACACTTTATACGATAACGGCCACGAATTCTACAGGTAGCATCTCTACTCAGGTATCCATTTCAGTGATCATTCCGTTACCTGTTATCTCGTATGCAAGTCCACAAGTATATATTCAAAACGTTTCTATAGCTCCTGTAAATCCAGCAGTAACCGGTATTGTTAGTTTATATACCATCAACAAACCGTTGCCTACAGGATTAGATTTAAATTCTTTGACAGGTATTATTAGTGGTACTCCTACACAAGTTAAAGTGAGTGATACGTACACGATTAGTGCAACAAATTCATCTGGTACATCAAGTGCTACGATAAATATTACGGTACTGATACCGCCACCATCTAATTTAACTTACCCTACTCCTAGAACCTTATATGTAGGGGATTATACTACCTTATCTCCGTCTGTAACTGGATTTGTGGCGGGCTACACGATAGACAAACCTTTGCCAACTGGTTTATCAATCAACCCCAGTTCTGGAATTATTTCAGGTACGCCTTCCGGTGTAAGTACGATGACGACTTATACTATCACAGCGACTAATACGACGGGCACGACTTCGAGTACAGTAAACTTAGAGACACTCATTGCTCCGCCGAGAAATCTTCAGTATAACAGTCCAAATGTATACTATAAGGATGAAGCCATCACGCCTTTAATCCCATCCGTTGTGGGAGCGGTAAGCACTTGGGCTATAAGCCCTAATTTACCTGCAGGACTGAATTTCAATGTAAATAATGGCCAAATTTCAGGAACACCTACCGCACTTAGTGCTCCTGTTTCCTATACGGTTACGGCACAAAACTCCACGGGTTCTATTACGGCAAACGCTTCCATTGAAATCAAAATTGCCCCACCTAGGAACCTGACCTACCCTAGTCCACATGTGTTTGTGGCAAATGAATTGATCACACCGGTTACCCCTACGTATACAGGTAATGTGGCTGCATTCACAGTGGATCATCCACTTCCTGCAGGACTTTCCATAGATCAAAGCAATGGACAAATTACAGGTACTCCTACCCAGGCAGCACCAGTAGATACGTACATTATCACAGCGACAAATACAACCGGATCTTCATCATCTCCGATTACAATTACTGTATTAATTGCAAGACCAAGAAGTTTCTCTTATCCAACACCGCAGGTGTATGAAGAACAAATTGCAATTCCACAATTAGTCCCTACCATCACGGGAACGGTTTCTTCTTATACGATCACTCCCGCCTTACCGGCAGGATTAACCATGAATAATACGACAGGTATTATTGCAGGTACACCTAGTTTAGCAAAACCATCAACGATTTATACTGTTACTGCTACCAACTCAACAGGGTTTGCAACAACAACAATTGATATCACGGTTCTGATTGCTAGACCCCGAAACTTAAATTATCAAACACCACAATTATACTACGAGACAATACCAATCACTCCTTTGTCTCCTACCGTATCAGGTGTTGTAACGTCCTATTTTATTAGCCAACCATTACCGGCAGGATTAAACTTTAATACTTCGACTGGTTTAATTTCTGGTACTCCATCTGTACAATCTACAAGGACTACTTATACGATTACAGCCACTAACTCGACGGGTACTAGCTCTGCGAATTTAGATATTACCGTAACGATGCCTCCGCCAAATAGTTTGAGCTATCCAAACCCAGGTATCTATTACACAGGTGCTCCTATCACGGCAATTAACCCTACAGTGACTGGAACAGTGGCTATTTACACACTAAACAAGCCATTACCGGAAGGATTGATTTTCGATCAAACAACTGGCCAGATTTCAGGTACTCCTACTGTCGCAAAACCAACAGATAACTACACGATTACGGCAACCAATATTGCGGGTTCTACGTCTACAACAATTGCTATTACCGTTTTAATTCCACCTCCGACTGGCCTGAGTTATGCAACCCCTCAAGTTTATGAAGAGGGCGTCTCTATCAACCCAGTCCTAAACCCTACCGTTACAGGGATCGTTTCAAGTTATAGTGTAAGTCCTAGCTTACCTCCTGGAATTATCTTAAATACGACGAATGGAGTGATTTCTGGTACGCCTACTTTGGCAAGACCAGCCACAAATTATACCATCACTGCAAGCAACTCGACAGGTACGGTTTCGACAACCGTTAACTTCACTGTATTAATTGCGAGACCATTAAATTTAAATTACCCTACTCCACTTGTATTCTACTTAAATAAACCGATTAGTAGCATTGTTCCAACGGTTACGAATACGGTCGCGGCTTATTCTGTGGATAGACCTTTACCAGCAGGGTTAACGTTGAATCCATCTACAGGTATTATTAGTGGTACACCCTCGGTCTTAAGTACAAATACGAATTACATCATAACGGCTACGAATAGTACGGGATCATCATCGAAAGCGGTAGATATATCTGTGGTTATCCCACCACCAGCTAACTTGCAATATACCACACCAAATATATTTACGCAGGATGAAATCATTACTCCATTAGTACCTACTGTAGAAGAGACGGTGGCTCAATATTCAATCGACAGAGCGCTTCCTGCCGGGCTAAATTTTGACCCAACTACTGGTATTATTTCTGGAACACCTACCGTATTTACAGGTCCAATTACGTACACAATTACAGCAACGAATTCAACAGGAAGTACTTCAAAAGCGATTCAAATCACGGTATTAATTGCGCCTCCTAAGAACTTGTTTTATCCAAGCCCGCACATCTTTGAAGAGGCTGTTGCGATCACTCCGATTAGTCCAAGTGTACTAGGAACAGTTACCTCATATACTATCGATCGCCCATTACCTGCTGGTTTATCGCTCAACCCATCTACTGGTGTGATTAGTGGAACACCTATTTTGGCAAATCCTGCCACTTCCTATACCATTAGAGCATCGAATAGCACAGGTGGAACAACTGCACAAACTAGTATTACTGTGTTGATCGCAAGACCGCGGAATTTGAATTATCCTACACCTTTAATCTTCTATCAAAATAAACCGATAGCTCCTATTGTGCCTACGGTCAGCAATACGGTGGCTACCTATACGGTAGATCGACCATTGCCAGCCGGATTAATTTTAAATCCAATTACAGGTATATTAAGCGGTACACCTACTACCTTAAGTACAAATACGAACTACATTTTTACCGCTACAAATAGTACAGGTACTTCTACTAAGGCGGTGGATATTGCAGTGGTCATTCCACCACCATCAAACTTAAGTTATACAACACCTAATGTATTTGTTCAGGATGATGCAATTACTCCTTTGTCCCCTACTGTAGATGGTTTTGTTAGTTTATATTCTATCGACAAACCTTTACCTACTGGATTAAACTTCAATCCATTAACCGGTGTTATTTCAGGTACACCTACTGTTTACGGTGGAAAAGAAACCTACATTATTTCAGCCACGAATACGACAGGAACTACTTCTACTCAAGTAGATATTACAGTATTAATTGCACCGCCTAAAAATCTAGTTTATACAACTCCAAATGTATTTGAAGAGGAAGTTACCATTACTCCTTTGACACCTACAGTCACTGGCACGGTAGTAACATATACCATCAATAAACCATTACCAGCTGGATTAACATTGAATCCGACAACAGGTATTATTAGCGGAACTCCTACTTTAGCGAGCCCAGCAACTGTTTATACGATGACGGCTATGAATACCACAGGAAGTACAAGCTTTACGGTCACTATTACCGTGTTGATTGCTCATCCTAAAATCAACTATACACCAGTAAATGTCTTCTATTTAGGCGACCCAATTAATCCAGCTTTGACACCAGTTACCCGAGGTATAATAGATCTAATCACTATCAATACTCCGCTACCTACTGGCATTTCCATAGCTAGTCCTTCTGGTGTCATTAGTGGTACTCCATCCGTATTAAGTCCGGCGACTATCTATACAATAACAGCCAGAAATAGTACAGGCCCTACCTCAACTAGTACGTCTATTAGCGTGGTTTACCCTCCACCTAGATTCTTCTATGCACCACGTGTTTTAGTTCAAGATACCACGGCTATTCCAGATATCGTTCCAGTTATTACAGGTATTGGGCCGATTAACTATTATAGCATTGACAAACCGTTACCAGCTGGATTAGCTTTCAATACCCTAACAGGGGTTATTAGTGGTCTACCTACCGTAGTTTCACCTAAGACAAACTATTTAATTACGGGAACGAATACCACAGGAAGTGCGACACAAGTTTTAGAATTAACGGTACTAGTAGCACCGCCAAAAAATCTAAAATATGAGACCCCGGTAATTTATGAGGAAGAGGTGACCATCACTCCTTTATCGCCTACCGTTAAGGGTCAAGTGGATACCTATACGATTGATAAACCTTTACCTGCTGGTCTGACATTAGATCCGAGAACGGGTATCATCTCAGGCACTCCTATTTTAGCGATACGAAGAACAGAGTATTGGGTTACTGCAACGAATACAACAGGATCAACTAGAGCTCGGTTAATCATTACAGTACTTATTGCTAAACCTAAAATATTCTATCCTAATCCAATACTAGGAGCGAATATGAATCCTGCTTACACGAATGTTAACTTGTTCTATCCAGATCAAGCGAATACACCTTTAGTACCGATTACGAAGGGTATCATTAGTTCGGTCACTTTAGACAAACCTCTTCCTACTGGTTTAACCATCGATCCATTAACCGGTATAATAAGTGGCAATCCTACCCTTTTAATGCCTCCGACGACGTATGTGGTAACGATTTCCAACAGTACAGGTTCTAACACTACCACGGTACAATTAGCCTCTGTGGTAGCAAAACCAAGTAACTTGAGCTACATTACTCCTCAAACGTATATTGAGAAGAAAATTATAACTCCATTAACGCCTACGGTAATTGGTGTTCCTACCTCGTATGTTGTAGATAAACCGCTACCTGCTGGACTTGTCATCAACCCTGTGACAGGTATTATTACAGGCACTCCTACGAAAGCCCAGGGGCCTATTGACTATCTGATTACGGCATCTAACTTAACTGGATTTGCCACCTTTATTGTTAAAATTGAGGTACTAATTGCCTTCCCTGAAATTGATTACCCTGCCACAGGTGTATTCAAACAAGGGGTTCCGGTGAGCTTCAAACCTAAAATTGTAGGTATTGTAGACAAAATGAGCATCGACTCACTATTACCTCCAGGTTTATCATTTAATACACTGACAGGTTTAATTTCAGGTACACCTACCTGGCCAGCAAAACCAAGAACGTATATTATCACGGCGACGAACTCGACAGGTCCAGGTATTGATTCTACGGTCATCACGGTCTTAGAGGATATCAATTATGATACGGATCAAGATGGGTATACCGATATTGTGGAAATTGGTGGAAATAGAGATAAGCCAGTCGATACAGACAAAGATGGAAAACCAGATTATAATGATGAAGATTCGGATGGTGATGAGGTGATAGACAAGTGGGAGAATGACATCAATTTTGGAGCTGTAATCGATTGTGATCATGACGGAATTGATAACCGAATAGATCCAGATAAATGTGATTACGTAGCCTTCCAGGGTATATCCCCTAATGGTGATGGACGAAATGATTATTTAATTATCCCAGGTGTAATGCGGACGACTCCTAACACATTATCTGTCTTTGACCGAATAGGAAATCTAGTATTTGAAACGAAAGACTACCAAAACAATTGGGGTGGAGAAACCAATCAATCGAATATCTTATTTAAAGGAGACGGATTACTACCAGATGGGGTTTATTATTATATTTTAGACTACAATGGAAAAATTCCTACAGTCTCTACTTATATTTACATCAATAGATTAAAGAAATAGGATGAAAATTCGGGTTCTCGTTTATTGTTTATTGCTCATGTGCTCTGCCAAAGTTTGGGGCCAAACAGACCCTGTATTTTCTCTTGTTCGCCTTTACCCACAAATTCTCAATCCAACCTTTGTGGGTGCATCTGAAAAAAATGAAGTCATCATAGTAAATAGGAACCAATGGATAACAATGCCTGGCACGCCTATGACAACCGCCTTCTTAGGCAACTTTAATATAGGCGAAAAGATAGGAGTAGGATTCACTTCCTTTCTTGATCAATTAGGACCGATAAAGGCAACTTCTATTAATGGAGATTTGGCTTATCACATTCCAATGAACAATAATTGGGCCTTTTCAGGAGCTATTAGGATAGGGGTTACTAATTTAAAATTAGACTTTGATGGTGTAAGTTTGCTAGATAGAAATGATGAAATGTTTAATCAAAACTATTCAACAGGACTTCAAGTAAATTCAGGCTGGGGTATCCGATTGGCTAAGTCAGATCGATTCTATGTAGCTATTTCACAACCTAGAATGCTTTGGAATGATTTTGGTTTACAAACAGGAAAGTACAAAGATGCCTCGTTCTTTTATGGAATGGTAGGTAAGAAACAAGTAGTCAATGAAAACATTTCTTTATCTAGTAATGCAGTCGTTCGTGTAGCGCAAGATTTGCCACTAAGCTATGATGTTAATTTGACTGCTGGATTAAACAACTTGCTAGATGTCGGTTTTAGCTATCGTAATCAAAATGCTATCGGTTTTAATCTAGGCATTCAATTCAGCCCTACTGTCTACCTAGGCTATCAATATGAAATACCTATCAATACGATCTCTAATGTGACTAATCAGACACATGAATTCGTATTAAAATTTCAGTTTGAGAGACAATAATATCAAACTGAAATTTATATATCACATTCAATATTTTATTTTGAATTACTTTTTTCCAAACAATGGTAGTGTCTTAAACTTCAATTCAATTTCCTTTCCAAGAAGTATTGAAGGTGTCTGAATTTTATTTAATTTTTTAATCGCACTTAATGCAACATCTTTTCTAATTAAATTAAATAGCGAATCTATCGAAATATCTCCTTTACTCTCTTGCAATCGTTTTAACAAATGATAAGTAAATAACCCATGTTGATTTTGATCGTCAATAACTGAACTTTCATTTCCTGAACTAGAGCTAATTAGAATCATATTTGCTCCTAATTCAGGATTAACAGGTGTTACCGAAATACCTTTTACTGTAGAGATAGGTTCCACTTTCCCCAAACCGCTAAAGCAAGCATCAATTACTAAGGTAATTTTACCGTGTGGTTTAGCAGATAATCTTGACATTAAACTCTTCAATGAAATACCCTGATTGACATTATTTCCACTAATATCTATAGGTATTAAATAGGGTTCTTTTGTTTTTTCATCTGGCATTCCGTGTCCAGAATAATAAATTACAATTTCTTTATCCTTTCCATCAATTTCCATCAATCTTTCAAGACGTGAAATAGCCTGATTCATTGTACCATAGGTGGCATTTCTTAAAAACTCAACATTAGCCTTTTCAAATCCAAACATTTGCGTCAAATAATTAGCAAAAGTTTCGCCGTCTCTAATCGCATAAGGCACATTACTTTCAGCAGACAAATTAGGTTGAAAAGACGAATAATCTTCATTTCCAATCACCAAAGCATAACCATCACTTTTATTTCCAACAGGAATATTTATGTCAACATCACTCAAAGATTTATCTTTATTTTTATCCAAGGAATTAACATCAGTCAAGCCCTTTTTCAATTCAATGATTTTATGAATAATCATCTCAATTTTAATTTTTCTATATTCGGGTCCAAATTGATCAGACTCTTCAGAAAAATGAACATATTTCTTACGGGTACCCTCAAATACATCAGCTGAATTTTCCATAAAATTCCTAACAGAATATGTTCTCAAAAACCCTAATTGGCTATTTAGGGTAATTCCAGCTTCTTGATTTAAATTCAAACCAGATAATTGGCCTTGAAAATAATATGGAAAATTCTTAAATGGACCGTATTCATTACCATATGGCAAAGCATTGTTAATTTTAGATTTATCAGTTGAACCTGTAAGATTAAAAGTAACTTTAGTATTGGGCAATAAATACTCGCCTAATTTTTCCGTAGTTGATTTTACAAAAAAATCAACCAATGTGGTAGCAGCAACTGATTCAAAAATATCGTATTTACCTGCCTTGTAATCTGCTGTTTCCTTTTCAATATTAGCCTTAATTCCTTGTGATAAAAAAACTACGTGAAGATTTAATTCATCTTGTCCTAATGAATCCTTTTCAACTTTCAAATTAGCTTCCACTGTCAATTCAACGTCATTAAGTTTACCTTTAGAACGCAAATTATTCACTAATTCAGATAAACTATTTTTAAATTCTTTTTCTTTGGAGGCAATTTTTTTTGCCATTTCAAGAGAGAACTCCTGTTCAAATACCCCCATTTTCCGTTTATCAGCACTATACCGAATGGTACCGCCTTTTGAATTAATTTCTAAATCGCTTACGGCAAAAGTATTATCTTTTTCAAGTGAAAAATGAATTGATTGAATACTTAACTCTTCCTTTGAATCAACTGGCTTAAGTAATTTAAATTTAACTGTTGGGAAAGGCTTTAGACTAACAGAAAGACTATCATTGATAATTGCAAAATTATAGATATTTGATGATTTTAATTGAGCAAGGCTATCAACCAGTAAAATAGTGTTTTTTTCTACAATATTTTTGACACTCAAACTTGTTACTCGATTATCGTAATCGACTGCTTTTTCACCATTTTTTTGCTTTATAAATTGATTCTTTCTCTCTTCAACCATCTGGCTTACAATTCTTTTATAATTCGGCTCTAAATTAGTCACTTCAGAAATTAAAATTTTAGAATCATTACCAGAAGTAACAATATACCTTTTAGTGTTCAGTAAGTCATCAATCATGCCTACAGATACAGAACCAGTATGAAGTTCCTGAGAGTTAATAATTCTATTCTTTAATAAATCCAAGGTATAAACAAAACCGTCTTCATCACCGATATATGCATAGTGATCTAAAGGATCTAACTCAATTCCTGTGATTGAAGACTTTGAAATTTGAAGTGCTTGTTTAACTTTAGTCAAGTCTTGATTGTAAATGACTAACTGTCCATTAGTAAGACCAACAAATACTTCAAAATTTTTACTATCTGCTTTTATTGAGGTTATACCAGATGACAACTTTACTCGCTCAGAAACATCACCAGTGCTTGGATTGTAGTAATAGATATAATATTCATCAGATAATATTAATTTTTCTAAGTTATTATTCCATTCACCGTCAGTAACAAAATGTGGCAATTCCTTTTTAATCAATTTTATATTCCCTTTCAATATTTCAGTCTCATATAAAGAGCCATCCACTGAAATCACAAAATACTTATCTCCGTATTTATTTGATAGAATTCTTTTTACTTGAATATCCTTTATATTATTTTTATTCTCATGTGACATTAAAAAATTCCAATTATCATAAATGGCTAATTTCTTGTCCAATATCATTAAAGTTTCTCCTCCTAGGGGTGAAACTTTAATAAATGGTAATGTTGAAGTTTCAACAGCTAGTTTGTTATAGTAGTATACACCTTTAGGAGTCCCAAAAAATATTCTATAGCCATTATTAGATTGATTCAAAATAGAGGCGCCTATTTTGTATTCAAGAGCTTTTTCTTGTGAAAAAACAATGGTAACATTTATAAAAAAAACTAAGCCTGTAAAAAATAATCTCATAGATTAAAAAATTAAAAAATTCTTAATTTGCTTAGAACGCTTTGTATAATCTAATTGATTATACCAACTCGCCCACGAATTAAAATCGGTTATTTGTTGAGTTGAAATCGAAACATTTTGGGGATAAGAGACAAATAACAATCCATTTTTCTCTCCTTCTTTATTAGATGTGGTAACATTCCAGTTAAATGACTTTTCTGGCAATGAAATTATTTTATTACTTTCTATAAAATTAGACTGCTGATTATTAAATGGGTACAACAAGGAATATTTACCATCGCCATCAATTAAAAATACCCAGTAATATACTGGATTAGGTGAGCTGATTTTAACAAAAATTGGATCTCCATTTTTATATCGAGAGCTTAATCCTTCTACTAAAAGATTTGTTTTACCTAAAGGTTCAACATCAAATTTCATCACACTTATATCAGCTCGAACACATATATTTACTTCTCCAGTTTCACCCACAGATTGATCAAAAGATCGAATTGTAAATTTCGAAATTTCACCTTTTAGATCTGCAAAAGTCGATTCGTAATATTCATCTTTATCAGAACTAGATCCTTTTTTTACGTCAAAAAATTGATTGGCAGTAATCACCTCACTTATGCCCGCTTCCTGAAGAGCTAATAATTTCACATTAAAAATAGCCGATTTACGAGCTTCTTCAATTGTCTGATTTTGTTGTAATACAGCACATGCCGATAAATTATTTAACCTGACTTCTTTTTGAGAAACCAGGTTAAATGAAATTGACACAAAAAGCAGAAATGCTATTTTATTTTTTAGTTGGAACATCTTTGTCTAATAATGTTCTGAATTTATCATAATCAAGATCGAGTTCTTTTTTCTCAGATGAAGACAATTTATTCATAATTGAAGTAGCCAATGCCTCCTTACTAATTGCTAAAGCTAAATATGTATTATATTGTCCCGTTCGCTTGTCGAAAGCCAATGTTTGACATGCTACCTTAATATCTGATAAAGTTTCATCAACTGTTTCTGAAGTAATAGACTCAAATCTAGACTTGAATTCTTCTTTATTATTAACACTTCGTGAAACCGAATAATCATCGGTCAAAGAACGAATATTAGATCTTATTAATGACGCAATTTCTGTTTTTGCATTCATTAATGCTTTTTTTCTGGAAGTAACTTGATCAACACTTACTCCTTTTCCTGAAGCCATATAATCCTTTTTAGAGGACGTATATTTATCTTCAAAACACGGCAATTCAACTTCTTTTTGCCCTGCAGGTAACTTTGTACCACAGCTATTTAATAACATAGCTGCAATAACTACAAATGAGATTTTAAAAATTAGTTTCATTCTAAAAAATGTTTGGTTCAAATAAATTTAAGAATGTATTAAACTAAACTAAAGCACTAATTATTTAGCGGTATTATATTTTGCAGAACACTCCTAAAATAGATTTTTAACATTATTAAATATGAATAAACTGAGCAGAGCGCGGTAACTAACGCGTCTCTAATTCCGAGAACAAATTCAATCCCGCACCTCCAGCTAAGTAAAGTACTTCCGCTAACACCGCTTGCGTATACAATCCATCTACATCAGAATTTCCGAAAAACTGAAAGTCTGCCAAAATTAATCCAAGGCAAAGTAAGAAATTAGTGATCACAAAAAGTTTAATGGAACCCGTTACTTTAGCCACTTTGAAAGCTTTTAAATAGCCTTCTGTTGCGTAGAAAAAGAAAGGTAATACGAGTAATGATTTGATATTTTTCATGTTGTTATCGTTTTGTTGATGCAAAGTTTCATTTATAGTTCGCCAAAAGTTGGCGACTTACTAAGAGTTTACTAGATTCGTACCACATGAATACGACAGATCGCCTAAAAGAGCTGAATAACTTATTTCTGCGAAAGACTTTTCCTTTGCGCGCGGCAACGGTGAGTGATTATTTCACGGAACATTTTGACCAACTCAGCTATAGCGAACGCAGCTTCAGCCGCGACCTAAAAGCGTTGAAAGAAAAGCTAGCGGAACGCTATCCTAGTTTAGAAGAGACGGAAGGCGATTTAATACGGTATTCAAAATCGGAGAACCGGTTCTATTATATTCGAGATGATATCAGCGCTTTCCCCTCTTTCTCCGAGAAGGAATTAGACCAAATCGCGTCCATCATCGATTTCAACAAACATTTGTTTACGGGGGGCAATGGAAACGGAATTGTGAATAAGTTGCGGGCGATCTCTTTGGAAAACAACCTCACAAAACACAAAGAACTAGCGAACTGGCCGGCTATCGAATTAATCAACGAAGGTGATCGCTCCGGATCTGAACACGTTAAATTTCTAGTAGACGCCATTGCCGGGAAGCAACTCATCGAAATATCGCACAAAGGTTTAACCGCCACCTCTAAAGCAAAAACCGTCACCGGGCTCCCCTTGCTGATAAAGGAATACAACAATGGTTGGTATACAGGCTGGTATGTATTGTTCCAAGAGATTTCAGACCTACATACACGCATTTCGCTTGATAAACTTAGGCTCTTTGCCTTAGATCGAATCGAATCTATTCGACCAATTCAGACGAACTATAAAATCCGAATTCACCCAGATTTTCAACCTTCCGATTTTTTCAAAAACAACTTAGGTCTTTTTAGAGGTACCGGGGCCGCTGAGCGAATCATCATTCAGTTGCGAGAAGATTCTTGGATCAAAGAATATGTCACTAAATACCCGATCCACCCATCACAAAAATCAGTAGATGCCTTACATGTTGAATTATTATTAGAGATTAATCAAGAATTAGAAAACTTTCTACTGCGCTATTCCACTGAATTACACGTAGTGGAGCCTGAACAATTACGAGAAAAGATGCGCGCAAATTTAGCCATTGCTGTATCGCTTTATCAATAAACTGATAATCTGATAGACCGGTATTTGATAACCGAGAAATAGACCTACCTTCGCTTATTACAAAATCAATTAGTGGTTTGGTGTGCATCAAGATGAAAGAATTTTTCTTTCATCTTTTTTTTGATTTAGGAGGCAAGTAGTTTAGCTAAGTCTTTGGCTTTTAATTACAAACCTATTTCCTATACATGAACAACCTACAAAATTCACGCCGGGATTTCCTAAAGAACGCCGGCCTTATCGGAGCTGCAGTAGCTTTCCCTAATATTCTATCGAAATTTTCCGGTGAAAAAGTCAATCTTGCTTGTATCGGTATCGGTAACCAAGGCGGTTTAGACGTGATGTCATTGTACAACACGGGCCTAGCCAATATTGTCGCCCTTTGCGATGTAGACATGGGCGCACCGCAAACGTTAAAAGTGTTAGAGAAATTCCCAGATGTACCTCGCTTCCAAGATTTCCGTCAAATGTTTGACAAAATGGGATCGAAGATCGAGGCCGTTTCCATCGGTGTTCCTGATCATTCTCACTTCCCTATCACGATGATGGCGCTGGGTCTAGGCAAACACGTGTTTGTGGAGAAACCCATGGCGCGTACCTTTAATGAAATCGAATTGATGATGGCAGCGGCGCGCAAGCACCCGAAAGTAGTCACTCAAATGGGTAACCAAGGCCACTCCGAAGGAAATTACTTCCAATTCAAGGCTTGGAAAGAAGCAGGAATTATTAAGGATGTGACGTCGATGACGGCTCACATGAATTCGCCACGTAGATGGCATAGCTGGGATCCAAAGATCACCAAATTTCCGGCAGCTGAAGCGATTCCTTCTTCTTTAGATTGGGATATTTGGCAAGGTGTTGTACAACCACATGAGTACCAAAAAGATTTCGTAAACGGTCAATGGCGTTGCTGGTTTGACTATGGTTTAGGTGCGCTAGGTGACTGGGGTGCTCATATTATGGATACGGCGCATGAGTTTTTGGACTTAGGCTTACCTACAGAAATCAATATGCTACGGGCAGATGGCCACAATAATTTCTTCTACCCGATGTCTTCGACTATTCAATTTAAATTCCCTGAGCGTAAGAATATGCCAGCCATGGATATCACGTGGTATGATGGGGTGAACAATATTCCTCCGGTTCCTGCGAATTACGGAACGAACGAACTAGATCCGAACATTCCACCAGCAGGCAATGGTAAAATCCAGCCAGCTAAACTAAATCCAGGCAAGATTATTTACAGTAAGGATTTAACGTTCAAAGGTGGATCACACGGAAGCACGCTTTCGATTTTAGGCGATGCGGGTAAGGATTTGAAATTACCAGAAGTTCAAGCTAGTCCTTCAAACCACTACGCAAACTTCCTAAAAGCGTGTATGGGTCAAGAAAAGACGCGTTCTCCGTTCGAAATCGCAGGTCCTTTAAGCCAAGTGTTCTCCCTAGGTGTGATGGCCCAAAAATTGAATACGAAATTACAATTCGATCGCAAGACGAAACAAATTACCAACAACTCTCTGGCTAATTCTCTTTTAGTGGGAGCGCCGCCAAGAAAAGGTTGGGAGCAGTACTATAAAATCTAAAATTCAGGCACCACGTCTGGGATGATTAATCTACCAGCTGTGGCCGCTTTGATTTGTTCAATAGAAACCCCGTGGGCGCGCTCTTTCAACAGAAAGCCGCCTTCGGGGTTTATGTCTAATACGGCTAAATCAGTAATGATTCGCGTGACACAGCGCACCCCGGTTAAAGGTAAATCACAAGCAGAGACTAATTTCGATTTTCCATCGGAGGTCAGGTGCAACATCGCCACAATGACTCTATCTGCGGAAGCGACGAGGTCCATCGCCCCTCCCATCCCTTTGACCATTTTGCCCGGCACTTTCCAGTTCGCTAAATCCCCGCGCTCAGAAACCTGCATACCCCCTAAAATCGTCACGTCAATATGGTTGCCACGGATCATCGCAAAACTTTCGGCGGAACTAAATAGAGAACCACCCTTTAAAATTGTAATTGGACGCTTGCTCGCATTAATTAAATCGGGATCTTCTTGACCAGGTTCGGCTAAAGTGCCAATGCCTAATAATCCATTTTCTGATTGCAAAATCACTTTCATTCCTGGCGGAATATGATTCGAGACCCGCGTAGGAATACCGATGCCAAGGTTGACATAATCTCCGTCTTTGATTTCTTTCGCTAAACGGCGGGCAATGATTTCCTTCTGTTCATCTTCTGAATGAGCTAAGGCACCGAATTTTTCAATGGGTTTGACATAGTTTGATCCCTGAAAAATGCGCTGCACATAAATGCCTGGGGTATGGATTTCATTGGGATCTAAGGTTCCCGCGGGTACTAGTTCTTCTACTTCGGCAATCGTGATTTTTCCCGCTGGAGCCATCACCGGATTGAAATTTCGAGAGGTTCCTTTGTAAATCAGGTTGCCTTCGGTGTCGCCTTTCCAAGCTTTAATGAATGCATAATCAGCCGTCAGAGCGGTTTCTAACAGGTATTTTTTGCCTTCAAAAACCCGCACTTCTTTTCCTTCCGCCACTTCTGTTCCTACGCCTGCTGGCGTATAAAAGGCCGGAATCCCCGCGCCTCCGCAGCGAATGCGTTCCGCTAAGGTTCCCTGAGGAACTAATTCCACGGCCAGATGTCCCTCAATAATCAAGTCCTCTAAGAGGTGATTTTCACCCACATAAGAGCAAATGAGTTTTTTAATGGCTCGCGACGCCAGTAATTTACCCAGCCCAAAGCCTTCGATACCCGCCTCATTCGAAATACACGTGATCTCATTTAGGTGGGTGGAAAGCAAGGCATCAATGGCATTTTCTGGAATTCCTGTAAGTCCAAAACCGCCAAAAAACATCGAGGAGCCCGATGTAACATCAAAAATAGCCTCAAAAGCCGATTCGTAAACCTTGTTCATTGGGTTAAATTAAACAGAATATTCTTATCTTGTAGCTGATTAACATCAGGTTTTGGCAATACTAGCACCACTATTCGGCATATTCACCTCCTTTATTCTCTTGTACTACCTAAGTTCATTGAATAGATCTAATACGTTTTTGGCCTTGTTTTTCTTGTGCTGTAATTCGGTATTGATGGTGTATTTTGGGTTGCATTATAGTAAAATCGAGTTTTGGGAGGGCATCTGTTTCGTCCATTTTCTACCACTCTCCTTCTTGCTCGGCCCTGCTTTGTTTTTTTATGTCAAACACACCGTTTCGGAAGATAAGCAACTTCATTTGTCTGATTTAATACATTTGATTCCGGCGATTTTTACGGGATTAGCCACCTTACCTTTCACGACTTTGCCCTTAGCGACAAAGACGGCGATGGCTCACGAGATTGTGAATATCACAGAAGATTATAATTTGAATTTCCAATGGGTCACTTTTGAGCAAATATTATACGGCCGCTCGATCCATTTAATTCTCTATTGCTTTGCATCGATCATTTATTTCCTGTGGAATAAGAAACATTTAATGACAAAATATGGCTCATTGCCATCGAATCATCGCTTGATACAGAAATGGATTTTCTCACTCGTTTTTTTACAATTAGTGATTGCCTCGAATAGTTTAGGCCACATGATTACCATCTATGCTCATAACTATGCGATTTTTGGCATCCCATCAAATATCATTTTCAGTGAGGCTCGTTTCTTTGCGATCTGTGGAGGTGGTTTTTTTGTCCAAAACTTCATTTTGTTTTTATTCCCCAAAATCCTCTACGGTAACGTTTCCTACGAAGTGGAACTCATCGCCGGCACGATCTTGCAAGAAATTAAGTCTAGTTTAGCCAAGAAATCCAGTAGCTTTTATGCCTTTGAAAGGGAATTAGAGGGTTATTTAGCCTCACATCCCTTCGTAAAAAAAGACTTCTCTTTATCGCAGATGTCCTTTGATCTAAAAATGCCAGAGCGATTCCTGTCGAATTACTTTAATAAGGAGATGGAAAAGACCTTTGGAGAATGGAAGAATGACTTGCGCATTGAGTATGCGTGTCAATTAATAGAGGAGGGAAATGCGAAGAAGATCACAATCGAAGCGATTTCTACTGATGCTGGTTTCGTCTCGCGTTCGAAATTTATCGATGCCTTCAAGGCGCGCAAAGGAGTAACCCCTTCTGTATATATCAAAGAAAAGGCAGGAGCCTAAGCCCCCGCCTTTATCCACTTATTTACTTGCCGGCAATAGACCTAATTGAGTCATCAATACCATGTTGTCCATAAAATCTTGCTCTTCAGCAATTTTTCCGTCCTTCATTTTAACGATCGTGCAACCAATTACGTCTACCGATTTTCCTGTTGCAGGAATGCCAAAGAAGTTACCCGTGTGCTTTCCTTTGAACTGCCAGTACTTCACTAATTTGTCGCCATCCGCAAAGATTTCTTTCACGATAAATTGACGCTCCGTGAAACCAGTTACAAAGTTTTCGTAATAGGCTTTGCAATTCGCTTTGCCTTTTACTTCAGGTACAGTATGCAATACCGCATCCTCTACATAAGCTGAGTCCAAGATATTGGTGCGACCTTCATTGATCGCCACTTCCCAAACACGCCCGTAATAAGCTACGTTAGCCTTGCCTACAATGGCATTTTGATCCGCCTCTGACGTGCAAGAGAATAATCCTGCCGCCACACAAAGAGATAGAATAATTTTTTTCATTGTTATTAGTTTTTTAATGTTTGCCAAACCTAGTACATCTCCCCCGCTAATGCTCATTTAGGATGAGCGAATTTGTTCCCTTTTGCGCATTTGGGAACAAATACATTCTCCTTTTCTTTCCACAGACCCTTTTTTCCGCCGTACTTGCTGACCTAATCAAAAAATTAATATCAATGAAAAAATTTGTTCTAGCAGGTGCGATCATCGCATCGACATTCAGTGTCTCGGCACAAACGACAGCAGGTAAAATCTTCTCTGGTCCAGATGCTGGCAAGAGTTTCCAATTTGGTTCTGAGAAAAACAGCCAAATTTTGTTAGACTTCGTCAAAGCTTACAATTCAAAAGATGGAGAAAAAGAACTTTCTTTTTACACCCCAGAAATGGCAAAGAAAAGAGAAGAAATGACGAAAAAATCCATTGCTTACATTAAAACCGTAGAGGATGTGCCTATGGCTATTTTACCGGTTAAGGTACCTGGTTCAAACGAAGAAATCGTGATGTTGCAATCGGTAGAAACACGGGTAGCTAACAATGGTTCTAAGGAAACACTTAACTTGTTTGAGTTATTCAGATTTAACAAAGACGGAAAAATTTCGAGTTTCACACAATATGGTTCAATTCCCAAAACCAATGAATATGGTCAAACTTCAGGTGGAAAATTTATCACAGCTGATCCTAATAATGAGGTAAATGGCAGAGCATTCCAATTCTCAAATCGCGGTGAGATTGAAGCTATGGAGAAATTCAACAAAGCCTATAATGCGATGGATGTAGCAACAGTTTTAACATTCTTCGCTGAAAAGGTAAAAATCACTGACTTTGATGGCAACAAATTAGAGTTGACGAAAAAAGACCTTAGCCAAATGATGGAAGGTTATACTTCACTAGACTGGAAATTTACAAGCATTATTCCTGTTAAGATCGCCTATACGGATCCAGTTTCAGGTGTATTTGTAACTTCTACAGAGAAGCGTGTTTCTAAGGATGGTTCTGTTTGGAACAAATCGTTAGTTGAAATTTTCCAATTTGATTTAAACGGAAAAATTTCTGGTATTGATCAATATTCTCAAGGGAGAAAATAATCCTAAATGACAATTTTAAAGAGGCCGAAGGACATTGTTCTTCGGCCTTTTATTTTACCTTTGATAGTATCATATGATACTATCATGAAGCCGCCCTATACTATTACCGCCTCCATACTGAATTTAGTGGTTTCGATTTCCCAGAAGATAGGGGAAGCCTCCGCACATTATTTGGACAAACAATCTCCTAAATTGAGGAAGGAGAATCGAATAAAAACGATTCAGGCGACCCTAGGCATCGAGGGTAATTCGCTGAGTGAATCACAGGTACAAGCAATCGACGAAGGTAAAGTATTAATTGGTTTTGAAAGAGATCAAAAAGAAGTCCAAAATGCGCTTGCTTTATATGAGCGTTGGAACGAGTTTAACCCGGTAAAAAGCGATTCACTTTTAAGCGCACATCGTATTTTAATGCAAGGTCTGGTGACAAATCCGGGGGAATACCGCAATAGATCCGTGGGAATCACTAAAGGAAAAACCCTTACACATATTGCTCCGCCTGCAGATCGTGTTCCGTTTCTAATGAACGACCTTTTTGACTTTGTTTCAAATGATCCTGATCCACTGCTGATTAAAAGCTGTGTATTTCATTATGAATTCGAGTTTATTCATCCTTTTATAGATGGGAATGGTCGGATGGGGAGATTTTGGCAATCTGTCATCTTATCTAAATCGCATCCTATTTTCGAGTTCTTGCCTTTTGAAACGATTATAGCTTCCTCTCAAACCGACTATTACCTAGCACTCGCCCAAAGTGACGCTTGTGGACAATCCACTCCGTTTATTGAATATATGTTAGGGGTTTTGGACAAATCCTTAGCACAATTATTAAATACGACTAACGTGGTTCTATCTGAGACGGAACGCATAGAATACTTTATTTTTATAGGAATGAAGGACTTCTCCCGCAAAGATTACCAGCGCGTTTTTAAAAATCTATCAACGGCTACGGCTAGTAGAGATTTGAAAAAGGGAGTATCTCTTCAGTTGTTTTCCACCTATGGAGAAAGAAATGCCACACGCTATCGCGTCTTATTTTAACCGCTGTTTCCTGAAACTCGACGGAGACTCCCCTGTCCATTTCTTGAAGATCCGGTTGAAATAGGAAAGACTTTCGAAGCCGGATTCGAAGCAGGTTTCGGTCACATTCTTGTCTTGAATCAAGAGTTTCTTCGCGTATTGGACGCGGTATTGATTCACGAAATCGGTGTAAGTTAGTTTCGTCGTTTTCTTAAAATAACGGCAAAAGGCCGAAAGAGAAAGGTTGACTTCGTTCGCGATTTGCTGGGTGTCGATGGTTTTTTGGAAATTTGCTTCGACGAATTGATGGATGCGGTGCATCCGTTCTTGTTGTTTGAGGATGGTTTGGCTGGAAATGGGGCGAACATCGAGGTCCACATATTCGTCTGATTCTGCCAAAAAATGGAAGATGCTCATCAACTCCATAAACTGATGAAATCGATCTAAATGTTCCAATTTTTTCAACCGTACACCGGCAATCCGCTTCGTTTCACCCGTAAAAGCCAATCCCGTTTTCGCCCGTTCCATCAGATCTACGACCTTTTTTAATTCTGGAATTCGAACCAATCCACCTTCAAAATAGGTCTCCGGAAACTGAATCACGACCGTCTCCACCGTTGCCTTTACGCCATAATCAAAATTCAAGTGGGGAATATAGGATCCGATTAAGGCCAAATCACATCCTTCATAAGTCGAGATATGTTCTCCAATGTGGCGAATTCCTTTATCTGCCTCTACATACACCAATTCGATTTCAGGGTGGAAATGCCAATAGAAAACTTCATTCAATTTAGGGGTCAACAGGAACCTAAACGAACTATCACTATCCGGCAGAATTTGCTCTAAATTCAATTTCATTTGCCTAAAATAGGTAAATACGAAAATAAAATATCAATACAGTGCAAATAATTATCAATAGAGCAGAAAAAAAGGTACTTCATGAACTCTACCTTTGGCCTATAAATTAATCACCTATGAAAACAGACATCCCAAACAACGGCCACTACGATATTCCCGGCAATCCCTCCACTGCAAAGAGCAGTGCGGTTAAATTAAACGATCGTTCGAATGGCGAGCCACTTCGTGTATTAAGCGAAGAGGATTGGGCGTTTTGGAAACACAATGGCTATGTCGTGATTAAGCAGGCGGTTCCTAGAGAACAAGCTTTGAAGACTGCGGCATTCTTGTATGAATTTGAAGAGAAAGATCCGAATGATTCCTCCACTTGGTATACGGCGCCACGGGCTGAAATGAAGATGAAAGAGCTGGCGAACACGGGAATGGTGGAATGTTATAATAGCCAATTGCAATGGGATAATCGCTCGGAACAGCGGGTCTATGATGCCTTTGCTGATATTTGGGGGACGGAGAAATTGTGGGTGACCATCGATCGCGCGAATTTGAATTTTCCTATTCGTCCAGGACACGAATACAAAGCTTTTATTCACTGGGATTACGATCCGGAGACGAAGCCGGTAAACGTCCAAGGAGTTTTGGCCTTAGCAGATCAATTAGACGAGAATATGGGAGGCTTCCAATGTATTCCAGAATTATTCCGCAACTACAATACGTGGAAATTAACACAACCAGAGGACCGCAATCGCTTCCTACCTGATACGACCGGCTTTACCCCTACTAAAGTCAAATTAGAAGCAGGAGACCTCTTGATTTTCAATAGTTTGCAACCTCACGGAATCCGAGCGAATAATAGCGACAAAGTACGCTGTGCCCAATATATCTCGATGATGCCAGCGGAGGAAGATAACGATTCATTGCGGGATTGGCGCGTAAACTCGTGGCGAGATCGCATTGCTCCTGAAGGCTATGCCTTTCCAGGTGATCCGCGCAAATGGGAACAAACAAAATACGAAACAGCTAGCCTAAATGAACTAGGTAAAAAGATTCTAGGTTTAGATCGCTGGTAAAAACAGCAAAATAATTCTTACATTAGAGCATGAAAAAACTGCTCCTTCTTTTCGCCTTAATCAGCTTTAGCACCACCGCGCAAATCGCTGAGAAAGTAAAATCCATGAAAGCCCACACGGGTTATTTCAACTTCTACTACGATGAGTCGAATGACAAGATCTTTTTAGAAGTCAAAAAGCTGAATGAGGAGTTTTTATATACCTATTCCCTAGCGCAAGGCGTGGGAAATAATGACCTCGGATTAGACCGCGGACAACTAGGAAACGAGCAAGTGGTCTTCTTTGAAAAACAAGGAAACAAAATATTCTTAGTTCAGCCGAATACCCTATACCGGGCAAATACGAGCAATGCTTTGGAGAAATTATCCGTGCAACAAGCTTTCGCTAAGTCCGTGTTATATGGTTTTAAAATCGAAAGCGCTTCGGATGGAGCCTATTTAATCGACATAACTGATTTCCTGATGCAAGACGCACATGGCGTATTAAAGCGCTTAACGCAGGCAAAGCAAGGGTCGTATAGTTTAGATAAGTCCAAAAGCTCTTTGGCCTTAGACCGCACTAAATCATTCCCTAAAAACACGGAATTCGAGGCGCGCCTGACTTTTGCAGGCAATGGAACAGGGGCAGAAGTGCGCTCCGTAGTACCAAATGCGGATTACGTGACGGTGGTGGAACACCATTCTTTTATCGAATTACCGGACAATAAGTACGAACCGCGCTTGTTTGATCCACGTTCAGGAGCAAACGCGATCTCTTTCCAAGATTATTCATCCCCAGTGAATGAGGTGGTATTAAAGCAGTGGATTACGCGCCATCGGTTGGAGAAAAAAGGCCCTAAAGCAGCAGTCAGCGAGGCAGTTAAACCCATCATTTATTACTTAGACAATGGCACCCCAGAACCGGTCCGCTCTGCTTTAATGGAGGGTGGTCGCTGGTGGAACCAGGCATTCGAGGCTATCGGATATAAAGACGCATTCCAAGTCAAATTACTACCAGAGGACGCGGACCCGATGGATGTACGCTACCACGTCATCCAATGGGTGCACCGTTCTACACGGGGATGGAGTTACGGCGCATCGATTACAGACCCAAGAACGGGGGAAATTATGAAAGGTCATGTAAGTTTAGGGAGCCTTAGAATCCGCCAAGATTTCTTGATCGCACAGGCGTTAATGAACGCGCCATTTGCGACTGACGGATCTGCGAATGGGCCTATGATGGCGATGTCTTTGGCCCGGATCAGACAACTGGCGGCGCATGAAATAGGCCATACGCTTGGTTTTGCCCATAATTATGCAGCGAGTGCACGGGAGAATTCGAGCGTCATGGATTATCCTCATCCACAGATTGATTTCAAAGGGGATCAAATGGATTTCAGCCACGCCTATGATACGAAAATTGGAGATTGGGACAAAGTATCGGTTGATTACGCTTATGGTGATCACAAAACGACTGCTGAATTAAATCAAGTGATAGATAAAGCATATGCCAAAGGCCTTCGCTTCATCACCGACTCCGATGCCCGTAACCCGGGTGGGGCACACATTTATGCACACCTTTGGGACAATGGAAAAACGATTGTAGACGAACTAGATCACATTTTGCAAGTTCGAAAAAAAGCAATAGCTAATTTCGCCGTTCACAACATACGCCCGAACGAAACCTATTCTCACCTAGAAGACGTCTTCGTTCCCTTGTATTTCTTGCACCGCTACCAAACAGAAGCGACTACGAAAATTATAGGCGGTTCTGAATACAATTATGCGGTGAGAGGAGGAAAGGAATTAGTTTTAGAGCCAGCTTCAATTGCCTTACAAACACAAGCTTTAAAAGCGGTGACCCAGACTTTGGACGCGCGCACACTAGCGATTCCTAAGGATAAATTAGCACTCTTCCCTCCACGCGCTTTCAACAATGACCGGACGCGCGAATCGTTTAAAGGCAAGACCGGCATCACCTTCGATCCGATGGGCGCAGTAGAATCTGCTGCAGATTTTACCTTGGACTTCTTATTGCACCCAGACCGCTTATCGCGATTAGCCGGAAATAAAGCGGTGAATGCGCAGCAATTAGGCGTTTCTGAGACCTTGAGTACCTTATTAAATGCGACTCTTTACACGGCACACACCGATCCCTATTTGCAAGCCACTCAAGAGACCATCAACTTCAAAGTGGTTTCTTCTTTATTGAATGTGTTAAATGCGCCTTCTATATCGCCTTTAGCGGCAGCAGAAGTCGCTGAGTCAGTGAAAGGAATTCGATTCCTGTACAGCAAAAAGTCAGGCGCTTTCGCAAGCTATCTTGTTCAAACAATCGATCAATTCAAAGCGAATCCAGCGGATTGGAAACCGATGCAGACGCCCGCGATTCCGGATGGAGCGCCGATTGGGATGGATTGTTTCGAATAGGCTGTACTCGTTTGAACACATTTGGCCCCATTTGGCCAAAGGATGTATCCTGCGGTTAGCGTAGCTTTATTCCATAGAAATTAAAACGCTATGGAAACAAAACACTATCTCTGCAAAAGTCCTTTTTACGTTTTATTAATGGGAAAAGAAGGTCGCGAAATTAGCGTCCGAAATGGGATGATCGAGGTGTATTCCCTCCGATTATTTCGTTGGAAAAAGCTAGTAAACACCTTCCCTGTTCATGATGTCGTTCAAGTTCGGAACATCGAAAATCTCGTTCTAACGGACACCTTCATCGCCCTCACGAAAAATCGTTTTTGTTCGCTTCGGCATTTACGACCTAAGGAAGCTTTTGGGTTTAAGAGTTATTTGGCGATGATGCTTTAAACCACTATATAAATCGATAAAAGCAACAAAGCAATCCCCAGTAATTTTAAGGCCTTTAATTTTTCGCGGTAAAGGATTTGGCCAAAAATCATCGTAAGAACAAGTTGTGATTTACTGACAAAGATGATTTGCGTAATCGAAGCTGTTTTATAGGCTATATTTAATAAAATAGAGCCCAGCATAATGCATAATGCCAAAATGCGGATGGGAGCCTGTGGGATTTGCTGCCATTTTTGCTTTTGGAAAAGAAGAAAAACTCCTACACAGAGGGTCACACACAATTCTAGCAGAAAGGAAAACGGGATTACCCCGAGCCAGGCGACAGGATACTTAAATAGGGCATAGGATACACCCCAAAAGAAGGAAGCCAAAATACTCCCTCCCAAAGCCTTCAAAAAAGAGCTTATCGAACTAAAATGCCAATCACTTTGGAAGAGTAAAAAAACACCTCCCACGACGCAAATAGATGCAATCGAATAGGCAATTCCCCATGCCTCTCCTAAAAATAAGACTGCGGTCAATATACCGAATAAGTTAATCGATGAAATAGGGGCTACTAGAGAGACTTCTTCCGTTTTCAAGGAGCGGACAAAAAAATACAGGCCAAACGAACTAAAAAAGCACAAACCGCTACTCATCGCCAGTTCCACGGCCGTAAATACTGGGCGCTCACCTAACCAAGGTGTGAAAATACCCCACTGAAAATCAGCAAAATAACAAAGACCAAAAAACGAAGTGGTATACAAGCCTCTACTAAAAATGACTTGCAAAAAGGGGGCGTCCTGAATCGCTTTTTTCCAATAGGCATTGCTAAAGCCATAAAAAGCCGAACTGAAAAGAATATACAAAAAACCTAACATCCTGCTTCTATAATGGCTACTTGCTGATTTACCCAGCCTTTATCACAACTATAAATGTACAGCAGATTGATTTGACTCATCGCTGAGCGCGCCTGCACTTTATTGCCTTTCAGGATAAAATACCGGGCTTTTAACAAATACATTTTATTGAGATTATGCTTCTCTGGAAACGAAAAATTAATCAATAAATCGTCCACTTCAAATCCCTCAATAAAATCAAAAACACTTAAATCCTGCTGATACACTTCCAATAATCGATAGAAAAAGACCAAAAAAGAAAGTTTAGACGAGAAGTCCTGCAATCCATTAAAAAATTGATGAGCCGTTTCTGATTTTGATTCTAAGATATAATCCCAGGCAGCTATTCGACCTTTTAAATTAGGGTGCATTCCCTCCTGGAAAGCATTTTTACTCAACGCTAAATGCCGTTTAGCACCAGGTATGTCCTGTAGCTCGAAGGCTAACTGGCATAACATCAGATTTTTAAATACCGGCATATCCTCTACTAAATCCTCTGAAGTAGCTAAGAGCCATTTACCATAATAACCTTGTAAGCAATCCTCCTCTACAAATAGTTGCAATAGGATTCGCTGTGCCAGTTCATTCGTCTTCAATAAGCCAGCGACATAGTTGATGACTGCTTCGTTGTTTTGGCAACTTTGTACGTAGATGGATTGAAAGGACACGTAGAGTCGCCAAGTTACATCCTCGCTATTCGTATCAAACGGGAGTTCGAATATCTGCGTTAACAAATCGAAATTTTTGACTTCTAAACAAAGGTCAATGATCGATTTAAACTGGTACACCTCATCCCAGGTCTTCATCTGAAATTGCTGAACAATTCCTAAAATAATCTGATCATCTTTTCGATTTCCAAGGCGATTTAAAATGAGCATTTCGTTGAAAAAATCTTTTTCAAATTGATTCACCGCCTGCTGAAAGGCGGTAAAATCCGAGTAGCCCATTCCTCTAGAGAGGCTATCTAAGGTGAATCGAGAGGCATTCGTAGGTCCTTTGATTATGCCAAAAAGTCTCCTCAAGGTATTGTATGAAATGGAAATTTTTCCTTTTTTCTCCAGCTCCTCACTTAGTTTTTGGCAAGAATAGGCATCTATTACCTGTATACCATAGACTTCTTGGATGATTTTAATCAACCACTTTTTTTCGTGAAAACTGATAGGTACAGATGCGGGCATATTTTAGAACAGATACCACGAAATATACGATTAAATTCATTCAAGCCAAATTTGGAATTTCAACGAACGTTGAAATGAATCTATTTGGACTCATTTGGACAAATGTTGAACATTCGCCCTATTAACAAGTTCTTGACCTTCCTTCTCATCAAAAGGCCCAATCTGCTGATGAGGCCACATTTTTTCATGGATTAAATAGGGCCTTAAATAGGCGAATGCCTTCCCTAAACTAGCCCCTGAAGGACTTTCATAGTGCCAAAGATCCACCTTTATTTTATCTGCCAAATCCGCTAACAGGAAAAAACCAGTCAGGTTCATCACGCAATAGCCCAATGATTTAGTCCGAGCTATTTCGAAGGGTTGTGATCCGTCTGGCTTGATTTGAGATTCGATGCGTTTTTTAGTGAATCTGAGCTGTTTTTTAGCTAGGTCATTCTTGCCTACAAACAAGGCATAATTCACCACTTGCACATCAAAATAAGTGCCGTGATTATTGTGTTCATCTGCCTCATCTAATCCGATAGGACTTTCTAAAAGCCAGGTCAAATAATCGCTAAACCAGGCTTTCAAGGCGGCGTGTTTTTCAGATGTCCAAGTCTTCGAAGCACGCAATCGCGTAGCAGCATCCGTAATTTTATATAATAAACGGGTTTCGATGATTCCAATTCCACGGCCTGTGTTGATGCCGGGAATGCCTTGTCCAAAATTCAAGTGTGGAGTCTGACGCGTAGCTGGATCTAAAAACCAAGCTTCCATTAATCGCGAAGCAAAGCGAGCATATTTTTCGTCTTTTGTTTGTTCAAAGGCTTTGGTCAACAAAACGACATCGTCCGTCATTAAATCCATCTCTTCCGAATCTGAAATCAAATCAATCTCCGGATTTCGAACGCCATCACGTCGAATGTAGGGCTTACCCTCTTTTTTCGTCGTATCCGGCCACCAATAAGGGCCTTGACTCATGTAATCGTGCTTGTCTCCGCTGGGGGGAATTTGGCGTTTATCCATGACGGAATAGACACGGGCATTTTGCAGTAAAATATCCGCTTTTTGTACAAGTGAGGATTGTGCAAAAACAGTTGATGCCCAAATGGTTAGAACAACAAGTAATCCATTTTTCATTGATTGAATTTTATCTATTAAAGACACGAATAATTTATATCTAATCAAAATCACTTGTTCCCTTTTGCGCAAAAGGGAACAAAGTAAAAATTTTAATCCAAGCAGACAATTACTAAAATGGTATTTTTGGTCATAACCAAAACTCACCCAAAATGAAAAAAATACTCTTACTTTTCGTCACCTGCCTTGCAATGACAGCTAATGCCCAAAACAAAAAAGAATGCGAAGACCTAGTTAACGCAGAAAAACACGTGGCGGACAACATCAAAATGTATACAGCTACCTGGGATAAAATCTTTAACCAGCGGGATATCGATCAAGTGAACGAGCAAAATTTTTCTACGGATGTTGTTTTAATAGGCCAAAAAGAAAATATCAGATCAAAAGGTATTGAGGGTTTTAAAAAATCTTTCAATTACTATCTAACCACTTTTTCTAATATCAAATTTACGTTCATCGATGTTTGGGGACATGGAGATAAACTCGTGAAACACTGGAATTTTAAAGGAACACATACCGCCACAGGAAAACCGATGGACTTATCTGGTGTTACCTTAGTCAAAATGAAAGATGGAAAAATAATCGAAGAACAAGATTTCGATGACAACTTATCTTATAATCAACAATTAGGCCATTTCTTAGTCAAATAACCATGAAAAAACTGATTCTATTATTATTCCTCGCGCTCAATGCCTTCGCGCAAAACTTACCCACTGGTGATCCGATTCAAGCCGGATTATCGAAAGAAGGATTACAACGTATAGAGACTTTTTTAGCCTCCCAAAGCGAAAAGCAAATCATCCCCGGGTCCATCGGCATGGTGGTTCGCCATGGGAAAGTGGTGTATAAAAAAGCCTTTGGCAAAGCAAACCTAGAAACAGGCGAGTCTATGCGCACGGATCATTTGTTTAGAATGGCCAGCATGACTAAAATCATCACTGGAGTGGCTGGCTTGAAATTATTCGAGCGCGGGCTTTTTACGATGGATACTCCATTAGAAACTATCCTTCCAGAATTCGCCAACATGCAGATTTTAGTGGGATACGACACGCTAGCGCACAAATTCATCACACGTCCTGCGAAGAACAAGATTCTGATGAAGCATATTTTCACGCACACATCTGGGATTGCTTATCCCCCATTTTCCAATTTGGGACGTGAAGGATATTTAAACGCGAAAGTGACGATCGCCTTTCCTAAAGCGAATACGAAATTAACTTTAGCAGATATCGCTCAAACTACCGCCAAATTACCTTTAGTGCACGAACCAGGAGAAAGCTGGAACTATGGTATGAACTTTGAGGTACTCGGTCGCGTCATTGAGGTGCTGGATGGCCGCACTTTTGCAGACTTTTTACGTCAAGAGATTTTTGCCCCATTAAAAATGTCTCGCACATTTGTGGGCGTTCCATCCAATGAATGGAAAAATATGGCTCAAGTGTATACACAAGATAAAACAGGTAAAAAGAGTGTTTACACGGACGAAGTAGGGAAAAAACTGCTAGGTTTTTCTACTGAGATGACGATGGATTATTATAAAAATACCAATACGCCTTTAGCCATGGGTGGAACAGATATCATCAGTAATGTGGATGATTATGCGCGTTTCTTCCAAATGTTATTGAACTATGGGGAACTTGACGGCGCACGCATTTTGAGCAAAAAGACGGTGGAAATGATTGAAAAACCATTATTCGACGTAGCCACTAAAGATGGAGTTGCTTTAGGAGTAACCGGACGTTCTCAATTCAAGGCAGGCGTTACTGTTTATGTCTATCCAGAAGAGCAAGCGAAGTTTGAAACGATTTCGGCGGGATCTTACTTCTGGAAAGGCTATTTTGGGACCCAGTTTTGGATCGATAGAAAGGAAGATATGTTTGCTTTGATTTTCTTCCAGCTTGCTCCAGAGCCTACCCGTTTTAATGAAAAATTCAGACACCTCGTTTGGGGAAGTATTGCTAAATAAAACAAAATCATGAAAAAACTATTCACTCTTTTATTCGCTCTCGTTGCTCTACAAGCAACTGCCCAAACGGCACAACCAGCAACGCTTCACGGCTCTGTGGCCTATGATATTCCCTCTAAATTCATCAAAAGCAACATTCGGGTTTCCGTTTCTGTACCTATGGGATATGACCCGAAAGCAGATACAAAATACCCTGTACTTTATGTATTAGATGGCTTTTATTCTTTCCCATTGATGCACGAAATGCACAAGATGATGGCTGGAGAAATCGAACCAGCCATTATCGTGGGGATTGGTGACGATCGCATAAGTCTTCCGGAATGGATTATTCAACGTTACCCTATCCTGAGTTTTGACAATGTGGCCTATGAGGATTCTTTCCACGTGGCAATGGCATTACGTGGCGCTCCGGTGAAATTGCATTCTGGAGATGGCGCTTTGTATTACGATGCGATCAAAAAAGAGGTCATCCCTTTCATCGAGGCGAATTACAAAACTTCTACTGACCGCGGTTTAACGGGGCACTCGTTAAGTTCCTTGTTTGCTAGCCATGTCTTATTTAAAGATCCAGGTTATTTCTCCAAAGTAGGTATCAACAGCGCTCCCCTATTCGTCAATGACGATGAAACGATGCGTTTAGAGAAAGAATTTTATGCTTCGAAAAAAACGTTACGAGGAAAAATATTCATTTCTGCATCGTCTTTGGAAGGCAAAAACCTTTTCGAGAAAAGAGCTTTGAATTTAGCTACCGCATTGAAAAGCAGAAACTACCCAGGGCTAACGGTGAAACACCATGTGTTCCAAGATGAAAGTCATGTATCAGAAATAGGTGCCCTAACCGGCAAAATTCTCTATTTCTTCTATGGTCTCCCAGTCGATCGAACACTGGGAAAGGGCCATAAGGCAGACAAATAGCAAAAAAGGCTCACCATCATCCGGTGAGCCTTTTTTATTTAATCGTATTTTCTATCGCCAGCACTTTCTTCGCCTGCTCATAGTATTTACTTTCGACCAGAATGTAATCTGTATCGAACGTGCTCACACAAAACAAGGGGATTTTATTATCTGCCAAAGTCTTCGACAAAGCGGCTAATATACCGGTTATCGAAAAGTCCAATGGACCCTCGATCTTAAAGCCCTTCCAATTCTCTGCCTTCTTAATTCCAGCAGGAGCAAAACGTTGATCTACCACGATGGATAATTCATCACTTGTTTTCGAGATGGAATAGAACGAACCTTGATAAGCCCAGTCGGGCACTTTCGAGTCAGGAGCTAAACGGCAAACCGCGTAGGAATCTGGCATGAGGGAAAGGGTGAGGTTGCGCTTTTGGGCATGTGCGAAAAAGCAAACAAACAGAAGGAGTAGTGTTTTTTTCATATGCCAAAGAACAGCAATTAGATCCAGAATATCTTTCGAAGTCCCGCGAACTTGTTCCCTTTGCGGAAATGGGAACAAGTTGAACTTGTGTTATTCGATTTATAATCCGAATTTTAAACAAAAAATCATGCGTTTTTTCACCCTAGTATGTTGCATCATCAGTTCAATAGCCTTCGCTCAAAAACCACTCATTAATCACCACGCTGTTTCTTACGAACTCTATTCGACCCTAAATAAAACGACCTATCGACTGGGGGTTTCTGTACCCAAAGAGTACGATGCGAAGAAAAAATACCCGGTGCTTTATATACTAGACGGTTACTATGCCTCTGAAATTGCACATGGAACGCACAAAACATTGAAATTTTTCGAAGAGATTGACGATCTTATTTTGGTAACCATAGAAGGCACAGCCGTAACGAATAAAGATTGGTTTACGAAGCGATGGTCAGAATTAACCTTCACAAAATTCCCTGCCTACGACAGCACAACCTCGATCATGGAGGGCATACCAGCACCTGGATTAAAATCAGGCGATGGGAAGCGATTTTTGAATGTGATCAAAAATGAAATAATCCCTTTTATTGAAAAAAAGTACGCTACAAACGGACATCGAGGACTTTCTGGCCATTCACTTGGGGGCCTCTTCACCGCGAATGTCCTTTTCCATTCGCCTGAACTTTTTGACCATTATGGCATCAATAGCCCCTCATTTGTGGATTGGAACAAAAATGATATCCTCTTAGCAGAAAAGGAATTTGCGTCCACACACAAAAGTCTACCTGTCAAAGTATTTTTATCCTATGGTCAACTGGAGGACGAGGAAGGAATACAAAACATGAAAAATATAGCGACTTTATTCAAGAGTCATTATCCAGATATGGAAATTAAACTTGTTCTTTTTGATGATGAAGGTCATGCCTCTGTGATACCTGCCATGATCAGCAAAAGTATTAGATACTTATACGAAAGGAAGATTAAATAGTCTTTTTACTATATTTGAAAAAAGACTCTCTAAACCATGCAAAAAGTGTGCGTAATCGGTGCTGGACCTTCCGGAATCACCGCCTTAAAAAACCTGTTAGATCAAGGCCTGGAGGTTGTCTGTTATGATTTCAATACCCAAGTAGGTGGTAATTGGGTCTATAATGAGAAAACGGGGCACTCGAGTGTTTTTGAGACGACGCACATCATTAGTTCAAAAACCTTATCGCAGTACGAGGACTTTACGTTCGATGACTTTGAAAAAGGAATGCCTGACTATCCTTCTCACGATCAACTGAGACGTTATTTTCAAGGCTATGCCGCCCATTTCAATCTGTATCCACACATTGAATTCAATACGTTAGTGAAATCTTGTGAGCTAGACGAAGCGAAGAATTGGGTGGTAAAAACGGAGCATAATGGCGTCGAAAAAACAGAAACATTCACCCATCTCGTCGTTTGTAACGGACACCATTGGCTACCTAGAATGCCTCAATATCCTGGGGAATTCAGTGGCAAATTCATGCATTCACACGAATTCAAAAAAGCAGAACCTTTTCGCGATCAACGTATTTTAGTGATTGGTGGGGGAAATTCAGCTTGCGACGTGGCCGTAGAAACGAGTCGCGTCAGCAAAAAGACAAGTATCAGCTGGAGAAGAGGGTACCGGATTGTGCCCAAATTTTTGTTTGGGAAACCGAGCGATGTAGTCGCTTCGCGCTTAGCCTGGTTACCTACCAATTTGAAATTTTTCTTGTCTGAATTATCCGTCAAAATATTCTCCGGATCCAATAAAAATTATGGACTACCTGAGCCAGAGCACAGTATCACGGCTACCCATCCCACGATCAATGAGGAATTATTGTATAAAGTGAGGCATGGCAAAGTGTTTCCTAAACCCGATATCGATCATTTTGAGGGCAAAATTGTCCATTTCAAAGATGGATCTGTGGAGGAATTTGATACGATCATTGCCTGTACGGGCTATATTTTAGAACATCCCTTCTTTAGAAAAGACTTCCTGAATTACAGTGAGGGCGATGTGCCTTTGTATTTAAAAATGCTGCACGAGAAATACGAAAATTTGTATTTCGTGGGCATGTTCCAGCCACTTGGTTGTATTTGGCCAGGTTCTGAATTGCAGAGTAAAATTGCGGCAAGAGCGATTAAGGGACTTTGGAAAAGACCAGAAAACATCGCTGAATTATGCCAAAGAGAAGTCACCCATCCCCACCTGAATCAAATCAAAACCCCGCGACACACAATCACGGTGGATTTCCATTTGTTCATAAAACAACTCAAGAAACATCTACCTAACAACTACGTGAGCAAAACTCCAGTTTCATGAAAGAAACAATCGTTTTTGTGCACGGTATGAGTCACGGCGCTTGGTGCTGGGAGGAGAATTTCGTCCCCTATTTCCAAGAACTAGGTTACGAATGCATCGCACTGAATCTACCTGGGCACGAAACGCCGGGAAGCACTCAGCGCATTTCCTATTCCGTAAACGACTATGTTCAAGCCCTTCATCAAGCTGTAGCAAAATTAGATCAACCACCTATCATCATCGGTCATTCGATGGGAGGAATGATTCTGCAACGTTTTTTAAAAACGGGGAGGTGTAAAAAGGCGATTTTAATGTCTTCGGTTCCTCCTTCTGGGGTGCTGATGGCTACCCTTCGTGTATTATCAAAATTTCCGGGTGCTATTCCGTATTTATTTCAAATGAATCTTTTGGGTGTATTCCGCAAGTATCCACAACTGATGCTGAATGACCTAGGGTTAGTTGATAAATTTGCCCCAAAGATGTGCGCAGAATCCTTCTTTGCTTTCATCGGATTAATTGTCCCTATTTCTCTTAAAATTGCAGCACCTATTTTAGTTATAGGTGGTTCAAACGATCAATTAATCACTGTGAACGAGTTTACCCAAACAGCAAAACGATATGGCGCTAAACTTGTGATTATTGAAGGGGGTTCACACGATTTGATGCTCGATGAGGAGTTTGAGAGAACGGCAAGCGCCATTGACCGTTGGATAAGTTAACGACCGCTTAATAATTTTACCTAAAAAACCACTTAGGAAATAATAATTTCGATCAAATAAACTGATTGAAATGAAGAAATATTTCTTAACCATCTCATTATTCCTGATTCCATTATTGGGTCTTCTAGGTCAAACAATTCAAGTCAAAAAAGTACATAAAAAAGTAATCGAATACGCTCCAGATTATCAAAATCTACTTGACAGCTTGAAAGAACCAAAATACCTTAATAGGTACCATGAAATTAATGACTTCAATAATGATGGCAAACTAGATCTATTCATTCATACCATTGGAAATCCCGAAAAAAGTACTGTTCGAAGTTTATTTTTAAATAAAAGTACAAGTAGCAAATACAGTTTTGTAGAAGATAAAAATTACAGGACATTAACGTATGGCGATGGGGGTTTTCTGTCTAATATGTCTGGAGACTTCAATAATGATGGCTTAATGGACATATTTTGTTATACAGAAAATTACCACGGAAAACCAGGGAATCAACCAAAAGCATATTTCAAAGATGGCGATAACACTCCTGACTTTGTTTTGTTCAATACTGGAAAATCTTTTGTTCAGAAATTTTTAGATACTACGGTAATTAATCATGGGACAAAGTTTGACTACATAAATCAAAAATTCCCGATAGTTTTCGATTTTAATAAAAATGGGTTTCCTGAAATTATATACGGTAATCAGGGCCAAATTCCTTTCTCTGAACCTATTTCGGGCTCAAAAACACTTCTAATTTCTTATGAATTTGATAAAAACATGAAATGGAAAAATGAATTCAATTTATCAGTTCCCAACAATAGCAACTCAAGTCAACAATTATATACATACACATATAATTCTGGTGTGTTTAATAACATTTGGTTTTTTCTAACTTCAATAGATAAGTATTACGATTTAAGTACAAAAACATATCTTGATCAATTTGATTCAAACAATTCAAATTGCTATCGAGTTACTCAGCGATTCCTGAATAAAATTGATTTAAGCAAAAGCTTTGATGGGAAAAATGTTACGAAACTCGCTGAGCTGAACATCGAAAGACCATTTGAAATTGTAAATGATTGGGGTACCCATGTAAAAGATTTAGATAATGATTTGAATCCTGAAATCATAACACTAGAATGGGGGAATAATATGAAACCTACAGACAAGAGACCTTCTAAAATTGCAGTATATGATGTAAATGGAAAGGATATATCAAAACAGTGGTTTGATTCAGATTTGAACTATGATTATACAGATACCCATGCAAATGGAATTCACTTAGCCGATTTAGATAATGATGGAGATATTGATTTGGTACCTCAAAACGGCTGGAATGAGGAAATTAACGGATCAAAAGGGTATAATATTTTCTTAAATAATGGCAAAAAATTTATTAAAACATTTGTCACCTATTCAGGCTCAAAAACCTCTAGTGGATTTTTCGACCAAGTAGCAGATCAGTTTGGTTACCCAAGATCGAGAGGATTTAAAATCCCTGTTGATTTTGATAAAGACAAAGTATTTGAATTAATGCATGTTTTCGAATATGAAGACATTGACCTTGTTGAATTAAACTTTTGCAAATCAGCCACCAAACCAATCCTCAACACCTCAAAATTTACTTTTTGCGCATCTGACACTTTAAAGTTGTCTATCATAAATAGCGTGAAGGGTGATAAATACAAGTGGTATTCGGGGTCCAAAGTAGATTCTTCAAATGTTACGGCAAAAAGCTTCCTTGAGTCATTTAAGGTTCTACTTGTCAAAACTGACAGTTTGGGATGTGAGACAAAAACTGATACGTTGGCCATCACAAAATTAGCCGCAGTACCTACTCCTACGATCGCTAATACGACTCCCCTCACTTTTTGTGCAGGAAGCAATGTTGTTTTAACCAGTAGTGGAACAAATAATCAATGGTATTTTAATGGCGCTGCGGTCGCAAATGCGACAACAGCATCTTTTACAGCTAACGCTGCTGGGACTTATAAAGTCAAGGCACAAAGCGGCGATTGTAGTAGTCCTTTGAGTTCGGCAGCAACCGTGGTCGTCAACCCTATACCACCCATACCTAGCATCAGTTTAGAAGCAAACGGAGGTTTAACATCGAGTGCTTCAGAAGGAAATCAGTGGTATTTTAATGAGGTGAGAATAGAAAATGCAACACAGAAGACAATCAATCCAACGAAGAGTGGAAATTATACGGTTAAGGTAATAACTCCTTGCGCTAGCGAGGTCAGTAAACCCTATAACTTAGTGGTTACTGCGACAGAGGAAACGATTTTAGGGCGAGTACAAGTGGCGCCTAACCCTTTCTCGAACCGATTAAAGGTGAGTTTCCCTGTTGAATTTGGCAAAACAGTGCAAGTTAAAGTACTGGATAACATGGGTACTACTCACTACAAAAAACAAGTCGTAACGGATGGCGAACTCCTCGATCTAAGTCAGTTGAATGGAGGCAATTATGTACTAAGAATTGAGTCAAATGATAATATGGGTGTAAAGGCGATGAAAATAAGTAAGGTTCAATAAAATCGGCTGAAGCTTCTCTCATTAAAACACATTTTAAGTTCTAAACTATTTGAACAATATAGGACTCTTAATTATCTATTTCAAAAATTTACTCAATGACCAAATTAGTCTATTATAACTACCTAAATCAATAGCTCTTTGTCCTGTCAACATGGAAGTGTAATATACTGCCATACCATACTTATTTATGGGAGTTCCCACTTCATTGGATTGAAAACTCTTAAAATCATAACTAGGAAAATAATTTCGTATTTCGGGATGGCTTGAATTTATCAGTAAATCACGTATAAAAGAATTTTCAATAATTATAGCCCTAGGTGAAATCTGTTTTAAAGCAGAAAGAAAGATATCAAAACAAGCATTGGTGAAATCTTGATTTTGACTTAACAATTTGACGACTAATTTTTGAGAAGTTTCACGAACTGGAAATAAATCAATATGCTCAATATTAACATTAAGCTGCTGAGCAATGTGATTGAATTTTTTAAAGTAGGGATAATTTTGCCTGAAAACTTTATGAATATCTCCCAGGAGTTTAATGTTGGAATTGACAGAATCTAAATCGTAAAAAAGAGCTTCAAAATCAACCTTATCCAACTTTGACAAATACGCAGTAGCGTCATTTTTTACACAATTGACTTTAACGAAATGAAGCGATTTATCTAAATCAATAAACGAAGGGTTTACTCCTACGAACAAGATATCACTTTGACTTAATTCATCATAAATCATAGGGGCTCGTCCGAAGAAATAATCTGTTGGACTTTTCAAAAATAGGTCAATTGTTTGATGGTTGTGATGAACTGAAAGCATATATTTATATTATTTGATAATTTCAATCACAACAAAATTTAATAACTCTTGGTATTTATTCTTCAATAACGGAAATAAACTATGATCTAAAATAAGATCATTGGACTCGTTAATTGAAATCAATTCATTGTCCACCAAATTAAAATCAGTCTTAATTTTCTCGTACATTTCTTGAGTTTTTCCTGAATTATTTTTAACCCAAAAAGTTATTCCACCGGTTTTTTTATTTGGATTTGCTGAGTAAATGAGTTGTTGATTTCCTCTACCCACTTTTGAATCATTATTGAATGAAGATCCTGTTTTTGCAAACGAAATCCTAAATCGCTCATTAACAGACATGAATTCATTTAGAGGGGACCACAATTTTAAATAATTCTCTAGTCCGATTGAAGGCAAACCCTCCTCTTTGAGTTGAGAAATTTTACTTTCTAATCCTGAATAAACTGTCTTGTTACCAATTTTTTGGACTGCAAATTTCGTCTCTACATTGTCATCAACACTCGTGATTGAGGCAAAGGCGATTGCATTTTCCAACTCTTCCTCTAAATTATCATTATACTTTGCTCTAAGTAGGTTCAAAAGCTCAATAACGGAGAAAGCTCTTGATTTTAAATAAGAATCCATTTGACATGCTCCCCACACAACCTGCTCCCATTCTTCATCTAACAATTCTGTCTCACCAAATTTTGCAATTTTCACTTTCACATCATCAAGATCAATTCCAATCTTACTTGCAAATGATTTATTCCAGTCACAAAAATTGTTTTTTTGTGTTATCAGTCTGAAAATTTTGGGGTATGAAATTTGAATTCCAAGTAATACAAAAAGCATAAAATCGTCTCCTTGCAATTGACTTTCTTCCTTCTCAATAGCTTTTAAATGATTTATTAAACTGAAAGAATTTAAATATCGTTTGAGACTTCTAGGATTACTACCAATGCTTAATCTAACTGCTTTGGTAAATAATTCTTTATCAGAAACATTTACCTCTATTCCGAGCGAGTTAAACTTTTCTACAAGAAAATTCTCAATGTCATAAGTTCCTATAGGCATAGAGAAGGGCACTTGGATTATTTTGTCAAAAAATGACCTAAATTCCCTTTCATTCTCCTCTGTTTTAGGTCCAAATTTACTTTCTAATCCTTTAACCACTACATCGTAATCTATGGCTAACACAAAAATGCAATGAGGTATATCAAAAATATTTTTGAGGGCTTCTAAAATTTCAACTGCATCGCTCGGAGGAATTCGATCTAAGTCATCAACAAAAAATACAACACGATCCAATGGGACATTGGGATCACTGATTAATTCTGATATGAGTGCCGCAATAGTTGCTTTAATTTCTGCAATTTCAATAGTCGAAACATTGTTTCCATCGTGATTATCATTATATGCATTTTTAAAATCAACTCCAATCTGATTCGAAATAAACTGATTCGTGATGTTCCCTAGAAAACGTGTCGCCTTCTTGAACTTTTTTTCATTTTCATCTTTAAACGACCACAAACCTCTACTTCGACAGGTTTGTTCTAATTTTTCCATCATTGCTTTTAATACACCAGGAGTAGTTTCATTCGGCCCTCTAAACATGCTATACTCCCACGTATTAACCCAAGAACAAGCAATGGATCTTTCATTAAAATCTTCATATAAAAGAGCCATTAAAGATGTTTTCCCCGTTCCCCATTCCCCTTGCAATCCAATAGTTATGGGCGTGTCACTATTTGAAATAAAATTCGACAGGGCAATGCTATACTTTTCAACTTTTAGCAGATCCTCTTCTTTCCTAGAAATTGCTTTATCGACAATATTTGATTTAATGTGACCCATAGTTGGACTAGTAGTTTAATTAAAATAGATGACAATTAGACTAAAAACGTAAAAGGCAGCTGTGCTGGCCATCCCTAATTTTGTACTAAAAATCACGAATCCACTTTTCGTCCAAAAATCTCTTGGGGCCATAAAAAAAGTAGAGATTGACCAGGTTATTATGAAGGAGAATAAAGACGCTAGGAATGCTATGAGATAAATTACAATTTCCATATTAGTGGATTATTTTTCCGCCCTTGCTGCATCACCAAGACTGACTTTGTTATCAATTAATTTCGAAGCTTCTTTGTCTTTTATCTGAACAGTAACCCCAAAAGTTGCCATAAATAATTGTTCTACGACACCCACTTTCATACTGGCACGTATTTTAAGTTCTTCATTACTCTTCGTAAGGATCGTATTTGATGACTTGTTATTCAATGCTGCTAAGGTCAAAGTCTCTTCAGCAATGATATTTCCTTTATAAAAGACTAAGGAAAGCCCGAAAGCTTCCTTAAAATCTTTCGATAACGTCTTCAGTTTCTTATTCGGAGAAATAGAAAAATCAGCTTTATCGAAATGGTCTTTGATTGAACTAAATATTCCCATATTAATTTTAACAGTTTAGTTATTTTTTCTTTTTAAGTCTTTCCTTTTCCCGCTTTATCGCTTCTGCATGACGCTGTCTCTCTTTTTTGTGAGCCTCAGCGATTCTTTTTCTTTCTAAAGCTTGGCGTTCTCTCTCTCGTTTATTTGCCTCAGCAATTTTTTTTCTCTCTGCTGATTGTCTTTCTCTTTCTTTCTTTTTTGCTTCAGTTGCGCGCTTCTTTTCAGCAGCTAAACGTTCACGCTCCCGCTTCCTTTTTTCGATATCTGAGCTCATAGTCTATTTTTAAAATTATGCTTTGCCAGCTTGATTTAAAGTCATTGAATTATCTGCAAGTTTAGTATCTGTAGAATTAGATATCTGAACAGTTATTCCAAATGTCTCTTGAAAATAACGTTCCACATTTTCCACTCTACTTTTAGGACCCAATTCTAGCTCCCCCCCTGCGTTATCTATTTTAGACAAATCAGAGATTTTCTTCGTGTCATCAGCGATTTTTGCTCCATTATAAATTCGAATTGAGCAATCGAACTCTTTTTTAAACTGAGCCTTGATACTCTTTACTGAGCTTGACTTAATTACTTTAATAGTTGCCATAATATTTATGTTTGGTGATTTAAATTTTAAATAATATTTTAAGAATTAATCTTGTTTATAACTTCGGAAATGTATTTTAATTCTGCTGTAGTTATTTTACCATCAATCATTGATAATTCTTGTAATCGATTAATTAGATTCTCGCTCAATTGCTCATCAGATTTAATTAATTCAAAATTAATAGGCAATAAATCCTCCGAGTTCAACTGGAATTTCATTTGTTCTCGTGAAACTGAATCAATCAATACCTCATCGATCAAGGTAGATAATGCGATTATTTCTTCACTTTCTAGTTTTGTGTCGACCTTTAATAGATTAATACAAACTCCAATATAATTTTTCTCAATTTCGAATAACTCAGAGGTAATCTTCTCCTCTTTTATAAAAATACCCTTAGCGATTTGTGCAATTTTTTTAGTTAGATAAATGTCAATTCCACTAGAAACTATTCCTGAAATGATGGGAATAAATTTAGATAAATTAATTAGACTGGTGCTTCCGGCTTTGGACAGTAACCTACACCCAACAATTTTATTAATATCACGAAGTGTAGTAGATGAAACTTTTGATAATAGTTGCTTAGATCCTTTTGAAGCAATATTTGCGCCTACCGATTTAAGCACTTCCTGAACACTAGAGCCAACTAATGTCGCTAAAACAACAGTTTTAACGTTATCATTTTTAACATCATGACCGCCCAAATAAGCAATACCAGCTACTAGTCGAACATTAATGTAAAGATTTAAAGCAACGGAAGAGGGAACAGCAATAGGCAGAGTTATAATACCACCTAATCCAGAAGCAAATGAACCTGCCCCAATTTTAGCACATTGCCAGTTGATGAAACTATTAACTTGATCTTCAATTTCATTATTTTGGGTAATATAATCCTGAACTAATTCTTCTATAGCCTCGCCATTATCACCTAAAACTGCTGCGGAATACGCCCAATCAATTAATTTGTCTGCATTTAAATCCATAGTTGTTTTTCTATAATCAAATCAACGTTTTTATTTCAAAATCAACCTTGTCCAAATGAGTTCAAATCAGTCCAAACGTGTTCAAATATCCGATCCATGCAAAATTCTATTGTTTCTTTAAGATCGAATCCAATTTGATGTTTTTTCAAATAAATTCCCGACCTTGCCAGCCTAAACCCCAAAAAGATGGCCAAAGGCATGAATTCCCAAAAGGCGGCAAAGAAAGAAGCCGTGAAAACTCCGAAGGAGAAAAAAGAAGAAAAAAGAGAAAAGAAGAAAGCAGGCTATCAATAGATAGCCTTTTCTTTTTAGCGCTTTTCAAGTACTTTTGAGCTAAATGAGCTCAAGAGACCCCAAGGTATTTTTCATTACCCCTCCTTTTACCCAGTTGAATACGCCCTACCCTGCGACGGCCTATTTGAAGGGTTTTTTGAATACCAAAGGTTTGGCCTCTTATCAGGCTGACTTAGGCCTAGAAGTCATTCTCCAGCTTTTTTCCGCTAACGGACTAAAGAACTTATTTGCGCACATTGAAAGTTCTGGCAAAAAAGGGAATGAAAATGGGCAACGAATGCTACGCCTGAAACAGTCCTACATTCGCACGATTGACCCAGTTATTTCCTTTTTACACGATAAAAACCCCACCCTTGCGCACGTCATTGCGGAGCAAAACTACTTGCCGGAAGCGTCTCGTTTTCAACAAGTTTCAGATTTAGAATGGGCCTTTGGGAGCATGGGGGTGCGGGATAAAGCGCGGCATTTAGCGACGCTTTATTTAGAAGATATATCTGATTTAATTATTGATACGGTGGATCCGCATTTTGGGTTTAGTCGCTACGCAGAACGCCTGGGCAGGTCTGCCTCGAGTTTTCAAGAGTTAAACCAGGCCTTGAATGCCCCACTGACCTACATCGATGAATTACTAATAGATATATTAAAGGCCAAAATCGAGGCCGAAAATCCCGATCTAGTCGCCATTACCGCGCCGTTTCCAGGTAATTTATACAGTGCTTTACGCTGTGGACAGTGGATTAAAAAACACCATCCTGCCATCAAAGTAGCCTTTGGTGGAGGTTATGCGAATACGGAATTACGCTCTTTACAAGAGCCGCGCGTGTTTGAATTTGTCGACTTTATCACGCTAGATGATGGGGAGACACCTTTGATGAATCTTTTGGAGTATTTAAAAGGCACACGCGAATTAAAAGATCTGAAACGCACGTTTTGTTGCATCGATGGAACCGTTACCTACCTGAATGGGTCGAAGGATTCCGATGTGAAGCAAAAGGATGTGGGTGTTCCGGATTATTCGGATTTAGCCTTGGATTCCTATTTATCCGTCATTGAAATCGCGAATCCGATGCATCGTTTGTGGAGCGATGGAAGATGGAATAAATTGACCCTTGCGCACGGTTGTTATTGGGGCAAATGTACGTTTTGCGACATCTCCTTATCCTACATCAAAGACTACGAGGCCACCACGGCACCGATGTTAGTGGATCGCATTGAGGCAATGATTCAACAAACGGGAAACAATGGTTTTCATTTTGTGGATGAAGCCGCGCCGCCTGCTCTAATGCGCGATGTGGCGCTCGAAATTATCCGAAGAGATTTGACCGTTGTTTGGTGGACGAATATTCGATTTGAGAAGAGTTTTACCAAAGATTTATGCCAATTACTCGTTCGATCGGGCTGTATCGCTGTTTCAGGTGGTTTGGAGGTAGCCTCGGATCGCTTGCTAACACTAATTGATAAAGGCGTAACGGTAGCCCAAGTGGCGCAAGTAGCGGATCATTTTACACAAGCCGGCATTTTAGTACACGCCTATTTGATGTATGGATTTCCTACCCAAACCGCACAAGAGACCGTGGATTCACTGGAAGTAGTAAGACAGCTAGTGGAGAATGGGGTGATGCATTCGGGATTTTGGCATCAATTTGCACTTACGGCTCACAGTCCAGTAGGCCTACATCCAGATGCTTATCAGATCCAAATCTTAAATCCTGAACCAGGAACATTTGCAAATAACGATTTAGAGCATGCCGATCCAACGGGTACGGATCACGCACGATTCAGTGAAGGACTAAAGAAATCCTTATTCAATTATATGCACGGCATCGGTTTAGACATGCCTTTGCAGGAATGGTTTGAATTCAAAATTCCCCGCACGCAAATTCCCAAAAACTACATTAAGCGCATTCTAGCATCTACGGCAGAATCGTTCCCTAAACCCACCGCAAAAATTTGTTGGCTCGGACCAGTTCCTACGAAGACTAAAAAATACCTATTATTCAGTTTAGGGAAAGAAGAAGTTGAATTAGAGGTTTCAGGAAAACTAGGTGATTGGCTTATGGATGTATTGCCCAACTTATCCTTGGGCGCTGAAAAAACAGGAATCTTTGCTGAATTCGAAGCGTCATTTTCAAAGGCAGGCTTAGGTGATTTCCAAAACTTCTGGCAGGGAGAAATCGCGGAAGAGTTAAGGGAGATGGGGCTATTAGTGGTTTAAGTTTCAAATTAGACTATTTGTAAACAATTTTGTTTACATTTGGCTCATGAACTCCCTCATTTCAAAATTTAAAGGCATCCATCCCGGGATAATTTTAGAGCGGGAATTAAAAAAAAGAGCTATTTCACAGCGCCCTTTTGCCCTATCTATCGGGGAGCATCCGCAAACACTTTATGCCATTACAAAAGGCAAACGAAATTTAAACACCGCTTTAGCTCTAAAAATTGAACGACAACTCGATTTTGAGGAAGGCACTTTGGCATTACTACAAACCTACTTCGAAATTCAGGAAGAGAAGAAAAAAATCAAGCCAGTTACACCTAATCTAGCCAATATCAGAAAATCAGTATTTTGGGATACAGATATCAGTCATATCGATTGGAATAAGCAAAAGAATGCGGTAATTCGACGCATATTTGAACGAGGAAATGAGCTTGAGATAGCAGAAATCAAGCAATTTTATGGTGCAGCCATCATCACAGAGGCCTTAAAACAAATAACTGGAGCACCTTACACCCTCAATTCAAAGCAACCCAATGAAAACGCTATACTACAACACGATTAATGAGTTGTTAAAAAATAGCCTTTTGATTGTGATGAATAGCCCCATTTTTGATTCCTTTCGCTTAGTGGGTGGAACAGCATTAAGTTTACAAATTGGTCACCGAGAATCAATCGATATTGATCTTTTTAGTGATATCAACTATGGCGATATAGACTTTGATCAAATTGATTATTATATGAGGCAGCGATTCAATTATGTCGCGACCACAACCATGCCTCCAGCTTTTGGAAAAGCTTTCTTTATAGGAGAAGACGACGAACATACCGTCAAATTAGATATCTTCTATACGGACCCATTTATTCAACCTTGTATTGAGATTGACACAATAAGAATGGCCTCAATCGAGGAGATTATAGCGATGAAAATGGATGTGATTCAAAGAGGAGGAAGGAAAAAAGATTTTTGGGATTTACATGAATTACTTCCTAAATACAGCATTCAACAAATGATAGCATTACATGAAAAACGATACCCTTATTCCCATGATAAAGATACTATCATTAAAAATTTAACCCAATTCGAATATGCAGATGATGATCTAAACCCTATATGCTTGAAGGGTAAATATTGGGAATTTATAAAAGATGATTTTCAAGAAATTATCTCTGAGCTCAATCTTACTTGACAGAAAACAAAAAAGCTTCAAATTTCTTTGAAGCTTTTCTCTTATTTGGCGGTCCGGACGGTGGGAATGAAACCAATCTGACTGAACTCAAATCGGACAAAAACGTCAAAATATAATAGTGTAGGTATTATATTGGTTAATCTAATTGTATCGAAATTGTATCAAATCAGGTGGTTCTGCTTCGGTTTTAGCACCACCCTAACCTACTTTTTAGAATCTCCAGATTTATGAATACGAGGTTTCAATGTTGGGTGCTTGGGTTTGCTTTTTGGTTTTATCCCACGTCTTTCATTCTGGGTACCACCAATTTTATTTAGCTTAGGACCAAGTTTAATTGCAGCAAATGTTTCCATAATTAAATGCCTTAAAGTAATAAAAATGATCTCAAAAATTTGACAACCCTTTTAAAATAAATGATAGTTCCAGTAGCCTCATAAGGCGGGATCAACCATTTATATAAAAAATAAAAAGGAACCGTATTTACCATTTCAAAACAACCTACAGATTTTTTTAAGGTACGAACAGGGAATAATTCTTTCCTGAATATTCTTTTTTATTACTTTTTAATCGAAAATTAATAATTCGAATATTTGGGAACAATTAATGAATAATTAAACCAAATGGAATAAATTAAACTTGGTGCCTTGTTAATCTTTTAACAAAGAAAGGATTATTTTCCCTCCATTTTTTTGGGGGAAAACCAAATCAGTCAATACGGCTTCACCTTCATTGGCGAATACTTCAACAATTGAATTATCTACAAAAATATCCAGTTTCAGGACGCCATTTTGGGGAACCGCCTGCATAGTTTCGATACTTGTGAAATTTTTGTTAAAGTCAATTTTTCCAGACTTGGTTCTGTCAAAAAACAATTTTTGAGTCATTGCATTATAAGTTAGCACACATTTCTCTTCCTCATTTTTTAGCAATTCCATTGCAAAACCATTGGAATTTCCTAAGTCAATAACTAAGCCTAGTTTGTAGGAATTATTTTTCATTTCCCAAGTTTTCGGTTTTGTCAATTCACTCGCTTTCAGTTTTAACTCTTTGGAGTGGATACGATTGGAATAGATTGGCTTTTGAACTAAACGAAATTGCCCATTTTCTTTGACCAAAGATAATTTTCGTGGCATAGAAAACATCCCTCTCCTACCTTCTGAAGGAATATCTCCTGCATAGCTCCAGTTGCTACCCCAACCCATAATGATTGGATTTTTGTCTTTTGAAGGGAGGTTTTGAAAGGGGATTGCAGCATAAAAATCTTTCCCTCGATCCAATCTTAAAACCCCTTCTTGTTTGTCTGACACGAATGATTTTCCATCAAATTCCCCTACGAAATATTGCATCCCAGTAAATTCTGTGGCCTCCGCTGCGCTCGAAACCAGCATTACCCATTTTGAATTATCTGAATTTTCGACAGGAACCTTAAATAGAGATGGACATTCCCAAATCTTTGCTACATCACCCATTTTGCCAAACTCACTCAATAATGTCCACTCTTTCAGATTTGTAGATTCATAGATCTGCACCATAAATTCCAGTGGTTTTGCAACAATCATTTTCCACTTTCCTTCCTGCATGAACACATTGGGGTCTCTGAAATCCTTCAAACCGATAGCTAAGACAGGATTCTTATCATAGAATTTCCATGTTCTTCCTTTGTCAGAACTATAAGCCAAACTTTGACTCTGTGCCATACCTTCTCCATTTTTATTTAAGTGAGAAGTATATATGGCCACCATACCTTTGGTAAAACCTTTCTCAAAAAAACCCGACGTATTTAGACTATCCACAACGGCCGCTCCTGAAAATACCATGTTAGTTGAACCATCCGCGTTCATCGTTTCAGGAATGGCAAGCGGTAGTTCTTCCCAAGTTTTAAGGTTTTTGCTCACAGCATGCCCCCAACTCATGTGCCCCCATTTATCTCCCGCTGGATTATACTGATAAAAAAGATGGTACTCTCCATCCAAATAGACTAATCCATTGGGGTCGTTCACCCAATTTTTCTCCGGAGTGTAATGGTAAGCGGGACGGTAAGTTGCAGATGGGATGCAAGCATTTAACAGGCATACAACAGCCAAAAAAGTGACTAATTTTTGCATTGATTTTGAGTTTATAATTGATGAATTAGAAAAAAATGGTAGTAGTAAAAAACTACTACCATTCGAATCATTCTTAACCTCTACTAAAATTGTTAGATGTTTTAGAAACCTGGATTTTGCTTGTATAAACCATTCGTAAAAGTGATTTCCGCTTGTGGAATTGGTAGATATTCATCCCTTCCAGCTGTAAATTTCGCTGTAGCTAAATACGGTCTTCTAACTTTCTCTTTTGAAATGTATTCATTAAGAGTTTGTTCAGCAATACCCCAACGAACTAAGTCAAAAAAACGTGAGCCTTCTGTAGCAAATTCAATTCTACGCTCCCACATTAATGCTTTCCAAGCAAAATTCTGTGTCCAGGTTGTAGATGAATAAGGCTTTACATTATACTTGGAAGCAAATGTTCCGTCTGCTTTTTTTAGTCTTCCCGTACTTGCCGCTGCTCTATTTCTGATTTGATTAATGATGTCTAAGGCTTTCTCTTGTTGTCCTAATTGAATGTAAGCTTCGGCTTGCATTAACAAGACATCATCGAAGCGTAGAATATCATAATTTTTTGCAGTTCCCATAAATGGTCCAAGTTTGAAATATGAACCACTAGAGGCCAATTGTTGAAAACGCATGGTATGAAAATTGCCATATACACCTGCATCACGTACCCAACTATTGTTGAAAGGTTTTGAATTATCATATTTATATGGGTGTCCATCGATTCCAACGGTGTGGTCAAGGCGTGGATCAACGGTTTGAGTATTTAGATTTGCATTGCTTTCATTGAATGTTTCAAAATTTGGCAAACCGTCAATATCCGTTGTATGTGCATTCACTAAGTTTTGACTAGCTGCATGAAATCCACAACATCCATATTGTGGAGCACCATGCGGATAATTCAATCCATCTTCGTAGCTCATACGTCCTGCGGTCGTTCCATCATTTACAGTAAATTGGATAGCAAAGATGGATTCTGGACCATTCTCCGTTTCCTGCAAGAAATTATCTGCAATGTCCGAGCTTAATCTATATTTCCCGGAAGAAATAACTGCTTGTGTAAGGGAAACAACCTCTTGCAATCTTGTTTTATTGATATTTACAACTTTATGAGTTGCATCTTGCTCATAAGCCTGGTACAACCGCACCTTGGCTAAATAAGCTTGAGCTGCTAACTTATTTGCACGAGCTACCTCTTGTTGTGTAGTTGGTAAATTATCAATAGCAAATTGAAAATCAGCCGCAATTTTATTCCAAGATTCATCATTACTTATCGTATTAGAAACTTTTAGAATCTCTTCATCAGAAATAGTTTCATCGAAAATAGGAATGTTTTTGTACAATCTTTTCATAACAAAGTAGCTATGCCCTCTTAAAAAACGCAATTCAGCTAAACGTATTTTTTTAGATGGATATTTGGCTTCATCTAGAGTATTTACGGCACGAAGGGCGACATTACATCTAGAAATTGACTTGAAAAGGTTTTGCCAAGAACGAGTTACAAAGGCACCAAGCGTGGGAGTAGTCAGATTATAGTGTTCTAGGGCATCTATTTCTCCAACGTCACCCGTACCACCCCCACCTTTGTAGGCATCGTCAGAACGAACACTTCCGTATACCCAGTCACTATAGATGGGTCCAATCATATCACCATTTCCAATGGCCGCATAAGCAGATGTCACCAAACCATCAATGGCCGCTGGAGAGGTCAAATCAGATGAAGACAATACACCTGTGGGTGTATAATTTAGTTCATCCTGGCAGGAGCCGAATAAAAATAGGCTCGAAACGATTATAGTTGAAACTATTATGTTTTTCATTTTTTTAAAAATTTAAGTTTTATTACCCCCTTGGAGGTCATTCATTAATTCGATTTAGTTTTAAAAAGATGCGTTAATTCCGAAAGTGAAGGTTTTTGGAATCGGCACAGGGTCAAGGTCAATACGCTCTGGATCTGGGCTCAAGTAATTCTTGCTTTTTAACCAAAATAGGTTTTCAGCCATTCCATAAAAACGAATTCTTGAAAATACAGATTTAGGAGTGAGGGTATAACCTACTTGTATGTTTCGCATTTTGAAATACGAAGTATTGACGATGAAATAGTCAGATGTACGACCTTCCCCATTGTTATCCTTCAATGTTAGAGCAGGCACATTGGTATTTGTGTTTTGGGGTGTCCATGCGTTAAATACACCGGGACCAACATTTTCTCTACTTCTCATTAAATTATTGAAAACGGTATACACATCAAAACCTTCTCTACCCGCTACACCTGAACCGAAAATAGAGGCATCGAATTTTTTATAGGTCAAATCCAATCGTAATCCATATTCAAGTGCTGGTAAAGTGGTACCAATCCAAGTTCTGTCCAAATCATCAATTCTATTATCTCCGTTAATATCCACATATCGAATTCTTCCTGGGCCAGCACCTATTTGTTTAGGAGCCGCATCTACTTCAGCTTGCGATTGGAAAAGTCCATTGGTCTTGTAACCGAAAATATCAAATTGTGAATGTCCAATAATGGTATTTACCAAGTTCCCTGCATAAGCTGGACGTACATTTTCTGGCAATTCGGTAATTTCATCTCTGAAATGTGCAAAGTTTGAAACAAGATTGAATTTCAAATCATTTCCTACTGATCCACGGTATCCTAATACAAATTCCCAGCCTTTATTTGATTTTGATGCACCATTAACTGCTTTTGATTGTCCCTCACCAAGCGTTGCCGCTACTGGTGGCGTAATCAAAATGCCGGAAGTATTACGCGTGAAATAATCAAATGATCCGAAAATTTTATTGTTCAAAATAGCATAATCTAGACCTACGTTAATTTCATCTGTAGTTTCCCACTTTAATCCCGAATTGGCCGCTTGTGTTTGAACGAATCCTGAAGGCAATGTCCCGGTATTAGCTCCTGACAAAGAATAAGCTGTACCGATGTTCATATATTGTTCCCAAAAACCACCCACTAATTGAGCCTGAGTTGTTCCGTATCTTGTATCAAATAAACCAAAACGAGCTAAATCACCAATTTGTTGATTACCTACACGACCTACGCCGACTCTTGCCTTGAGTTCAGAGAAAATTTTATTACTCTTCATGAAATTCTCTTGGTCAATTCTCCAACCTAAAGAGGCTGCAGGGAAAATTCCATATTGATTATCTGAACCAAAACGAGATGAACCATCACGACGAATTGTAACCGCAGCTAAATATTTATCTGAAAAATTATAATCAACACGAGCAAATTGAGAGAATAAACGACTTCCTGTAGAACCTCCTGAAACAGTGGTGTTTCCTGTTCCAGCATTTAGCGTAAAATAATCTTCTGATTGAAGAGCAAATCCTTCTTTCTTCGTGAATTGAAAATCCAAATCTGTTTTGATATATTCAGTACCAACTAAAAATTTGAACTGATTCTTCGCATTCAAATCCCAATTATAACGCAATGTATTTGACCAAGTAGTACTGATGTAATGATTTTGGTCAAAAGCTAAGCTATTTGTCGTACGGTTAAAAGCACCTTCCGAAAATGTAGGCGTTATCACCTTATTTAAGTATGTCGCGTTATCAACGCCCAAATTCGATTTAAAAAAGAGATTTTTGATCGGCTGAATTTCTACGAAAATATTTCCAAATGAACTCAAACGATTTGCATTGTTCCATTTCGCAAGTTCTTGCATGTGCAAAGGGTTATTTCTATCCGAATAGCCACCGCCTGATGCACCCGCATAGGTTTTGCCGTCTTTCTGAAAAACAGGAATGGTAGGGACTAGCGTAGCAGCTAAAAAAGTAGTTGAAGCACCTCCCAAATCTCTTGCAGTAAGTGTTTCATTTGAATTCGCGACACGAAGATTAACACCAAACTTTAATTTATCATTGAATGCACGCGTCATGGCGTTGATGCTTCCGCTCAAACGGTCGTAGTTCGTATAACGCAACATCCCCGTATTTTTCAATTGCCCAATATTGATTTCTAACGAAGAATTTTTGTTGCCATAAGAAGCAGTAAAATCATTTTTTGTCACGATACCTGTTTTGTACATGACATCTTGCCAATTGGTATCACCTGCTGGTGTATTAGCGTCTCCACCTACATAAGGTTTAAGGGAAACGCCATTTAATTTTGGACTTTGGAAATTATTATTCCAGTCAAAGGAATATATATCACCATAACCAGCAGCGGGATCTTGTCCATCATTGACAGAGGCTTGCCACAAGGCTTTACCTCTATCCAAAGAGTTCAACATATTAAAACGCATCGATTTTTCTGATTGCGCAGAAATACTGCTGTTGAATTGAAATTCAATTTTTCCGTCTGTATTACCCCCATTTTTGGTGGTAACGATTATAACCCCATTCGAGGCTCTAGCTCCATAAATAGATTCCGCCGAAGCGTCTTTCAATACTTGAACTGATTCGATATTGGCTGGATTCATGTTTTGGAACACCTCAGGACGAGTAGTTGGAATTCCATCTATGATATAAAGCGGGTCGTTATTTCCTAAAGTATTGGCTCCACGAATCAAAATTCGGGAGTTACTTCCATTAGGAGAACCATCTTTTTCAATATACAAACCAGGTACACGCCCCTGCAAAGATTGCATCGGGTTACCTGAGCTGATATTTTTGATGGGTTTCAAATCAACCACCACCACTGATCCAGTCAAGTCTTGTTTTCTTTGAGATGTATAACCAACTACTACTACTTCGCTCAATTCTTTTCCATAAGCTAAGGTAATTTGTACATCGCTAACTCCTTTAATGGATACGTCCTGTTTTTCATACCCACTAAAACTTACTTGAATAGTAGAAGCACTTTCAGAAACTGAAACTGAAAACTTGCCATTTACATCGGTGATTGCACCAATTTTTGTACCAGTCACTAGTACACTTGCACCGATGAGAGGCACATTATTGTCGCCTCCTCGGACCGTGCCAGTCACCTGGCGTTGGGCATAAGCCGCTTGTAATGTTAAAAACATCACAATAAAAGATAATAGGGTTTTTTTCATAATTTGAATTGTTTTAATTGTATGTATTAAACTTTACTAAAAGGAACTCGTACTGAATGATTATTTATTAAAAGCTGAATTTGTTCTTTGGAAATAAGAGGAGAAGCTCCATGGTGGGTGGCCACAAATGCTCCCACTGCACATGCTTCAATCAGGGCATTTTCAAGGGCGACGTTTTTTAAGAAATTTGAGATAAAGGAGGCTAAAAAAGAATCACCGCTGCCAATTGTATCCACTACATCAACCACAAATCCCGAACTGTGGAAAAACTCCTTTTGATGTAAAAGCATTGCTCCATCTTCACCCTGTGTTACACAAATCGTATCGATGTTAAATAATTCGGACAAATGATTTAGGTTTTCTTGAATTGTCCCTTTGGTACAAAACCAGCCTGATATTTCATCTAATTCAAGGTGATTAAGTTTCAGAAAATCTGCTTTTTTCAGTAAAAACGTGATAGTTTCTTTGTTGTAATAAGGTGGGCGTAAATTAATGTCCAACACTTTAAACTTTGCCACCTCCAAGAGTATTTTAAGTGTATTAAAGGTTTCCTCTGACCTGGCTGAAAGACTTCCAAAGACGAAACAATCCGAATGTTTAACTGCTTCCAATGCATCATTTTCTACTCCGATATAATCCCAAGCTACGGGTTTGACAATTTTGTAGCTAACATTATTTTTATCTTCAATATTCACTTTCACAACACCAGTTAGGTGCGTTTGTCCGTGTTGGATAAATTGCGTTGATAGCCCATTATCTTTTATAAATCTGAGCAACTCATTCCCTAAATCATCTGTGCCCACTCTACTAATGATTACAGCATTATTACCCATATTTTTCAATTGAATAGCAACATTCATGGGGGCTCCACCAGGCATTTTTCCTGTAGGAAGCATATCCCAAAGCATTTCGCCAAAGCAAATGATCTTGTTTTTATGAATCTGCATATTTCTAGTGCGTAATTATTATGTTATCCATGTTTTCAAGTGATTTTCCTTTAGTTTCAGGCATGAGTTTCCATACAAAAAGCAATTGTAAAACCATCATAGAAGCAAAAAAGGCAAAGACGATCCCACCCCCAAAGGTTTCAGCAAAATAAGGGAAGGTAAAAGTGATGAAACTCGCCATTAGCCAATGTGTAAAACTGCCTAAGGCTTGTCCATTAGCTCGGACTTCATTAGGAAATATTTCCGAGATAAACACCCAAATAACTGCTCCTTGAGAGAAACCAAAGAAAGAGATATACGCGAAAAGATAAAAAGGAACATTTAAACTCATTTGTTGGCTAAATAATGCCTGAGAAACCAAAATAAGTGTAAGAATAAGTCCGACGGAGCCTACCTTCATTAAGGTTCGGCGTCCAAAATGATCAATCATCGAAATACCTAACAATGTAGAAATGAGGTTCATTAGCCCAATTCCCGCCGAAGACAATAAAGCCGAATCTTTACCAATACCTCCCATTTCAAAAATGCGAGGAGCGAAATATATAATGGCATTGATACCAGAAACTTGGTTAAATACCGCAAATAACACTGCTAACAAGATTGGCCGATTATAGGCTTTTTGGAACAAAACTACTTTCGCTTTAGTGGTATTTTTCTGGATTGAGACGATGATCTTCTCAGCAGCATCTTTGTCAATAGAATGAAGAATAGTTCGTGCGGTGGAAACATCTCCTCTTTGAAGTATCAACCAGCGTGGGCTTTCAGGAATTAACATAACCGTAATGGTAAAAATAAGCGAAGGGAAGGCTTGTACACCTAACATCCAACGCCACTCATTTTCACCTATACCAGATAAAAAGTAATTTGACAGGTAGGCCATTAAAATCCCTAAAACGATATTGAACTGAAACATCGCTACCAAACGTCCGCGCTTGTGAGCTGGAGCGATTTCGGATATATACAAGGGAGCAACGACCGATGAAACACCAACTCCTAGACCGCCCATAAATCTGAATATTAAAAATACCGACCAATCGAAAGCATAAGCGGTACCTAAAGAAGAAAGCAAATAAAGAATGCCGATAATGAAAAGCGATTTTTTTCTGCCAAATTTATAGGCAAGAATACCACCAATTAGAGAGCCTACAACAGTACCTATTAAAGCAATGGAAACGGTCACTCCGTGTTCTAAGGAATTGAGTTCCCAAAGTTTTTGAAGTGTTTGTTCAACACCAGAAATTACGGCCGTATCGAAGCCAAAAAGAAAACCGCCCAAAGAAGCTGAGAGCGACCAGAAAAATATTTTAATATTTTGATTCATTACAAACTTGTTACGTTTTTAATGAATCAAAATTAGAGCAATACTTTAGGGTAGGATATTAGAATTCTTTCAAATACTTACAGTTCTGTAACAATTTTTAAGTACTTTATTATCAGCACTTTATATAATATTTAAAGAGAGATCAATCTCATAATACAAGGATTGTAACACGAAATACCAAAATTGATACATTTAACTATTCCGCCAATCACTTGGCGTCTTATCTGTCTTTTGTTTGAAGAAGGTCGTAAAATAACTTGGGGTACTGAAGCCTAACTCGTAAGCAATCTCGGAAATGTTTTTTTCATGATCATTTAAGAGAATCTTTGCTTTTCGCAATTTATAATCAGCAATGTAATCCGCCACATTTCGGTTTGTCAAGGCTGATACTTTTCTAAATAACTGAACTCTGGACATTCCTAACTCTTGACTTAATTTCTCGACTGATAGTGAACTGTCTTGAATATTCTTTTCGATTAATGCTTCAAATTCAATTAAAAATCTTCTTTCTCCTTTCTGAACTTGATTGGGATGAATAACTTCAGTTGAGAATCTGCGTCTCATACGTTCTCGATTTTCAACCAAACCTTTCAATTTTTCCTCTAATAATTGCTGGTTGAACGGTTTTAAAATATAATCATCCGCCCCAGCTTTTGTCCCTTCAATTTGACTTTCAATTTGACTTTTAGCAGTCAATAAAATTACCGGAATGTGAGAGGTTCTGAAATCAGATTTTACCCTCTGTGTCAAAGCAAAGCCATCCATACCGGGCAACATCACATCACAAATAATTATGTCAGGAATACAGGTTAAAATTTCTTGCCAACCATCTTCTGCGTTATCCGTAGCAACTACTGTATAGTTTTTTCCTAATTTTCGGGTTAGAAATTGGTTCAAATCATGATTGTCTTCAATCAAGATTATCGTATTCTCAAACGTGAGTTGCGTATTATTTTCTATCATCAGAGCACTATCCTCCTCAAATTCAGTATTATTTTTAGAAGAAACTAGTACAGGATTATCTAACAAAAGGTGCTTTACCTCCATGATAGGAAGTACAATTCTGAAGGTGGTCCCTTTGCCTTTTTCTGAATTTATCGTGATTTCTCCCTTGTGCAAGGCAACAAACTCTTGTGAAAGAGCCAAGCCTAATCCTGTTCCTAAAGAAATATTTTTGTTTCCTCTGTAAAACAAATCAAAAGCATTAGCTTTTTCTTCGGGGGTCATACCGATCCCATTATCGGCAATGTTTATTTCAATTTTATCTATATTTCTTAAAATTGACACGTGAATCAAGCCCCCATCTGGGGTGTATTTGAAAGCATTTGAAATGAGATTGAATAAGACCTTGTCTAATTTTTCAGGATCAAATCCGAATTGAATCTCTTTAAAAGGACTAATAAATTGAAGGTCAATCTGTTTTTGTTTTGCCTTTAAATTAAAATCTTGTACTATATCTTTGATAAAAGCAACTAAATCATTTTGTCCAATTTCTAATTCCATTTTCCCTGCATCCAACTTTCTCATCTCTAAAAATTGATCAACGAGACGTAATAGGCGATAAGCATTTTTATTGATCAATTTTAGAGTTAATTGTATTTCCTTTAAGTCGGTACTTTTTCTTTGCAACAAATCCTCAGTCGGAGTAAGGATCAGGCTCAAAGGTGTTTTGAATTCATGTGAAATATAGGAGTAAAACCTCATTTTGTCTTCTGTTGCTTTTTTTGCTAAAAGAGACACTTTTTCTATTTCATTTTTTTGTTCGAGAATTGCCAAATTTTGCTCTTCTAAAATTCGATTAGACTGCTGTTTTTCATTTAAAAGAAAATACAGGAAAACCCCTAAAACAACCATAACCGTAAGCAAAGCAGTTATAAAATATAAAAGGTTTCCTTGGGTTGAGTAGGTTTTATTCAAATCATTAATTTTTAATGTTTCCCGCTCAATTTCAACTTGTTGTTCTTTTATTTTCTGGATTTGGGATAACATTATATTGACATTATCCGATGTTATCACATTTGTCAAAAGCTTCGTTTCTTTATTATAGGCTTGTCTATTAAGAATTTTAACAGCGGTTTGGATTACCTCAGCGCCACCCGTAGGATACAATAAAGTGGCATTTAATGTGCCATTTTTAACCAATTGCATACCATTTATCACCGGAATTGCATCAATACCAACAAAGAATAAGTCTTTTGCTTTCCCTAATTTTTGGGCCGTCCGATAGGCAGATAATGCTAAAAAATCAGTGTGCGCGAAAATAATATTCGTTTCAGGGTGATTTTTTAATGTACCTGCTAATTTCTTATTTATATCTAATTCGATATTTTTGACTTCGAGAGTCGCCACTTTATTCAGTTCGGGATAAAGGTTAATAGCCTCATTAAATCCACGATTTCTTTCGATGGCAGGTGAAGAGGTCATTTCCAATTCTAATTCAATGACATTCCCTCGACCTTTAAACTGACTAGCGATAAACTTGCCTGCCGTTTTTCCTATTTCATAGTTATCTGCTCCAATGAAAGCAGAATATTGTTCGGAATTAGTTTTTCGATCAACATAAATTACTGGAATCCCCGACTTATATATTTCATCGATAGCAGTGGAAAAGGACTTGGATTCGTTGGGAGAAATAATTAATAAGTCAATTTTTTGCTTATCAATTTCCTTAATCTGTTCTAATTGCTTTTTAGTGTCACTATACGATTCAATGATTTCAAACTTAATATCTGGATGAAATGCCAACTCCCTTCTCATTTCACTATTCATCACATTTCGCCAATCATCGTGACAGCATTGTAAAAAAACAATACGGTATTTGTATTCTTTTTTGAAGGAACATGAATTAGCAATCAGAATAATAAAAGCTAAAAGAAGCGAATTAATAAAAGTCTTCATTCAATAAAATTGGGGAATCCTTCCTAAATATACTTATGAAAAATAGACAAATACTATGAATAATGTTACAAAGTATATTTAATCAGGAGTCTTAAAGTGAAGGAATATTTACTTTAAATAAAAATAGAATTTATTTATAGCACCCGATTTAGCACCGGGCATAAAAAAAGTCCCTGAAAATCAGAGACTTAATTTATATTTGGCGGTCCGGACGGGACTCGAACCCGCGACCCCATGCGTGACAGGCATGTATTCTAACCAACTGAACTACCGGACCGTCTTGTAATTGGTGGCACAAAATTAGGGATTTTCTGCTTTGAAACAATACCTTTGGGTAAAAAAATAAGAAAATATGCATTTACCTGCTAGCTATGAATACCCGAATGCTCCGTATTTCGCTGAATATCTGAGTTTTGAGAAAGAAGAAAATTTATTCGAGGTATTGAAAAATCAGTCCAAAGAAATCATCGACTTGTATGATAATTTACCTAAAGGTCAAGCAGAGTTCGCCTATGCAGCAGGAAAGTGGAGCCTGAAAGGTTTATTAGGACATATGGTTGATACGGAAAGAATCTTTTCATACCGAGTTTTGGCCCTATCCAGAGGCGAAAAAACAGCCTTACCAGGATTTGACGAAAATGAATACCAGGCGGCATCAGAATACGAAACGCAGGAAGCGATGGATATTTTAGCACAATACAAGGCTACCCGTGTCGCGTCCTTAGTTTTATTGAACTCATTTTCCAGCAAGCAATGGAACCAAATGGGCCAGGCAAACGGTAAATCGATCAGTGCGCGAGCATTAGCTTGGATGATTGCTGGCCATGAAAAACACCACCTTAGGATAATTAAGGAGCGATATTTAAGCCAAATTTCTTAAATTGCCTTATGCATTTTTACAAATACCAAGGAACTGGAAATGATTTTGTGGTGGTCGATGACCGCGCTAAGACTTTTGGCCTAGATCAAGAGGCGATTGCGTTGCTTTGCCACCGCCGTTTTGGGATAGGGGCTGATGGCTTTATGCTCTTGCAAGAGGCTGAGGGCTATGATTTCCGAATGGTTTATTATAATTCCGATGGAACCGAGGGCACGATGTGTGGTAATGGTGGTCGCTGTTTAGTTCGCTTTGCGGCAGATTTAGGCATCGTGACCGAGAAAGCACACTTTATCGCGGTAGATGGACCCCATTTGGCCTATATTACACCAGAGACCATCGCCTTGCAAATGATGGATGTTCCGGGCATCGAGCAGCACAATGATGACTATTTTACGAATACGGGTTCGCCCCATTTCGTGCGTTTTACGAATCAGGTGCAGTTTTATGATGTCAAAAATACCGGTGCAGCGATCCGCTACTCCGAGGCATACCAGCCTATGAATGGGACGAATGCAAACTTCGTTGAAAAATTGGATGACCAAACGCTCTTCGTCCGCACCTACGAACGCGGCGTGGAAGATGAGACCTATTCGTGTGGTACGGGCGTGACGGCGGCGGCTTTAGTGGCCAAAACGTTTAAAAACGTACAAACTCCTATTAAAATCAAAACCCTAGGTGGTGAATTAGCGGTCAATTTCGACGGCGATGCTATCACCGGTTTTACCAATATTTTCTTGATCGGCCCAGCGAAACAAGTGTTCACTGGCACAATTTCCGCATAATATGACCTTAGATTCGACCACGCAACAAACAATTGACCAATGGCTTTCAGGCCCTTACGACGCTGAAACCAAGGCAACCATCCAAGATTTGATCGCGAAAGGCGACCAGACGACATTGACGGACTCATTCTACAAATCCCTGGAATTTGGGACAGGTGGAATGCGCGGCGAAATGGGCGTAGGCTCGAATCGAATGAACAAATACACGGTAGGCGCTGCCACACAAGGCTTTGCAAACTACTTGAATGCCTCATTTCCAGGCCAAAAAATCAAAGTTGCCATCGCGCACGATTCCCGCAACAATTCACCTGAATTCACGCGTATCGCAGCGGACATTTTTACCGCAAACGGCATCGAAGTCTACCTATTCCCAGCTTTGCGTCCTACGCCACAACTTTCTTTCACGGTGCGCCATTTAGGCTGCCAAGCAGGATTAGTAATCACGGCGTCGCACAACCCAAAAGAATACAACGGCTACAAGGCCTATTGGTCTGATGGATCTCAGGTAGTTGCTCCACACGACAAGAACATCGTGAAAGAGGTAAACGCCATCACGAGTATTGCGGACATTAAATTCGAAGGAAACGATGCCTTGTTGCACCTGTTAGATGGCGCTATCGACGAGGCATACTTACAAACTATTTTAGTTAACTGCCGCCAGCCGGAAGTGATTAAGCGCCAAAAGGACCTTAAAATCGTCTTCTCCCCTATTCACGGAACGGGGATTACTTTAGTGCCGCCTGCTTTGGCCCTATTAGGATTCGAAGCGGTGACGGTTGTAGAAGAGCAAGCGATTCCAAACGGAAATTTCCCTACGGTGATTTACCCGAATCCAGAGGAGAAGGAAGCTTTGACTTTGGCATTAAATAAGGCCAAAGAAATCGATGCCGACCTCGTCATCGCCACAGACCCCGATGCAGACCGCGTGGGAGCCGCTGTGAAAAGCCCAGACGGCGAATGGGCCCTGTTAAACGGGAATCAAATGGCAAGCCTAATCCTTTATTACTTGTTAAAAGTATCGGATTTAAAGGGCAACGAGTTCGCCGCGAAAACCATCGTAACGACCGATTTAATCGACAAAATGTGCGCGTCTAAAGGCGTACCTTGCTATAATACCCTAACCGGTTTCAAATACATCGCCCAAGTAATCCGCGAACTAGAAGGAAAAGAAAAGTTCCTAGGCGGAGGAGAAGAGTCTTACGGCTATTTAATTGGCGATGCAGTGCGCGATAAGGACGCGGTGGCCTCTTGCGCGATGATCGCAGAACTAACGGCTTACGCGAAAGATCAAGGCAAATCGCTCTTCGACTTCCTAGCCGAAATGTACGTAGAAAACAATTTCTACTACGAGGGTCTAATTTCATTGACCAAAAAAGGAAAAGCCGGCGCCGAGGAGATCAAACAAATGATGATCAACTTGCGCTCGAACGTCCCAGCTACCGTAGCAGGTTCGAAACCAGTTCGCGTTTTAGATTATGAGGGATTAGTTTCTACCGACTTATTAACGGGCGAAACCACTCCTATTAAAGTAGGCTTAGGCATCGAAGCATCGAATGTTATTCAATTAATTTTAGCCGACGGATCTAAAGTATCCGCTCGTCCATCGGGTACCGAGCCTAAAATTAAGTTCTATGTTTCTGTAAACGCTCCTTTATCTTCTGCGGCTGACTTCTTTACCGTGTATGCAGAATTGCAGAAGAAGGTGGGGGTGATTCAGGGGGATTTAGGGTTAGTTTAGATAAGAGATAGTAGAGTAGAGAGAATAGAGCATAGATTATAGAGTAGAGATGGTAGATTTTAAATCTATACTCTATTCTCTCTACTCTACAATCTAACAATCATCTCCGAAGGAGATTCGAACTTTATTCTTTGTGCTTTACGCTCTATGCTTTTTATGTTTTATAAAAAGAATGATATTCGAACTAGATTATCAGTTAAATCTATTCCCATCGATTAAAATTTGATTTCATTGCTGAACATTTAATTCCTCAAATGATTCAGCGATATTATTTTGACACTTCCGTATTTGGCGGTTTTTTTGATCCCGAATTTTCAAAAGAAACGATGCAAATTTTTGATCTAGTATTAGAAGGTGAAATTTTGTGCATCTACTCTGATTTATGTGAACAAGAATTGATTCTAGCCCCTAGTCGAATAAGTAAATTAGTAGAAAAAATACCCCTTCCTTTCAAACAGAAAATTTCAGTAACTCCGGAATGCCTCGAATTAGCAGGTCATTATATTAAACACAAAGTTGTGGGCTATACAAGTTTAGATGACTGCATTCATATCGCGACAGCTACTATTTGTAAAGTAGATGCCCTTTTGAGTTGGAACTTCAAACATATTGTAAACTCAAATAGAATTACTGGTTATAATGACGTAAATTCAGCCTATGGTTACGTTAAAATTCCAATTAAATCCCCAAGGGAAATCTTATGAAAAAGGAATTACAAGTAAAGGAAAGATTTGATACAGTGAAAACTTTTCGTCGTATTAAAACAAAAATTAGCCTAGAGATGAAAGATATGACTCCTGATCAAATATTAGCAAGACTTGCTTTAGCCAGCAAGAAATACAAGCTAAAAAACCAGTTAATAATCAAATGAGTCAAATTAAGAGATTCACAAATAGCGCTCTTATTATAAGTGAACTGATAAAGCTTTATGCATTAACCGAATTATCAGTTTACTGATTTTTATAGTGGTTGAATTGACTCACCTTTGAGAAAATAAACCACTAAAATGAAAAATCAAATATCCATCCTCAGCGGGCTAATTCTAACCTGCGTAATTTCCTTACTCTCTTGTACGAAAGAGACAATAATCGAACCAGAAAATTCCATTTCTACCTGGTACGGATTAAACAAAAATCCAGCTTCTCTCGAAGTAGTCCAATGGGACAAAATGATTACCTTACAACTATCAGATAGTTCCTTGGCCTATTCTGTACCTGTAAGAGATTCGGCAAATATTAAAGAACTCATATTTTTTATAGATGCTGGAAAACAAGAAGCGGTTTATAAAATATATTCTCCTCTCAAAAACGGACTTGAGCTAAAAGTGTATTCAATCTCAGGAATCTTGCTGAAAAATGGGATCATTAGTCGACCACCATCAAGAAAAAAATCAAACATCCCTTACCGCGAAATGAGAAATGATATCGAAGTAGGTACCATGCTCAATGAGGTAATTGTAACAGCACCTCGATTAAATGGGAGTGATTGGAGCGCTTGGACTGATGTACATTATGGTGGAAGTGAAGATTATTCACAAGGCTACCTCCCCTATTTTGGGGGTGGGGGTGGTGGTGGCAATTCCAGTCCAATAAATTTCTCCGACTACAATTATACTAAAATTACGAATAACTTAACTAACCCCTGTTTTATACAAGTGTTAGAGGAATTACAAGCAGGGAATGCTTATGGAAGGGTTGGGGAGATTTTACGAAAGTTCGGTCTCGAGAATTCTGGTTTGAATTTTACAATTAATGAAAAAGAATTACCCATCAGTTATTCCAAAAAAAAGGTAAATGGGCTAGAATATGATATCATAAATAGAATCTTTGGAAATACAGTAGATAACACTATTTCATTAAATCCTGTCACGCTTAATCAAGCTTCAAAAGAATTTATTGCTGCTACAATTTTACATGAAATGCTTCACGTTTATATAAATATTGATGGATTAACAGAACACAATCAAATTATTGAAAATTATACAAATGGTATAAGTGAAATGCTTATTTCAATTTACCATATGCACCCATCTGAAGCTAAAAATATTAGTTATTCTGGCTTAAGATCAACCGGATTTTACACAAAAAATATATTACCAAATTCTATTCTACACAATTCAATAAATTTATCAATTTCGAATTATGCAAACTATTTAAACAATATGAATCATGGGAAATACTGCAATAATTAAATCAGCATTAACATTCATCTTTTGTACATTTTTATTCACAAGTAAAGGTCAATTGAAGGAAGCGAATGAAATAGAATTCAAAAATTCAGAATTCAGAAACAGTTTCGCGACTTATGTTGAAAATGGATACATTGATACAACTACTTATTCCATCAATGTTTTTGTGTTCAATGTGGATGAAAAGGGAATTGTAAATAATATTACTCATGAAGGAAATCTAGATTCCGCCGGACTAAAATTTGTGGTGGATCGAATAAAAAGTAGCGAGCCATATTGGATAAAATCTAACCCCTTGGCTACGAACAAATGGTTTATATTACCATTCATTGCAGGTGATCCTAGGATTGACGGAAAACAACCAAGTTTGGAAGAAATAAATCGACTAGTAACTATTATTTTATTTGAAATCAAAAATAGAGTGATTCCAGGCGTAGATAATGTTAGACTGCTACATATGAGGCAATCCCTATATGGCAATCAAATTATAATGTGATCATTTTGTATACAAGCATTTCATAAAGTCATCCCTGCAGGAGATCCAAACTTTATTCTTTGTGCTTTATGCTTTAATCTATACTCTACTATCTATACTCTCTACTCTATTCGCATAAAAAAAGGCCTCATATCAGAGGCCTTTTTTTTATGCTAACTTAAACTCACTCGTAAAGTGGAATTCAATCTCCGGATTGTTCGTTTGATTCATGCGTAGAATCCAATCTGATTCGGCTAAGAAGACATAATTACCGTCTTTGTCTTGGGCGATATTTTGGCCTTTTAAACGAACGAATTCTTGCAACTTCTTCGGATCTTCTGAAGTGATCCAGCAGGCTTTTGTTACGGACATGCCGTCGAAGCGACACTTAGCGCCGTATTCATGCTCGAGACGGTATTGGATTACTTCGTATTGAAGTTCACCTACCGTTCCTACGATTTTGCGGTTACCTAATTGTGGTTGCAAGAATAATTGGGCAACTCCCTCGTCGGTTAATTGATCGATGCCTTTTTCGAGCTGTTTGGCCTTCATCGGATCGAGATTAATCAACTCCTTGAAAATTTCAGGAGAGAAAGAGGGAATGCCTTGGTAGTTCAATACTTCGCCTTCGGTGAGTGTATCCCCAATTTTGAAGTTACCAGTATCATAAAGACCTACTACGTCGCCTGGGAAACCTTCTTCAATGACCTCTTTGTCTTGGGCCATAAAGTTGTAAGGGTTCGCGAAACGAACGTTCTTCTTTAAGCGGATGTGTTGGTAGAAAGTGTTGCGTTTGAAAGTACCTGAACAGATGCGTAAGAAGGCGATTCTGTCGCGGTGTTTCGGGTCTAAGTTTGCGTGGATTTTGAAGATGAATCCGGTGAATTTCTTTTCCTCTGGTTCCACGGTACGAATATCGGTGCCACGCGCTTGCGTCGAAGGTGCGATGCGGGTAAACGTATCTAAAAGTTCTTGAACGCCGAAGTTGTTAACAGCTGAACCAAAGAACACAGGGGCAATATCACCAGACAGGTAATCATTGCGATCGAAGGGCTCATAAACGCCGTCGATTAGCTCGACGTCTTCACGTAATTGATTCGCATCTCTTTCTCCCACGCGGGTGTCTAAATCAGCGGAATCGATGTCGACAGCGACGACTTCTTTTTCTATTTTGGTCTTATTCGCTGAGAACAAATTCAGCGATTTTTCCATGAGGTTGTATACGCCTTTGAAGTTTTGGCCCATATTAATCGGCCAAGTCAACGGGCGCACAGAGATGCCTAATTTTTGTTCTAATTCGTCCAAAAGATCGAACGGGTTTTGGCCTTCGCGGTCCATCTTATTAATGAAGATGATCACGGGAGTCTTGCGCATGCGGCAAACCTCCATCAGACGCTCCGTTTGTTCCTCCACACCCTTCACGCAGTCAATGACTAAGATCACGGAATCCACTGCCGTTAAGGTCCGGTAGGTGTCTTCTGCGAAGTCCTTGTGACCCGGCGTATCCAGGATATTGATTTTTAATTGATTGTACTCGAAGGTCATCACGGAAGTCGCGACCGAGATTCCACGCTGACGTTCGATCTCCATAAAGTCAGACGTGGCGCCTTTCTTAATCTTATTTGATTTTACGGCACCGGCTGTTTGGATCGCTCCCCCGAAGAGAAGCAATTTCTCCGTCAATGTGGTTTTACCAGCATCGGGGTGAGAAATAATCCCAAAGGTTCTACGTTTCGCAATTTCAGTTACTATCTGACTCATTCGTTCTTCATTAAAAATCAAGGTGCAAAAATACGCCAAAAATGGGGGAATTAAAAGGGCAAAAAAAAGCCGGGGCTTTCGCCCCGGCTCCTTCTCATAGATAGAATTACTCTCTCGTATTCAGCAATGATCTTGGTCTACCATATATGAAGTAAACCACTAATCCGAACAATAACCAAGCTAATGCAAATAATTGCGCTGTGCGGCCTAAGTTCAAGATTAAGAACGTATTCACTAAGATGCCTAGTGGAGCAATGATATTTAAGCCAGACACTTTGAATGGACGATCACGGTTTGGATCTCTGAAACGAAGAATCCATACCGCTAAACAAACCATGGTGAAGGCGAATAAAGTACCGAAGCTAGTCATATCACCCAATAAAGAAATCGGGGTGAAACCAGCAACAATCGAAACAACCGCACCTACTAAAATCGTTGATTTGTAAGGTGTTTTGAAGGTAGGGTGAACTTCTGCGAAGAATTTTGGCAATAAACCATCTTTCGCCATACCTAAGAACACACGTGTTTGACCTAACATCATCACCAACATAACGGATAATAAACCCGCTGTCGCTGCCGCAGTAATGATAAATACAGCCCAAGGTTGTCCTGCTTTATCAAATGCAAAGGCTACTGGCGCTTTCAAAGCATCCCCCGTAATGTCTTTGTAATTGATCATACCGGTTAACACTAAAGAAACCGCAATGTACAATACCGTACAAATCAATAAAGACGCGATAATCGCAAATGGCATATCTTTCTTCGGATTGATCGCCTCCCCTGCTTGGGTAGACACGGCATCAAAACCAATATACGCAAAGAAGATCGCTGACGCTCCAGAGATGATACCACCCCAGCCGTAAGCTGGAAGCATCTCGCCACTTTCGTGTTTCACTAAAGTCTCTTCAGGGATAAATGGAGTCCAGTTCGCTACATCGATATAGAACGCACCCATGATGATCACAAATAAAATCACAGCCACTTTCAATACAACGATTAAGTTGTTCGCGCTAGCTGCTTCTTTGATCCCTTTAACAAGAATCCAAGTCACAAACCAAACGATGATTAAAGCTGGTAAATTCACCGCAGCTCCACCAAAAGTAACTGGGTCATTTGTTAAATTTTCAGGCAAATGTAGTCCAAAGAGATGGAGGAGTTTATTAAAGTATCCGGACCAACTCACGGCGACTGTCATTGCGCCCATCGCATATTCGAGGATCAATCCCCAACCAATAATCCAAGCAAACAATTCACCTACCGTTCCGTAAGCATAGGCATAGGCGCTACCTTCTACCGGTAACATCGCCGCAAACTCTGCGTAGCAAAGGGCTGCGAAAATACAGCCAATCCCCGCAATCACGAAGGATAAAGCTAAAGCAGGACCCGCGTGATAGTGTGCTGCCGTTCCTGTTAATACGAAAACACCACCACCGATAATAGCACCGATACCGATAGCCGTTAAACTCCATTTCCCTAATACGCGCTTGAGCTCACTTTTTTGCATGTCTTGCTCAAACATGTGCATTGGTTTTTTTCTCCAAATACTGTTATTCATAATTCTAGTTTTTAGGATGAAATACAAAAAAAATGCTGGTCACCCTTTCGAGCAACCAGCATGATAAACTATTTCTTTACTTTCTTCGAAGTTCCGAAGTCAATCACAATCGGTGCCGCCACGAAAATAGACGAATAAGCACCAAACACTACCCCGATAAACATCGCGAAAGAGAAACCTCTTAACACGTCGCCACCGAAGATTAATAACACCGTTACTACTAGGAATACGGTAGTCGCAGTCATCACTGTACGAGACATCGTGTGGTTAATCGATTCGTTGATCGTTTTGATCATCAATTCTTTGTTTCCTAAGTCAGCATCTAAACCAATCTCCTCACGGATACGGTCAAATACTACCACAGTATCGTTAATCGAATAACCAATCACCGTTAATACCGCCGCGATAAATACTTGGTCGATTTCTAATTCGAAGCCAAACAAACGAACGATACCTACCATTCCTAATACCACTAACGTATCGTGAACTAAGGCAACAATACCACCTAATGAATATTGCCATTTACGGAAACGAATCAAGATGTAGATAAAGATCGCGATCAAAGCATAGAAGATCGACACGAATGATTGTGTCAAAATATCATCGGCTACGGTTGCTCCTACTTTGGACTCCGAAAGAACTTTAGGACCTTGTGCGGAGAACTCTTTCAATCCTGTTTCTAAAGCCGTACGCACTTTATTATTAGCCGTAATCGACTCATCTTCCACTAGGTAAGACGTCGTTACTTTCAATTTCGTAGGACCGTTGAATGTTTTCACTTCAACGCCTTTTCCACCGAAATCATCCGCTAACGCTTCTTTCACTTTTCCAGATTCTACTGGAGAAGCAAACTCAACCACGTACGAACGACCACCTTTGAAATCCACCCCTAGGTTGAAACCACCTTGCATAAATAACACGATAGCTCCAATAGCGATTAATGACCAAGAGAACCAATACGAATACTTACGCTTTCCGATGAAATCGAAGTTCATTCCTTTGAATAGATCACGCGAGATGAATGTTTCGAATGTCATTTCTTTCCCCTTACCTGCTTTGATTTGACGTTTAGCCATCCAATCAATTAAGATGTGAGAAATATAAACAGATGTAAATACGGATGTAACAAGACCGATACAAAGTGTTACCCCGAAACCTTTTACAGAACCGGAACCGAAGATAATTAAGATCACACCGATCAATACCGTCGTGATGTTACCATCTAAAATCGCACTTAACGCTTTCTCGTAACCAATGTTAATCGCATCAAGCAAGCCTTTTCCTTTATGTAATTCCTCGCGGATACGCTCGTTAATCAATACGTTCGCATCGACCGCCATACCTAACGTTAACACGATACCTGCGATACCTGGAAGGGTTAACGCTGCTTGGATTTGGACTAAAACACCTGCGATAAAGAAGACGTTAAAGAACAAGGCTAAGTTTGCCATCCAACCCGGAGTTCCATAGTAACCGATCATAAACACGATCACTAATAATAAACCTAATCCCATGGACATATACCCTTGGTTGATCGACTCAGCCCCTAAAGAAGGACCGATAAACGCATCTTCTACGATACGGGTAGGAGCTGGCAATTTACCTGCTTTCAAAACGTTCGCTAAATCTTTTGCCTCCTCTACAGAGAAGCTTCCTGAGATTGAAGAACGACCACCTGGAATCTCACCGTTAATAACAGGAGCAGAATACACATAACCATCTAAAACGATCGCGATACGACGTCCAATGTTCGCACCTGTTAAGTTTTTCCAAATACGAGCACCCGTTCCGTTCATCGCCATCGTTACTTCCGCACGACCTGCTTGATCAAAATCTTGTGCTGCATCCGTGATCACATCACCTTCTAATGGAGCTGATTGACCTTCAGCTTTTTTCAAAGCCTCTAAAGAAAGGATCTCGTCGCCATTCTTAGCTGGAATTCCTTTCGCTGCCCAAGCAAACGTTAAGTTCGCAGGGAACATCGCTTTCACTTCAGCACGAGCAAACAAAGCATTCACACGAGCTGTATCCTTTACATATACACCGATGTTGTTTCCTAAAGGCAAGAATAATTTCGTTAAAGCGGAACCTGCAGACGTATCTGCTTTTGCTTTTCCTGAATCCTTTGTCGCAGGAGCTGCTGCTAATTTGTTTGCCAAAGCATTAGCCGCCGTATCCTTCGTCGCCGGAGCCGCCGCTGGTGCAGTTGCTACTGGAGCTTTCGCTTCTCTATCTAATAATGCGCCTAACGCATTTAAGCCTCCGCCATATTCGTTCAATTCATAACACTCTACGAATTCTAATTTCGCTGCACCTGATAATAATTTACGTGCACGCTCTGGATTCTCTACACCCGGTAATTCAACCTGGATACGGTTAGTACCTGGTAGACGTTGGATGTTCGGGTTAGCTACACCGAATTTATCGATACGCGCTTGGATGATCTTGTAAACGCGATCTACCGCACCGTCAATCTCTGCATCGATCACCTTCTTCACTTGTGAATCAGTTGAAGTGGAAGAAATTTTACCGCGGTTTACTGAATTAGCGAATACGGATGCCAAAGTTTGGTTAGGAGCCGCCTTCGCGAATTCATCGTAGAACAATTCGTTGAACGATTTCGTCGAAGTCGCTTGCGCCGCACCTGCCGCTGCTAACGCCTTCTCGAATGCTGGATCATTACTTTTTCCAGATAAAGCACGCAAGATCTCTGCTGGAGAAACCTCTAATACCGCGTGCAAACCACCTTCTAAGTCAAGACCTTTTTGTAAAGCATACTGAGTCACTTCTTGTAAAGTATATCCGATATATACCGGTTGTTTCCAAAGGGAATCAATGAAATGTAAACGCTTCGCTGCATCTACTTTGCCATCTGCCGTTGTTGCATACTTGATGGCTTGCTCTTTTAATTGATTAGACTTCCACGTAAACGATAGGAAGAAAATACATAAGGCTGAAATAATCGTAGACAGCCAAATAATGGCACTTTTGTAACGCATAACTTAAATGGTTAATGGTGAATGGTAAATGGTAAATAAATGGTGAATGGTGAGTGGTGAGTGGTGAATGGTGCCTCCGGACTTCGGACTACCTCCCTACGGACTTATCCCCTCCGGACTTCGGACTCATTCCCTTCGGACTCATTGCCTCACGGCGCCAGAGTGGCTATAAATTGGGTAAATAAAATTCGTAAGAATTGCGTGCGATGAGTGAATGCAGGCAACTTAATGGCTTGCATCGAGCGCGCAACGAAGATTTCGGTAGGGCTGGTGAAGTTCCAATCTTGCGGAAAATCAAGTTGTAAAGTTGTAGCAGACTGATAAACATGCTGTTCAGCCTTTACAATCGTGTGCTTAGAAGTCTTTTCCGTCTTTACTGCACCTGTCTCTACTGCGAACAGGGAGATAGGCTTAGCCACGAGCCAAAAAAGCACCGGGATAAACAGGATGAGATGGGATATTTTAACCTTCTTTTGCATTGTAGAGAGCAAAAATAGGATATTTTTCTTAGAAATCAATTCTCCGGGTAATTTTCGTATTTTTGGGGCGTAAAAACAGCCCAATGTTTCACTATACTGACCCCTTGTACGTTCAAGCTTTCATCCAATCAGCCCTTCGGGAAGATGTGGGTGACGGCGACCATACCTCCCTTTCAACCGTCCCGGCGGATGCGAAAGGAACGGCGCAACTGAAGGTGAAAGATCGGGGAATTTTGGCCGGAGTGGAACTTTCACTGGCTATTTTCAAGGAAGTAGATCCCGCATTACAAGTGAAGGTATTCATCCACGATGGAACCTGGATTGAGCCTGGACAAGTGGTATTAGAAGTCAGTGGATCTTCGCAATCGATCTTGAAAGCCGAACGTTTGGTTCTGAATTGCATGCAACGCATGTCGGGGATTGCGACCTACACGCGTTCTTTAGTTAACATCCTGGAAGGTACACGCGCGAAATTACTGGACACGAGAAAGACAACGCCTAACTTCCGTTTGGCAGAAAAATGGGCCTGTAAGATAGGTGGAGCGGTTAATCACCGGTATGGTTTGTTCGACATGATCTTAATTAAAGATAATCACGTGGACTTTGCGGGGGGAATTAAGCAGGCTTTGGAAAAAGCCTTCAGCTATAATAAGACGCTAGAAAAGCCTTTAGACATTGAAATCGAAGTTCGAAATGAAACCGAATTAGATGAAGTGATGGCCATCGGAGGAATTCAGCGCATCATGTTAGACAATTTCACTCCCGATCGCCTCCGCGATGCGATTCGCAAAATTAACGGACGCTTCATTACCGAGGCTTCTGGTGGAATAACAGAAAAAACACTCCGCGCCTATGGCGAAACGGGTGTCGATTATATTTCCGTGGGGGCATTAACCCACCAAGTAAAGAGTTTAGATTTAAGCCTAAAAGCGAAATGAATTTACAGGAAGAAGCAACCTCAGTGGGCTACATTGCCCGTTCTACCCCTAAAGGAGTCGAACTCATCACCGAAATCCAACGACTAAAGAAGGAGAAAAATGCGGTGATTTTGGCACACTACTACGTAGATGGTGAAATCCAAGAGCTAGCGGATTACGTAGGCGACAGCTTAGGTTTATCCCAAGCAGCTGAGAAAACAGAGGCGGATTTAATCGTCTTCTGCGGCGTTCATTTTATGGGTGAAACAGCGAAAATCCTAAACCCTACTAAAAAAGTCGTGGTACCTGACTTCAACGCAGGTTGTTCCCTAGCAGATTCTGTGCCAGTGGCTGAATTTGCCGCTTTAAAAGCGAAGCACCCAAACGCCGTTGTCGTTTCCTATATCAACTGTTCAGCCGATATCAAGGCGATGACGGACATCATTTGTACCTCATCGAATGCGGTTCAAATTGTGGAATCGATTCCGGCAGATCGCGAGATCATCTTTGCTCCAGACGCGAACTTAGGTCGCTATGTCGCTCACAAGACAGGACGTGAATTAATCCTTTGGGAAGGCGCCTGCATGGTGCACATCGACATTTCGTTAGAAAAATTAGCCGTATTAAAGCAAGAATACCCTGAAGCGTTATTAATCGCGCACCCGGAATGCAAGGAAGTGATCTTGAAAGAAGCGGATTATGTGGGCTCGACGACGGCCTTGTTGAAATTCGTGGAAACGTCGCCTAATTCGACTTTCATCGTAGCTACCGAGGCGGGCATCTTGCACAAGATGAAGCAATCCGTTCCGCACAAGCACTTGATTCCAGCTCCAGCAAACGAGCAAAACACCTGCGCTTGCAGCGAATGTCCGTATATGAAGATGAATACGCTGGAGAAATTGTATAATGCCTTGTATTACGAGTTGCCGGAAATCAATTTACCAGAAGCAACACGCGTTCCAGCCTACAAGGCCTTGAAAGCGATGCTCGAGGTTTCCGCTTAGTCGTTCAGTTCAAAAACAGCTTCGATTTCCACCGGAATATTATCAGGCAAAGTCCCCATTCCCACCGCGGAACGAACGCCTATGCCATTTTCTTCTCCCCACACTTGGGCGAATAATTCGCTACATCCGTTGATAATATAAGGATGACGCAAGAAATCGTCCGTCGCATTTACCATCCCAAGGACTTTAATGACGCGTTTAATGCGATTCAAGGATCCTAACTGCGCTTTTAAGGTGGCCAAAATCGCTAATCCCACCTGTCGCGCCGCTAGTTTCCCCTCTTCTATATCCAATTCTTTTCCGATGCGACCGATGATCAAAGAGCCATCTGTCTGTACGGTGCCGTGGCCTGAAACATAGTAAAAATGATCTACCTGTAAACCCGGCTTGTATACGCCTAAAGGTTTAGGAGCTGGTGGAAGTGTCAGGCCTAAGGCCGCAAAATTCTCTTCTGGACTAGTTTTTGCCATGTAATTGTCTGATTATTTCGGAGATTAAGCCCGTCCAACCGGTTTGGTGGTTCGCGCCTAATCCTTTTCCGGTATCTCCGTCGAAATATTCGAAGAAGAGATGTGAATCTTTAAAATGCGGGTCTTGGAATTTATCGTATTCGCCATACATCGGCGTTTTACCGTCTTTATCCGGCACAAACATCGCTAACAAACGCTCAGAAACCCCACGCGCTGCGTCTTTGATGTTCATCATTTCGCCCGAATTCGTAGGGAATTCTACCTCGTAGTCTGATCCATAATAGTCAGAGAACTTGGATAAGGAGTCCAAAATCAAGTAGTTCATCGGGAACCAAATAGGTCCGCGCCAGTTCGAATTTCCGCCAAACATATCGCCCGTAGACTCTGCAGGCGTATAATCAACCTGCAGCGTACCTCCCTCATAGGCAAATTTATAGGGATTCTCTTTGTGGAATTTAGACAAGGAACGAATGCCAAAATCAGATAAGAATTCCGTCTCATCGAACATTCGCTTCATAATCATCTTCATCCGGTGACCACGCAAGATCGACAGTAAACGTGTCTCCCCTTTACCTGGTTCGTACCAACGTGAAATCAAGTTGGCTAAGTCTGGACGGTTATTTAATACCCATTCCACGCGGCGTTTAAAGGCCGGTAATTTTTCCAGCATCTCTGATGTCAAGGTCTCCACGGCAAAAAGAGGAATCAATCCCACCATGGAACGCACCTTTAATAACTCTGCCGACCCATCTTCTTTATGCAACATGTCATAATAGAACTGATCGTCTTCGTCCCAAAGATTCAACTTATCTCCACCGATCGATTGCATCGCCCCGGCAATGTGCAAGAAGTGTTCGAAGAATTTCGAAGCCATATCTTGGTAAACGGGATTCTCCAAAGCGATTTCGCAAGCAATACGTAGCATATTTAAGCTGTACATTGCCATCCAACCCGTTCCATCAGCCTGTTCTAAGTGTCCACCGGTCGGTAATTGAGCGGAGCGGTCGAATACCCCGATGTTATCCATTCCTAAGAATCCTCCCCCAAAAATGTTATTCCCTCCCTCATCTTTCAGGTTTACCCACCAGGTGAAATTCAATAATAACTTATGAAAAATACGCTCTAAGAAGACTACGTCCCCTTTTCCGCCATTCATTTCCTTATCGATCTCGTAGACTTTCCAGGTTGCCCAGGCGTGCACCGGCGGATTGACGTCGGAGAATGACCATTCGTAGGCCGGGATTTGGCCGTTCGGGTGCATGTAATATTCGCGGAGGATAACGGCTAGCTGTCTTTTGGCAAAATCAGAATCTAATCTAGCCAAAGGCAAGGTATGGAACGCTAAATCCCAAGCCGCAAACCACGGGTACTCCCATTTATCCGGCATCGACAAAATGTTCGCCGCATACATGTGCCTCCAGGTGCTATTTCGACCATTTTTCCGGCTCGCATCAGGCTTCGGCATCGAAGGATCACCTTTAATCCACTCGAACACATTATAGTAATACCATTGCTTCGTCCACAGCATCCCAGCATAGGCTTGGCGCTGAATTGTACGCAGATTCTCGTCCTCAATTCCTTTCTGCAATTCCGCATAGAATTGATCCGCATCGATAATACGGTCTTCAAATATTTGGTCAAAATCCGCAAATGGCTCTCGTTGCGTGATATTACTCAAACGCAAGCGATAGACTTTCTTGCCTCCAGCTGGAATTTTATCCGTGTATTTTACAGACGCCTTTGTCCCGATATGGTTCGGATTTACGGCATGTTTATGTTTGTTTACGATATAATCATTAATCCCATCTTTCGTAAAATGGGAAAGATTATCGGAATGGTGCAAACGCTGAAAATTCGTCTCATTATCACAGAAAAGGAATTCATCCGCATCTTCCGCATATAATTTAAAACGACCCACCACGCGGTGATCTACTTCGATGAACGAATTTCCTACACCCGTTAATAGAGGTCTGTAATTGTATTTTTCATAACCCCAGCACCAAGTATTTCGGTACCAAATAGTAGGTAAAACCGTGATGGGCGCCGCCACTTTCGAGCGGTTTTCTACGGTTACTTTAATCAAAATATCTTGTTCGTCCGCTTTCGCATATTCGATCGAGATATCAAAGTATTCATTATTGTCAAAAATCCCCGTATCTAGCAACTCGTATTCCGGTTCTTTTCGGTTACGTTTCTGCGATTCGTCGATCAGCTTTTGGTAAGGAAAAGTGTGCTGCGGATACTTGTACAGCATTTTTTGGTAGGAATGCGTAGGCGTTGAATCTTGGTAATAGTACAATTCTTTCACGTCTTCCCCGTGATTCGATTCCGCACCTGTCAAGCCGAAAAAGCGTTCTTTTAAAATATGATCTCGGTGATTCCAAAAGGCAAAGGCAAAGCAAACGTGCTGTTTATTATCGGAAATTCCGCCTATCCCCTCTTCACCCCAGCGGTAGGCCTTGGACCGAGCCATATCGTGCGTAATCGTTCCCCAGGCATTACCATGGGCTGAATAATCCTCTCTCACCGTTCCCCACTGACGTTCCGTCAAATAAGGACCCCATTTCTTCCACCCTTTATTATCGTTTCGTAATTGTAACCGTGCGCGCTCCGCTCCCAATCCTGACATAGTAAATCTTTAATGTATAAATTCTTAACTTAGGTATAAATGCAAAGACCAATTTACGTAAATTGCCTCTAAAATCAGCAAATTCACCATGAAAAAACTCCTCTACTTAGGTCTTCTTATGACCTTTTTCGCTTGTAAAAAGTCAGACCAACCCTCTTCCGAATTAGCCACCATCGTAGGCGATTATTATGAAGAGCAATTAAAACTCAATCCTGGATCAGCGACTGCGAACGGTGATAACCGTTACAATGACCAATTAAACATTGATTTCACTGACAGCCACCGCGCATTAGTTAAAAGCGTTTTAGAAAAATACCAACAATCTTTAGCGGCATTAAATCGCGAAGATTTGAATGCGAACGATCAAATCACCTACGATTTATTGACTCGTGATATCAAATTAGGCTTGGAGGGATTGACCTATCCAGATAATTTGACCCCGTTGAATCAATTCTATGGCTTCCACCTGACTTTCGCTCAATTAGGCTCAGGCCAGGTAATTCAGCCTTTCAAGACCGTAAAGGATTACGAAAACTGGGCTAAACGTATGAAAAGAGGGGTGGCCTATTTAGATTCTTCGATTGTTTATTTCCGTAGAGGAATGAAGGAGGATTATATATTGCCAAAGGCTTTGGTCGTCAAAATCATCCCTCAATTAACCTCTTTCGCGGTGAAAGATATCAAGGAATCCACTTTCTATGGTCCATTAAAGCAATTCCCGGCCTCTTTTTCCGAGGCTGACAAAAAACGCATCACAGCAGAATATACCGCCGCGATTCAAAATGAAGTCTTGCCCGCTTATGCCCGCTTAGCTACATTTATTCAAGATGAATACCTACCAAAAGCGCGCACTAGTACAGGAATTAGTGCCTTGAAAAATGGTGCAGCGTATTACCAATACCTTATCCGTGTGTTAACGACCACGGACAAACCTGCGGATGAAATCTACCAAACCGGCTTAAGCGAAGTAAAACGTATTCGTACCGAGATGGAGAAAACGAAAAACGCAGTGGGCTTCAAGGGGACTTTGGCAGAATTCTTTACCCACATGAAGACTGACCCTAAATTCTACCCATATAAGACTCCTGCGGAGGTTTTAGCCGCTTTCCACGCCATTCATAAGAAGATGGAACCGTCATTAAAGACGATGTTTGGTCGCGTACCTAAAACGCCTTTTGAAATTCGCCAAACCGAAGCCTTCCGCGCAGCTTCTGCGTCTGCAGAATACTTCCAAGGATCAGAAGATGGAACACGTCCAGGTATTTTTTATGTACCTATTTTGGACGCTAAAAAATTCAATACCACATCCGGAATGGAAAGTTTATTCTTGCACGAGGCGATTCCTGGTCACCATTACCAAATCAGCTTACAACAAGAAAATGCTGATTTGCCTAAGTTCCGCCGCTTCGGAGGCAACTCTGCTTATGCAGAAGGCTGGGCATTATATACCGAAAGTTTAGGTAAGGAATTAGGCCTTTATACAGATCCATACCAATATATGGGAGCCTTAGGGGATGAAATGCACCGCGCGATCAGACTAGTAGTCGATGCAGGAATGCACTCGAAGAATATGACACGCGAGGAAGCCATCAACTACATGATGGATAATGAGCCATTAAGCGAGGAAGGCACGATCGCCGAAATCGAACGTTATATGGCCATTCCAGCGCAAGCTTTGAGTTACAAAATAGGAGCCTTAAAAATCCGCGAGATTCGCGAGCGCTTGACGAAAGAAATGGGAACTAAATTCAAGTTATCCGATTTCCATGACGAACTTTTGAAGGATGGAAATATGCCTTTAGACGTTTTGGAAACCAAAATGAACGCTTGGGCGACTTCCGTGAAATAATGAATTTAACAACAACATTCCCCATTCCTACAGCACCAGCTCTGATGAATCATCAGAGCAAGGTGCTGGCGATGGGTTCTTGTTTTGCAGCCTCGATGGGATCGCGTTTGAGTAAATTGCCGCTGGAGGTTATGACGCAGCCTTTTGGCACCCTATTTCACCCTTTTGCGATTACTAGGGCTTTATCAGGGGAAGTTTCGGAAGATTTGTATGAGCATGGAGGGTATTTTTTGCACCCGGATTACCATTCGGTGTTTACTTCGAATTCCTCAGCAGACTTAGTAGAAGATATTCGATCAGTGGCGAACGAAGTATCTATATTTACCACTTCGTTAGACTTTTTAATCCTTACCTGGGGAACATCATTTAGTTATTTTGACAAACATCTAAATAAAACGGTCGCTAATTGCCATAAGATGCCGGCGGATCGTTTCGAAAAACGATTATCAACGGTGGATGAGATAGTTTCCCATTTTTGCTCTCTACTCTCTACTCTCCCAGCTACGACGCAAGTCGTTGTAACCATCTCCCCCGTTCGCCATACCAAAGACGGAATGACGGAAAACCAGGTTTCTAAGTCTACTTTACGCGTAGCAGCTGAAATTATTTCTAAACAATTTGAAAACGTGCACTATTTCCCAGCCTACGAAATTATGCTGGACGAATTGCGCGATTACCGCTTCTATGAGGCAGATATGATTCATCCCAACCAGCAAGCGCAGGATTATATTTGGGAGCGATTTGTCTCGTCGTATTTCGACCCAGAACTACAGTCGATTAGGAAGAGGTGGGATTCGATCTACCGGACTTTGGCACACAAACCACACCCGGCTAAATTAATCGATCACCGACGTGTTTTAGAAGTGTTATTAGCAGAATTAAATACCGAAAAATACCAAGAAATTGATACGTGCAAAATCGCCGAATACGTCGCGCATGAAATAAAAAACACGTATATTTGAGGTTTGAAAAGGAAAAGAGATTCATGGGAGAATTAAGCGTAAGCAAAGAGATTATATTAGGTGCCTTGAGTACCGTTCAAGAGCCCGATCTGAAGAAAGATTTAGTGACCTTGAATATGATTAAAGACGTGGAATTAGGCGTGGGCGAAGTTCGCTTTACAGTCGTTTTAACGACACCTGCCTGTCCACTGAAAGAGAAGATCAGAAAAGATTGCGAGGACGCGATACACAATTTAGTGCATCCAGACCTGAAAATCGTCATTAATATGACGGCCGAAGTAACCACTTTGACCTCTAAAGACCCCCTTATTCCAGGCGTTAAAAACGTGATTGCGGTGGCATCCGGTAAGGGTGGCGTAGGTAAATCAACCGTAACAGCGAACTTAGCGATGGCCTTGAAAAATGCTGGAGCGAAAGTGGGAATTTTAGATGCAGATATTTCTGGACCATCGATTCCGGTGATGTTTGGGGCAGAAGATTTACAACCTTTAGTGACGGAGGTAGACGGTAAGAATCGCATTCAACCCATCATGCAATATGGCATCAAGATGATCTCCATGGGGTTTTTGGCTCCGAGCGAAAGTCCAGTGCCTTGGAGAGGACCTATGATGACGCAAGCTTTGCGTCAGTTTTTTGGGGATACGAACTGGGATGAATTAGACTATTTATTAATCGACCTTCCTCCAGGAACATCAGATATCCACTTAACTTTAGTTCAATTAATCAAATTAACCGGTGCGGTAATCGTGACGACTCCTCAAAAAGTCGCATTATCCGATGCCACGAAAGGATTAGCCTTCTTTAAGCAAGCGGGAATCAATGTTCCTTTATTAGGTTTAGTTGAAAATATGGCCTATTTCACTCCAGCTGAATTACCTGAAAACAAATACTATTTGTTTGGCAAGGATGGCGGAAAGCAATTAGCCGAAAAATATGCGGTTCCTTTCTTAGGTGAGGTTCCTTTAATTCAAGCGATTCGCGAAGCAGGTGACGAAGGCAAACCCATCGCTTCGAGTGAAGGCCCAAGTGCTGATGCGTTTGCAAGTATCGCTGCTAATTTAGCCCAGCAAGTAGCCATTTCTAACGCGAATCAAGCCTCTTAATATGGAAAATCACCCATTACATAATCGCATTCAAACCGCGTTAGACAGCATTAGACCTTATTTAGTAGCCGATGGTGGCAATGTAGAAATTGTCGAAATCACTCCAGAAAATGTACTTAAATTAGCCCTGACAGGCAATTGCCAATCTTGCAATATGTCAGCTATGACCTTTAGAGCAGGGGTAGAAGAGGCCATCCGAAGAGATGTTCCTGAAATTACAGCAGTAGAAGAAGTAAAACCCTAATAGGCATATGATGCGGATAGGAATTTTTTTTGGCGGCCCCGCGCGTGAACGGGAGATCAGTTTTTTAGGCGGTAAAACAGCCATGGCCCACCTGAACAAGGCTTTGTTTCAGCCTATCCCCGTTTTCGTGGATAGCTTAGGCAATTTCATCTTGATCAGGGAGGAGCTCATTTTTGAGGAATCGATTCGTTCATTTTACCCACCAAAACGCTTACAAACTGCTCCATTCAATGTGTATATTGAATCTTTGCCGGATGCGGATGCCGTAGAGTTATTAGCGGAGGTCGGAACGATCATTCAACCAGCTGATTTTGCCAAACACTTTGACTTTGCCTTCATCGCGATGCACGGTCCAGGTGCAGAGGACGGCAGTATTCAAGGACTATTAGAGTGGTACAACATTCCTTATTCGGGACCTAGTGTATTAGGATCGGCTATTGGTATTGATAAGGCCAAACAAAATGAATGGCTGAAAAAATCCGTTGGTTTAGACAAGAAATTCTTTGTGTTACAACGGGATGATTATAACAAGTATGGTCGCGAAACTCTTTTCGAGCAAGTAAAGAAAGAAATCGGTATCCCTTTTGTGGCCAAAGCCCCACACCAAGGATCCTCCATCGGTCTTGCCTTCGTGAAAGAGGATTCCCTCGAGGTTTTCGATAAAGCCATCAAAAAGTGTCTTTTCATCGAGGAAATTTACCGCGAGGAGTGGATTACATTAGACGAAGAGGCACAGGTTGCTTTATTACAAAAAATGGTCAACCTAGACGAGGGAATCGGTTTCCCAGTCGTGTTCCAAAAACAGGTGTACCATCATCCAGCTAACTTATTAGAAGCACTCCGCGAATACTTCACGCATACGGTCACAAAAGCAAGCATTCAATCCATTCACTCAGAAGATGCCATCTTATTAGAGTCCTTCGTGAATGGAAACGAATTTAGCTGCGGTGTCATCCAAACCCCAGCCGGACAAGCAGTGGCCCTACCTCCTACCGAGATCGTCATCGATGAATCAGTAGAAGTGTTTGATTTTAATGCCAAATACAAATCCAAATTAACGCGCAAACGCATCCCCATGCACGCGAGCCTTGCTCACCTACAAGTGATTCAAGCGCAGGTAAAACAAGCTTTTGAGGACTTAGGCTTTGGGGTTTGTACCCGCATCGACGGATTCCTAGACACAAATGGCATTGTCGTTTTACACGATCCCAACACGATTCCAGGCATGTCGCCTAGCTCGTTAATCTTCAAGCAAATGGCCGAAATCGGCCTGAATGTTACGGATTCATTGACTTACTTCATCCGTCAATCAATCCGCGAGCGCTTAAGAACTGGGAAAAACTATTACCAACTCAGTCAGCAATTAAAAGCTTTAGATGAGGCAATTGCAGCCTCCTTACAAGCTAAAGCTGTTCAAATAGTCCAAGTATTAGAGATTACTGGTGCGGACGATGAGGCATTAGAAACAAGTTTCCAAGCCATCAAGGTTCAGGCAGCTGAATTAGCCGCAATGGGTACAGAGAACTTCCGCGTTTGTACTTCTTTGGAAATCGAAGAAGGTGAAACTTTGCTTCCTTTACACGTCGCACATTTAAGTAAAGATACGGCCAAAGAAATGCTAGAAGCCATCAAAACAGGAGTCCATCCTTTGATTGCTCATACTAGAGAAGCGGCTATCGACATCACTAAATTTTATACGAATGTCTAATACAGAACTCAACCCATTACAATACCCTATCGGGAAATACAAGCAGCCTGAGGTCATTACACCAGAGATCAGAGCTGCATGGATCAAAACGATCGCAACGACTGCTGACGATTTAACTGCCTTATTAAAGGGCGTTGATGAAACCTTATTAGAAAAACCATACCGTGAAGGCGGCTGGTCTGCGCGCAAAGTCATTCACCATTTAATGGATAGCCACATGAACAGCTACATCCGTTTCAAGATGGCTTTAACAGAAGACAATCCGACCATTAAACCTTATAGCGAAGACGATTGGGCATCGATGCCAGACGGTAATCAAGCACCTATCGCTTGGTCTATTGAGGGCTTGCGTTACATCCACTTGCGTTGGGTATATTTAATGGAAACCATAACGGAATCTGATTGGAAGAAAACGTATTTACACCCAGAACGTGGTATTACGTATCAACTAGATAAGGTATTGGGGATATATGCGTGGCATTGTGAGCATCATTTGCGTCACATCGCTTCGGTTCTTTAGATTGTAGATTATAGAGTAGAGAGTATAGATCAAAAGCATAAAGAATAAAGAATAAAGCATAGAGTTGGATTCGCCTGCGGCGATGCATTCATGAAATGATTGAATATTTGTGGTTAAAATCAAAAGGGGCTGAGGCCCCTTTTTTATGTATATCAGAAAAGACAAAATGAAAAGTTAGAGAAAAGATATTGTGTTGAGTGGTTTAGATTTTCACTACAAAAAATCATTGCGCAGCACGATTTTGGTAGTGGAAATCTAAAGTACTCAATGTGAACTTTTCTCTAAATGCTTCTTTTTATTCCAGGGTGCAGTGGTATTGCTTGCCATCTGAACCGCTAACGCGATCATCAGTAGTGTAAACAAAATTAACACCCAACGAAATATTTTTTGATTCTTGTTCATAGTTGATGCGTGATGGTGGCCGAGCTTTTGGTAATTTCTGACCAAGAGCTTAGACCCGGAAAATGCAAAGATACGCAACCGGCTGTTTCCATTTGAATCATATCGCCAGTTAAATAAGAAGCTAAATAAGAAATGGATGGATTGTGCGCGACTAGGTACAAAATGGGTTCCGATCGCTTCGCGATTTCGGTCACATAATCTGGACCGCTAGAGATATACCAAAATTCAGATAACTCAAATTCCGAAAAGGGTTTACCTAGTAATTCTGCCGTTTCTCGCGTGCGAATGGCATCAGAAATTAGCCAAAACCCCGCAGGAAATTGCTTCAAGTGCATCCATTCTCCTAAGAGCAGGGCTTCTTCGATGCCTCTTTCCGAAAGATGGCGTCCTTTATCGTCAGCTGTATGTGGCCCTGCGTGCGCATGGCGAATGAGTATGAGTTCCATTATTCGAAGTCTGCTGCGGTTAATAAGCGGAATTTACCTGATTTGTGTTCGGCGCCCATTTTTACATAATGAGGCGGGCCGTATTTTAGCCGATTAATCTGATCTTCGTTCAGGGTTTTGACCACTTTAGCAGGAGTACCTAAAACAAGCGAATAGTCAGGGATTTCCATTCCTTCGGTGACAAGGGCGTGAGCCCCGATGAGGCAAAACTTACCTACTTTGGCCCTATTTAACACCGTTGCTTGCATCCCTACCAAACTCCCCTCCCCTATTTCAGCTCCGTGTACAATGGCTCCGTGACCGACCGTCACGTGAGGACCGATGATGGTTTTGTCACCTTCATCCGCGTGCAGAACTGCATTATCTTGAATATTGCATCCTTCACCCAAATGAATCTCCTCCACATCCGCGCGAATCACAGCGCCATACCAAACAGACACATCCTTCGAGACAAAAACGCGGCCCATTACGCTAGCCGTCGGTGCAATAAAAATCGCCATAGTGTTTTTATTTTATTGGTCAAATATACCTTAAATTGCGAGTCTATGAAAGAATTCTACGATTTTGGGCAATGGAAAAAAGAGGACCATATCGCTTCGATTGGCTGCGGATATGGCTGGTGGGAAGTGAGCCTATGCTTGCATTATCCAGCCCAACACCTAATGCTGGTGGATCCACTCGTAGAGCAGGAAGATATTCAAGACAGCATTGACTATTTCACGGAGAAAACGGGTTTAGTTTGGAAGACAGGGGTCGCATTGAATCCGGAAAGTTTGCAAAACCAGGATCAAATTTGGGTCTTTAATGCCTGGCACGAATTCGAAGATCGCATCGCAATGCTAGCGAAAATCAAAAGTGCCTTAAACGAAAATGGCATCGTCATCATCGAAGAAGAGATATCTAAAACAGAGCGATTACAGCACGAAGGATGTGGAAAAGATCTGTTTTTTGAACAAGAAATCATCGACGAATTCGAGCAAGCGGGACTACAGTATGTAGCGACGCAGGTCAAAGATGAGGTAGCCATTTACCTCAAATTCCGAAAATGAAAGGCGTTTTTTAGCTTAAATAAAAACCTTTTCGCAAATTTGCAGCGGAATTAAACACTTATGTCAACAATCGAACGTCCCTTTATTATCGGTATCACTGGAGGTAGCGCCTCAGGTAAAACCCTCTTCTTAAGCCGATTAATGGAGCAGTTCAAGACGGATGACATCTGCCTTTTATCCCAAGATAATTACTACCGTCCCATCGAGCACCAAACGAAGGATCACAACGGAATCGAGAACTTTGATCTACCAGGCGCGATCGACGACCAATCTTTTGCGGCTGATATCGAACGATTACGCAATGGCGAGGTAGTGAGTAGAGTAGAATATACCTTCAACAACACGGAGAAAGTGCCTGACATGTTGCATTTTCATCCCCGTAAAATCTTAGTGGTAGAGGGGATTTTTGTGTTTCACTTCCCGGAGGTGGCCCAGCTTTTGGACCTCAAAATCTTCATCGACGCCCAAGATAAAATCAAATTAAAGCGCAGAATCAAGCGCGACAATGAAGAGCGTGGGTACGATTTGCAAGATGTGATGTATCGCTGGAAATACCATGTGAAACCCACCTACGAGGAATATATTCGCCCGCACAAACGCAGCTGTGATATCGTGATCCCTAACAATCACCACTTCGAAAAAGGACTTGAAGTAATCGTTTCTTACTTAAAGAATCAGATCTAGGTTATAGTGTAAACCTTTGTTTTCCCGTTGTGCTCTTGCGTGTTTGATAATCAAATAGGCCACATTAATCATATTTCTTAATTCACACAAAGGCACCGTAATTTTCGATTGACGGTACAATTCTTCATGCTCTAAATAGATCAATTCTAGGCGATCATAGGCTCTTTTCAAACGGCGATCCGTCCGAACAATCCCCACGTAATTCGACATAATCGACTCTAATTCACGGGTCATCTCCGTCACTAAAACCATCTCCTCCGGATGACGCGTTCCGTCATCATTCCACGATGGAATGCCGTCTGGTAAATTTTGAGTACCATATTCAGCTACCGATTTCTCGAAAGCGCGGTGCGCATAAACGATCGCTTCTAATAGGGAATTAGAGGCCAAACGATTCGCTCCGTGCAAGCCTGTAAACGAACATTCGCCGGCAGCATAGAGATTTTCAATGTTCGTTTGGCTATATTCATTTACGATAATTCCGCCACATAAATAGTGTTGCGCGGGAACGACCGGAATCATTTCTTCCGACATATCAATCCCCAACACCTTCAAGCAATGGTTATAGATCATCGGAAAATGCTGTAAAATCTCCTCTTTAGGAATGTGACGGGTATCTAAGAAAACGTGATCCGTTCCATTCTTTTTCATCTCCGAGTCAATCGCCCTAGCCACAATATCGCGAGGAGCTAATGAAAGACGCGCATCGTACTTTTCCATAAAAGTAGAACCATCTTGGTTCTTCAATATTCCACCGTGACCACGAACGGCTTCGGAAATTAAAAAAGAAGGTTTCTTTCCTGGATTATATAAGGCCGTCGGGTGAAATTGAATGAATTCCATTCCTTGAACGAAGGCTTTGGCCCGATACGCCATCGCAATTCCGTCCCCTGTCGCAATCGTCGGATTGGTCGTCGATTGATAGACTTGACCGATTCCACCCGTCGCTAACAAGGTGGTTTTCCCTAAAAAAGTCTCAATTTTATTCGTCTTAAGATTCAATACATACACCCCAAAACACTTCTTACCTGGGGTATCCTTCGTCACTTTCTCCCCTAAATGGTGTTGGGTAATTAAGTCAACGGCAAAGTAATGGGTGAAGAAATCCACGCAGTCATACGATTTGACTTTGGCTAATAAAGCCCGTTCAATCTCATTTCCGGTGGAATCCTTGTGGTGCAAAATGCGCTTATCGGAGTGGCCACCTTCTTTGACTAAATCAAAAGACCCATCCGCTTGGCGATCAAAATCCGTACCGTAGGCAATCAATTCTTTCAAACGCTCAGGCGCCTCTTTCACTACAATTTCCACCACCTTGCGATCACTCACAAAGTCGCCGGCCACCATCGTATCATCGATATGTTTTTCAAAGGAATCCGCTGTATCCCAAACCGTTGCAATCCCACCTTGCGCGTATTTCGTGTTCGTTTCTTCGGCCACGGTCTTCGTAATCAAGGCAATTTTAATGGGGATTTGGCGTTCCTGAAAATAGTCCGCTACCTTTACCGTATAGGATAAACCAGCAATTCCAGAACCGATGACAATAAAGTCGTATGTAGGCATAGGATACAAATATGTAACGCAAATTAATCAAAAAGAGGCTTCAATCCGAAATACCCCCCAAAATGTGGACTTTATTTTGTAATTTTGCGCCATTAAAAATTATAAACCCTTAAAAATCAATTTATACCAAATGGAACAATCGCCTAACAACAATTCCAAAACCGCCCTTATTGTCTTAGCTGTGCTAACGGCAGTATTAGGAGTTTTGTACTTCCGTTCGTATCAAACGACGAAAGATCAAGCAACGCAAATCGAACAAAAAGCAACTGAATTAGCGAATACGCGCTCTTCTTTGGATTCGATTTCTACTCAATTAGATGCTAAAATCGCCGAAATCAAATCTTTAGGAGGTCAAGTAGCTGATTTAGAAGCATTGAAAGTTCAATTAGAACAAGATAAAGCGTCATTAAAGAACTCAAACCACGCTACTATTGCCTCATACGAAGCGAAAATCAAAGAATACAACGTGGTATTGTCTACGAAAGATGGAGAAATCGTTGAGTTGAAAAAGCAAAACGGAATTTTAACAGAAAGCAACCAAACATTAACGACGCAAAACACGACGTTAAACACGGAGAACTCAGGTTTAAAAACACAAAACCAAACGTTAAACGATACGCTTTCTTCTGTTAGCCAACGCAACAAAGAATTAGCGCGCAAAGTAAGCATCGCGGCTGCTTTGAAAGCTCAAAACTTGAAGGTATTAGCGGTTAACGCAAAAGGTAAAGAGACAGAACGTTCTCGTTTGAACGGTAAGAAAATCGAGAAATTGAAAGTTTTATTTAGTCTTGCAACGAACCCAATCACGAAGTTAGAAAACAAGACAGTTTACGTTCGCGTATTAGATGGCGAAGGCGCTACTTTATCTGACGAAGCAATCGGTTCTGGTCGTATCACGATCAACGGAAAAGAATTGACTTACACAGCGAAGCAATCATTTGACTATTCAAACGATGGCCAAACAGTTGCGGTAACTTACCCTCGCGGTGGCGTTGCTTACAAGCCAGGTAAATACACAGTAGAATTATATGCAGAAGGATTCCAAATCGGAACTGGCGCATTCGAGGTAAAGTAATTTCCTCCTATTATTTTTGAAAGGGGCCATCCGAAAGGGTGGCCTTTTTTATTTCTTCTTTTGCCAAAAGAAGGTATTGAAACCTTTGTTATACAGTAAGCTGGCGCCCACTGTTTGGTTAATCTGATAGGAGTTAAAGGATCCTAAGATTGTCGTCTGCACGTTGCGATTATAAGTCTTTAAGCGCAAACTACCATCTGGCTTCACAAACCATTCCAAGGCCCAATCGCCTAGTAATACTTGCGGACTCGTTTGATTTCTGGCATCTGTAAATCCACCGCTTCGCGTGATGCGCAAGCGATCATTGAAGTTATACGAGGCACGTAATTGGAGATTAGACAGGATGTCTTGGTTCAATGCACCACCGCCCAGTGACACTGAAATATCTAAATCTTTGTTGATTTTAGAGGCCAAATTACTCAACTGATTCGAAAGCATCTCTGTAAAATTCCCCATCAAATTCCCCAGCGCTAGACCGCTTCCTCCGAAAGGAGAAACCAATTGTCCAAATAACAAGAGATTACTTACCTGACGCGTTAACTCTTGGTCGTCTGTTTTGATCCGATTCGTAAAGGCAGTCACTGCACCATTCAAGGTCATATCCTTTGGATAATCCCGAATACCGATATCAAAATTCACGCTAGGCGATAACAAACGATCCTGTAAGCTAATCGTCACATCCACCGGATAGCGACGCTTAAACTCCGGCAAATTGCCTTTATTTGTCGTATCTAACAAGATGGGAAACAAGGAAGCATACTGTGTATAAATCGCCTTGATATTCACGTTCGCCTCTAATGGATCACCGGTCCAAGAGATCTTAGAACCTCGTTGAATAGCAAACTTTTTGTTGATTAAGTTTTGGAGAGTAAAGGTATAATCCCCTTGGTCGATGGCATAATCCCCCACCATTTTAAAGGCGCCTTTTTTGTCCAGATTCATCTTAATATCACCCGAACCATACATCCGCATTACATCCCCTTTTTTGGCATCAAACTGAACCTCGCCATAGGCCTCAGGCGTCAAGGCTAAACGAAGGTCGAGGGTAATCCCATCCTCCTGTAATTTTGTTGAAACTGCCTCAGCAGCTTGCTCCACATTGGTCGCAGCTATTTCACTAACAAAGCTGTAATCTTCCGCTTCGGACGCATCCTCTTCCCTATCTAAAGGAATGAATAAGCGCGTCCCTTTCTCCGATTTTAAATCAGCCGAAACGACTAAATTATCAATCGATCCAGAAACCCGCATCGGACCTGAAGCATAGCCTAACCCGTAATAAATCGAGTTCGGCTCCCGGCTCGTATTTAATAATTTATAATGATCTAAGTTCGCTTGGATGTCCAGTTCAAAGGGCTTACCTTCTGGAAACTGCAACGTGGTATTGACTAATGCTTTATTCCCTTCCGTATCTAAGACTTTCCAATTTTTAGCATAAATCTTCCGAGGGGTAAAGTTTACGGTGTCCGATACAGACAACGACGTTTTCAAATAATCAAACACGGCTCCCGCTTTCGAAAACACGATATCACCCGTGATCTCCGGTTTAGTAGGCAAGCCTCCTATGTGCAAATTGCCCGACGCAGAACCCTTCAAACCAGAGAAAACCCCTTCTGTAAAGGGCTCCAAAATCTGCAAATCCGTCTGGTTCAATTCAGCCTTCACATTTAATTTTTGCTCCTCCTCAAAAGGTTTATAAGATCCAGTCAATGATAAAACAGATTCCCCTAAACGGTTTAGGTTCAAGTTTAAATCCATCGCTTTGTCGTCCGCTAAATAGGTTCCTACACCTTGCAAATTACCGATATAAAACTTGTTCAAACGCAGCGAATCGACTAATAACCAGGAGTCCAAACGGGTATGGTGATACCAATCCTGAATCGCAATTTCTCCATTCAGTTCACCCGTCGTCTTCGTGGCAAACAAGGGTTTCAAGGTCGATAACTGGAAATGATTCGCCCGCAATTTAATGGTCTCAGTCGTGTCATTCGAAAGGCTGCCTTGCAAGGAGATGGATTGATTTTGGTTAGCAACTAACACCCGATCTGCCTTCCATTCTGGCCCTTGAATCGTAATTTTATTCGCTGGATCCATTGCCCAGTCTTGGCCTAAAATTCGGAAATAGGTATCCTTAAATTTCAGCGACAAACCCTCTTCTTCGAAGGCCCAAGCACCGGCTAAATGAGCTGAATTCTCCTCACCTTGTTGTTTAAAATCAAGTCCAAAGTTGATCCGATCTTGATCCCATAGTGCATCTAATTTGAAATTCTCCGTAGGCGTCAAGAAGTTCAATTGCTGCTTTCTAGAAGAGAAAACAAGACTAGAAGAAACCTCAGGAGCACCCAGAAATTTTGAACTTTGGAAAGAGAAAACAGACTGATAAAAATGATAGCCGCCCAAAACCAAGGTATCCGGATAAGCCTCCAAACTTACTGAAAGGGTTCTCCCTTTCGATATATTTCCGGAGAAAACCGTATTTTCTCCAATCTGAACTGTGGGAAAAAAGCGCGCTAAAATGGGATCCACCCGGTGGCAAATCACCGTGAAATCCGCCTTGTATTTTGTATCTGTTTCGTGGCGATGGGTGGCATAGTAACCCCAGCGTTCGTCTGTGCTTTTTTGGAAAAACAATGCGTACTCATTCGCTAGTTGGCCTAGTTGTGATTGCAAAAGACTCGGGGTAAACTCACCACTAATTTCCGCCGAAACTAAATCAGAAGTTAACTTGTAATGACGCTTTTGACCTGGACCATTTTCCGAAGTAAGCGTCACTAATTCCACATGCAGATCTGGCTTATTGGGTGTGCGTAAAGTGGAATTATAAAATACGGTACGCCCCTCCAAATCATCAAAGCGATCGCCCTTAAAATCCAATTCAAAATCCGTCGACAAACTCACTTGAGGATCAAATAACCGAATGTCATGGAGATTTGAATGTGCAATTTCTCCTTGCATTTGATACACAGGCTTCGAGCTGCGCAAGTCAATTAAACCGGACATCGTCGCGACTAAATTCGTGTCTTTCGAAATGACATCACCCTTGAATAACTGCTTTTGGAAGTTGCCTTTTAACGTGACTTTGTGGTAGAGGTATTGATTAAAAAAGATCTCAGATACCTTTCCATCAAAATCAATATTAGCCGATTTCTTGGCAAAACCCTTCCCCTTCAAATTCCCTTCTGCATCCAAAGTGCCTAACATGGGCTCCATTCCCAGCAGTTTACCCAACTTGAATTTCTGCAATTTGATCTTTCCGTCGTAACGCGAAAAAGCCATCGAATCCTGTAGATTCATTTTGACATCCGCCTCCACATACCCTAATCCCGTCTTTAATTTACCTGCCGTTCTAAAGTTTCTGTTATTCCCTTTGAATAGACCATCAAAAGCCACAGGCCCTAAAATAACCATATTTTCTGCAGCAGACTTCGTGATATATGGCCCTAAATCTAGCGGGTAAAACAAGGAAGATTTCATCGCAAAATCCATCTCCGTTTTGTCCACATTTGGCAAACCTTTGAAATTAAAATCCCCTCTTAAAACACTCTTCGCACCGAAGCCTAATTCAAACTTTTTCAAATCCAATTTCGCCACCGTACCTCTTAACAAACCCTTCAAACGATACATCCCTTTGTAGTCATACATCGCCTCCACAAAGCGGCCTAAATCCTCCCCTTTCACCAGCGCTCCATTAAAATCTGCCTGCATGTCCACGTCTGTAATCCAACGCGTCATCGAGCTCATATCGCGGTAATTCACCACAAATTTACGTGTCACGCGCGAATCATTAAAGCGCAAATCCAGTTGATCAAAGCGCATTTGGTGATCCGAAATCATAAACACCGTATTCAGACTTTTTACGTCAAAACCAGTCAACGGATCTTTCGTCCGCAAACCAATCGCCTGTAGTCCAAGCGTATCGTTCTTGATGTAAAAATTCTTGACTTTGGAATAAACCTTCGCTAAAGTAAAGTGCGAAATATCGAAATGACGGCGTGTCGCCTCACTTTTACGCGTATTATCATCTAACGAAAATGCCCCATCAATGACTTCCGCTTCCGGTATCGTAAAAATGGATGAAGGACCTTTTTTTACCGTCTTCACTCCACCCGTAATCCACTTTTCAAGGCGCAAAATAAACTCCTCGATGTTCATTTTACCCGTCTTCTTTTCGAATATCAAATGCACATTAGGGCGTGTCAAACGAGCATAATCCAAACTCGGTTTTCCAGGCTGCAAGAATAAATGCGTAATGCTAAAATTCACATCGAGCTGATCGATTTGGATCATTTTAGCGCCCCAAGGGTCTTTTACTTCTAAGCCTTTGATGCTGACTTCATCAAAAAACTTGACCTGGATACCCTGCATTTTGACAGGATAGCCGATCGCCTTTTCCACTTTAGGCGTTAAATAATTCGCTAATAAAGTCTGGTTAACGGGAGCTCTGAGAAGGAGAATGGTCGCAAAAATCAGCAAAAAAATCCCCAGCAATCCATAGAGGATTGTTTTGACGAAGATTTTGAGATATTTGACCATATTGCCGTATTTTTGCGCAGAATTCTATTTTTATGAAGCTACTGGCTATTGAATCTTCTTGCGATGAAACTTCGGCTGCCGTCATGGTAGACGGCGTTTTGAAGTCTAATATCATCTCGACACAACTCATCCACACGGAATGGGGTGGCGTCGTTCCCGAATTAGCCAGCAGAGCTCACCAAAAATCGATCATCCCTGTCGTGACAGAGGCCCTGCAAAAAGCAAATATAAACAAAAATGAACTGAATGCCATTGCCTTCACAAGGGGCCCTGGGCTTTTAGGAGCTTTATTAATCGGCACCTCGTTTGCGAAGTCTTTAGCCTTGAGCTTGAACATCCCTTTAATCGAGGTGAATCACATGCAGGCGCACGTGTTGGCGCATTTTATTGAGGATCCGAAGCCCTCATTCCCCTTCCTTTGCCTGACCGTTAGTGGCGGTCATACCCAATTGGTTTGGGTAAAATCGGCGCTCGATATGGAGGTGATTGGCGAAACGCAAGACGATGCCGTGGGCGAGGCTTTTGACAAAACTGCCAAACTGATCGGCTTACCTTACCCGGGTGGTCCTTTGATCGATAAGTTAGCCAAAGAAGGTAACCCCGACCGCTTCCCCTTCTCACTAGGTGAAATGCCCGGCCTCAACTTCAGTTTCTCCGGCATTAAAACCGCCATCCTCTACTTCCTCCAAAAAGAAGTCAAAAACAACCCGAATTTCATCGAAGAAAACAAAGCAGACATCTGCGCCTCCGTTCAAAAGTCCCTCATCGACATGCTCTTACGCAAAACGAAAAAGGCGATGAAGGAAATGAACTGCACCCAAATCGCCATCGCCGGTGGCGTTTCGGCTAACTCCGGTTTGCGTTCAAGACTAACTGAAATGGGTTCCGAATTAGGTTGGGAAGTTTTCATTCCAGCCTTTAGCTATTGCACCGATAACGCGGGCATGATCGCCATGGCGGGACATTTCAAAGCTGAAGCAGGGGAATTTTGTGGGCAGGATGTGAGTCCGTTGGCGAGGTACGAATTGTAATAGATTATAGAGTACAGATTATAGAGTATAGATGATTCATCTACTATCTCTACTCTATTATCTCCTCTCTTTACTCTCTACCCTTTCATCTCCTTCAACGCATTCCAAAACGCCATCTTCAGCGTCTTCTCCGCATCCGTCAGCGACGAAATGTAGCGTGGAAAGAAATAGACTAATTTGGATTCAATGGTATCGATCTCGGTGGTAGGTAATTCACCTTGCCAAACAGCCGGTTGTTGACCGATAAAGATATAGCGTTTTGCGCTCGTCTCTTTCAAGAATTCTAAGAAGCTTGGTTCTTCGTCCGATGGAGTGTAGACTGACCAATCAGCGGGACCTAAAACGAGTGGAGGTGCAGAGAAAATGAGTTTTAAACGAGCAAGTTCGGTTTCGGCGATTTGGCCTACAACGACCCAAGGAGTGGAGACTTTCGGCTTAACTGCCGCAATAGCCTCCTCCTCCAAAACGATAGCAGGGGATTCCGCTAGCTGCGCCTCTGACTTATCCTGCGGGACCCAATAGATCTCGTCGAACTTGTACAAATCAGCTACTGAAATCCCCTCCATTTTGATGATTTAAGCTAATGAACCTCTTAACACACATGCCTCGCGGTCTGGACCTGTCGAGATGAAGTTAATAGGTAGGTTCAAGTGTTTTTCTAAGAATTTGATGTAATCCGCTAGTTCAACTGGCAATTCGTTGAAATCGCGCATGCCTTCTAAGCTGCAAGCCCAACCCTTTAATGTTTCGTACACCGGTTTTACTTTGATATCGGTGATTTCGAAAGGGATTTGGTCTGTAATCGAACCGTCTGGCATTTCGTAAGCTGTACACACTTGAATCTCGTCAAAGATATTCAAGACGTCCGCCTTCATCATAATTAATTGAGTCACCCCATTAATCATCATCGCGTATTTCAAGGCTGGCAAATCGATCCAACCACAACGGCGCGGACGACCTGTCGTAGAACCGAATTCACGGCCTTCCACCCGCATACGCTCGCCTACCTCGTCTTCCAGTTCCGTAGGGAACGGACCTGAACCTACGCGAGTTGCATACGCTTTGAAGATACCGAAAACCTCACCGATGTTTTTAGGCGCTACACCTAAACCGGTACAAGCACCCGCGGTGATCGTATTGGATGAAGTAACGAATGGATAAGAACCGAAGTCCACATCTAAAAGTGAACCTTGTGCGCCCTCCGCTAGGATCGTTTTCCCTGCAGTAATAGCATGGTTCACAGAATATTCTGAATCCACTAAGTGGAACTCTTTCATGAAAGCAACGGCTTCGAAGAATTCCTTCTCAGCTGCCGCTAAATCGTATTCGAATTTATATACGTCCAAAATCGCTTTGTGGCGATCGACTAATGCCTTGTATTTGGCAGAAAAATCAGGCGAAATCATATCACCCACACGTAATCCCTGGCGAGAAATTTTATCCGTGTAAGTAGGTCCGATTCCTTTTAAAGTAGAACCGATCTTCGCATCACCTTTCGCTTTTTCGTAAGCAGCGTCTAATAAACGGTGCGTAGGCAAGATGATGGATGCTTTCTTTGAAATCTCTAAGTTCTTGCGTAAGTCTAAGTTGAAATGCGCTAAACCGTCGATCTCTTTTTTGAAGATAATGGGATCCAAAACAACGCCGTTACCGATGATGTTTTGAACTTCCTGGCGGAAAATTCCCGATGGAATTTGATGCAAAACGTGCTTAAACCCGTCGAATTCTAAGGTGTGACCCGCGTTAGGTCCACCTTGAAAACGCGCAACTACTTGATACTTGGGTGCTAGAACGTCTACGATCTTTCCTTTCCCTTCATCACCCCATTGTAAGCCTAATAATACATCAACTGCCATAATATTGTTTTATTCTTGATTTCTTGCTTGGTAATTTGCTCTGTGTTCACAGTTCTTGTTCGTACAAGAACCGTAAAAAATAAGGGAATGGTGCATTACATTGAATTGCAGCATTTCACCTACTAAACTTTGGATAGTTTGTACCCGAGGATCACAAAATTCGGTGACTTTGTGGCAATCGGTACAGATTAAATGATCGTGTTGACGACGTCCATAAGACTTCTCGAATTGTGCCTGGTTGCGTCCAAACTGGTGTTTCACCACTAAATCGCATTCCACTAACACATCGAGCGTATTGTAAACGGTAGCCCTAGAGACTTGGTATTTCTTGTTTTTCATGGAGATATATAACTCCTCCACATCAAAGTGATCGTCCCGTAAATAGATCTCTTCCAGGATCGCAAAGCGCTCCGGAGTCTTCCGCAAACCCTTGTTTTCTAGGTAGGCAGTGAAGATCTTTTTTACTGAATCTAGTTTATCTAATTCTTGGGACATTTATGGAAAAAAAACGACGTAAAATAAGCAAAAATAAAGGACAAAAACTAAGAAACTTTTCGCTCCACTTCAATTACGCCCGGAACTTGTTCCATTTCTGCGCTTAAGCTATCGAGGTGATCGGTGTCTTGTACCATCAGTGATATTTGACCTTCAAATAATCCATCTTTCACCCCAATGTTCAAGGCGGTAATGTTCACTTGCAACTTCTCTGATATCAAGCGCGTTACATCATTCACCAATCCCACACGGTCAATTCCACGAATCACCAAGTCCACGACAAATGACATCGCAATTTGAGACGTCCACTGTGCCTTAATCACCCGATCTCCATGACGAGAAAGCAATTCTGGCGAGTTAGGGCAAGCGGCCCGGTGAATTTTGATTCCCTCATTAATGGTCACAAAACCAAATACCTCATCGCCTGAAATGGGGTTACAACACTTCGCTAAGGTATAATCCACCTTATCCATATCTTCACCGATCAGCAGGGTATCAGACTCCTTGCGCTCCTTGTGGTATTGCTGCATCTCCTTTCTAAAGGATTTGCTATCCACGATGGGCGCTTGAATCGATTTCTCCGCCTGCTTTCTTTCGTGTAATTCCCGATCCAATTTCCAGTGCTTGAGCTGGTCGATGTTGATGTAGGTTTTGCCAAAACGATAGAACAAATCATTCGCGTCTTTGGCATTAAAATAAGCCCGCAACTGGTTCGTAATTTCTAAAGTCAATAAAGGATAACCCAAATGTTTCAGGCGGTGCTCGATCAAATCGCGCCCCTTAATGATATGTGATTTATTCTCTTCTTTGATGAAGTCCTTGATGCGTGCTTTCGCCTTTGTCGTAAATACGATGCGCAACCAATCTTCAGACGGCTTTTGCTTCGAAGAGGTTAGGATTTCGATCTGATCTCCATTCTGTAATTTATGGGATAAGGGAACGAGTTTTCCGCCTACTTTGGCCCCAATACAACGCGCACCCACCTCCGAGTGAATCTCGAAAGCAAAGTCTAACGCCGTGGCACCGGATTGCAAGACGATCAACTTTCCTTTTGGGCTAAAGACAAAAACTTCCTCATGGTAAAGCGAGTTCTTAATGTCCTCCACTAATTCCACTGCAGATTGGCTCTTGTCGTTTGCTTCGATAGCTTCACGCACCTGCGAAAGCCAAGACTCAAACGCCTCACTCGTCCGCGTGTCCGTTCCTTTGTACTTGAAGTGTGCCGCCACCCCTTTCTCCGCAATCTCGTCCATGCGTTTCGAACGAATCTGCACCTCCACCCAGCGGCCCTCTTTATCGTGTGCAAAAGGCATACTCATCACGGTCGTATGAAGAGACTCGTAACCATTCGATTTAGGGGTAGAAACCCAGTCTTTCAAACGACTCGGATTAGGGCGGTAATGATCCGTTACCACGGAATACACTTCCCAACAGTCTGATTTTTCGCGTTCTATGGGCACGTCTAAAACGACACGCACCGCAAAAAGATCGTATATTTTCTCAAAAGGCGTGTTTCCTTTTTTGATTTTATTGTAAATAGAAAAGATGGATTTAGGGCGGCCTTTGATGGTATAATTCAATCCACGCTCGTCCAAAGTTTTCTTGATCGGCTTAATGAAATTTTCCACGAAACCTTCTCTGCTTCGCTTATTTTCCATCAACTTATCCGCAATTTCCTTGTAGGCTTCCGGCTCCGTATGTTTTAATCCTAAGTCTTCTAACTCGGATTTTATTGCATTCAGACCCAAACGATGGGCCAAAGGCGCATACAAATAAATGGTCTCCGAAGCGATCTTCATCTGCTTCTCTTTCGCCATACTCGCTAGCGTCCGCATGTTGTGCAAACGGTCCGCTAGTTTAATCAAGATCACGCGAATATCATCCGAAAGCGTCAATAACATCTTCCTGAAATTCTCCGCCTGTTGCGAAGTTCCGTATTCGAAGGTGCCGGCAATTTTCGTCAGGCCATCGATGATCGAAGCGATTTTCGGATTAAATTGTTTTTCAATATCGGCCAAAGTCGTATCCGTATCCTCCACCACATCATGTAATAAAGCGGAAATTATCGACGTAGTTCCTAAACCAATTTCCTCTACGCAGATTTGAGCGACAGCTAAAGGATGGTAGATGTAAGGTTCGCCGGATTTGCGGCGCATTTCCTTGTGCGCCTCCGCCGAAATCAAGAAGGCTTTCTTGATTTGCTTCGCGTCATCGTCCTTTAAAAAAGGCTTAGCCGTCCGCAATAATTTGCGGTAGCGTTTCAAAATCTCTAAACGTTCCTTTTCTAAATCTATCTGCATCTTAATCTTGCTGAATTAGGGCCACGGCCATCGCCGAGATTCCTTCTGCTCTTCCTACAAATCCTAATCCTTCGGAGGTGGTTGCTTTGACCGAAATTTGGTCCACATCCACTCCCATCACTAAGGCTAAATTATCTTTAATCGCTGGAATAATTGGGTTCAGTTTCGGTTGATCTAAGATCACCGTCACATCCGCATTCGCTAATTCCCAGCCTGCCTCGCGGATCATCTCCATCACTTTTTTCAATAAAAGCGTCGAAGCAACTCCCTTCCACATCGGGTCCTTGTCCGAAAAATGGTACCCAATATTGCGCATATTCGCGGCTCCTAACAAGGCGTCACACAATACGTGACAAACCACATCCGCGTCTGAATGACCTAAAGGCCCTTTCTCCGACGGAATCTCCACACCACCCAGTATACAAGGACGTCCTTCTACCCAGCGATGCACATCGTACCCTTGTCCTACGCGAATTTTCATTTGGCTATTTTTTTATACTTTAAGGTATTCGATTTCCCTTGGATAAACAAGCGCTGAGCCCATTTTTCCAAATCTTGCGTTTGCACTTCTGCGATCTTTTCCGCCTCGGTATTGACTAAATTCGCATCGCCCGCATTCGCGGCCATGGCTAAATTCATCGCCCGATTCAGCACTTCCACTTCCCCAAAAACCAAACTCGCCTCCGATTGGTTCTTCACCATCTGCAAGTCTTTTTCGGCGATTTTCGAAGTCGCAAAATCCTGTATCGCCTTCTCTAAAGCAACTTCGGCCTCCTCGATCGTCACGTCATCACTCACCTGACCCTGAATAATCAATAAGCCAGGATCGATGGAACTGGTTTGATAAGTCCCAATCGTATCGAAAATACGCTGCTTTTGCACTAAATGCTCATACAAATAAGAAGATTCGCCTCTACCTAATAGATCCGCCATCAAATCAATCGCGTGGTAACCTGGTTCATAGCGGCCAATTACCGGATAGGCCTTGTACAAGCGATTCGCCGGCACATCCGCTTCGATTTCCATCGCCCGATCTTCCGTTTGAACTGGCTCTTGCGGCAGATTGCGCTGTGGTTTAACGCCTGCGGGGATAGGTTCGAACCATTTTTCTGCCAAAGCTTTCACCTCCGCTACTTTCACTTTACCTGCAACAACTAATACGGCATTAGAGGGCACGTAGTGCTTTTGGAAAAAAGCCTTCACATCACTCATCTGCGCCTCCTCGATATGCTGAATGCCTGCACCAATCGTGGGCCAGCGGTAGGGATGCTTGTTGTAAATCAAGGGTCTAAACTTCAACCACACATCCCCATAAGGCTGATTCAAATAACGTTGCTTGAATTCCTCGATGACGACTTTGCGCTGTGTTTCGAGGCTTTGCGTGTTAAACGCTAATTGCTTTATCCGATCCGACTCGAGCCAAAAAGCGGTTTCGATGTTTTGGGCCGGAACAGATATATAGTAATTCGTTAAATCTGGGGTGGTAAAGGCATTGTTCTCGCCGCCTACTTTTTGCAAGGGCGTATCGAAGGACGGAATGTTTTCAGATCCGCCGAACATCAAATGCTCAAACAAATGCGCAAAACCCGTCAAGTTTTCGTCCTCATCCCGGGAACCTACATTGTAGATCACATCTACCACCGCCTTCGTCGTGTCCGGATCTTCGTGCACAATGACTTTAAGGCCGTTAGCGAGGGTAAATTCTTCGAATGAAATCATGTCTTAGGGTTTATAAACAAAAGTAAAAAAATCGACCCAAAAACCACAGAGCTTAACTAAATTTGCAGGCTAAACATTTCACATGATTCGGGTTGCACTCTTACTTTTCCTTTTTCTTTCACTGAGATCGCAGGCCCAAATCCTACAAGATCCCACGGCTAAAGCTCAGATCACCGCTGGACTGACGAATTTATACCAATACGATTTCAAAGAATCCACGGCTATTTTCAATAGTCTCAAAGCCAAATACCCGCGTCATCCAGCCCCCTATTTATTGCTGGCGATGCAGTGGGAACAGCAATACTTTCCGTTAAAGGATCACCCTGCTCAAGGAAAAAACTATTTAGCTCACCTAGAAAAAGCATTTGAATTAGGAAAAGAGATGGCTGAGCGAGATGAGAATGATTTAGAAGCCTCTTTTTTTTGTACGGCTTCCCTTGGATTTCTGGCCGCCTATGAGGCAGATCAACACAACTTCATGCGTGTGGTCTCTTATGCTAAACAGGCTTATAGCTTTTTAAAAATTGGGCTTAAAAACACCGACAAACAACCCGAATTCCTGTATTCCACCGGGATGTATAATTATTACAGCGTCGCCTATCCAGAATTACACCCAGTCTTAAAACCATTTATGTTCTTGTTTCAAGATGGGAACAAACGGGTGGGATTGACTCAACTAGAAGCTGGCACTCGAAAAACCACCTTTGTTAAGAATGAATGTCTGTTCTATATGGGGTACGTGCAGAATAAATACGAGGGGAATCCTTTACGGGCTTTGGCCTATAACCAAATCCTCAGTGACAACTTCCCTAATAACCACTGGTATCTATTGCAAAGAGCTGAATTGCTGACGTTGACCGGAAAATTCGAAGAAGCGGAACCCTTCATTGAAAAAATGGAAGCGCTAAAAACGCCCTATTACACCGGCGCAGCTTATACGCTACGCGGAATGCGGGAAGAAGTAGAACGAAAAGATTTGAATAAGGCGGAGTTTTGGTATACAAAGTCTATCGCCTTCCCTTTTGAAGAGCGACTGACCAAAGACATACGAGGACTCGCCTATTTAGGTCTAACTCGCATTGCGTACCGCGAAAAGAAGCCTCATTTATTTAGAAAATACCTTCGTATCTCTGAAGATTTTATTGAATACAAAAATTCATTAATCGAACACAAACGACTATCCCATGGAAAGTAGAGAAGCTGGAATTGAACGCCTATATCCTAAAATCACGGGCCGCATGTCCGCGCGCTACTACTACCTGATCCAGTTGCGCAAGCAATTAGAACGCGTCATTGCCTTGTATGTCCGGAATTCTCCGCATCAATTGTTAGCGGATTATGGTTGTGGTAACAAACCCTACGAGCCACTTTTCACTCCTTTTGTGGAACAATATATCGGATTGGATTTAGCCTATAATACCAAAGCCGATGTGGTCGTAGACCCAGCTGGCATTATCGACATGCCTGAGGAAAGTGTGGGATTCGTTTTATCTACGCAAGTATTGGAACACGTAGAAGACCCGAAGGCCTATTTGAAAGAGGCGCATCGCATCTTAGAAAAAGAGGGCAAATTGATATTATCTACCCATGGCTATTGGATGTTTCACCCGGATCCGACGGATTTTTGGCGCTGGACTTCGACGGGCCTTCAGAAAATAGTACGCGAAGCGGGATTTGAGGTAGTTTATTTCGAGGGAATTTTAGGGCGCTCCGCGATGGGATTGCAATTATTCCAAGATGGCTTGTTGTTCAAATTGCCTAAGCCGCTACGTTTTTTATTGTCTTTAGTGCTGCAGCCTTTGATCATCTTTTTCGATAAGATTATCACGGCTAAATCGCGTAACGAGGATGCCTGCACTTTTGTGCTCGTGGCTAAGAAAGTCTAGCTTTTTCGTAAGTGATGGTGGCTTCTAAGGCTTGATCGAAGGAGGTAATATCCCAGTTCATTTTCGCCGCTAATTTCGAAGTATCTAAACAGATTCTCTGCACATCCGTCAGCTTCGCGTCTTTGTATTCGACTTGAAATGCGGGTAATTTCGCTTGAATGCGCTGAATAATGGTATTTAAGCTGAGTGATTCGCCTGAACCCACATTGATCGTTTCATTTTTTACACCTGCCTTGATCAAACCATCGATGGCTTGACCGATGTCAGCGGCGTAGATATAATCTTTGGCCTGCGAACCATCTCCCCAAACCGTCATCACCTCTCCTTTCAACGCCTTGCGAACGGCAATATTGATCACGCCCTGTTTAGGCGAGCGATGAAACTCCCCGAATGGATTCGACAAGCGCAAAATCAAGTAGTCGATCTGGTATAATTTCGCATATAATTCAATGTAATGCTCCACGGCTAGCTTGATAATTCCGTAAGATGAAATAGGCTTGCAGGGATAATCTTCTTTCACTTTTTCTTCCGTCACATTCCCGTAAACCGCCCCGCCGGTGGATAAATAAAGTAATTTTGACACCTGGTGCTTCTTCATCATCTCCATCAAACCGATGGTGGGCAACAAGTTAGACTCGATGTCTTGGCGAATGTTTTCGGATGAAATCGCAGGAATAATGGAAGAGGCAAAATGAAATACGCGATCAAAATGATGGGCACTAAATAAGTCGTCCAAAGCTGTCGCATCCGCATAATCCCCCACCACAAAAGTCACGAAAGAGGGAAATTCAACGCCAGCCGGTTTTTCGTGCGCGAAAACTACGACCTCGCTATCTGCACCGTGTTGCTGCAAATAAGCCAGCCAATTCAAGCCCAAAAAACCACTTCCTCCAACGACTAAATTTTTCTCCATGACGCGTATTTGCTGTAAAAATAGCCGAAAAATTTAGCTAATTTCGGTTTTGCATTAAAAATCAGCCCTGAATGCGTTTAATCATTGCCCGTTCTAATTTCTTTTCGTACTCCGAGACCTTTATCGAAGAGCAAATCAATCAATTAGAACCCATTCACGTCCTATACGAGGGCTGGCAACCGAGCCGATTAAAGGCAGGAGGATCCATCTATTCTTTTCCTTTTTCGATTCTTGCCGTTAGAGGTGTTTTACGCCGCATCATTCCTGGACTTTATCAAAAGATTTATACCCATTACCTTAGACGCTTTTTACGCGTCCATAAAGCAGACGCCTTCTTAGCGAATTACGGTCCTTTAGGCACAAATATCTACGAAGCTTGTTTGGCAGAAGGTATTCCTTATTCCGTTGTCTTTTTAGGCTTCGATGCAGCAGAGAAAAAGACGCTGGAGACTTATGGTGCGCGCTATGCGCTCAGTTTACCGCGCGCGAAAGCCATCATTTGTGTGGCTGAATCCATGCGAGCAACCCTAGAAGAAATCGCAGGTCCTTTACCGAATTTACATGTCATTCCTTGTGGTGTCGATACGTCTAGGTTCATCCCTGGTACTCCGAAAGATGGATTCAACGTTATTTCAGTAGCCCGTTTTGCAGAGAAAAAAGGATCCTTGAAAAGCATTCAAGCCTTTGAAATGTTGTTGCGTGATTTCCCTGATTCGCAATTACGCATGGTAGGTGATGGACCTCTTTGGGAAGAGGCGAAAGAATATGTTTCCGCACACGGATTGTCTGAAAGCATCCATTTCTTAGGGGCTATGGGTCAATCCGACTACTTGCCCTTGTTACAGGAATCTAACGTCTTCGTTCAGCATTCGGTCTTAACACCTAGTGGGGATTCCGAGGGAACGCCGGTGGCTATTTTAGAAGCCTCCGCTTGCGGATTAGCTATCTGTTCTACTAGACACGCTGGCATTCCGGATGCGGTCATCGAGGGGAAAACGGGACTTTTGGTAGATGAACATGATGTGGAGGGAATGGCTTCTGCGTTGAAAGAACTAGCTACAGATTCCGCGACGACGCGTGCCTATGGTGTCGCTGCACGCAAACACATGGAGGAAGCTTATGACGTGGTAAAGCTTTCCGCGAAAATCAAAGGTCTTCTCATATAAAGAATGCCCCGCAAAATCGTATTTTTGTAAATTACATTCAAAACAAGGCATGGGGATCGTCATTCGACAAAGTTTAAAGGGTTCAATCGTTACCTATTTGGGTACGGCGATCGGGACTTTTAACGTGATCTTCCTCTACAATAAGTTTCTTTCGCAGGAGCAGGTGGGCTTAATTGCCGGTGCTTTGGTTAGCATTCCCCTTATTTTTGCCTCTTTTACGCAGCTAGGAATTCCCCATATTGCGGTGCGTTTTTTCCCGCATTTCGATGATCCGGCAAATGGCCATAAAGGATTTTTCACCTTTCTGCTCGTCGCACCGCTGTTTGGTTTAGCGCTTTTTGTGTTGGGCTATTTAGCTTTAAAACCGCTGTTTTTTGAGGTATATAGTGCGAATTCACCCTTATTGCCGCAGTATTTCTACTACATTATTCCGCTGACGGCCAGTTACCTCTATATGAGTGTGTTAGAAGCCTATGCACGTGTTCATTTACGTATTGTGGTACCAGCGATTATTCGGGAATTGTATTTACGGGTTTCAAATGGGGTTTTAGTGATTGCGTTTGCTCTCGGCTATTTGACATTTAATCAATTGATTTTAGCGATTACGCTTTCCTATGTAGTCGCTGTAGCGGGTTTATTAGCCTACATTAAGCAGCTGAAGCGCTTTTATACGAAGGTAGATTTTTCCTTTTTACGCACACCGGTTTTCAAAGAAATGCTTTCGTATGGTGGCTGGGTGATTTTAGCGGGGGCGAGTTTTACCCTCATTCAACACATCGAAAAGATCATGTTGCCGGCCTATATGGGCGGATTGAGCACGACGGCGATTTTTGACATTAATTCCCGGATGGCGATTATGATTTCGATCCCTCGGAATGTGATTGCGGCGATTGCGGCGCCCATTTTAGCGCAGGCTTGGAGCCGAAATGATCGCGACAATATTCAGGATATTTACCAAAAATCCTCCCTGAATCTCCTCCTCATCGGCTGCGTTTTATTCCTGTTGATCTGGTGTAATTTGGACTTCATCTACACCATCATCCCTCGCCACGAAATCTATGAGGCAGGACGCTGGGTAGTTCTAATGGTGGGCTTAAGCAAGATCATCGATATGGGAACGGGCCTGAATTCAGAGGTATTGATTAACTCCAAATACTACCGTTACGACCTCATTTTCTACATCATTCTCGCGGTAGGTTTAGTGGTTGGTAATTTGATTCTGATTCCTATTTATTCGTATAACGGTGCGGCTTTAGCTTCCCTATTGGCTTTGGCGGGCTATAATGTATTGAAATTTGGCTTCATCTGGTGGAAACTAGACTTGCAACCGTTTGATTTTAGATCACTGGGGATCCTGATCGTTAGTGTATTAATCTACCTTGTTGTTTCCCAAATCCCGGTCATCGAAGGCAGCCCTTTGATTGCCTGGTTACTCAATGTGGGAATTCGAAGTGCAGCGATAGGTGGATTATTTATCCTAGCCGTCACGAAATTTAAGCTATCTCCTGACATCAGCGAGCTAGTTACTAATTGGTTTAAGAAATGAAAATAATGTCCCTGGCCGGTGGCCTGCCTCACTATTACAACCTAGTCCTAAACAAATTGCAACGCGATTATGGGGTGGAGGTTTGCGTGGTGGTGCCCACAGAAAAAGGGGCAACGCTGGGCGCTGGGGTATATACGTCGGACAAAGGCATCGAATTCAAGGTCTTTCGTCGTGAGGAATACACGACCTATTATGGAAAGAAGTTTTTCCGCGGGTTGAAAGAATTGATTTTGGCAGAAAAACCAGACGTCTTAATGGTCAACTGGCCCTACCAAGCCTCTTTTGTCTTTTATCCTGGCTGGTACCGCTTTCTGCGCAAAAACAATGTGGCGATTATTTCCAAAGAGATTCCTTTCCAAGTACCCCATTATGACAACGCCATCTCCTATTATTTACAAGGTGGCGGCGTAACCGAAAACAACCAAGCGCACCAGTCGAATCCCTCGCTTTTAGCGCGTTTAAAATTCTTCATCGTGCGCGAAACGAGAAAGCGTTTCTCTAATCTGGTAGACGCCCACATCAATTATTTAGATGAGGCGGTTGCTTTACACAGAAGCTATGACGTTCCAGCTGAGAAGGTATTTATCACGGCAAACTCACCGGATACAGATGCACTTTTAGCCACAGCTAACGAGTTGAAAGACGTTGCCGCCAATCCATTCCGACTCTTGCATATCGGACGTCTAGTCAAATGGAAACAAGTCGATTTATTGATCGAAGCGACTATCGCATTACGTGCGAAATACCCGCAGACCGAATTAAGTATTGTAGGTGACGGGCCGGAGCTCGAAGCTTTAAAAGCGCAGGCTTCAGGACATGATTTCATCCAGTTTCATGGCGGTATTTATGACCCAAAAGAACTAGGCAAAATCACCTGCGAATCGGGAATCTATGTCTTAGCCGGCATGGGTGGATTGTCTATTAATGAGGCGATGTGTTTCTCGAAACCCGTCGTATGTTCCGTGGCAGATGGCACCGAAAAACGCTTAGTGCGGGAAGGATATAATGGACATTACTTTGAATCGGGTTCATTAGAAAGTCTGCAGGAGGTAATTGAAAAATTATTCGCTCAACCAGAAAACATTGCCTTGATGGGACAACGTTCAAGAGAGATTATTGAGAAGGAGATTAATATTCATTCGGTGCTGGGGAATTATATGGAGGCGTTTCAGTGGGCAGTGGGCAGTCGCTAGCCGAGAGTAGAGATTATAGAGTATAGATAATAGAGAACAATATCTCTACTCTTTACTCTCTTATCTCTAATCTAAACTTTGTAAATTAGAATTTTAAATAGGTATAAATGAAAGTAATCCAAGTAGTCGGCGCTCGCCCTAATTTCATGAAAGTAGCACCGCTACATCGTGCGATCCAAAAATTAGCCGGATGGACATCGAAGATCGTTCATACGGGTCAGCATTTTGACGCTAAGATGAGTGATGTGTTTTTTACGCAACTGGAATTACCTACACCGGATTTCTTCCTAGGAATTGGGGGTGGAAGCCACACGGAAGTGACTGCCAAGATTATGGTCGCTTTTGAGAAAATTGTAGAAGCGGAACAACCAGACTTGATTATTGTGGTGGGAGATGTTACTTCGACTTTGGCCTGCACCTTAGTTGCCATCAAAATGGGAATCAAAGTGGCTCACGTAGAAGCGGGATTACGCAGCTTTGACCGGACGATGCCAGAGGAATTAAATCGTATCTTGACGGATAGCGTGGCGGATTATTTATTTGTGACAGAAGAAAGCGGATTGCAACACTTGAAAAATGAAGGCGTGGCAGATGAACGTGTATTTTTCTCCGGCAATGTGATGATTGACTCGCTGGTGCGTTACCAAGAGAAAGCGAAAACCACCACCATATTGGAAGACCTCGGACTAGCGACTAGTGACTCCCGACTATCGACTGCCGACTCCGGCCTAGCGACTGCCGACTCCCGACTATCGACTAACAACTACATCGTCATGACCATGCACCGCCCAGCGAATGTGGACACGAAAGAGGGTCTTGAATCCATTCTGGAATTAATTGAATTAAGCAGCAAGGATACGAAAATCATCTTCCCTATCCACCCGAGAACACGGGCGCATATGGAGAAATTTGGCTTAGCGGAACGATTAGATCAGGCGCAAAACTTGATTATGACCGAGCCTTTGGGCTATTTAGAATTCATTCAATTGATGTCCAATGCCACAGCGATATTAACCGATTCAGGCGGCATTCAAGAGGAAACGACCTACTTAGGAGTTCCATGCTTAACCTTCCGTGATTCGACGGAACGGCCGATCACGGTGACTTTAGGAACGAACCAATTATTATCGGATTTAGATCCGAAGAAAACCTATGCTGCCTTGCAAGAGATATTGGCGGGCAAGGTGAAGAAAGGAAGTATTCCTCCGCTTTGGGATGGAAAAGCAGCCGAAAGAATAGCCGCTCAACTAGCTGAAATTTTTGCTTAATGTCTTTTAAAAAGCTACATATCGTCCTCCTCTCCTACCACGACAGCAATGGCGGGGCTGGGATTGCAGCGGGTAGATTGAAAGTAGCTTTGGAAAAAGAAGGGCATCAAGTGGACTATATCGTTCGAGAAAAAGGGAGCACATCCAATGCCAAAAAATTCGGTAACGGCCTAATTTCTTGGTTGAAATTCATTGCAGAGCGCTTGTTCTTTCTGCGATTCGAAAAAGATAAATCGATTCGATTCCTATTCAATCCGGGTGTGTTTGGGAGTGATATTTCAAGACAACCGCTGATTCAACAGGCAGATATTGTGCATTTGCATTGGGTGAATTTTGGCTTTTTATCTGTGAGCGATATTGCTCAACTGACTAAGCTTAATAAACCTGTTTTCTGGACCCTGCACGATATGTGGGCCTTTACGGGAGGATGTCACCACAGTGGGAATTGCGAGCATTTTCAACAAAGCTGTGGAGATTGTAAATTCTTGAAAAATCCAAATCCGACTGATCTTTCGCACCGAATGTGGGAGGCTAAGAAAACGGGGTTTGCGGAGAAAAACCTACACATCATCACTTGCAGCGATTGGCTGGGAAATAGAGCGAGGCAAAGCAGCATTTTGGGAGGTCACTCGATTAAAACCATTCCAAACGCGATTGATACGGAATTCTTCTCACCTACTGCTACTAACTTAGGATTAAATCCGAACAAGAAATATGTCCTTTTCGTGGCGATGCGTGTGAATGCACCCGCTAAAGGGTTTCACTTATTGAAAGAAGCCTTGCAGTATTTAGATGCTGATACAACCGAACTACTCATCGTGGGTGGAGAGTTGACCGAGGAATTACCTTTGAAAGCTCATAATTTAGGGCAGATTTCAGACCCAGCGAAAATGCGCGACATCTATGCGGCGGCAGATGCATTTGTCACTCCCTCTTTGGAAGAAAATCTACCCAATACAATCATGGAAGCGATGGCCTGCGGCACGGCCTGCGTCGGATTCGAAGTGGGAGGAATCCCAGAGATGATTGAACACGAAGTGACAGGGTATGTGGCTCAGGCATTTGACCCAAAAGATTTGGCAAAAGGAATTCAGTGGAGTTTAAACAACAAAAAAGCGGGACCAAAATCCAGAGAACGCGCGCTACAATTATACGACCAAACCATCGTTGCCCAACAACACCTTGCTTATTATGCCCAAGCTTAGTATTATCACCATCACCTACCAGGCTGAGGCCTATATCGAACGTACGTTGAAAAGCGTCTTCGAACAGGGGTGTGCAGAGGAAATCGATTATATCGTGGTGGATGGGGCGTCGAAAGATCAAACGTTGTCCATCATTGAGGCGAATAAAACTCAGATAAACCAATTCATTTCTGAAAAAGACAAAGGGATTTACGATGCGATGAATAAAGGATTGACGTTGGCCAAAGGAGATTATATCCTGTTTTTGAATGCTGGGGATACTTTTGCATCGGCAACGACCTTGAAAAACCTATTGCACGAACTAGCCGGAAATCCCGATGTGTTGTATGGAGAAGCAGTTTTCGTGAATAATGAAGGACAGTCTTTGGGTCTTCGCAGTGAGGTGACGCCTCATCGATTGCCTGCTCAATTAAGCTGGAGAGATTTCAAGAATGGCATGCTTGTTTGCCACCAGGCCTTTATTGCGAAGCGTAGCATTGCTCCCTTCTTTAATCTTGAATATCGTTTAAGTTCAGACATCGATTGGGAGATTCAGGTATTGAAAAAAAGCAGTTCCGTCGTTAGATCCGCAGCTCCTATTTGCACCTATTTAATAGGAGGAGCTTCAGTTCAAAACCTCAAGAGATCCTGGGAGGAAAGATACCAAGTATTAAAATCGCATTTCGGATTTTTACCTAATTTAATCAACCACTTGGTAATCATTACCAGAGGATTGATTTTTGCCCTAAAAAAACAGGGGAAGTATTGGTAAATCTGCTATATTTGTTCCTATGAGATTTCGCTTTGTCCTTCTTTTTATCGCGATTACATTCGTCAGTTTTGGCCAAAAATTCCGCTTTAATTCGAGTGTGGGAACCTCATTCATTTCGTGGCATGAACAACAAATGACCTTAGATTTCGCGGCAGAAATCACGTTCCAAAACCCAGAAAAAAATCGCAAGACATTCATCGCAATGAAAACAATGGGGAATCTAACGGGTACAGCAATAGATCGCCAAACCTATACATTCATTGAACCTCCGATGAACAATTTCAACGAACCTATTCTACTTAATGAAGTATTACAGGCCGGATACCGAGGCGGAGAAGCGGAAGTGGGTCTGATGTGGAATACAAATAAACGCAAATCAAACGTTCATCTAACTCCTATTTTGAGTTTATATAGTAGATCTTTGGCTAGAAAAATTAGCTCTTTAAGGTCTGAATATATCGAGGAAGAAAAATATTCTTTGCACGGAATTAGTGGAGGACTGGGACTAGTTATCCCGGGAAAAACATCCATCCAATTTCAAGCCCAAGTATTTGAACCATTGTATGAGGAGGTAACCTTGTACGGCCGCTATGTGGGCGTTCCATACCAATCCTTAGTTTCTGACAAGCACTTGAATTTCAAGGCTAAAATCCAGGTTATTAAAGGTAAATTTGGCTGGACATTGAACCTTGAAACACTCAATCTAGGCGGTGCAGAAAATCCCAAATCAAAATCGATCAAAGCTTCTCAAGCAATCATTCCTTCTACCTTGCTAACTTATTTCTTCTAAGATGAAGAAATTCTTACTGCTCCTTTTTTGTCTTCCTGCTTTAGCTCAAAAAGATTCTACGAAAGTCCTCGATGAAGTAAAAGTCTATGTTTTTGAGCAAAAACGATCCGCTTTAATTACGCCGGATTCCTATATACGCTCTGCAGATTTGCAACGTTTTAGTTCCACCCAGTTTGTATCTACGCTTAATTCCATGGCAGGCGTTCGAATGGAAGAACGTTCCCCGGGCAGTTATCGAATTGCGATTCGGGGCAGTTCATTGCGTGCACCTTTTGGGGTACGTAATACCAAAGTCTATTGGAATCAAATTCCCTTTACGGATGCCGGAAATAATACTTACATTTCTCTGTTAGAACCGGCTTTATTTTCATCTCTCACGGTTACAAAAGGCCCATCGGCCGGAATTTACGGGGCAGGTACCGGAGGTGCGCTTTTATTTGAAAGTGAACCACGGGGAAAGGCTTTGAGCGCTGAGACGGTTTACCATTCTTTGGGGGGAATGAAAACGGCCATCGATTTATCCGCAGAAAACCACCGACTTTACGCCTCCTTTAACCTGCAAGAGGGTTATCGAGCACAATCTGCGATGAAGAAGCAATGGATCTCCTACGAATTCCACCACAGCTTTACGAAAGATCTTAACCTAGATCTAAGCACCTATTATGTGGATTTAGCGTACCAAACTCCGGGAGGTCTGACAAAAGCACAATTCCTCGCTAATCCTCAGCAAGCTCGACCTGCGGCTGGCGCTTTCAAGAGTGCGCAACAGCAAGGGGCGACCTTTAAAATAAAAAGCTATGGTTTAAGTGCTAGGGCATCTCAAGTGCTGAATAACCTTTGGGCTTGGGATTTGAGTCAGGCGATACAAGTGAATGATATCGAAAATCCGACGATACGGAATTATGAAGTTCGCCATGAACCCAATTATTCCATGCGAGGAGTGTTGCATAGAAAAGGGATTATTAGCAGCGACCTAGGATTTGAATACCAAGCGGGACAGATGAATAGCTCGACTTTTGGGAATCGAAACAGTGTAAAAGACACCTTGCAACTGACCCAAAATACCCATGTCCAGCAAGGAAGCCTTTTCTTACAAAATGAATATGCCGGGTTAACGAATTGGCTCTTTACTTTCTCTTGTAGCTTAAGCAGCTATTGGACAGAATATATAGGAAACGAAGCCATCTTCTCGCCTCGTTTGGCCATCTTACATAAATTAGGAGTACACCAAAGTATCGTCGCCAAAGTCGCCCATGGTTACTCACCTCCCAGCATTTCAGAAATGCGCCCATCCACAGGCGTGATAAACACCTCATTAAAGGCAGAGAAAGGCTGGAACCACGAAATAACTTACCGAGGCAAATACACGAAATTCAACTGGGATTTGAGCATATATCAATTTAACCTAGACGAAACTATTGTGGTTCGAAGAGCCGCTGATGGGTCAGACTATTTTACGAACGCTGGTTCTACGACCCAACAAGGTTTGGAATTAAGTAGTACCTGGATGCTCCACCCTACTTTGACAGTAGAACAATCGCATACCTGGCAAAACTTTCGATTTGCGAATGGGAATTTCTTAACGGGAACAACTCCTTACCAGCAGGCAACTACACTCGTTTGGCGACACCCATCAGGAATAAGTCTGGTGCAAAATTTTCAGTTTGTGGATTATCAATTCCTGAATGACTCAAATACGGAGCAAATGGGATCTTATCGACTTTGGAACACAAAAATAAGTTATGCGCAGAAACGCTGGACACTTTGGGCAGCGGCTGATAATATGGGTGATGAGCGTTATTCGTCAGGACCGGATTTAAACGCCACAGGAGGACGCTTTTACAACCCATCTCCCGGCAGAAACTTTCACATCGGCTTACAACTTAACCTAGCCTATTCGCGTTAAGTCGCTCCATTAATTCAGCTAAATGGGAATCACTCACTGCGATTTCGTAATTACCGATTTTAATGCGTTGCTGCTTAATCGATTCGATCTTCTGAAGATTCACGATAAATGATTTGTGCACGCGCATGAAACCATGTGGCATGACTTTAGCCTCTACACTTTTCATTGTTTGTTTGGTCAAAATAGGAAAACGCTCTCCCTCCACATAAATCTTCACATAATCTTTCAAACCCTCCACATGTGTCACCATGGGAATCGAAATTCGTACGAGTGAATATTCCACATTCACAAAAAAGAAGTCCTCTAGTGGCTCCTTTTCAACCACCGTTTTACCTACAAAAATATGATACGCCTTATTTGCACTTAAGGCAAACCGATCTAAACTCACCGGTTTCATTAAGTAGTCTACAGCGTCCAGATTATAACTTTCCACTGCATAATTCGCATAAGCAGTCACGAAAATCACGAGAGGTTTAACGGCCAAAGAAGACAAGAACGACGTCCCTAACAAGCCCGGCATTTGAATATCCAAGAAAAGTAAATCGACCTGCTCCTTTTGCAGCACTTCCATCGCCTCGAACGCATTCGAACAAGAACCCACTAGATTCAAAAATGGAATTTGCTTCACATTTTCCTCTAGCAACTTGCGGCCCATCACTTCGTCGTCCACGACAACGCAATTCATCTTTACCATCTTATTTCAATGTTAAGTGTAGATCCACCGAGAAATTCGCGTCGTCCTCTTCAATAACTAATTCGTGTTTTTTCGGATATAATAATTCCAAACGACGCTTCACATTCTTCAACCCAATTCCAGAACTAGGGTCTTTGAAAACCTGTTCTTCTTTTCCCTTTTTATTCTTAACCTGAAAATGCAAACCGTGATCGGTCGTTTCTAGCGTAACATAGATAAACGGCTTATCCACTAAACCCACCCCATGTTTTACCGCATTTTCCACAAAAGGGATTAATAACATTGGCTCAATTAAATGACCTGCACCATCTCCATTCACTTGGAATTTAAAATCGACATTCCCGTCAAAGCGCATTTTTTGGAGATCAATATAATTCTCTAAATAGGCAAATTCATTAGTCAATGGAACCATCGTTTGATCGGAATCATACAACATATACCGCATCAGAGAAGACAAACGCATGGTTACATCTTCTGCTTTTTCAGAGGCTTTGGTCCGTATCAAATACACAATACTATTCAGAATATTAAAGATAAAATGTGGACTAATCTGAGAGCGCAAAAACGCTAACTCTGATTTCAACTGCTCATTTTTCTGTTCTTCCTTGTTCGCATCTTGCTCTAAAAACTCTAACAACAAACCATAGGCAGACGCAATCGCGGAAACCATGATGAGCGGGAATACCCCTAAAATCTCAGGGGCTGTACCGTGTTCATGTTCAAACTCTAAAAAAGTATGATGGAACAATGTTTGCATCAAGAAGAATCCCACATTCGTCACAATCAAACTCAATAAAAACAACCATATCCCCTTTTTCTTGAAAACAAACGGTATCAACAAAAGCGTAATCACATAAAACAACGGCATCACCGTAATTAACTCTACCCAGATATGCTCTGAGAATTCTGGATTATCATGCGGATGCGGATGAGCCACCTCGTGCGTTTGGTGGACAGGACTTAACAAAGGCAAACCTACCCACATCCCCCAAAGAATCAGGTTAAACAACACCTGAAAGGTGCGCTTCGTTTTCCTATAATTAATAGCCTGCCACATAGCACAAATGATTTTTACAAATCTAGCCAAATAAGCGGAATCCACCACTTCTCTTCATCGATACAATAAGTCCTTTAATCTGCTAATAAAGCCCATGCATCTAATTAGAAATATCAAAACATTATAATTTGTACTTTCGTAAAAAAATAAACAACATGAAACATTCAATTCGCCTAATTTTATTGCTGTTCATTGGCTTTCATTCAGTTAGCCAGGCCTTTGGCCAAGAAACGGTATTCAAAATAAAGAAGGATACCACGTCTTCGATGAAGACCCTCTTTAAACCACATAAGCTAACCTCTATCGGAGTATCATTTCAATCTCAAATGCTCTTCGGCAAAGGTGGCCCAGAACGTTCCATGGGATTTCAAGTTCATTTGAACAACAAATTATCTCTAGGTATCGCCTCATTTAATTCAAATCCACGCAATGATGACCCTAATCGCTTTGCAGATGAACCACGCCGTCGATTTAACGCTTTGACAATGGAAATCACCCCTATGGCAAATAAGGTATTTCATTTAAGTTTCCCATTAGCCATTGGACGTATTCAGGAGGAGGCTCCGCTTTATAACTACACACACAGTTATATGAGTTCGATGCCACAGCCAGGACCGGGATTTGGTGGTAACTGGGGCCGAAATGATCCTTACGGAAATGGCCCACGAGCCCTAGGTGTACAACCAGGCATCAACCTTGAAGTGAATCTATTCAAATATGTAAAGGTATTCGGTGGGGCAAATTACCGCTTCGCTTTTGGGGAAGAGAAAACACACGGGATGGCAAAAGCAGCCGGTACGATTGGGGTGAAGGTGGGGGTTTTTGATAAACGCATTCGCTCCGCGAATGCTCATTAGATAATAGAGTAGAAATTATAGAGTATAGATTTAAAGCATAGAGCACAAATTAGATTATAGATAATAGAGTAGAGAGCATAGATATAAAGCACAAAGAACAAAGTCGGAATCCGCTGCGCGGATACGTATGTGAAATGTGTTGCTTGTAATCATTAAAAAAGGGAACCCGAAGGTTCCCTTTTTTAATACAAACTTTATTCTTTATAGAGTATAGATAATAGAGTAGAGAGTAAAGATTTAAAGCATTTTCAAAAGTGGTAGTTCGGTATGAAATTTAAGAAAATATCGCGCAGCGCATTTTCGAATTTCATACCGAAATAGCACACATTTTCGAATTTCATACCGAAATAGCACGCATTTTTGAAAATATTTAAAAGTTTCTTTCCCCTGCTTCCCTCTTTCCTAACAACACCGCACCCACCATCGCCACAAAGAACAAGATAGAAACAAGCTCGAAAGGCAATAAGTACTCTGAATACAAGACTTTACCTAGGTTTTCGACCATACCCGTTTGGGAAACAAAACCTTGCTCCTGAGGAGTTTGGAAGTTATTTTGACGAACTAAAGCGATTAAAACCACTAATAGTGAGCCTGCCACAACTGAGCCAGCTAGCTTCGTAAGGTTCGATTTTGATTCTGGTTGATTCTTGCGCAGATCAAACATCATGATTACGAAAAGGAATAAAACCATGATGGCTCCCGCGTAAACGATGATGTTTACGGCCATCAAGAATTGGGCATTTAACAGGACGTAGTGACCTGAGATGCAAAAGAAAGTAAACACTAAGTACAAGACCGAGTGAATCGGGTTCTTAGCTAAAACGACCATTAGGGCGCTTAGTAAAGTTAAACCTGAAAGAAAATACCAAATATTAGAAATCTCCATAAGAATTTATTTCCAGCCCTCACGCAAGTAGCGTTGGTCCATTTTTTCAACTAATTTATCTTTCCCGTAAATTACCTCATCGCGGCTACTGAATACAGGAACCATTTGATCGTGGCGTAAGAAGATCGCCTCTTTAGGGCAAGCCTCCTCGCAAAGACCGCAGAAAATGCAACGAAGCATATTGATCTCGTATACTTTGGCATACTTCTCTTCCCGGTACAATTTCTCTTCGCCCTTCTTGCGCTCCTCAGCGACCATCGAAATGGCCTCCGCTGGACAAGCCACGGCACAAAGACCACAAGCCGTGCAACGTTCTGCACCCTGCTCATCCTTCTTCAAGATGTGGTGACCGCGGTAAATCGGCCCTAAATAACGCGTTTGCTCTGGGTAACGAATGGTCACCGGTTTAGAGAAAAAGTGCTTTAACGTGGTCGCCATACCCCCTACGATGGCAGGAAGATACATACGTTCCGCTAAAGTCATTTCGCCTTGCTCGACTACCTTCGATCGGTTACTTAATTTCATATTGCTATGCTATTTTTTTCTTCACAAATAATTGATCGTACACCACGATGCCCGCGATGAAAACGACCACTCCACCGATTCCAATTAGAATCTGTTGGTCTAATAAAATACCTAATCCGGTTACCACCACATTAAACATCGCTAAAGGAATTAAGCCTGACCAGCCTAAGCCCATTAATTGATCGTAACGGAAACGGGGTAATGTCCAGCGCACCCACATAAAGATAAATACGAAGGCCAAAGCCTTTCCAATCAATGCACCCGCACCGATCAACGTCGCTGCAGTCGCACCTAATTGAGCTGTTACAAAATCGATACCAGGATAATCATAGCCACCAAAATAAAGCGTCGCCATTACCGCTCCCGAAATAAACATGTTGATATATTCGGCGAACAAATAGAAGCCTAATTTCATCGAAGAATATTCTGTATGGTATCCCCCGATTAATTCAGTCTCACACTCCGGTAAGTCAAATGGCGTACGGTTACATTCCGCAAAGGCACAAATCAAGAAGATAATAAAGCCCATCGGTTGGTACAAGATGTTCCAGTGACCGTTTTGTTGTGCTTCTACAATTGCTTTCGTAGAAAGAGAACCCGTCATCATCAAAATCGCGATGATCGAAAGACCCATCGCTAATTCGTAGGAGATGTTTTGGGATGCAGCACGAATCGCGCCTAATAAAGAATACTTGTTATTAGATGCCCAGCCACCAATTAAGATGCCATAAACACCAAGCGAAACGATACCGAATACCCATAAAATACCGATGTTCACATCGATACCTTGCAAGTCAAATGTTACATCTCCGATCGTCACCGTATCCCCAAAAGGAACCACCGCCGAAGTCATCAACGCCGTCAACATGGATAAACAAGGGCCCATAATGAACAGCCACTTGTTAGAGTTCGCCGGAATGAAATCCTCCTTCATGAACATCTTCACCGCATCCGCTAAAGGCTGCAAAATCCCAAAGGGACCCGCTCTATCCGGTCCAATACGGTCTTGCATGAAGGCCGCGATCTTACGCTCGAAATACGTTGAATAGGCTGCAATCCCCAAAGTGATCGCGAATACGATCCCGATGAAAGAAGCTTTGGCCAAAAATACTGAATCAAATAAGTCCATCTATTTCTTTTTAGATTTAGGTAAAGCAGGTTGAATGCCTAAAAAACTACGGTCACGATCATCATTGATTTGCTTGTAATCGCGCGCCGCCTGTAACACTGGGAACGCTGGCTTAATCAAATTCGCACCATATTTATTCGCTGAGATCACCGAATGACGAGACACGTTCGTCGGTCCTTCGATCACCCAATCAGACGTCTTTTTCTTGTCAAAACGACAGCCATTACAAATGAAATCCGTTACTTCGCCCCACATGTTCTTGCGACCCGTCACGCGAATTACTTCCTCACCTTTGTACCAGATCGTAGCTTTCCCAGAACATTTCTCACACTCGCAATGTGCATCGACTGGCTTCGAGAACCACACACGGCTCTTGAAACGGTAGGTTTTATCGGTCAATGCGCCCACTGGACACACATCAATCACGTTACCAGAGAAGTCGTTATCAATCGCTTTCTCGATGTAAGTACTGATTTCCGCGTGATCTCCGCGGTGCATCACCCCGTGAACACGGCCATCTGTAATTTGATCTGCTGTATACACACAACGGTAGCACAAGATGCAACGGTTCATGTTCAGCTGAATGTTTGGACCTAAATCCGTCGGCTCGAATGTATTACGCTCTTCTACTGTACGAGTCGATGAAACACCGTGCTCGAACGAGAAGTCTTGCAAGTGACATTCACCCGCTTGGTCACACACGGGGCAATCCAATGGGTGATTTAATAACAAGAATTCCACGATGCCCTTGCGTGTTTCTAACACGTCTTCGTTCACCGTATTTTCCACGATCATCCCGTCTTGAACGGCTGTAATGCAGGCTGGAACTAATTTAGGCATCGGACGAGGATCTTTTTCAGAACCCGCCGTCACCTTCACTAAACAAGCACGGCATTTTCCACCTGAACCTTTCAAAGGCTCATAATAGCACATAGCTGGCGGAGCAACCTCAGGCCCGATCATGCGAGCTGCCTGCATGATGGTGGTTCCTGGTTCTACCTCAAGGGTGATATTATCTATCGTAACTTTCATATTCGTTAATTTCTGCCAAATTATTTTGTCCAACTAGCCCCCTTGCGCATAAATACCGCGCCTGGTTTTGTCGCTAATTCTGGGTGTTCAATATGCCACTCAAACTCATCGCGGAAATGGCGAATCGCCGCAGCCACTGGCCAAGACGCCGCATCTCCTAATGGACAAATCGTATTTCCTTCAATTTTCTTAGCTACATCGACTAACAAATCGATGTCTTCTTTGCGGCCTTGACCGTGCTCGATGCGGTTTAATACCTTGTCCATCCAACCTGTTCCTTCACGGCATGGAGAACATTGTCCACACGACTCATGGTGGTAGAATTTCGCAAACGTTAAGGTATTGTGAACGATACAAGCTGTCTCATCCATCACCACAAAACCTCCTGATCCTAACATCGTACCGGTAGCAAAACCACCATCCGATAAAGATTCATAAGTCATCAAACGCTTCTCTCCAGCGGCTGTCGTCAAGATTAACTCGGCTGGTAAGATCGGCACAGACGAACCACCGGCTACGACTGCTTTTAATTTATGACCATCGCGAATTCCGCCACACCATTCATCCGAATAGATGAAATCTTCGACCGTAATCCCTAATGGGATCTCGTAAACACCTGGTTTCTTAATGTGACCAGAAGCCGAGATTAATTTCGTTCCTGTACTACGTCCTACTCCAATCGCCGCATAGGCATCGCCACCGTTATTCACGATCCACGAAGTAGCTGCGATAGATTCTACGTTATTCACTACCGTAGGACATTGCCATAAACCTTTCACCGCTGGGAAAGGTGGCTTGTTACGAGGATTACCTCTTTTACCTTCTAATGATTCTAGTAAAGCGGTTTCTTCACCACAGATATAAGCACCACCACCAGGCTGAACAAATAGATCTAGATCGTAACCTGAACCTAAAATATTCTTTCCTAATAATCCTTTATCGTATGCTTCTTGAATCGCTTTCTCTAAGATATTGATCACATACATCAATTCGCCACGTACGTAGATGTACGAGGTATTTGCGCCTAGGGCAAACGAAGAAACAATCATTCCTTCGATTAAAGTATGTGGGGATTTCCACATCAAATAGTGATCCTTGAACGTACCAGGCTCTGATTCGTCCGCGTTGCACACTAAATAACGAGGCACACCCTCAGGCTTAGCCAAAAATGACCACTTCATGCCTACCGGGAAACCAGCGCCTCCACGACCACGTAAACCTGACTTTTTCACTTCTTCCGTGACCTCGTCAGGAGTCATTGTTTTAATCGCTTTTTTGACCGCTGAATACCCACCGTGTTTCATGAACACGTCTATCGTGTCGATGTTAGGTACGTCTATATGTTCGGTTAATATCTTCATCCTAGGCCTTATTTGCTCAGTTCATCTATAATTTCATCCACTTTTTCTTTCGTTAAGTGCATGTAGTATTTTTCGCGGATTTGGAATACAGGACCCCAACCGCAAGCGGCTAAACACTCCACTTCTTTGATGGTAAACTTGCCATCTTTCGTCGTTTCGCCGGTGTTAATTTTCAAACGTTTCTTCAAGTGATCGTATACTTCCACGCCACCCATTAAGCAACAAGGGCCCGTACGGCAATACTCGATCACGTGCTCTCCTACCGGCTCCAAGTGGAACATTGTGTAGAAAGAAGCTACCTCGTACACCTCAATAGGAGAAATGGAAAGTAGGGACGCTACATAATCCATCACCTCTGGTGAGCACCACTTCCACTCTGCTTGCGCTAGGTGAAGAATAGGCAACAAGGCCGACTTCTGCTTTCCATCCGGATAGCGGGCGATAATTTTTTTCACTAATTCCAGCGTTTCTGCTGGGAAAACAATCTTGCTCATGTCTTATGTATCTAACTCTCCTGCAATTACGTTCATCGATGACATCGTTACGATCGCATCTGAAAGGGTGGTTCCCTTGATCATCTCTGGGAAAGCCTGGTAATATATAAATCCGGGACGACGGAATTTCAAACGATAAGGAGTACGACCTCCGTCAGAAACTAAATGGAAACCTAATTCCCCGTTTCCGCCTTCTACTGAGTGATAAACCTCACCTACCGGTGCATCGATCTCCCCCATCACAATTTTGAAGTGGTAGATCAAGGCCTCCATATTGTGGTAGACGTCTTGTTTTTTCGGTAAATAATAGTGGGGAGCATCCGCGTGGTAAGATCCTTCTGGAAGGTTATCCATCGCTTGTTGGATGATGCGCAAACTTTGCCACATCTCCTCTTCCCGCACTAAGAAACGATCATACGTATCGCCTTTTGTACCTACTGGCACATCGAATTCGAAATCTTCATACGAAGAATACGGGTTCATGGCACGAACATCGTAATCAACACCCGCAGCACGTAAGTTAGGACCTGTAAATCCGTAGTTTAAGGCACGCTCAGCTGAAATCCCACCCACGTTTTGAGTACGATCCATGAAGATACGGTTACGCATCACCATGCCTTCGAATTCCTTCAAAGCGGCTGGAAGTTCTTTTAATAATTTTTGGATTTTTTCGATTGCTACAGGCGTAAAATCACGCTCCATACCGCCAAAGCGACCCATATTCGTCGTCAGACGTGCACCGCACATCTCCTCGTAAATCTCGTAGATAAACTCTCTCCATTGGTAAACATATAAGAAACCCGTTAATGCTCCGGTATCTACCGCTAGAATGGAATTACACACAATATGATCCGTTAAACGCGCAAGTTCCATCATGATCACACGCATGTATTGCGCGCGCTTAGGAACTTCGATGCCTAACAATTTCTCTACCGTCATGTGCCAGCCCATGTTGTTAATGGGAGCTGAACAATAGTTCATGCGGTCTGTTAACGTCGTGATTTGATAGAAAGGACGACGTTCTGCGATTTTCTCAAAGGCCCGGTGGATATAACCTACCGTTTGCTCCGCGTCTACGATGGTTTCTCCGTCCATCGTTAAGATGTTTTGGAAGATACCGTGCGTCGCTGGGTGCGTAGGACCTAAGTTTAACGTAGATAATTCATTCACATAAGGTCCCCCTTTTTGTGTTTTATCTAATCCTACATTAGGGCTGTTTACTAAAGCTATTTCAGACATGTCTATTTATTATCGTCCAAACAATTCATCAATCTTATCGTGACGCGTCGCATCCTCTAACGGATATTCTTTACGCATCGGGTGGTAATCCATCTCGTCCATATTCAGGATACGGGTCAAATTAGGGTGACCTTCGAAAATGATACCATAAAAATCAAACGCCTCGCGCTCCATCCAATTTGCCGTAGCAAAAAGGCCGGTGATCGTAGGGAAATTAGGCGCTTCGATAGGCGCATAAGCCTTAATCCAAAGACGCACGTTATTTTCCAAAGAATGTAAGTGGTAAATCACTCCCAATTCTTGCCCTTTCGCGTCTGGAAAGTGAATTCCCGCTAAATCCGTCAAAAACTGAAACTTAAATACCGGGTGAGCATACAAGAAGTGAATCATAGGAACGATATTTTCTACCGCGGTAGTCACCTGCAAAATGCCGTGTGACTCACCTATTCCATATACACCTTCTTCGCCAAACTGCGCTTGAAGCGCCTCGATTATCTTTTCGTTCATCATTATTCGATTCCGTAAGAAGCTAATAAAGCTTTGTATTCTGGTTCGTTACGTCTGCGCGTTGTCTCCTTTTTCGCTAATTCTTGGATCTGCATAAAGCCATCCAAAATTTGCTCCGGACGCGGTGGGCAACCTGGCACATATACGTCTACTGGGATGATACGGTCAATTCCTTGCAGAACAGAATACGTATCAAAAATACCTCCAGAACACGCACAAGCCCCTACTGATAAAACCCAACGTGGCTCAGCCATTTGGAGATATACCTGTTTTACCACCGGTGCCATTTTCTTAGAGATGGTTCCCATCACCATCAAAACGTCCGCTTGACGGGCAGAGAAACTTAAACGTTCCGCACCAAAACGACCTATATCATAATGGGATGCCATTGTGGACATAAACTCAATACCACAGCAAGATGTTGCGAAAGGTAAAGGCCAAAGTGAATTAGCTCGCGCTAAACCCACTAAACTGTCCAAAGACGTAGCAAAAAAACCAGCTCCCTCTATTCCAGCGGGCGCCTCAACGATATTTACTGAAGAATCACTCATTATTTCTCCCACTTTAAAATTCCTTTTTTCAATACGTATAAGAAGCCTACTAATAGCAAGCCCATGAAAACTAACATTTCATAGAAACCGTTCCAAGACAATTGTTTGAAATTAACCGCCCAAGGATACATAAAGACGATTTCTATATCAAATAGCACAAATAGAATGGCTACTAAAAAATACTTCACAGAGATAGGCGTACGCGCATCACCAATCGATTCAATCCCACATTCGAAAGCATCATCTTTCTTTTTAGAGTGTCTTTTAGGACCCAATGCGTGAGTGGCTAACATCGTAGCGACGATAAATGCCAAAGCAGCTGCTAGCTGAACAAAAATAGGAAGGAAATCCTGAGGTTGATAGTTCATTACGAAGGCTTAAAAATTCAAGCCGCAATTTACAGCTAAAAATCTAAATCTGGGAGAAAATTTCAGAAAAGGATTGAATTATTTCAGAAATTTCGTGTAATTTTGTCCTGCAAATAAGGGCACTCATTCAACACCCGGTACAAATTATTTGCTATGCTTGATTCCACTAAATTTCTTTTCGAAGCCTTAACGTACGATGACGTACTTTTGCTTCCCGCTTATTCCGAGGTTTTACCCCGTGAAGTAAGTACTCAATCTCGTTTAACGCGTAACATTTCGCTGAACATTCCCATCGTTTCCGCTGCTATGGACACGGTAACAGAAGCTGATTTGGCGATTGCTTTAGCGCAAGAAGGCGGCATTGGAATCATCCACAAGAACATGACGATCGCGCAACAAGCGGCACAAGTTCGCAAGGTAAAGCGCTCTGAATCAGGGATGATCATCGACCCAGTGACTTTGAAAGACAACTCTACTTTAGGAGATGCACAACGCATCATGAAGGAATTCAAGATCGGTGGCATTCCGGTGATCGATAATGACGGAAAATTAGTGGGTATTTTGACGAACCGTGATTTACGGTTCCAAAAACAAACCGCTCGTCCCGTAAAGGAGATCATGACGAAGGACAATTTGATTACGGCCAAAGAAGGAATCAGCATGGAAGAGGCCGAAAGCATTTTGCAAGAATACAAAATCGAAAAATTACCGATCATCGATAAGAACGGCAAATTGATCGGATTAATTACTTATAAAGATATATTGAAGCGCAAGTCACACCCATTGGCATCGAAAGATCCACTTGGTCGTCTTCGCGTAGGTGCAGCGGTAGGTGTAACACCCGATTTATTAGACCGCGTACAAGCTTTAGTGCAAGTGGGCGTCGACGTTATCAGTATTGATACGGCTCACGGTCACTCGAAAGGCGTCATCGATGCCTTGAAATCAGTGAAGAAAGCATTCCCTACCTTGGATGTGATCGTGGGTAACATCGCCACAGGCGATGCGGCCGTTGCCTTAGCGGAAGCAGGAGCAGATGCGGTGAAAGTGGGTGTAGGCCCAGGAAGTATTTGCACGACGCGTATCATCGCTGGTGTAGGTATGCCACAATTGACGGCGGTGTATGAAGCGGCCAAAGCTTTACAAAAATACGATGTCCCAGTCATTGCTGACGGAGGTATTCGCTATTCAGGTGATGTGGCTAAAGCCATCGCAGGAGGCGCTAGCACCGTCATGATGGGTTCTCTTTTAGCAGGAACGGACGAAGCTCCAGGTGAGATGATCATTTTGGAAGGACGTAAATTCAAATCATACCGCGGAATGGGCTCTTTAGAGGCTATGGAAGACGGATCGAAAGACCGTTACTTCCAAGACGCAGAAGACGACATCAAGAAATTAGTTCCAGAAGGAATCGTAGGTCGCGTACCGTTCAAAGGTTCAGTAACAGAGATTTTATACCAAATGGTAGGCGGATTAAAAGCCGGAATGGGCTACTGCGGAGCTTCATCGATCGAAGCGATGCAACAAGCGAAGTTCGTGAAAATCACTTCAGCCGGTGTGAAAGAAAGTCACCCACACGATGTGAGCATCTCGAAAGAAGCGCCTAACTATTCGGCGAAATAAGATTTTCACTTATTCGTAAAAAAAGCCTCGTTCATCGCGAGGCTTTTTTTTATGCTTGATAATTCTGAATCGTATCCACAAAACACTGAACCTTATCTGGATTAATGTCGGGATAAACACCATGACCTAGGTTCGCAATATAACGCTGCGTCCCAAATTGATCAATCATCCTCTTGGTCTCTGCTTCCACCGTCTTGAAGTCACCATATAAAGCACAAGGATCTAAATTTCCTTGCAATGTTTTGTTAGGCCCCACTAATCGACGCGATTCCGCGATATCCATATTCCAGTCTAAACCAATTGTCGCACAATTAAGTGCCGCCATTTCCTCGCGAGCGAAGAATGCGCCTTTGGCAAAAAGCGTCACCGGAACCTCCGTCACTGCATCACAAATTTGCTTTAAATAAGGAGTTGAAAACACCGAATATTGCGCTGGCGACAAAATCCCCGCCCATGAATCAAAAATCTGAACTAAATTAGCCCCAGCCGCGACCTGTGCTTTCAAATACGAAATCGTAGAATCTGTAATCTTTTGCAACAAAGCGTGCGCTAGTTCAGGCTCGGCATATAACATCTTTTTGGCCTGAGAAAACGTCTTCGACCCTTTCCCCTCTACCATATAACAGAAAATCGTAAATGGCGCGCCGGCAAAACCAATCAAAGGCACCTTACCAGCCAACTCCTTCTTCACGATCTTAATCGCATCTAATACATATTTCAAATCCTGTTCCGGATTTGCATCCCGAATCTTCGCCAAATCCGCTTTCGACCGAATCACCTCCGGAAAAACCGGACCCTTCTGCTCCTCCATCACATAAGGCAAACCCATTGCCTCCGGCACCACTAAAATATCCGAAAAGATAATCGCCGCATCCACCCCAAAACGCGTCACCGGCTGAATCGTCACCTCCGCCGCCATTTCTGGATGCGTTGCTAGACCAATAAATGAACCCGCTTTCGCGCGCACCGCTCTATATTCAGGTAAAATCCTCCCCGCCTGACGCATCACCCAAACCGGGATTCGCTCCACAGTTTGACCCTGTGCGGCACGAAGAAGAAGATCGTTTTGTAGTTTTTCCATATCTGACACAAAGTTAAGGTAAAATAGTCCGAAGGGAAAGAGTCCGGAGGGAAAAAGTCCAGAGAGGAGTAGTCCGTAAGGAAAGAGTCCGGAGTCCGAAGGGAATTAGAGATACTTTACTTCGTTCCGGTTTAGCGACCGCGATAGACCATTTAACATTTTTGAAATTTCAATTAGTTGATTATTACATTCATTATATTCTTCGATTGAAATATAGTTCAATTTAAATCCTAAATAATTCATAGACCGCACTTCACTTGCGGAACCTAACGCAATAAATAAAAATCTTTTAAACTCTTTGTCTGAACTTCGATCAAACCCCTCTGCAATATTATTAGCTATAGAAACTGAGGCTCTTTGAATTTGATTTTTAAAACCCCAATCTAGATTTTTTGCATAATATCTATATATTAAAAGAGATTGATTAATTGATTTTTGCCAAACAAGTAGATCCTCAAATCTAGAAACTCGCATATAGTTTATTTCCTAAACGATTTTTAGGATATCTATTGCATCAGCAATCTGATAAACCCTTACGGACTCTTTCCCACCGAACTTCGGACTCTTTCCCTTCGGACTCAGGTCCTCCGGACTTCGGACTCTTTCCCTTCGGACTATTTTCCTTACCTTTGTCATTCATTAACACACGCCCCATGGCTCAGATTAACGCTAAATTCGTTACCAGTAACACCGACTTTAAGAATTGCCCTCCAGCAAGATTTCCTGAATTTGCCTTTATTGGCCGTTCGAATGTGGGAAAATCATCTTTGATAAATTCGTTGACCTTCCATAAAGGTTTAGCGAAAACTTCACAGACACCTGGAAAAACGCAATTGATTAATCACTTCATTATTGACGAGAAGTGGTATTTAGTGGATTTACCGGGTTATGGTTTTGCCAAAGTCAGCAAGGAAAAACGTAAGGAATTCGAGAAAATGATCTTTGATTACTTGATCCATCGTGAGAATTTGACCTGTTTGTTTGTGTTAGTGGACATTCGTTTGAAGCCGCAGGCGGTGGATATTGAATTTATGAGCCGGATGGTAGAGGATGAAATTCCGTTTTATATTGTATTTACGAAAGCGGATAAGTTATCTCAAAAGCAAGTGAACGAAAGTGTGGACTTATACAAAAACTTCCTATTAGAAATGTGGGATGAATTACCTCCTCTATTTATTACCTCGGCGGAAAAGCACGTAGGTCGCGAGGATATTTTGAAGTCCATCGATGAATTAATTCAAACATCCCCTTACAGAATAGGGAAATAGTACTAATTTTGCCCCCATAACAAGCGAAAAAACATGGATTTATTGAATGAAGTTGCCCATATCTCGGGAAAAAGTGGATTGTACAAAGTGTTAAAACCTACGCGCACAGGTGTGATTGTAGAGACTTTGGACGCTGCAAAACAAAAATCAGTCGTAGGTGGCCAGACACGTATTTCCGTGTTAAAAGACATCTCGTTGTATTTAGATGATCACCAAGATAGCACTTTACCCTTAGCTGATTTGTTCTTACAAATCCACGCTAAATTCAATGGCGTTTTACCTATCGAAGCAAAAAAAGCAAGTGATGCTGAATTATTTAGCACTTTAGCAACCGTAGTTCCAAACTACGATACGGATCGCGTTTTCGCATCAGACATTAAAAAAATCTTGAGTTGGTATTTAATTTTGGTAGCCAATTCGCCCGAATTATTCCCAGCAGCAGAGAAAGCTCCTAAGGCAGAAAAGGCTCCAGCTGAAAAAGCAGAGAAAAAGCCAGCCGCAAAGAAAGCCGCAAAATAATTAGCATGGATATTCGGCCCATTGAATCCGGAGATAATGAAGCACTGGCGAAAGTAATTCGTACGGCTTTGGCGGAATTTGGGGCGAATAAGCCGGGTACGGTCTATTTTGATCCGACGACAGATGCCCTATTTGAATTGTTCCGGACTCCTGGCTCCTATTATTACGTAGCCATCCAAGACGAAAAAGTCATAGGCGGTTGTGGAATCTTTCCCACGGAAAATTTACCACAAGGAACCTGCGAACTGGTTAAGCTCTATGTGGCGAAAGAAGCAAGAGGCACTGGCATAGGAAAACAATTGATGGAGCAATCGATGAGTTGGGCAAAAGAAAACGGCTATACGCATGTGTACCTAGAATCAATGCCTGAATTAAAAAAAGCGGTTTCCATCTATGAAAAAGTGGGATTTGCATCACTTGATCATCCTTTGGGAAACAGTGGACACGATGGATGTGATATCTGGATGCTGAAAGAATTATAAAACAAAAAAGCCCTCAATCAAATTGAGGGCTTTTTTATGCTATTAGATCAATTATTTCAACGAGTTGATATACTTCGCTAATTTAACTGCATCTTCTTTAGGCACGTTAGTCATAGGCGCCATTGGAGGGTAACCTGGCCAGTTAGAAGGTTGTGGCTTTGCAATTAAGGCAACAATCTTATCTACTGAATATTTCTTCTTAGCTACATCTTTGTAAGCCGGACCCACTAAACGCGTATCAGGTTTGTGACAAGCAAAGCAAGTATATTTAGTCATTAAAGGCTTGATGTCTGCTGGAAAATCTTCCGCTTTTGCTTGAAAGCCAAAAGCCATTGTTCCGAACACGAACGTTAAAATAAGTTTAGATACGTTTTTCATAAGAGGTATTTGATTATTAATTCTACAAATTAAGGGATTAAAGCGCTATTATCCCAATTTATTTTGCTTGAATTGCATCTACTGCATTTCGTACGCTGCCATGTTTTTCTAAAAGTTCCGCTGCCACCTCATCACTTACCCCAGTTGCCTCGCGAACCATACGGATCGCGCGCAACACTAACTTGTGATTACTTAACTGCATATCCACCATTTTGTTCCCTCTCACGCGACCTAATTGGATCATAACGGCGGTGGATAACATGTTCAAAACGAGTTTTTGAGCCGTTCCCGATTTCATTCGGGTACTTCCAGTCACGTATTCAGGACCTACCACGACTTCGATAGGGTATTTCGCTTCTGCTGCCACAGCACTCCCAGCGTTGCAAACAATGCAACCCGTTAAAATGCCATGAGCGTTTGCCTCGCGTAATCCACCAATCACATAGGGCGTTCTTCCGGAAGCGGCAATACCTACCACCGTATCAAGTGAATCGATACCATGAGCTTTCATATCAAGCCAAGCCTGTTTCTCATCATCTTCCGCATTTTCTACCGCCTTGCGAATGGCAGAATCTCCACCGGCGATTAATCCAATGACCCAGTCATGAGGTACTCCATAGGTAGGTGGACATTCAGAGGCATCGACTACGCCTAAGCGACCTGATGTTCCAGCACCGATGTAAAACAGACGACCGCCTTGCTTCATTCGCTTGACAATTTCGTGTACCAAAGCCTCCATTGAGGGAATCACTTTCTCTACTGCCAAAGGCACCGTTTTATCCTCTGCATTGATTTGACGCAAGATCGTATCAACCGTCTGTTGCTCCAGATTGTCATACGTAGAGCTAGATTCTGTTGCTAGAGCACTTAAATTTTCAGACATATTATTTCGATAATGACGCGAAGTTTTTAAAGAAATGAGGAATCGTTTCAATCCCTTTGTAAAAATTAAATAGACCATAATGCTCATTAGGAGAATGAATATCATCTGAATCTAGGCCAAAGCCCATCAATATCGATTTAATCCCTAATTCTTTCTCAAATAAGGCCACAATGGGAATACTTCCGCCGCCACGAGTAGGCACAGGTTCTTTACCAAAAGTGGTGGTCATCGCCTCCGAAGCCGCCTGAAAGGCGATACTATCCGTAGGCATTAGATAACCCTCTCCACCGTGGTGTGCTGTTACTTTCACTTTTACTCCTTTAGGCGCAATCGCTTTAAAGTGTTCCGTAAATAGACGTGTAATCTCTGCTGAAGACTGGTTAGGCACAAGTCGCATAGAGATTTTGGCATAAGCTTTAGATGGTAATACTGTTTTCGCTCCTTCACCTGTATAACCTCCCCAAATGCCATTTACATCTAACGTAGGGCGAATCGAAGCGCGTTCTAATGTCGTAAAACCTTTCTCACCGTGCACGGTGTCTATGCCTAAATCTTTTTGGTAAGCGTCTAAATCAAATGGAGTCTGTGCCATCGCTGCTCTGTCAGCCGCGCTCACTTCCATCACCCCATCATAAAAACCGGGGATGGTGATGTGATTGAATTCATCGTGCATCGAGGAAATCATTTGGCACAATATATTAATTGGATTTGCTACCGCTCCGCCATATACACCAGAGTGTAAATCACGGTTAGGGCCCTGTACTTCCACTTCCATATAGCTCAATCCACGCAAACCCACATCGATGGAAGGAATATCATTCGCAATAATAGATGTATCTGAAATCAAGATCACATCTGCTTTTAATAAGTCTTTATTCGCAGCCACGAAATTACCCAGATTATCCGACCCAATTTCTTCCTCGCCCTCGATCATAAACTTCACATTACAAGTCAAATTACCGGAGGCTAACATGGACTCGAATGCCTTCACGTGCATAAATACCTGACCTTTATCATCACAAGCTCCACGCGCATATATCACCTCATCCTTAATCACAGGTTCAAAAGGAGGATTATCCCAAAGCTCCAAAGGATCTGCCGGTTGCACATCGTAATGTCCATACACCAATACCGTAGGGGCAGCTGGATCCACCATTTTCTCACCATACACGATGGGATGACCTGGTGTTTCTTCTAAGCGAACGTGATCTGCGCCAGCCTGGCGTAAGTTCTCTGCAACCCATTCCGCGGCTTTGCGCACATCACCCGTATAGGCTGGGTCTGCAGAAATCGAAGGAATACGTAATAAGTCCAAAAGCTCCGCCAGAAACCGATCCTTGTGGGCGGCAATAAATTCGTGTGTTGATTGCATAATAAATGAAGATAGAAAGACTACAAGCGTCCTTTTCGAGGGATAAGATACATCCGATTTTCCGTTCCTGAAATGATTCGACCGATATTTTTACGGTGCGTAAAGATCACTAAAAAGGAGATGATGAATCCAAAATAAATTAAAATAGGCAACTCTTTGCCGAATACGCCAAATTGAAGCAATAGTGGAAATACTAAAGAGGTTACCATAGAACCTAAAGAAACGTAATGCGAGATCGCAAATACAAGTAAAAAAACGAGACTACTCACCAAGGCTGCCTGCGGATGTAAGGCTATGACCATACCTAAGGTCGTTGCCACACCTTTGCCCCCTTTGAAATCACAAAAAACGGGAAGTAAATGGCCAATGATGGCTAAGAAACCAAACAAGATCTTCAACGTTACGCACGTTTGCCAATCCACTAAGCCAAATGAAAATAAAACGGTTGCTAAACTAGCAGCTGCAAATCCCTTCAAAGCATCTACAAACAAAACGATCGATCCGGCCTTTTTACCTAACACACGAAAGGTGTTGGTTGCTCCTGCATTACCACTCCCATGTTGGCGAATATCAATTCCGTGATAGCGATCACCATACCAAATTGCCGTAGGGATAGACCCTAACAGGTAACTTAATAAAGACAGGCCCACAAGAATTAAAAGCATAATACATTAGTTGTAACCTTGTAAATATAGGGCGTCAAGTTTATGAAATCAAATGCAACAAAAACATTCTTGAAATGTTTAAACTTTCGTCTTTATAATGTTCTAAAAAGAGAAATTAACCGATGCCATTAACCTGAAACGCTGAGGATTACCGTGATCTAAATAGGTCAAACGATGGAAGGCTTGTACACGTAAAATCTTAAAAATATTATCGATTCCATAACCTACCTCTGCAAAAGGCTTGTTCGGATCCAAGGAATCAAACGAGTATTGATCTAAGAATTTAGAGCGTAAGGGACTGTTTACATCTTTCATAATTTCACGATTCGCAGATCGTTGACTTCCCAGCAAAATATTACCTGAGGCAATAAAACGCCATTTTAATTTCTTAATCAACGGAATGCGATTAAACAATAAACCCTCAAAATTGTGATTATATTGTAACGAAGCATATTGATCACTCACGAATTCAAAATAATTCATGGTGGAATAGGCCGATCGAACGAAGAAAAAAGTCTCATTTCCTAAGTGAGGAAACAAGAGCGGTGCAGGTAAATTAGATGGTGTATAACCTGCTGTAAACGTATAATCCGAGCGACCTAAGGTTCCTAAACGGAAGGTTTGGTAAGCCTTCAATGTGACGCGGTCATAAGTAAAGTCTCCCCCTAAGAAGCCTTTGAATCCGTGTTGGTATTTCAAGGTAACCACTGGGATACGTTTCGTGGCTAAAGTAATTCGCTCATTCCCATTCATGATGAAGGTTTCGTTTTTGGCAAAACGAAACTCCACCGTCGCAAAAGTCTCTTGGTAGTAATCCTGCACCGCTGAGGCGCGACCTAATTCCGGATTTAATCGGTATTGAAAACGGAACAAAGGATCGAATGAACGCGTATTTAAAGAGGTTGTTACGGTTAAACCTTTGTAGAATTCGGACGAGAAAAAGGCCTCCGATTCCCTTCTAAAGAAGGCACCAGAAAAAGCCCCCCAACGGGTGAAAGAATAGAATAATTTATTATCCCCAATCAATTCAGGCGTTAAACCCACCCGTTCAATGTCATACGAATGACGAAGTCCGGCGACTGTCCACTTCTTTTTAGAGAAAAGGTAATTCACCTCCGCGGAATATTTAGGCACTAAATCTTTCGTCCCAAAACCAACGTTTCCCCTTAAAATCCAGTGCTTATCAAAGTTTGCATTCGTCCTAAAACCTAAACGTAAACGCGCACCTTCAATTTTATTCACCGCAAAGCTGGACACATATGGACCCACTTCGATGTCATTGAATTTCTTGTAGCCACTGAGAATAATCTCTGCGATTTCGACGTAGGTTCGAACGATAGGCAGATTCTGCACGGAATCAATCAAGGCGGATGCCATTAAATCTTGTGTACTCAGAGGTTCGTGACGGGCATACTTCCAAAACTCCGGATTAGGCTGCATCGCATCTTCCGCGACCTCCGTGGTGAAATCATAAAAGCCCAATTCATGTGGCTTGTTGACCACGAAATCTTTGTTCGAAATGTACATTTTCAATAACATCCCGGCACTGCCTTTGGTAATTTCTTCTAAGTCGATCAGGAATCGGGTTCTAGCTGGAAGCCAAGCTCCTGAGCTGGTTTGTTCTAGTTCCTGAGAGATTTTAATTTTATCAATGAAATTCAAATTAGCTCCTTTGTCTACAGCTGCATCAATTTGCACCAATGCGAAGGATGTCGTGTCAATCCACATTTGGCCTCTAAAAACCAGATCCATCGGGTTCTTCGGATCAAAATCCATCTGGTAACACACATGGCCATCCACATTTACGGTATCACCTAAAAAATAGCTATAACTTCCTTTCCAGTTATCCCCAATCGGGCTAGCAAAGTCCTTGCCAAAAAAGCCGACATAGTTCTGATAGAAATTATAATTAGCCACTAAATTTCCTCCCACTAACTGTGAAATTAACGAACCATCTTTGACTCCCACACCCTTGATGTTGGTCTTCGTAATGGTTTCCTTCTTACGTTGTGGACTTTCTAAATAATAAAACTTCCCCACAGACTCCGAGATGTACGTAGGAATAACGAGCTTACCATCTTCTCCAGCTATTTTCTCAAACTTCTTGATTGCCTGAGCAATGTCTTTCATCACCTTTTTCTCCTTGAACTTATCTGAGATATTATCCACATCGAGTTCCATCTTCGCATAGGAATCATATTCGTATGCAGATAGCTTCGATCGATCATTCTTTTCGCGGTTGCGAATTACTCCTCGCAGGATTTTAAAAGCCGGATTTTCACCTGAATACACAATCACCTCAGCCATTTCACGTCCCGAGGGTTCTAACTGAAAGTCAACTTCTTGTAATTTAGCCCCGCGCGTAATTTTTTTCACGCGCTTTTTATAGCCTACAAAGGAGGCAAAAAGGCTATCGGCAGAATATTTTGAATTAAGGGTAAACTCTCCTTGAAAGTTTGTGGTGGCACCTTGACTGACGCCTACTAGCCCTACAGAAGCAAAAGGAATGGGGTCTCCGTTCTTTGAATCGGTCACTCTACCTTTGATCACAAACTGACCAGCAGACGAGAAAACCGTAAAATATAAGAAAAAAGCCAGCAATAGGCTGAATTTCAATTTCATCGAGGGAGTTTTAAATTGCAAACGTTACAAAAATAGCAAGCTAAGCGAATATTTCGCTATTCGTCGGCACATTTCTGTGTTTCGTCTAAGAAGTTTTTGAATTTCTCCAAAGCACGCGCCCGGTGGGCTATTTTATTCTTCTCAGCCAAGGTCATTTCGGCAAAGGTGCGGGTTTCCATTTCCGGTTGAAAAATAGGATCATAGCCAAAACCCTGTGTGCCGCGGGGCAACTCCACTATCGACCCTTGAATCTCTCCTTCAAACGAATGGTAAGTACCCGCTGCAAAATAAGTCAAAACCGTAACGAAGCGCGCACGCCGATTCGAATTACCGCGCAGGTTTTGTAATAGTAATTGGAGGTTTGCTTGATCATCTTTGGGTTCACCTGCATAACGGGCAGAATAGACGCCAGGATCACCACCTAAAGCTTCTACTTCTAAACCGGAATCGTCTGCCAAACAAGAAACTTGGAATTTCTCGGCGATATACCGTGCTTTTTGAAGGGAATTCTCAGTAAGCGTCTTACCTGTTTCAGGGATCTCTTCAGTAAGCGCAAGTGAACTTAAATCCAGGACACTAAAGTGATCCTGAAGCAAAGCCGTTAGTTCTTCGACTTTGTGCTTGTTTTGGGTAGCTAAATAGAGAATAGGGCGCATTATTGTGCAGAGACTACTTCGATCTCAAAATACAAAGGAGAGTAACCAGGAATTGAAGAATTGCCGGCAGCGCCATAAGCAATCGTATAAGGTAAAATTGCTTTTGCTTTCTCCCCTACTTTCATTTTCAATACTGTCTCTTCAAATCCAGGAATTAATTGGCCTGCTCCAGCTGTAAAGGTCAAGGTACCAGAACCGAATTTAGAATCATATACTACCTTATTGGTCGCATCCGTTTGAATATATCCATAGCCTAAACGACCTGTATAATTCACTTTTATCATCTGCCCGGTCGTAACTGCTGCACCTGTGGGGTTTTCTACTACTTTTTGAAACACTAATCCTGAGGTTGTTTTCTCAGGAGCAGTGAAACCATACGTACTTTGCATGGCAGTAATTTGGTCCGCTTGGTTCTTAACGGAAACTACTTCAATTTCTGCTTTAATGACTGAATAAGCAGGCACATTCCCAAAGGTATTGGCACCAAAAGCTAAGGAAGAGGGTAACAAAAAAGTCCCCTTATCCCCCGCTTTCATTAACGAAACAGGTAGTGAAAAGAGACTCTGAGAAACACCGAAAATAATGGATTTGGATTGACCTGCCACCTTGGAAGTAGAATCAACGAAGGTCCCGTCTAATAAAGTCAATTTGTAATGTAAAGTAACTAAATCAGCTACGGCAGGAGCGCTTGCAGCACCGGCAGAAGTGATGGAATAATACATGCCATCTACCGTACTTTGGTAGGTAAGATTACGTTGCTTTAAGTAGTTTTGTATATCTGTATTATTCTTTGAAACTTCCTGTTCCACAGGATTATCCACCGAACAACTTGTTAAACCCATCGCAATAGCGAAAAATAAAACCACATACTTCATCATACTTATTCAATTTTAGCCACGTAGATTTCGAAACTTAAAGGTGTATAACCAGGAATACTGCTGTTTCCATTAGCCCCATAACCCAGAGCAGAAGGGAAAACGATCACTGCTTTTTCGCCTAAACGCATTTTCTCGATGCCCATTTGGAAACCAGGAACAGTTTGCGTCCCACCTATGGTCACGCTCAAACTGTCTGTGCGAGCCATATTGCCATCAAAAGCTTTAGAACTCAAGAAACGTCCTGTGTATTTAATTTTAACCACTTTGCCTTGAGCTGGAATATCACCCGTTCCGGCTTGCAAACGTATGTAACGAAGACCGTCTGTTTGGGTGTCTGTCACCGTATATCCATTGCGAGTAATGTATTCACGAATAAGATCATCTTGTGTGCGAACCACATACGACTTGATTTTCACCTTCATAGGCGTGTAAGCTGGCAAATCTGGGAATGCTTGAGCAGTACCAGGAATCACCAAAGTGGCTTGTTCGCCCTCTCTCAGCGCTGTCAACAAAGAAACGAAAACGGGATTACCATTGCCGTACCGTAAAAAATAAGGAGAATTAGTCGCCCGATTTGTACTATCAAGTACCTTGCCCGTTGCCAGGTTTGAGAACTCATAATGTACATAGAGTGAATCACCCTTCGTCGCTAATTCCCCCGATGGATTCGATTTAGTCACAAAATAATAGCCTCCATCAGCCAGGGCAGATGGGCTTTGATTTTGACCAGCAAAATAGGCTAAAATCTGTGTTTGATTTTCTTTCGCTCTCACCTCATCTTCCAATGCAATATCAGAGAGACATGAAAACGTAAAAAGGGCAATAAATAGGAATCCGAAAACTTTCATTCAATTATTTCTTAGACAATACTTCTAATTCAAATACTAAAATAGCATTTGCAGGGATACGTGGCGCTGCACCTTGAGCACCATAGCCTAACGCTGACGGGATCACAAAAGTACCTTTACCTCCTTTTTTCAATAACATTAAGGCTTCGTTGAAGCCTGGAACTAATTGACCTACTGGAGGCATAGCCACACCAGCACCTTTGTCGAATTCTTTTCCATCCAAGAATGTTCCAATATAGTTTACTTCCCAAGACTCACCCATTTTAGGGCCTTCACCCACACCTGGATTAGAGATGGATACGTACAAACCAGTAGAAGTCTTAGTGAATTTTTTACCTGAATTAGCTACGTACGCTTCGATTAATTTCGCGTCTTTACCTGTTTGCTCCGCTGATAATTTCGTCATCTCTTTTTCAAATTCTGCACGAGATTGAGATTTCTTGATCTTAACGATGAAGCGAACATCTGTACCACGCTTCAAGAACGGGGGAACTGGCTGGTTTGCATCCTTGAATAAGCTATCAACAGGAACGAAGATGGTTGCGCTATCGCCTACCGCTAATAAACGCAAACCGTTCTCAAAAGAACCTTTGAACGCTCCTGCAGGCGCAGCTGGAGGAACTAGATCTTGTAATGGCTTGCCTTCTTTGCGTGAATCTTTGATCGTAGAATCGGCATCGTTTTTAATCACTAAATCAAACGTAATGATATCACCTTCTTTTAATTTAGCGGCGCTATCATCATGTTCGTGTTTTTGAATTTTAACTCCGTCTACTACTTCGACATTATTACACGAAGCTAGTGCCATTGCCGCTACTAAAATTACTGCTAGTTGTTTACGCATGATTTTGATTTTATAAATTTTTAACTCGATTTATTTCAGAAAGATACAAAGGTAACACTTCCATTAGTTTTTTCTTCGCCTCCACTAAACTTCCCCCAGAAAAACGTCCACCGGAGGCATTTTTATGCCCGCCACCTTCAAAGTATTTCGAAGCAAATTCGTTCACGGCAAAAGGTTCGATAGATCTAAAAGATAGCTTTACGCCATCTGGACGCTCAATCATTAGGATGGACCATACACAGCCGGTGATTTGCAAACCGTAATTCACGATTCCTTCTGTGTCCCCTGCTTGAGAATTAAATTTTGTTAAATCCTCTGCCGTGATCCACATGAAAGCTAGGTGATATTCGGGTAGGTAGTCCATTCTTTGGCCTAACACATGACCAATAAACTTCAAACGATCGATACTGGATGAATCAAATACCTTGCGATGCACCTCGTTTGTATTCACCCCTACATCAATCAAGGCCGCCACAACGGTATGCACATGAGCGGTCGTGTTAGGATGACGAAAAGAGCCTGTGTCGGTCATAATGCCGGAATACAAGCAGGATCCGATCGATGGGTCTAGGAGATTTTCATCGCCCCACTCCAGGATCAAATCATAGATTAATTCACAAGTCGAAGCCGCTATGGTTCGGTGGTAATAATAATCGCCAAAGTCTTCCGGATCCAAGTGGTGATCTATCACCACCTTTTTTGCCCGCGACTTGCGTACTAAAGGCGCCATATTGTGCAACCTTTGAATGCCCGAGAAATCCAAACAGAAAATAAAATCAGCTTCCTCGACCAGCGCATCGATTTGTACCTTGTGAAGTAGCTCGTCATAGGTTAAAATATCCGCTGCTCCCGGCATCCATTTTAGGTTAGCGGACAAGGCTGATGGCACCGCTACCGTCGCTTGAATACCTTTTTTGGCCAAATATCCTTGAAAAGCAAGGGTCGAACCAATCGCATCCGAATCCGGATTATAATGTGCGGTGATCACAGCTTTTGTGCCTGGAATAAGTTGGGCTTTTAACTCAGAAATGGAGGTCATAAAATAGGTGTGCCAGAAATAAATTTGGGCGAACGCAAAGTTAGAGATAAATTTGTTCAAAATTATGCCAATGTCAACAAATAGAACTTTTACCATGATTAAGCCGGATGCGGTCGCAGACGGTCACACAGGTCCCATCATTCAACAAATCGAAAAAGCTGGTTACAAAATTGTAGCCATTACGAAATTAAAAATGAGCCCAGAGCAAGCGGGTCAATTTTATGCTGTTCACAGCGAGCGTCCTTTTTATCAAAGCCTTTGCGACTATATGTCGAAGAGCGAGATTATCCCGATGATTTTGGAGAAAGAAAACGCGGTAGCTGATTTTCGTACCTTCATCGGTTCCACGAATCCGGCTGAAGCTGCAGAAGGAACTATTCGTAAGCAATTTGCCAAATCCTTAGAGGCTAACGCCATCCACGGATCTGATTCGGATGAAAATGCAGCCATCGAAGGCGCGTTCTTCTTCCCAGGAGTTTAAATCTTAGCGGTGCTTGTAGAATAAGAATCCGTTCTCTTCTTTTAGGAAGATCAAGTTCGGATGGTATTTAAACTTATCTTCTGCATCCGCTTTCAGGATGAAATAAGCCGGTCTATCCAGCTTTTTCGCCGCCAATAATTCATCGCCCGCGGGACTTCCTGCGGGCTTTTGAAAATACAAGAGGTGCGCGTAGGACTTGAATCCAACAGGCTCGACGTAGACTTTTTGGCCCATCTTTGCGATATAAAAATCAATCACAGTCGCCTGCGTATACCCTTCTATTTTAGGCACCACGATGGCCATATAGGCCATAATCGTCACCAAGGACGCTGCCATCAAGGTATGTAACTTCTTTGTGAACAGGTAATATATCACGGCTACAGCAAATACCAAGCCGATCAAAAACTCCCAACCCGCCCAAAACACGGGTGCTTGCAAATTACCTTGCACGAATACGTCTTGAATGTAAGGAGCGATGAGGCCCGCGTTTTGGCCTATCAATGGAACCGCCGTCAACACCGTCGCTAATACTAATCCCACAAAGCCTATCGCCGTATTGTATTTCCAATTAAAGCGAAATCCACCTGCCTGCCATTCCTGCAAAACCACCGCCGAGAAATAGGTCAACGGAATCCAGCACATGGACGAATAGTGTACAATTTTCGTCTTCACAATACTGAACAGAATCAAGACCACCCAAAACAACACTTTCATCCAGTTCGAAAAATCCAATTCCTCCCGCTTCCAGCGAAACAATCGAGCTCCCGCCCAAATCGACACCGGAAAACATCCAATCAAAAGAACCACAAAGTGGTAATAAAAGGGTTGCCCGTGCCCGGCATCCCCCGTTGTCATCAAGCGTACTTGGTAGGTAAAGAAATCCTCAATGATCTGCCATCCAAATTTGTAAGCAATCAAACCATACCAAACCACAAAGAAAAACACGGAGATCAATCCCGCCACAACGGCGCCTGAAAACAAACGACCATTTACTCTCGAACGGTACAAAATCCCTACGAAAAAGAGGGTTAATGCCCAAAGGAGCAATGCCGCTGGACCTTTGGTCAACAAGGCTAAACCAATCGAAATCCCAGCGAATACGACATTTCTAAAGCGCGTCGAATCCTGAAAGAACTCCGAAAAGAAATAGACACCTAAAAAAATCAACAAGTTGAATAGCGGATCGATAATCCCGGAACTCGCATACACGTGTGGTGTTATCGCGACCAGATAAGAAAATGCCCATAGATTACCAAAATTAGCACCCCAGGTCTTCTTCCCTATCGCATAAAGCGCCCACAGCGTAGCGATTCCAATGATCGCATTAGGAAAACGCGCAGCAAATTCCATCGAAATGTCTGATTGACCCGAAAACGAATCAAAGACCATAAAACTCAGTGCCTGCAGCCAAAGAAACAAAGGCGGCTTCTCCCAGAACGGTTGAAAGTTGATTTGGACGCTTAAAAAATCCCCCGTCACAATCATCTCCCTCGCCGATTCCGCAAAATTCACTTCATCCCAATCGAACAAATGCGTCGACCCCAAAAAAGGGATATACACCGCCGCTCCCACGAGCGCCCAGAAAAGGTAAGGTTTACTTTGAACTGCTTTTAGCATAATGGATCGAATAAAATAAGGCAGATGAGCCTACTCCAATGGCCGCTCCCACGAGGGTATCCACCGGAAAATGTTGAAATAAATAGACTCTAGAATAGGCAACGCCTACGGCAATTAAACCAGCTAATGCTCCCCAGAACCAGCGACGCAACAGCACCGCCACCCAAAAGAACATAAAAAAGGCCGCCCCGGTATGTCCTGATGGCATGGAATTAAATTCACTGATTAAAAGCCCAGGAATGATATGCCATTTAATACCTGAACTGGCAAAATAGGCCAAAGGTCGCAGCGCGTCAGTAAACACCAGATGTTTTAATCCCTGAATCAAACCGGTAGATAAGGCATAGGAATACACATAAGGCAAAGCGTAGGCTTTCTGAAACCGGATTAGATAGAGTAAGAGTAAAATAGGCAGAACAACTTCAGCCGTGGCAGTCAACGCCTGAAAGGTCATGTCTGCTAAAGGGGAGTTATTTCCGTTGATGAGCTGAAGCTGATCGAGACGCTGGTAGGCGCTAATAAAAATCCAGCCTACTACTTCGTAAAAAATAAAAATCCCCAAAAATGCTTTTACAGCCGGACTCCAATGCTTCATGCCTCGAAATTACGAATTTGTTCAGCGCAACTATTGCTGTTTTCGAATATTTTCGTAATTTCGCATTCTTTTTTACCCAAGAGTGAAAATGAACGTCTTAGAAGCATACCAGATACCGATACTTTCTTTAGAAGATAAAGTATACCCGTATTCCTTCACCGGGAACGACGAATTTTTCGCTGCTTTCGAGCAAGAATGGGTCCAAAAGGGCGAATTTAACGCAAAAGCGACGTTAGATAAATCGCCGACCATGATTCAGGTTAGACTGGAGATTGACGGCTTTTTGAAATTAATTTGCGATAGATCAAATGAGGAATTTGAATTCCCTATTCACCTAGATGAGAAGATTATTTACAAATATTCGGATCACAATGAAGATATGGGAGATAATTTATTCTTGTTAGATAGAAAGTCGCCTAAATTAGATTTATCGCAAGATTTATTTGATTTCATTGCCTTACAGGTGCCTATGAAAAAGTTGCACCCTAGGTTTGTGAAACCTCTAGAAGAGCATGTAGATGGCGAGTTGATTTATACAACAGACCCAGAAGACGAAAATAAAGCCGATCAGGAGCCAGAAATGGATCCGAGATGGGCAGCATTAAAAAAATTAACAGACAATAATTAATAAATAACAATACAATGGCACATCCTAAAAGAAAAATCTCTACTACTCGTCGTGATACAAGAAGAGCGCATGATTTCGGAACTCCAAGACATTTAGGAGTTGATCCACAAACAGGCGAAACTCACCTTTATCACCGTGCTCACGTACATGAAGGTAACTTGTTCTACAAAGGAAAAATGATCGTAGAAGGATTCACGGTTAAGTAATTCCCTGGTAGACTGCAGCTTTACGCTGTTTTTTCAGCACAACTGAAAAAATCCCGTTAAAATGCTATTTTTTGACTAAATTTAATGCTATTTTTGCCAAAAGCTTTAGTAATTAAACATAATTAAATGAAAATAGCCGTTGATGTGATGGGCGGGGATTATGCCCCAGAAGCTGTAATTGAAGGAATACTTTTAGCGTTATCTAGTCTTTCAAACGACGACACTATATTAGCCGTAGGTCCACAGGGCACCATCGAGCAATTATTAGCGAAACACGGGTATGCAGGCAAGCAAATTGCCATCATTCACGCGGATCAGGTAATTGAAATGGGTGAACATCCGACTAAGGCATTATCTCAAAAACCCAATTCCAGCATCGGAGTTGGGTTTCATCTTTTAAAAGAAGGCAAAGCAGACGTCTTTGCTTCAGCAGGAAATACCGGCGCTATGATGGTCGGATCTTTATTTTCTGTCAAAACCATCGAAGGAATTTCTCGACCAGCAATTGCCGGATTCGTTCCACAAGAGGACGGCACCTATGCCCTAATGCTAGATATTGGCGCGAATGCAGATTGCAAACCAGAGATGCTAGATCAATTTGCTTTGTTAGGCTCTGTGTACTTTGAAGCGACAACTGGTAAGAAAGCACCACGCGTAGGTTTAATGAACATAGGCGAAGAAGAGCAAAAAGGAAACATCCTTTCGCTAGCGACACATGCCCTTTTAAAGGAAAACAAGAAAATCAACTTCATCGGTAACATCGAGGGGAAAGACTTCTTTAAGAACAAAGCAGACGTTATTGTGACGGACGGATTTACGGGAAACATTATTTTGAAGATGGGGGAATCTATCTACAAGATCATGAAAGACCAAGGAATCACGAATGACTTTGTGGAGAATACGAATTACGAAAAATACGGCGGTAGCCCGATCATCGGGATTAATGGGAATGTGATTATTGCACACGGGGCGTCTAGTCCTTTGGCAATCAAAAACATGATCAAACTTTGTAGATCCGTTGTAGAATCAGATGTGTGCGGAAAGATTAAGGCCGCCATCGAGAACCAATAATGAATATGAGCCAAAAAATAAGTGCAGCCATCACCGGAGTCGCAGGATATGTACCGGATTATGTGCTGACGAATCAAGAATTAGAAAAAATCATTGATACAAACGACGAGTGGATCACTTCTCGCACCGGCATCAAAGAAAGACGTATTTTGAAAGGCGAAGGTCTGGGAACGTCTTTTATGGGGGCGAAAGCGGTGGAGGATCTCTTGAAGAAAACCAATACTAAGCCAGAAGAAGTAGACATGCTGATCTGTGCTACGGTGACTCCAGATTACTTTTTCCCTTCCGCTTCGAACTTGATTTGCAAGGCAGTAGGCATCCGTGAAACGGCTTCCTTTGACTTAGCAGCGGCTTGTTCTGGTTTCTTAAATGCCTTAGGTGCAGGTACCGCCTTCATCGAATCAGGTCGTTACAAGAAAATCGTGGTTGTGGGTGCGGATAAAATGTCTTCGATTGTAGACTATACGGATCGTACGACGTGCATTCTTTTTGGGGATGGAGCGGCAGCGGTGATGTTAGAACCAAATTTTGAAGGTTTAGGCGTACAAGACTTCATCTTGAAATCAGATGGAGAAGGATGTGAATCCTTAATGCAAAAAGGGGGCGGTAGCGCCTACCCTCCTACGGTAGAATCAGTAGAATCAAAATGGCATTACATTCGCCAAGAAGGTCAATCCGTATTTAAATTTGCGGTGACGCGTATGGCAGATGTTTCGGCAGAAATCATGGAGCGTAATCACTTGACGGGAGATGATATCAAGTACTTGGTTCCGCACCAAGCGAACAAACGCATCATCGATGCGACAGCAAATCGCATGGGTGTGAGTGAAGATAAGGTGATGTTGAACATCCAGAAATATGGAAATACGACGGCGGCGACTATTCCGCTTTGTCTTTGGGATTACGAAAACAAACTAAAAAAAGGAGATAACCTGATCTTAGCGGCCTTCGGTGGAGGTTTCACATGGGGATCAGCTTACGTTAAATGGGCATACGACCCTAAATAATTAGAAATGGCAACTACAGCAGACATTAAGAATGGATTAGTGATTAAATACAATGACGACTTATACTCGATCATTGAATTCCTTCACGTAAAACCAGGAAAAGGCCCGGCTTTCGTTCGGACGAAATTACGTTCATTAAGCTCAGGAAAAGTATTAGATAATACGTTCAACTCAGGCGTGGCAATCTATCCCGTACGTGTGGAGCGCAGAAAATTCCAATTTATCTACAAAGACGAGTTTGGTTTTAACTTCATGGACCAAGAGTCATTCGAGCAAATTCTATTAAACGAGAATTTATGCGTGATGGCGGACTTGATGAAAGAAGGCCAAGAGGTAGAGATTTTGATCAATACAGAAAACGATGCGGCTTTGTCATGTGAATTACCTCCATTCGTAGAGTTAAAGGTAACCTACACAGAACCAGGTGTTCGTGGCGATACGGCTAACTCTCCTAAGAAACCAGCAACGGTGGAAACAGGAGCGACGATCACCGTGCCTATTTTCATCGAACAAGATGAAGTGATTAAAGTAGATACAAGAACCTATTCATACGCTGAGCGTGTAAAATAATTAGCTACCTTTGTAGCGTTTAATTAACAAAAAAGAATGGATACTAAAGAAATTCAACGATTACTCGATTATATCGCGAAATCTCCACTAGCGGAGGTTAGCATCGAAACAGAAGGTTTAAAGGTTTCTGTTAAGAAACACGGAGAAGCAGCACCGGTAGTAAGTGTGGTTTCTGCAGCACCAGCAGCGGCTCCAGTAGCGGCAGCTCCAGCAGCAGCGCCAGCGGCTCCAGCAGCACCGGCACCCGTAGCAGATAACTTATATACAGTTAAGTCACCTATGATCGGTACATTCTACCGTGCTCCAGGTCCAGATAAAGATAACTTCGTAGAAGTAGGAACAGAAATCGCTCCAGGTAAAACAGTTTGTGTGATCGAAGCGATGAAATTGTTTAACGAAATCGATTCAGAAATCTCTGGAAAGATCGTTAAAATCTTAGTTGATAATGCAAGTCCTGTAGAATTTGATCAACCTTTATTCTTGGTTGAAAAAGCGTAATCTATGTTTAAAAAGATATTAATAGCGAATCGCGGGGAAATTGCCTTGCGTATTATTCGGACTTGTAAAGAGATGGGCATCAAAACGGTGGCCGTTTTCTCTACCGCCGATCGCGACAGTTTACACGTTCGCTTTGCGGATGAGGCCGTATGTATCGGACCTCCGCCCAGCAGACAATCCTACTTGAGTATTCCGGCGATTATTTCGGCTGCAGAAGTGACTGGAGCTGATGCGATCCACCCGGGTTACGGTTTCCTTTCTGAGAATGCAGAATTCTCTCGTATTTGTTCAGAACATGGGATCAAGTTCATCGGTGCTTCGGCAGAGATGATTAATTCGATGGGGGATAAAGCCACAGCGAAAGAGACGATGAAGCGTGCAGGAGTTCCGGTTATCCCGGGTTCTGACGGCTTAATCGACACCGTAGAAGAAGCAAAAGAATTAGCGAAAGCCATCAAATACCCGGTAATCATCAAAGCGACAGCTGGTGGTGGTGGCCGCGGGATGCGTATCATCCGGGAGGAGTCAGAATTTGACAAATTATGGGAAGATGCGAAGATGGAATCAGCGGCGGCTTTTGGAAACGATGCGATGTACATGGAGAAATTCGTGGAAGAGCCTCGTCACATTGAAATTCAGATCGTGGGAGATAAATTTGGCAAAGCTTGTCACTTATCAGAACGCGATTGCTCGATTCAACGTCGTCACCAAAAATTGTGCGAAGAAACGCCATCCCCTGCCCTTTCGGACGAATTGCGCAAAAAAATGGGTGAGGCAGCTATCGCAGGTGCTACCGCTATCGGGTACGAAGGCGCGGGTACGATTGAGTTCTTAGTGGACAAAAACGGAGATTTCTACTTCATGGAGATGAATACCCGTATCCAAGTAGAGCATCCAATCACAGAAGAGGTAACAGATTTCGATCTAATTAAGGAGCAAATTAAGGTAGCAGCGGGCATCGCGATTTCGGGCCAAAACTACTTCCCTAAATTATATGCCTTAGAATGCCGTATTAATGCGGAAGATCCAGCGAACGGTTTCCGTCCATCACCAGGTAAGATCACAAATCTTCACCTACCAGGTGGCCACGGCGTTCGTATTGACTCTCACGTGTATTCTGGCTATACTATTCCACCGAATTACGATTCAATGATTGCGAAAGTAATCGTTTCAGGCCAAAGCCGTGAAGAAGTATTACTTCGTATGAAGCGTGCTTTGCAAGAATTCGTCATTGAGGGCATCAAAACCACGATTCCTTTCCACATTAAGTTGATGGATGATCCTACGTTCCAGTCAGGTCAATTCACGACGGCTTTCATGGAAAGTTTCGATTTGAGCGATTTATAATTTGACCTAAAAAGGTAGTGAAAAAGGAGGCTTGTAGGCCTCCTTTTTTTGTTCTAAAACATTTTCTTTTAGACACTTGCATATCAAATCAAGATTTTATAAATTTGCACTCCCATTTTTCGATTGAATGCCCGTTTGAAAGATAAAATAGGTCATAATCAATTCCTTTAGACAAATTCCGTGGTCTAGGTGGAAACGATTCAAACAGTTAAATTATAAACAAGTGGATACTTTAAGTTACAAAACCATCTCCGCAAACAAAGCTACTGTACAGAAAGCTTGGTTTGTTGTAGATGCAGAAAATCAAGTTTTGGGACGTGTTTGTTCTGAAATTGCGAAAATCATTCGTGGAAAGCACAAGCCTTCTTACACTCCACACGTTGATTGTGGCGATCAAGTTATCGTTATCAACGCGGACAAAATTCGCTTAACTGGTAAGAAAATGACAGACAAGGTGTATATCCGTCACACGGGTTACCCAGGTGGTCAACGTTTCGCAACTCCACGTGAGGTTTTAGCTAAAAACCCAAGAGGTGTTGTCGAATCAGCAGTAAAAGGTATGTTACCTAAAAACCGTTTAGGTCGTGTTTTATTCAACAACCTATTCGTTTATGCAGGATCAGAACATCCTCACGCAGCTCAACAACCAAAAGAAATTAAGTTTTAACGGACACTAAGAAAATGGCAGAAATAACAAGTAAAATCGGTAGAAGAAAGACGGCAGTAGCTCGTATTTCTATGACACCAGGTAAAGGCCAGATTAAAATCAACGGCCGTGTATTAGCTGATTACTTCCCATCTGAAATTCTTCAGATTGTTGTTAATCAACCTTTCGCTCTAACGAACACAGTAGGTTCTTTTGATGTAACAGCTAACGTAGATGGCGGTGGTATCAAAGGTCAAGCTGAAGCACTTCGTATGGCGATTTCACGTGCACTTCAAACGCAAGATGCTGAATTACGTTCTCCTTTGAAAAAAGAAGGCTTCTTAACTCGTGACCCACGTATGGTGGAGCGTAAGAAACCAGGACGTGCGAAAGCTCGTAAGAGATTCCAATTCTCTAAGCGTTAAGATTTGTTCGTGGAAAAGGCTTGTCTGTTGCCGATGCCTTTTCCACCTTTTTATTATTCACATTTTTAAACAACCAAAATGGCACAATTAAGCTACAACGACTTGCTTGACGCAGGCGTTCACTTCGGTCACTTGACACGTAAGTGGGATCCTAAAATGGCTCCATATATCTTTATGGAGAAAAATGGTATCCACATCATTGATCTAAATAAAACGATCTCTTCTTTAGAAGAAGCATCAGCAGCTCTTCGTTCAATTGTACGTTCAGGCCGTAAGGTAATGTTCGTTGCAACTAAGAAACAAGCACAAGAAATTGTGACGACAGAAGCAGATAAATTAAAAATGCCGTACGTAACTGACCGTTGGTTAGGTGGTATGTTGACTAACTTCGCGACTGTACGTAAGTCTATCAAGAAGATGTCTAGCATTGATAAAATGTTAAAAGACGAAGTTATCGTTAAGACAATCGCTAAGCGTGAGCGTTTAATGTTAACTCGTGAAGAAGAAAAATTAAAGCGTGTTTTAGGTGGTATCACTGACTTAACTCGTCTTCCAGCGGCATTGTTCGTAGTAGACGTTAAGCGTGAGCACATCGCGGTTTCTGAAGCTAAGAAATTAGGTATCCCAGTTTTCGCTATGTGTGATACGAACTCTAACCCAGATTTAGTTGATTATCCAATCCCAGCGAATGATGATGCATACAAGTCTATCTCCATCATCATCACTGCCATTTCTAAAGCGATCGAAGAAGGTTTAGCAGAAAGAAAACAAGATAAGGATGATGCTCGTGAGGCGGAAGAAGTAGAAGCTAAAAAAGCAGCGGACGACGATTCACAAGAGGCAGCTAAGGTAGCGGCTAAATACGAAAAAGAAGCAGAACAAGAATAAATATTCATACATATGTCAATTACAGCAGCAGACGTTAACAAGTTACGTCAAATGACCGGTGCAGGAATGATGGATTGCAAGAAAGCTTTGACTGAAGCCAATGGTGACTTCGAAGCAGCAGTAGATATCCTTCGTAAAGCAGGTCAAAAAGTAGCAGCGAAACGTGCGGACAATGAAACTAATGAAGGTGTTGTATTAGTAGCACTTAATGCAGATCACTCGAACGGTAAATTAATCGCTTTAGCTTGTGAAACTGAACCAGTTTCTAAAGTAGCTGACTTCAATAATTTAGCTAAAACAATCATTGACAAAGCAGCAGCGTCTCACGCTCCTTCAGCGCATGATTTATTAGCTGAGCCGTTAGCAGATGGACGTTCGGTAGAAGGTCACATCATCGAATTAACTGGTAAAATTGGAGAGAAAATCACGTTAGCAGCTTACGAAAACGTAACAGCTGAGAAAGTGGTTTCTTACATTCACTCTAACAACAAAATCGGTGTTTTAGTAGCATTCGAAAACGTTCAAGGAGTAGATGTATCTGAAGTAGGAAAAGATATCGCGATGCAAATCACGGCTATGAAACCTGTCGCTTTAGACAAGGATGGTGTAGATTCTGAGACTATTGAAAGAGAAATCGAAATCGGTAAAGATCAAGCACGTCAAGAAGGTAAGCCTGAGGCGATGTTAGAGAAAATTGCAGTAGGTAAATTAGAGAAGTTCTACAAAGAACAAACTTTATTAAACCAACAATTCGTAAAAGACTCATCGATCACGATTCGTCAACTATTAGAGCAAACGCAAAAAGGTTTAACGATTTCATCGTTCAAACGTATCGCTTTGGTTTAATACCACTCGAATTCTTACGAAAGACCCACCCGAAACGGTGGGTCTTTTTTTTGTCAGTAAAATTCCGACCAGATGCTCAATTTGAGTTGATAGAATGCGCGACATTTTCTAACTTGTAGTTCAATTTAATTTCGAATAATTTTAAGTCAAGCATGGCGTTAATCAGCATCTTAGGTGGAGGAGAAAGTGGTGTAGGGGCCGCTCTATTGGCTAAATCAAAAGGATTTGACGTGTTTTTGTCTGATGCTGGTGCATTGAAAGAAAACTACCAACAAACCTTACGTGACAATGAGATTGAATTTGAAACAGGTGGCCATAGTTTAGAGCGAATTTTAAGCTCTCAAGAGATCATCATTAGCCCCGGAATTCCAGAAAAAACAGACATCGTAAAGGCCATCAAGGCGAAAGCCATTTCGCTTGTGTCGGAAATCGAATTCGCAGCACGATATACGAATGCGAAAATCGTGGCCATCACAGGTTCGAATGGAAAAACGACTACCACCCTACTGACGTACCATTTCTTGAAATCAGCTGGCCTTAAAGTGGGTTTAGCGGGAAATATAGGCCAAAGCTTTGCTAAGCAGGTCATGGAAGATAAACATGACGTATATGTCCTAGAGATTTCCAGCTTTCAATTAGATCGCTGCTTTCAATTTAAGCCAGACGTGGCCGTGTTATTGAACATCACTCCTGATCACCTAGATCGCTACGAATACCAATTTGAAAATTATATCGCATCGAAGTTCCGTATTTTCCAAAATGCGGATGCGAGCACGAGCTGTGTCTTTTGGGCAGATGACGAAGTGATTCAATCTAACCTAGCTAAAATACCTGCAAGTGCAACGTTCAAAACCGTTAGCTTTCAGCAAAAAGCAAACGCCTACATTACGGCTGAAAAGATTCAATTCGATGGAGCTACGCTAACTTTAGCTGACGCACCATTGAAAGGGCCACACAATGCCATCAATATGGCCGTGGCCATGTTAGCGGCACATGAGGCAGGAGTGTCCTTCTCGCAAATCCTTCAGTCCTTACCCTTCTTTGAAAATGCTCCACATAGATTAGAACCGTGTGGCGTATGGAATGGCGTAGAATTTATCAATGACTCCAAAGCCACCAATGTAGATGCGGTCTTTTATGCCTTAAATAGCTACAAGCAACCATTAATCTTGATGATGGGTGGTGTGGACAAAGGAAATGAATACGAGGTATTGGATCCCCTAGTAAAGGAGAAAGTCAAAGGACTTATATGTCTGGGAACAGATAACGCGAAGTTAGAAGCACATTTCGGCGGTATTGTTCCGCAACTTTTTGCGACAAATTCATTAGAGGATGCCGTGCTGAAAGCAAAAGAGTGGGCGGTCGATGGCGATGTCGTATTACTATCACCAGCTTGTGCTAGTTTTGATTTATTTAAGAATTACGAAGATCGAGGAGATCAATTTAAAAACACTGTTAAACGTTTGATCCATGGATAGTAAGATCAGAGCCTTCTTTCAGGAGCACCTGAAAGGGGATTATAAGATTTGGTTAATCGTGTTTATTTTAAACGCGTTCGGATTGTTAATTCAATTCTCCGCGAAGGCGAAGTTAACGATGGATGGCCCGTTTGAGCCCCTTTCGAGCTTCATTAAAACCTTGGTGATCTTAGGGATCTCTTTCTATTTAATGTCCTATTTCTCCAAATCCAATTACAGCCGCGTCGCTAAATTTAGTGATTTGGCGCTGTTTTTGTCTTGGGGATTAGTCATGGTGGCTTATGTTTTTGGAGCAACTAAAGGGGGGGCGAATCGCTGGGTTCAGTTAGGCCCCATCTCCTTTATGCCTTCGGATATGGTAAAATTATGCCTAATTACGAGCTTAGCGAAGGATTTCTCCTCTAAACAAGCAGATCCGGAATCCTACAATATGGTAATGTTTATTCGTATGTTGTTCAAGATTGGTATTTCTTGCTTCTTGATCATGTTATCGAATTTCTCCACTAGTGTGTTGATTTTCTTAACGAGTATAATCCTGATGTTTTTTGGCCGTGTTCCCGCTAAGCAAATTGCGATGATCGTGGCTGCCGTGGCTATGCTGGCGGTGACGGTGGTCTCTTTGGGTATTGGCCAAAGAGCGCAAACCGTAAAAACCCGTATCGAAAACTATGTTCAGCGGATTGGCAAGAACGAGACGAGAGTAAACAAGGCTAAGAACGAGGATTATCAAATCACCCGAAGCCTTTATGCCATCGCCACCGGTGCCATTCACCCGAAAGGTCCCGGCAAAAGTCAGCAACGTTACATCCTATCTCAAGCTGAATCCGATTTCGTCTATGCCATTATCATCGAAGAATACGGCATCGTGGGAGGTCTCGCCATACCGCTACTCTTCCTGATTTTTATGTACAGGGGGGCGAAGGCCATTCAGTATAGTAACAAGCCTTTTGGCGGCTTATTATCAGCCGGATTAACATTCTCCATTGTCTTCCAGGCATTCATCAATATGCTTGTAGCCGTGGACGCCGGCCCTGTAACAGGTCAGCCGATGCCCATGATCTCTGCTGGTGGAACATCCTTGATTTTTACGGCCATTTCGATTGGCCTCATTTTAGCAGTTAGTAAGGACAAAGATCCTGAACCTGTTCAACAACCTGCCGTTGCCTAATGTCTATTAAACGTGTGATCATTTCTGGAGGAGGAACCGGTGGACATATTTACCCAGCCATTTCGATCGCCAATGCGATGAAGGAAATCGATCCTGCCTTGGAATTCTTATTTGTAGGAGCGGAAGGAAAAATGGAGATGGAGAAAGTACCCAAAGCGGGCTTTAATATCATCGGTCTTCCTATCGTAGGCATTCAAAGAACGCAGGTATGGAAGAATCTATTTTTCCCATTCAAGTTGATCAAAAGCCTTTGGCAATCAGTTAAAATCCTTCAAGATTTCAAACCTGATGTGGCTGTAGGTGTAGGAGGCTATGCGTCAGGACCGCTATTATTAGCTGCCAGATTCTTAGGCATCCCCTATTATATTCAAGAACAAAATTCCTTTGCAGGCATTACGAATAAGGCCTTAGCCGCAAAGGCGGAGCATATTTTTGTAGCCTATCCAGGCATGGAAAAGTTCTTCCCCGCGGAGAAAATCACCCTGAGTGGAAATCCAGTCCGCAAAGACCTAATCAATGCGGCAGATAAGAAAGCACAAGCTGCAGCACATTTCCATTTAGATCCTGCTAAAAAAACGATTTTAATCATCGGTGGAAGTCAAGGGGCGCGTAGCATCAACCAGGGAATCTTAAGCGGATTAGACCGATTAACTGACGCTGGGGTGCAGGTGATTTGGCAGACTGGAATTGCTTTTGAATCTACGGCCAAGCAGGCGGTGGCTGGAAATGCGAGCACCTACGTTTCTGCCTTTATTTATGAAATGGATTTAGCGTATGCGATGGCCGATTTAGTGATTTCTAGAGCTGGAGCGTCCTCCGTTTCCGAAATTTGCCTTATCGGTAAAGCCAGCATCTTAGTTCCACTACCAAGCGCTGCAGAAGACCACCAAACAGAGAATGCGAAAAGCCTCGTTTCCCAAAACGCCGCGATTCTGGTTCGCGACGTAGACGTGAAAGAAAAATTAATCACGGAAGCATTAGCCGCGCTGCAAACTGATTTAAGTACCCTTGAAAAAAATAGCCTTCGTTTAGCTAAGCCAAACGCAGCACATGAAATAGCCCAATCCATTTTAAGCCGATGAAAAAAGAATTAAGCCTGAGCGATTTAAAACAAGTCTATTTTTTAGGAATTGGTGGCATCGGTATGTCGGCCATCGCGCGCTGGTTCTTGCACAATGGGTTTCCGGTGGCAGGTTACGATAAAACAGAGAGTCCCTTGACAAAGAAATTAGCGGAGGAGGGAATGGTGATTCACTATGAGGATTCCATCGACCTGATTCCGGCGGCTTGCCTATCAGACATTGAACATAGCTTATTTATCTATACGCCGGCCATCCCGAAGGATCATGTAGAGATGAATTATTTGCTTTCCAAAGGCATACGCCTCTACAAGCGTTCGGAAATTTTAGGCTGGATTACCCAACAAATCCCTACCCTAGCCGTGGCGGGAACCCATGGAAAAACGACAACTTCGTCGCTTTTAACCCATCTACTCATCAGTGCTAAGAAGAATGTGACCGCATTTTTAGGTGGTATAACCGTCAATTACGGTACGAACTTCATACCAAACCATTCGAAAGAAAACATCGTTTGTGTAGTAGAGGCAGACGAATACGATCGTTCTTTCTTGACACTACATCCACAAGCGGCGGTGGTGACCTCCACAGATGCGGATCACTTAGATATCTATGGCGATGGGGATTCAGTTTTAGAGAGTTTCCAATTGTTTGTGAACCAAATCAAGGCAGACGGTTTCTTCATCCAAAAAAAGGGATTGAGTTTACATTCTGACTTGGGTGAATCGACTTTTGGGATTGATAAGGGAGACTTCAAGGCACATAACATCCGCATCGAAGATCACCGGATGATTTTTGACATGAGCTATCCAGATGGCGAGGTACTTGATATACCGATGCGCATTCCAGGTTTTCATAATATTGAAAATGCCTTAGCTGCCGCTGCTTTAGCGATGCAGGTAGGTGTGACCGGTGAAGAGATCAAAGTAGGTATTGCTTCTTTCCTAGGTGTTAAACGCCGTTTCGAGTACCACGTGGAATCAGATGAACATGTGATGATCGATGATTACGCGCACCACCCGACTGAAATTGCGGCATGCTTGAACTCGGTAAAAGCACTTTACCCAGGCGAGAAAATTACGGCCGTTTTCCAGCCGCATTTATTCTCTAGAACCAGGGACTTTATTGATGATTTTGCCAAAAGCCTTGCCATCGCTGACGAGCTCTATTTATTAGACATTTATCCGGCGCGTGAATTACCAATGGAAGGAGTTACTTCGGATTGGTTATTGAACAAAATCGATTTAAAAGACAAACAGGTCATCTCTAAAGCGGACCTTCTACAAGTGATCGACACGAAAAAACCGAAACTTTTAGTGACGATGGGCGCAGGAGATATCGATCTTCTTTTGAATGATTTAAAATTGAGCTTATCTTAGTATAATTTTTCAAAATGAAGGCAAACGCGACATTAATCAAGCAAGTAATCGGGATGGTGATTTTATTCACCCTCATCCTGTCTGCTGTCGTTTTTGCAGAAATCAGCTTTGATGAAGTTGTTTGCAAGGGAGTGGAAGTAAGTCTCGATTCTGAGAATGAAAAGGCTCTATTAAGCAAGAAAGACATTAAATTAATGGTGTCTGAACAGGGTACAGACTATTTCTTAGACAAACCCATCACCCAGATTTCCTTACGTCAAATCGAAGAACGCGTCAAGCGCATTCCGTTAGTAAAATCTTGTGAAGCTCATCATGATTTTAGTGGCGTGGTTACGGTATCTGTCAAAGAATACAAACCCATTGCACGTATTGTTCGTTCGACCATAGGCACTTCCCCATTCCCAGATCAATACATTTCAGAAGACGGGAAGTTTATCGGCACTAGTCCCTTATTTACGCCCCGTATTATCGTGACAGGAGGCCCTTATTTCGATGGCAAAAGAGACCTGCAAGATAAGCGCGGAAAGACGTTGCTTCCATTCTTTCAGTTTATTGAAAATAATGAGTTTTGGAAAGCACAAATCTCCCAAATTATCGTCGCTAAAGACGGTGGAATTGTGTTGATTCCGACGATCGGGACGACGCGCATCGACTTTGGCCTACCGATGAATATCGAAAACAAATTCAAGAAATTATTCATATTCTACCAAAAAGTCATCCCGAATAAAGGCTGGAATAAATACAGCTGGGTGCAGCTGAAATATAAGAATCAGGTTATTTGCGAATAATAGCCAAATGTTTTAATTTAATATCCGTTCTACAAAAAAACTATAATGCGTAACGACTTAATTATCGGTTTAGATATTGGTAGCTCTCACGTGAGAGCCATTGCAGGAAAGCAAAACGACCGAGGCAGATTAGAGGTTTTAGCGACAGGATCCGCTGTAAACAACAATAATGTGCTAAATGGTGAGATTGTTAATATCAACAAAACCACCGCTGCGATTTCAGAGGCGATGAACCAAATTTCACACGTCTTAGACGGTAAAAATTCGGAACATTTCTTCGCTTCCAATTTGTCCGGTTCGCACATTAAAGTACAGCCTTTCAGCTTGTCTAAGCTACGCAAAAACGAAAGAGAACCCGTTTCCAATAATGAGGTGATGAGTCTTTTTGAGGAAGCAAAACGCACGTTTTCAGACAAAAATCCTTGCGTTTTACATACCTTACCTATTGGTTTTAAAGTGGGTAATTTGCCTGAAACGTTGGATCCCATCGGTCAAATCGGTCAAAAAATCCAGGCTGATTTCGTCTTTATTTCAGCGAATCCTAGCAAAAACGACTTGTTAACGCAATGTTTGAAATCAGCAGAGACGAAGCACTTGAAGAAAGGGAATGTCTATTTCAGTTCTTTAGCAACGGCTAGCTCGGTTTTAAATAAAGAAGAGAAACAAGAAGGAGTCGTTTTAGTCGATCTAGGAAGTGGAACGACTGAGATCAGCATTTTCCAAAATAACCGTTTAAAGCACGCTACCGTATTAAATTGGGGTGGCGATTTAATTTCGGATGATATTCAATCTGGACTAGATATCTCTCGTGATCACGCAGAGACGTTGAAAGTTCGTTTCGGATCAGCTATTCAAAAAGACATTCCGGTAAGTGAAGTTGTCATGATTCCGGGTATCGCAGGCCGTAAGGCTACGCCCGTTTCTGTGAAGAACCTAGCCATTATCATCGAAGAGCGTTTGAAAGAATTAGCAGCGATCGTGGTGGCAGAGATTTCAAAGCACACCGATATCAAGAACTTAAAAGCCGGTTTAGTATTAACGGGTGGTGGAGCTCAGCTTCCGTATATCGATGAATTATTCCAAAAATTCACCGGCCTAGACGCACGCATCGGAGACCCGAACGCGACATCTACTAACCCAGCGATTGCTACAGAGATCAAAGATCCTTCTTTCGCGACCGTCATCGGTTTAGTACAGGTTTATTACGATCAACAAGAGACAGCTGAAGCAGATGAGGCTGCTATGGCTAGTGCTCCCGTAAAAGAGATGGCAAAGGAGACCGGTTATACCGATTCCAAACCTTCGAAACCAGCACCGCGTATTGGCGACCTATTCCGCAAAATGGTGGATGTGGTAATGGGTGATGATGATGGAGGAGACGCCTCGTATTAATTAGAAAAGTTTCGATTCAATCAATTGAATCAATATGTGGATCACTTTGATGTGGATTTCTTGAATGCGATCTGCGTAACCAAAGTGGTCCACTCTTATTTCATGGCAACCATAGGCCGCTAATTGACCGCCGTCTTTGCCCGTTAAGAGAATCACTTCCATTCCTTTTGCTTGAGCGGCCTTCACTGCCTCTATGATATTCGCCGAATTACCAGAAGTAGAAATACCTACCAGCACATCGCCTTTGTTTCCTAAGCCTTCGATGAAGCGAGAAAAGATATAATTGTACCCAAAGTCATTACTCACACAAGTTATGTGAGATGGATCTGAAATCGCCATCGCCGCTAAAGCCGGGCGATTCTCGCGGTAACGACCAGATAATTCCTCTGCGAAATGCATGGCATCGCAATGACTTCCACCGTTCCCACAAGACAAAATCTTATTCCCTTTTTTCAAGGCCTCCACTAATACGTCAGCCGCCTTTTCAATGGCTTCAATCTTTGCAGGATTCGCTAAAAAATCAGCTAATACTTGCTGAGACTCTTGTAGGGATTGGGTGATCAGATTATTCATAATGCAAAGATAATTAAAAATCGCCTCCGGCACCGCCTCCGCCGAAGTCCCCTCCGCCAAAGCCGCCGAAATCAAATCCTCCGCCTCCACCGCCAGAGCCTCCACGTCCATAATCTCCACCGCCTAAAAAGATAGGTGGGAAGAACATGCCGCCTCCTCTAGATCCAGGACCTCCCCCACCGCCGCGGTTGCGAATGGCTTTGATAATCGAGATAATGACTAGAATAAGGAAGATGATAATAAATGGAGGTATTCCTTGCGGTTCTTCACCGCTATCCTCGTTCTTAAACTCACCGCTGGCGCGTTGCATCATTTCGGTGGTCGCCTGATCTAAACCTTGGTAATAGGCACCTCCTTTAAAAGTTGGTTTTAGAATTCGGTTGATAATGCGTTTGCAAATGGCATCCGGCAAGACATCTTCGATGCCGCGACCCGTTACGATGCGCAGTTTGCGATCCTGCATCGCTGCGAGGATGACGACGCCGTTATTTTTGCCTTTTTGGCCTACGCCCCAAGACTTCGCTAGATCAATCGTATAATCGTAAGGATCTCGTCCGTTCGTCGAATTAACGAGAACAATGGCGAACTGAGTGGAAGTCGAATCCGCATAACCACGCATTTTCTGCTCGAGCGCATTTTCCTCCTCCGGGTTTAATAGTCCGGCCTCATCTAAAATGTAGCCATTCGGTTTCGCAGGAATGCCTTCTTGAGCAAAAAGTCGTACACTAAAAAGAAGTAGAAATAAAAGCTTGCGCATAGAAACTAGTTAGAGCCCAAAGGAGATCTCGTTCGACAATTCATTTACATCTCCCGCCTCATAAGGGAAAAAGCCCGCTAGGACCTCTCCCGTGCGCTTCACGCCGTGCGCTAATCCAGCTCCGAATTCATTCTTTGCTAAATAGGCCCGCATTTCATCGCGAATGGTTTCCCAAAACTCCGCCGGCACTTTCGCATCGATTCCTTTGTCTCCGATGATACTAAACTTGCGGTCTTTAATAGCCAGATACACCAAAACCCCATTCTGCAAATCCGTCTTCTGCATACCTAATTGAAAGAATACCTCCGTCGCCCGATCGATCGGGTGGCCGGCGCAATGACTTTCTACGTGTACACGAATCTCCCCAGACGTCTGTAATTCAGCGTCGTGAATGGCTTGCAAAATCAGGTTTTGGTGTTCTTCTGACAACATGCTTATTTCTTCTCGTCAAAATTCACTTCCGGCGCTTTCTCTGAACCAGCTTCTGCTTGGAAGAATCCTTTCTCTGCAAATCCGGAGAAAGAAGCGATTAAGTTGTTAGGAAAAGTGACGATTAACGTGTTGTACCCTTGAACAGCCGTGTTAAAATTATCACGCTCTTCTTTGATGCGGTTTTCTGTTCCCTCTAATTGAGCTTGCAATTCAGAGAAGTTTTCCGTCGCCTTTAACTGTGGGTAGTTTTCAGCAACCACCATCAAACGCGATAAAGCACCCCCTAAAGAAGATTGAGCCGCTTGGTATTTTTGCAAATTCTCCGGACTTAAATCCTTTGAATCTAATTTCATCTGTGTGGCACTTGCACGCGCTTCAATTACCGCCGTTAACGTCGATTTCTCGAAATTAGCCACACCTTGAACCGTCTTCACTAAGTTGGGAATTAAATCCGCACGACGCTGGTACGCACTTTGAACGTTCGCCCATTTCGCTTTTACGTCCTGATCCGATGTAGCCATGCTATTACGTGAACCTACACCCCAAAAAATCACGAGAGCAATCACTCCCAAAACAATCCATACTGTCTTATTCATCTTGATAAATTTTAATTGGTTTTAAGCTGAAACAAAAATACGAGTTAAATTTTAAAGACCTGATTTTTGCGCCACAATCATCCGGTCATTCCCTTTGAAGTCTTGCACTAGCTTGACTTCTTGGAAACCCTTGCTAAACAAGAGCTCCACGGTTTGAGTTCCAAAATACTGGTTAATTTCTAGACACAGGTATCCTCCACGTGTTAATCTTTCGATAGCAAAGTCCGCTAATGCCGCATAATATTTAAGGGCATCATCATTCGGAACGAATAGGGCCAAATGCGGTTCAAAGTCTAACACGTGATTCGCCATCTCTTTTTTCTCCTCTTCTGTCACATAAGGCGGATTCGACACAATCACATCCCAAGTACCTTCAGAAGAAGGCCAGGCGAAAATATCTTGTTGTTTAAATTCTACTTCTGCCTGTAAGGCGTTGGCATTTTGGCGAGCCATACCCAGCGCAGCGGTAGAAATATCCCAAGCCTCCACTTCTAAAGATGGCCGTTCTAATTTTAAAGAAATAGGAATGCAACCTGAACCCGTCCCCACATCTAAAACGGAGGCATTCTCAGGTGCGTGACTTAAAACTAAATCTACTAATTCTTCCGTTTCCGGACGCGGAATTAAGGTGTCTGCATTTACTTGAAATAAATGATCCCGGAAATAGGCCTTACCCATGACGTATTGCAAGGGTTCACCAGCGGATAGACGTGTTAAACGCGATGACCAATCCGCCGGCAAGTCCACCTCTTTTTTCAAGATAATATCCATCGAACTCAAATTCCATCCTAAATCCAGGCAACGAAAAGCTATCGCACGAGCCTCAGTGGGCTCATAATGCGGCGTAATCGCGTCGATTATTTGTTGGATGAGAATAGGACTGGCAATCGATTTCATTTGTGGAGAATTTGGGTAAATTTACGAATTATAAACCGATGAAAACGCTATGAAAAAATTAATACTACCGCTCATCACAATCCTGGGATTAAGCTCAGCGGTGAATGCGCAATATAAAACGATAGGCAAGATTCACGTCTACGATGAATCTGTGGCTACTTTAATCGACCCCTCCACTCCTATTGAGATCGTAGCAGAAGGCTATACCTGGTCTGAAGGACCGGTTTGGGTGAAGAAAGGAAGTTACCTGTTGTTTTCTGACGTGCCTGAAAATAAAATCTACCAATGGACGGCAGAAAAAGGTGCTGTGCTTTATTTAACGCCATCAGGCTACTCAGGCTCCACCTATTATTCTTATGAACCCGGTGCGAATGGATTGATCATTAACCAAAAAGGGAACCTCGTATCCGCAGAACATGGAGACAGGAGGATTGCCGAAATGCCTTTGGGAAAACCTGAATCAAAAAAATCCCTCTCCGGATTATGGGAAGGGAAGAAACTCAATAGCCCGAACGACGTCATCCAAGCCAAAAACGGCGATTACTATTTCACCGATCCTCCCTACGGTTTACCGGGCCGCGGAAAAGAAGAAGTAGCGAAAGAAATCGCTTTCCAAGGGGTGTACCGTATATCGAAAAAAGGCGAATTGAGCTTGCAATACGATAAGATGGCTAGACCAAATGGCCTAGCGATGAACCTAGACGAAAGCATCTTATATGTAGGTTCATCAGAACCGAAAGAATCCCATATTTTAGCCTTCCCGGTAGACAAAAAAGGAAATTTAGGCGAACCAAGCGTATTTTTTGATGCAGCCGAATTAGCGAAGCAAGGAATTCGTGGTGGCTATGATGGGATGAAGCTGGATAGTCAAGGCAATATTTGGACGACAGGACCAGGCGGAATTTTGATCATTAGCTCAGCAGGCAAATTACTCGGACGCATTGAAACGGGGAATCCGAACTCGAATGTGAATTTTGGCGAAGATGGTTCGACCTTATTCATTACTTCGAAGATGAATCTGCTGCGAGTGAAGACGAAGACAAAAGGACTGAAATAATCCGTGCGAATCCGTGCGAAAACATAAAAAAAAGGCCTCGATTTTACGATCGAGGCCTTTCATTTTTTATAATTTTCTGATTTTAATATTTCTAAACCAAACCGGGTTTCCGTGATCTTGCAATGCGATGTGGCCTTGCATTACTTTTCCGAAATCCGGCATTCCTTTGAACTTCGAACCGGCGATTAAATCTTTCCAGCTTTGATCATCAGTACGAGTCTCCACTACTTTGGAACCGTTTAAATACAATTGCAATAAGCCTTTGTTATTCACGATACGCGCCGTATTCCACTCGCCCACGGGCTTCGTCACGTTCACCGATGATTTGATCAAATCATATAAATCACCTGAATTGTGTTTGATGATCTTTCCATCTGGGTGACCTTCATCGTGCAAAACCTGCATTTCTGGGCCTGTCACATAAGTAGCATGGTATTTTTTAGCATCATCTGTCACGTTGAAGATAATACCTGAATTTCCATTCACAGAGATTTTCCAATCTACTGAGAAATCATAATTATCATAAGACTCATTCGTGACTAAATCCCCACCGTCTTTTTTCGCTGCGTCGAAACCGATCACGCCGTCTTCAATCGTCCAAGAAGATCCTACTTTATCTCCTTTTCCGTAGCTATGCCAGCCTGTGAAGGTTTTCCCATCGAATAATAATTGAGTTCCATTTTTCTTTTCTGCCTTTGTTAACTGGTTCAATCCTTGACCAAAAGACACAAATGCGAAGCAGACCGCCGCGCAGGTTAAAACGATTTTGTTCATATTAATTAGGTTTATGATTTTTACAATACTACTAAAAGTCTGCAACAATTGTATCTGTTGCGGGCAATTTTAGCGCCATTTCTTTGTAAATTGCAGGCTGATATAAAAATCCATGAAGACCAAAGTAGCCCCAAAGCCCTCCATCAACATCATCACCCTCGGTTGTTCGAAGAATCTAGTCGATTCGGAAGTACTCTACACCCAATTAAAAGGGAATGGATTAGAGGTGACGCACGAGGCAAAAAAGGATAAGGCGAACATCGTCGTGATCAATACCTGCGGCTTCATTGATAATGCCAAACAAGAATCCATCGACACCATTTTGCGTTATGCTGATGCAAAAGAAGCGGGCAAAATAGATAAATTATACGTAACGGGTTGCCTTTCTCATCGCTATAAAGATGATTTAGAAAGAGAAATCCCGATGGTGGACTCGTTCTTTGGGACGAATGAATTACCTCGTTTATTAAAAGCCTTAAAGGCAGACTATAAGCACGAATTAGTGGGCGAGCGTCTTTTGACGACCCCTGCACACTATGCCTATTTAAAGATTGCGGAGGGTTGCGATCGCCCTTGTAGTTTCTGTGCCATTCCGTTGATGCGTGGAAAACACGTGTCTACGCCTATCGAAGAATTAGTGAAAGAAGCTTCATCGCTCGCGAAAAAGGGCACGAAGGAATTGATCTTGATCGCCCAGGACCTTACTTTTTACGGTTTGGACCTAAAAGGCGAGGGCAAATCTGGCCGTCAATTAAAAGAACTATTAGAGCGTTTATCTGATGTCAATGGCATTGAATGGATTCGCTTGCAATATGCCTATCCAGCAGGTTTTCCTTTGGAAATCTTAGACACGATGGCAGAACGCGATAATATTTGTAAATACCTCGATATGCCTCTCCAAAGTGGTTCAGACGCGATGTTAAAACACATGCGCCGTGGAATTACACGCGAGAAGACAGAGGATTTAATTCATACGATTCGCGAGAAAGTACCAGGAATCGCCCTGAGAACGACCTTGATTTCGGGCTATCCAGGCGAAACAGAAGAGGATTTTGAGGAAACCTATTCCTTCGTGGAACGTATGCGTTTCGACCGTTTAGGTATCTTCAATTATAGCCATGAGGAAAATACGCACGCCTACCTTGTGAACGATGACGTACCAGAGGAGGTGAAGCAATTCCGTTCTGATGAGATCATGGCCTTGCAACAAGGTATTTCAGAGGAATTGAATCAAGCGAAAGTAGGCCAAACATTGAAAGTGATGGTCGACCGCAAAGAGAGTGGTTACTTCGTGGGACGTACCGAATTTGATTCACCTGAGGTGGATAATGAAGTGTTGATTCCAGCGGAACAATATGCGCGTTTGGGTGATTTCGTTACGGTGAAGATCAATAAGGCCGAAGAGTTCGACTTGTATGGCGACATTATAGCCTAAACGAGCTAAGACGCATATCGCGTAGATCGAATGTCATCAATCCTTGCTGAGCCGGTGATTCGAAGCCGGCGAGGTAGAATATGGCTTCTTTGGCCTGCAATAAACCAATGATTCCGGGTAACACTCCTAAAACCCCTACTTCATCGCAGGCGGGAATTTCCTGTGAACTAGGTTCAACAGGAAAAAGCGATCGATAAGAAGGCCCTGCCGGATGAAATACGGCAAACTGTCCCTCCCAGGCATGAATAGCGCCATAGACGAATGGCTTTTCTAAAGCGACGCAGGTATCATTAATCAAATACCTTGTTTTGAAATTATCCGTACAATCGATGACCAGATCGTGATGCGCTATATAGCTCGATGCGTTATCTGCCGTTAAATTCTCTGCAATACCCTGAATGACGATGCTTGGATTCAAGGCTTGCAAAGCCTCTACTGATTTCAAGGCCTTCGAGGCACCTACATCATCCGTCTTATACAATACTTGACGGGCTAGGTTTGATAATTCAATCACGTCCGCATCTAGAATCATGATTGACCCCACACCGGCAGCAGCTAGAAAAGGTAAAGCACCGCAACCCAAACCTCCCGCTCCCACGACAAGAATCTTCGATTCTTTCAAGCGCATCTGTTGCGCCTTCCGCCATTCGGGAAGATTCAGCTGTTTACGGTAACGCTCAAATTCTAAATCGCTTAACATGTAGGTACAAATAAAAAAAGCCTTCTTGAAAAATCAAGAAGGCTAATTTCGATAAATATTTTGAAAACTAAACGCTTAACGTACCCTTACGAGCTGCAGCGATTAACGTTTTTTCAAATCCGTTTTTGTTGATCGTGCGAATTGCTTTCGCAGAAACTTTCATACGAACCCAAACACCTTCTGACTCTAAGAAAAATTTCTTAGTCTGTAAGTTCGGGTAGAACTTACGCTTAGTCTTGTTATTAGCGTGAGAAACGTTGTTTCCTACTTGAGTTTTGCGTCCTGTAATTTGACAAACCTTTGCCATCGTATCTATTATTTAAAATTGTTCTTTCCTAAAGGGATTGCAAAATTAGAAAATATTTTGAAATAACCCAAACCTGTATTGAAAATTTATAAAATGCGTGACAATGTGTATCTTTGGGTATGGCGAAACGCAACACAAAGGCACCCCTAAAGAAAAAAATCATCTCTTCTCTGATCTGGTTAGGAACGTTGCCATTGTGCCTGTACACGCTATTGACCTACCTTTTGAGTTATTCCCTGATAGTAGAACACTGGTTCGCTGGCTTTCTGATGATGACGATGCCGTATGCCCAGTTATTATGCCTTATATCCCTGATTTACTGGGTTTTTCAGCGAGCGAAGCGAGCGCTTTTACCCTTGATCGTGTTAGCACTAGGCTATGGTTTTATCGGTAGAACCATTAGTTTTAATCAGCCGGTAGCTACTTTAGAAAAACCATTGACGGTGATGAGCTACAATGTTTTTGGGATGTATTCGAATGAATATGAGGCCAAAAAAGAGCCATTAGAAGAACTGAAGAAATTCATGCGCGATTACGACGCAGACATTAAATGTTTCCAAGAATTTTATTCCCATTCCGATCGCAAGGCCTACCACACGGTTTCTTTCTTGAAGGAAAAATACCCGCATTACGCCTTTATTCCACTTAAGAAGCAATTATTTGATTCTCACGAAAAAATGGGCCTAGTGGTTTTCTCAAAATACCCCATCATCCATGAAGAGGGCGAACAATTTGAAAATTCAGCGAATGGATATCTGTTAACTGATATTGTGAAGGATCAAGACACGATTCGGGTGATCAACTTGCAGCTTTGGTCCATGGGCATTCGGGTGAATAAAATGACCTCGAAGATTCGTTTACAAGATTATACAGATGCCAAAAAAGAAGGCCGCGGCATCATCTCCTCCCTTCGCAAGGGCTTTATTGAGCACAAAAAGGAGATGGATAAAATCAATCGCCTTATCCAAAAAAGCCCCTATCCCATCTTAGTCGTAGGTGATTTAAACGAAACTCCTTCTGGCTGGGCCTATGGAACGATTCGGGAACGCTTGAAAAATTCCTTCGAGGAAGCGGGATCTGGTTTTGGCTTTACCCTCAATCGCAGCCCCTATTTAGTGCGCATCGATGATCAATTCTTCTCCGAGGAATGGAAAGCAACGAACTTCCTAACCCTGCGCAACATCAAATATTCCGACCACTTCCCTACCGTGGGTCAATACGTCTTGCATGGAAAATAAACTCTGGAAGGTTTTAGGCACCGGCTTTGGGATCGCTGTCACCTTAGGTGGAACCGTAGGAACCGGCATCTTACGTAAACCTGGACCCATTGCAGCCTCCTTACAAGACCCCGGATTAATCCTCAGTTTATGGGCTCTAGTGGCCATTTATGCTCTTTTAGGAGTAAGCTGCGTGTTGGAATTAAGTTTATCCATTCCCAAAGCAGGGTCTTGGTATGGCTATGCCGAACGGGCTTTTGGCCGCTACATCGGGTTCCTCGTCGGGCTAACGAGCTGGCTTGGAACAGTTACTGCACTCGGTTTTGGATCCTACACGTTTAGTGAATACCTCATCATCGTTTTCCCTAGCCTAAGCCCTTATTTAGTCTATTGTGCCATCGGAATCCTTGCCCTATTATGGTTTTTCCATCAATTAGGCGTGGTGAAGGCCGGTAAATCCCAAGAATGGCTGAGTGGCATCAAAGCCGTAGCCTTATTGATTTTCATTGCCATCTGCTTTGTGTACGGTGGTGGGGGCGTTTTTGCGGAACAGACACATGCCCCTAAAGGATTGCCTTTAACGACCGGCATCATGACCGCCTTGTTGTCCATCTTCTATGCGTTCGACGGCTGGCACACCGCTAGTTATTTCACGGAAGAAAATAAGGATCCTGTTAAATCCATGCCAAAATCGATGTTCATCGGCGTCATCATCGTCGCATTTATCTACTTGCTGATCAATGTGGGCATCTTGTATAGTCTTCCACTCGACACCCTTTCAACGAGTAAATTAGCGGCAGCTGATACGATGAAAGCCCTTTTTGGTGCAGATATGGGCCGCTGGATTACTGTCTTTTTGATGTTGAGCATCTTGGGAATCTTGAACACGCAAGTGATGTTCGCACCACGGGTGATCTATTCGATGAGTCGCGATGGTTTGTTTTTCAAACAGGCCGAAAAAGTAAACGCCGCAGGTTCTCCCACCACCGCTACACATTTAACCGTCTTCTCTGCCTGCATTTTCTTGTTAGCTGGTAAAGAGATAAACGAACGTCTCTCGGACATTGCAACCTTCTTTTTTGTGGCCAGTTATTTAGCGGGATTCGCGTCACTTCTAAAGCTCCGCGTCTCTGAACCTACCCTAAAGCGTCCTTATCTAGCTTGGGGATATCCCGTTTTGCCTTGGATATTAGTGATCATCTCTGCCCTCTTCTTAATCGGAACTTTAGTGACGAATCTGGGGAGTGTGGTGTATGTGGTAGGGTTTGTGGGGGTGAGCTTTTTAGTCTACCGAAGAATGGAGAGTAGAGATAATAGAGTATAGAGTAGAGATTATAGATGGTTTAACTCGAGATTTTATCTCTTCTCTATACTCTATAATCTCTAATCTAATTTTAGTGTATCGCCCTCAAAAACTCCACCACCGACTTCTTAATATCTCTCACAGACGCATTACCTAGATTCGATAATACGGAGAAGGCAAGTGTCTTACCGTCTTTGGTGAGATAATAACCTGAAAGATCATAGGTATTTCCATAAGAACCTGACTTCGCCCATATCATCACGCCGGGATTCAGGTCTTGCACGTTACGCATCGTACCCGTTTTACTGGCCTCTGGCAACAGGGCATGTAAACGATCTGGAGCGACTTCTTTCGCTAATAATTCTAAGATGTGGATGAAATCTTTTGGCCTAATTAAATTATAACGCGATAAACCGGAGCCATCCACCCAGCGAATATCCTGTAAAAATTCATTGCCTGGCTCCTTTTTCAAGTTTTCGATTACCTGCGTGGGTTCCCAGCCTTTCTCTGCGGCAATCATCACCAATAACTGTTCCGCCACGGCATTGTCACTTTCGTGCAACATAGGGAGGTATAAACTGTCCATTTTGCCAGCATAGAAAATGCGGGCATCCGGATGTACCGCGAGCGGCATGGTCTCTACGGATTTATGTAGGGTATCCGTCAATAAAAAGGTCGTCATATCGGGTGAGGTAATGAATGGTACGTCTTGAGCACCATATTTTTCGGTTTGTAAGACTGGTAATTCAAACTGATTTTTCAAGCGGTTTCGACGTACTTCCAGCGTAGATCCTGTTTTAGCCACGGCCTCAAAGGCGTCTGGCAAAATCTTCCATCGCTTTTCAGAAGCCGAAAAATTCACCAAGTTCGCATACAATGGCATATCCGATATTTCTGCCGAATAGTGGTCATTGTAATCATCCCAAGCCCAGCCTGAACCCATCACAGGAATGGGTTTCAAAGGCGATCCGTACACTAAAACTTTCGAGGAAGCCGCAAGGAAATCGCGCAAGGCGGTGTTTTTGATGGAGGGATGCAGGTTAGAAATATCGCCGGTTCCCCAGAAAAAGAGGGTATCCTTTGTTTCCCGGTATTTAAAGGAAGGGATTTGACTGCCTAAAATTCTATTCGCCTCTAAAAAGGTCAACAGCTTCATGTTAGAGGCCGGCATGAAATATTGATCTGCATTCTTTTCGAATAATACCTTACCTGAAGAAAGGTCCTTAATCATGACGCCACTGGCCCGCTGAGCGAGGCTAGATTCAGTGAAGGCGATCTGTAAATGGGAGCTTTGGCAACCTGCTAAAGCGAATAGGAATAAAAAGGCGAGATTTTTCATAGGATAAAGGTAAAAGGTTTTCGTATTTTTGGGCTCATTTTACTAAAAGAATGCTCGTAGGCTTTGTCATTTTTTACCTTGCACTGAACCTGGCCGTAGGCTGGTGGGCTAGCAAAAAGGTGCATTCTACGCAGGATTTTGTGCTAGCGGGGCGCTCGTTGCCTTTTGCTTTAGCGACGATGGTGACTTTCGCGACCTGGTTTGGGTCTGAAACGATTTTAGGTGCGCCTAAGGAATTCGTGCATGGCGGGATTTTGGCGATTATTGAGGAACCTTTTGGGGCGGCGGTCGGCTTGTTTTTAGTGGGTGCCATTTATGCGCGAAAACTGTATCCCCTGCCGGTATTGACCTTTAGTGATTATTTCCGTTTGCGTTTTGGCGCCTTTTCAGAGAAGCTTTCGGCGATTATTATGATCCCGTCTTATTTCGGCTGGATTTCTGCTCAATTAGTGGCCTTAGGACTTACAATGCACCTTTTATTGCCTATCTCTGTGGAGATGGGAATCATCATAGGCGCCTTATTAGTGATGGCCTACACGCTTTTAGGAGGTATGTGGTCGATCTCGGTGACCGACTTTTTCCATAACATTATCTTAATTGCGGGGCTGTTATTTTTAGCCTATTTATTATGGGCCAAAGTCCCGGATTTCAACCAACTCGTCAACTCGCAACCGAAACATTTCTTCCGTGCCATTCCCGTGGAAAACACCTGGAAAGATTGGCTCGTCTATGGAGCTGCGTGGATTACGATTGGTTTTGGGTCTATTCCTCAGCAAGATATTTTTCAACGCGTGATGTCCGCGAAGAGTGAAAAAGTAGCCGCTAGAGCGAGTATTGCCGCCGGCGCCATGTACTTGACGGTTGCACTATTACCCTTATTGATTGCCTTTATAGCGGTTCGTTTATATCCAACACTTCTATCAGAAGATGATTTATTGATTCCTACCTTAGTGATGAAATTCACTCCTCGGGCGATGCAAGTCTTGTTTTTAGGAGCTCTACTTTCTGCCTTATTAAGTACGACTTCCGGTGCGATTTTAGCGCCAGCTTCCGTATTAGGGGAGAATATTTTGAAACCCTTGATGCGCCAGCCCTCGGATAAAACGGTGTTGCTATTTATCCGAGTTTCGGTGGTTTTAGTGACTTTGGCCTGTATTATTATGGCTATTGAACGCCAAAACATCTTCGAACTCGTAGGCGAAGCTTCCGCCTTCAGCCTCGTTTCCCTCTTTATTCCGTTGAATGCAGGACTTTGGTGGAAACGCACGACACCTTGGGGAAGTCACTTAAGTATGGTCTTGGGATTAGTGTTTTGGGCCTATTTCCACTTCATCAGCCCGTCTGAAATTCCAGCGGTGTGGTATGGACTTTTAGCGGGATTGATTGGTTTGCTGGCAGGAAATCAGATTAAAGCCAAATCTGCTTAAGCGTTCCCACGTATTGGCCTTTCTTTCCAGAATGAATGAAATCAAGAATAGCGTCATTCAAGGCAGGATAAATATTCAATTCAGCGATTTTATCTGCTGGCACCCAAACTAAATCGTTCGCTGTCGTTTCATCCGGATGCAATTGCGGAATTCCTCCCACGATATCTCCTTCAAAAACCAAGTGCGTACAAGCGGAGAAATCAGCCGTCGCATGCACTTGACCTACTGAAATTAATTCCCCCACTTCTACCTCGATACCTAGTTCCTCCTCACACTCGCGTGCTATACAAACCGGAAAAGTCTCGCCCGCATCGACGTTCCCTCCAGGCAAAGCGAATTTGCTGCCACCCGGATAATCATAGCGCAAAAAAAGCACGTGATTATTTTCGATGATGAGCGCAGCTGGTCTAATTCGCATGGGGTTGGAGTTTTTTGAAAGGTTAAATATACCATTAGATTTCCTAAATTGCAGGCAAAACGAACGTGTGAAATGCAAATAAGAGAAATTTGTCAGCAGATGGAAGCTTGGGCACCTTTGGCCTGGCAAGAATCCTATGATAACGCAGGCCTACTTGTAGGCGACAGCTCAGCAGAAGTGAAAGGCGTATTAATCAGCCTAGATTGCACTGAAGACGTAGTAGATGAAGCGATCCAGAAAGGGTGCAACCTGATCATCTCACACCATCCCATCGTATTCTCCGGCTTGAAGCGGATCACCGGCGCAACCTATGTGGAACGAACGATCATCAAAGCCATTCAACACAATATTGCCTTATACGCATCTCATACGAATTTAGACCACGCACCTAAAGGGGTTAGCTATCACCTAGCTTCGAAGTTAGGCATCACAGGACAAGTAATGAAACCGATGCGCGATGCCTTGAAAGCTTTACAGTATTATGTTCCCGTTTCGCATGAGTTCTCCGTACGGGAGGCTTTGCACGCCGCTGGAGCGGGAAATATTGGCGAATATTCTTCTTGCAGCTTCACGCAGGAGGGTTTAGGACGTTTTCAACCTTCCTCGGAGGCAAATCCGCATACGGGATCTGCTGGCGTTTTGTCTGAGGTGAACGAAGTGAAGGTGGAGATGATTTTTCCATCGCATCTTTCTGGTCAGATTTTGAGTGCACTCAAGACTGCCCATCCCTATGAGGAGGTTGCCTATTCTATTCTTTCGCTCGATAATTCGTGGCAGGAAGTGGGATCAGGCTATGTGGGTACTTTGGAAAAACCCTTGTTTCCTGAGGAGTTTATTGCTTTTGCCAAAAAACGTCTAGGCCTACAAACCCTCAAACACACGGCTTTACCATCAGGTCCCATTTCCAAAGTGGCTGTTTGTGGTGGTGCCGGAAGTTTCCTCATAAAAGAGGCCGTAAAACAAGGTTGTGACGCCTACATTACGGCTGATATTAAGTACCACGAATTTTTTGACGCAGAAAATCAATGTTTAATCATCGATGTGGGGCATTACGAGTCAGAAGTCATGATTATTGATGCAATACATGACTATTTATCAAAAAAAATTAGTAATTTTGCCGTTCTGAAAAGTGAGACCAATACCAATCCGGTACGTTTCACTTAAAACGAGAGAGGTTAGACAATTCAAATAAATTAGAATAATGGCTACAGTTACCGAAACAACGATTGCCCAAAAGTTAGAGGCCCTTTTAAAGCTTCAAACAATTGATACAAACTTAGATTCTATCCGCAAAGTTCGTGGTGATTTACCCGAAGAAGTTCGTGATTTAGAAGACGAGATCATGGGTTTAGAGACTCGTTTGGCTAAATTTCAACAAGACGTAGCTGATTTCGAAGAGCAAATCAGCAACTATAGAATCGCAAAGAAAAATTCTGATAACTTAATCATTAAGTACAAGGAACAACAAATGAATGTGCGCAATAACCGCGAATTCGATGCGATTTCTAAAGAAATTGAATTGCAAGGAATCGAAATGGAGATTGCTGACAAGCGTATCAAAGAAATCGACTTCAAAGTTTTGAACAAAAACGACGAAATCGCTTCTGTTGAATCGAATTTATTCGAGCGCAAGAAGGATTTAGAGATCAAACAAAATGAATTGCAAGTGATCATCGCTGAAAGCGAAGAAGATGAGCAAAAATCATTGAAAGATCGTGAGAAAGCAGTGAAAACGGTAGACGAGCGTCTTTTCAAATCATACACAAAATTACGCGATAACGCACGTAACGGCTTAGCGGTTGTTTTAGTGAAGCGTGGTGCGTGTGGCGGCTGTTTCAGCTCTGTTCCACCACAACGTCAAACAGACATCAAAGACAAGAAGAAAATCTTAGTTTGCGAGCATTGTGGACGTGTATTCGCCGGTGTAGAAGATGTGATCCCAGCACCAGAGAAAGAAAAGAAATCACGCGCTAAAGCTGCACCAAAAGCAGAAGCAGCTGCTGCTGAGTAATTTCAATAAAATACAATGGAAAAGCCCGCTAGAAATAGCGGGCTTTTTTTATTTCAAATGGACGGAAACTCCAATTTAAATTTCCACTTAACTGAAGTCAACTTAGTTTTAATCTGATTCAATTCTTCCATAATTGAATTAAATGAAGGGGGATTACTTTCATAGATCATCTCATCAACCATTTTGTTGTAATCTCCTTCCCATAAACGGCGTAAGTGGGATGGAGGAACCGGGTTTATTAAATGGGGATGATGCCTATTGTAATCCACTCCTCCTAAGCGATTATATTCATATCGATGTTTAACAATTTTAGCATACAACACAGGATCTCCAAGAGCAATATCTGCTATTCCAGCCTGATTTAATTTAACAATATCATATAAATGTCTACTCATTCTATTCACTCTAGATTTACCATCCGGCCTTTGGTATTCCTCTTGAAGCAAAAATACTTTTTCCAAGAACGTCCTGATAGGCTCCACGGTAGGTACCTGAATAAAAGGCATAGCAAAAGTCTGAGTAGGATAAAATTCGTCTACTAGTGATCCAAAAGTTCGCAAACTTGCCGGCTCCATCAATGATCTACAACCTAACTCGATTTGAATTCTTGGTTTAAGGTAATCAGTGGAAGAAATTATACTTGGATAGTAAATTTCGATAATACAAGGATCTTGATCACTCGAAATAAATGCTGGCACTAAAAAGTCAACACCAAGGAGTTCTTTTTGAACAAATTTAGCCTTCAACTCATTTAAAAAAAGACCAGAGGTAAAACGACTTGAAGCTTTACGTAATTCTGTTCTCTGATTTCTAGAAAGTACGCCTTCAAATCCAAAATAGGATTCAGAAATTGCCAGATCCACATCTTCTGAAAACCGCTCAATTAAATGCCATGCTTTACTTAATGATGTTCCTCCTTTGAACACGATAAACTTAGCCGCGTCTAATTCAAAAACACAAGATAAAGTTTGTACAACCCACCAATCTTTCTCAATAGCAAAGGGAGACAACCCTGTGGACACGGCTATTTGTTCATACACGCCTCGACGAGTTTCCTCAGCCTCCCCATTCCACCCTTGCATACTTTTTGTTTTTATAAAACTTTCCGCAAGATGGCTCTAATCCATTCTGGCGCTAATTTAATATCATGTTGTACATGAGTTACTTCTTCCTTACGCAAATGGTCAAGAATAATATTGATCTCATGATCAGTTACCTGATCCTTACCTATGTCTTTCAATGCCTGAATAACAAGACCACTTATTTTTCCTTTAGCTGCCAAATTTTTAGGAACTGATTTTTTAAATACAATCTTCCTCCGCCCTATTTCAATTTTTCGTGCAGCCCCATCTGTTAAATACACTACATTCATCGGAACTTGAGTAGATAATCCAAGTGCATTTAATGCCAAAGCACCTGTAGGCATAATCCTAGCCATATCTCTTCGACTGATTGCCAGCGCAATCTGTTCAGTAGTGGGCAGCAACTCCCCTAAAACAGGGCTAACATCCAAGCGTGCATAAATTCCACGTGCCACTCTACTTAGCTCGCCTTGGTTAACTAAGCGCTCTAAAGCTTTAGCAATTGCTTTAGCGGACCCAAATTCAACAAAGTCCTCCGTAAAAAAAAGAGTCCCCTTGGTAATCTTCTTAACTTTATCAAGTATCCGATATTCAAAACTCGTAGAATGCATAAATGAATTTATTTGTCGCAAAAATAGTAAATATTTGCGACAAAAAATAAAAAAACACTACCTTAAACTTAGGAGACAAAAGACTATAATCACTGAAGAAAATTACAACAAAGCATCAAAAAGGTTAATTGAAATATTCAATGCCATTCCCTAATCGAAAGAAGACAAGGAGCTAACTGAACTAATTGCTTTAATAAAAGCGTATGATGAAAAACAGTTTACTAATTAAAGAAATGAATTACTTCATAACAAAAAAGCCAGCTTCTCAGCTGGCTTTTTTCTATTTCAACATCCCTAACAGGGAACTCAATTTATCTTTCAAATCTTTGCGATCGACGATAAAGTCTAAGAAACCGTGCTCTTCGACGAATTCGGCGCTTTGGAATCCTTTAGGTAAATCCTTACCGATGGTTTCCTTGATAACGCGAGGACCAGCGAAACCGATTAAAGCACCGGGCTCTGCAATATTGAAGTCCCCAAGCATCGCGAATGAAGCTGTTACACCACCCGTTGTTGGGTTGGTCATTAGGGAGATATAAGGAATCTTAGCTTCTGCGAGGAGGGCGATTAACGAAGAGGTTTTGGCCATCTGCATTAAAGAGAAACCTGCCTCCATCATACGGGCACCACCAGAGCGAGAAATCATTAAGAATGGCTTTCCTGTCTCTAAGGAGTGGCGCATACCGCGGGTGATCTTCTCTCCCACCACGGATCCCATCGATCCACCGATGAAGTTAAAGTCCATCGCCGAAATGGTGATAGGCAATCCATTAATCTCACCGTAAGCTGTTCTAACCGCATCTTTCAAGCCCGTGTTGTATTCCGTAGCTTTAATACGATCGGTGTATTTTTTCGTGTCCGTGAACTCTAATGGGTCACCTGAACCCATCATCGGATCTAATTCTGTGTAAAGGGAATTGTCAAATAACAACTCAAAATAGTCTTGAGAACCAATTTTTTCGTGGTAATTACAACCAGAACAAGTGTAGGCAAACAGACGGTGTTCGCGCGTATGAATCGCTTTTTTGCAAGAAGGACATTGGTACCACAAACCATCCGGAGCATCTAATTTAGAAGCGGTGGGGGTGACAATTCCTTTTTCTTTTCTTGAAAACCAAGACATAGGGCTAATTTTGATGATTAAGTCTACAAAGATAAGTAAAAAGCTTTGCTAGGCCTTAGCGAACCACAATAATTCGCTTATTATATACATTTCTATTGGTGATAACTTGGACATAATAGGTTCCAGCAGGCAAGGTTGAAACATCGAATTGCTTCTCCAGCATCCCCCCTTTTACTTGAATACTTTCTTGCTGAATCCATTGACCTTGCGATCCCAAAATGCCTGTCACAACCTTTTCATCATTCGAACCTATAGCTAGACGTAAGTTTACCCAGCGCGAAGTAGGATTAGGCGCTACTTGCAATTCAGTCGAATATGACGTAGGTTCTGCTGCTAAAACCAAAGGTGGCGGTGGCGAAGCTACCGAACCTTGGATATTCAAATTATCAATCGCCCAGCCCCAGCCGTGTGCTCCTATGTCCGCATGTAAACGAAAGCGAAAGACCAGTTGGTCGCCGGCCTTAAATTTACCAGAGGAAAGCAAATCAATTTCTCGCTTTTTCACTAGGGTGGAAGTGCCTACTCCGGTTGAATTTCCGGCAGCATCAAAACCTACATTATAGGCATTTAACCAAGTAGTAGAGAAATTAGAATCCCAGCCATTGATGAGGTTATACCAATTTTTACCGGCGTCATTCGATGCCTGGACAATTACATAATCGTAGAAACTACGATTTACCGTACCGTCCGCATTTAAGAAGGATGCACCAGCATCTCCTGGCTCCACTAATACGACCTCATCGAAATAGATTTTAGCCGAATCTGCCCGCACCGTGATAGGCTTTAATAAAATCGCATCACTATTGGTAAACTTGTCTGAGCCACCTGCCCCATTATAGGATTCCTCAGATCCATCCGCATACGGGTGCGCACTGTGCAAACCGATACTTGAAAATCCGGAAGGCTGGGTAAAACTGAAGCCTTTCAAATAAAAATCTGTCGAAGGAGGGGTGTCAAAATTCTGCTTATAACTAGCCGCAGCTGCCTGCAATCCAATCACCACAAACTCGTAGGTTCCAGTTGCTGGCAGGGTGATAGTATTGGTGGTTTTGGCCTTATCCTTTACGATAATCCGGTATTTAATCACATCCCCTGCCTTCAATAAACCAGATGCAAAATCAAAACTATTCGTAAAACTAAAACTCAACCCAGCCACCTTAGTAAAGCCCTTGCGGATCGCGGCACCACTGTTAATGGAATATTCCATGTACACCGTGTCAATTCCGATGTTATCTGCGGCTAGCAAAGTAGGTAGCGGAACCGTGGTCTGCGATGTGAAAATGTATTTCAAAGGATTCGAATAAACGACCTCCGGTTTCGTAGTATCAGGCGCAATATTAAACTCAAAATAACTACCAAAACGAGTTCCTGAAATCACCGGAGCCTCTGCAGGCGTCACAAATTTCTTCCCGGATTTCTCCTCCGCATACCAGTAATACTTGATGTTTCTAGCCGTCGCACTTTTAGGCAAAGTATACGAATAAGTGTTACCCGTTTTTGCAAAAGTAGATACCGCATTAAATGTATTGGAATTAATGGCTAGGTATAATTTCAAAGAGGATTCTTCCCAAAGCGTATCTGAATACGCCTGCACCGAAAATACTTTATCTGTTGTCTGATCTTCTGTATCGTTATACTCTTCACCTATTAAATTCGATGAATACCAGCCAAAATCATTAAAAGCCGAAGTCACAATGGGCCCAATACTACGTGTTATCTCACCGCGCGCGATTTGGGGAGTCATCAACGCATTCGCGTCTCCTACTTTGTATTTCACCTGATCCACGTGGTAAATACTCGACCCATCGGAATAGGTAGACGGGGTATAAAGCTTCCCGGCGCTGCCATTATTTCGCAATACAGCTGGCGTAGACAAGTTAATTTTACCCGAAGTCAGCTGCGTGTAAAGCGCTGCCGACGGATTCTTAAAACTATTAGTATCCATTAACGCCACATTCGCGGCATTAATCATATACTGGTCAAAAATACCGGGATACGGATATCCTGCTTCACCCGTGTCCACAGAAACCTGACCGATGAACCCTAAACCGTGCCCCATCTCATGCAAAATCACAGAATACAAATCTATTTGATTGATAGTGGGCATACCATCTGTACCGATATACCAAGCCGTAAAATCGGAATTAAACGTCGCTAAGATATCTGCATTCGTACCGTTCAGATTTTTATGAGCCATCTTCTCTGCCAAAGCAATGGGATAAAAAGTATTCAATCGATTCGCCCCTACGAAATTTCGCACATTCATTGTTGCCCCCGCGCTCCCTAGGACATTCGTTGCTAAAGAAGCCCATTTCACATAGACATTAATGGGCACATCTGAAGAAAATACCGTAGACCAAGTCGCAGCAGCTTTCTCAAAAACTGCTTTCACATCCGCTGGAGGTACCGTTTCGTAGGTCAAAACGATGTTAGCTGTGGCCTTAGTTTGGGTGATTGCTTCTACTCTAATTGCAGCAGCCTGTGCTAGAATGGCGCGCATATTTTCCGTATACCCTTCCGGCAAATCACGCTTCAATCCCATATACTCAGGCGTATATTCTTTGATCATTTTACCCGGCACCATCTCCATTTTATAGCGCCCTTTTTGGGCAAAAGAGGCCGTAGAGATCAATAGAAACAAGAAGAATAGATTTTTCATAGGGCAGCTATTTGATCATATAAACCAATAAAATCAGGGGCAATCACTTGCGTATGGGCTAATTCCTGCGCGGTATGCGACGTGGTGATTCCTACCACACGCGCGCCAGCGGCTAATCCAGACGCAATGCCTTGAAGGGAATCCTCAATCACCCAGCAATCTTCTGGTGCGACACCCACTAGCGCCGCAGCTTTAAGATAAATTTCTGGATCTGGCTTCCCTTTCTTCACCTCAGCACCACCGATAATCGCATCAAATTGATCACGAATACCTAATCCATCCACAATAAAATCAATATTTCCGGGACCAGCAGAAGTTGCCAAAGCCGTTTTAATTCCTCTGGAACGTAGATCATTCAAGAACGTTAACAAGCCTTCAGCCGGCTTACGATGCTCGGCATAAAACGCTCGGTAAAGTAATTCTTTCTCCTCTTCCAGCACCTCTACCTCCGCGCGAGTCATCTCTTTTTGATAAAACCATTCAAAGGTATCCTTCGAATTCATCCCGTTTAACTCTTTGTAAAACACCTCCTTCGTCAATGGAATGCCATTGCGTTCGCAAAAAAGCAACCAAGCTTCCACGTGATACGGTAGGTTATCTACGATCACGCCATCCATATCGAATAAAACAGCTTTAAAAGACATATGATGGATTTAGTACGAGCCCGTCGTAGGCTAGGTAAACGTTAGGGGGTAATTCTTTTTGTACCTCGGCGTGCAAACCCATTTGGTGACTAACATGAGTAATATACGCCTGTTTCGGCTTTAAATCCGCGATTAATTCAAGGGCTTCTGCTAGCGTAAAATGGGACACGTGTGTTGTTTTACGTAAGGCATTGATGACTAACACATCCAGATTACGTAGTTTATCTTGCTCCTCAGGGGCGATGGAATTCGCATCCGTCACATAGGCAAAATTTCCAAACCGAAAACCCAATACATCTAAGTAATAATGTTTCACGAAGATGGGCTGAATGTCGATCCCTTGCACCGTGAAGGGCTGTCCATCTATCTCATAGACATCGATTTCCGGCACTCCAGGGTATTTATTATCGCCAAAAGCATAGGCAAACTCCCGCTTCAACTGCTCAATAACCTGAGCGCGGGCATACAAAGGAATCGAAGATTGCTGATGGAAATTAAATCCCCGCACATCGTCCATTCCAGCCGTATGATCTTTATGTTCGTGAGTGTAAAGTACGGCATCCAAACGCTTAATTCCAGCTCTAAGAACCTGCTGGCGAAAATCTGGACCCGTATCGATAATGAAACTCTTCCCTCCTATTTCGATGTGCACCGAAACACGGAGCCGCTTATCTCGCTCATCTGTAGACTGACAAACCGTGCAGTCACAAGCGATCATCGGAATCCCCTGCGAAGTTCCCGTTCCTAAAAACGTCACTTTAGAAGGGGACATAGCTTTATTCCGTTAAGGCTTTCACCTGAGAAACCAAAGAATCGAAGTTCAAAGGCTTTGCTAAGAAATCATTGAATCCAGCTGCTTTAAATTCATCCATCGAATAATTACGCGCGTTTCCAGTGATTGCGATCATTGGGATTGCCGCTTTCTTCTTATCTGCTAATGCACGAACTGCACGAGCGCAATCCATACCGTCCATAACAGGCATATTGATATCTAATAAGATAATATCGAATTCAGCCTTCGCTAATTCGTCTAACACTTGTTGTCCGTTTTTTACTGCGTGGATTTCGAAGTTTTGAAATTCTAAAATCTTCTTCGCTAGATTTTGGATTACTGAGCTATCTTCCGCTATCAATACCTTTTTCATATATTCTTTATTTATCATCAATTGCGAGTAAAAATAGCCAAAGGAATGTGGATTTCAAACGAATTTTGGCAATAAAAAAAGCGGCCCATGACTGAGCCGCTTTTTTATCGAGATCTTGATTTTATTTCAAGTAGAAAGATACGGATGATTTATCCCAATCTAACGTCACCTGGCCTGCAGCCGTGATTCCGATCGCGAATTGCTCCGTGTGTGCATGCTCGCTTACGCGTGCCTTTACACGTAAAACGTCATTCGCCTCTTTGTACGTATAAGCACCCCACATTTTAGCCTCTTTGTTAAAGATAATCGTCCACTCTGTTTCGCCTGGGATAGACAATAAAGAATAAACTCCTTTCGCTAAGGTCTTGCCTTGAACCGTTATGTCATTGGAGATTTCGATCGTAGTCGCTTCGTTCGCGCCTGTTCTCCAAACTTCACCATAAGGAACTAAAGCTTTCGCTTCTTTCGTACCAAAAACCAAACGACCTTTCACCGAAGGTTGTGCATATTTAATCATCACTTCTGTGTTACCTACTTTTTGAGAGGCAACCGCTGCTGGTGATGGAGCCGCTTTCTGTGCTAAAACACCGAAAGAAACTAAACAAGACAATAGTAATAAGAACTTCTTCATAGTATGTTTTTTATTTTGATTACAAATTAAGCCAATAATTCAATTTCAACACCAAAGCACGGTTGCGAATTTGCATAATTTCCGGAAAATAATTGTCCGTGTAGACTAAGAACAAATCCGAGGCGGGTTTGTAACGCCATTGTAAACGCGCATTTAGATTGATATTTTTCGTCTGCTGATTCAGCTGAAAGAAGGTGGCGAAGAACAATTTATTCGAGAACGTAATGTCGATTTTAGGGCGAATGATCCAGAAATTAGAGGAAACTTTCTTCGCTGACACCACATCCGTACCTGGAATGGCCACATCCACAATGTCATTATAATCAACAGCCACTGAGAAACTACCATAGGGCTGGAAGCGATACCCAATATCCGCTGTAATTCCCGTGCGCCATCCTTGGCCATAATACCCCCCAAAACGGGACGATAAAGTATACGTAAACAACTTAATCGGAGAAGAACTATAACGCGCATTTAACGCATACCAGCTATGTTCCGTACCTTTTTTCAAGGCCGTATTCCCCATTCTGGTGGCATCGAAATCATATAATAATTTCACATAATCATACGATAAATAACTCCCAAAAGTAGAGCGATCCTTCATCGTTCCTTCATAAGCCACATACGAGGTATTATCTGTAAAGGTGCCTTGGTTATTCCAATAGCTCATGGTCATCGCTGAAAGCGTTGTATAAAACACGTTCGTAGACTTATTTTTTGGGTAAAAATTCTTCGCAGCATCTAGCTGTGTTTGTACATAGTTTACTCGCGGAACATAGCCCGTTTCTGGGTTGTAATTTTCACCTACCCAGGATTCCTTCACTGAAAATGTCCAGTCGTTGTCTTTATAGGCCAAAGAGGCCGCTTGGGAAAAACTCTGATCCTTCTGCAGAGGACTGATCGTATTCGCATAAAAGACCGAACCCGTCCAAAAATTGTCCGCTGAGGCTAAATTATATTCTACTCCTACATCACGGTTAAAGGGCTGAAAACCATTCGACCGCTGCAAATCGGTATCAATAAACGATTGTTTATTCACCATATAGGCTCCAAAGTTTGAGCGCGCAAATACCTTGCGTTGCAAAGCCACCATTGAATAGTTTTGGGTAGGCACCCCTTTCGCATCAATTCTTTCTGACTGCACATTCAAAGCCCCAATACGCCAATCCTGATTTAACTTTCCACTTAAACGAGCGCCATAAGTGATGGGCGTTTGCTCGTAAATTCCCGTCTTCGAATTCAAGGCTAAACCGATTCTGCGCGAAAAGAAAGGGCGAATATTATCTGTTCCAAAACCATCAAAAAGATCCGAGTTCTCAATAAAAAACTGCCGTTTCTCCGGATAAAATAATTCAAAACGATCCAGATTCGTCTGTTGCCTATCCACATCCACCTGCGAGAAATCCGGATTCAAGGTCATGTCCAAGTTCAATCCGGAATTAATCGCCACCTTGATATCGCCCCCTATTTGGTTGCGCATCGACGTGGGATCTTTTGTTTCGTAATTTGCTGTTACCCCTGATAAGACATAGGGAATCAGGGAGATGTTCTTTTTAGGGGTAGGTGGAGGTGTGTCCCAAACCAATACCCCAGCATAGGCTAAGGAAGCCGTAGGAAATTGCCGAGGGACAGGAGCCCAGGCGGATTTTTCTTTGGCCTTTAGATCATAACGAGAAAAATTAATCCCCCAGCGACTTACGTTACCCTTATAACGAATCGACTTAAATGGAATCGCCGCCTCGAAAATCCAAGAATCTCGCTTATAAGTCGTCGCTGATTCCCATTTATTATCCCAGTTCAGGTTTACCTTCGATCCTTCGGACATTTGGCCATCCCACTGAGCACCGGCTGCATTCGCCCCAAAGGCAAAACCCGTCGTCTTATCTTCAAATGTATCGATGAAGACTAAAAAATTATCATTCACCCCAAAGCCAAAATCGCGCTTCATCGACTCTACCACAAAAGCACCTGGCTCTTTCAAGAAGCATTCCGCGGAAATATAGATATATTTATCGTCATAGGTCATCTTCACATCCGTCCGCACCTGCGCGCACAGGGAATCGAAAGGATTACACATCATAAAATCACTGACCGCCGCGGATTGAAACCAGGCATTCTCGTCTAATACTCCGTCTATTTTAATAGCTCCCGTATTTTTTTTGATGTGCATTTGGAAGTTTTCGTTCTTCTTTTGGGCGAAGAGCGATGTGGTAAATAGGACAAAAAAGAGCCAGACGTATTTTTTCATTCCTGCAATTTAGCCAAAATTCCTGAGCGAAGAAGGCGGTACTGTGGGGGGATTTTTTTTAGGTGGGATAGCGGAATTCCATCAGCTTGTTTTATTTTTGCATTTCAAAACAATGAACTATGGGAAGAGCCTTCGAATTTAGAAAAGCGAGAAAATTCAAACGTTGGGGTCAAATGGCCAAAACCTTTACCAAAATCGGTAAAGATATTGTGATTGCAGTGAAAGCAGGTGGTGGCGATCCTTCGTCTAATTCCCGCTTGCGTGCGATCATCCAAAATGCGAAGGCAGTGAATATGCCCAAGGAAAACGTAGAACGTGCGATCAAACGCGCGACTTCGAAAGACCAAGAGGATTACAAAGAGATCGTATACGAAGGATACGCACAACACGGCATCGCCATCTTAGTAGAAACAACGACTGATAATATCAACCGTACCGTCGCAAATATCCGTTCTTCCTTTACAAAATGTGGCGGTAGCTTAGGAACAACAGGGATGCTAGATTTTATCTTCGCCCGCAAATCCGTATTCAAAATCGCGGCTAAACCAGAAATCGATTTAGAAGAATTGGAATTCGAATTAATCGACTTAGGGGGTGATGAGGTTTTCTTAGATGAGGAAACGAACCAGATTAATATCTACGGGGAGTTCACGGCTTTTGGCGGAATTCAAAAATTCTTAGAAGAAAAAGGCTTTGAATTAATGGGCGCGGATTTCGAACGTATCCCAGATGAGACCAAAGAATTAACGGAAGAGCAAGCAGCTGACGTGGAAAAACTCATCGAGCGTCTAGAAGAAGACGACGATGTGCAAAACGTCTACCACAATATGGGTTAATTTATATTAAGAAGCGGAGGTCAAAAAAGCCTCCGCTTTTTTCTTGTCCAAACGATACAAATAAGGCGCCTTGTGTGCACCTCCCGTATATTTCTTTTCAATGCGCTCTAGAATATCCAAGCTTAACATCTTACGCTGAAAATTTGTGCGCACTAATTCCTTCCCTAAAATCGTCTCATAGACTTGTTGCAATTCAGACATCGTAAACGTCTCTGGCAACAGATTAAACGCCGCTAATTTCGTATCAATCGAGCTACGCAAATGCGCTAATCCTGTCTTAACAATCACATTGTGATCTAAAAATAAAGAAGGAATCTGATCCACATCCATCCAGGCTGAGTCATCCGACACATCATTCAAGGTCACCTTGACTTTCGAATATTCCACTAAGGCATAATAACCTAGTGTAATATAGCGATGTGACAACCATTTCAGGTCTTCCATTGAACGACCCATCGCGAGGTTAATCTCTTCGTGCTTTTCAATAGCACCGATGTTTCTTTTCAGATCACCAAACGTGTGAAATTGCTGCAAATAAATATTTTCCAAACCCGTACGCTGCCACAAAATCCGTTTCGCGGCCTCATCTGCATCTTCTTCTTTCCCAATAAATCCACCCGGCAACGACCAAACTTCGCTATTTCTGAATTTCAATAAAAGCACCTTTAATTGATTCTCTTGAAATCCGAAAATAACACAGTCTACCGAAATATTCGGCAACCAGTCGCCCTTTAGAACATCTTTATTTGGCATGCTGTTGTACGAAGTTTTGTATTTGCTTTGCGAAGATGACGTAGCCCTTTTCATTCAGGTGCAATTTGTCAGCCACGAAAATATCTTGCATCAAAGTGCCGTCCGCGTTATAGAAAGGCGAGTGCATGTCGATTACATAATGCCCTTTTTTCTTGGCTGCAATCGCCGCGATGCGTTGATTCAAGTCTTGTTGTTTGGCTTTCATCGCCTCCCGAGCTATACTAGGACGAGCTGATACGAAAACAAGTTTTGCCCCGGGAACCTGCTTCGCTAAACGGGCAGAAAACTCTTCGAATTGCGAGGCGATCTCTTCCGGACTTGTACCTGAAGTTAAATCATTATCCCCCTCGTACATAAACACCCAAGAAGGCTGGTATTTCACGACCATGCGATCGAAGTAATACAAGGCATCTTTCAATGTGCTACCACCGAAACCGCGGTTAAAGGCATTCATTCCTTTCGTATCCGCATCGAAGCTTTTCCACAGACGGAAACTCGAAGAGCCGATGAACAACTTCATTCCTTTCGCTGGCAAAGCAATAGAATCTTGCTTTTCGTAGGCCACAATTTCTTTTTCAAAACGATTTTGGGCGAATACGCCAAACGATAATAATAGGAAGAGGAGGATCTTATTCATTAGGATATTTTAAACCGATTTGAGAACGAATTTCATCTAATAAAGCCATTAATTCTGTACTGAAAGCGTGCGTCATCAAGGCATTTTCTGTGCGACCCGCACGTAAATCCGCTTGCACTGCCTCCGCTTCGTAGCTATAACCCCAGCCTAAACGCTCCGTTTCATAGAACGTTTCTTGCTCTGTTTCATGAATCGTTACCGTGATTCCCTTCGTCTCGTGGAAACGCGAGTGCATATGGATCTTACCTTTCGTACCGTGAATTTCACAAGTCGTATCCGTCTTCGTGGCAAAAGTAGAGAACAAAGTCGCCGTCGCTCCTGAACTATATTTCAACGCGATGGACGTATTCATATCCACTCCGGTAGGCGCCATGACGCCAGTCGCCTTCATTTCTAAAGGCTCTCCTAACACGAATTTGGAGATAAATAAAGGATAAATACCGATGTCTAATAAGGATCCGCCGGTTAACGCTGGGTTAAACCAACGCGCTTCCGCATCGTAGGGTGCGTGAAAGCCAAAGTCTGCTGCCAGGTGAACGATATCTCCGATCACACCCGAAGCTAGAATCTCTTGCAATTTCACGATAGAAGGGTGGAAACGTGTCCATAAAGCCTCCATTAAGAAGATCTTCTTGTCACGCGCGGTCTGAATCATTTCTGCCACCTGCTTCGAATTGATGGCAAAGGCTTTTTCACATAAGACAGGAAGTCCCGCATTCAAACACAATAACGTATGCTCATGGTGCAATCCGTGCGGAGAGGCGATGTACACCACATCGATTTCGCCGCTTGCAAGCATCGCTTCATACGAACCAAAGCATTTTACATCGGGCCCATAATGGGACGCAAACTCTTCTGCACGGGAAATATCTCTAGAGGAAACAGCCGCTAAATAACCATCTTTAACGAAGGCTAAATCGTCTGCAAATTTGCGGGCTATACCGCCGCACGCCAATATACCCCACCGAATGGGTGTTCCATTTTTCATAGTCCTAGGTTTGTTATTAAAGTGAACCTAATTCAGTTATTAAAGCCTGAACTTGGTCCATATTTACTGCTGGGAAATTCGCGATGCGGATTTGGGTTTCTTTCAACTTACCGTATCCAGCCCCAATAATCATATCGCTTCTCTCTTTAATCGTATTGATCACTTTAGACGATCCCTCCTTGCAGTTTAACACCACAACGGTCGCTGAACGGTGATTTTCATTCTCCACGAATATTTCGAAGTTATCCGATTTCTTCGCAAAATCATACAAAGCCTTGGCTTTTTTATCCGTCTCCTTGCGGATATTCTCCACGCCGATTCGGTTAAAATCCTCCGCCACTTTTCCTAACACATAAATCGCCATCACGTTAGGTGTTTCTGGCGTTTCGAAATTCTTGTAATTTTCCCAAAGGCTTGGCAACGAGTGATACGTCCCCACAATTCCTTCGTGCTTCTTCATTCGTTCCGACTTCTCTAGCATCGCCTCATTCGCAAACCAAACACCTAGACCGGCGGGCATTCCGAATGATTTTTGAACACTAAAAAAGGCTGAGTCTACTAAACTAAAATCAAGGTTAGGGTAAGGCGCAGAGGAAACCATATCCACCGCCACAAACTTATCTTTATTAGCTTTCTTGATCTTGTGAATCTCTGAAGCCTTCATCTGAACACCTGAGCTGGTTTCGTTCGCCGTGCAGCAAATTAATTCCGCGTATTCCGGTACTTCCACTTCCGCGGCATCAAAACCCTCGCCAAATGGCTTGTGCATCGAATTCGCATACTTGTGTAGGTCTTTAGAAAAATCGAAAAACTTCTTCGAGAACGAGCCATTCACTAAGTGAAAACTCTCGTGTTCCACTGTATTCATGATGATACGCTCCCATACCTCCGTCGCAGATCCGGTAAATAGGACCGCGTGGCTCTTAGGCAAGGCGAATAACTCGCGCAATTGCTCGTCTGCGTGCTGGTAGATCTTACGGAAAGCCGCGGAACGATGGGAAATCGAACCGAGGTTTAATCGAAAAGCCTCCATATAATGGGACTGAACCGTAGGAAACAAGGCCGCAGGGCCGGGGGTAAAAAAGGTGCTCATATTAATATAACATTCTAAACTTAATGGTGTTATCGATAAGCTTCAATTCGCTCACGATTTCATCCGAGTATTCTTTGGCCACATCCGTAATCACATAACCCGTATTCTCTGTGGTCTTTAAGTATTGACCGATGATATTTACGTGGTATTTGGCGAAGATTTGGTTGATTTGGGCCAAAATCCCCGGCACATTGTGGTGAATATGCAACAAACGGTGCGCATCCTCTAACGGCGGCAATTGCAATTCTGGGAAGTTCACCGAACCATACGTGCTACCGTTGTTCATAAATTGCAACAACTTCGCTGGCACGAATTCGCCAATATTTTGCTGCGCTTCCTCTGTGCTTCCACCGATATGCGGCGTCAAAATCACGTTAGGCAATCCACGCAATTCGTTCAAAAATTCTTCGTCATTCGTCTTCGGCTCATACGGGAATACGTCAATCGCCGCACCCCACACTTTACCAGACTTGATCGCCTCCACTAAAGCCGGTATTTCGACCACGTGACCACGCGATAAGTTCAAGAAGATGACATTGTCTTTCATCCAAGAGAATTGCTCCTTGCCGATGATGTTCGTATTCGACTTACGACCATCCACGTGCAAACTCACAAAATCCACTTGCGATAATAACTCTTTCAGGCTGCTGCATTTTTTGGCATTACCTAAAGCTAATTTATCGACCGAGTCATAGAAATACACCTCCATACCCAGCGCCTCCGCAATCACGGAAATCTGCGTACCGATACTTCCATATCCTACTAAACCAATTTTCTTACCTCTAATCTCGTACGAATTCGTAGCTGATTTATCCCAAACACCCGCGTGCATTTTCGTCGATTTCTCGAAGATATTACGCGTCAACATCACCATTAAACCAATCGACAATTCTACTACCGAACGCGTATTCGAGTACGGCGCATTAAACACCGCGATTCCGCGCTTCTCACATTCCACTAAATCGATTTGGTTTGTACCTATACAGAAAGCGCCCACACACATCAAACGAGAGGCATTCGGGTGTTCCAATACTTTCTTCGTCAAATTCGTCTTCGAACGCAAACCGATGATGGACACATCCTTGATCTTCTCGATCAATTCATCCTCATCCAAAGCCCCTTTCAAAAGCTCCACTTGGAAACCTTCTTTCTTGAATGCATTCACCGCACCTGGATGCACGTTTTCTAATAAAAGAACTTTGATACGCGATTTAGGATACGATTGTGCGCGGCTTAAACCGTTGATGTACAAGAACTCATCTAATGACGGAACTACGTAATCCGCTTTGTCCGTCACCGCCTTGCGCGACACGTTCTCCGTGAACGCAAAGAACTTATTTGCTAAACCAGACTCGCGTAATTCGTAATCCGTGATACCATCACCGATCACGTAAACCTCGCCTTCTAATTGCAATGATTGCAATAAGCGCACTTTACCTTTATCCTGAGACAATAAATTGTCCGCATCGTAACCGGTGATAGTTCCTTCCGCATCATACGTGAATGTATTCGCGTACACGTTCTCCGCTGGGATGCCCATCTCATTCACTACGGGAACGATAAAGTCCTTGAATCCAGAGGAAACGATTAAGATTTGAGCCGCATTTTCTTCTAGAAAATCCTTGTTGCGCTTAAATGACTCCGAGATTTTACCCTTTAAAAAGACGATCAATTGATCCACGTGCGAACGATTCGCCGGCAATAAAGCCACGCGATCGCGTAAGGAATCGGCGAAAGAATAGGCCCCTACCATTCCTTGGTCGGTGATATCCTTGATCTTTCCCACGATCTCCGCCTGCTTCGGATTTCCCTGAAGCGCGATTCTCGCTAATTCATCGAGCCCTTCCACTTTCGTGAATGTGCTATCGAAATCAATGACAATTTTTAAAGGTTCTGCTTGAGCTGTAGGCATGTTATTATTTTCTAAACGCTTTTCTTAAACCAAGTTTCGGCGCGATTTTCCGACCAAGTATAACCCTGGTAATTCTTCGGATAAAAACCACAATGCCCTCCTTTTTCCTGTGCGTCTAATTGGACAAAGTCCAAGGTCTTCACAAAAGATTCCGGAATGCATTCCGCCGATAAAAAAGGGTCATTTTTTGCATTCACGATTAAAGTGGGTACGTTAATCTGATCCAAAAAATACAAGGAGCTACTCTTTTCGTAATAGTCTTCCCCGTCTTTAAACCCGTGTAAAGGCCCTGTGATCACATCGTCAAAATCCACTAAACTCTTAATCGAATCAATCATCTCCACGGTAATATCCTGAGGATAGCGCGCGGACTTTTCCTTGACTTTTTTAATGAGAGTTTGTAGAAATCGATGAGTGTAGAGTCTGTTTTCCCGCTTAGCTAATTGCTTGCTACTCGATGAAAGGTGTAAAGGTACGGAAAATGCGACAGCTTTTCGAATCATTTCGGGAGGATTTTTGCCTTGTTCGCCTAACCATTTTAAGGTTAAGTTACCCCCTAAACTAAATCCTGCGAGATAGATATCTTTCGCCCCGCGTTCAATCGCTAACTTAATAATGAAGTCCAAATCATCTGTAGCCCCACTGTGGTAAAACCGCAGATTCTTATTGGGCTCTCCTGAACAGCTACGGTAATTCCAAGCCAACGCGTTCATCCCTTTCATCTTGTGAATTAATCCCGTCACATATTGACGATCGCTTGATCCCTCCAAACCGTGGGACACAATCAATAAGGGACGCTCGGATAGCTCTCCTCCGTACCAATCGATATCTAAGAAATCCTGATCCGGAGTCGTCACCCGTTCGCGACGTGGCGTTTCGAAAAGAGTCACTTTTCGAAAAACCGAGGGATAAATACTTTGTGTATGCCCGTCCGGTAACCAAAGTGGCGGGGTATAATTTTCTACCATTAAATGAAAAAGTCGGGTAACAATTGATTTTCTGGCGTATTCGGATTGACACGATATTCCGTGAAATCCGTCACCCCTTCTGCACGTAACACGTCTTCGTCGATGTAGAAATTCCCACTCACCGTCTTCGCATCCTTCTGCAAAATAGCCGCGGCCGCATCCGCCATAATAGTTGCCTTGCGTCCTAATTGCATCATCGACGCATTCCCCACCGCGAATTCGATGGCAGCAGTCGCAATAATGGTTTTAGGCCAAAGCGAATTAAAAGCCACCTTCCCCTTAAATTCAGACGCCATTCCGAGGGTACATAGCGACATCCCAAATTTGGCAATCGAATACGCCACATGGTTCTCAAACCAGCGCGACTCCACATTTAAAGGAGGTGAAAGCGTTAGTACCTGGGGGTTTTCTGATTTCAACAAATAAGGCAAACAAGCCTGAGCACACAGATACGTTCCGCGCGTGTTGACCTGATTCATCAAGTCGTATTTCTTCATCTCGGTACTCAATGTACCAGTGAGCTGAATCGCCGACGCGTTGTTGATCAGGATATCAATACCTCCAAAGGTCTCAACAGCTAATTTTACCGCTGCTAAAACCTGATTTTCGTCACGAATGTCTACCATACAGGCCAAAGCCTTTCCGCCAGCCGCCTCAATTTCAGCCGCCGCCGTGTGAATCGTACCTGGTAATTTAGGATGTGGTTCGGAAGTTTTAGCCGCAATAACAATGTTTGCGCCCTCTGAAGCTAATTTTTTCGCAATCTCTAATCCAATTCCACGAGATCCTCCCGTGATAAAAACGGTCTTATTTTTGAAGTGCATCTTTTTCCTATTTTTTCTTCTTCTAAATTACGATTTTCTTTCAAAGACAGATACATTTTAAACTTTTGCATTGTACTTTTGTGAATTAATAATCACGCTTAAGACAGAAATGATTTTACCTTTTAAATCCGTCAGCCTTTCACACCGTACTGCGCCACTCGCCATTCGCGAGATGTTAGCGTTGAACGAGGACGAGAGCAAAGGATTTTATGTGAAGTGCAAGGATCTTTTTGGCCTAAATGAATTATTGATTGTCTCTACCTGCAACCGCACGGAGTTCTATTATACGTCTGATCGCGACATCTCGACCGACTTAATCAAAGCTTTCTTAATCGAAAAAGGCTTAACGAACAACGCGGAATACCTAGGCTATTTCAAGCAAATGGACGAAACAGAGGATTCTCTGCGCCATTTATTCGAAGTAGCGACCGGCTTGCAGTCGAAAGTAGTGGGGGATTTACAAATCCCGAACCAGATCAAAAAAGCGTACCAACAAGCGGCCGATTTAAATATGGCGGGTCCATATTTGCACCGTTTGATGCATACCATCTTCTATTCTAACAAGCGTGTAGCGCAAGAAACGTCGTTCCGCGATGGAGCAGCCTCGGTTTCCTATGCCACCGTAGCCTTAGCAGAAGAACTTTCTCAAGCACTTCCTCACCCGAAAGTCTTAATCCTAGGATTAGGCGAAATCGGGTTAGATGTGTGCAAGAACATGGAAGAAAAGGATTTTGCGGAGTTCACTATTATGAACCGCACGATCGAGAAAGCCGAGAAGATTGCCGCTGGAAAGGAACTTTTCAGAGTCGCTCCTATCGCTGACTTGTGGAAAGAAATCGCGGCAGCTGACATCATTATCTCGTCTGTTCGTACAGATAGCCCGATTATCACGCAGGCAGAGATTAAGAAATTGCAATTATTATCCTTTAAATACTTCATCGACCTTTCTGTGCCTCGCAGCATCGAAGATGGCATCGAGAAGATTAATGGGGTACTTTTATACAACATCGACACCTTGAAGGAGCGTGCGGATGAGGCTTTGGCCACTCGTTTAGCCTCTATTCCGGATGTGCGTACCATCATCGAAGAGAGTATTGTGAGCTTTAATGATTGGTCTAAAGAGATGGAGGTTTCGCCTACCATCCACAAATTGAAAAATGCGCTGGAGCAAATCCGCAAGGAGGAAATGAACCGCCACATGAAAGGTTTGACGAAAGAAGAGACCGAAAAGCTGGAGAAAATTACGGCTGGTTTAGTCCAAAAAATCATCAAACAACCCATCATCCACTTAAAAGCCGCTTGCAAGCGTGGCGATTCGGATAAAATGGTGGACGTTCTGAACGATCTGTTCAACCTAGAAAGTTTCGAAGAAATCGATTCTTAAATCTGCCTTTATGAATAGCGAGATTCTCCAAAAGCTGGCCCGCTATTGCGCCTACCAGGAAAGATGCGTCCAAGAACTGGAGCAGAAGATGAAGACTTTTGAGGTTTCTCCGACTGAATATGCTGAGTATTTAAACTGGCTCCGAGAAAACAACTACCTGAACGAAGCGCGTTTTGTCGAAATCTTCGTCCGCTCGAAGTTCAATCAGAAAAGCTGGGGACGCACGAAAATCAATTACGAATTACGCAAGCGCGGCATTTCAGCCTCTTTATTAGCCTCAGCTTGGGATGGCATCGATGATGCGGATTACATCGAGAAAGCGCGCGCAATTTTACAGAAGAAAAGAGAAGAGATTAAAACGGGGACTTCGCCACAGCGCTACCAGAAGTGCTATAACTTTGGTCTCTCTAAAGGATACGAATCCTCCCTCGTTCGCGAGCTATTGAAGCCTCTATTTGCATAAAAGCAAATTTTTCCTACCTTTGGCATATGAATTCACACGCAATCAACTATTTAACAGGTTATTATTACGCAGGTTATTACAACGCTGCCTAATCGGTTATATAGTTTTTTGTCAATTATATCAGCCGACTTTACGTCGGTTTTTTGTTTTATGAGCTTACACATCACAGCGGCGAGCCGCTTAAACAGCGTGGAGGAATACTATTTCTCTAAGAAATTGAAGCAGATTGCGGCTTTAAAGGAATCCGGCGTACCTATTATTAACTTAGGTATCGGATCCCCTGATTTAGCCCCATCGTCTGAGACCATCGCGGCATTGACAGAAAGCGCGGCAAATCCAGCCAACCATGCCTACCAAGGTTACCAAGGTATTCCCGCTTTGCGCGAGGCTTTCGCCTCATTTTACGCTAAACATTATGGCGTTACGGTTAATCCCGCTTCTGAGATTCTGCCCTTGATCGGCTCCAAAGAAGGTATCATGCACATCTCGATGGCCTATTTAGAGAAAGGCGACGTGACCTTGATCCCTAATCCGGGCTACCCTACTTATTCGGCGGCTTGCTCTTTAGCCGGTGCGACGGTAGAAAGCTATGAATTATCAGCCTCCACGGGTTGGTTGCCTGATTTAAAGGCGTTAGAAAAGCGTGATCTTTCCAAAGTCAAAATCATGTGGGTCAACTACCCACACATGCCTACAGGAGCGCAAGCAACGGTGGAATTCTTCACCGAGTTGCGAGACTTTGCTATTCGCCATTCGATCTTATTAGTCAATGATAATCCCTATAGCTTCATCCTGAACGAAAAGCCAATGAGTATGCTGTCGATTCCGGGGATGCAGGATGTCGCGATCGAATTAAATTCCCTTTCGAAGTCCCACAATATGGCGGGTTGGAGAATTGGGGCAGCTTTGGGGAAAGCGGAGTTTCTAGCGCCGGTCTTGAAGTTCAAGTCCAATATGGATTCTGGAATGTTCTTACCTTTGCAACAGGCAGCAGTAAAAGCTCTTTCTGCGGAAAGCGCGTGGTTTGAGAATCAGAATCGCATTTACCGTTCGCGCCAGAAACTCGTATTTGACTTATTGGATTTACTCGATTGCGTGTATGACCCGGCACAGTCGGGGATGTTTGTTTGGGCCAAAATCCCAGCCACATTCGACTCCGGCTACGCACTTTCAGATAAAATTTTAGACGAAAACGCGGTGTTCATTACGCCGGGCGGAATCTTTGGGACGCAGGGCGACGGCTACATCCGTATCTCGCTTTGCGCACAAGAATCCGTTTTCTCACAAGCGATTGATCGCATCAAAAACCACAGCAATGGCATCTCCTAAAGTAGGCATCATCGGTATCGGATTAATTGGTGGATCCATCGCACTCGGTCTTCGCAAGAGTGGCTGGGCTTCAGAAATCATCGGTATTGATACGAATACAGAACACCAGAAAAAGGCCCTCTCCTTAAGACTCGTCGACCGCATCGCCACGTGGCAAGAAGCCATCGATCAAGTGGGCGTCTTCGTTTGCGCGATTCCAGTTGACCTGTTAGTGGCGCTAATTCCATCCGTATTGGATGCGCTAAAACCAGGGCAAGTGATCATCGAGGTAGGTTCTACTAAAACCCCGGTTTTCGAGGCTTTAAAAAACCACCCCAAAAGAGCCCAATTCGTTTCTACTCACCCGATGGCCGGAACCGAGTTCTCGGGTCCCGAAGCAGCTGTTCAAGGCTTGTTCGTGGGGAAAAGAGGCGTCATTTGCGACAAAGAACTTAGCGACCCAGCTGCCGTAGCTCTGATAGAGGATTTATACCGCAGCGGCTTAGAGATGAACCTCATTTATATGGGATCCATCGAGCACGACATGCACACGGCCTATATTTCGCACATCTCCCACATCTGTTCCTTCGCCCTAGCGAACACAGTATTAGAGAAAGAAAAAAACGAAGCCCGCATTTTCGAACTAGCCTCCACCGGTTTCGAATCCACCGTGCGTCTAGCGAAATCTTCCCCTGAAACCTGGAGCCAAATTTTCCACCAAAACCAAGAGAACTTGCTCGACGTTTTGGACGAATACATCAACACCCTGTTGAAATACAAAGGCCTAATGCTTTCTGGCAGCTACGAAAAGCTGAAAGAAGAATTAGGAAAGGCGAATGATATCGGGAGAATCTTGAAAGGGTAGTTATTTAAGTCTTCGATAGAGCCATCTAACGGACCGAAATACTAGGACTAAAATAAGTAGATAAATCACGGCAGTGACCAACTCGCCGAACCAAAGGGATTGTAGGAATAGCATTTTCATGATTAGTGGGGTTATTCTACAATGTGAATATAATCCACCACACATCCTAAAAATATACTGATAAAAAAAAGCCCTCGCAAATCGCAAGGGCCTTTTTCATTTCTTATCGTGAGCGAACACTCAGCGGCTTCCACGTATTATTCTTGGAATCCATATCCGGGAATGAATGATCTGGATCGATCACCACCGATTTAATCGGTAGCTTCGTTGAAGTGCGGAAAGTCCAGCTAGAACCTCTCTGCCAAATCTCCACCGGGAACGTAAAGCGTTCTTTTTCTCCGCTCGTCAATTCCACTTCCACCACTGCTGGCATGGCCATCTTGTCTAAGTTTTCGATCGTAATCACAGCCCCTTTAGCAGGATCTTGCTCTACATAATCCACATCTTTAACTGATTGATCCAGTCTCCAAAGTTCATAGAACCAAGCTTTCCAGAACCAACCTAAATCCTCGCCAGCACCATCTTCCATAGCGCGGAAGAAGTCCATTGGGGTAGGGTGTTTGAACGCCCATTTGTTGATGTAATTTTTAAAGGCATAATCAAAACGATCAGCACCTAAAATATTTTCACGCAAAATACGTAAGCCAAAACCAGGCTTATTGTAGGCCTCCCAGCCTAAATTACGTGTTTGAATCACATCTGGAATCGACATAATCGGATCTGCCGTTTCGCGGAACATCGATTTAGCGATCGTGTGCATATCAAATTTACGGTTCTTGTATTCGCCCTTATTGAAAGCATCCGTCGAATAGAAATTGATAAACGTATTGAAACCCTCATCCATCCAAGCGAATTTGCGCTCATTAGATCCTACAATCATCGGAAACCAGTTATGGCCAAATTCGTGATCCGTCACACCCCATAAAGAAGCCGTTTTATCCTTGTATCCACAGAAAATGATACCTGGATATTCCATGCCAGAAACCATCCCAGCGACGTTCGTTGCTACCGGATACGAATACTCGTATAACCAGTTCGAATAATGCTCAATCGACGCTTTCACGTATTCTGATGAACGTGCCCAAGCCTCTTTGCCGTCTGATTCTATCGGATAAACTGACACAGCCATTGATTTCTTGCCGCTAGGTAAATTGATACGGCATGCATCCAGGATAAATGATTTAGATGACGCAAATGCAACGTCACGCGCATTGTTGCACTTAAATTTCCAAGTCAAGCGATCTTTCGCCGGACGAGAAGCTGGATCTGTTACCTCAGCCGCCGAACGAATTACGACTGTTGTTTCTGAGTTCGCAGCTGCTGCCCACTTCTTTACCTGATCAGCCGTATATACTTCTGTCGGATTCAATAATTCACCTGAACCCACCACGATGTGTGATGCCGGTGCATTGATTGAATATTCGAAATTGCCGTATTCTAAATAGAATTCGCCTGCACCTAAATAAGGCAATACGTTCCAGCCCTCGATGTCATCGTATACACAAACGCGGGGGAACCACTGCGCCACCGTGTAGATCGCGCCATTTTTCGTTTGCTGAATACCCATTCTGTCCGAAGCATTCTCCGGTGAAGTAAATGAGTAAGCGATTTTGATTTTCGCCGTTCCTATTTTTTCTGCCAAAGGAGAAGCTAAGCGAATCTGCATCCGCGTATCTTCCACAATGAAATTTGCGGGCTTGCCATCGATCGTTACACTCTCAATTTTGTAACCACCTTCAAAAGCTAAATTCCCAAAACGTCCACCCGAAATAGGTGTCGTCTTGCCTCCGCGCGACTGCGTGTTGAAGCTATTTTGGTCTAATTGCAACCACAAAAACGGCAGCTTATCAGGAGAATTATTCTTGTAAGTAATCTCCACATCGCCCGTGATTTTGTTCGCTACATCATCTAGGGAAACAGCAATCTTGTAATCAGCCGAGTTTTGCCAATACCCTGGTCCAGGAACACCCGCCGCAGAACGCATAGGAGAAACTGGTCCATAGTTCCAAAGCGGATGAAACAATTCGTGAGCAGAATACTTACTTTGAGCTAACGCGGCTGTTGATAATAACAACGCTAAGCCCAGAAAAACGTGTTTTTTAAACATATTCATTCTTATTTGTGATCAAAAATAGTTAAAACTTCTTCGTCCATCAAACGCTTCGATAAACCTAAAGCCTTAGGTACCTCGTAGTGGTAGAAGAATTTCATCGTGTGAATCTTGTCCTTGTAGAAAGCTTCGTCTTCTGCGCTCAATCCACCTTTGGCTAAGGCAGCAGCAGCCACGTGACCTTGTTTTAACCATTGCCAAGCGACGGTAATCAAGCCGAACAACTCCATATACAAGGTCGAATCCGCTAGGAATACTTCGATTTCGCCTTTCATCGCGAAACCTAATTTATGCATCGTCACTTTAGTCAGATTCTCCAATTCTTTCTCTAACATCTCCGCATATTTGCTTAGGTTTTCGTGTCCTTTTGCCACAGCGATGTCTGCGTAAACTAACTTTCCTAAGGTCTGCAAAGCCGCTCCGTTGTTCGCGGGAATACCGCGACCTAATAAAGTCAAACCATGAATACCGGTTGTTCCTTCATAGATCGACATAATCCGTACGTCGCGGGCCATTTGCTCTAAAGGGAAATCTTCTGTGTATCCGTAGCCTCCTAAAACTTGCAATCCTTGATTAACCGCCTGAGTCCCCATCTCTGCTGGATAAGTTTTCGCTACGGTAGTCATCAAGTCGAGCATCATTTGGGCTTCTTTTTTTGCTTCCCCTTCTAAGCTTTTTGCTAAATCATCCCACATAAAACATTGGAATAATAGGCCCATCGAGCCTTCGACGATCGCTTTTTGGAAATACAACATACGCTGTACATCCGGGTGGTTTTTAATTAAGGTAGGTGGCGTGTTCGGATCTTTGTTCGTTAATAAACGACCCTGAGCGCGCTCCTCTGCATATTGCTTCGAAGCATGGTACGCAGCGGAAGCGATGTAAGCTCCACCCATTCCCACACCTAGACGAGCTTCGTTCATCATTTGGAACATATAAGACAATCCTCTATTCGGCTCACCTACCAGGTAACCGATCGAGTTTCCTTTGTCGCCAAAAGAGAGGTGAAGTGCCGGTGTGGCTTTTTGGCCCATCTTATGATAGACGCCTAATGAGATAACTTCATTATTCACTAATGTTCCATTTTCGATGCGCTTCTTAGGCACAACGAAAAGAGAAATTCCTTTCGTACCTGCTGGAGCGCCCTCTAAACGAGCTAAAACCAAGTGAATGATATTTTCTGAGAAGTGATTATCCCCTCCTGAAATGAATATTTTTTGTCCTTTAATGGCGTATGTTCCATCCCCTAAATCCTTAGCAGAAGTAGACGCATCGTTCAAGGAACTTCCCGCTTGTGGCTCGGTTAAGCACATCGTACCTGCCCACTTACCAGAAAGCATGTTAGGAACGTAGGTGTCCGCTAATTCTTTGGAACCAAAAGAGGCGATTAAGTGAGCTGCCCCATGGGATAAACCCGTAAACATCACCGCTGAATTATGCGCCGCACCGCGAATGAATTCGTGTGCTCCACCGATCATGGAAGGAACTTGCTGACCACCGTGTTCTAGATCAAAGGTACATCCGATCATTCCGGACTCCCCCATCTCCTTCATATACGGTTCAATTCCTGGGTGAACATGCACAACGCCATCGACTAATTCAGCCGCTTTGCGATCTGAATCTACATAAATGGGGCGTAAATATTTTTCGGCAATGGCATCAGCAGAATCCAATACCATATCAAACATATCGGGTGTATAATCCGCGTAACGAGGATAGTTACACAGGGAAGCAGTATCAAAAACCTCTTTTAAAATAAAGTCTAGGTTGCGACGGTCGTATTCTTTTGCCATGGTTATTACGTTTAGGTTGTAACAAATTTGCAGAGAAAAAAACTATTATGCAAGCATACTATATTTATAATGGAGGCAAGGAATATCCAAGGTTATATTTGATGAAAGCGGCGTCTTTGCAATTCCAAAGTGGGATGTCTTTGTAGCGCACATTATTGAAGTCTACGTAGAACAAAAGTTTCTGATACGCCTCCGTAGGGATACCATTAAAACGATCCACCGTTAATCTTTTCTGCGTTAAACCTCCTACCATAAAATAGCCTAAAACCTCTTGCGTTGGGTCGCTCGTGCATTTCAAGTTACCAATCACTTGAGCAGGCACTTTATCAAAAATTCCCCCACTCAACTTGCGTTGATCTTCCAAACGCTTCCAATAGGTATGAGCTTCTTTGGAGATAGAATACACGTCTAGTTGCACTACCCAATCATTGAAATCTTCATAGGGTAGCTGACCTAAATCCAAAGACAAATTCTTACCGCTCAGCAGAAAATCATCCAACAGATAGGGTTGCGTATTTTGTGGTGCTTGCCAGCATTTACAATTACACGGTGGAACGGGTGCTGGTGGTGGTGGCGGATTAGGACAGGTTAGTAAAAATTGGCGGAAGTCCTGGCGCTTCACGAAATAAAAATCTTCCGTTGCCTTGGGATCCTTAATGCTCGCCGTCAGTGGGAAGCGCATATCCTCGACTTTCGTGGCGTTCTTAAAAGCATACGAAAATTCAGCGAGTTCAGGGGCGGCGTTAATCGTTTGGAAATTCGATTCGATTGTTTTTCCATCGAGCAGCTTAATACGCAGCTTGTATTTTTCGCCCACCACTCCCTTAAATCCTGCTGGACTTAAATAATAGCCTTTACTCTTCTCGTAATAGGCCGTTTCCTTTCCGTTACCATCCACCAGGCGCACATTCGCATCCGTGATGGGCTGGCCAGAAAATTGGGTCGCATCATAAGGTGAATAAGCGCTCACATAATTCAAGCGCACGTTATAAGGGCCATCTACGTTTGAAATTTCGCCGTAGACCACGATAGCTGAGCTAACGTTTTGGGTTTGAAAATCCTCGATCTCCGTCTCGCAAGAACTCAAAAGAAACAAGGCACAGAAAAATAAGAATAAGTGTCTCATTAGAATTTGAAGTTATAAGTGATGGATGGAATCGCGGCGCCTAAAACAGATAATTGGTAGGTTTTCGCTTGGTTGATTTCGCCGGTCGAAGAACGGAAATAGACGGAGTAGGCGTTTTGGCGACCTAATAAATTATAGATCGAGAAGTTCCAGCTTCCTTGCCAACGCTTACCAGGTTTAGGATCGATGGTGATCCCCACATCTAATCGGATATAATCGGGAATTCGTTCCGCGTTTCTCAGGGTGAAAGAAGCGGTGGAGTAGCCATCCAATAATTCCTTGATCTCTTTCGAGGTTAGATACGTGTACTTCGTCCCGTTATAGGTGTAAGAGGTTTGGTCCAAACCAGGACGCGGGAATATCCCTGTCGCCACAGCATAATCATATAGATCATTAAACGAATAGATCTTGTACCGACCATTCGGATAGGTGATAGGGCGACCCGTCGTATACGTAAAGTTCGCATTGAACGAGATGCGGTTTGTCCAGCGGTTATTCAACACAAATTTAAAGGTATGTGGCGTATCAAAGTTCGCCGGGAATTGAATCCCAAAGTTCGCTTCTTTCTGATTCTCATTCGCCTGAATCGTTCTAAACGTCCGTGCATAGGTATAAGAAATCCAACCCGTCAATCGCTTGCCGCGTGACTTTTTCAAGAAAAATTCTCCCCCATAGGCTAAACCCTTACCCACTAATAATTGCGTCTCCACCGTCGGGTTTAAGTATAATTGCGCCCCATCCACGTAATCCACCACGTTGTTTAAGTTCTTGTAATAGAATTCTGCGGAGGTTTCGAAAACGGCGTTCGAAGCATTTGTGAAGTTCTTGAAGAAACCGATGGAATATTGATCTGCGATTTGGGGTGGAATTTGTTGATTCGAATTCTTCCAAATATCCGAGGGCGAAACGGCCATCGTGTTCGACAATAAGTGGCGGAATTGCTGCATGCGGTTAAAACCGATTTTGATCGAGAAACTCGTATCCAATTTAATGGCGAACGAAAGACGCGGTTCGAATCCACCATACGTAGCTACTACCTCATTAGAAGCTGCACTCAGCGTGTCCGTAATCGTATTGATTTCACGAGGTGTCCCTAGTTTATATTGGTAGAAATCACCTGGACCTAACAGTTGATAGGACGCATAGCGAAGACCATAATCTAAACTCAATTTCTTGCCAAGTGGTAAACTGTGGCCTAGATAGGCCGCCATCTCCCGCGTATGCTCGGTGGACATCGCGAATTTGTCTACCTTAGAAGAGGACGAATTAGGCAAGAAACTACCTGCATCATTCGTAAAGGCAGATAACTCTGCACCTGCATCCAGGCGACCATATTTACCCAAGTCCTTGCTCAACTCTTCCTTAACGGAGGTTTGGATGATGGATGGTTTCCAAACGAATTCCAAGCCACTTTTTTGGCCCTCAATCCCATACGTATAATCACTGTAAAAGGCTGTGAAATTATGAGACAAATCACCCTTCAATAAGGCATTGTGTTTAAAGCTTAACGCCTTCGTGTTCCAAGAATACAGGGTATCCTGCGCAAATTTGAATCCATCATTGCTCGCATAACCGGATAAAGAGATGCGCTGGTTCTTCCCAAATCGATGTGTCAACTTAAAATTCACATCATAGAAATCCGCCTTGCTTTTCGCTAGACTCGGATTAGGGAAATACTTCAGATAAAAGTCCGAAACAGAACCGCGGGCTCCCACGATTAAAGATGTTTTTCCCTTCACTAAAGGTCCATCCACTAAAATGCGCGATGAAATGGGTCCCACGCCACCCTGCAATGACCATTTTTCAAAATCGCCTTCCTTCACGCGCACATCTAAAACGGATGAAGCGCGACCGCCGTACATGGAGGGAATACCCCCTTTGTACAAGCTCAAATCCTGGACCATATCGGCATTAAAACCGGTGAAGAATCCGAATAAATGGGAGGTGTTAAATAAGGGAACACCATCGAGTAAAACAAGGTTTTGATCCACATTTCCGCCACGAACGTTGAATCCAGAGGCACCTTCCCCCACCGTGGAAACGCCCGGCAACAATAAAATACTACGAATCACATCGGCCTCACCCATTAAGGTAGGCAGTTTTTTCAAGGTTTTGGAAGACATCTTCTCCACCCCCATCATGGCTCGGTTCACGTTCGCATCTGCCTTTTCCGCTGTGATGACCACCTCGCCTAATAATTGCTCGGAGCGTTCTAATTCGATGGTTGTTTGGGTGTTTTTAGAGAGATCTAAGCGAAAGGTTTTGTACTTATAGCCTAGACTTCTCGCTATGACTTGATAGGATCTAGCGGCAATCGTGACAGTAAACTGCCCAAGCGAATCCGAGGTTCCCCCGGCAGAGGAGCCAGAGAAAAAGACCGAAGCTCCAGCAATGGGTGCTTTGTTCTCTACATCGACAATTTTTCCACTAAAGATGACATAACCTTTGCGTTGGGCAAAAGTCAGTGGGCCACAGAGTAGCAATAATAGGATTACCCTTAGGCTTAGTTTCATTTTGTTTTATTTCGTAAGATGAGCAGACCTTTTGCCTGCTTCCATTGAGGATCAAATCCTCCTTGTGGGAATTTAGCCACCGCGTGGGAACCCAACGCCACATCTAAATCACCGTCTCCATCCAGATCCGCCACGTCCATCACAGACCAGCGACCCAAGTGTTGTATGGGTAAAGTCATTGGAACAAAGGTTCCTTTTTTATTCTCAAAATACATCGCCCCTTCGCCCGGTCTAGCCGCCACATCTGGGAATAAAGCAATCGATATCAAGTCCGCATCCCCATCGCCGTCAAAATCGCCGGGCATTACTTTGGTGGCGCCGTTTTGAGAGAAAAAGGCTTTTTGTCTGAATGTAAATCCACCCGTATTTTCGAAAACATACATCCCGTGGTATGGCTTTAAAACCGTCGTAAAATCGGCATTATCGCCAGCGGTGTAAATGATATCCAAGTCCTTGTCTCCATCGATGTCAACTACATCGAATGAAGAGGATCCATAGATAGAGGGGAAACGAAGTAGTTGTTTTTCTTTGAACTTCAATCCACCTAAGTTCTCATAAAGCAAAATGCGCTCATCACCCTGCGCAAACTGCGCCAAAATATCGAGACGACCATCCCCCGTAAAATCTCGAACAATCGTCTTCGACGCCCCGGTTTGCGGATTTAACACCTGTTTTTTGTACGTGCCTTTATCCAGCTTCCAGACACTCATCCCACCCACCTTAAATCCGAATTCAGACGTGATCAATTCATCGCCTGCTTCCGCATCCAAGTTAGCTGACACCAAACCAATCGGGCGATTCAATCCTTGCACTAATTTCTTACCGGTCGAAGCTTGACTCACAAATCCATTCACATCCGGATTCGCCTGTGTCGTGGTCCCGATGAACGTATACAAGGTTTCGGAACCTAACAGAGTAATATCTGTCAAGGCATCTTGATCTTTCTTAGTTTCGAGTAATTTACCCGCCGCATCCCACTTCCAAATCACGCGATTCGATTGATCGCCTGCCGTGATTTGGTGACGACGCGCATCGATTCGAATCGCCGTCATGTTCGGCAAGGAAGTCCCTGGCAAGGTGGCCACAATTGGTTCTGCATCGAATAGGGTCTGCGTAGGCAAAGGAATATAAGCCGGCATTTCCAAGGTTTTGGGCGCCTCCTCTAAATAATAGGCCTTGATCTTTTCCCAGTCTTCATCTGGAATCATCTGCGAACCTGGACCTAGAATGGTATAATCAGAAAGTGGTTTTTCTAACATCCCGATCTCCTTGTCTACGCCCATCATAATACCCATGTAAGGTAATGTGCTGTATTGCCACACATTTTTAGGCAACAGCGATGGATCTGGAAGTAGATGGCAAGAGGCGCAATAGGTTTTCGCCAGCTCTTTCCCTTCAGCGGCCTTGTTCGAGCAGCTAGGTAAGCCATAGGCTAGTACCGAGAAGAGGGCGATTGCCAGCAATTTGCGCATCCTATAATTTCTTAAACACCTGAAGTTTATCGTTGTTACGAGCCACTAGGTACAAAATTCCAGCGGTAGTCTTCACCTGCTTTATGTCGCGAATGTCGCCTTCGAGCATCAAGCCTGTGTCTGTTGGGATAAGCGGCTTGAACCCGCCTTTGCCATTCCCTTTTAGAATCAGGCCAAAGAAGGCATCATAACGCGCCTGGTACATCGAAGCTCCATTAAAGTTACCTCCCACGATCACGTCGAGGTTTCCATCTTTGTCCACATCTTCCGTGCGCATGACCATGATCTTAGACACCTGGGCTAATGGAGGAAGCGCTACCATTTTGAAGGTCTTGTTTCCTTGGTTTTCCAAGTAAACCGATTCAAACGTATTCACGCGCTTTTCCTCCGCCCCATCTAATTCTTTATCGCCAAAAATCTCTTCCACCGTCTTACCCGCGAACATATGGTACGCCGTGTATTTCTTATTGATGATACTTGGAATCTGTTTCCCCATCTCGTCTTTGCTATTAATCGGGAACCAATCATCGCCGCGATTATACGAAACAATGTGCTCTTTGGTATCATTTTTATCGATGTCCTTAATCTGCATGCGTAACTGACCTTCGAGTTCCTTCCGCAGCTTTGTATTCGTTCCTAGATTTCCCACGATGAAGTCTATATCTCCATCTTTGTCAAAATCCGCCGCCGTCATACCCGACCAGAATCCCGTTTTCTCCTCCAGGCCATTCTCTATTAATTTGAATTTACCCTTATTATTTTCAAAAGTCTTAATCGGCATCCAATCGCCCACCACAGTTAAATCTTGATCGCCATCTTTATCAATATCTGCCCAAATCGCCTCCGTCAACATCCCTGCTTCCCGCAATTCCGGAGCTAAAGCAATAGTCTTGTCAGCAAAGTGACCCTTGCCATCGTTTACTAGTAAATACGAACGCGGCGAAGCACCATACGAATAACCTACCACGCGACCACCTACGAATAAATCCATGTCTCCATCGCGATCGATATCGCAAGGACGAACCACTGATTTATTATCATACATCGGAGGCAAGGCATTCATCGCGCGGGTGAAATTCCCTTTGCCATCGTTCGTGTATAATCGATCGAATTGCTCCGGCATTTTATCATAGAATTCATTCCCCCCTGTCACTACATATAAATCCAAATCCTTGTCACCATCCGCGTCAAAGAACAAAGCATCCACATCTTCATACAATGAATCTGCCTTAAATACAGGCTGATTAGATAGAACGAATCCAGTTCCTTTTTGCAATAACAATTGACCCGCCTGGTATTTCGCACCGCTTAAATACACGTCTTCCAGACCATCGCCATTCACGTCACCCACCGCGATTTTGGGTCCCTCGATAGAAACCTTAAATGGAATTAACAATTCGCGGTTGAAATCGAAATAGACATTTTCCTGGTGCTGGTACGGAACATTCACTCCATCCGTCACTTCCGCAAAAAGAGGCTTCACCGGCGCAGAGAACACGTAATCTTTCACGTTTACGTTCGCATTCTTTTGCTCCATCGTGAGAGTCTCATTGATCTTGGGATTCTTGACGATCTGCATTTTTTCATTTTCCCAAATCACGAGCATCTCATCCACCTGCTGTAAATCACCAATACCGAATAACAAGGTAGGTTCCACCGAACTCATAAAGCCACGCGTAGGCATCATTTGCTGCAATTGCTGGCCGTCCTTCGTTTTCAAGATGACCTTCGCCCCTATACCAAAGGTATTTCCGCCATCTCCTTTGAATTTTACCTTCACGAAATTATGCTTTAACAATTGGCGGCTGTTGTTTTGATAAACACTCGCCTTTTCATTCAGGTTGTTAGTCACTAAATCCAAATCACCGTCATTGTCTAAATCCGCATACGTCGATCCGTTCGAAACGCCTTTTTCTTCAAAGCCCCATTTAATTGATTTATCTACGAAACGTAAATCCTTCGCGCCTTTAAAAATGTAATTGTGAACACGACCGTCCGGCATCAAATCGATGGCTTCCTGATCTAATTTCTCAGAAGTAGGCAAACCATAATGCAGCGAATCGCCAATGACGAATTTCAAATAATCTAAGTCATTCGGGCGGCGTAAAATACCGTTCGAGATGAAGATATCTTTAATGCCATCGCCATCATAGTCATTCATCAACGTCGACCAACTCCAATCTGTCGCGGCCACTCCGGAAGAGGCAGCGATGTCGGAGAATTTTTGGCCTCCCATATTTAACTGAAGACAGTTCCGGCTGTATTGATTGAAATAACCGAACTGTAATTTGTACATGTAGATGTCCAAAGGATCCTCACCCACAGACGATTTCTCCACCTTCTCATCATCAGGATACATATCCAACGTCATCACGTCTTGGAATCCGTCGTTATTAATATCTGCCACATCAGAACCCATCGAGAAACGGCTCAAGTGCTTGAAGTGATCGCGAATACCTTCCTTATACGTACCGTCCTTTTGGTTAATGTAATAGTAATCATCCTCGTGAAAGTCATTGCTCACGTAGATATCTAACCAACCATCGTTGTTTATATCTGCCACTGAAATTCCTAGACCATAACCCATCGCCGCTTGGTAGATACCAGACTCTTTCGACACATCCACAAATTTGCCTCCATCATTTCGGTATAGATAATCTCCTGCCTCGTTGTCTTTCAACGAACGCGTATTCACGCGGTCATAGGAACGGGTGTTGTGTACAGCGTGATTCAATAAATAGCAATCTAAATCACCATCTTTATCATAATCAAAAAAGGCGGCTTGTGTGGAGAATCCTGTAAAGTCTAAACCGAATTCATTCGATTTCTCTGTAAACGTGTTGTCACCGTTGTTGATGTATAACTCGTTCGACCCTTCTAAACCTTTGTAATTTCCTACCGCGCAAATGTAGATATCCAAGAAGCCATCTGCATTTACGTCGGCCATCGTCACCCCCGTTTTCCAGTCAGAGAATCCTTCGATTCCCGCCTTCACTGAGATGTCTTCAAATTGCATATCTCCCTTGTTCAGGTATAATTTGTTTTTTCCTTGATTGGACACGAAAAACAAATCCACTAATCCGTCATTATTAATATCCCCGGCAGAGACGCCACCACCATTGTAGAAATAGAGATAATCTAGGATATTGAAATCCTTCGTTTCGGTGATATTATTTGAAAAATCGATGTGCGTTTTTTCTGCATCTAATTTTTCAAATAGCACCACATCATCACCTGAATTACAGGCAAAAAGAAGAATAGAAAGAAAGAGAATTGAAAAATAATTGGTACGCATTGTTTTAAAATTTAAATACTTGGGCTTTGTCATCATTTTTGGCCAATACTACATACGTCGACTTCCCTCCTTTTACGAGCGCCATATTACGTACTTGACCAAGGGTTTTAAATCCAGTTTGCTTGGATAATTTTACTGCAAACTTCCCTTTACCTTGTCCTTCTAATAGAAGACCATAATTCGCATCAAATCGCCCCCATTCTGGAAGTGAATCAAAGAAATTACCAGCTAATAAAATATCTAGTTTGCCATCCTTATTGAAATCTGCCGCTTGAATTCCTCTAATAGGAGAGAATTGAGCCTGGTAAGGAAGTGCTTGCAAACTGAAGTTTCCTTTTCCATCGTTGATCATAAAGGACGATTGCGTTGTCGTGATTTGGCGCACAGTACCCCCTTCGCGTTGCTCATCACTAAACAATTCATCCACCGTCTTGTTCGCATAATCCTTGTACTTGATGAACTTTTTCTTGATCATCGGAAGCGCACGCTGCATCTCTCCTTTCAAGACCATCGGATACGTATTTCCATCCTCTGTCACACAAGAGATGATTTGTTCTACCACTCCATTTTTATCAAAATCACCCACATGCAGGAAAGCAGGTTTTTCTGCAGAAGCTTTAATCTTAGAATTAAGGCCAAAGTTCCCCAGTACAAAATCCATATCTCCATCACCATCAATATCAGCAGGCTTGATACAAGACCACAATCCTTCCGAACCAGCTACTGGTTCTTGTTTGGTTAATTTTCTGCCTCTCTCATTCTTAAACACGACTACCGGTCCCCAATCTTGTGTCACCAAAAGATCTACATAACCGTCACCATCCACATCAGACCATTCTGAATCCGTCACCATCCCTAGATCCGTCACTTGAGGCATATAGCGCTTCGACTGGTTCTTAAATCCACCTGTTCCATCATTGATAAACAAATTGCTTTGGGCGCTTTGGCCATACTTCGCATTGACCATTCGCGTTCCCACGAATAAATCGATGTCGCCATCCTTATCGTAATCCGCTGCTGAAACGCTAGACCCGTTTTCATAAATCATTGGGAATCGAATATCACGCTTCAAATTTCCTTTGCCGTCATTCAAATACAATAAGTCGTGTAATTCCGGTGCATTCTCCGCGAACTCATTACTTCCTGTGACCACGAACAAATCTAAATCGCCGTCTTTATCCGCATCAAAGAAAGTAGCATCCGTATTCTCTGTAGTCTGATCTAGGCTGAAATCTGCTTGTGGAGAATTGACGAATTTACCGCCGGGTTTTTGGACAAATAATTGCTTGACTTGACCAGCAGCCCCGCCTAAATAAATATCTTCTAGACCATCACCATTCACGTCACCCACCGCTAAAGCTGGGCCTTGTGTAGAATATTTTTGCTTCAATAACACATCGCGGTCGTAGTCGTTAAACATACTTTCCACGTGTAGATAATCTAATAAACCAGACGTCACATCTGCAAAAATTGGGGTTTGTTTCGCCTCAAAGAAATGGAAGATCTCTTTCGCATTCTCCTGCTTCAACGTTATTATCTGGTCGGCCTTCACTGACTTAATGGTTTCGATCTTATCGTTCGGCCATAAAACCTGTACCGAATCAATCGCTCCATTTGCTCCTAAGCCGAACACCATTTGGTGGTCACTCGACGATTGAAAACCGCGATTCGGCATTTGTTGCAATACTTTGAATCCGCCTTTTTGGTAAACCGTTACGCGTGCTCCGATACCGTTTAGGTTACGATCCGTTCCTTTTAGGTGTACGGTCAAATAATGGTTCTTAAATTTCTCGTTTGTCTTGTTCTTGTAAACGGATAATGGCGCGTTCACATTGTTCACGACTAAGTCCAAATCCCCATCATTGTCTAAATCACCGTAAGCTGAACCATTCGAGAATCCTGGACCTTCTAATCCCCATGATTTTACCTGGTTCGAGAATTTTAAATCACCCTCATTTTTATAAGCGTAATTCGGAATAGGCACCGAGGAAATTTTATCTGTAAACTCTTTGTAATCGAATTTCTTACCATCTAGCATTTGCTGCATCGTGTTGCGATCCCCTAAGAAATCAACGAAGTCTTGATCCGTTAAGTCTTTGGCAATTCCATTCGCCACAAAAATATCCTTCTTCCCATCATTATCCATATCAAAGATCAAGGCGCCCCAACTCCAATCCGTCGCATGTACACCTGCTAATTGACCCACTTCAGAGAAGGTTCCATCCCCATTATTCAGCTGCAAATTATTGCGCATATATTGATGCCAAAACCCACGCTTCTTCTTCAACTCCACCAGGTTATAGCCCTCAAAAACAGACGTCGTTTTCAAACGGCGATCATCGCCCGGCAACATATCCGTCACGAAGATGTCCATGTAGCCATCGTCGTTCAAATCCGCCATATCCGCACCCATCGAGCTCAACGAAATATGTGGCATCTCATTCTCTAAATCCTCCTTAAACGTGCCGTTCTTTTGGTTGATGTACAAATAATCACGCTCATAAAAGTCATTTGAAATATAAATATCAGGCCAGTTGTCATTATTGACATCGCCTATCGTAATTCCTAAACCAAAACCAATCAAACTCCCATAAATACCCGCCGTCTCCGACACATCGGTAAAATGAAGTTCCTTTCCATCCTTACTATCATTTCTAAATAACTTATCACCGCCTAATTTATCACGCTCCTCCCGTAAATTCGTATACCCTAATTTGTCAATCGGGGTAAAACTATTATTCAACAAATACATATCTAAATCGCCATCGCGATCGTAATCGAAGAAAGCCGCATGCGTTGAAAATCCTCCATCTTCTAGACCCGCTTCATTGGCCTGATCCTTATAAGTAGGCACGCCACCCTTTATTCCTTGATTGATGTATAATTGATTCCCACGCTGATCACGCGAACCTGAATTACACACATAAATATCCATTAAGCCATCCCCATTCACATCTGCAAACGTGACACCTGTAGACCAAAACTTCTTCCCCACAATCCCTGACTTCACCGTAATATCCTCGAACTTCATCGCCCCTTTGTTCAAATACAACTTATTGTCTTCGAAATTAGATGTCACAAAAAGATCCGATAAACCATCGTTATTCACGTCGCCTATCGCCACGCCACCTCCATTATAGAAGTTGCGGTAATTGAAGATATTGAACTCTTTTTTCTCCAAACTACGGTTCACAAAATCAATACCGGTTTGCTCAGCAGGCAACTCTTCAAAAAGAGTATCTTCTTTTTGAGAACAAGAGAAAATACTAAGAGAAATAAGGAAGAATAAGGGATAATTTTTCATTCTTAATGATCGAATTTTTGCACTACAAAAATACAAAATACGGGGGGCATATAAAACCCCTATAAAACAAAAAGGCAGAACCAAATGGTTCTGCCTTTCTATCAAAAACCTACAGATTAATATCCTGGGTTTTGAGTCAATAATGGGTTAGCATCACGACGAGGTTGTGGAATTGGGAACAATTCACGAGTCTTGTCAGTAACTGTCATAAACTTGCGAGCTGTAGAGAATTTACCGAAACGAATTAAGTCGTTACGTCTCCATCCTTCCCATGCTAATTCACGACCACGCTCAGCTAAGATATCGTCAGCAGTAACTGTAGTTAAAGCAGCAACACCAGAACGTGTACGGATAGCATTGATATCTGTTAACGCTTGAGCTGTGTTTCCTAAACGGAAAGCAGCTTCAGCACGCATTAAGATAACGTCAGCTAAACGTAAGAATACGTAGTCATTTGATTGATCACCGTTCGGGTTGTTCTTTTGGATCTCATATTTCTGAGAACGGATACCAGCTACTTGGTAAACTGCATCCGCATCAGTCATTTGATCTTTTTCCCAATCCGCAACGAATGCTAAATCAGCACCTTTTGCATCTTTCAATTTAGCTCCAGAAGCAGCATATTGCTGTCCTTTGATCCACATAGCACCACGTAAGTCACCAGACTCAAATGAGTTATAGAAATCAGCTAAAGTACAGAAACCGTTCCAAGGAGAGTTACCTAAACCATACGTTTGTTGGTTAGCATAGTGTAACGTTCTCATTTGGAAGTTCATACCACCCGCTTTGAATGAATCAAAAGGGATCGCGAAGATATTCTCGTTAGAACCTTGGTTTTGAACGATAAAGTTAGACAACGTAGAAGAAGCTAATGACCAGTTGTTCGAAGATTTGATTACTTGATCAGCTGTATCATATGCTTTTTGCCATTGTGTAGTACCGCTATACACACCTGCGTTCAAGTATACTTTCGCTAACAATGCTTTAGCAGCATCTTGAGTCATACGAGAGTAAGCTTTACCTGTAGGTAAGTTAGGGATAGCAGAAGTCAATTCAGAAACGATGAATGCATACACCTCAGCACGCGTCTTAGTCGCAGCAGAAGATTTGTTATCTGTTACGATAGGCACATTACCGAATGCATCCACAGCCATGAAGTAATAGATTGCACGTACTGCACGTAACTCATCTACCGCTTTTTGGTTAGAAGCAACTACTGGAATCAATTGGTTCACCTGAGAGATGTTACCAAAAATGAATCCCCACATTCCGTTGATAGGACCGTGTTGTGGAGTCCATGTGTGACGAGAATACGCCAACCAGTCACCACCATCATACCAGTCACCCCCACGTGTAGGAACGATCAACTCATCCGAAGATGCTTCACTTGGATTGAACCAATCCCATGTGATACCACGAAGACCACCATAAGCAGGTCCTAATGCCGCAGCAATTTGAGCATCAGTTTTCAAGAATTGATCCGCTGGGATCGAATCGTAAACTGGCTCAGTTAAATCTGTACAAGACGATAGGGCTAACGAAGCGAAAACACCTACTGAAAGTACTTTATAGATATATTTTTTCATTTTTTTAATTATTTTATTAATTAAGTTATATAACTAATAGTGTGGCTATTATGTTTAGAAAGACAAGTTAATACCCGCAGTAAATGCACGAGTTTTGTAGTATGTCTCACGAACATCGATACCAGGAGCAGCAGAACCAATTGCAAGGTTTTGGCTAACTTCAGGATCAACACCAGAGTAGTTAGTTAACAACAATAAGTTGTTACCAGCTACATAAATACGAGCTCTTTTGAATACGCCTTTAACTGGTAAAGTGTAACCTAAAGATGCGTTGCTTAAACGAATGTGATCGCCTGATTCTACGTAGTAATCCATAGGGATTGTACGCTCATCGTTGATTACAGAAGTAGCAGCAGTTTTCAATGCGTTAGACTCAGCTAAACGACCATCTTGACGACCTAACAATAAGTTGTTCGTGTTAACGATCTTAGCACCAGCGTTTCCAGTTAATTGGAATTGTAAGTCAAATGCTTTGTAACGTACGTTAGTAGTTAAACCACCTACGAAAGTAGGGTTAGGATTTCCTAAGTAAGTACGGTCTTTCGCGTTAGGATCTACAACACCATCACCATTAAGGTCTTGGAATACGTATTTTCCGTTTTCGATTTTAGAAACTTTAGCTCCGTAGAATACACCTACTGGTTGACCAGCTTGTAATACAGAGAAGTTTACAGCAGAAGTACCACGGATGTAGCTACCTAAAGAAGTAGATAAGAATACTTGGTCAGCTGCAGCGAACTCGTCGTTTTTCAAAGAGATCAATTCGTTTTGGTTGAATGAACCAGCGAATGAAGAACTAATTGACCAATCTTGCGTATCTAACCATTGGTAAGTAGCAGAGATCTCAATACCACGGTTTTGCATCGAACCAATGTTCGCTAAGATAGTTGGATATACAAATCCTTTTTCTTGTGGAGCATTAACTGTGTATAATAAATCCTTCGTTTGACGAGTATACCAGTCAATCGATCCAGTTAATTTACCTTTCAAGATTGAGAAGTCAATACCAGCACCGTAGTTTTCGTTAACCTCCCACTTCAAGTTAGGGTTCGGGTTAGATTGGATTGCGTATGCAGGTAAGAAGTCATCAGCTGAACCATCATAGTATGAACCTGATGGACCGTAGAATGATTTAGATAACAACGGACGGATACCTTCCGAGTTACCAGTTCTACCCCAAGAAACACGAAGTTTCAAGTTGTCGATTGTTGTATTTCCTTTTAAGAATGCTTCTTCAGATAATGACCAACCCACTGAAACTGATGGGAATAAACCCCACTTGTTGTTATCACCGAATTTAGTCGAACCATCACGACGCATATTAACTGTAGCGAAATACTTGTTCATTAACGAGTATTGTGCACGAGCTAAGAAAGAAACCAATTTGTATTCGTTTTTGTAAGAATACAATAAAGAAGGATTCGTACGAATACCTAAACCAGAACCAATGTTATCAGCACCAAACGCATCTGTTAAGAAGTTGTTGTTAGAAGCACCGAAACCATCATTAACTACATCTTGGTAAGTATAACCACCTAATAAAGTCAATGTAGAAACATCGTTCAATTTCTTAGTCCAGTTCAAAGTAGCTTCTAATTGCTTATCAGTTACTGAGTTTAATGAACGAGAAGCTGAGTTACCACCTACAGTAGATAACAAGTTACCTGGAGTAGTTGAAGCAAAATAGCTATTGTTAGCGTTTTGAGTACGTAATGTACCTGATACGTTAAATACTAAACCATCTAAGATAGTATAACCTGCAGAAGCATTGAATAAGAAATCTTGTAAACGTTGAGTGTTTGATTTCTTCTCTAAAGCCGCTAATGGGTTAAAGTTTGCGAATGTACCTGGTAATTGGAAGTAGTTACCATTTGCAGCGTAAACTGGATCAGTTGGACGCATGTTCATAGCAAAACCTACCGCACGGTTATCAGCGAATTGTCCGTTAGTTTGAGAAGCAGACATGTTGAACTTCATGTTCAATTTGCCATTCATTGCTTTCGCATCTAAATTCAAACGACCTGTTAAACGATCTTTTCCAGAACCGATCAACGTACCAGTTTGGTCTAAATAACCAACTGAAGCACGGTATGATAAGTTTTCAGAACCACCAGAAACACCTACGTTGTGGTTTTGAGAAACCGCTGTACGTGTGATTACTTTTAACCAATCTGTGTTAGCACCATTGTCATCAAATGATTGCTTGTATTTCGCAGCAGCAGCGCGGAACTCAGCAGCATTTAACAATTCTGGACGTTGAGAGATAGTCTCAGCACCTACGTAAGCAGAGTAATCTACTGTAGGAGCGCCTGACTTACCACGTTTTGTGTTGATCAAGATAACACCATTCGCACCACGAGAACCGTAGATAGCTGCAGAAGAGGCATCACGTAACACGTCCATAGATAAGATATCTTCTGGAGCAACGTTTTGGATAGGAGCACCAATCACACCGTCAATTACGTATAGAGGCTCAGAACCTGCGTTCAATGAACCTGTACCACGAAGACGTACAGTTGGAGCAGCATTGGGATCTCCAGATGCTTGCGTAATTACTAAACCAGCTACTTTACCTTGAGCAGCAGCTAATGGGTTAGTTACCACACCCGCATTGAAATCACGAGATCCTAAACTTGTTACAGTTCCTGAAATCTCTTTTCTCTTTTGAGTACCGTAACCTACAACCACAACCTCTTCTAAAGATTTGTTGTCAGCAGCTAAAGCAACGTTCACTACAGAACCTGTAGCTTTCACTTCTTTAGAAGTATAACCTACGAATGTGAACACTAAAGTGCTTCCACTTCCTGCGTTTACTTTGTAAGTACCGTTAATGTCAGTTTGAGTACCTTTTGTAGTACCTTTAACAGTAACAGAAACACCAGGGATCGCTGAGCCATCAGCAGCATCAGTAACTTTCCCTGAAACCACATCTTGAGCAAAAGCACCCAAGGAAATTAATAGTGCAACAGCAACACTAAAAGCTTGCTTGAAGCCTAGGTTACTAACACTTGATCGCACAAGGCGACCCACTCTCTTGTAAGAATGAATCATAAGTGAAAAATTAAGGGTTAAAAATGATTAATGATTCTTGTAGGTCTTGTTCTTATTCTTATTTATATATAGAAGACAGAGTTTCTGCTGGCCGAAGCCTTTTGAAAAGCCCATGTAATCGTTTACATAGTATGACTAATTTCAAAACCTTCACAAAAAAACTATAAATAAATTGAATAAAAAAATGAAAATAGATAATGAAACGATGACTTAGAGGCTGTGAATTGTACTTAATTTAGATTTTCTTGAAAACTAGCACAGTATAGGACAGGATCTGAAAATAATCTAATTGTTATCTAATTATAAACAGAGCCCCTATTTCAGAGGCATTTTTTGGCCAAAACCTCCATTAAAGCTCGCATTCGATTGTATTTTTTCAATAGAAACTTTTTTGAAAAAAAAATCACTTTTTTTTCGGTAATCTAATGCCAAAAATAATTTAGGATAAAATTAGAATAATACAATTAAGACAGTGCTATACTGTTGCACTAAAGATCAAGGTACCGGATCGTGGCCACTTCCACCCCACGGATGGCAACTTCCTACCCGCTTCAGGGTAAGGCGCAAACCTTCAATCAATCCGTGTTTTTGAAAGGCCTGCTTAGCATATTCGGAACAAGTAGGTGTATAGCGACAGGAATTAGGTAAAAAGGGTGAAATCATCCCTTGGTAAATACGGATTAGAAGAAGAAAAAAGAAAACAAAAATCCGCTGTAGCATCGAGTTTGAAATAAGGCCTTTTCTGATTAAATTGCTCTTAAATTTAACAAATACATTTCGCAATTTCGCATATGAATCGTAGGTCTTTGGCACTTAGTATTTTGGCATCCTTATTCTGCATGGCCTCCTGCAACAATGTTCCTAGTCATTTTTTTGCCAAAAACAGCTCAGTCGAAAAGCGAAACGACAGTATAGCTAGCTTGTTTGACCCTAAGATAGCGCAACAGAAAGCTGTTAAATTAGACACCTTCTTTAAAACCTTACAGAAGAAAACCGGCTTTAACGGAACGGTGCTTGTAGCGCAATACGGAAAGATCATTTATAAACGCGCTTTTGGAATTGCAAACAACTTCACCAAAGCCCAATTAAATACACGTACTCCCTTTCAGTTAGCCTCCGTTTCCAAGCAATTCACCGCTGTTTCCATCTTGCAATTAATGGAACAAGGGAAATTAAAGTTAGACGATCGCGTGGAACAGCATATTCCTGGATTCCCCTACGACTCCAGCATTACTATACGCAGTTTATTAACTCATAAATCAGGTCTACCTAATTACGCCTATTGTTTAGATAAATATTATGACAAAAAAGCTCCGTTAACAAATGCTAAGGTGGTTGAACTATTTAATAAGATCAAACCAGGCATCGATTACCACCCGAACCGCCAATTTCATTACAATAATACCAATTACATTTTGTTGGCTTATATCGTAGAGCGAATCAGCGGTAAAGGGTTTAGAGAATATGTAAAAGAGAACATCTTCACTCCTGCGGGCATGAGCGAATCTTTCGTATATGATCCACAGCATCCTGAATTATTGAAAAAATCAGCTACTGGCTATCAGCCTAAGCGCTCGGGACTAGCCGTAGTAGGCTTTGACCATTTAGACGGCGTTACAGGAGACAAAGGAATCTATTCCACCGTGGAAGATATGTTTATGTGGGACCAAGCATTGAATTCCGAGACCGTAGTCAAATTGAGTTCGCTGGCAGAAGCCTTCACTCCACAACATACGAAACCCAAAGTATTAACGACGAATTATGGCCTAGGCTGGCGACTGAAGCAATTAGAGAATGGCGAATGGCTGACCTACCACACAGGCTGGTGGCACGGGTTCAAAAATTATTATTTGCATAATCAAAAAGACAATTCAGCCATTATTATTTTAGGTAATATGGCGAATCATTCTTTGGCCAAAGTCAATATCGTTCAATCCATCTTGTACCCTGAAAAAGCGAAGTTATTTCTAAAGGGAGAAAATCTCCCAGCAGAAGGTGAATCTTCAGGAGGCAATTAATTTAACAAACCATGAAAAATCTATTTATTGCGCTATTATGCCTATTAGGCACCACGGCTTTCGCACAATCGGAAGACGAAGGCATTAAATCTGCCATTAACTCATACACAGAAGGCTTCACTAAAGGGGATACCGCGAGCTTAGGTCGCGCCTTTGCTAGCAACGCCCTGTTAAGAAACCTAAATACATCGACTGGAAAGATTGTAGACATGCCTTTGCGTAAATTCATCGCCGGTATGCCAGTAGGCGGCGCAAAAGCAACCGGAGCTCTATTAAATTACTCTTATGCTGGTACTTCAGCAGTGGCGACGGTGGAATTCAAATTCGACGATTTCAAATACATCGATCTACTAAGTTTGATGAAAATCAATGACGATTGGAAAATCGTTTGCCGCGTTTTCAGTCGTGTAGCGTTAGATGTAAATCTGGCGACGGGTCAGGGTGCCAAAACAGGTACAACGAAGTCGACTCCGGCAGCAAAGAAACAAACTGCTCCAGCGCCGAAGGCTAAGAAAGACGATGGATGGTGATAAAACAATATAGGGGTTCCTAAAACGGCGCAAGCACATGTTTTCGAAACCCCTACATTGTTTTATCTCTGAAAGAGAGGTGGCGATTCCTAACCCCAATCTACAATTTAGTCAGACAGTGAGATTAAAATTAAAAGACCCCGTAGAAAATAGGTGCTTGCGCCGTTTTCTTGGGGTATATTAGTTTTATGAGGCCAATTTGATCATCAACTAACAATTAGTTAAGATCGGAAAAAGAGTCCATTCTTATTGATCATATAGTTTAGGCTCCGCGGAAAACATGTGCTTGCGCCGTTTTCTAGGAGCCTGAACTATATTACCAATATATGGGCCCTTTACCGAGATACTTCTCCGCAATCGGCTTATAATACGCCTTCAATTCCTCATACACCGGAATCACTGGGGATTTGGTATACAAATCGTATTGATTAAAGTCGCGGATCCACTCAAGGTATTGCGCGTCCTTTTCGTTTAACAAAGCTTTATAGCTACCGCCTGAGTGCCAAGGATAGAACGAATGATACCGAATCATGGCCATTCCTGCTTCGGGAATCGAATTTGATGAGTGATTTTTCAGCACTTGATATAAATACTCGTCGTGTCCCCAAGCCAGATGAAGATTGTCTAGACCACAGCCTGTTTCATAAATGCCTAATTCGGTATTGTAACGAGGGTCTTGCATATCAGGATTCAAGGCGTTGAACTCTGGATAAACACAAGAGTCTGGAAGTTTGCAGCCTACGACGAACACATCACCTACTAATCCCCATTGTTCGGCTTGCGAGGTGCCATCTTCGTCAGACCCGAACAGGTACATTGCCTTGCCTAAATCGTGGATTAGGCCCACTAACTGCATCCAATCAGGGCGATTGTCCGCGCGCATGCCTTCTGCGGATTGCAAAAGGTGAATAATGTTAGGTAGATTTAAATCCGGATCGGAAACATCGATGAGGACGTTTAAGCGCTCCATCATTTCCCATAAATCCATGGGACGCTCGAAGGTGAGGTATTTGGCCTTCATGCGCTGAACATATTCATATGTTTGGCGAGAGCGCATCTTGCGGTAATGTTCTTTTACAGCAGCAGTAATATCACCTTGATCGTAATTTCTGAACTGCTCTTTTTCTTTAATAGGGGTTTCCATCGTCCTAGATTTTGGACTAATTTACAAAAAGGCTTCGAAAAATGAAATTAGGATTTCATGATCAATAGAATGATCGCGCTGGCAAGCATCAACAGGCCCATCGCAAAGAAGATCGATGGATTTAAGCCGGGAACGGTATTTTCTGCCAAAGAGGCTTCGTAGGGGTTCTCAGATAGGTAACGAACGGGAATTTCTTGCCCTATTTCACAGTTTTTGGCCAAACCTTTGTCCGCTTCGCGTCTAAATTCTAAACCATTCACATAATAGGAGACAATCGGGAAATAAATAGGGAAGCGACCGCTATGGTCATCGCGGGAATAACGCTTCGAAATTTCAACGATTTTTCCGTAAGTCATCTTTGAATTGTGGACCCACTCTTTGCGCTTTTTAAAAAGAACTATCCCAAAACCAATTAATACCACGGAGATCACCGTAAATGCTCCCAAAAACAAGGGCATCGATCCGTGAAATTCGCCTGTTGGCCGCGCCGATATTAATAAGATTCCGAACATAATGAGGGGCTGAAAACAATTCAGTCCTCAAAAAAACGACAAATAATACTGATTATCAAATAAATAGCCCGATAGCGAAAAGTGGAGTCTAGTAGTGTTTTTAGGGGATAAAATGAGATTTTTGCCATAATTACAAAAACCCGATGCAAAAACAGACTCATCTTTCGAAAAAATAGAAAAAATACAGAAAACAGGTATTCGAAAACCGACAAAATGGCCGAAAAATATATTTTCAGAAAATTTTAAATATCACACAAATTTGTATTTTTGGTCTCTCTAAACCTAAAAAACGATGAAAAGTAGTGTAAAATTCCAACTCATGTCCATGATGTTCCTAATGTTCTTCGGATGGGGCGCCTGGTATGGTCAAATGAGTAAATACTTATTAGATAATTTACACGCTACGGGCGATCAAGTGGGAAATGCTTACACCACTTTTGCGATTGCTTCCATCTTTGCTCCCTTCTTTGTGGGCCTGATTTCTGACCGCTTTTTTGCTGCTCAAAAAGTGATGGGCATTTTGAATATTTTGGGTGGTGTAATCCTCTACTTCTTGAGTTTAGAGAGAGATCCTGAGGCCTTCTTTTGGTATATTTTAGCCTATACCTTATGCTTCGCCCCTAATTTGGCCTTATCGAATTCGATTGCCATGAACCAAATGTCCAATCCAGAAAAGGAATTCCCTAGCATCCGAGTGACCGGAACCATCGCCTGGATTGTGGTGACGAATATTATTGGATTTTATGCCCTTGGAGACAAGGTGGCCATTTTTGAGATCGCGATGTACACCTCCTTCCTATTAGGAATATACTCGTTTACCTTACCCAATACGCCTCCAAAAGGCGACAAGAACGCTTCTGTGGCACAAATTTTGGGTTTAGATGCACTGAAGCTTTTCAAAGACCGCTCGTTCTTGATCTTCTTTATTTCTTCCATTCTGATCTGCATTCCGTTGTCCTTCTATTATGCGATGGCAAATCCATCCTTAACGGATGCACACATGAGCAATGTAGAGAACAAAATGTCCTTAGGACAGGCTTCTGAAGTGATTTTCATGTTGTTAATTCCGATCGCCTTTACGCGGTTAGGGGTTAAGAAAATGCTCGTAGTGGGACTTGTGGCGTGGATTATTCGATTCCTATGCTTCGGTTATGGGGATGGGATTTCGAGTGAATGGATCCTGTATATCGGGATTATTCTGCACGGCGTTTGCTACGATTTCTTCTTTGTGACGGGACAGATTTATACGGACCAAAAAGCCGGCGAGAAAATCAAGAATTCCGCACAAGGCCTCATCACTTTTGCCACCTATGGTATCGGAATGGGAATTGGCTCTAAGCTATCAGGAATCGTATTAGATTATTATACTATAAATGACGTCAAGAATTGGCAAGCGGTTTGGATGGTTCCGGCTGCGATTGCAGGAGTCGTGCTACTATTATTCGTGTTCTTCTTTAGCGAGAGTAAAAGTAAACCTACGTATTCTTAATCTTCCGAAGCATAAAAGGCATAATCGAAGGAAAGAAGCGCTTAACGAATAGGCCAAATCCTTCGAGGAAACCTCCTACAAAGAATTCATTTTTCTCTGCTAGCACGGCTTGCAAGATTTTCTGTGCGGTAACGTTGGGATCTAAGCCTTTGGCCTGATTCGGATCCATCTTTCCATAGGCCTCCCCTTTCTCGTTCATAGCGTGTAAGGAAATATTCGTCTTGATGTAACCCGGCAAAATCGTGGTCACGCGAATGCCATCATTGAAAACCTCCGCGCGAACTGAATCAAAGAATCCGATTAACGCGTGTTTCGTCGCACCATAAGCGGCTCTACGCGGAGTAGAAATACGTCCAGCGACCGAAGCAATCGGAACAAAAACGCCCGATTTTTGGGCGGTAAAGACAGGCAAAACAGCCTGTGTCAAAGAGACAATCGAAAAGAAATTCACCTCAAAAAGACGGCGATACACGTCGAATTCCGTATCTTTTACAAAAGAACGCTGAGAAACTCCGGCATTCAAAACCAAATAATCGATACGACCATAGGTTTGAATGACATCCTGCACTCGATCTGCGTGTTCTGACAAGGAAAGCATGTCGAAAGGAAGCACGTAGGCATTGTCGCAGGCTTTGGCAACCCGCTGCAATTCGGCTTCTCTTCGCGCTGACAAAACTAACAGCGCGCCTTCTGCCGCAAAAGCGTAGGCTAAGGCTTCACCGATTCCAGAGGAAGCACCTGTAATCCAAACAACTTTATTGTGAAATTTCATGGGATGCGAGTTTTGCTTCTAATGCTTGGAAGAAATCAGCCATCGGATTGACTTCGAGGCGTTGTAATTTCTGCCATAATCGAACGGCTTTGGTCATCAATCCACTTTCGATTAAGAATCCATCGTGCCCATACAGGGAGTCGATGACATGGAAAGAGGCATCGGGAATGTATTTAGCCAAAAACTCTTGCTCCACAATCGGGAACAAGGCATCGGATTTAATACCAATGACCAGCGTTTTTGATTGAATCAGTTTCAATGCAGCAATGGCTCCACCGCGATTTCTACCCACATCCTGCGAATCCATCATCTTCGATAACTGAAAATAAGAATAGGCATTGAAGCGTTGGGCTAATTTCTCGCCTTGGTAGCGCTGATAGGAAACGGCACGAAGGGAAGAACCATAGGTATTTTCCTTACGTGCTTGAGTAATTTGATAGGTTTCGTAATTCCGGTAAGAGATCAAAGCGGTCGCACGAGCAGCCTTCATCCCTTCTAAACCGGCTTTAGGCTGTGATTCTTTCCAAGAGGGGTCGACTTCGATGGCCATTCTTTGGGACTCATTAAAGGCGATTCCCCAAGGTGAATGCACGGCGTTCGTCGCTACTAAAATAAGATTTTCGATTAAACCGGGATTCACAATCGCCCATTCTACCGCTTGCTGACCTCCAAGAGAGCCTCCAATGCAGGTTTTGATGCGATTAATCTTCAATTCCTTGCGCAGAATCTCGAAACTAGAAACCACGTCGCGAATCGTCACGTCCGGAAACGAGTGAAAATAAGGTTTGCCGGTTCTCGGATCGACGGTTAAAGGGCCAGACGAACCATAATGAGAACCCAAAATATTCACGCAGACAATTAAATTATTCTCCGGATTAAACAGTTTTCCTGGACCTACGAGGCCTTGCCACCATTCTGCCACATCGTGACTTCCGGTGAAGGCGTGGCAAATCCAGACCACATTGTCTTTTTTAGCGTTGAGTTTGCCCCAGGTTTGGTAAGCTAAATCCAAAGCAGGTAATTCTCCCCCTAATTCAAGGGCAAATGGGGACGCGGAATGAAAATGATGAAACTCAGCTTGCATGCACAAAATGGTTTATATTTCCCTAAACAGGCACCGCCTGGGGTAGGAATTAGCACCGGGGTCTGCAATTGCAGACGGGTTGCCAGAAGTTCATTGAGCCTAGTCTCTCCCTTCTTCTTTATAAATCAACAAGCGAGGCTTTTTGATTTGAGGATGCAATTAACAGCCGAAATCGCTTTTTTCCAAAAACTTTGCCGATTAATTCCTTTCTACCGATATTTGTCCCATGTTAAAAATGGCGATTTTTTACGGTCTTCTAGGTGGTATTCTGTATGCTCTTGCACAGACCTCATTCCTAACCTATTTACACCCGGACTTGAAATTCATCTTTGTCTTTCTGTTGTTCCAAACCTATTTGACCTTCAACCTCGCCCAACTCGGTTTGAAAAACGAAGGCGAGAAATTCATTCCTTTTCAGATGATTTCCTTGACGATTCGCTTTATTTTAAGCGTCGTTTTTATCGGTTTCTTCGCCTATATCCACACCCCAAACCTTATCTTGTTCGTGAGCAACTTTTTTGTACTCTATTTATGTAGTACAAATTTTGAAATTTTTGGTTTGCTTCGTAACTTGCGACGTTTTTAGAAAATAGCAAGATTAATGTTTCAGATGCAGGTCAAGACTTCAACACAAAAAATGTACTTTTCGAATATACTACTAGGGCTTTTCTTAAGCTTTATTAGCCTTAATGTGTTCGCAAACGAACCAGTTGTAGCGCACGATTCTGCTCACGCAGATACGGCGGCTCACGCAGCTGCTCCTGCAGCACACGAAGCTCCATCTGAAAAATTTGATCCAGGTAAATTAATTCTTCACCACATTGCGGATGAGCACGATTGGCATTTCTTCACGATTGGCCATTTCCATGCGACTTTACCTTTGCCTTGCATCGTGTACACAACATCAGCAGGTGTTCAAGTGTTCTCGTCATCTAATTTCAAAAACGAACACCACGAAGAAATTCCTTACAACGGTTTCGTTTTAGAGCACGGAAAGATTCACGCAGAGAATGGCGAGAAAGTTTATGACTTCTCTATCACCAAGAACGTAGCTTCTTTGTTGCTTTCAGCGGTTTTATTATTGACTATCTTCATCGGTATCGGTCGCAAATACAAAGAAAATCCTCACAGAGCTCCTAAAGGATTGCAGTCGATGTTCGAACCGATCATCATTTTCGTACGCGATGAAATTGCCAAGAATAACATTGGCGAGAAACACTACCGTCGTTTCATGCCGTATTTATTGACGATCTTCTTCTTTATTTGGTTTAATAACATGTTAGGTTTGATCCCAGGTGGCGCGAACTTGACTGGAAATATAGCAGTTACTTTAGTATTAGCGATTATCGCGTTCTTTGTAACAAACTTCAATGGCCGTTCGACTTATTGGACGCACATTTTCGCGATGCCAGGTGTTCCTAAGTGGATGTTAGTTATTTTAACGCCGGTAGAGATTGTAGGTATCTTCATGAAGCCTTTCTCTTTAATGGTTCGTTTGTTTGCGAACATTACAGCGGGTCACATCATTTTATTAAGTTTAGTATCCTTGATTTTCATTTTTGAAAACGCGGCTTTAGGTCTAGCAGTAGTTCCTTTCTCGCTTTTCATGAACGTAATTGAGCTAATTGTTGCCTTCATTCAAGCCTTCATCTTTACGATGTTAGTTTCGACCTACATCGGAGCAGCGGTAGAAGAGCATCACCATTAATTTGTAAATTATTTTTTTATATAAACCCAAATCGTATGTCTATTTTATCGATTTTATTAGAAGTTTCTGTAGGTCTTGGTCTTGCAGGTATTGGTGCTGGTTTAGCTGCTTTAGGAGCTGGAATGGGTATCGGTCGTATCGGTGGTTCTGCTATGGAAGCTATCGCTCGTCAACCAGAAGCGTCTGGAAAAATTCAAGGTGCGATGTTAATCGTTGCGGCCTTCGTTGAGGCGGTTGCGTTATTCGCTGCTGTAATTTGTCTATTGGTTACTTTGAAATAAGAAACCAACCAGAATCCCCAAAGGGTTAGCCTTTGCATCAGATTCTACCCCCATTTAAAACGCAATTTGGTTTACATTAGGTGCCAAATTGCGTTTTTTGACACGATTTACAAAAAATGAACATACTATGGAGTTAATCACCCCAGACTTTGGACTTATCTTCTGGCAACTAATTGTCTTTGGAATTCTATTCTTCCTTTTAGCCAAATTTGCTTGGAAACCGATCATTCAATCGTTAGCTGAGCGCGAGCAATCAATCGACGAGGCTATCAAATTATCTGAAACAACACGTGCTGAAATGGCCGAATTGAAAGCAGGTAATGAGCAATTAATCACTTCAGCACGTGCTGAACGTGATGCGTTGATCAAACAAGCGAAAGAAGCATCCGATGCGATGATCTCTCAAGCTAAATTAGATGCACAAACAGCCGCTAACCAAGAAATCGAAAAAGCACGCGTAGCATTCGAACAAGAGAAAGCAAGTGCAGTAGCAGCGATCCGTAAGGAAGCAGCTTCTCTTTCGTTAGACTTAGCGGAGAAAGTGTTAAAAAGCCAATTAAAAGACAAAGCAGCTCAGGAAAAATTAGTGACTGAGTGGATGGCTGACGTTAAATTATCTTAATCGCATAGACCATGTCAGAATTAATTGTAGCTCACCGTTACGCTAAATCCCTGCTAGACTTCGCGATCGAAAAGAACGCGGTAGAGGCAGTAGCTAAAGACATGATTGATTTCGCAGAAACTTGCGACGCCAGTCACGAATTAGTGTTAGCGCTAAAGAGCCCAATCATTAAGCATTATACGAAATTAGCTATCCTAGCGAAGCTATTTAAGGATAAATTCAATCCAGTTACCTACGGAATCTTCGTGATCATCACGAACAAAAACCGCGAGAAGATTCTTCCTGCGGTGGCAAAAGAATTCATCTCGATGTACACGGATTACAAAGGAATCCAAAAAGCAACGGTTACCACTGCTTCTACTTTAACAGCAGATCAAAAAGCTACGGTAGCGAAAATCGTTAAAGACTACACCGGTAAAGAAGTAGAATTGATCGAACAAATTGATGAAAGCCTGATTGGTGGATTCATTTTGAAAGTAGGCGACCAACAGATTGATGATTCGATCAAGCGGAAGCTGAACGATTTAAAAGTTTCTTTAGCATCTTAAAGGAAAGGCCTTGGAAACAAGGCCTTTTTTTATCACCCTTCCATGAAAAAATTCTCGCTCTTTTCCGGTTCATTAATTGCAGGACTTTCCGTTGCCTTAGGGGCTTTTGGAGCACACGCGTGGAAGGACTATTTACGCGAGATTAATCGCCTAGAAACATTTGAGACAGCAGCACGCTACCAAATGTATGGAGGAATTACGTTGTTGATCTTAGGAGTTTGGCAGATGAACTTTAGCAATAAGCACTTGAAGACAGCGGCCTATTTTCATTTTGCTGGCTGCCTTATCTTTCCGGGTTCTTTGTATTTGATCTGCTTAACTAATCTAGGGATATTCGGAGCAGTGGCCCCTATCGGAGGATTGTGCTTCCTTATGGGATATGGACTGATGATGTGGTCCATCTTTAAAAAGTAATTAGTGACGCATCACTAATTCAAGGCTTAACCACACGATCTCTCCCATCGTTTGGCACTTCAAAAAGCGATCATCTTCATAATGCTTCGCTAATTCTGTTTTCAATTGTTCCACATTTTCTGGCGGCGCAATCTCATCTTTCGCCATCACGTTCATTAAATCGTACACGCGCTGGCTTTCTGACTTCAAACGAGAGGAAATCATTGAACGCTCTTCAATCTGGTATTGCCAAACCGATTCCGGCGTCATGTACTTCATCCCTAACTCAATTAAGGCATTATTTTGCTTGAAATACTGCGGAAGGTACACCGTTTTTTTGCCTTCGTAACACTGCTGATCAAAGTCAATCGGGCGAATCCGGTAATAAATCTCCTCAAAATCCGGAGTCGTAATAATGACAAAGTTAGCGCTGTGCATATCGCCCAATAGTTGTACAAGGCAACGCTCGTTGAACTTCACAAACTCTTTGGCAAGACGAATAGGCGACTCTAAATCCGTCTCCAAATCTTGCTTTAAAAAGGCATCGCCAGGCACACCGGCAATGTGCTCCTCGACAAGTGTATTATCGCAGGTGACGTAGTTGATGCGGTTTGGCGATAAAATATGCTCTAATTCTAGGCCATACACGCGAGAGGCATCCGCGATTTTAATGTAGAAATAATCAAAGTTATCATTCACCCGGTTCACAATCCGAATCCGGAAAGGGTGTGTATTGCCATAGGTGCAATAATCCACGCGATCGATCACTAAGTGCTTGATAACCTCCTCATTCCCATCCGTTTTTAAATCCGCATAGATCTGCTTTAGTGCCTCATACACCTCTTCCTGATCTCCTGGCGAATAAAATACGGTCTCCCAAAGCGTTTCCACCTCATTCTTATCATACAGCACGATCGCATTATCATAGCGCAACAAATCCGCATAACTGATATTCATCGCGTGCTCCCGGTTGTATTTATGCAAATACCGCCGCAGCTGCTGATTAATCCGATACAGATTTTTCTTCTTCGAGATGAGCGCCATTATTCCGTGTAGTCTAAAGATTTACCGAACGTTTCTTTCAGTTGAATAACGGAGTAGATCGCCAAAGCAAAGCATAAAACCCCTACATAAGCGGCAGCGTGAATCAAGCCCACAGATGGAATCAAAAACTTGAAGAGCAAGGAAATAGGAATCAAAGCTCCACGCACAAAATTTGGCACCGTCGTTGTCACGGTCATCCGCACATTTGTACCAAACTGCTCAGACGAATAGGTCAAAAACACCGCCCAATAGCCCCCAAAGAAGCCTAAGAGCGTAATCATCACATAGGCATGCGTCGTGGTAATATTCGACATCCCAAACAGATAATACACACAAATACCCACGGCGATAAATAAATACGTTAAAACCGCCTTTCCTCGGCTTTTCAGCCACTGACTTAAGGCACCCGAAGCAAAGTCTCCTAATGCAAGTCCTAGATAGCAAAACATAATGGCGTCACCTCCGCTAATCTTTCCATCGATACCGATCAGTTTGGAGATCTCTGGTGCTGAGAAAACGAGAATACCGATGATGTACCAGATGGGCAATCCCATCAAAATGCAATACAAGTACTTCTTGAAAGTGGCACCATTCGAAAAGAGCTGAAAGAAATTACCCCTTTCCACTTTGTCATCCATCTCCGTATACATTGAAGATTCAAAGGTACCTAAACGCAATAACAGAAGGGCTAATCCCATTCCACCACCAATAAAATAGCAAGATCTCCACCATTCTGGATCCGAACTCAAGCCGGCAATAATGGGGGCAAAAACAGCACCTGCCGCACCCACACCGGCAATGATTAAAGTCCCGATGCCTCGCTTAGATGGCGGTAAAGTTTCATTCACCAAGGTAATCCCGGCACCTAATTCTCCCGCTAAACCTATCCCAGCGATAAAACGCAAAAAAGCATACGTATTCAAATCCGTCACTAATCCATTTAGGGCGTTAGCAGCTGAATACAAAAGAATAGACCCGAACAAAACCGATTTACGTCCTTTCTTATCGCCATAAATGCCCCACAAAATTCCACCCAGCAACATCCCGCCCATCTGCACATTCATCAGGTTTAAGCCTTGATTCAACAAGTCATCCCCTTTCAGGCCAAGGCTAATCAGGCTTGGATTTCTAACCACAGAAAATAAGATGAGGTCATACACATCCACGAAGTAGCCGAGTGCGGCGACGGCGATGAGCATTTTGGCTTTGGCAGAAATTGTTTCGTTTTCCATACTAGCGAGAAAGCATATCAGACCGGTGAGAGTCTAACTTTAAAAAGATAAATAGTAAAATAGTGAAGGACCACAAAGAGGACCCGCCGTAACTGAAGAAAGGCAAGGGTATCCCCATAATGGGCATCAAACCGATCGTCATCCCTATATTAACTAAAAAGTGAAAAAACAGAATTCCTACTAATCCGAATCCATAAGCTCTGGCAAATCGGGAACGCTGCAAGTCCGCTAAATACATCAATCGCCACAGGAAACCCAAGAAGAAAAAGATCATCAACATCACACCTACGAAACCGTGCTCTTCCCCTATCGTACAGAAAACCATATCCGTACTTTGCTCCGGAACGAAATCGAATTTCGTCTGAGTACCGCCTAAAAATCCTTTGCCCCAAAATCCACCTGAACCAATCGCAATCTTCGATTGCGTCACCTGATAACCTAAACCTCGGGGATCAAAACCGGGATCAATCAAAACCCGAATTCGGTTTCTCTGGTGTTCTTTCAACACATTATTCACCACCCAATCCACTAATAAAGCAAGCGTCATAATTAAGGCTATGGCTCCTGATAGACGCAAATAGGTCTTCGGATCCCGTTGCATATAGATGGGCATAAATAAGACTAAAAGTCCTGCTAAAACAACTAAAACGACTAAGATGATCCACGCCTGGACTAATAAAGCAGAGACGAACAAGACAATGCCACCAATAAACAAGGCAGGAAAAGCCCCCGGCAAACCCTCTCGGTATAACAAAATCATAAACGAGGCGAATACCAAGGCAGACCCCGTCTCGTTCGAACCGATGATTAATATCATCGGGATACCGATAATGAGCGCTGCTTTCCATTGAAAAGGGAATTTAGTTAGGTTCACTAAAGGATCATTCAAGTATTTAGCGAGGAGCAAAGCCGTGGCTGTTTTCGCAAACTCCGCCGGTTGGATGGTCACAGACCCAAATTTAAACCACGAATGGGAACCATTAATGGTTACCCCGAGAAAAGGTACGGCGATTAACAGTAGCAATAAACCGAGGTAAATAAAGAGGGCAAAGGATTCGAAAAAACGAAAATCAATCACCAGAATGCAGACGATTAATACGAAACTTGTCCCGATCCAAACGAGTTGCTTACCCGCGTTGGAATTATAAAAAGCGGGATCAGAAAAAGCCAATGGGGCGTCCGGGCTGTATACAGCCGAATAAATATTCAACCAGCCTAAGCCCACGAACAAGACGTAGAACCCCACAGTGATCCAGTCAATCCGGCCTTGTATGTGATTCGAATCTGTCATTTTTTCTTGGAATCTGGGGCTGCCTTTTTGCGTACCACACTGTAGGCATTAGGCAGGTAATTCATATTCATAAACTTGGTTTCCACCGCCTTGCGGTCGACTTTTCGTTTCAAGTATTTTTCTACCACTAAAGAGGCAATCGGTGCCGCTGCAGATCCCCCAAAACCGGCGTTCTCCACAAATACCGCAATCGCAATCTTCGGATTATCGCGTGGAGCGAAGGCGATGAAGATGGAGTGATCTTTACCTTTTTGGTTTTGGGACGTACCCGTCTTACCCACCATCTTGATATCCGGAATGCGACCATCTGCCTCTACCGTTCCGTGCGTCACCGCATCTTCCATTCCGTCGATGACGACATTGAAATATTTAGACTCTACCCCTACCTTCACTGGCGTCTTGTAGAAAGGGTCAATTGATTTCTGAAGTCCCACACCTTTCACCACATGCGGCGGAATATACCAGCCCCGATTCGCAATGATCGCCGCTAAATTGGCCATTTTCAAAGGACTCACCACGATTTCTCCCTCTCCTATACTGATCGAATAAATGTTCGAAAACTTCCACATTTTTTCGCCTTTGTAGACGGAGTTATAATATTCTACATTGGGCAAAATACCCTTCTTTTCATTTCCTAAATCGACCCCTAGTTTACGTCCAAAACCGAAATTAGCCACTAAATCTGCCCAACGCTGCAAACCTTTCGCGGAGCGTTCATAGGTGTCACCCGTTGTATTATCGTAAATCATCTTACGAAATGCGTGGTAGAAATACGGATTGCACGAAACCCGAATCGCCCCGCGCAAATCCACCGGTCCGTGGCCATGGCATTTCACCGGAGCCCCGGCATGTGAGAATACCGTTCCTGGCCCTATAAATCCTAATTGCTGTCCCACCAGAGCTTGTACTAGTTTAAAGGTAGAACCCGGGCGATAATAAGCCGATGGCGGACGGTTCAGCAAAGGCTTCATTGGATCTAAAGCAAGCTGCTGGTAGTATTTGGAAAAATTGTTCCCCGTTAATTGACTCGCATCGTAAGAAGGGGCAGAAACCATCGCCAAAATTTCCCCCGTCGAAGGCTCAATCGCCACTAAACTCCCCACCTTGTGCTGCATCAAACTATCCGCATATTCTTGAATCGAGAGATCAATCGAGGTATACAAATTATTTCCTGAAACCGGATTTATATTCAATGAGCCATTTTTATAGTCCCCTTTTTCTACCCCATTGCTATTCACCATGCGGTACTTCACCCCACGTTGACCGCGTAATGTTTCTTCATAAAAGGACTCTATTCCAGAGATCCCCACATAGTCGCCCTGGCGGTAATAATCATCTTTTTGATCCACTAGGGCATTTGGACTAATTTCTGCCACGTAACCTAAGGCATTCGAAAACGAGTGAGATTGGTAGGTGCGGAAGGCATTGGTTTCAAAAAAGAAGCCTGGAAAATCCACCATCGCATCTTGTACGCTAGCAAAATCTTCCTTGGACAAATGCTTTAAAAACAGACTCGGTTTCACCCTCGAATAGGCACGAGCGCGCTGAGTCGTTTTGATAAAATATTCCTTAGTCACCCGAAAAACCCGACAAAAATGATTCGTATCCTTCACCACCGCTTTGCGGGGAATCATGTACAAATCGTACACTGGCGTGTTGTAGACAATTAATTTTCCGTAACGGTCATAGACTTCGCCTCTAAAAGGAATCTGGATAATCTTGCGAATTGCGTTATTATCTGCGGCTTTTTCATAGGTATCATCGATCACCTGTAGGAAAAATAATTTCCCAAGGAACAGGAGCCCCACGATGCCGAAGAACAAGAAGATGAGATTTCGCCGCTGAGTAAACAAATGAATTAGATTTTAATGACAAAAATAACGAATTTCCTGCGCTTCTGCGAACGCTATTTCGGAAGACTTTTGATGAGTGCCAAAAGCGCAAAAGCAATCGATCCCAGCGAGAAAATGATCGTAAACCAGGGCTTGTCTGTAAAAAAATAAGCATCTAAATAGCGGCCTGCAAAAACGCCCGCTACAATGGTGACTAGCATCTGAAATGCGGCGCCCAAGAATTTTTGGTAAGAATTCATATTCACCTAAAATTATCCAATTTTCGGGAAGATAAATCGTAAATTTGAAAATAGTTCTTTTGAACCTTATGCACCGGAGTCTTGTCATTCTTTTTCTAGCCCTCAGCACTTGGTCTTGTTCTCAATACAGCAACAAGCCTATGGCCGTTGCCTTTCACAATGTGAATGCGAAATACAATGCCATTTGGCAAGCTTCTAGATTAGATAAAGAACTTCAGAAAAAATATTTCCAGGAACGCAAAGAGAGCTACAATTCCGTTTTACCCATTGTCATCCCACGCGATTCTAGCTTCAAACAAGGGAATGAAAAAGATATCAAGGAATTGATTCGCAAAGCTTCTTTGGTGATTGATCGGCACCAAAATTCCCATTTTATAATTGACGCCTACTTGTTAATTGCCCGTGGTCGGTTATACCAAAATGACCTAAAAAATGCGATTGAAACGTATAAATACGTTAATTCTCTTGATATCAGACCGGAGGCTTTACTCGCCTTATACGAGATCTATCTGCAACAACAGGAATTTAGTTCTGCTGAAAAAATAGAAGAATTCCTGAGCGAAAATCCCTTGAATACAAGCGAGAAAAAACAATTTCTCCTCTTAAAAGCCTATTCCTTTCAGCTTCTAAACGAACCCATTAAAGCCGTTGCCGTATTACAAGAGGCTCAGCGCTACTTGAAAAAAGGCGAAGAAAAAGCGCGCATCTCCTTTATTATGGCGCAGTTATTGAGCGACAATAATCAGCCTACTTTAGCCTTAGAAAACTACCGAGGCGTATTAAACAACAAACCGAGTTACGATTTACAATTGCAGGCAAATCTGGCCATCCACCAGCAAGAGGGAAACCTAGAGGCTTTACTCAACATGCTGAAGGATCCTAAAAACGAGGAGAGTAAATCTTTCATCTATGTTAAATTAGGTCAATACTATTACACGAAGAAAGACTTTAAAAAGGCCAAAGAAAATTGGGAAAAGGGAGGCGAAAACAATCCTAACAAAGGTGAATTATACTATCAATTAGGAGGTTTATTTGCCAAACAAATGAAGGATTATGACCTGGCAGCGCACTATTACGATAGCGCCGCTACCTATCTGCCTGCGAATCATCCCGATTATGCAAAGGCCCAAAAACTCAAAAAGTCCTGGGGGAATTACAGCGGCTTTGCGAAACAAATTAGTCTGCAAGATTCCTTGCTACGCTTGGCAAACCTAAGTCCAGAAGCGTTGCACGTTTTGTTTTTAAAACAGCAAAAAGACACCGTTAAAACCGTTGTACAAAAAACAGCTGCGCCTATTTTTACCCGACGCCCCTTTAACGCAGATCAACAAAACTTCTATTTCAATAACGAACAAGCCCGTATTCAAGGGGCGATAGAATTTAGTAACCGCTGGGGGAATCGATCACTAGAGGATTTTTGGAATCGAAAAAACAAAAACGCCACGATGACGCAAGCCGTTGCAAGCACGGTAACCGTTGAAAAAACGGTCCGCACAGCATCAGTGCTGGAAGAGAACTGGCTAAAAGCCATTCCTTCGACGCCCGCGGCTAAGTTAAAAGCCACAAAAACGATTGAAGAATCCTTGTTCAAATTAGGCAAATTAGCCCGCTTGGAATTAGGTGAAAATGAATTAGCAAATACTACTCTGAAACGCTTATTGGCAGAATATCCGAGCACGGCCTACGAAGCGGAAGCTTTGTATGTGCTTTATTTAAGCAATGAAGGCGCAGCGAAAACGGCCTTCCGTTCCCAATTATTTGAACGCTACCCTGGTAGCTATTTTAAGACCATGATTCTCAAATTAGAGAATGGCACCTTGTCTGAAAACAAAGAAATTCTCGCACAAAAGAAATATGAGGCAGCTTTTGAACGCTTTAAAGCTGACCAATTCACTGAATGTTATGAAGCCTGTTTATTCGCACAACAAAACTACCCGGGTAGCAAATTGGAAGATAAAATCGTATTTTTAATGGCGCTTTCAAAAGCAGGATTACATGAGACGACAGAAGCGAAACGAATGTTGGAAGATTTTGTCCAATTATTCCCCGCAAGTCCGCTTGTAAAAGAAGCTTCTGAAATGCTAAAGTTGATTAACAAATGATAGAACCTAAAAAGGAATCTAAATTGAATAAAATTACCTTAGCCTACAAAATCTTTGGAGGCACACTCCTATTTGCCATCCTGTTTATTACGGCGGTGAACTATAATTTTCTGTGGCTTTTTGGGGGAATGCCCAGCTTACAGGAATTAGAAAACCCGAAGAGCCAAGAAGCCTCTCTTTTGATCTCAGAAGATGGGGAGGAAATAGGCAAATACTTTAGAGAAAATCGTAATCCGGTGGAATTTGAGGAACTATCTCCCATCTTGGTGAACACCTTGATGGCGACGGAAGATGCGCGTTTCATTAGCCACTCCGGCATTGACGTGCGCTCTATGGCGCGCGTATTGTTTTCTTTTGGAACATCCGGCGGAGGTAGTACGATTTCCCAGCAATTAGCGAAGAACCTCTTCCATACGCGTTCCTTGGAATACGGGGAAGACGATCCTATTTATATGGGCTTGCTGATGAAGGTGGGTGGTTTGAAGACGGCGATTGCCAAAATCAAAGAATGGATTCTGGCCATCAAATTAGAACGTCGCTATACGAAGCAAGAGATTTTGGCGATGTATTTGAATGAGGTCAGCTTTGGTAATAATGCTTATGGTATTCAAGTTGCCTGTCGCACCTATTTCCAGAAAAACGTACAAACCGTCACCTACCCAGAAGCGGCGACCCTGATCGGTTTATTACAAAATCCATCCTTGTATGACCCGCGCATTCGCCCAGAACGTACTTTGGCACGTCGCAATACCGTTCTAGGTCAATTAGCCAAATATGAATATGTAACAGAAGAAGATGCCGAAAAGATGCAGGCTGATCCTTTGAATTTGAAATACAAAGTAGAGAATCAAAACACAGGCGCTGCACCGTATTTGCGCGAATCCATCCGCAAGGAAATTTTAGGTATACTAGCAGAGATCAACAAAGACCGACCAGAGGACCAGCAATTAAATTTGTATACCAGCGGCTTGCGCATTCATACGACTATCGATTCGCGGATGCAGAAATATGCGCAAGATGCCGTGCAAGAGCACATGAAGGCCCAGCAAATTACGTTCAACCAGCATTGGGCTGGCAGAAATCCGTGGGTGAACGAAAAAATGCAAGAGATCAAGGGCTTTATTTCTTCAGCCATGAAGCGGACACAACGTTACCGCGACTTGATGGAGGCCTATACTAATGATGAGATGCGGGTTTGGGAGGAATTGAATCGTCCTATCAAAATGACCGTTTTCTCGTACCACGGGGATATTGACACGACTTTGAGCCCTTTGGACTCGATGCGCTACTACAAACGTATTCTAAACGTAGGTATGATGTCCATGGATCCTACGAATGGCCACGTGAAGGCTTGGATCGGCGGCATTAATTACAAATATTTCAAGTATGATCATATCGCCCAAAGTAAGCGCCAGCCAGGCTCTACCTTCAAACCATTCGTTTATGGGGCAGCCATCGAAAACGAGATTGCTACTCCTTGCGATAAATACGTGGATGAACCGGTGACTTTTGGGACAGAGGATGGATTAACAAACGATACGTGGACTCCCCAAAACTCCGATGGCAAATACAGTTACGAAAGTTTAACCCTTCGCCGCGCGATGGGTCGTTCGATTAACACGATTTCGGCTAAACTAATGAAAGCCTTAGGCGCCAGCAAAATCGCGGACTTTGCCCACAAAGCAGGTATTACGAGCTCCCTTTATGAAGGGCCATCTCTGTGTCTAGGAACCTCCGAAGTATCCGTTTTCGAACAAGTGTCAGCCTACAGTACCTTCGCGAATGGAGGGGAAAAAATCGATCCCATTATCATCTTAAAGATTACGGATAAAAACGGCGTCGTGTTACGTGAGTTCTCTCCTACTGCTAAAGCCGTTATGAAGCCCGAAACGGCTTATTTGATGACGTTCATGTTGCAAGGCGCGGTACGCGAACCAGGTGGAACGGCCGAAGGATTGAACCGCAGCTTTATTGCTGCCGGCAATGAAATCGGTGCTAAAACCGGTACCACTTCGAACTTCTCCGACGGTTGGTTCATGGGTGTCACCCAGAAATTAGTGACTGGCGTTTGGGTAGGTGGAGATGACCGAAGTATTCACTTTAGAAATATTCAACTAGGACAGGGTGCTAAAATGGCCATGCCAGCCTTCACGAAATTTATGGAAAAAGTCTACGGGGATCGTTCCCTCGCTTTAGACGGCTACCAAAAAATGCCTTTTATCAAACCTGAAAACTTAGCCTTTGACTTTAGTTGTGTGGGAGGAATCGGAGGAGATTCCACCCTGACTAGTTCAACCGCAACCGCCTTACCTGAATGAGAATTGTAGCCTTTGTATTCCTTGCCTTATTAACCTTCGCCTGCAGCACAAAAAAGACCGGTGAAGAACTCGCGAAAGAAAACTGTAGTTCTTGCCACAAGTTCCCGGATCCGAGCCTTTTGGACAAAAAGACCTGGAACGACCACGTTTTAATCGAAATGTCCTACCGCCTAGGGATGCGCAATAAATTTGAATTATTGACCAAAATCCCCGAAGAGCAATTTCAATCCGCCGTTGAATTAAATATCTACCCAGACACGCCGGAAATGAGCGTCGAAGATTGGCAGTCCATTGTGGATTATTACACTAAAAATGCACCAGAGAAACCGCTACCCCAAAAAGCGAGAAGTGCCATTTCAACTAAGCCCTTACATTTCACCCAAGAGACATTCATCTATCCCCAAGTCAACTTAGGTGGTGTAACCTCCGTGAAAGTGCATCCCTCAAAAGCAGAAGCTTGGATCGGTATGAACACAAATGAGACCGTAGTTTTGGATAGCAAACTGCACGTTAAATCAAAAATAAGAAGCCAAAGCCCAAACGTCAATACCGCCTTCATTCAAGGAAAAACCTTCTTGCTAGGTATAGGCAAAATGTATCCTAATGATCAGAAATTAGGTAGTCTTTACCAATTGAAATCAGACGGAAAATTAGACAAGCTCGTGGATTCATTGAAGCGTCCCGTCGATATGCAATTAGCGGACTTTAATGGCGATGGAACACAGGATTATTTGATTTGTGAATATGGTTTTGAAGCGGGGCAATTGGTTTGGGTAGATGGAAAATCAAAGGAACGTCATTTGTTAAAAACCCAAGCTGGTTCTAGAAATGTTATCATCAAGGATTATTCTGGTGATGGGAAACCCGATTTATTGGTCTTAATGGCGCAGGCTAGAGAGGGCGTATCGTTGTTCATCAATAAAGGAATGGGGCTTTTTGTCGAAAAACCCATTTTGCAGTTCGATGCCGTTTGGGGAAGTAGCTTTATGGAAGTTGCGGACCTGAATAAAGATGGCTTCGATGATATCATCATTTCAAATGGCGACAATGCCGATTATTCGCATTCGAAGAAGGCCTACCACGGGGTTCACGTATTTTTAAATGACCGGAAAAACAATTTCAAGGAAGCCTACTTCTACCCTTCTTATGGCGCTTCCAAAACCCTTGCGCGCGACTTTGATGGGGATGGCGACTTGGATATGGCTTTGATTTCTTTCTTCGCAGAAAACGACAAAGGAGTGAATGAATCGTTTCTGTATTTCCAAAACCAAGGAAATATGACCTTCCAAGTCAGCAATCTAAACGTACCAGAAGATGCGCATTACATCGCGATGGATGCGGGGGATTTTGACAAAGACGGAGACATCGATCTCTTATTAGGAAACTACCAATTTGGAAAACCAAAGCCAGGCGTTAAACTAACACCTGGCCTTCAGATTAGACTCTTACGAAATACGATTCGTTAATTCAGTTTCGCTCCCTTCGGGATGAACGCTTGCGCGCTGGCGCTTTGGCTTAAATAAGAAGTACCATAGTTCCAATCGATCTTTTGTTTATGTCCGTTTAAGGTATAGCTAAAGGATTGACCTTGTTTCACAGGGGCTTTTACAAAAGAACCCTGAGGCTTAAATACTTTCATTGGCCCTCTATTCTGTAGAGCAATAAACGCTAGTTCTGAACCTACTTGAATACCCACTAAAGATTTCGCATCAGCCGGAACCATTATCCCTGAATTCTGAGCATACGTAAATCCTTTACCGTTGCCTAAAAGAACCCCACCATTCGACGCATCGTAGCGACCCATGGCCACTTCATTGGCATAATTATTACCTACATAGAGAATATCTAAATAACCGTCCGCATTAATATCCAAAATCTGCATACCATTCAGTGACGACAGCTGAGCCATATCTGGCAAAGCCTGCGCTTTAAAATGTCCTCCACCCAGATTCTCGATATACATCGAGGCATTCTCCGTAAAAGACAATTTAGACGCTTTCGCTTTTTCTTTCTCCGTCAAGAAATCATCTTGCGTGATCTTACCATAATCCTTGTAATACACCCAGCGCTGACGCGTCGAATTCAATTGTTTATGAACGTCATCTTTACCAAACAAAGGCGCAGAAACAGGCACCCCTGACGCACTTTGGAAATAAACGAACGGAAATACATCATACACACCATTTCCATCCACATCTCCATGCAATACATCCACTGGCTGTTTCGCATTCGCGCGCAACAAGGTATTTTTACCCATATTGCCTGCCACTAAATCCATATCTCCATCTTGGTCAAAATCAGCCGCAGCCACAGAACCCCAAAGTCCTGTCATCTCCTCTAATCCTGTTTTTTCTAATTTCACTAAATGGCCTTTCTCATTCTGATACATCTGAATCGGCATAAACTCTCCAGCCACGACTAAGTCAGACCAGCCATCATTATTCAAATCCGTCCAAATCGCATCGCATGCTAGCGCCGGTTTCAATAAATCAGGAGCCCATTGAGCTGTGGCATCGGTATATTTAATCGTTCCTGCCTTCGAATCATTGCGTAACAAACGGGATGGAGTTCCTTGCGGATAAGAGAATGGCACATTACGTCCACTCACAAAAAGATCCAAGTCGCCATCCTTATCAAAATCCACCGCTCTCACCGCCGCATTACTCTCTGTGAAACTAGGTAAGGCCGTAGCGACTAAACTAAAGTTCCCTTTTCCATCATTCGCATACACCACATCTTGAAAACTCGCTGCTCCTATTTTCCCCTCTGTTCCACCTCTAGCAATGTATAAATCCAAATCCCCATCACGGTCCATATCAATTAAGAGCGAACCTAAGTCCTCTCCTAATTTCTCCTTCTTCTCCGCGACTCCCTCCAGGTATTTAGCGCTAAACTTTCCTGTGGCTTGTTGTAAATAGAAAATACCTGAATTAAACTTCGCGCCTCCCACAAAGAAGTCTTCCAAACCATCGCCATTCACATCACCCACCGAAGCACCGGGCCCCAGTTGAGACATCTTGAATGGAATCAAACTTTGGAAATTGAAGTCAATAAAGTCCATTTCTTTGTGCACATCGGTTAATTGCATTTGATCTGTCACATCTTGTAATAACGGGGCATGCGTTTGATATAAGGAAACATACCGTTGTTTCGCATCACTCATTTTCACTTTCAGAATTTGATCAATACCCGGTTTTAAAATCACCTGCATCGAATCATTAGGCCAAATAACCCGCAATTCTTTAATCTTCTGCTTAGCGCCTAAGCCGATATGAGCCACCGCCTCCACGCTAGACAAATAACCTCTATAAGGCGAATTCTCATAATAGAAATACGTACCATCTGCATAAACACCCTCGATGCGCGTTCCAATTCCTTGCGTATTTTGGCCTTTGCCCTCAAACTTCACCCGTAAATAATGTCCCTTATCCGCATTCGTTTCTACTGTATTATTTTTATACACAAAAGCTTCGTCATTAATATTATTCACTACATAATCCAAGTCCCCATCATTATCCAAATCCCCATAAGAAGCTCCATTCGAGAAAGATGGACGCTGTATTCCCCATGCCGCACTCACATCGTCAAAGTGCATACCTCCCTTATTCTTAAAGGCATAATTATTTACTTTAATGACTGGCATCTGCTCTAGCAAAATGGCATCAGACGCTAAACGAGCTGAATTAGCTCGGTATAACATGAAGTCGCGATCCGTTACGTCCCTCGGGAAACCATTCGTAATCATCAAATCGCGGAAGCCATCGTTATCAAAATCAGCTAACGACGGACACCAGCTCCATTCCGTCTCCGCCATTCCCGCCATCAAGCTGATTTCTTGAAAAGGCGCGGGTGAACCATCTGCTTTTTTCCCGGCGTTTAACTGCAAAGAATTGCGCATATACTGGTAAGTATAGCCATTCAGATCACTGTTTTGGTAGGACTGATAGCTGTTAGGTGGCGCTAATTGCTTCTTACGCTCGTTGTCCTTTGGCAACATATCCAAAGCTACGATATCTGGACGGCCATCGTTATTGATATCAGCTACGTCGTTACCCATGGCGGATAAGCTCGTATGCTTGAAATACGCTTTGGCCTGATCTGTAAACGTGCCATCGTGATTATTGATGTACAAAATATCATCCGACACATAATCATTCGTCACATAGATATCTGGCCAATTATCTTGATTGATATCACAAATATTAATCCCTAAACCATATCCTTCAATCGTAATGCCAACCTCTTTCGAAACATTCGTAAACACGGGGTGATTTTTCTCTTTTGACCACTCATTGCGGTACAAACGGTCCGTATTTGGATACGACCCATCGGTTACTTTGGGGCGATACAAGGATGGGAATTGATCGATTACGTCTGTCAAAACATATAAGTCCAAATCACCGTCCCGATCATAATCAAAGAACGCCGCGTGCTCACTATGTCCATTGTCGTTAATTTCATAATCGGCAGCCATCTCCTTAAAGCTCGGTTTCCCGGCCTTAATTCCTTGGTTCACAAAAAGCATGTTTTGGCGATCGCGTTCTGCATTTTTCATGGTCGCAGATACATATACATCCAACAATCCATCTCCATTGATATCCACAATACTGACACCAGAACACCAGCGATCTTTTGTATCTAAACCAGAGGCCTTACCTAACTCTTCAAACTTCATCTCCCCCTTGTTTAAATACAAAGCTGCATTTGCCTGAGATCCAGAGAAAAAGAGATCCAAAAGCCCATCATTATTGAAATCTCCCATACCCACACCGCTTCCGTTGTAGAGGTATTCATACTTCAAAATGGTCAAAGAATCGTTCTCCACGATCTTGTTTGAAAAATGAATACCGGTATCATCACCGGATAAAAGCTCGAAAGTAGTGGCGTTTTTACAAGAGAAAACGAATAAGGAACAAGCAACGAATAAATAGGCGTATATAGGCTTCATAGGGCAATTTTAAACTTAAGCGAAAATAAAAAAGGTGGGATTAATATCCCACCTTTTTTAAGAAAAATTAGAACAAATTAATATCCTGCGTTTTGCTTCAAGATAGAAGTACCTTGGATATCGATTTGAGCTTGAGGGATAGGTAAATACTTATCCGTCGCTTGGTAAGATGCTCCACCAAACTTAGTTACTAAGAATTTAGACTCATACGCTAAATAAGCATTTAACGTAGTAACGTCTGTACCCCAACGAACTAAGTCGAAGAAACGGTGACCTTCTGTTGCTAATTCTAACATACGCTCCATACGAACCGCTTTAGTAGCAGCAGCCTTATCAGCAAATGCTGTGTAAGGTGCGATTACGTAGTTCGCTTCAGCTACACCACCTTTCATTACGAAACCTGCAGGGTTAGCCGCACGGTTACGAACTTGGTTGATGTAACCTAAAGCAGTTGTTAATGAACCAGCTTCGATCTCCGCTTCAGCAGCCATTAATAACACGTCTGCGAAACGAATGATGTTGAAGTTCATAGTTGCATAACCACGTGTCCAAGAAGAACCATCCGTTAATGTATTCTCTTGACGCTTGTAGTAAACGTATTTCTTAGGAGAATATGGACCTGCATAATCTTGCTTACGAATCCAGTTAGCACCTGGGTGCTCGATCCAGTCTAAGTATTGGATACCACGACGACCGATTGTGTGGTCAATACGTGGATCTAATGCACCTGCATCTTCAGTGAACGCTGCAGAAGAGTTAACACCAAAGTCATTCTTCACTGCGTTAGCAGCTAAGTTATAATCTGGTGCTCCAGCCGTTTCCGTCAAGATAGGTAAACCACCTACTGTACGGTATGCGTTAGCTAAAGAGAACGAAGGTTGGAAGAATCCGCAGCAGTTACCTGGACCATCAGAACCCGTGTTGTATGGGTAGTTCAAGTCATCGAAACCATTCGCGTTATTCACGTTACCTGTGTTCATCGAAGATTGGATAGCGAATACAGCTTCCTCGTTGTTGTCATTCTCCGCGTTGAAGATTTCAGCAAACTTAGGAACTAAACCATATTTCTTACCATTCGTAGTTGTACCGTTCGCGATTACGTCTGTTAACTTCGCTTTCGCATCAGCAAACTTTCCTTGGAACAATAACACTTTACCTAAATAAGCTTCAGCAGCCCATTTATTAGCACGACCTGCAGATGAAGACGTTGCTGGCAAGTTTGCAAATGCAAATGCAAAGTCAGCTTCGATTTTATCCCAGAATGCGTCAGTGTTAGCTACTTTTTCGATTCCTTTACCGTAATCTAATGTTTCGTCTACGTAAGGAACTGAGTTAAATAATTTCTTCAACTCAAAGTAGAAGTGACCACGTAAGAAACGAGCCTCCGCAACAATACGAGTCTTATCAGCTGCAGATAATTCTTTCGAACCATTCGCTAAGTTGATAGTCGCATTTGCACGAGCAATACCTTCGTATTTCGCTTTCCATGTATCATTCAAGTCACCGTCAGTAGCCTGAACTTCATAACGTTGCATGGTGTTGATATTCGAGTAGTCACCTGGATCGGTACCTTTATTGTTCTCACCACCACGGATAGAACCCCAAACCCAGTTATTACCTGCAGCAAGACGTGAATAGCCTTTTGCAGCTAATTGAGCGTAAGTACCGATTAAGGCACCTTCTACACCAGCTTTAGAAGACAATTGCGCTTGAGCCAAAGAGGCGGTAGGCGGAACTTCTAAAAACTGATCCTTACAAGCGAAGGTCAACGTAAGAGCTGACACACTCACTAAAGCGATTCGCTTAAAAATCTGATTATTTTTCATTTTCTTATTCATTAAATATGGCTTTCGCTAATTAAAAAGTCAAGTTGATAGATGCGTTGAATGAACGAGTCACTGGGTAGTTACCCACATCGATACCAAATCCTGTATCTGCAGCTCCACCTACACCTGGATCTAAACCTTTGTATTTAGTTAAAGTCAAGATGTTGTTAGCAGAAACAGTAAACTTCGCACGCTTGATACCTAACTTAGAAGTATAAGCTTTAGGAATGTTGTATCCTAATGAGATGTTTTGAATACGTAAGTAATCACCATTCTCTACATACCAAGAGTTCGCACCAGCTGAAGTTGACATGTTAGAAGCTGATTCCCAAATCGGAGCAGCAGCGCTGTTTCCTAATTCTGGAGTCCATGATTGCTTCGCGCGCTCACCTTTACCTGATCCTTCAAACGTTCCGTAGAAGTCTGTAAACCACTTAGATTGGTTCCAGATTTTGTTTCCTGCAGACGCATATAAATACGTAGAGAATTCAAATTCACGGTAAGTTAAACCTACGTTGATACCACCTGTGTAAGTAGGAACAGGAGAACCTAAGAACGTACGGTCATCAGTCGTAATTTTTCCATCACCGTTGATATCAGCATAACGGAAACGACCTAAGCCTTTACCATCTTGTGCCGGAGAAGAAGCAACTTCAGCAGCTGTGTTGAAATATCCAATTACTTGGTATCCGTAGAAAGAAGATAAAGATTGACCTACTTCCATACGTACTGGTGTGATTCCACGGAAAGCACCACCTGTTAAGTTCGTAATACCTGGAGCAAATGCAACGATTTCATTTTTCAAGAATGAATTGTTGAATGTTAATTCATATTTCAATTCAGACGTTAAGTTACCACGGTTAATGATTTGGAAATCAATACCTTGGTTACGCATTTTCGCTACGTTCACAGATGGAGCAGAAGCAGATGGTCCTACAACCGCTGGAAGAGGCACGTTGAATAATAAATCACGTGTATCTTTTCTCCAAACGTCTAATACGATTTCCCACTTACCATTGTAAAGAGTTGCATCAAAACCAATGTTCATTGTTTCTGAAGTCTCCCACTTCGCAGCTGGGTTACCGATACGAGAACGGTAGTATCCTTCGTTAGCTCCTGATGATTGACCATCGATTGGGTAATAAGAAGAACCTTTGTTAGCAGCATATAAAGAATACTGGTTAGCAGGGTCTACGTTATTCGAGTTACCCATTAAACCCCAACCACCACGGATTTTCAAATCAGAGATAGCAGGAAGATCTTTCATAAATTCCTCAGAAGTTACTCTCCAAGCAGCAGAAACTGCAGGGAAGATACCATAACGATTCTCAGAACCGAAACGAGATGATCCGTCACGACGAACAACTCCCGTTAAATAATACTTCTCGTTAAAGTTATAATCTAACTTAGAGAATAAAGAGTAGAAATTAACACCAGAATACAAACCTGAGTTAACTACAGGAGATTGTACTGATGATAAAGTTACGAAATCCGTATCCATTGAGAATGGGTTGATACCTGAACCAGAGATCTGACGACCAGCTCCTGTGTTCAATGCTTCCATACCAATTAACGCATTTAAACCATGTTTTCTCCACTTAGTTTTGTAAGCAGCTGTGTTAGTAAAGGTATAAGCGAAGTTATAACCTGAACCTTCATAGAATGAATCTGACGCCTCTGGCTCAGAATCCCCTAAGTATTTGTAGTTATAATCTTTGTAACCATAACCAGCATATTGACCACCGATTGAAGACTTGATGATCAAATCTTTGATTGGCTCATACTCAACGTATACATTACCGAATGCAGATGCATTGTAGTTATTATCGTTAGAGTTGTTACGCATGATTTGACGAACTGGGTTACGAGGGTTGTTGAAACCAGCTGCTTTTGTAGAAGCATAGCTACCGAATTCATCAAATACTGGAATCGCTGTAGGCATACGGTAAGCAGATAAGATTACTGATTCATCACCAGCAACACCTAAACCATTGTTACCACCTGCTTGACCACGAACGGAACGGTACGTGAATTGTAAGTTTTCACCCACACGTACTTTCTTTCCTAAATCAAACTCTGAGTTGAAACGTGCTGAATAACGTTTGAAATCATTTTCGATCAAGATACCTTGTTGCTCTTGTCCAGATAAACCTAAGTAGAAACGACCTTTGTCAGTTCCACCTTGGATACCTAATGAGTGACGCATTGTAGAACCGAAACGAGTGATTTCATCGTACCAGTTAGTACCTGCTTTATTTGTTTTGATTACGAAAGTAGTCAAAGGGTTAGCAGCGTAAGCTGCTTGAGCCGCTGCCATATCACCAGAGTTCACACCATTTGCGCCATTGAAGTGCAAGTAAGTAGGTAAAGTAGCTTGCGCTGAAGTACCATACTGAGGGTGAGTGTAAGCCACTGCAGTTCCGTTAGCTGCCGCATTGTTACGGTATGCTACGTGAGTCCAGTCTGCTTGCTCTTGAGGAGTTAACATTTTAGCCACACCACCTACGTTAGGATCTGTACCACCGTACAATCCATCATAAGTAACAGTGATACCTTTGTTACGCGCGCCACGCTTAGTTGTGTAAACGATTACACCATTCGCTGCACGAGCACCATAGATAGAAGCAGCAGCCGCATCTTTCAATACAGTTGTAGACTCGATATCATCTGGAGAAAGGAAATCAGTAGATCCTACTGGAACCCCATCAACAACATACAATGGTTCGTTACCACCAAATGCACCGAAACCACGTACACGGATGATACTTGCAGTACCTGGTTGTCCGTTCGTGATCAAAGTAACACCGGCTACACGACCTTGTAATTGTTGCTCTACGTTACCTGAAGGTGCGATTTGCAAATCCTTCGCTTTAACGATAGAAGCAGCAGCTGTAGATTCCTTCTTATTAGTTACTGAGTAACCTGTTACGATTACCTCATCTAACTGAGAGTTATCTTCTGCTAAAGTAACATTGATAGATGATTGAGAACCTACTGTAATTGATTGAGACTTATAGCCTACAGCTGAGATATTCAAAACAGCTGTTGCAGATTTAACAGTTACAGAGAATGCACCATTAACATCTGTAGTAGCTCCTGTGTTTGTTCCTTTTACTAAGATACTTACACCCGGAATTCCCTGAGAATCTGTCCCAGAGACTTTACCTGTAACCTTACGGTCTTGGGCAAATGACGAAAAGCTTCCTAGCATCACTATCGCTAGCAAAAGAAAGCTTCGTAGACTTTGGTAAAAATTGTTTTTCATAATAAAGATTAAGTTAGTTTTTAAATTAAATTTTGGGTTTCATGTGTTAAAATTCGATAGGCCTCCTTTCTGATAATGGTTAATAAAGTTTTTAAGTATTTAAATAGGTTTATTCGTCAAACAAATCTTCAAATAGTACAACATGTAACAAGAAACGATTCGGAAATAGAATACCTTTCTTAACTATGCTACACTATTACATACAGTCAAATATGTCCAATTCTTACAACCTGCACAAGTTTTCACTCGATATTTTTTCATTTTTTTTATTTTAAATAGCAGTATTCTCTTAATGCGCTCTCAGGAGGCCTATTTCATCATTTGTATACAATATATAAGATGGCTTTGGTCGGCAGAAAAGCGGTTTTTGTCGTGATTTTACCTTCTCCTACTATGTCGATAATAAAGAGATAATACAGGTAAATGACAGAAGAGCCCACCTTAGATAATTACAAAAAATACAAAGAAGAGAATTTTGCTTAATTTTGGCCTATGTCCACCTTTGACCCTAAATCTATCCTTCCTACCTTACCCGAAGATCCGGGGGTTTATCGCTACTTTGATGAAAGCGGAACTATCATCTATATAGGGAAGGCGAAGAATTTAAAGAACCGGGTTAACTCCTATTTTACGAATACCAAAGGCAAGGATAACAAGACGAGGCGACTGGTTTCACAGATTCGAAAGCTGGAGTTCACGATTGTCCATTCGGAATTTGATGCGTTGCTTTTGGAGAATACGCTTATCAAGCAGTTTCAGCCGAAGTACAATATCCTATTAAGAGACGACAAGACCTATCCGTTTATTTGCTTGACCCGCGAGCGTTTTCCTCGCTTGATGACAGAAAGAAGAATTAATCATTCGTTAGGAACGTTTTTCGGCCCCTATGCGAATCCAAAATTAATGAATGCCCTGCTCGAGATGCTGCACCAGCTGTATCCGCTGCGGACCTGCGCGCTGAATCTAAAAGAGGCAAACGTAGAGGCGGGAAAATACAAGGTTTGTTTAGAGTACCATATTGGGAATTGCAAAGGGCCTTGCGAGGGTTTAGAGCAGGAGGCGCGCTATATGGAGTATATTGATCAGGTGTCGCAGATTTTGAAGGGAAATTACCAGAAGGCGAAGACCTTTTTTATTGCTCAGATGCAAGAAGCCTCCACCCGGCTCGCTTTTGAGCAGGCGCAGGAGTGGAAAGAGAAGTGGCAATTGCTAGAAAACTTCCAGGCGAAGTCGACCGTCGTGAATCCGTCCATCCACGATGTGGATGTATTTTCAATGGTGTCAGACGAGTCTTTGGCCTATATTAACTTTATGAAGGTCATTAATGGGACGATTTTGCAGTCGCAGACCTGGGAGGTGAAAAAGAAATTAGAAGAAGATGAGGCGGAGTTGTTGACGATGTTGATTTGGGAGAAGCGTGATCAGTTTCAGAGTAAGGCTAAAGAAATTATCACCAACATCCCCATGTCGATCGAATTCGAAGGTGCGAAAAATACGCTGCCCAGTCAAGGCGACAAGCGGAAGCTTCTAGATATGTCGCTAAAGAACGTCTTGTACTTCCGCAAAGAGAAAGCGGATCGCAAGGCGGCGGAAGAAAGTGGTGGCGATCGCAAGATGCGCGTTATGATCAAGTTGAAAAACGATTTGCGCCTGAACGACTTGCCTAAACACATTGAATGTTTCGATAACTCGAACTTGCAAGGCACGAATCCGGTCTCTGCGATGGTGTGTTTCAAGAATTCGCTACCATCTAAGAAAGATTACCGCACCTTCACACCTAAAACGGTCGAAGGTCCGGACGATTTTGCGACTATGTACGAAGTGATTACCCGTCGGTATACACGACTTTTAGAAGAAGAAGCCGAATTACCCGATTTGATTATTGTCGATGGAGGAAAGGGGCAGTTGAGTTCGGCGTGTGATGCCTTAAAAGCCATTGGTTTATATGGCCAAATCCCCATCATCGGGATAGCGAAGCGTTTAGAAGAGATTTATTTTCCTGAGGATAGCTTGCCTCTCTATATAGATAAGAAATCCGAGTCACTGAAACTGATTCAGCAGTTACGGGATGAGGCGCACCGGTTTGGGATTACGGCGCACAGAAATAAGCGAAGCAAGAATTTCATTGTATCGCAATTGGAGACGATGGATGGGATTGGAAAGTTAACGGCGGCTAAGTTGTTGAAAGCTTTTGGGACGGTGGCGCAGCTGAAAGAAGCTTCGGAAGAGGATTTGGCCAAAGTCTTAGGCAAAATGAAAGCCCTCAAATTCAAAAAGCAATTAGAAAACCTCTAGTATTCTGATTTGAACTGATCCACCTCGATCGCGCGGTAGTTTCGATACACTTGCAATACAATCGCCAAGGCAATCGCCATTTCGCAAACACCCACGACTAACACGAAAATACTTAGATACAAGCCTTGCAGCGAAGGATCATTTTTAGAAAAGGCGACCAAGTTCAAATTCGCTGCATTCAAAATCAATTCGATTCCCATTAACACGAAAATCGTATTCTTCTTCAATAGCAAAATCGATAATCCCGTCGCAAACAGAAACGCAGACACCCACAAGAAATAGATTACCGGAATATCAGTCATGGCTCTTCGCGACAAAAGTGGCGCCTATCAAGGCAATCAATAAAAAAACGCCTGCTAATTCGAAAGGGAAGGCATATTCAGTCAACAAGCCTAAACCTACTTCCCGTAATTTAGACTCCCCGGTTACAGGCAAATTATGGATCCAAGGTCCTTTTGTGAATAACCAAAAGAGGCCTAAGAAAAAAGATAATCCAATCGAAATAGGCAATAAACGAGCCGACTCCCGCGTCATCAGGTGATTCTTTCCTGTGGCTGGGTCAGTTTGATTCGTTAGCATAATTCCAAAAAGAATCAGAATTAGCACCCCACCCACATACACGAGTAAGTGTGCGACCGCTAATACGTCCGCATAAGCTAACACATAAAGTCCGGCTAAGCCGAGCATCGTTAAGAACATCGCCAAAGCCGCGTGCAACAGATTCTTTGTCCACAACATCGACAACGCGCTTCCGCAGGTCAATAAGGCTAACACCAAGAAAGCGAGAACTAAGGGGCTCATTCGGCGTCAGGTTTAGGCTTCGGTTTAAAACTAGGCTTGAAAGCGGGCTTGAAGGCTGGTTTAGGAGTAGCAGATTTTTCCTCCGTGTTTGTTTGCTCGGTTTCAGTCTGAGCGGGTGCGGCCTGCATAGGTGCGGCCGGCTGCGGTGCGGCCTGCATAGGTGCTGCTGTTTTCGCTGCCTCTTTCGCCGCTTCCTTCTCTGCCACAAATTGCTCGTACAACGCGCGCTTTTCAGCCGCTTGTTCCGGGGTCAAGTTCGCGAATTCAAAATTATGTTCCTTCACATCGAAGACAGAGAAATCGTATTCTGAGGTCATTGTCAAACATTCCGTCGGACAAACCGTGGTACAAAGGCCACAGAAGCAACATTTGGACATGTCAATATCGAATTTCGCGGCATATAAACGAATGGGCGAACCATCCGATGCCGTTCCTACTAAGCCCGTCGCTTTAATTGGGTCGATTTCGATGCAATCTAACGGACAAACCTTCACACATTTATCACAGACAATGCAATCATCCATTTCATTATGTAACTGGTAGCGTCCGTTAACGGGAGTAGGTATTTGTTGTTGGGGATATTGAAGTGTGACAATACCAGCCTTCTGATTAAAATATTCAGGATTTTGGATATTTTGGATGCTTCGCTGATTCCGAGCGGCCCAGGCGTGTTTCCACGTCAAAGCCATCCCCTTTCGAGTGCTCTGAATTCCGTCCCAAATAGCCTGAAAATACGCTTTCATCTTAAAAATAGATAGCTGGATAGGTCGACGGATCCGATTCCCGCATGATTTCGTAGACGGCATCCACGACATTTTCCGTGTTCGGTTTAGAGAAATAATCTCCATCCGAACTATAGGCAGGACGGTGAGCCGTTGCCGCGATACAAACGGCTGGACTTTCTAACCAGGTAAAGGCTCCTTGTTTATCTAAGACCTCCTGCATCATATAAGCAGATGCTCCACCCGGCATATCTTCATCTGCGAAAATCACGCGATGGGTCTTTTGAATCGAAGCTAAAATGCTGTGGTGTCTGTCAAATGGCAATAAAGTTTGGGCATCGATTACTTCCACGGAGATTCCTAATCCCGCTAAGGTCTCCGCCGCTTCCATCACAATTCGGCACATCGATCCATACGTTACTACCGTAATATCCGTACCCTCGCGCAATATTTCAGGAATGCCTAACGGCACCTCGATCTCAGTTAAATTCGACGGCATCGGTTCTTTCAAACGGTATCCGTTCAAGCATTCAATCACAATACCTGGATCATCGCCCTTTAAAAGGGTGCGGTACATCCCAGCTGCTTGCGTCATATTACGAGGCACACAGAAATGCACGCCGCGTAATCCGTTAATTAAAACGGCCATCGGACTTCCTGAATGCCAAATCCCCTCCAAACGATGCCCCCTCGTGCGAAGGATCATCGGGGCTTTTTGGCCTCCTGCTGTACGGTAATGTAAACAAGCCCAGTCATCTGATAATACAGGGAAGGGATAAAATATATAATCCAAATATTGAATCTCAACAATCGGGCGCAAGCCACGCATCGAAGCACCGATTCCCTGACCCACAATACTTACCTCGCGAATACCTGTATCAGTCACTTTCAGCGGGCCAAATTTATCTTGTAATCCGGCTAGGGTTTGGTTCACATCCCCTATTTTTCCCACGTCTTCTCCTAGGATAAATACGCGAGGATCTTCTAAAAACTGAGAAAATGCCTTATTTAAGATCTCTCTCCCGTCCACTAAAACGGGCTCTTTTTCATAAGTCGGCTTTATACCTTGAATTAACAAGGGAGACTCATCTGACTCACTCATTTGATGTGAGCTAAAACGTCTACGGTTTAATTTTTCAAGGTCATCTAACCATTTACGCAGTAATTTAACGGCAGGACCTTGGTAGAATCGGAAGGCACGTAAAGTCTTGCGACCAGCGCGCACTAAATCACTAAAAATAGGATAAGGGAGCGCGTTAAGCTCATCAATGATGGGCTGCAATAAACTAGGTTCATTCGTGGACTCTAATAGGTTCTTCGCGATGCGCAAGAAACCTTTTTTATCTACTTCAACTGAGGCCATATAGGCCGCAAAAGCTTCTTTCTGGTACTTGCGCGCTAAAACTGCTGCCTCCTCGTCAATCGCTTTTAAGGCGTCTTCTGAGGCGATATTTTGGTTTAATACCCATTGACGGAACAACACATTGCAATCTGCCTCTAATTCCCAAGCTAATCGTTCCGCTGACTTGTAACGTTCGTGTGATCCTGACGCAGAGTGGCCTTGCGGTTGCGTACATTCTACTACGTGCACTAGGCAAGGAACAAAGTCCTTGCGCGCTAGATCTGCCGCCTTTTGGTATGCCGCTACTAAACCGGGGTAATCCCAGGCTTTTACTTGTATAATTTCTAATCCTTTCTCCTGCTCATTACGCTGATAACCCGCTAGAGCCTTCGAAATAGACGATTTTGTCGTTTGAAACTCAATAGGAACCGAGATGCCATAGCCATCATCCCAAACCGAAAACACGATTGGAATCTGTAACACACCTGCGGCATTGATACACTCTAGAAACATTCCTTCAGACGTGGATGCATCCCCAATCGTAGTAAAACAAACTTCTTGACCTTGTTTAGAGAATAACGCCGCGTGCTGTTTTAAATCCGCCCTTTCACGGTACATTTTAGAGGCGTAGGCGATGCCTAAAGCACGTGGAATTTGACCAGCTGTGGACGAAATTCCGGCCACGGTATTGTATCGAGAGGTCTGATCTAGCCATTTACCGTCCTCATCTAACCAACGGGTGGCGTGGTGATTATTCATCTGACGTCCACCAGAATGGGGGTCAAATTGAATGTCCGGATGACCGTATAATTGGGCAAAATACTGTGGCCAAGTTAAATCCCCGATGGCCGCACCAATGGTTTGGTCCCGATAATAACCGGAGATATAGTCTCCTGGGCGCATAGAACGCGCTAAAGCAATTTGACACAACTCTTTACCATCCCCATAAATACCAAACTTCGCCCGGCCAGAAAACACCTCTTTACGTACCAAAAGACTACAAGCACGGCTGATAGCAGCCAGGCGATAGTCCTCGAGCACTGCAGCAGGATCGAAGGAAACGGTTGGATTAGAAAAAGTAAATGAATTCAAATGCTTGGTCTTAATAAACACGTAAAAATACAACAAAATCCTCGGCCTCCAAACAGAATCCGGACAAGAAACTTGTCGAAATCTTTTATTGTTTATAGATTTGAACTGTATATAAAACCAATGAAATTAGATATGAAAAAATTAATCGCCCTATTTGCGCTTGTTTTAGGCTTTGCCTTCACTTCGAACGCGCAAGGTGCTTTAAAATTCAAACAAGAAAAGCACGATTTCGGAACCATCACAGAGGGAACTATTGCTACGTATAGCTTTGAATTCACAAACACAGGAAAAACACCTGTTGTTATTTCTAACGTACAACCATCTTGCGGATGTACTACTCCAGATTGGACAAGAGAGCCAGTTATGCCAGGTAAAACAGGTAAAGTAACGGCTTCTTACAATTCAGCTGGTCGCCCAGGAAACTTCAATAAAACGGTAACCGTGATGAATAACGGCGAAGTTTCTCAAATCGTTTTAGCGATTCAAGGTAGCGTTGCTGCTAAGAAATAAGCTTTCTATCATTTACAAAAAAGCTCTCTGTTCATCGCAGAGAGCTTTTTTATTTAGTCGTGGTTCTTCAGACCTTCTGTTTCTCGCAGACCATTAATCCAGCCTGCAATCTTCAGTACATCCGCCTTAGGCACGTGACTCATCGGTGCCATTTCGGTGGCAAAGTCTGGCCAGTTTTGGGGATTAGGTTTGTAGACTAACTCCAAAATTTTCTGGTTCGAATAATTCCGCTTGGCGATTTCCGTAAAGGCAGGCCCTATCAATTTACTGTCTTTCGCGTGGCAAGCAGAGCACGTATGTTTCTTCAATAGACCCGCAATGCCTAATTCATAGCCCATTGAATTTTTAACGGTGCGAGTTGTCACTATCACTTTGATTTCCGCTTCAGGTGCCGCCGCCACTAAAGCTGGCCCCGCCGGAATCTCATTTAAGGTGTAATAAGCCGTCTCGTGCAATAAAGGCTCCCCTTTGTCATTCAAAACCCCTTTCAGCGTAAATTCATGAATGAAGAAGCGGCGAATACCGTCTATCGAAATGCGTACTTTCTTGCGATCTGCTGACACTTCTACCCCTTTGATTTTTAAGTCTTTCAACTCAATTATTGGGCTACCATATTGATGCTGGTATTTGTAGATATACGATCGAATCGCATAAGAAGCAGCTTTTTTCACTGAATTCACATCGACTGGCTGTGTAAAACTAAACTCAAAACCATCTGACTTGGCCTTGATCATATCGATTTCAAATGGCACATTACCGTTCCAAAACAAACGTTGCAAACCGAAATCATCCTTCCCTGTACTTCCCCAGCCACGAGATGTCATTCCCACGAACATGCTGCCATCTAGGCCAAAACGTTCGCGCAAAATACCCGACTGGAAGCCTTCCCGGTAATTGATGGCAAATCCTTGGTAAACACCGTTCACTTTCTCAAGACCCATCCGCATCACTTTGGATTGTCCTTGATCTGCCACGAAATACTGGCCAGGAAACGGACTAAATTTACCTTTTGTCGTGTCTTGTAAAACGTCTGAAGTGGAAATACCCATGATGGCGTGAGGAAACCAAACAGCGGGTAATTTGATCTTGGGATTTTTCTTAGCCGCTTCGAACATGGGTGAACCATTATCTTGAATCTCTTCTAAGCTAAGTTTCAAGGGGCTATTGGGTTCTTTCGCCCATTTAAGGCCGCCTGGATTCCCTGCAAAGTCACCCTTTGCTAAGTGCGTTACCCGACCAGAACCTACCCAATCTCCCTGGTTTTCGCCGTAGAATAAGTCTCCTTCATCATTAAAACTGTAACCCGCTGGAGAGCGTAAACCACCCGCAAATGGCTCTAATTTACCTTCAGGTGTGATTTTCACGAACCAGCCGCGCCATTTGGCAAACTTACCTTCGCCAAAACCTACCCACGCCAAATTCAAACTCACCCACATATCCCCATTCTTATCGATCACGGGACCGTAAGTGTATTCGTGGTAGTTTCCAGATAAATCAAATTGGTAGATCGGCTCATATAAATCCGCTACTCCATCGCGATCCGTATCCGAAATCTTTGTCAACTCACCGCGTTGCGAGCAATAAAATGCGCCATCCTTGTAAGCCAGGCCTAACACCTCGTGTAATCCGCTCGCGAAACGACGGTAATAGGTTTGATGACTTGTTTTTTGGTAGGGGTTTTCCACAATCCAAATCTCCCCTCTCCGCGTACTGACCGCCAAACGGCCATCTGGCATCGTTGCCAAGCCGCCCACCTCTAGATAGATCTCTTTCGGGATCGAAAGGGTCTTAATTTCGTAATAATCTTGCTCTTTTTTAGGAGCCGGTTTTGTTTGCGCAAACGCCCCTAGGGTCACTGCAAACAATAAAACAAAGGCTGTATATTTTTTCATCGTTACCAAATCAAGTCATAAGTGAATTGTGCTCCAGTAAAAGGCACACGAATCTCTTGCGCGCCGGAAGCTATTTTCAATAATTCAGCGGAGGCACCTTTCCATTCGATAAAGTTACCAGGCTGTGAAGCCAAACCATTTTGTAGGATAGACAAATGATGTCCAGTAGCTAATACAGCCTCCACATCGGTTTTTTGCGGACTTGCACCTACCAAGGTCAACGTACGCTTTAACCCATTTCCTGCTGGCTGAATGCGATCTTCCACCCGCAACTTCGCCGCCGTCCACTCATACATAAAAATGGGACGACCCGCCTCTAAACGATAGCCTTTATAAACTAAATCAGTTGAATCTGCTTGTGCTTGATGCGCTAAAGCTAAGGGGAATTTTCCGTCTTGAACTACGGTTAAACCTAAAGGCTCTGAAGTCTGAGGCTCGCCGCGGTTGTCCCACATTTGGGTAGCATCTAAGAATTTACCTCGCCAAACTTGAAGAATCGCTCCTTGTTTTAAGTCGTAGCTGTAATGCAATCCAGCAGGGTCACCTACGTGAATCACGTGTGTCTTTTTCTTTCCTTGATGAAAGGCAAATGAACGTTGCAATACCGGTTCTGCATTCGCCTTCACCTCGATAAGACCTACTGCATCTGGATCGAGTAGCGATGTTCTCTCGTGAAGGGAAACCAAACGAGAGCCAATGCGCTTCACGTTCAAACCTAAAGCCTTAGGTCCCCAAGGGAAATCTTTGATGTGAACTATTTCCAATTGATGTTTACCGGCTTTTAAGAATGTGGACGCCGGCACCATTTCGTTGAACCAATGTGCCCCCTTATTTAATACGACACCATCCACCTTCAATTCTCCAGAACCCGTCCAATAGGTCTGAAACTCGTAATTATCATCCTCCGGAATCGATAATTCTGCCTTGTAATGAATCAAATAATCATTGTTTACCGGAATGACACGGTAGGTCAAGGCAGGCAATTTACCTGAGGAAACTGGCTTAGTAGTAGGGACAATTGGGTCAGTAAATTTTCCTGTGTAATAGTCATAGGAGACCTCTCCTAAAGAAGCTGTAGGCTTTTCATAAGTCTCAAAACGCAGATTTCTAAACGCCACGGGACCATGATCGCCTTGGATTAAGATAGGACCAAAAGGCGCCTCCTTATCGAAAATCGCTCCGCGCGTCATCCCAGAAACTTCGATATTTTCCTGAACGACTAAACCGTTTAGGATCACTTTTTTAAAGATCGCATTCGCGATTTTTTTACCATTCGCATCAAAACGAGGGGCTTGAAAATCAATCTCTAAAGTCTGCCATAAGCCGGGAGCTTTACTCGCATTTTGGCGGGGAGCATAACCCTCGTAACCTTCTTTTCCTTTACCGCGCGAATCATCCCAACGTTCGTAAATACCTCCACAGTCATCGTATTTCACGGTTTTCTTTCCCCACGAATCGTACAATTGTACCTCGTAGCGACCTTGTAAATAAATGCCGGAATTCATTCCTCTAGGCAACATAAAGTCGACTAATAATCGGATGTCACCGTGCTGCATTTTGGACTTCAAATCATCCGTGCGATGGTATTTCCCGCCTCTCAACGTGTTAACCAAAACACCGCTACCAGGACTTACCTGAAATAGCGTATCCGAATACTTGGCAAAAACGGCCTGTTCAATCGTCCAGTTCTTACTAGGCTGGTCAAAAGCAGACAAATCTGTGAGGGGAATCGATTGCTGAGCCCAAACGCAAATGGGCGTGGCGAGCAGCAACGAAAAGAGGAATTTCTTCATGGTTAAAATGTAGGTTTGATCAAATCTACCGAAAATCATTTGGCCTTTTCATCGGCACATTCAGTACAGTGGTAGAAATTATAATGGAAATATAAGGAAGATTATCTTAATTTGAATTCGCTGATTATAAAAAGCACCCTAAAACCCATGATAAATAAGACGTCTACATTCAGGAACCTGTTATTGCACCTGTTTTTTTGGGCTTTCCTGATTGCACTACCTATACTTTTAGGGCCGAATACAAATTCAAATAACGCAGAAGAAATTCGCCGCTCCTATTTTTGGATCTTCTACATGACCAGCTTTACGGTTATCAATATCCCCTTTTTCTATTTAAACACCGAGATCTTACTCCCTAAGTTACTGAGGGCCAAAGGTGTCATTATCTACCTATTGACTCTTATTGGAGCCATTGTATTTATGCTTTGGATCCACGAAGAGGTATTTCATTGGTTTTACACCCATTTCATACATCCAGATAGTCAAGGCGGTGGTGGTGGACCTCGTAGAGGAGCCTTAATGCGTATGATCTTTCAATTGTTGTTCTACGCAGCCATTGGAACCTCCTATCGATTGATTTCGGACCGCATGAAAGAGGATGAGCAAGTCAAAGAACAAGAAAATGAGCGCTTGAAATCGGAGCTCTCCTTTTTACGCTCACAGATCAGCCCGCATTTCATGTTTAACGTATTGAATAGTGTGGTTTCGTTATCCCGAAGAAAACCCGAAATGGTGGAGCCCGTGGTGGTAAAATTATCGGAATTAATGCGCTACATGATTTATGAGACGAATGATTCCATCGTGCCCATCAGCAAGGAATTAGTGTATTTAGAAAGTTATATCGACTTACAGAAGATTCGTTTTGGGGATGATATACAAATTGATTTCAAGCATGCATTAGGGCCAAAATCAAGCCATATCGAGCCCATGTTATTGATTCCTTTCGTGGAAAATGCGTTCAAGCATGGGGTGGGGTTCATCGAAAATCCTACCATCGAGATTGAATTAAAAGATAGTGCAACGGAACTATATTTTAGAGTTGCCAATAAAAAAGGCACAACGATAAACGAAATTAAGGACGAAAGTTCTGGTATAGGTCTAGCGAATGTAAAACGTCGTTTGGAGCTATTATATCCTACAAATCACCAGTTAGACGTTAATGATTTCGGATCAGAATTTATCATCACACTCACCATTCAACACGTATAACATGTCAGAAGAAAATCTAGTGGAAATCCCGGGTACGATTTTGAAGTGCTTGGCGGTAGATGATGAGAGTTTGGCTTTGGACTTAGTCGAAGATAATATCTCCAAAGTTCCCTTTTTGCAACTCGTGAAGCGTTGCCGAAACGCGATGGAGGCCGTGGAATACTTAGAGAATAATCCAGTGGATTTGTTATTTCTGGACATACAAATGCCCGGAATGACCGGCCTACAGTTTCTAGAGAGCTTGACCACAAAACCCATGGTCATCTTTGTGACCGCCTACCAACAATATGCCTTAGATGGATTCAATTTAGATGTGATCGATTACGTACTAAAACCGATCAATTTTGAGCGTTTTTTAAAGGCCAGCCACAAGGCCCTAGACTATCACAAGAGCAAGCTAGTGCTAAATAAACCGGCAGAAGCTCCTAAATTAGAGTTCATTTTCATTCATGCGGATTACTCGTTGATGAAGATTATGCTCGAAGACATTCTCTACATCGAGGGTTTAAAAGACTACATTAAAATCCACCTAAGAACCCAAAAATTCCCAGTCGTTTGTCGCATGACGATGAAGTCCATCGAGGAAAAATTACCATCAACTGATTTCATTCGGGTACACAAATCGTTCATCGTTTCACTCAGTAAGATGGAGTCTATTCGCAGCCAAAAAATCAAAATAGGCGAGAATCATATTCCGATTAGCGAAAGTTATTCTGAGCATTTTTACCAAATCATCGGCTATCAAAAGCAATAAATTGTAACTTTGAGAATTGACCGAACATTCACGCATGTCCATTCTTAAAAAATTAGCTGGCGAAACCCTTTCCTATGGATTCAGTACGATCCTAGGGCGTTCCCTGAATTTTTTATTGGTTTTCATCCATACCGCCGCCTTTATGCCGGCTGCCTTGGGTGTTAATGTCAAACTCTATGGTTACGTAGCTATCGCCAATATCATCTACACTTACGGAATGGAAACGGCTTATTTTCGCTATGCGAAAGAGGCGCCAGAACGCTACTATAATATCATTTTAACGGCCATCATCCTGACATCTGGCCTATTTACTGTGGGATTATTTGTCTTTGCAGATCCTTTGATGGCGCAACTCGGGTACGAAGGTAAAGGTCAATTCATGCGCTGGCTTGCCTTGATTTTAGCTATTGATGCCGTAACAGCGATCCCTTTCGCGCGTTTAAGACTGGAACGTAAAATTCAATTATTTGTCAAGGCAAAAATCGTTTCCATCCTGATTAACGTGGGGTTAAATCTCTTCTTTTTGGCTCTGTTAAAACCCATGCATGAAGGACATTGGGGACCTGCTTTTTTACAGAATCTCTATCTCCCTAGCATCGGAGCTGGCTATATTTTTCTGGCTAATTTGCTCGCAAACGCTAGTCTCTTTTATTGGTTACGCTCCTCTTTTGCGGATTTCAAATGGACTTGGGATGGCGCCGAAATGAAGAAATTGTGGGTTTACTCCTACCCCATCATGTTCATGAGTTTAGCAGCCATGTTCAATTTAATGTTTGACCGCTTGCTACTTGAAGAGTTTCTACCAGCGGGATTTTATCCAGGCAGAAGTTCGGAAGACGCCTTAGGGATTTACGGTAATTGCTACAAGCTTTCTGTATTTATGAGTTTAGCGATCCAAGCTTTTAAGTACGCGGCAGAGCCTTTCTTTTTAGGTTCGAAGTCTGCGGAAAATTCACAATCCAATTTAGCCCTGGTGAGCCATTGGTTTGTCATTGTTTGCTTGATTTTGTGGGTGGGTGTGAGCTCGAATTTATTCTGGATTCAGGGACTATTTTTGCGTCAATCCATCTATTGGGAGGGCATTGGGGTGGTGCCTGTTCTCTTGTTAGCGAACTTGTTTTTAGGAGTGTATTACACGCAGTCAGTTTGGTTTAAAAAGACGAACAAAACCTATATGGGAACAGTGATTACGGTGACTGGCCTGGCTGTTACTTTGATTGGGAATGTCATTTTTATCCCTATCTATGGCTATATGGCTTGCGCCTATTCTTTCTTGACTTCAGCGATTGTGATGACATTATTGTGTTATGTAGGGGGCCAAAAATACGATCCCGCACCCTACCGCTGGATGGCAGCCATCGTTTACATCTGTTTAGGTGTTGTAGCGATTCAAGCTGGGTCAATCCTAGCGAGCCTACAAATTCCGATGATCATCAGTCAGAACATCGGATTTATTTGTATTTTGGCCTATATTTTAATCAAAGAATTCTCCTGGAAAAACGGAAAACCTAGCTTAGCCCTGAAATGAAAAGTGAATTAAAAATGCAATACCTGAACCTCAAGCTGAAGATCAGCGGGATGGTAGCGCGTTTACACGAATTTCAAGGCACATTGGTCCAAAAACAGGCTGAACTGGAAGATCTACAACAAAAGCTAGCTGTAAAATCTGAGGAACTCGCGAAAACCCAAAGACGGCTAAAAGAATTGGAGAAAAACTTTAAAAAATCAGATAATTTCGCTAAAATTGTAGCTAGTACAGATAACACAGCAGTTCCCACCGCTGAGTTGAAACAAAAGTTAGAAGAATATATTACAAAAATAGATCATTGCATTGACCAATTACGCAATCCATGAATCCTAAAATCCCTTGTAATCTACTGGTAGGCATACAAAGTGTTGCCTTAAGGGTTAGTCCGGGCGAGGAGGCTTACGTAAGAAATGCAGCATCATTAGTGAACAAACTGGTTCGTTATTACGAACAAGAAACAAATAGTTCAGATCCCGCAGCCGTGATGGCGATGGTGGCACTCGATTTAGCCATGTGTGGTTTGAAATTTGACGCAGAACACAATTCACTCCAAGACGATGTTTTGGAAGAAAACAATGAATTGTTATCACTTGCGGCTGAGTTCACAGTATAATTTTCCTTTTATTTCGATTTTTCCGGGGACTACTGTATAAACACACATTCGTTCTATATGTCCACTATATTAACTTTTATTCTCCCTCTTATCGCTGCGGCCGGAGGGTTATTTGCCGGAAAAGTATTCTACTCGAAAGTAAATAAAAACATCGAAGGGGATGCGCAACGCAAAGCGGAAGACATCCTAAAAAATGCAGAACTCTCTGCAGAAAACATCAAAAAAGACCGTATGCTTGAAGCGAAGGAAAACTTCCTACGTCTTCGTGCTGAATTCGAAGAAGAGTCTCAAAACAAAAAGGGAATTCTTTTAGAGAACGAACAAAAACTACGCGAAAAAGAGCGCGTATTAGCACAACAGGCTGAGCAACAACGCACGGCAGAACAAGAATTACATTCCGCAAAACAGAGCGTACAGGCTAAGGAAGAAAACTTCCGCAAGAAGCTGGAAGAGGTGGAGAAGAAACGCGAGGAAGCAGAAGCGATGCTGGCGAATCAAATCAGCCAATTAGAGAAAATTGCAGGTCTTTCTGCTGACGAAGCTCGTCAACAAATTATGGATGCCTTGAAGGCTGAGGCAGAATCGAAAGCAAGTTCTTTAGTGAAACAAGCGATCGAAGAAGCTAAATTGACGGCTACGAAAGAAGCGAAGAAAGTCGTGATCGAAACAATTCAACGTACGGCAGCTGAAAATGCGATTGAAAACTGCGTATCTGTTTTCAACATCGAATCTGATGATATCAAAGGTAAAATCATTGGTCGCGAAGGTCGTAACATTCGGGCACTTGAAGCTGCGACAGGTGTGGAATTCATCGTAGATGATACACCAGAGGCTATTATCATTTCAGGTTTTGATCCCGTACGTCGTGAGATTGCCCGTTTATCTTTGCACCGTTTGGTACAAGATGGCCGTATTCACCCAGCTCGTATTGAAGAGGTCGTGAATAAGACTCGTAAGAACATCGACGATGAGATCATCGAAATTGGTGAGAAGACCGTAATTGATTTAGGTATTCACGGATTACACCCAGAATTAATTAAGATGGTGGGACGTATGCGTTTCCGTTCATCTTATGGCCAAAACCTATTGCAACACTCGCGCGAAGTCGCAAAACTTTGTGCAACGATGGCAGCTGAATTAGGATTGAATGCAAAACTAGCGAAGCGTGCAGGTCTATTGCACGATATTGGTAAAGTCTGGCATGAAGAGCCAGAACTTCCTCACGCATTACTAGGGATGGAACTGGCTCAGAAATACAAAGAGCATCCAGAGGTATGTAATGCGATTGGAGCTCACCACGATGAGTGTGAAATGACTTCCATGATCTCTCCTATCATTCAGGTGTGTGATGCGATTTCAGGTTCACGTCCAGGTGCGCGTCGCGAGATGATGGAGTCGTACATGAAACGTCTTCGTGATTTAGAAACATTAGCGACCTCATTCGATGGTGTTCAGAAGTGCTATGCGATCCAAGCGGGTCGTGAGCTTCGTATCATGGTCGATTCAGAGAATGTAAGCGATGAAAAAGCGTCTAACTTATCATTTGATATTTCTCAAAAAATCGAGAAAGAGATGCAGTATCCTGGTCAAATTAAAGTAACGGTGATTCGCGAAATGCGCGCCGTGAACTTTGCAAAATAGGATCGAAATCGAGTATATTTATGGCGCCACCCGCAGGGTGGCGCCATTTTTTTTACACTACAATGCTAGAAATAAAATCTCCCCAAACCGACTCGGACTGGAAAGCCTACTACGCCTTGCGTTTTAACGTATTAAGAGAACCTTGGAGTCAACCGCTTGGCTCTGAAGTGTTGGCAGATGAAGGCCAAGCCATTCATGCCATCGCAGTGGAAGGCACAAAGGTATTAGGCGTAGCGCGTATGCATGAGTCCGCTGAAAAGCAAGGACAGGTGCGTTGTGTCGCAACAGCAACTGAAGCTCAAGGAAAGGGAATTGGTAAAGCGATTATGGCTTACTTGGAAGAGAAAGCGATCCAAAAAGGCTGGACTGAAATAGTCTTAGAAGCAAGGGAAAATGCGGTGCCCTTTTATGAGGCAATTGGCTATACTATTGTCGCCGAATCCTATCTATTGTTCGGCGAAATCCAACATTACCGAATGCAGAAAAGCCTATAAAAAAAGCGCTACCTCTTTCGAAATAGCGCTTCATTTATGTTTGTAAAAACTAGTGCTTATGCTCTAGGCCTTGTGCACTTGGAATCTGGTTAAATTCAATCCCTGATTTACGTGCATCTTTGAATGCTTCTTTCGGCTTGATACTCAAGATTTGGAATAATTCCGCATCTGATTTCGTATCCGGGTTAGGCGTAGTTAATAAAACATCACCAGAAAAGATCGAATTTGCCCCTGCCATGAAACAGAAAGCCTGGCCCTCGTAGTTTAATTCTAAACGACCGGCAGATAAACGAACCGCGGACTTGGGCATCATAATTCTAGCTGTGGCGATAACCCGTACTAGATCCCAAACAGAGGCTGTCTTTTGATTCTCAAAAGGTGTTCCCTCAACTGGTACCAGATTGTTCACTGGAACAGATTCTGGATGTTCTGGCAAATTCGCTAACGTCAAAAGCATTCCAATGCGATCTCCAGCACTTTCGCCCATTCCGATGATACCACCTGAACAAACAGATAACTTCGCTTTACGTACGTTCCCTAGCGTCTCTAAACGATCATCGTAGGTACGCGTTGAAATAACATCGTCGTAATATTCTTCACTCGTATCGATGTTGTGGTTGTAGGCATAAAGACCCGCATCCTTTAATTTCTGCGCTTGCTCTTCAGATAACATGCCTAACGTACAGCAAACTTCCATACCTAGTGAGTTCACTCCCTTTACCATGTCTAACACACGGTCAAAGTCCTTGTTATCACGCACCTCGCGCCAAGCCGCTCCCATACAGAAACGAGAACTACCACTATCTTTCGCACGATTAGCTGCCTGAATGACCTCCTCGTAAGGAAGCAACTTCTGAACCTTCACATTCGTGTGGTAACGAGCTGCCTGCGAGCAATAAGAACAATCCTCTGGACAACCACCCGTTTTGATGGAAAGCAACGTAGAGATTTGAACCTCATTCGGGTCAAAATTCTCGCGATGCACCGTCGCAGCTTGATAGACCAAATCCAAAAAGGGTTGGTTGTATATTTTTTCTACCTCTTCTCGAGTCCAATTATTACGTACCATATAAGCTTTATTTCTATTCAAATTCCATTAAATAAGGCATCATTGCTAAGAAGCCTTCTCTCTTTTTCCAACGGTTCACCTCTAAAACAGACGAAGCCCAAGGAATATTTTTAGCTAGTAAACGCTCTGAAAGCGATGTTTCAGACGTCGCTGAATTCAACAACTCGTCTACGAATGATTTCGCCTTCGGATAAACCGAAACCTTGTAAGTACCCGGCTTTAATTTCACCTTAGCAGCCGCAATTTCAATTGCCTTATCTAAACCACCTAATTCATCCACTAAGCCAATCTGCTTCGCTTGTGCACCTGTCCAAACACGTCCACCAGCTAACGATTGCAAACGCTGCAATGTCATCTTACGGCCTGCAGCTGCTTTGGTAGTAAAGGACAGATAGCCCTTGTTCACCGAATTCTGAACGACTGATTTTTGGAAATCCGTCAATGCCCCAGCCGAATTCATAAAATTCGAATTCGCATGCGTATTTACGTGATCTTGTGTGATACCCAAGGTATTTTTTAAGAAGTTGTCCACGTTAAACCAAGCGGCAAAGATTCCAATTGAACCTGTAATCGTCGTTGGTTGTGCCACAATCACATCCGTTCCCATCGCCATATAATAACCACCTGAAGCTGCATAGTTCGACATAGACGAGATAATCGGCTTTACCTTCTTGGTCAATTCAATCTCGCGCCACATGATATCGGAAGCTAAAGAGGATCCACCCGGAGAATCAATACGAAGCACAATCGCTTTCACTGATTTACTCTCGCGTAATTTCTTCAATTCCTTTACGAAATCATCGGAACCAATATTTCCCTCACTTGCTCTCGTTCCAGAAATCTCACCCTCTGCCACTAATACGGCAATGCGATCCTTTCCTTCTACTTCATCAATTGGATTTTTTGCCTTCAAATAATTATTTATCGACACATAAATCACTTTCTCTTTCTCACCCGAAGCTTTCTTCATTAAAGCCTCAAACTCATCCCAATACCCTTGCTTCACCATTCCTAATTTCTCTGCATTAGAAGGTTCAAAAGCCTGTAAACTATCGGCAATTTGATCTAATTTACGAACCGGAATATTTTTAGAACGCGCAATTTTATCAAACACATACGTGTTAATCGATTGTAAGAAAGAGGACGTCTGGGCCTTGTTTTCTTCGCTCATATCTTCGCGAATAAATGGCTCAACGGCTGACTTATAGGTACCTACTCGGAACACCAAAGGTTCAATTTCTAATTTGTCTAAAGCTTTCTTGTAGAACGTATATTGAACGCTAATACCATTGAAATCCAATAAACCATTCGGATTCAAATACGTCTTATCCGCCACAGAAGAAATGTAATACCCTTTTTCTGTATACGAATTGGCATAGGCATAAACGAATTTGCCCGACTTTTGGAACTTCTGAATCGCCTCGCGAATTTCTGATAATTGCGCATATCCAGCGATCGGAAAACTAGCATCTAAATAGATCCCCTTGATTTTGGGATCGACTTTGGCCCGCTCTAAAGCAGACAAAACCTGAATTAATCCCAAATTCTCCGGCGGAGCAAAATACAAATCTGTTAAAGCCGCGAAGGGATTATCTTCCGTCGTTGCGTTTTCAACGATAGGGCGATTTAAATCTAATTTCAAGACGGAATTATCTTTCAAATCATAGACCTCATCGGAACTACCCATGGCAGCACCTACGCCTGCCAAAAGCAATAAGGAGACGATCGCAAAAAGGAAAAGTCCAACGACTGTCGCTAACGAATATTTGACAAATTGCCACATAGCATTACATGTTAAGGTTTTCTAACCAAAGTTTTTACGGTAATCCTCACGTGCCTGGCGAATCACTTCGAACGCCACCTCGCGACCATAAATATCATCAATATCTACCGCATTGGAGGTAGTTTCTCCTGGCAACATTTTGTACGTCCAGAAATAATGTCTCAAGCGCTCCACGATATCTTTAGGCGCATCCGCAATGTCTTTCCATTTGCCATAAATCGGATCATCCTTTAATACCGCAATGATTTTATCATCCGCCTCACCCTTATCAATCATGCGAATTCCACCAATCGGAATCGCTTGACACAAAATATCTCCATGCGTAATCGCACGCTCAGAAAGCACTAAAATATCCAATGGATCACCATCCCCTCTTTCAATATCCTTACCAGAATACTTACGAGCTAATTCCGCGATACCATCTGAACAGTATGTTTGTGGCAAAAAGCCATATAAAGCAGGCACAATATTCGAAAATTTCTGCGGACGGTCAATCTTCAAATATCCCGTTTGCTTGTCAATCTCGTATTTAACAGTGTCCGTAGGAACAATTTCAATAAACGCGGTCACTAATTCAGGCATTTGGTCACCTATTTGAACGCCATGCCAAGGATGTGCCTTAAAGAAGTTTCTATTCATAATCTTTTTATTAAATCTAACTTAGGTTAAAAATCCCTGCAAATTACGAAAAACAAAGGATAAATTCTGCTAAATTTGTTGTTTGCATTGCGCTAATAGACATGATTTATCCAATTATACCCTACGGGGACCCTGTTTTAAGAAAAGTCGCATCCCCTATTGAATTAGGGAGCATCGATTTAATCAAATTATCGGAAGATATGTTTGAGACCATGTATGCGGCCAGCGGCGTTGGTTTAGCTGCGCCTCAGATCGGAATGGACATTCGCTTGTTTGTGGTAGACGGCCGTCCCATGAACGAGGGAGAAAAGGACGAGGACGTAGATGAGTCTTTAATCGGCTTTAAGAAGGTGTTTGTGAATCCGACTATTTTGGACGAAACAGGCGACGAATGGGGATTCGAGGAAGGATGTCTTTCGATCCCAGGTATTCGCGGCGAGGTGTATCGCCCAGAATACGTAAAAATTCACTACTGGACAGAGCAAGGCGAAGAAAGAACGGATGTATTCGAAAGCTTAGCTGCTCGCATTATCCAACATGAATACGATCATATCGAAGGAATTTTATTCACAGATCATTTGAATCCAGTGAAAAAACGCCTCATCAAAAATAAGTTAAGTGATATCACGCGAGGAAAAGTTTCCGTGGATTACAAAATGAAGCTTACTCGTTAATTAGACAGATGAAAATTTCCCTTAATTGGTTACGCGATTTTATTGATATTTCGAAGCTTCCTGCCCAAGGTAGCCCCGAAGAATTAGACGTTTTATTAACTAACACTGGACTGGAAGTGGAAGGCATTGAGCCGCACGATAAGGTTCCGGGTGGATTGAAAGGGTTCGTTGTGGGTGAAATTTTGACCTGCGAAAAATTCGAAGTAAAAGAGAAGACCTTGAGCCTGACGACGGTAGACGCAGGTTTAGATGAAATCTTAACGATTGTATGTGGAGCTGCGAATGTAGCAGCAGGCCAAAAAGTGATCGTCGCCACTCCTGGCACCCAATTATACGATAAAGAGGGCAAAGAATTATTCAAAATCGAGAAGCGCAAAGTCTACGGACAGCCTTCCGAGGGAATGATTTGTGCAGAAGATGAAATCGGCTTAGGAACATCACACGATGGGATATTAGTATTAGACACTCAGGTGCCTAACGGAACCCCAGCAGCTTCATTTTTTGACATCGCAGGAGATTTAGTACTAGAAATCGGATTAACACCAAACCGCGCAGACGCTGCCTCTCACTGGGGTGTAGCACGCGATATTCGTGCTGTAACGGGTCTTCCCATTCAATTGCCATCGCCAGCCTTAGTGATCGAAAGTAACGCGCATCCCATTGCGGTTGAGGTAAAAGACTCCGGTTGTGATCGCTTCTGCGGCATCTCGATGGATGGCATTCAAGTAGCGCCTTCGCCAGCATGGTTACAGGAACGTTTAACAGCCATCGGATTGCGTCCCATCAATAACGTGGTCGATATCACCAATTTCATCTGCCACGGATTAGGCCAACCGATGCACGCCTACGATTGGAATGAAATCAAAGGGGGTAAATTAATCGTCGATACTTTAGCAGCTGGTACCGTATTCAAAACCTTGGACGGCGTTGAACGTAAATTAACCGGCGAGGAATTAATGATCTGCGACGCATCAGGCGCTATCGGCATGGCCGGTGTAATGGGCGGAGAAGACTCAGGCATTAAAGACAGCACCACGCGTGTATTTTTAGAAGTCGCTCACTTCAAGCCGGAGCGCATTCGTAAGGCAAGCCAAATCCACGGACTTAAAACCGATGCTTCGTTCCGTTTCGAGCGTGGCACGGATATTCAGGCGAAATTATTCGCTTTGGAATACGCAGCCCAATTAATTCAAGAGTTAGCTGGCGGAAAAATCACCTCTGAGCCGATTGATTATTACCCAACCCAGGTTGAATTAGTTCGCATTCCTGTCAGCGTTCGCCGCGTGCAACAATACATCGGTATTGAATTAGCGGCTGAAAGAATCAAGGAAATTTTGACGCTTTTAGATTTTAAAATCGAGGCAGATAAAGGTGACGAATTCGTTGCGATCTCCCCTGCTTACCGCGTCGATGTGACCAGAGAAGCAGATATTATCGAAGAAATCTTGCGTATCCACGGTTTGGATAACATCCCGTTATCAGATCATTTAAGCGCGAATTTTATCTCGGAATTCCCTTTATTAGACAAAGAACGCGTGCAGTTGAATATCTCACAGATTTTGACGGCCAAAGGTTTCCAAGAAATCATCACCAATTCATTGACGAAAGCCGATGCGCACTCTGCCATCGCGAAAGATTTACAATTCGAAACGGTGGAAATTCTAAATCGTCTTTCTGAAGATTTAGGCGTGATGAGACAGCACATGTCTTTCGCCGGATTAGAGGTATTAGCACACAATATTAACCGCCGTCAAAAAGATTTGAAAGTCTTTGAATTTGGCAAAACCTACCATAAAAAAGGCGCTAAATACATCGAGAAGAAACATTTAGCTTTATTTACGACGGGGTTATGGGCCGGAGAAACCTGGTCAAGCGCGCCTACTAAAACCGCGTTACACCACTTATACCAAGTCAGTATCGAGCTAATGCGCTCACTTGGGGTAACCGAATTTGAGACAGATACGATCGAAAATTCAAGTGTTTTTGCCTTTGGGTTGCGCATTTCCATCAACAAGAAAGCTTGCTTGGAAGTAGGGATGATTCACCCGAATTTAGCCAGTAAATGGGAGGTAAAACAAGACGTATTCTTCGCTGATTTCGACTGGGATTACTGGGTGAAGCAAGAAAAGGCAGACTTCGTCTACCAGGAGATTTCTAAATTCCCTGAGGTTCGTCGTGACTTATCACTTGTCGTTGACAAAACGGTTAGCTACCAAGCGATTCGCAAACTTGCGGAGCAATACGAGAAGAATTTACTGAAAAACGTATCGATATTCGACGTCTACGAGGGCAAAAACTTAGGCGAAGGCAAGAAGGCTTATTCTGTAAGCTTTACGCTACAGGATGAATCTCAAACCTTAACAGATAAGGTAATTGAGTCCACCATGGATCGCTTAATGAAAGGATTCGAGAAGGAAATAGGAGCGCTAATTCGAAAATAATTAGCGCTTGAACATGCCTCCTAAATTAGGCATCTTCATCTTTCCATCTTGAACCTTGTTCATCATCTTCATCATTTTGCGCATGTCTTCGAACTGTTTCAACAGGTTATTCACCTCTTGAATCGATGTTCCAGACCCAGCTACAATCCGATTCTTGCGCGATGGGTTCAAAATATCTGGATTCTGACGCTCCTTCGGAGTCATCGAACTGATGATCGCTTCAATAGGCTTGAAGGAATCGTTGGAAATATCTACATCCTTCACGGCCTGACTCATTCCCGGCACCATTCCCATCAAATCCTTGATGTTACCCATCTTCTTGATTTGTTGTAGTTGCGCGTAGAAATCCTCAAACGTAAAGTTGTTTTGGCGTATTTTCTTATTTAAACGAGCCGCTTCATCTTCGTCAAAAGCCTGCTGCGCACGCTCCACTAAAGACAACACGTCTCCCATTCCAAGGATACGGTTTGCCATACGATCAGGATAGAACTGATCCAAGGCTTCCATTTTCTCCCCTGTAGAAATGAATTTGATTGGTTTATCTACAATTTGACGGATAGAAAGGGCCGCACCACCGCGAGAATCCCCATCCAATTTCGTTAAGACAACGCCATCAAAATTTAATCGATCATTAAAGGTCTTTGCCGTATTCACCGCATCTTGACCAGTCATGGAATCCACGACGAACAAAATCTCAGTCGGTTTAATCGCCTCCTTCACGGCTGCAATCTCATTCATCATCACCTCATCCACCGCTAAACGACCCGCTGTATCGACAATGACTACTTTTTTACCCATTTTACGGGCATAAGACAACGCGTTCTCCGCGATGCTAACGGCATTCTTATTTTCAGGCTCAGCGTACACTTCCACCCCTACTTGCTCTCCCAATACTTTCAATTGGTCAATCGCCGCTGGACGGTAAATATCACAAGCTACTAATAGCACATTGCGCCCCCCTTTTTTAATGTATTGAGCTAATTTACCCGAGAAAGTCGTCTTACCAGAACCTTGTAAACCCGCGATTAAAACGACCGATGGATCGCCTTTTAAGTTAATATCCTGCTTTTGACCACCCATTAACTGGGTTAACTCTTCGTGAACGATTTTAATCAATAATTGACCAGGCTCGACGGAGATCAAGATTTTTTGGCCCATTGCCTGGTCCTTAATGCGATCAGTAATCTCTTTTGCCACCTTATAGTTAACGTCCGCGTCCATTAAGGCACGGCGAATTTCCTTTACCGTAGCGGCAACGTTAATATCTGTAATTCTGCCATTCCCCTTCAGGGTACGCATAGCAGTGGTCAACTTCGAACTTAAATTCTCAAACATAGTATCTAAAAAAAGGACTGCAATTTACGCTTTTTCAGGCAAATTTTAATCAAATAATGAGCTTGAACTTTCCGTGCTTATTTGGCAAGAAAAAATATCCACTATTTTAACAAAAATACCCCAAAATAATGGAGGAAAAAAGATTTAGTCTTTACCTTTGCAAGATTAACACAACCTATCAAAATTTTGATATAACAAAAATGGAAAAAATTAAAGTTGCCAACCCAGTCGTTGAATTAGACGGCGACGAAATGACTCGAATTATCTGGAAATTCATCAAGGATAAATTAATCTTACCTTATTTAGATCTAGACATTAAGTACTATGATTTAGGTGTAGAATACCGCGACGAGACGAATGACCAAGTAACTATCGAAGCAGCTGAGGCAATCAAAAAATACGGTGTAGGTATCAAATGTGCTACCATCACTCCTGATGAGGCTCGTGTAACGGAATTCGATTTGAAACAAATGTGGAAATCTCCTAACGGAACGATCCGTAACATCCTAGATGGTACTGTTTTCCGTGAGCCAATCGTTTGTGCAAACGTTCCTCGTTTAGTCCCTAACTGGACTGCTCCGATCATGATCGGTCGTCATGCGTTTGGTGATCAATACCGCGCAACTGACTTCGTCACCAAAGGAAAAGGTAAATTAACCGTTACATTCCAACCAGAAGATGGTGGTGCAGCTCAAACGTTCGAAGTATACAACTTCAAAGGCGATGGCGTTGCGATGACCATGTATAACACAGACGAATCAATCAAAGGTTTTGCGCACTCATGTTTCAACATGGCATTAAGCAAAGGATGGCCTTTATACTTATCGACTAAGAACACGATCTTGAAGAAATACGATGGTCGTTTCAAAGATATCTTCGAAGAGATCTACCAAGCAGATTACAAAGCAAAATTCGAAGCAGCGGGCATCGTGTATGAGCACCGTTTGATCGATGACATGGTTGCTTCTGCATTAAAGTGGAATGGTAACTTCGTTTGGGCTTGTAAAAACTACGATGGAGACGTTCAGTCTGATACCGTTGCTCAAGGTTTCGGTTCATTAGGCTTAATGACGTCTGTATTGATTACTCCAGACGGAAAAGTAATGGAAGCGGAAGCGGCTCACGGAACGGTGACTCGTCACTACCGCGATCACCAAGCTGGAAAGCCTACTTCTACGAATCCAATCGCGTCTATCTTCGCTTGGACTCGTGGTTTAGAGTTCCGTGGTAAATTAGATAACAATGCGGCTTTGATTAATTTCTGCCAAACATTGGAAAAAGTATGTGTAGCTACTGTAGAGTCAGGTAAAATGACCAAAGACTTAGCCGTTTGTATCCATGGTAATAAAGTTACTCACGGAGAGCACTACTTATACACAGAAGAGTTCTTAGAGGCTTTAGATACGAATTTGAAGGCTGCGTTAGCGTAAGTCGCCGCAAGCGGCTTAGTCGCGACTACGTCGCTTAGTCGTTGCTTCGCAACTTAGTCAAAGAGTCCGGAGGCTGGCTTCGCCAAGTCTGAAGGAAAAGAGTCCGGAGGGGAAGAAATCCCTCTTCGGATTTTTTTTGCTGACACATTCGACTAAGTCCGCAGGACGACTAAACGACATCGCTGCGCAGCAGTGCCGACTAATTCCCTGCGGACTCTCCTCCTCCGGACTCCGGACTAATTCCCTGCGGACTATTTTTTTATTTTAAGCCCTGGCTTAAAATAAAAAAATCGCGCCGATTGCTCAGCGCGATTCCTTCTTATCGTTTTGTTTCAAATACTATTCTGAAACCACAGAGAAAGCAATCTTGTGTTTTACTTCTTTGTGTAAGTCAAGCGTAGCAGCATAATCGCCGGTTGTCTTCACTTCTGTATCGAATGAAATCTTCTTACGATCGATATCGAAACCTTTTTCTTTCAACATCTCTGAAATTTGAAGGCTAGTCACACGACCAAAGATTTTTCCGCTATCACCTGTCTTTGCAGGAATAGTTAATGTCATTTCACCGATAGCTGTAGCTAAATCGAATGCATCTTGACGAACTTTCTCCACTTTGTGAGCAGCTTGCTTGATGTTTTCCGCTACAACCTTGCGGTTAGACGGAGTCGCCATGATAGCGAAACCTTGTGGAATTAAGTAATTACGACCGTAACCAGCTTTCACTGCAACGATATCGTTTTTGTAACCTAATCCAGCAATATCTGTTTTTAATATAATTTCCATCTTATGTTTACAATCAAATGTTTATTGGATAAGGTACTATTTTAAACCGTCAGCCACGTAAGGCATCAAAGCCAAGTGACGAGCACGCTTGATAGCTTGTGCCACACGACGTTGGAATTTCAAAGAAGTTCCAGTGATACGACGAGGTAAGATTTTACCTTGCTCGTTCACTAACTTCAATAAATAATCAGGGTTTTTGAAATCGATGTATTGAATACCAGATTTCTTGAAACGGCAATACTTTTTGCGGTTTCCGTTCTTATCTACAGGTTCGTTAACTAGTGTCATATTATGCTTCTGTTTTTTCTGGTTTTCTACCTACTAATCCTTTTCTCTTTTTTTCGTTATAAGCTAATGCGTGCTTATCTACCGCTAGGGTTAAGAAACGAATCACACGCTCATCACGCTTGTATTCTAATTCTAATTTAGCGACTAAAGTAGGAGCTGCTGCAAATTCGAAAATTTGATAGTATCCAGTGTGCTTGTTCTGAATCGGGTAAGCTAACTTACGTAAGCCCCAAGCGTCTTCATGAACGATTTGCGCACCGTTTTCTACCAACAGATTCTTGAATTTCTCAACAGTGTCCTTTGTCTGTTGTTCAGACAAAACGGGAGTTAAAATGAACACCGTCTCATAGTTTTTTAATTCCATAAAAAAATTGTTGTTTAAAAACTGGTAAAAATTTGGACTGCAAAGGTACGAATATTCCTTCACAATCAAAACGTTAACAACAAAATTTTAGGATTAGCGAACTTCGAAGGTTCCCAAACCGATCAGATAGCCCTCCGCATAAAGCTCAATTTCGTGCTTTCCTGCTTTGAAACCATTCGGTCTAGAATAGATGAATTCCACCGATTGGTGGTTATTTTCATAGAAAATACGCTGGCGACTGGTGAATGTTAATTCACGTCCTTTAAAGTCAAAGGTGCCTGAGCCTAGATTGTAATCAGAAATGGTCGTTCCGGTAGGTTCAATGATACGCAGGAACACCGTTTTGATCTCTTTATTCGCTAAGGTATTTTCTTGCAAATGGAACATCACGCGGATTTTATCAACTTTACGCGCCTTCTGGTTATTCACCGAAGACTCTTTACCGCGCGAAGAAATCGCATAAACGTTCACCCCTTCTGCACGCAAGGCAGCGGCAGCGCTTACCTTTTCGGTTAATTCCTTATTTCTAATTTCCAACACACGTGACTTCTCACTTAGTTCTCTTTCTTTTAGGCCAAAAGTCTTACTCGAATCCTCTAGTGCCTTTTGGATATTCACTAAACCCACTTTTAGAATTTGGGCTTCGCGGCTTAGGGAATCGTTGCGCAGAATTAATACGACGTTTTCCTTCTTCAATTTTTTGATTTCCGCATCCTTTTGACCCAAAAGGTGCAAATAGTAACTTAGTTTCTTTTGGAATTCGGCTGGATCGATGTCGCTTAAATGCTTTTGATCGCCTAGGATTTGAGCTTTGGCCTTTTCTAACTCATTGACTTTACCGCCTAATTTTTTAATTTGGACTAAACGCAAATTCAACTGTTCTGCTACCGAATCCAGCTTCACCTGTGCATTTTCCACAAATTCCGCTTGAGAAGGTTGCGTAAATCGATCCAGCAAACCAAATTTATCCACTAGGATATAGGCCAGCAATAAAAAAACCAACAGCGTTAACCAGGTCACGCGACTCTTCAAACTACTTTCGTTTCCCCTCGAATTATCCGATTCCATTTATTTGCTTTATTTGATCTTTTACTCCTGAATCAAAAATAATAAATTAATTTTAATATTATTTTTTAGTCCAAACAAAATTTAGCCTTAACGCCCTATGGCCATCGCAGAACAAATTTCCTTGATTAACAAGCAATTAAACGACAGCACTGCTCGACTTATTGTAGTCACAAAGACGAGAAGCATCGAGGAGCTGCAAGAAACGTATGCGGCGGGAGCGATTGAATTTGGAGAAAACCGCGTGCAAGAGATGGTCGAAAAGCAGGCGGTGTTGCCTGAGGACATTCTTTGGCATCAAATCGGACACTTACAGACGAACAAAGTCAAATACATTGCGCCCTTCGTGCACCTGATTCATTCTGTGGATTCGCTGAATTTATTGAAGGAGATCAATAAGCAAGGGGCGAAAAATAACCGCGTCATCCACTGTTTGTTGCAGATTTTCATTGCGACGGAGGAAAGTAAGTTTGGTTTGGATTTTAAGGAAGCCGAGGCCCTTTTAGCAGATGCCTCATTTGCAGAGATGAAACACATCCGCATCGTGGGTTTAATGGGAATGGCGAGTTTCACGGCAGATGAGGATCAGATTCGACGCGAATTCAAGAGCCTGGCGGATTTTTTCCAGCAGCTCAAAAACAACAAAACCGGCGTTTCGACCGGTCTTGTAGAATGGACTGAATTGTCCATGGGTATGTCTGGTGATTACTTGATTGCCGCTGAACTAGGAGCTACCTTAGTTCGAGTGGGATCAGCAATCTTCGGTCCTCGTCACTAACGCGTTAAGGACATAATCTCAAATTCCAATTTTCCAGCCGGGGCAGTGATTTCTGCTAAATCCCCTACTTTCTTGCCTAATAAACCTTTTCCGAAAGGAGACGAAACCGAGATTTTTCCCGCTTTCAAGTCTGCCTCTTCCTCCGATACAATCGTATAGGTTACGGTCATTCCAGTTTTAGTGTTCTTAATCTGAACAATGGAATAGATTGAAACAACCGATAGATCAATTGTCGATTCGTCCAAAACACGCGCAATTGAAATGATTTCCTCCATTTTAGAGATCTTCAATTCCAATAAGCCTTGTGCATCTTTCGCCGCATCATACTCTGCGTTCTCACTTAAATCGCCTTTATCGCGCGCCTCTGCGATTTGTTTGGCCATATCTGAACGACCTGTAATCTTCAAATAATGTAATTCCGCTTTTAATTTATCTAGCGCCTCTGCCGTGTAATATTGAAACTTTGCCATACTCTTTTTAGGGTTTTACCTCCGTGCTTAAAAACAAAATAGAACGGCCTCCGACCGTTCTACCTAATTTATTTGTAGTTTTGTTTCGGATTCGCAACTAAAGTTTTTGTTTTTCTAACAGCACGTATTGGTTGTTTTGTAGAGGACAAAGATAATAAAAATTCAGACGGATTCCACAAACTATCAAGATCAAGGATGCGGATTATATTTTTTGGAACCCCAGAGTTTGCAGTGGCCAGTTTACAAGCCTTAGTTGAGGCTAAACTGGATGTAGTGGCCGTAGTGACTGCCCCAGATAAACCTGCAGGCCGTGGACAACAGATCCAATCTTCCCCGGTGAAAGCGTATGCGGTTTCCGTAGGCTTACCCGTTTTGCAGCCGGCAAAATTAAAAGATCCTGCCTTTTTAGAAGAATTGGCTGCGTATAAGGCTGACCTTCAAATAATCGTAGCCTTCCGAATGTTACCGGAAGCTGTTTGGAATATGCCTCCTAAGGGTACGTTTAATTTGCACGCTTCCTTGCTTCCTCAATACCGCGGTGCGGCGCCTATCCACTGGGCAGTGATTAATGGGGAGACCGAAACCGGGATTACGACCTTCTTTTTACAACACGAAATCGACACAGGGGACTTATTGTTCCAAGAGACTGAACCGATATCAGAGACTGACACCACAGGGGAATTGTACGAACGATTGATGAATAAAGGTGGCGCATTAGTAGTTAAAACGACTAGAGCGATCGAATCAGGCGACATTCATCCGAAGCCGCAGCAAGAAATCGAAGAACTGAAATCAGCTCCTAAATTACAACGCAGCACCGGCGAAGTGCATTGGACGCGCGCGGGACGCGATATCGTGAATTTAGTACGCGGAATGAATCCATTCCCGGGGGCTCATACGGTATTTCAAGGCAAAAATTGCAAGCTAATTGGCGTGGAATTCCATCCGGAGATTATCCCTGACTTAGGAGTGGGTGTTTGGGATACGGATCAAAAAACGTTTCTACGCGTGGGCTGCAGCGATGGCTACATCAACATTCTAGAGTGGCAAATGGAAGGTAAAAAGCGATTGAAAATCGAGGACTTTTTACGTGGATATAATTTTAATTTCTAGTCTAGCTTCCAGCGACCTGTCGAATAAAAGTAACCATAGGAGCCTTTTTGGATAAAAATATAATTTTCCTGCAGGTTTGCTAAGACAGTAATGGTATACGGTTTCAATTGGAGACCCGAAGCAGACGCTGGAAAAGGGATTGCCTGAGAGCAAGCGCAGGGCTTATTTTCGCGTAACAGATTCAGTTCAATCAATAAATCGCGGGAATCCTCCACTAGCTCTTCCCTACCTAGATCCACTTTTTTGAAATAGTTTCGTTCATAGGCATTCTTGAAAGGCTCGTACTCCAATGCAACCTCTGGATATTTCTGAATTAAAGTAGCTGAATTTAAAAAGGCCTGAATATGACCGGGGTCTGGGAAACCCACAAAATCACCACCCCAAAACAAACCAATCTCCTTTGCTTTCATACCATACTGATCATAAATAGCCCCGCGACGTAAATGTCTACCCTTACGAGCGATGGCACCATCAGCCGCTAATCCGAAGTTATGAAAGGAGATAAAGGCTTTGGAAAAGCCCTTCTTCTGCAAAGCTAATTGCTGTTTCTTATTTCGAGTGGTGGAAGTATATTTTAAGCGATAAGGCGCATGGATACGCTTGATTAAACTGTCCCGTTTTACTTCGAATGAATCGATTTCAGAAGCCAATAAATCCGTCCAAGGCTGGTGTAATTCTGACACCTCTCGTGCCTCACGCGTACCATCTGGATTAATGCGAATAAAGACATAGGACGCAATAGAATCCCCTGAAAAAGTGGAGTCTTGCTGCTTATAGAGCCACTTAAACTCGTCCCAATCCAGCGACGCTAGCTTAGTGGGCTCACATTTACGTGCTTGAGCCGCCGTATTCTCCAAGAAAAGCAATAAAAGCTGAAATAGACCAATTAAAATCATTTTTTCAACGGAATGACAAGCACTTCACCACGAAGTGTAATATCATCTTTCTTATGATTCGCGTCCATAATAGCTTGTTTACTCACGCCATATTTCTCCGCCACTTTGCGCATGATATCGCCAGGTCCTACCGTATGAATTGCTTGAATCTTTACGTTCAATTTTGTCGAACCACTTTTAATTCCATCCGGATTTACTCCTGGATTTAAGGCTTTCAATTGATCTACCTTCAAACCAAACTTCCGAGCCACAGCAGAAAAGGTTTCCCCTTTCTCCACGGTAATGGCATGTGATTTACCGGCTGGCGTTGCTACCTCGGGAACGACTTCAGCTTCCGCTTCTTTCTTTTGTTCCGCTAATTCTTCTTCGTCAGACTTGCTGATAATGGAATCCTTGGGAACGATCAATGAATCCGCTGGATCTTGCGTAGAATCGATCACTACTTGTGATGCTTCCGGCAACACCTCTTCCTCTGTCTCAACAAATTTCTCAGCCTTAATTAATTCGTCCTTATCTGGACTAACAAAATGCTCAAATCCTACGGCGATTAAGCCAACTAAGGTCAATAAAAGAATACCCAAGGTGATGACAGGCAATTTGCTGCTTTCTTCGTTCTCACTCATTATTTGGAAAATTTAGCTTTCGTTTCTTGGCTCATCTCAGCCACTTTATCTTCTAATTCTGCTTTGTAGGCGGTGTATTTTGTTGCCAAAATCTCATCCGCAATCGCCAACATTTGGATCGCTAGTAATCCTGCATTTTTAGCCGCATTTAGGGCAACCGTCGCAACGGGGACGCCATTAGGCATTTGTAAAATAGATAAGACGGAATCCCAACCATCGATAGAATTCGAGGATTTTACGGGAACCCCAATGACAGGCAAAATAGTCGCTGAAGCCACCATTCCTGGCAAATGAGCTGCCCCGCCTGCACCTGCGATGATCACCTGAATGCCGCGAGACTTTGCTTGCTGTGCATAATTCATCATTTTAACTGGGGTGCGGTGTGCAGATACAATATCTACTTCATAGGCCACTCCAAAATCCTTACAAACCTGAATGGCCTCTTGCATTACTCCAAGATCCGAGCTACTGCCCATTATAATTCCTACCATAGCTAGCTATTTATGCGATAACGCGTATGCTTTGTTTTACTTGTTCTGCTTTTTGTTCAATCTCTTCGCGGGATTCCCCTAGCAAAGTGATATGCCCCATCTTGCGAAAAGGCTTCGTTATTTTCTTCCCATATAAAAATGGATGAACGCCTGATATACCTAAAATCGTATCCAAACCTTCGTATTTAGCTGGACCCGTAAAGCCGTCTGCTCCTAATAAGTTTAACATCCCAGAGAAAGAATGTGCCTTCGTGTCTCCTAAAGGCAAGCCGGTAATCGCTCGTAAATGTTGTTCGTATTGAGAAGTATCGTTTGCTCGGATGGTTTGATGACCAGAATTATGTGGTCGCGGAGCGACTTCGTTGATGAGGATTTTCCCGTCTTTGGTCAAAAACATTTCCACCGCTAAAACACCCACTAATCCCATTTTATCTATTAAACTGACGGCTATTTGCTCTGCTTCTTTTTCTATTTCAGGCGAAATGGCTGCGGGGGAAACGAGGAATTCTACCAGGTTTTGGACCGGATGAAAAACCATCTCCACCGCCGGAAACGCTTTTATTTCTCCTTGCGGATTACGCGCCACAATCACGGCTAATTCTTTATCGAAATCAATGGCCTTTTCTAATAGACCCGGTGCGTCAAAACCTTTAGAGGCATCCGCCGCTGTCCCTATAAATTGTACGCCTTTTCCATCATAGCCTCCTTTACCTAACTTATTAAAAGCAGGCAAGAAGTCTTCGTTAGCTATAATTTCAGTAGCTGATTCGATTAATCTGAAATCAGCTGTAGGAAAGCCGTGGGTTTGGAAAAAGGTCTTTTGAATGCGCTTGTCCTGAATCATGCGAAGCAGATGAGGTTGCGGGTAGACTTTAATTCCCTCCGCTTCTAATTGCTCTAGCGCTTCGATGTTCACATGTTCGATTTCGATGCTGATTAAATCGAATTGTTTCCCAAAGTTGTACACTGTATCATAATCCTGGAATGACCCTTGCGTAAACTGGGTCGTCAAGGTGTGACAAGAGGCTTCAGGATCTGGATCAAGGCAAGCAATCTGCAAGTCTAAGTCGATGGCTGCTTGTAAGAGCATTCGTCCTAGCTGACCGCCGCCTAATAATCCGATTTTGGGAAGTGATTTAGACATAAATTCGAATTCAATGGGTAAAATTACGGCTTTTGTTTTACCTTTGGAAATTATTTAGACCTCGAGAAAAAATATTCTTGTTGGATACCGATTAAAGATCATGACAAAAAGAAATACTACGATTATCGCTTTCATTTTACTTGCTATTGCGAGTCGTCTGTTGATTTTAGCTGGACCAGGTTGGGCAAACTTCTCACCTATGGCTGCTATGGCTCTATTTGTGGGCGCCTATCTGCATAACCGCAAACAAGCGGTGGCTTGGACCTTATTAGCGGTTTGGGGATCAAATTTGATTCTTAATAACACCCTATATGACTCCTTTTTCCCAGGATTCTCCTTCGGATTTGATGGCTATCACATGCTAGCTTTCGCATTAATCGCTTTATTAGGCCAAAACGCCACAGCAAGCGCCTCTCGTTTCATTGGAACGAATGTGGTAGCTGTAATCGGATTTTTCCTTATTTCTAATTTCAATTCGTTTGTTTCACCAGATCATACGTATACGAGAGATTTCGCAGGTTTATTAAATTGCTACGCGGCGGGTATCCCATTCTTAAAGAACACTATTGCTAGCCAGTTTTTATTCTCCGGTTTATTCTTCGGAGCTTTTGAAGTATTGAAAAAACAAGTTCCAGCTTTACGCTAGAACTTTAAGCATAAAAAAAGGGTCGGCTTGCAGATGCGAGCCGACCCTTTTTTGTTGATGTCTATCTAGTTTTTATAGACCTTTCCGTCTTTCATTACGAAGTTCACCTTTGTCATGAGTTTTACGTCAGCTACTGGATCACCCGGAACAGCGATGATATCTGCGGCCTTCCCTACCTCGATAGAACCGATCAAGTCACTTTGACCCAAAAGATCTGCCGCATTAACTGTCGCTGACTTAATGGCTTCTAATACAGGCATTCCTGCTTCGTTCATCAAGATAAACTCATAGCCGTTCTTTCCATGGCCAAAAACGCCCGCATCTGTACCAAACGCAATCTTAACCCCCGCTTTATACGCTTTACCGAACGTTCCTTGAATGATCGGGCCAATCGCCGCCGCTTTCTTGGCCACCATTTCTGGGTAGTAATTCGGGATTTTAGAAGAATCCGCTACGGAACGACCTGCAATCACAGTAGGTACATAGTAGGTTCCCATCTTTTTCATCAATTCCATCACTTCTTCATCCATATACGTTCCATGTTCGATCGAAGATACACCACCCAAAACGGCACGTTTCATGCCCTCTTTTCCGTGAGCATGCGCCGCTACTTTAAAACCGTAGTCTTTCGCTGTTTGAACAATCGTACGCACTTCTTCTTCTGTGAATTGTGCACCTGAACCATCTTTGGCATAACTTAAAACACCACCTGTAGCCGTGATTTTAATTAAATCCGAACCCTCTTTATAGCGCTGACGCACCGCTTTCGCCGCATCCGCGATGCCGTTTACTACGCCATCTTCTGGTCCTAAATCCTTTTTGAATGCTTCATTAATACCATTTGAATCATCCGCATGACCACCAGTAGTACCAATCGAAACACCCGCCGTAAAGACGCGTGGCCCTTCTACAATCCCTTTGTTAATCGCGTTACGCAAACTAATCACGACATGGCTACCGCCTAAATCACGCACCGTGGTAAATCCTGCTAGTAAATTCTTCTTCGCATAAACCAATGCCTGGTAAGCCACATCACCCGGATTTTTCACAAAGCGATCCAAATAGGCCCCCGGATTTGTTTCCGATTCTAAGTGTACATGGGAATCAATCAGACCTGGCATCACCGTTCTGTCTTTCAAATTGACCACCACATCGCCTTTGGCAGGACTAAGGTATCCTTCCGAAACTGCTACAATTTTCTTTCCTTCCACCACAATGGAACGGTTTTTTAAGACTGTTTGCGTTTTCACGTCGATGAGTGAGCCACAATGTAAAATAGTTTTTTGGGCAAAACCAGCAAAAGCCAATAGGCTTAAACCTAAGGTCAATACTTTTTTCATAGGGTAGAGGTTAATAAGATTGAAACGTGTTTCCAGAAGCTGGGGTAGCTTTTATTGACTACAGAAGGATCTAATAAGGTAATTTCTTTCTGCATGGCCACCGGCGCAAAGGCCATCGCCATCCGGTGATCATCATAGGTTTCGATAGGTTCGATGACTGAAACGGCCGCAAAATCTCCTTTCACTTCATATAGGTGATTCGCTTCTTTCTCTACTAAACTCGCCCCTAATTTCTTTAATTCATTCTGCAGAGCTAAAACGCGATCTGTTTCCTTCACTTTTAAGGATTCCAACCCGGTTAAAGTCAACGGAATATCCTTTACAGCGGCGATGACGCAGATGGTTTGGGCCAAATCTGGGCAATCCGTGAAGTCCCAAGCTAGGGAAGCCTGAGCTGGGATTTTGGTCAATAAATAACCGCGCCCCGTATACGTACTTTTTACACCCAATGGCTCCATAATGGCTTTAATAGCGGAGTCCCCTTGCAAGGAATCCTCTTTTAAGCCTAGTAATTCCAATGAACTATCTTCAAATGGCGACAAGGCCACCATCGAATACCAATAGCTGGCTCCGGACCAATCCGATTCTACGGCAAAGGGTTGTAAGGTATATGTCTGGGCAGGAATCTCAATGCTTCCTTTGGACCAATCCGCTGTAGCCTGAATCCCAAAATGCTTCATCTGAGCCAAGGTCATCTCGATATAAGGCTTAGACCCTAACGCACCCGTGATTTGCAATTTTAATCCTTCTGGTAATAAAGGTGCGACCATCAAAATCGCGGAAATAAACTGCGAACTTACATCGCCACGGATGGAAATCTCCCGGTTCCCTTTAAAGGTGAACCCATTTAATTGCATCGGAGGATAACCCTCTTGGTTCAAATAGGTAATATCTGCTCCCAAAGCACGTAGAGCATCCACTAATATACCTATCGGGCGCTCACACATGCGAGGCGTTCCTGTCATCTTTTTAATCGCTCCTGTTACCGCATAATAAGCAGTCAAAAAACGCATCGTTGTTCCCGCGTCTAACACATCAGCCTCCGGACCATTCTCCGATAACAAGCGAATCATGGTTTGCGTATCACGCGCCTCCGCTAGATTGGAAAGATTATCAATCGTTCCATTGGCTAAAGCATTGATCACTAAAGCCCGATTGCTCTCTGATTTGGAAGCAGGCAAAGGGATAATTTCTGAAAAAGACGACGTACGAGGAAATAAAGTAATTTGACTCAAAACAGGGTTGCGTTAACGCAATTTTAAAGTGACTAATGATAAAACAGCTAAGATGATTCCCACGATTAAGAAACGAATAACGATCTTCGATTCGTGGTAATTTTTCTTTTGAAAATGGTGGTGCAATGGCGACATCAAAAAGACGCGACGCCCCTCCCCATATTTGCGTTTTGTATATTTAAAATAGGCCACCTGAATGATGACGGATAAATTTTCGATTAAGAAGATACCACATAATACCGGAATCAACATTTCCTTACGGATTACGATGGCTAAGGTAGCGATTACGCCACCCAACATCAAACTTCCCGTATCGCCCATAAATACCTGAGCCGGATAGGCGTTATACCAAAGGAATCCGATACAAGCACCCACAAAGGCGGCACAGAAGACCGCGAGCTCACCAGAATTAGGAATAAACATCACATTCAGGTATTGTGAAATCACCTTGTTACCTGAAACATAGGCTAAGATGGCTAAAGCAATACCAATAATCACCGATGTTCCTGCTGCCAATCCATCAATTCCATCCGTGATATTCGCGCCATTCGAAACCGCTGTAATGATGAAAATAACGACTAAAACATAGACAATCCACACGTATTCGTCCGGAATAAAACTAGGCAATAACATATTGTAATCGAACTGATTATCCTTCATAAAAGGCACAGTTGTCAAAAGCGATTTATGATCCACAAAAGTTCCGTCCGCCGCAAATTCACGTACTTTAATGTGCTGGTTAAAATACATCGTCAGACCCACGATGATTCCAAGGCCGATTTGGCCAACCACCTTAAATTTACCCGATAAACCTTCTTTATTTTTCTTGAATACTTTGATGTAATCGTCTGCAAAACCCACCGCACCTAACCAAATAGCCGAAGTGACTAATAGAACGATGTACACGTTCGTTACCTTCGAAAAAAGGAGGGTTGGGATCAATAAAGACAACAAAATAATGAAGCCTCCCATCGTAGGAGTGCCTTTTTTAGCCATTTGGCCTTCTAAACCTAAATCCCGAATTTCCTCCCCTATTTGCAATCTTTGCAAACGGTAAATCACCGACTTACCCCAAATCGCTGCAATACCTAAAGACGTAATGATCGCCGCAAAAGCGCGGAACGTGATGTATTGAAACACGCCGGCGCCCGGGATATTCAAGGTCTTGTCTAAGTATTCGAAGAGGTAATAAAGCATCTAAATGGGGTTTAATTTATAAAATTGCAAAAAATCGAGGGGAATTCAAACTTAGCTAAACGCCTCTCCCAGGACTAGTTTATCATCAAAGTCGTATTTCACTCCTTGAATATCTTGGTAATTTTCGTGGCCTTTCCCTGCCACTAAAATGATATCACCCGCTACGGCTAATTCCCGAACTGCGAAAAATATACCTTCCTTGCGATCCGAAACGCGGTGCACTTTGGATTTCAACTCCACTGGAACACCCGCTTCCATCTGATCCAAAATCAATTCCGGATCTTCCTTACGCGGATTATCCGAGGTCAATACCACGGAATCACTGTATTTAGCCGCTAATTCAGCCATAATTGGACGTTTCCCTGTATCCCGATTTCCACCACATCCCACTACCGTAATGATGCGCTGCGACTTATCGCGAATCGTTTGAATCGTCTTCAAGACATTTTCCAAGGCATCTGGAGTATGCGCATAATCCACGATCCCCATTTTGTTCTGAGATCCAGCCAATTGCTCAAATCGACCAGGAGCCGTTTTTAAGGCCGAAATCTGCACTAATACTTCATGTGATTCCTCGCCTAATAAAAGTGCCGCAGCGTATATTCCCAATAAATTGTAGGCATTGAAAGTCCCAATTAATTGCGCGTGTACTTGCTGGTGATCAATCTCTAACTGCAATCCGCCTACGCCGTTGCTGATAATCTTCGCTTTAAAATCTGCCGCGTTCAATAAACCAAAACCATATTTCTTTGCCGCTGTATTTTGCAACATCACCATTCCGCGCTTGTCATCTACGTTTGTTAACGCGAAAGCAGTGGCGGGGAGGGCATCGAAGAAACCTTTTTTGGCCTTAATGTATTCGTCAAAGGTTTCATGAAAGTCCAGGTGATCGCGTGTGATATTGGAAAAAATACCACCACTAAATTGCACCGCATGAATCCGCTTTTGTACCACCGCGTGCGAACTCACCTCCATGAAGGCATGGCTACAGCCCGCTGTAACCATATCCGCTAACAAAGCATTCAAGCTCAGCGCGTCTGGGGTCGTATGCGTCGATGGAATAATTTTATCTTCAATCTTATTCACCACCGTCGAAATCAATCCGCAGCGATGACCTAAGCGCTTGAACAAATCAAAAAGTAAAGTAACGGTCGTCGTTTTTCCATTCGTCCCGGTGATCCCTACTAGTTTCAATTTCTTAGAAGGATGTCCATAGAATTCCGCTGCAGCCTCCGCTAAGGCTTGATTCGAATCAGATACCTGTACACAAGTTACATCGGCTGGAAGCTCTAGCGGGGCCTTTTCCACCACCCAAAGTTTACAACCTTGCTCGTACACTTGAGGCAAAAACGAATGCCCATCCACTTGTGTACCCGGAATGGCAAAAAAGACAGAACCGGCTTTGGCCTGACGCGAGTCAAAGCACAAATGTTGAATTTCAATTCCTGGAAATAACGTGATTTGCGCCATCTTAATGCAGTTGAATAAAGACTAAACTATTTTTCGCGGCAGCGGTACCAGCCGGGATGGATTGATTTGTCACCGTCCCAAAACCGTTCGCCCGCACCTTCAACCCTTTATTTTCCAAAGCGAACAAGGCGTCACGTAAATTCATACCCACCACGTTGGGAACCGTTTTAGGGGTCATGGTGATGGCTTGATTTCTTACGGTCTTCTTCTCTAAATTAAAGTTCAACCATTGGCCGTTTTCTTCCACTTTAGGCAAACCTAAATGCGAGAATAGAATATTTTGATCTGCTGGATGAAGTGTACTTGACAACTTATTCTTGTTCAAAGAGTCTGGCAAATAACCACGTAAGGTTTGTTGCAATTTCATATCGCGCAAATAAATTCGATCAGCAATTTCCTTGAAAACTGGGGCTGTCACTTGACGAGCATACGTTCCTTCTGAATTACCCTTAGGCTCATCTACTGCGATAATGATCGAGTATTTGGGATTCTTAACGGGAAAATAACCTGCAAATGTCGTGTAGTAATTTCCTTTTCTATAGCCCTTAGCGCCGGTTACCGTACGTTGGGCAGTACCCGTTTTGCCAGCAATACCATAGACAGAACCTTTGATGTTATTCGCGGTTCCTTTGGTCACCACCCCTTCTAACATGATTTTCAATTTCTGTAAAGTCTCTGGTGAGCACAAAGGCTTCGAATCACGAACCTGAGATGCCATATAATCCGTCACGACTTCATCCCCACGCGTAGCCTTGCTGACAATTATGGGTTGAATCCAGTACCCATTATTCGCAATCGCATTATAGAAAGCTAAAATCTGCAATGGCGTATACTGGGTTGAATAACCTACAGAAGACCACAATAACTGCAAACCATCCCATTTAGAAGGCACAGGAAAAACGGGTTTTCTACTCGGTTTCAATTGAAAATCAAGCGATTCAATTAAATGGTATTTCTTCAGGTAATTGTAAAACTTCTCGTTATTCGTTGTCCCAAAAGCCTCTTGAACCAGCTTCATCGTCCCTACGTTCGAGGAACTTTCAATGACTTGTTCTAATGAAATCGTACCTAATGGATGAGAATCCGACATTACACCGTTATACAATCGAAATTTACCATCCCCCGTATTCACCATCTTCGTCAACGGATAGTTTTTCTCTTCCAATACGGCCATAATGGATGGCAACTTGAAAACAGAACCCGGATCACGCGCCTCAAGCAAGGCATAATTATAGGTTTCAGAATAGCCGGTGGGCGAAAGCGGATTAGCCGCAATATTCGACAAGGCCTTAATCTTACCGGTCGAAACCTCCATAACGATGGCTACCGCGTAATTACCTTTAAATTTCTTCATCCCATTTAAAAGAGCAGATTCCACAATCTCTTGAATATTAATGTCCAAAGTCGAGTGCAAATCCACCCCTGCTACCGGCAACTTAGGCTCATCGCCGGGCTCTGGACGCCAAGTATTATTATCCATTTTCTCATACATCCCCTCTCCAAACTCACCACGTAACTCTTTATCAAAACTATTCTCAATCCCCACACGCCCCTTATCTCGCAGATCCTTCAAATACCCCACGGTACGATAGGCCATTTGGCCAAAGGGTGCGTAGCGCACATTGATCTTATCAAACACCACCCCTGATTTATTGGAATTTTTAGCCTCTTTAAACAAGGGAAAGCTCAACACCTTTTTCTTTTCTTGGAAGTCTAACAAGCGATTATTCAATAACAAATAGGTCCGACCACTGCGTCTAGCTGCCGCAATCTTCTCTTTGTATTCATCCGCTGTGCGATCTTTAAAGAAATTCGCTAATGCCGCAGCTAAGCCATCAATGTGTTGTTTATAGAATTCATCCGCCTTCGCATTCCCCGTCAAAACAGAGGGATCCATCCCTAAGCGGTATTTAGGTAAAGTGGTAGAAAGCAAACTTCCATCATCCGAATAGATATTACCACGCGTAGCTTCGATCTTCCGTTTTTTCACATAAGTCGCCATGGCTTCTGAACGAAACTTAGGCCCTTTCAGCACCACCACTTTGTACAAACTGAACAGCAGGTACAAGAACACAGCCAAAATAATGATAAAAAACGTATAGAAACGTCTTGTAATTAAGCCCCGAATATTAGGTCTTTTCTCCTTCGCCATTATTGCTCTTTATTGACTTGAATGATGATTTTAGTGGGAGGAAGCGTACTCACCCCGATTTGATAACGCTTCAATGTCTCTTCCAAATTCGTTTGCTTGCTCACCTTCATATACTCCGCCTTCTGCGTGGTATAATCAGCGCGATCTTCCTCTAAAGCACTTTTTTCTTTCTGAATTTGGTGCAACTTACCGTCAGCTAACATCGAATAATAGATATTGACTAGGGTCAAAAAAGCCACAAAGGCAATTCTTTTTACCCACATCACCGGCAGCTCGCCTCCCGTAAAATAGTCGATATTGAAAATGGAATCAAAAATCCCTTCCTTCTTGGGTGAAGAGATTCGTTTAGGCCCTGTTTCTTTCGGTTCGATCGGTGTTGCCATGTTATAATTTAGACGCTATTCTTAATTTCGCACTTCGAGAGCGCGGATTCAATTTCAATTCTTCTTCTGAGGCCGTAATCGGCTTTCGAATCACAGACTCTAGTGGACGATGCACTACCCCAAATAAATCCTTATCCTCTTTCCCTTGCACATTTCCGGCTTTGATAAAATTCTTCACTAAGCGATCTTCCAATGAATGGAAAGACATAATCACCAATCTTCCTTCCGGCTTCAAAATAGCAGGTGCTTGGGCTAAAAATTCCTCGATTACGGCTAACTCCTGATTCACTTCAATTCGAATCGCCTGAAAGACCTGTGCGAAGTATTTAAACTCGCGGTGTTTAGGAGCTAATTTATTCAAAATTTCTTTAAATTCTTGCGTTGTTTCTAAGGCTTTTCGGGTACGGGCCTGAATGATTGCTTGGGCCAAAGTCCGCGCATTCTTCACCTCCCCATACATCCCTAAAATGCGCTGTAATTCATCTGCCGAATAGCTGTTTAACAACTCCGCCGCAGTCATCGACGCTGAAGGTCCCATTCGCATATCCAAGGGGCCATCAAAACGAATGGAGAATCCACGTTCCGGCGCATCTAACTGAAAGGACGACACTCCGAAATCCGCCAAAATCCCATCCACCTGCTTCACGCGATGCAAGCGCAAATATTTTTCTAAATAGCGAAAATTAGCCGTAATGAGCGTCAAACGCTCATCATCGATCTTCTCCGCTTGTTCCCAAGCATCCGGATCCTGATCAAAGGAGAATAATCTTCCCTCTGGTCCTAGCTTGTCTAAAATCGCCTTCGAATGGCCTCCTCCACCAAAGGTCACATCCACATAGGTTCCCGCTGGATCAATGTGCAAACCATCGATGCATTCGTGCAACATGACGGAGGTATGGTAGGTGTTTTCTGGCATAATTTTGGATGAAAACAAAAATACAAATTATCCCTCGGCTATGCCATCAATTCACGAATTTGTATATGATTTTTTTGTGACAAGTTTCGAACCCGTATCTTTGTTCAAACGCCTACGGGATTCACTGATGAAAAAGACCTTATTTGCTCTCCTATTTGCTCCTTTATTGAGCTTAGCCCAAGCACCTGTTACGGGACTTTGGCGGGCTTCTCTTGCTACACATGGCGGCGAATTACCCATTCAATTTGAAATTAATCCTGGTTCAAAAACGGGAAATTTAGATATCAAACTGGTAAATGGTGCGGAGAAATCCACGTTAGGAGAATCCTATTTTAGAGCAGATTCATTAGTCGTCCCTTTTGACCTATACGAAGCTGAGCTCGTTTTCCAAGTGACAAAAGCCACTGAAATGAAAGGCTATTTCGTCAAGAAAAGAAATGGAAAAACCGCCTATCGCTTACCCATTTCAGCGCTTGCAGGCCCAGCAGACAGATTTCTTAACCTACAACCTGCTACCGTAAACGTGAGCGGAAAGTGGATGGCAGACTTCTTTAGCGATGCCACTAACCACAGTCCTGGTGTGGGTGTTTTCGAACAAAAAGGGAACCAAGTTACTGGAACTTTTCTACGTACATCGGGTGACTACCGCTTTTTGCAAGGCAACGTAAGCGGGGATAGTTTGTTTCTAAGCTATTTCGATGGAAGCGGGGTTAACATGTTACGCGCGAAAATAAGTGGCTCACAATTTACGGGACGATTTACTTCTGGATTGAGTGGGGTTAGGACGGTTGATGGGAAATTAGACCCAGCGGCAGCTTTACCTGATTTAAAGAAACTAAGCTTTTTAAAACCGGGTTTCGACCGTATCGATTTTACATTACCCACTACCTCAGGCGAACAAATTAGCCTACAAGATGATCGCTATAAAAACAAAGTCGTAGTGATTGAATTAATGGGATCATGGTGTCCGAACTGCCTGGATGAATCTCGTTATTTAGCCCCCTTCTATACAAAATACAAAGACAAAGGCGTAGAAGTGATCGGCATTGCCTTTGAGAATTCAGCCGACATCACAGTATCAGGGCCTAAGATTAATAATTTCCAAAAGAAAATCGGCATTAGCTATCCCCTGCTTTTTGCAGGTACGGCAGAGGACAAAACGATCGAGAAAGTATTACCTATGCTGAGTAAAATGAACGGCTATCCAACTACGTTCATTATCGACAAAAAAGGCATCGTACGAGAAATACACACCGGCTTCTCTGGGCCTGGAACGGGAAAATATTATGCCGATTGGATCTCCGATTTTGAACATACGATCCAAAGCCTTTTAGCTGAAAAATAATGAGAATCATCGCCCTAATATGCCTGATTACCTTTTCTGTGCAAGCAGAAAAACCCTCTTTTAAAAAGTGGAAGACGCCCTTAGCTTTAGGCATCGCCAGTGGATTGACGTATAATCCGTTTGCCAAACAAATTCAAACGAAAATTGTGGCCCAGGGTCATGTCACTCCGCTGGATGACTATATTCAATACGGACCTGCAGCGATGTATGTAGGCTTGAATATTGCTGAATTTAAGAATAAAGAAGAGGCTTTCGATCAAGCAGGAGTATTTCTTCTAGGTACCGGAATTTATGTAGCGACTACACAAGGATTAAAAGCAGCGATCACAGAGGCTAGACCAGACGGAACGGAAAAAACGTTCTCTTCTGGACATACAGCCACCGCCTTTTTCGGGGCGACTGTTTTAGCGCATGAATACCGAGATACACATCCCGAGTTTGTGATAGCGGGCTATACCATAGCGACCGCAACGGGAGCATTACGTATCGCTAATAACAAACATTGGGTAACAGATGTGTTAATGGGTTCGGCGATTGGTATAGCTTCGGCAGAATTAGCCTATATTTTATATCCTAAAGTGCGTCATCAGTGGCAAAAGCTGAATCGTTTTACCTTGACTCCTCAAGTGGCCCCAGCTTACTACGGCGCGAGTATGTCGATTGGATTTTAGTGCAATAATAGATACAAACCGGCCCCAGCGAAATACCCTAGCAAGGCCAGGAAGCCTATTTTCTTCAGGTACCAGCCGAACTCGATTTTCTCCATTCCCATCACCGCAACTCCAGCTGCAGATCCGATGATCAGGATACTGCCACCCGTACCTGCACAGAATGCAAGGTATTCCCACATTTCGTGATCCATCGGAAAATCGGTCAACGTATACATTCCCATCGTAGCTGCCACTAAAGGCACATTATCCACTACCGCTGATGCTAATCCAATGAAGGTGACGATTAAGTTTTGATTACCTAATGCGTGTGCTAATTGATCTGAAAGCGCGTGCAGATAGCCAAAGGATTCTAAACCGCCAATCGCTAGAAGAATCCCCAAGAAAAAGAGAATGCTAGAAGTATCGATTTTGGTCAACGCATATCCCACACTCAAGTGTTTCTTCGCCTCCTCATCTTTCTCTGAATGCAAGAGTTCAGACAAAATCCACACTAATCCTAAGGCTAATAAAATGCCCATATAGGGAGGCAAATGCGTCAACGTTTTAAAAACAGGAACGCCTATTAATGAACCTGCACCAGCGAAAAGCATAATCTTTCCATCGCGTTCTTCTGTTGAACTTAAAGCTTCTAATGCCACTGGTTGACCAATGGATTCCTTTTTCAACACATAAGAAGCGATGAATAAAGGAACAACAAGGGAAACTAAAGCAGGCAAAAATAAGCCCTGCATGATACCTGTGGCAGATATTTGACCTCCTATCCACAACATCGTCGTCGTTACGTCACCAATGGGTGACCAGGCGCCACCAGCGTTCGCCGCGATGACCACGATTCCTACAAAATACTTACGCGTTTCTTTATTGCTGATCAACTTCCGAAGCAAAGTGACCATCACGATCGCCGTGGTCAAATTGTCTAAAACGGCAGACATAAAAAAGGTGATCAAACCCACTATCCATAGCAGTTTAATCACCTTATCTGTTTTAATTAATCGAGAGACGAAGTAGAAACCCTGGTGGGCATCCACTAATTCCACTAGCGTCATCGCACCTAACAGGAAGAATAAAATCTCCGAAGTAGACGCTAAGTGATGACCTAATTCAGAGGCATCTCCTTTAGAAATTGCATAAACTGTCCATACTAAAACGCCCGTCAATAAAGCTGAGGCTGTTTTGTTTATCTTCAAGGGATGCTCGAAAGCAATGGCCAAATAGCCCAGAATGAAGATAACTATGGACGCGATTCCCATCTTATTTTAATTTAGCCACGGCCGCTTTAATGCGATCGCAAGCTTCTACTAATTGCTCATCTGCCGCAGCCGTTGAAATACGCATACAATCCGGTGCTCCAAAACCTGAACCAGCCACTGTAGCGACAAAAGCATCCGCTAATAACCAAGAACAGAAATCATCTGAATCTTTGATCAGCGTAGTGCCATCTGTTTTACCGAAATAGTAAGAAATATCTGGGAACGCATAGAATGCGCCATCTGGCATATTTACCTTGAAACCTGGGATCTCACGTAATTTTTCTACCACTAACTTACGACGGCGATCGTAGGCCGCTTTCATTTCGTAAGCGTGATCTAAACTACCATTGAAGGCTGCGACTGCCGCTTTTTGAGCGATCGAGTTCGTGCCTGAAGTCACTTGACCTTGTAATTTTTCGATACCATCTGCAATCCATTTAGCCGCAGCGATAAAACCAATTCTCCAACCCGTCATCGCGTGACCTTTTGCCACACCGTTCACCGTGATCACACGTTCTTTGATTTCTGGAATAGATCCGATCGAGAAGTGCCCCCCTTGTGTGAAGTTGATGTATTCGTAGATTTCATCCGCTAGGACGAAGATATTTTCGTGACGTGCTACCACGTTTGCGATGTCACGTAACTCTGATTCTGTGTAAACCGATCCTGTTGGATTATTAGGAGATGCGAACATCACCATCTTAGTTTTAGGTGTGATCGCAGCCTCGAATTGCTCTGGAGTCACTTTGAAGTTATTATCAAAAGCACCTTGAACGATTACCGAAGTTCCTTCCGCTAATTTCACCATCTCAGAGTAAGAAACCCAGTATGGAGAGAAGATGATTACTTCGTCACCTGGATTGATTAAAGCTGCAATCGCGTTCGCTAAGGAATGTTTTGCACCCGTGCTCACCACGATATTTTCTGAACCCCACTCTAAGTTATTATCACGCTTTAATTTATTCGCGATCGCCATACGCAAGTCTGGATAACCTGCTACCGGTGAATACCCGTGAAAACCATCATCAATCGCCTTTTTAGCTGCCTCACAAATGTGAGCTGGTGTTTTAAAATCCGGCTCTCCTACGGAAAGACTGATTACTTTGTGACCTTGAGCTGCTAATTCGCGCGCTTTTTTCGTCATCCCTAAAGTAGAGGATTCTTCTAATGCTTGAATTCTTTGGGCTAATTGTGCTTGTGACATGGTATTTAGAAACGAATATTTGGGTATTAATTTAGTATATAAATCGACTGCAAAATTACTTTTTTGCAGACGGATATGCTAATAAAATTTGCAATAATTAGGCTGATATACCTTGTGCCAAAACCGCGTATGCCCCTTTCTCGATCTTCATCAATTCTTCGTGAGTCCCACGTTCGATGATTTCGCCTTGTTGTACGACTAAAATTTGATCAGCGTGTTGAATCGTAGACAAACGGTGCGCAATAACTAAAACCGTGCGATTCTCCATCAAATGACTCAAAGCCTCTTGTACTAACTTTTCGGATTCGTTGTCTAAGGCACTTGTGGCCTCGTCTAGAATCAAGATAGGAGGATTTTTGAGAACGGCGCGGGCGATGGAGATGCGTTGTCTTTGGCCCCCAGATAATTTAGAGCCCCTATCTCCGATGATCGTTTCGTAGCCTTCCGGATTCGCCGAAATAAAATCGTGTGCATTCGCAATCTTCGCCGCGGCCTGAACCTCTGCTAAAGTAGCCTCCGTCCCGAAGGCAATGTTATTAAATATCGTATCATTGAACAAGACCGATTCCTGGGTCACAATTCCCATTAAGCCTCTTAAGTCGTCCAAAGGAATGTTTTTCAAAGGGATTCCATCCAAGGTAATCATACCCGACGATGGATCGTAAAAACGCGGCAATAAATCCGCTAGCGTAGACTTCCCGCCACCGGAGGCGCCCACCAGGGCAATCGTCTTTCCTTTAGGAATATCGAAACTCACTTCTTTCAACACAGAGCGCCCCTTCACATATTCGAAACCGACTTTTTGGAAGCTAATTTTATCTGTAAATTCATCCACCTGCGTAATCGGATCCTCTGCTACAATTTCAGATTGCGTATCCAATATTTCAATAATACGATCAGCCGAAGCCACCCCACGCTGAATGCCACTGAACGCATCCGCGATGGCTTTCGCCGGACGCATTACCTGCGAAAAAGTCGCAATAAACGCGATAAACGTCGAAGCGGATAATTCACCTTCTCCACTAATAACTAAACTACCGCCATATAATAAGATACCTGTAACCACTAAAACGCCTAGACTTTCAGAGGTGGGGGATGTTAGTTCTTGGCGGAATACCATCTTCAACAAGGAATTTCGGTAGCGATCATTCCCCGCTTGAAAACGTGCATCCATCATCTTCTCAGCCCGAAAGGCTTTCACCACTCGCATGGCCCCAAAGGTCTCATCCAACAAACTGATAATTCCACTCAAATGCTGTTGCACTTCTCCGGCTGCACGACGTAAACGTCTTGTAATCGTCGCAATCACTGAACCCGAAAGGGGCAATATGATCAACGAAAACAAAGTCAGCTTCACCGACATACTCGCCAGAAAAACGAAGAATAAAACCAGCGTAAAAATCTCTTTAAAAGTTGCCGTGAAGGCGCGGCCAATACTATTCTCCACTTCCTGAACGTCTGTCGTTAAACGGGACATCAGGTTGCCCTTTTTCTGCTCTGTGAAATAACTAAGGTCTAGGCGAATCGCTCGCTCAAAAACCGCTTGACGCAAAGAAGCAATCGTATCGGCTTCGACTGTTTTTAGGACTCTTTGGGAAAAATACCGAAAGAAATTCGACAAAATCACCGAAACCATAATCGCCCCACAGGCATATTTCAGCGCTCCGATCCGTCCAAAATCCTCCAAAGCACCATAGAAATAGTGGTTAAACAAGAACGAAAAATAAGAGGGAGTTAGCGAAAAAGCGGGTAAAACGCGGTAAATCTGAATATTTTCAGGAGCTGATTGGTTGAACAAGACATTCAACAAAGGAATCAGCAAAGTAAAATTAAGAATGCCGAACAAACTCGCTAGCAAGGAAAACCCGAAGTATGGAAATACATACTTGCGGATCGAAACGGCGTAGCTTAATAAGCGAAAATATGTTTTCAATGCGGCTTTTTATCGAAATTTTGGTCAAATTACGACAATTTTCAGAAACAATATCCGAATGTCGCCCTTAATTTCCATTGTGATGGCCACCTATAACGGGGAAAAATACCTCCGGGAGCAAGTGGACAGCTTGTTAGCTCAAAGCTATCCGTCTTTGGAATTTGTATTTGTGGACGACGCCTCCTCTGACGAGACTCTAGCTATTTTACAGGAATACGTTTCGCGAGACCCGCGAATTCGCTTGATAATAAACCCTGTCAATCAAGGCCTACTAGCCACTTTCGAAACCGGAATCAGGGCTGCAAAAGGCAAAATGATCGCTCTAGCGGATCAGGATGATGTGTGGATATCTGATAAAATTAGCTTATTAGCCGGTGCCATTGATTCGCATTCTATGATCTATGCAGACTCTGCTTTGACAGATGCTGCTGGCGTGCGCACAGGTAAATTCTCTGATCGAAATCATCTGTGCAATTATCCGACAGCTTTGCACTACGTTTTTGGGACCAAAGCGATGGGGCACGCGATGCTATTTAAGCGCGAAATCATCGACATTGCGTTGCCTTTTCCGGATTATGTGGGGCACGATTATATCCTGGGTTTTGCCGCAGCTGCATTAAATGGAGTTAGCTATTTCCCCGCGACTTTAGTGAATTACCGCCAACACAGCAGCAATACCATGGGGGCAGACTTGAGTAAAGGAAAGAAAAATTATAACACGAGAGAGGAGCGAAATGCTCGGATTGTGAAGCGACTTAATTTACTCGCAGATCGCTGTCCTGACGGCGATGAACGGGAAATTTTGCAGGCATTAGCTCAGGATTTTGCGTCAGGTGGCATCGCGGCCCGCATACGAAGATTCTTCACCGTCGCTACACACCACCGAGCGATGTTAGCCTATAAAGGAAAATCGGCGCTAGGCAGTTTCCTATATAGCTTCAAACTGTTGTTCTCTATTTTCTAAAAGGGAGACTGAGTCGGTAATACAGATTCTTCAAATGCACCGTTAACGGAATCGGGCGTTGCACTAAAGGCCCATCGAACGTATCCCCGCGTCTCAGGTAGTATTTTGACAAGGTAGACGAAGTCATCCCCCATTTGCGAATAAACTGGTAATATCCCTTGTTTTGCTTCACACGCTTCACGGAAATGGACCCAAAATGATAAACCCTACTCCGCGAAATCCCTTTAAACAAGCGAACGCCCGCCTGCCAGCATTTCATAGAGAAATCGGGATCTGAATACATTCCCGGCGTAAATTCATTCGAATAGCCTCCCACTTTATCCCAAAGCGACCGGTGCACCACATTGGGCGGCCAAGTCGCTCCTTGCCAATCTGCAAAAGGGAATGAGTCATAGCTTTCAAGTAATCTCGCTTCCTCGAAAGTGGCTAATGAGCGGCCAAAATCGGCCTGAATAGAACAAGCACTTTGGGCTTTGGGCTCTATTGCCGTGGCCGATAAAAAGAATTCCGTGTGACCGATGAGTTCGATTTCTTCTTTCAGAAAACCATCCCAATGAGGCAGCACGTACATATCGTCATTCAAATACAAGAAATAATCCGCGCGAGCCAGTTTGACCATCGCGTTCATCGCGTAGCAAACGCCCACATTGATGGGGCTATACGAAAAAGCGATATCTTCTTGGGATTCCACCCATTCTTTGGAACCGTCTTTTGCCTCATTTAAGTGCAAGATAATTTCAAAGGAAGTCTTCGAGTGTTTTCGGATGGCCGCGATGCATAATTGCAAGTAGGCCAAATTATTCCAGCTCGGAATGAGGATAGAGAAATAGGGTTTTTTAGGCGCCTTAGATGCCGGGAAAAATTGAATCGACTCTTCCATTACAGCATGCGGTAGTTTTTGTACTCGCCTACGCGGTACCCCGTGAGGTCTTCGATCTTCTGCAAAATCTTGCGACGCAGGGTCATTTTCTTTTCTAATTCGACCGGATCAAAATAGAATGGCCAGTTCGATCGCGCTACTCGGTCCGCCATCACGGCTGGATGCGTGCCTTCAAATCGGAACAATCGTTCCGCATTACCGTAATCAAATTGGTAATCTGCCGGCACATTTTCGGCTAACCAAGCGTCATCGTGGTAGAATTGCGTGAAGTTACGCACCTTATTATTCAAACCTTCTGGCGGTTTTACCCAGCCATAATGGTTAATATAAGCCGGAATTAATTTCACTTTCAGCTTCTTGCCGTCTTTTCTAAAACCCTGTGCATCCTTATACGAATGAACACCTGGATGCATTTTTACGACCCGAATTTCTCTTCTATACCAACGCCGTGACACCGCCACGTGGCCATAAGAACCGTAAAAATGGCGGTAATGAAAGAGTAAACCTTCTATGTTCGAATCAGTCAAATTCGCCTCCATCGCCGCTTTCACGATGGGCAAATCCGCCTCATGCACGCATTCGTCCCCTTGGATGTAGAAAGCCCAATCGATGTCTTTGGAAATGGCCTGAAGCGCTTTATCTGTTTCTAAGGCAAATGTGGCGCCGCCTTCTCTTTTGGAATCATCCCAAACCGTCTCCACGATTTTGATTTTATCCGACGGAATCGATTGAATTAAGGCCAAAGTCTCATCTTCCGACGCCCCTACCGCCACCACGAACTCGTCGCAGATCGGTAAAATCGACGTAATGGCTTCCACGATGGCATAATCGTTCTTTACCGCATTCCGTATAAAGGTAAATCCGGCTATTTTCATCGATCGTATTTCACTTGAATACCGTGGTATTTCGTTTGTTCCACGTAATCTTTACGCAATGGATGTCCCTCCCAGTCTTCTGGAAGCAATATTCTGCGTAAATCAGGATGACCTGTAAATTCAATACCAAAGAAATCAAAGGCCTCTCTCTCGTGCCAATCCGCCGTTCTCCAGACAGAAGATACAGAAGAAACCACGGGTGCCGAGCGTTCTAAAATCACCCGCAAATGCAAAGTAATATGATTCGGGATGGAATAAAGCGTATAAATAACTTCCATTTTTCCCGCTTCTGGCCCTTGATCGATGGCCGTGATGCAGGAAAGAGAATCAAAATAGGTAGCTGGGTTTTTCCAGAGAAAATCACAAACTGGCAATATCTGCTCCGCAGGCAAAGTCAAACGACTTAATTCCTCCTCCCACTGGGATTCAAAACCAAATTCTGCTTGCAAGAATGATTGAATTGCTGACAGTTCCATCCTATTTGTTTAAGGCTTCTAATATGCGTGTAGGAGCCACAAGGGTCTCCTGACTGATCTTTTGTTGTAATTTAATGATGCCACCTAAAAGTGCTTCCGGACGGGGTGGGCATCCCGGAACATAAACGTCCACGGGAATAATTTTGTCCACTCCTTTCACCACGTGGTAGCCGTGTTCCCAATAAGGACCACCGCAATTCGCACAAGAACCCATAGAAATCACATACCGCGGCTCTGGCATTTGTTCGTAGAGACGACGAATCCGATCTGCCATTTTAAAGGTCACTGTTCCGGCCACAATCATCACGTCAGATTGACGCGGGGAAGGACGAGGAAACACCCCAAAACGATCTAAATCGTAGCCTGAAGCAAAGGCTTGCATCATTTCGATCGCGCAACACGCTAAACCAAAGCTCATGGGCCAAAGCGAACTCGCCCTCGCCCAATTAAATAAATCTTCGACATTGCTGAGCACAAAGCCGTCGGATTCAAATTCTTGGTCTAAAAAACTCTTCATGTTTGGGGTTATTTTCGCAATCGTTCTGTAAATATACCTAAATTCACAAAATTTTTCGTGCATGTCACTCGTACCTTTTTTCGATACTGATTTAGCCAAACTTCGTGGGATGACCCCTGCGAAGCTTACGTTGCTACAGACCGAACTAGGAATGTTTACCTACGGTGACTTGATTCAATATTTTCCATTCCGTTACGAGGACCGCACGGTAGTTCATCCCATCGCCTCCATCACGGACGAAATGGACCACGCCCAGTTTGTGGGTCGGATTCGTTTCAAAGAAAAAATAGGCGCTGGCCACCGGCAACGCATCGTGGCACAGGTCTGTGATGCGACCGGCTGCATTGAAATCGTTTGGTTTCAGGGAGTGAAATGGCTCGAAAAATCCTTGAATACAGGTGTCGACTACCTCTTTTATGGCAAGCCGACCAGCTTCAATGGCACGATTCAGATGACCCATCCAGAGATGGAGGTCTACAAAGGCGAACAAGCATCGGGCAAGTATTTCCAACCCGTTTATCCTTTGACGGAGAAGCTTCGGAAGAAATACATCGATAGCAAGGCGATCGCCACCCTACAAAAAAACTTACTAGAAATAGCGTTTCCTTACATAAGAGAGACTTTACCGGGGGATGTTACCTCCCAGTTTAAGTTGATTTCGAAGCAGGAGGCCTTATACCATATTCATTTACCCCAAAGCGAAACCTGGCTTCACCAGGCCCGTCGCCGACTGAAATTCGAGGAGTTATTTTACAATCAATTGCGCTTGATCAAGCAGAATTTGATTCGAAAAGTCGCTTTCCCAGGACAAGTCTTCTCTTCAGCTGCCTTATTAACGACGTTCTACCAAGAACACATGCCTTTCGAATTAACCAATGCACAGAAACAGGTGATTCGGGAGATATTCGCCGATATGCGGTCTGGGAAGCAAATGAATCGCTTGTTGCAGGGAGATGTGGGATCAGGTAAGACGATTGTGGCCTTTATATCGATGCTTTTAGCGATTGATAATGGGGCTCAGGCCTGTTTGATGGCGCCTACGGAGATTTTGGCGGATCAACATTACCAAGGTTTAAAACAATTTGCGGATTTATTAGGCATCACGATCGCGAAGCTGACCGGTTCTGTCAAGAAGAAAGACCGCGTGGGATTGCACGAAGATTTGCAGTCAGGTAAATTACAGATTTTAGTGGGTACGCACGCTTTATTCGAAGATTCTGTTCAATTCAAGAACCTCGGAATGTGCATCATCGATGAGCAACACCGGTTTGGGGTGGCGCAGCGGGCGAAGCTTTGGGACAAAAACAAAACGTTCCATCCCCACATTTTAGTCATGACGGCGACGCCGATTCCAAGGACTTTAGCGATGACGCTCTATGGAGATTTAGATATTTCGATAATTAACGAATTACCCGTGGGTCGCAAGCCCATTCAGACGACGCACCGCTACGATACCCATCGCTTGCAAGTCTTTGCTTTCATCCAAAGTGAGCTCAGCAAAGGCCGCCAAATCTATATCGTCTATCCTTTAATCGAAGAATCCGAGAAAATGGACTTCAAAGACTTGATGGATGGTTACGAAAGTATTTCACGGGCGTTCCCAGAGGTGCCTTTGGGGATCTTACACGGTAAAATGAAGCCGGCAGATAAAGACATTGAAATGGCTCGCTTCGTGAAAAACGAGACCAAAATCATGGTCGCCACCACCGTGATCGAGGTAGGCGTAAACGTGCCCAATGCCTCCATTATGGTGATTGAAAGCGCTGAAAGATTTGGTTTATCTCAATTACACCAGCTAAGAGGTCGCGTAGGTCGAGGAGCAGAACAGAGTTATTGCATCTTGATGACCGGCTTCAAAATCAGCGCAGATACGAAGAAACGGATCGAAACGATGGTGAAAACCAATAATGGATTCGAAATCGCCGAAGTGGATTTGCAATTGCGTGGACCGGGTGATATTTCCGGCACTCGCCAAAGTGGCGCCATCGACCTCATGATCGCTGACCTCGCTAAAGACGGTGAAATATTGAAAGTAGCCCGAGAAACGGCTCAAAAAATCTTAGAAGAAGATCCAAACCTCGAAAAATCCGAATACGCGATGATTCGTGAGCAAGTCAGAACCCAGCGTAAAGACACAACCAACTGGGCGCGTATCTCTTAATTCAAATTGGGATCGTCTGGATAGGTGGAGAGGACACGAAAGTCCCCGCCTTTGGCATGCAGAATCTTTCTCCACAACCGGTCATGTGGCTCATCAAACACCAATTTATCATTCCCTGGATGCAAAATCCACGCATTCGAACGCACCTCGCGCTCCAGCTGACCCGCTCCCCAACCCGAATACCCAATAAAGAATTTGATTTCATCGAATCCGATCTCTCCCGCCACGACTTTATCAATAGCGACTTCGAAACTCCCAGACCAATAAATACCTGGACCTATCAAAACGCCATCTGGAATTAAATCAGGCCTACGGTGCACAAACTGCATAATCGTAGGATCCACTGGCCCTCCTGAATATAAGGGAACATCCTCTAACACCTTTTCGTCCACAAAGGAATCAAACACAATTTCTTGTTTGTTATTCAATACTAGCCCAAAAGAATGTGCCGTTGTATGCTCGCAAAGTAAGATAACCGAGCGATGAAAGGACGGATCCTCTAGAAAAGGTTCCGCCAGCAAAAGCATCCCTGGCTGTAAATCATCTGCGGTATAACTCATTGCATCGCGCTTTTTTCGTAATTTTAAGGAATGACACAGCATCTCTTCCTCTCTTTAGGCGGCAATCTAGGAAATACCCGGGAAATTTTCGAGGGAGCCTACCCGCTTATTGAAAAAAAAATAGGAAAAATCTCGGTTTACTCCTCCATTTACCAAACCGAAGCCTGGGGTCCCATCCCCCAAGCTGACTTCTTAAACCAAGTAGTGCTCGTAAGCACTTCGTTAAAACCTGAAGCCTGTTTAACGGAACTACTCGAAATTGAACGGCAATTTGGGAGGGAACGCAAAGAACGTTGGGGGCCGAGAACACTTGACCTTGATATTTTATATTACGGTGATGTCATCATAGCAGAATCCGATTTGAGTATCCCGCATCCACGGATTGCGGAACGCAAGTTTATTTTGACACCTTTGGCAGAAATTGCACCCTTATTTGAAGATCCGGTATTGCGCAAATCAATGATGGCTCTTTTAGCGGCTTGCGCAGACGAAAGCCAAGTTAATCGTTCTGTTTAGGGAATTTCCAGCTTTTGGAGGTAATACGCTCGTAATACTTTTCGTACAAAGGCAGAATTTTAACGATGTCAAATTCCTTCGCCCGAGCTAAGGCATTCGCCTTCATCTGGTCATGCAATGTAGGATCTGATAACATTTTGATGGCATTCGCAGCCATGTCTTTCACATCACCTATCTCACTTACATAACCCGTCACACCGTGGATATTTACTTCTGGAATACCACCAGCATTCGATGAAATGACAGGCACTTCGCAGGCCATTGCTTCTAAAGCTGCTAGTCCAAAACTCTCTTTCTCAGAGGTCAGCAAAAATAAATCCGCTAATGAAAGCGCCTCTTCAATCCCATCCATCTTTCCTAAGAAACGGACATCACATTGCACCTCTAACTCGCGACATAATGCCTCGATACCGGAACGTTCAGGACCATCGCCTATCAACACTAATTTAGCAGGAATCTTCTTACGAACTAAGGCAAAAACACGCACTACGTCTTCTATACGTTTTACGGCACGGAAATTAGACGTGTGCATTAACAACTTCTCCCCGTTAGGGCAGAGGGACTTTTTGAAGTGCTCGTGCGGACGTTTTTGGAAACGATGTAAGTCAATAAAATTGGGAATAACCTCGATGTGACTCAAGATCTCGAACTCATCGTAAGTATCTTTCTTCAAACTCTCTGAAACCGCTGTAACTCCATCTGATTCGTTGATGGAGAAGGTAACCACCGGTTCGAAAGACGGATCACGCCCCACTAAAGTGATATCTGTTCCGTGCAAAGTCGTGATGACCGGCACGTGAATACCTTTGTATTTGAGAATTTGCTTGGCTAAATACGCAGCCGAAGCATGTGGAATCGCGTAATGCACGTGGATTAAATCCAACTTCTCGTTGATCGTCACATCCACCATTTTACTGGCTAAGGCAGACTCATAAGGGAGGTATTCGAATAAGGGGTAGGACGCTACCGAAACCTCGTGATAGAAGATATTTTCCGAGAAAATATCTAAACGAGGGGGTTGCGTATAGGTAATAAAGTGCACCTGGTGACCAGCTAAGGCCAAAGCTTTGCCTAATTCAGTCGCCACCACACCACTTCCGCCATACGTCGGATAACAAACGATCCCTATTTTCATACCTTAAATTTAGCTGAAAGAATGTAAATTTGTAGTAAACAACTGATAACCTTTGAAAAATCTCGTCTTATTTGCGTCTGGTTCGGGTTCTAATGCCGAAAAAATCATCGAACATTTCAAAGGATCCGATCAGGTTCGCATCACTCATATTTACTGCAATAACCCTTCAGCGGGGATTATTCAACGGGCGGAGCGATTAGGCATACCATGTCGCGTGTTTGACAGAGAATCCTACAAGAACGGAACGGTGTTGAAAGAAGTTCAATCTTTACGGACGGATTGGATCATTTTAGCCGGCTTTTTGTGGTTAATCCCCGCCGAATTTGTAAAAGCTTTCCCTCAACGCATCGTGAATATTCACCCGGCCTTATTGCCTAAGTTTGGCGGAAAAGGAATGTATGGCCATTTTGTACACGAGGCGGTGGTAGCTGCAGGCGAAAAGGAATCAGGGATTACCATTCACTATGTGAACGAGCATTATGATGAGGGCGGAACGATTTTCCAAAGTTCCTTCGAGGTTTTACCGAGTGATACTCCAGAAGATGTTGCCAAAAAAGGTCAAGTGTTAGAACACCGCGATTTCCCGAAGGTGATCGAGTCACTTGTTACTACTTAATTTCCTCGTAAGGCACATAATCTCCATCATCCGCTGGCTTAGTCTTCGTTTTAGAGGCTGATGGTGGCACAAAATCCACATCAATACTTCCCTCTTTACGTGCACGCGCGGCGTTTTGCTTCGCCCGTATTTCTTGCTCAGACATCATTTTATGCGCTTGTGTGATGACGAACCCCTTCAACAAAAATCGAAGAAGTGGCATCACCACATACACCATCACTAAAATGATTGCAATTATTTTAAGCATCTTATCTACTTAGATATAAGTTTCTTTCACCGTATACTTTGCGGAAGAAATCATCTTTCAAATCATCGATGAAATAGATTGCTTCACCCGTTGACTTCATTTCTGGCCCTAATTCCATGTTTACGTTCGGGAATTTAGAGAAAGAGAATACCGGAATTTTGATCGCGTATCCCTTTTTCACCGGCTTGAAATTGAAATCCTTCACCTTCTTGTCCCCTAACATTACTTTCGTTGCGTAATTCACGTAAGGCTCTTGGTAAGCCTTGCAAATGAATGGAACAGTACGAGAAGCACGAGGGTTCGCTTCGATGATATACACCACTTCGTCTTTCACGGCGAACTGAATGTTTAACAGACCTTTGGTCTTCAAAGCCACCGCAATTTTACGCGTGTGATCTTCGATTTGCTTCATCACATTCTCTGATAAATCGAATGGAGGCAAGACCGAGTGAGAGTCACCTGAGTGAATACCCGCTGGCTCGATGTGCTCCATCATTCCGATGATGTATACGTCTTCGCCGTCGCAGATGGCATCTGCCTCCGCCTCGATCGCATTCTCTAAGAAGTGATCCAATAAAATTTTATTGCCTGGAATATCGCGTAAGATATCCACCACGTGTTGCTCTAATTCTTGTTCGTTGATGACGATTTTCATCGACTGACCACCTAATACATACGATGGACGAACTAATAATGGGTAACCTAATTCGCGACCTAATGCCACCGCATTGTCTGCATCTTCACACACACCAAACTTCGGGTATGGAATATCCAAGTCTTTCAACAAGCTCGAGAATGCACCGCGGTCTTCTGCTAAATCCAAGGCCTCGAACGAAGTTCCTAAGATTTTGATGCCGTATTTCGAAAGCTTTTCGGCTAATTTCAAGGCTGTTTGGCCTCCTAATTGAACGATAACGCCTTCTGGCTTTTCGTGTTGGATGATATCATATACGTGTTCCCAGAATACCGGTTCGAAGTATAATTTATCTGCGATATCAAAGTCTGTCGAAACTGTTTCTGGATTCGAGTTGATCATAATCGTCTCGTAACCCGCTTCTTTCGCAGCTAAAACGCCGTGCACACACGAGTAGTCAAACTCAATACCTTGACCAATACGATTAGGGCCTGAACCTAAAACAACTACTTTTTTACGTCCTGAGGACACTGATTCGTTATCTAAAACCGCCGATGCTCCTTCTTGACCGAAAGTCGAGTAGTAGTACGGAGTCTTCGCTTCAAATTCCGCCGCACAAGTATCTACACATTTGTAAATACGTTTGATACCTACCGCGTTACGCTTATCGTAAACTTCTGATTCTAGGCAACGAAGCGTGTGAGCGATTTGGCGATCTGCGAAACCTTTGTGCTTCGCTTCCTCTAATAAAATCGTAGGGATATTGTGGATGGAATATTTCTCCATCTCTTTTTCCACGCGCACTAGATCCTCGATTTGGTTCAAGAACCATTTGTTGATCTTTGTTAATTGCTGAATCGTTTTGAACGAAATGCCCATTTTGAAGGCATCATAGATGTGAAACAAACGGTTCCAGGACGGATTCGCAAGCGAGTGCATAATCGCATCTTGATCGCGCAATTCTTTTCCATCTGCACCCATTCCGTTACGCTTGATCTCTAGCGATTGACACGCTTTTTGTAAGGCTTCTTGGAAATTACGACCGATACCCATGGTTTCACCCACTGATTTCATTTGCAATCCTAAGGTGCGATCTGCCCCTTTGAATTTGTCAAAATTCCAACGTGGCACTTTCACGATCACGTAGTCTAAAGCCGGCTCGAAATAAGCAGACGTCGTACCCGTAATCGCATTCGTTAATTCATCTAAATTATAACCGATCGCCATTTTCGCAGCGATCTTCGCAATCGGATATCCGGTTGCTTTAGAGGCCAAAGCCGAAGAACGAGACACCCGTGGGTTAATCTCGATCGCGATAATTTCATCTGTTTCCGGATTCAACGAGAACTGTACGTTACATCCACCCGCAAACTGACCAATGGCGTTCATCATCTTGATGGCCATGTCACGCATGCGTTGGTAGATCGTATCTGGAAGCGTCATCGCTGGCGCTACCGTAATCGAATCACCTGTGTGAATACCCATCGGATCGAAGTTTTCGATCGAACAGATGATAATCACATTGCCTAAATTATCGCGTAAAAGTTCTAATTCATATTCTTGCCAACCCATGATGGATTGCTCTACTAACACCTCATGTGTAGGAGAGGCATGCAAACCTTTGTTCAAGGCCGCATCAAAATCTTTCGGATCGTGCACGAAACCGCCACCCGTTCCACCTAAAGTAAACGATGGGCGAATCACTAACGGGAATCCTGTTTCTTGTGCAATCTCTTTTCCTTCCAGGAACGAACGTGCGGTGCGTCCTTTACAAACCCCCACCCCAATTTCTAACATCTTCAAACGGAATTTCTCGCGATCTTCCGTCGTTTCGATGGCTTTGATATCCACACCGATGATGCGCACACCATATTTGGCCCAAATCCCCGCCGCATCACAATCGATCGCTAAGTTCAAGGCTGTTTGACCTCCCATCGTAGGCAAAACGGCATCCACTTTGTGATTCTCTAAGATGTGAATGATCGACGCTTTCTCTAAAGGCTTCAAATACACGTGATCCGCGTTCATCGGATCGGTCATGATCGTCGCCGGATTAGAGTTAATCAAGATCACCTCGATGCCTTCTTCCCTCAGGGAACGAGCGGCTTGGGAACCAGAGTAATCAAATTCACAAGCTTGACCGATCACAATAGGACCAGAACCAATAATTAGGACGGATTTAATCGAGGAATCTTTTGGCACAGGGGTATAAATTAAATTCTGAAAGGATATGTGTTTTTTGGCTTGCTTGGGTAAGCTCCAAAATTGTGCAAAGTTAGCGTTTTAAGGTCGATTTGCAAAATAAAAAATAGACTTTCGTTAAGGTTCGGCAGAACCCAAAATTTCCCTTATTTTTGACAACAAATTGTAGAAATCGTGATAAAAATACTCGTTGCTTTTGATGAAAACCGGGTCATTGGAAAAAACAATGAACTGATTTGGCATTTGCCGGCGGATCTGAAAAGATTCAAGGCCTTAACCACGGGTCACGTGATCATCATGGGGCGCAAAACCTATGACTCCATTGGAAAGCCACTTCCTAATCGCACCACGATTGTTATTTCACGCACGCCTGGCCTACAAATCGAAGGCGTCATCTGCACGACTTCCATCGAAGAGGCCATCTTAAAGGCAAAATCGTTAAGCCGCGAAGACATTTTCATCGTGGGTGGCGCTGAAATTTATGCGCTTTCCTTAGCGGTAGCTGATCAGATTTTAGTCACTCAACTGCATGACATTTTCGAGGGAGACGCGTTTTTCCCTGAAATTTCCGCAGATCAATGGACCGTAACGGAAAAAGAGCGCGGGGTGACAGATGAAAAAAACACCTATCAATATAGCTATTTGACCTACAGTAGAAAATGATTCACAAAATCGACTTAAGCGCGGAAGCGATTTCGATCGACCCCTACTACCAATTCTTGCAGGATCCGGTGGCAGGTGGCATTTGTCTGTTTATAGGTACCATCAGAAATAAGAATCAAGGAAAAGAGGTCAAGGCTTTGACGATGGAGGCCTACCCTCCCATGGCTTTGAAGCAAATCGAATTATTATGTGATCAAGCGGCTAAAAAATGGCCCATCGAGCGTATCGCTTTAGTTCATAGAACGGGTCCTTTGGAAATCGGAGACATTGCCGTATTGATTGGAGTAACCTCCGTACACCGTGCAGAAGCTTTCAAAGCCTGCGAATGGTTGATTGATACCTTGAAACAAGAAGTGCCTATTTGGAAAAATGAATTCTACGAGGACGGCTCATCGTGGCTAGTTCCCCATCCCTGAAACCATCAGACTGCATCCGCGCATTTCGGAATTATCGAAACGGCCTAGTACTTTAAATCGGATCCCATCGTCTTCTAAGGAACCTAAATCCCGTGTTTCGATGAAGGAACAGGAATCGATATTGCCTAAATCAGCCACCTTAATCCCCCCCGTTTTATGCGGTTGTGTCACTAGAGCAAACGGATCGCCCACCTCCCGCAAACAAACCCTCATCGTATAAGCCGGTGAAAATATCCCCTGAGATTTCGCATAACCCTGCGAAAACAACTCGGTCATCCCATATTCAGAAGCAATCGAATCCAGTCCCATCTTTTCTTGTAAATAGGCATGCACCTTATCGCGAATCCACTCTTCGCGGCGACCTTTCATTCCACCCGTCTCCATCACAATCAAGCGTTCTTTATGCTCCTGCATGAAAGATAAATCAATACCTGAATCCACTAAATCCAACAAACCAAAGGTCACGCCCATCAACCAAACTTTCTTGTCTGTCGCCAAGGCTTTCCGCAAAGCTTGCACCAGCTCTTCGTACTGATTCAAATAAAAACCAGACAAGTCTGACCCTGATGATTTGATAAAATGATCCATCATGAAGACCAGCGAAGAAGTCGAGCGCTCTAAGTAGGAAGGTAACAAGGCAAAGATATGGTAATCGCTGAGTGATCCATACTCCCGCTCAAAGGCAATTTTGGAAATTTCTTGGTAGAATCCGGGATCACAAACGGGATGTTTGGAGGGGATTTGACCGGTCGTTCCGGAACTTTCAAAAGAGAATAAAACGGGCTCAGAACCGGTTAAAACTTGGTGATTTTTGAATAATTCAATCGGCAAAAAAGGGATCTGCGTCCAATGCTCCACCTTGTCTGGCAATACACCGGATAGTTGAACATACTGCTGGTAGAGCGGATTATACGCATACTGATAACGAAACACATCCAAAGCAAGCGCGTCAAAATCAGCTGCCTGCATGTGCAAGACCCGACTTTTTAAACTCTCCCTTTCCTGTGCGATCGTTTGATCCATTTGATTTAACCTGATGTAGCGCAAAATTAACGCAAATCATTAACTTTACTGTTGAAAATTTCAATGAATCAATGCGAAAATTAATCGGAATTGTAGCGATTACCTTATTGAGTCTGGGTGCTTGTGTACAAGAACCTAGTTTTAGCTCTACACCTGCGATTTCATTTAAGTCGATTCAAAAGATCACAAAATCGAGTAATGATGGTTTTGGAGGCACGACGAAAATCGATTCGGTTATTATGAGCATTAACTTCCAAGATGCGGAAGGCGATTTAGGGCTTACGGAAGCCCAGTTAAAATCGGATCCTAAGTACAAGGATTTTCGCAATTTCGAAGTGGCGGTCATGTTGCAAAAGAATGGCGTCTTTATTCCCATCACGTTCACTCCGGCATTAGGAGGCTTGATGAATTTTAATTTCAAGCCAAATCAAAAAGCAGGCCCCATCGAAGGTAGCATCGATTATTCAACGCAATTTGTGTACGCCTTCTACAAAGGATACAGCCCGCAGTTTACGGCAAAGAATGATACGTTAAAATTTAAGATTTTCATTCGGGATAATGCGTTCAATCAAAGTAATACGATTGAAACCGATCCCATCGTTATTTTCAAAGACTAAAGCGATTTCAGCTTTTTATAAATTTCTGGTTGCAAACGGTACGTAAACATCCGCTGATCCCGCTCATCTAATTGTACGTCTAGTATGTCTTGATCCGTAAAAATCAAACCCAGTGTCTTGGTAAAATTCTCGATTAACTTGGCTCTAAACTGCCTTTGAGATTCTGGAGAGCTTTTATGTTTGCCAAAGAAGGCGATAATCTGATGACCATTCACAAAGCCCTGTTCATAATTTAAAATTAGGAAGTCCAAGAACAGGCGTTCATTTGCGCCAAGCATAAACCGAATCGATTTCTTCAATTTGTTTTGTTGATATCGACGGTAGAGTTGTATACCCACCAGCAAGATCAATACGGAAACAAGCGAAATCAAGGCAACTGAAAACTTTTCATACCAAGGACTCTCGTCTAACGTTCCTAAATAAGAAGACTCGCGCAAAACTTGACTAATAAGCAAGTGGGAAAAAGCTAATTCCCGATTAACGGTTCGCTCAATTTGGCTAGACCAAATCAAACTATCTCCTTTCACTCGCATATACGTTTCCACTTCTTCGCCACCATGGGTATTTAAGAAAATACGGTGCGGATTAGTCCATTGATACACTTTGAAACCATCCTCTATATCAATAATTAGCATCGTATCGTAAGGATACTCTTGGTTAGGCTTGTCTGGAATAATAAAATAACGACCAGTGAAATAATAATGCTTTGACGCTTTCGTATTCAGATAGTCACGTATTTCCTGCAGTTTTACCTCCCCAATGCGCGTGAATTTTTGATTAAAGAAATCGTATTCATACATCCCATAATCGCGATTGAAAGCCGTTTTCTTCTCCGTATCATTCATTTCCACGGTGCTCAATACATAGAAACGGTCTTTTTTGGGTGCATATCCTACTAACCCATCGAATATAGAGGCAGGAACATCGCCATCCGCAGAGATAGAGAGCCATTCTTTCCCTATAAAATCATATTTGGTTAAAATATTCGATGAATGCCAAAACCCATAGCCACCAAATGAATACAACTCATCCCCCCGCATAAAAACACTATTTTTACAGTTTGCCCCACGGTAAAAGGTTTTATCTAAGCGCTTAAGTGACCAATTTGACTTATCTAATAGATAGACCTGTCCCGTACAATGAATGGTCAAATAGAAGGTAGATGTTTTGTTAATTCTGAATTCAACAACCCCTTCAGACGTGGGCATTAAATCTTTAAAATCGACATCCTCCGTATGAAGAGTGTCTAGGCGCATCCAACCTGTTTTAGGGTTAAAACGCGAAATTTCGTGGGAATTTAAATTCAGTCGTAAAAAACTCGAGGAATTCTCCTCTTGCCATTTAATAAACTGAGCCTGCGCCGAAAAGCCGAATAAGATGAAAAACAGAAGGAACAGACTCGCTTTTTTTAGCATGTTATTGTGGTTGCGTCCCCAAAAATAACTAATTTTGTAAATTAACAAGGTTATTTAGCATTCAACGTATGACATTACATAGAGAAGGACGGACCCTATTACTCACTTCATTACTCATCGTATTAGGTATTAATGGCCTGGTTGCGTATTTCTTTCCTGAAAATGTCTATGTAAGAGAGGCCATTGTGGTCATCACCTCTTTATTTTACTTAATCATCTTGCAGTTTTTTCGTGTTCCTAAGCGCCACACGGTGCTGGACCCTAAAAACATCATCGCTCCAGCTGACGGCAAGGTAGTCGTTATTGAGGAAACGGTCGAAACAGAATATTTCAAAGGTCCACGCCGCCAGGTTTCGATCTTCATGTCACCCATCAACGTACACGTAAACTTCAACCCGATCTCGGGCATTGTATCTTATTTCAAATACCACCCAGGTAAATTCCTTGTAGCTTGGCACCCAAAATCAAGCACCGAAAACGAGCGCACAACTTATGTTGTGAAGCATGAAAATGGAACAGAAGTGCTATTCCGCCAGATTGCTGGAGCTCTTGCAAAACGTATTTGTTGGTATGCAAAAGAAGGGGATGCTGTTGTTCAGGGAACGGAATTTGGATTCATCAAATTTGGTAGCCGCATCGACATCTACTTGCCTTTAGACGCAGAAATCTGCGTAAACATCGACGACAAACCAGTGGGTGGCGAAACGGTGATTGCGCGATTAGCTTAGGCCCAAGAAGTCCAAGACTCCTCGATTAATCGAATTATTTTTTCTAGTCCTTGCTGATCCACCTCAGAAAAGTCTGCTAATTGGTCTGAATCTAGATCAAATACGAGCACGACTTCGCCTTTCACGATCGCTGGTAATACAATCTCTGACTTCGAAGCGGAAGCACAGGCTATATGTCCTGGGAATGCCTCCACGTCCGGCACTAACACCGTTTCTTTTGTGGTATACGCATGTCCGCAAACTCCCTTGTGAAAGGGAATTCGAGTGCAAGCTACTGGACCCTGGAATGGCCCTAAGACTAATTGGTTCTCCTTTGTGAGGTAGAAACCTACCCAGAAAAAGCCGAATACCTCGTGCACCGCCGCCGCGATATTCGCTAGGTTCGCGTATTTGTCGGTTTCTCCAGCTAGGAGCGATTGAATTTGGGGATATAAGGACGTGTATTTTTCTGCCCGCGTTCCCTCGATTTTGAGTAGATCCTCTGCCATCTTATGCGAAATAACGTTGTAACCAAGTGGTATTTGCGGCTTGTAACCAGCCCGCGCGGTAAGCACCTAATGATTCCGTTTGCAATGGAATAATCTGGGTAGCTGGCGAAAGCAAAGGATTGTTTTTCAACGCTGTTAACGGAATCAAGGTAAGTTCTTCGCCCTCCACTACCGCCGTGCTGCGATCGAAGAAGTCGATTCCTAGATTTGTTCCCATCTCCTTGAACCAGCGCGTTGACGCATCGATAGAGCAGCCGGAGGCCGCATTCACGGTTTCGTCCACCGCGATGACGATCACTTGTTGAAAGCGAATCTCAAAGGAAGCATTTAATCCAGCTCCGTGTGCCGCCCATTGAGTTAAGGCTGGCGCTAAATAGTCCTGGATGGCTTGGGTTTCTGACGCGGTAAAAGGTCGGTTCGCCTGATAGACCCATACGCGGGAATGATCGGGCATTTGTTCAATCGGTAAATACATATATTACATGGATTGCTGCACTAACTCAGCTAAATCTACTACTTGGATGTGTTTTTCTTTGCCTACTTTATTCAGGCCGTCCTGGACCATGACCATGCAGAAGGGGCATGCTAAGGCCACTTTACTGACTCCAGAATCGACCATTTCTTGGACTCTTTTCACCTGCACGTCTTCGCCGCCCGCTTCCGGTTCTTTGAATACTTGTGCGCCGCCTGCTCCACAGCAGAGGCCTTTTGTTCTACAACTTTTTAACTCGATTAGTTCCTTTTTCAATCCGGAAATAATCTCGCGCGGTGCTTCATAGACCCCATTTCCTCTACCTAAGTAGCAGGAATCGTGGTAAGCAACTTGCTCTAAGGAAGAACCGTCAGAAGCTTTTATTTTTCCTGAGTTGATTAATTCTGCCAAAAGCTGGCTATGGTGAATCACCTCATAATTCCCGCCCAACGTAGGGTATTCATTTTTTAAAGTATTAAAACAATGCGGGCAAGCCGTCACTATTTTCTTAACGGCATAGAGGTTTAGCACCTCGATGTTAGACATGGCCTGCATTTGGAATAAAAACTCATTTCCTGCACGACGCGCCGGATCACCGGTACACGATTCTTCTGTACCTAGGACAGCAAAGCTGATGCCTACCTTTTGCAAAATTTCCGCAAAGGCGCGCGTCACTTTCTTGTGGCGGTCGTCAAACGAACCCGCACATCCTACCCAAAAAAGAAATTCCGGCTGCTCCCCCGCTGCGGCGAACTCAGCCATCGTTTTAATCGTCTCCATTATTTCTTTTGTTGCTCGCGCATTTGCGTAACCGTTAATCTACTTCCATCGTCACTCCAGCCTGGAGGACCAAAAATATACCCAAACACCGCTTTCATACTTTTTGCGTTGGCAACATCCTTGACGATTTGAACCCATTCGTAAAAAGCAATCTTTGCTGGATTATAGCTCTCAATCTGCTTGGTTAAGCCATATTGTGGGCGCTGATTTTCGCTAACAAAAGAGCCAAACATCCGATCCCAAATAATCAATACCCCCGCATAATTCGTATCTAAATAATCCAAATCCGTTCCATGGTGCACACGGTGGTGCGACGGCGTATTCAAGATATATTCAAACCAACGCGGCATCTTGTTAATCAATTCCGTGTGAATCCAGTATTGATACAGCAAACTCGTTTGCTGGAAGAACATCACGATAAACGGATGCACCCCGATCAAAGGCAACCAAAGCCAGAAGATAAAACCGCCTGACAGATTCCCTGTCCAAGTTTGGCGCAAGGCCGCGGCTAAATTATAATGAGGTGACGAATGATGCACCATGTGGGAAGCCCAGTAAAAACGAATCTCGTGGGAGATGCGGTGCACCCAATAATAGGTTAAATCCTCTCCGAAGAAAGCCAATACCCAAACGGGCCAGGTTTGGCCTAAATCAAACAACTTCCAGTTATTATAGACGTAGAAAGACGCTCCGAATGTAATCGCCTTCGTCACAAATCCAATGCCTAAATTCCCTAAACCCAAACCGATCGACGTCATCGAATCTTTCGCCTCCACGTAATCGCGGTGCATCTTGTAGACGATATAGGATTCCAAAATAACTGTGAAAAGAAAAAATGGAACGGCGTATAAAATTAAAGTAGGACCCATCTTAGTTTAGTTTAACTACATTGCGCAAGAAAGCCTCCGACGATGCAATTGGTTTATCCGTTAATTTACCGAGTAAGTTAGACGTAATCACGTGATTGCCCGAATTAGGAAATGCCTCTTCCCTTTTCAAAGCAGCAGGTGTTCCTAAAGCAGCATACATTTCTTTCATCGCAACCACCGAAACCACGTTATCTTGGTGCGCCTCGTCCTTGTAATAATAACCCATAAATACGGGGATTTTCACCTTTTCAAAGACTTCTTTTGTCATCGCATGCGTCAACAAATTCTGCACTGCCACCACGCCCTCCAGTCTATAATGCAAACTCCAATTCTCTGCGTGTCCTGGCGCCATCACCGGAATATCCCGGTAGTCGCTTCCCGTAATCAAATGAGCCATTTGCAAGCCCCACGGATTATCCAATAAGGTCGCATTCGGATCTTTGATCGCAATGCAAGGCCCATAGAGCATCAAGGCTTTAATTTCTGGATGGTTAGCCGCTAAAACGAGTGACATAGCACCCCCAAAAGACGTCCCTAAAACGACCACCTCATCACCCAATTTCTTCGCGATCGCATAGTAGTTTTCGACACTTTGGTAATATTCATCCGCTGTCACGGTAGCGTAAGTGGAATCCGAATCTGGCACCCCATGACCCGCCACACGGGCTAGCAATAGATTAGCCCCAAATTTCTTCGCCACCTCACGGTGCAAAGGATCTCCTTCCATGGGTGACGCTGAAAAGCCGTGCACATACATAAAGACGATTTTAGTCTTGGTAGGCTGAGTTGAATCCGCCCAAATAACTCGCGCCTCATTCCCCGGCTTCAACACTGTCTTCGATTCTTTGGCTGCGATGTAGGTATCGATTTGACTAACAGAATCCGGAATATCCGTCCAGCTCGCAATAGGCGTGAGTACCGGCGTCTCTGGTTTTGGCCCTACGAAATAGGCGCCTATTAATAGGATTAAAACACCTAATATTTTCTTCATAGCTTATTCTTTTGCCCAATTCAAACGATCGGCAGGGTTAAATTTCCACGGACTTTGGTTCGTCTCCACATTCGCAAACATGGCATTCCATGCCCCCGGTGCATCTGAAAGCTCCATAATCTGGAAGCGACGCATTTCTAAGATGATATTCAAGGGCGAAAGCTCCATCGGACAAGCTTCCACACAGGCCTGACAAGACGTACAAGCGCGTAACTCTTCGGCGGAAATTCTGTCAAACAAGGATTTCCCATCGTCCACAAAAGCCCCTCTATTCGCTTTCAAAATACCACCCACTTCCTCTAATCGATCCCGGGTGTCCATCATAATTTTACGTGGTGACAAGGCGCGACCGGTTTGGTTCGCCGGGCATTGCTCTGTGCAACGGCCACATTCCGTACAAGAATACGCATCTAAGGCGTTCTTCCAGGTTAAGTCCATTACATCTTTAGCACCAAACTTCGCATTCGTAACTGGCTGCTCCTCCACCGGCTGGCCTAACATCAACTTGACCTCGTGCATTACCGCTGGCATCGCGGACATCTTCGCAGACGATTCTAGACTTGAAAAATAAGCAGATGGGAATGCAAAAAAGATATGTAAATGCTTTGAATAAGTCACATACTGGGCAAAGGACAGAATTCCCAAAATGTGAAACCACCAGGCCCCGCGTTCAAGTAGGACTAAAGCTGAAGTAGATAGTGTCGATAAAAACCCTGTTAAATGACCCGATATTATAAAAGATCCCACGGATTGGTAATGTTCCACCCCTCGCGTTTGCAACACCGAGTCCGCTCCGTTCATCGTCCACAAGGCAAGCATTAAAACAACCTCAATCAGCAATATTTGATATGCATCCTTTACGGGAAAACCGACTAACTCTTTATGATTAGCGGCTTGTAAACGACCGGTGCGAAATACCCCACGACGGAGAAAAAAGAATACGCAAGCCAAGAAAACGCCACCCGCTAAGATCTCGAAAAAATTCATTAAACCGGAGTAAAAAGAGCCTATAAACGGCGCAAAAAGGCGATGAGTCCCTAAAATACCATCTAAGATAATTTCGAGAATCTCGATATTAATGAGTACAAATCCGATGTAAATCAGGAAGTGAAAAAAGCCGACAAGGGGCTTATTGAACATTTTCTTTTGACCGAAAGCCAAAAGCGCCATGCGTTTAAATCGTTCAGACGGATGATCTGACAATTCCACTGGACGAGCTAAGCGAATCGTCTGTATGATAAGCGAAAAACGCTGAAAAATCAGGTAAGACATTCCCCCTAAAAGGGTGATAAATAGTATCTGAGGCAAATAGTTCATCGTTGATGTAGAAAGTACATAAATGTACTAAAATTTCTACGATAATTCCTTTTTCAAAAAGCGTCCCGTGTGACTATTTTTTTCTTTGGCAATCTGCTCTGGCGTTCCGCTAGCTAATAATTGCCCTCCTGCGTTTCCGCCCTCAGGACCCATGTCGATGAGGTAATCGGCCACCTTGATGACGTCCATATTGTGTTCGATGATCAAGACCGTATTTCCCTTATCCACTAATTTCTGCAACACATCTAAAAGAAGACGTACATCCTGAAAATGTAACCCAGTCGTAGGCTCATCCAAGACATAGAGAGTCTTACCTGTGTCTTTTTTGGAAAGTTCTTCTGCTAATTTAACGCGTTGCGCCTCACCCCCAGAAAGGGTGGTCGCGTGTTGCCCTAAAGTGATATAGCCTAAACCTACTTCGGCCAAAGTCTGTACCCGACGGAAGATACGCGGTTGGTTTTCGAAGAATTCCAAAGCCTGCTCCACCGTCATATCTAATACATCAGAGATCGATTTGCCCTTAAAGCGAACTTCTAATGTCTCGCGATTGAAGCGTTTCCCTTTACACGTCTCGCATTCTACTAATACATCCGGCAAGAACTCCATCTCAATCTTCTTGCGACCTGCTCCTTCACAACCTTCACAACGGCCACCTTTCACATTGAAACTAAATCGTCCCGCCTTGTATCCGCGAATCTTCGATTCCGGCAATTCACAATACAGCGTACGAATATCGCTGTACATATTCGTATAGGTAGCTGGATTAGAGCGGGGTGTGCGGCCGATGGGACTTTGGTCCACTTCGATTACTTTATCGATATTTTCCAAACCCACAATCGACTTATACGGCATCGCATCCCGCTTCGTACGATCGAAATGCTGCTTCAATTTCAATACTAAGGTATCGTGAATCAAAGTCGATTTACCAGACCCTGAAACCCCAGTCACCACCGTCAAAGTCCCCAGCGGAAACTTCACCGACACGTTCTTCAAATTATTCCCAGTCGCCCCTTTTAACTCGATGCTCAGACCATTGCCTTTGCGGCGAACGGCTGGCACCGCAATCTCCAGCGCACCATTCAAATAAGCCGCCGTGGGCGTCTTCAGTTTCAAGAACTCAGCTGGTGTACCGGAACCCACCACATTTCCTCCATGGCGACCCGCACCCGGACCGATGTCCAAAATATAATCAGACTCCAACATCATATCCTTGTCGTGTTCCACGACTAAGACCGAATTACCTAAATCTCTTAAATCTTTTAAGGCCTGAATCAATTTCTCATTATCGCGCTGGTGCAGACCAATACTCGGCTCATCCATGATGTATAAAACACCCACGAGTTGCGTCCCTATTTGAGTCGCTAAACGAATCCGCTGCGCCTCTCCTCCAGAAAGACTTTTCATCGGTCGATCGAGCGTGAGATAAGTCAACCCGATTTGAGTTAAAAAGCCCACCCGTTTTCTAATTTCCTTCAAAACTTCTACCCCGATCTGCTGCTGACGATCGCTCATCCGTGTTTCCACGTCAGCGAACCAAGCCTCCAGTTCATTGATATCCATTTGGGCTAATTGCCCGATGTGTTTATCCGCGATACGGAAGTGCAAGGATTCTTTCTTCAAACGATACCCATCGCAATCCGGGCATTTTTTGATGATCATAAAATCCTTTAACCAGTCTTGCGTCTTTTCAGAACCCGACTCTTGTTGGCGTTTTAGGAAATTTACGATACCATCGTATTTCGTATTCCACTCTGTGCCCTCGTATTTCTTAGAAGGCACCGCGACTGGCGCATCCGAACCATATAGCATTAACTCCACAGCCTCCGCTGGGAATTTTGCAATGGGAGTCGAAAGACCTACTTTAAAGGGCTTTAAGAGCACCTCTAATTGCTTGAATATCCAAAGTTCGCGGTATTCCCCAATCGGCGCGATGGCACCACGGATAATGCTTAAGGAACGATCTGGAATGACTGAATCTTCGGTAATTTCTTCTACTACGCCCAGGCCGTTGCAACAAGGGCAGGCGCCATAAGGGCTATTAAATGAGAAAGTATTCGGTGCGGGTTCATCGTAGGACAAACCGGTCGCCGGATCCATTAAGGTCTGGGAGAAGTAATGTAATTTATTCTTGGCATCTAGGACGTAGACCTGTCCTTTGCCTTGGTTCATCGCGGTTTGTAGGCTTTGGGATAAACGCAAACGTTCGTCTTCTGCCACCACTAAACGATCCACCACTATTTCAATATCGTGTACTTTAAATCGATCGACCTGCATCTTAGGTTCGATGTCCATGATTTCTCCATCGATACGCACCTTCGTATATCCCCATTTCGCGATTTGGACAAACAACTCGCGGTAATGTCCTTTACGGCCTTTGACTACGGGCGCGAGTAATACGACTTTGCCTTTGTTGAATTGGGTTAATAAGGTCTCGATGATTTGGTCGACAGACTGCTTGACCATTTTCTCCCCTGAAAGGTAAGAAAATGCCTCCCCGGCACGCGCGTACAGCAGACGCAGGAAATCATAGATTTCCGTGGTCGTACCTACCGTAGAACGCGGGTTTTTAGAGGTGGTCTTTTGTTCGATGGAGATCACCGGCGAAAGGCCTTCGATCTTGTCTACGTCCGGGCGTTCCATGTTTCCAAGGAAAGAACGAGCGTAGGCGGAGAAAGATTCCATGTAGCGTCTTTGGCCCTCTGCATAAATCGTATCAAACGCCAAAGACGATTTTCCCGACCCCGAAATACCCGTCACCACCACGAGCTGATTGCGCGGAATGGAAACGTCAATATTCTTTAAATTATGCTCGCGTGCACCCAGCACTTGAATGTGGGAAAATCCGGTAGAATCAGACGCTTTTGAAGCCATAGTTTGGGAATCGATCGATCCACAAAGGTACAAAAAAAGAGGCTGCCCTTTTAGGGGCAGCCTCAACATAATTTCAAAAAATCTTATTTGTTCAACAATTCGTCGAAAGTGATGCTTACATAGTACATGCTTCCGATTAATGGGTTACCCCATCCTGTTGTATAAGCAACTCCGCCTAAGTTCGTACCACCTACTTTGATGATCGACTTAATCTCAGATACTTTCTTGCTTACTTGCATATCGAACGTTGAGAACGCAGGAATCACAGATAATTGTTGTTGATTCACTACTTGGTTCACGAAAGATGATTGCCAAACAAATTGATCTTGGTATCTCCAAGTCGCATTGAAGCCCCAACCAGAATTTCCGATGTTACGGTTTCCTAAAGAAACGTTCGTACGGTAGTTCGGTGTGTTGAAACCTAATTGGTAATCCGCTAATCCACCGTTGTCTTTTACTGCATTGTAAGAAACGTTTGTTCCTAATGCCCAACGATTTCCTAAATCATAGTCAATGCCTAATCCCCAACCGTTCGTTACTACTTCGTTATCTACGTTAGATGGGAAAGAGAAGTAGTTTAATGAACCTGCCAAAGTCGTGCTAGGTTGCGCTACCACTTGACCTGCTGAGAAGTTCGTGAAGTTAGATTGGTAGGCATAGAAATCAACAAACATTTGTGGTGTGATCATTCCTTTGTAACCTAATTCAACTGTTTGAACTTGTTCTGGCTTCCAAGCCTTCGACTTGTAAGTCACCCACTTCGTAGGATCTGTTTGGTTTGCTAAGATCGATTGTAACGTATAGGAGTTACCTGATAATTTGTAACGATCTTGAACTACCGCTAAACCACCTAATAAACGAGCAGATGGAGTTAACAAGTTAATGTATTGATCCTGTGTTGTAGGAATACGGAAACCTGTTTGTAAAGACGCACGGAAGTTTGAAGTTCCTTGTGTTAACACACCCGAAATACGTGGGCTAAAAACGCCATCGAAATTTTCGTTCTTGTCATAACGAAGTGAACCCGTTACTTTCAAGTGATCAGCAAATAATTTCTTAGATGCTTGTGCGTAAGCACCGTATTCGTTGATCGAGAATTCGCTACCGTTATCTTGCAAAGCAAATAACGTTCCTTCAGAATTCAAGGCATACTGACGGATGTTAGCTCCTACGATCAATTCTACTTTATTATTCAATTTCTCCGTGAAGTTATACATACCTTCTAAGTGGTATAAAGCTGACTTATCTGTAAACTTAGCCCCTTGAGGAAGTGGCTTTCCTTTGATAGCATCAACCGCTGCGTTAAACGCTGCTGTACCTGGCACTAAACGACCTGCATCAGAAACTGCGCGAGCTGTTCCGTGGTAGTAAGGGAAAGAAGATTGTGTACTAGCTACTGCTAAACCAACTGCTGAAGCTGGAGCCACACCTTTCAATAAGTTTGTTTGTAATACGGTTCCAAAGTTTGTCAATGCCAAACCTGCGAAAGTCGAGAAGTATTGAGGATACCAAGCTGTTGATGGCTTAGCTGCTTCGTTTACTAATTGACCTAACGTACCTGTTGCATACGCATCACCTGAATTCTCTTGAGTTGTATAAGCACGAACGAAGAAGTTAGAACCTTTTAATTCTGCCTTGTATTGTCCCATTGAGAAATTCTTGATCGAATAACGATCTGCTCCTGTGTACATCGTAGTACCTTGACCATATGATCCTTGTAAGATCAACTCTACTTTATCGTTAAAACGGTAGTGTAAAGCGGCGTTAAATTTGATGTTACGGTTTGCATAAGAGGATAAATCACGCTCAGCATATCCTTCACGAGAAATGGCTACGTTAGGAACAATGTATCCTAAGATCGCAGATGGAGTTAATAAACCACCTGTAGCAGCAGAGATCTGATTGATACCTGCAGTCAAAGGATTCGTAGGAACCCCTAATAATGGCTTTAATGAAGTCAACATATTCACATTTGTCTCATCACCATATACACTCACACCGTTGTAAGCTAAGTTCGTTCCACGAGAACCTGCACCTAATACCGTACCATTCAATAATGATTGGTCACGTGTATCCGTTGACTGCCAGTCATCAGCAGTCAATTGGTTGAAGTTTAATTTAAACGCTACTTTGTTGTTGAATGCTTTAGCAAAACGAATCGAGATATCTCCATAGGGAGTAGTCGTTTCTGTACGATTGCTAGCATACATTGCTCCTGTTTTCACTTGAGCAGATAATCCTTGGAATAAGAAAGGTGATTTCGAATCCATTAAGATGATACCGTTCATCGCGTTAGGACCGTATAAAGCAGACGCTGCTCCTGGCAATAAGTCTACTGATTGTAAATCCAATTCAGAAATACCTACGATATTACCTACTGAAAAGTTCAAACCTGGCGCTTGGTTATCCATACCGTCGATTAATTGAACCACACGTACGTTACCGTTGCTATTAAATCCACGCATACCGATAGATGAGAAAGACACCGATTGTGCACTTACCTCAACTCCTTTGATATTACGCATCGCATCATAGAATGAAGCGGCAGGAGTTTCACGAATCGCACGAATGTCTAAACGTTCTACTGAAACGGGTGACTGCATAACGCTTTCCTCTACACGTGACGCAGAAACGACTACGTCTTGAGCCAAAGTAGCTTGCTCTTTTAAAGCGATTTGAAAATCGGTCTTATTTCCTTTTACAGGAATCTCTTGGCGCTCATAACCTACCATCGAAACGACAATTGTTAAAGCTCCTGGTTTGTTCGTTGATAGCGAGAAGTTACCTTTAGAATCTGAAATTGTTCCAGTTACTGCTCCTTTTACGCCGATACTAACACCAATTAATGGCTCTTTAGAATCTGCATCCGTTACCTTACCGCCTATTTTAGTCTGAGCAAAAGTGGATGCACTTAAGAACAGAATAAGCGCAAGGCTAGGTAAAATCTGTTGTATAATTTTTTTCATAATGGGTGTTTTTAATGACACAATTTGTTTTGGATACTCGAATTACAACAAAAATAAAGAAGATTTCAGTATTCAACACTATGTTTGTATTAAAAAATTACTAGTTTTTCAGAAAATAATTTAATCGCTTATCTACAAAGTCGACCGCTCAATCATTTAATTTTAAAAAGGGGGATTAAACTAGTAGCTTTGTGTATAAATTAATTCTATGAGAGCTCTTGCTTTTTTATGTGTAGTTTTCCTGAGCGCTTGCGCTAGTAATCAAACGCCTTATGTGCTGAGCACCAGGTGGAAAGATGCGCCGCAGCCCGCTGAAATGGACTATGCAAATCCGGCCGCTTGGTCTGCTTTGCCATCTCGTTATGACGCTGCCGATTTAGTCCCGCGCAAGTCTTCTTTGAAAGATGAACAGGCGACTGCTAAAGCCGATGTCTTCTTCATCCACCCTACCATTTTCACTTACAAACCCGTCAACGAATACGTTTGGAATGCCTCCATGATAGATGCTGCATTGAACACCAGCGTAGACAGTTCGACGATTCTAAATCAGGCCACCGCATTTAATGCCGCTGGACGCATTTTCGCTCCCCGGTACCGCCAGGCACATTACCAAGCTTTTGTAACCTCCTATAAAGAAGACAAAGACGCGGCTTTGGATTTGGCCTATTCTGATGTAAAAAGAGCATTTGATTATTACTTAGCGCACGAGAACAAAGGCAGACCGATTATCATCGCCAGCCACAGCCAAGGAACTGTGCACGCTACGCGACTAATGAAAGAATACTTTGATGGAAAAGAATTAGGCAAGCAACTAGTAGCGGCTTATATCATCGGAATCGCGACTCCTAAAAATACGTTTACAAACATTCCCGTTTGTAGCTCTCCTGAGCAAACAGGTTGTTTTGTCGCTTATACTACCTTTTTGCAAGGTTATCTACCACCTTGGCATCCAGGAACGGTGACAGAATTAGCCTCCGTTAATCCATTGACGTGGTCTACCGATGAGAATTTTGTTTCGAAAGAAAAGAACATCGGTGGCGTATCCTATGGTTTTAAATACGTGAAAGAGTTCGCGGATGCACAGAATCATTTGGGGGTTCTTTGGACAAATACCCCCTATGTACCCGGTCGCGCATTTGTTAAGTTGAAAAACTGGCACAAAGCGGACATTAATTTATTTTACCAAAATATTAGAGAAAACGCTGTCTTACGTGTGAACACGTTCCTCAGCCAAAAATAAGCGTATGCCTAACTGCCTTGTAATTATGGCGGGTGGAATCGGAACCCGATTTTGGCCCATCTCCAGAAGTAATTATCCCAAACAATTCCACGACGTATTAGGCGTGGGAAAAACGATGCTGCAACAAACCGCAGAACGTTTTGAAGGAATTGTGGCGCCTGAAAATATCTACGTCGTTACTAGCGAAGAATTTGCAGGTATCGTACAAGAACAATTGCCTTTCTTAAGCCCAGATCAAATCTTAAAAGAACCGCAACGCAAAAATACAGCCCCATGTATTGCTTATGCGGCCTACAAGATCAGTAAAAAGCACCCAAAGGCGAAATTAATTGTAGCTCCTGCAGATCACGTCATTTTAAAAGAGGAGGCATTTAAGGCGCGAGTAAAGGAAGCATTAGAAGCGGCGAAAGAGCCCGTTCTAGTCACCTTAGGCATCGTCCCTACGCGACCTGACACAGGTTATGGCTATATTCAATACCAAGAATCGGCCGAAACAGCAAAAACGGTGAAGACCTTCACGGAGAAACCGAACGTGGAATTAGCCCAAGCTTTTTTAGAAAGTGGAGACTACGTCTGGAACGCCGGATTGTTCGTTTTCGCCATTCCCACCTTCAAAAACGAATTAACAAAACATCTTTCGCGCCTGGCAGAGCAATTTGAAGAAGGTCGTGCCTTTTATTATACCGAAGAAGAGCCTGAATTCATTCGGAAGGTTTATGCCGTTTGCAAGAGCATTTCGATGGACAACGGGGTGATGGAGAAAGCACGCGAGGTGAAAGTGATTTTAGCGGACATCGGTTGGTCTGATTTAGGCACCTGGAAATCCTTGCACGAAATCAATGAAAAGGATGAGTTGCAAAACGCTGTAGATGCGCAAGTGATGCTATATGAAACGACCGATTGCATCATCAAGGCGCCTAAGGATAAATTAGTGGTGATTCACGGCTTATCGAATTACATCGTAGCGGAACATGGAAATGTGTTGATGATTTGTCCCAAAGATCAGGAGCAGCAAGTGAAACAATTCGTGGAAGATGCGACAAAGCTAGATCCGAACTTCAGCTAGGACTCAATCAACTGAATCAGGGAATTGAAGTCGCTTATCAATTGAATTCTAGCTGGAATGGGCTCAGGTGAATGCAGCACATTATATCCCGTTAACATAATCGTTGCCTCTGGTAGGTGCTTATCTAAATCTGCCACATAAGTGGGCAAGACATCTTGGGAAGGTTCGGTCGTAAAAACACTGAATATATAATCCGGTTGATGTATTTCGTAGGCCAAACACAATTCATCGAAGGGTAAAGATTGTCCTAAATAAACCGCTGAATGCTGTCGTGCACGGATTAAATAACTCGCAAAAAGCAAGCCAATTTCATGCAATTCCCCTTCTGGAAGGTATAGTAAGAATTTCTTGGCATTCGCCCTCGGCTTAGCCATTTGAGAATCGATGGCTGCGATGATTTTTTGGCGAATTAAATGCGTAATGAAGTGCTCTTGTGCTGGGCCCACAGAACCAGAAAGCCACAAAGTGCCTAGACGCGTTAAGAACGGGTAAATCACTTTTAGCATGAAGTTCTCAAAACCATAAGCCTTGGTAATGGACTTCGCCAATTCCTGAAAACGGTACTCATCTAAATCCATCATGGCCACCGTAATGGCCTGAATGTGCTCCGGATAATCTAAATCACCCCCTGAAAGCTGTAAAATTTTCTCGGAAATTTCCGCTTCGGATAATTCGGCAATCTTGGAAATCTTGATTCCTCCTTTATTTTGGAGGGTTGCAATATTTAAAATTCGCTTTAACTCTACATCAGAATAGGTCCGTATGCCGGTCTCAGTACGCACAGGACTCAGCAAATGGTAGCGCTGCTCCCAAATACGTATGGTATGGGCCTTGATACCACTGAAATTCTCTAAATCCTTTATGGAGTATACGTTCATTATAGTGGTAACACCAGGTTAATGAAAATGTTTAGAAATTAAATTGCAAAAATAGCCAATGTCCTAAAAAGAACAAAAATTGCAGGGCAGCAATGAGTCTAAATAGGCTAGATTTCGACGGGAAGGGCGTATTTTGATAGGCCAAATGAAAAACAAAAGAGGCAAACCACCAGGCAATAAAATTTTGGGTGGGCACTTGGACTCCAGCCCAGGTCCAAAAGTCAAAATGCACAGCCACTGGCTCAATTAAGAAATCCAAAGCCGTCATTAATCCCGCGCCTAAGGCTGCTTTACTGATTTTTCCGGCTATGTTCCACTCTTCTACCAGCGCATTCGTTGCTACTACCAGCACTAACCAATTCAAACCAATTGTAATAGGCACATTCAATACTTGAAAACCTAAGGTCTTACCATAAGAGTACTGACCAAAAATTTGACCCGTTCTCACACCTTGCACCTCTAAATACCAAGCCGCAATCGCCAATACACCTAGAAAAAGGTAGGCTTGAAACGAAGGTTTGGGAAAATACACCAGACAAATGAAGGCCGTAAACCAAAGGGTCAATGGAACGAGTGACGTAAACAAGGCCGCTGTTGCAGGTAAATGCATCCCGATTAAACCGGCCGCATACAAGACAATCAAAAAACGTTTCAGAAATACAGGATTCATAGGATTAATTTACCAGCCTTCCGGCTTTTCTAAGACATATCCATCTACTTTCACCACTTTAGGGGGAAATTGACTTTCAACTAATTTAGGGCGGCCAATGATTTGATTTGCCCGAGCGACCTCTGCCACTGAATTATTGTGCCGTCCCGGAGGAAAAAATACGACCACCGACTTATCTAAAAAGGTCGTATTCACGGCCTCGATGCAGGGGACAAAGTCACTATCCCCAGAAACAACAATGGCTATATCGTACACATCTAAATGCGCGTCCATGATCAAGTGAGTCGCTAAATTCACGTCCGTCATCTTCTCAGAAGGTACGACCCATTGATGCCCGCATTCCCTGCAATCCTCGAATTTCGCGTGATAAGAACCATAAATCAGCTCTACACCTGTCGATTCAAGCGCTTCTAAGTAAGTGGTTTGACGCTTCTCTTTGGGCGGATTATGGGTAATTCGACTGGTAAAAAACTTCACCCCCACTAGTTCTTGATTCGAACGAACAAAGCTCTTCATCAATTGATAGACATTTAACCACTTGCATTTGCGAGCGCCGGATTCAATCATCCCAAAATACAAGTTAGACCCATCTACATAGGCCATTACTCGTAATTTTTTCTTTTCATCTGCTTGCATTCGCCTGTGCTTAAATTTATCTTTGTGTTGAGCTCCCCCAAAGATAGCATCTTTGGGCCGATGCCCCGCCTCGGTGGGGCATTTACTATTTTAAGAGCATCCTAATATAAGAAAAAAAACCACAAAAAATGCCCCAGTATTTCTACTGAGGCATTCTGGGCGGATGATGGGATTCGAACCCACTACCCCTGGTACCACAAACCAGTGCTCTAACCGAGTGAGCTACAACCGCCATTTGGGACTGCAAAAATACGCAAAGCTTCCAATATTGCAAAAGAAAGCCGAAAAAAACGGGAGAATTTTCATCCTCCCGTCCAATTGTATTATTTCTGAGCCGCTTGGTAACGCGCTTCTGCTTTGTTCCAATCCACTACACTCCAGAATGCATCGATGTAATCAGGACGCTTGTTTTGGAATTTCAAATAGTAAGCATGCTCCCAAACGTCTAATCCAATCACAGGGAAGCCTTTTACATCAGCCACATCCATCAATGGATTGTCTTGGTTAGGCGTGCTTGATACCGCTACAGAACCATCTTTCTGCGCTACTAACCACGCCCAGCCTGAACCGAAACGCGTTAAACCCGCTTTCTTAAACTCTTCTTTAAAGGCATCAAAAGAACCAAATTTCGCATCAATCGCTTTCGCTAAAGTGCCTACAGGAGCTCCACCACCGTTTGGCGATAAGATATTCCAGAATAAATCGTGGTTAAAGTGACCACCACCGTTGTTACGAACTGCCGGAGATAAGGTAGAGATAGAAGTGAATAATTCTTCCAAAGACTTTCCTTCTAATTCCGTTCCAGCTACCGCTGCGTTCAAATTCGTCACGTACGCATTGTGGTGACGATCATGGTGGATTTCCATGGTTAATGCATCGAAATGCGGTTCTAACGCATTGTTTGCATAAGGTAATGGGGCTAATGTAAATGACATAATAGTATGATTTAAATGGTGAATGGTAAGTGGTAAATGGTGAATGTAGCGTAAATACCGCCTAGCGCATTATCAATTAACCGATTAAAATTAGTTTTAAATTGAATGCCGAAGTTAGGTATAAAACTGAAATATTCGTGAGTTAGTTCCACAATTTCGTTTACTGCAAACCACTAAACTTAACTTATTTATGCTCTGGAAAATTCAACTCAACTAGGTTATAATGAAAAGAGAATACCTAAAGAAATCATTCTACCTACCAAATTGTTTTTAAATTCAGATCTTGAATAATCGTTAATCACATAAAAATTACGTTCTCGTACATCTAGTAGATTGTGCAAATTAATTGAATAAGTCAATTGACTGTTTTTCGATTTCAAATCGAAACCCATTCCGAAAAAATGCAAAAATGGTCCCCCTGAATAAAATTGATAAGAGTTTAATTGTAGAAAACTATTGACTCTATTTTTTACAAAATATAATTGCATTTCATTTCTATACAAGGTGTTTTTGAAATCGGTAAATTGATTTTGAAAATCACTTTGCTCAATCGTAAAAGCTTGATAAAAATTAAATGCTTTTATGTAGCCAGATTTTACACTAAGGGTTAATGACTGGTTAGTAGAAAGATTATTTCGTAAGATTCCATCATTAATTAAATTGGCAAATTTATAGATTGAATACGCTCCTTTTGTTTTAAAAGTAATACCTAGCTCTTTCGAGTAAAATGCTAGTTCGCCTTGAAGTAATTGTTGCGACGACTGAATTTGCAACCATTGGTTTTTCTGTAGGCTAAACAAATTAGAGACCAAATTATTATTAAAAAAATCTCCTTCTGAATGATTCACAGAATACGATAATTCGTAATGCACCTTGGATAAAAAGTAATTTGACAAATTAAAATTCCATTTTTCTACCACTGGGAATCCAATTTGGATAGAATCAATCCGTTGATTTCTACTGTCTATATACAAGGTGTCGTTTAAATAATAATTCCGATAAGTAGGGTTTATTCTGCGCGAGTAATCAATACTAAAGCTCTGTTTAAATAACTTGGAATTAATCGCTGCATCAAAATTAAATCGCTGAAAAGAACCACTTAAGTTATTGTTATAAACTTTAATGCGAGCATTTTCTACACTCATTCGATAAACCCACCCATCCAAATTTCCCTTAAACTCCTGGCGGACAGTAGACCGTTCCTCTTCAAATCTAGAGGCCTCTTTTTGAACTCTTAGTAAGCTTTGTGTGAGCCTAAAATTTTCATAGGAAGTTTCAGCAATTAGAATTCTTGGAATCCATACTTTTATCCATTTTCCTGTACTTTTATTCTCTTGATATTGATGAAGCAAATTCTGATTGATTTTTAGGTTAAGTGGATTTTGGTAAGCCATTCGCAAATCGACCTCATTTTGACTCGCTAAATTTTGAATCAACAGTTGAAATGCAGAATTTTCCCCAGTCTTTATCGTGCTCAATGTTTCTACATAATAATCCTTGATTAGACTTTTTTGATTGGACTCAAATCCTAATTCGGTATTAATTGTTTGATTAGTGACATATTGAATTTCACCTCTATTCAAATAATACTTTCCTTCCATTATGACATACCCATTAGGTTGATATTTTAAATTAACTGATTGTCCCCATTTTTTAGGTAAGGTGTGAAAATCATACACATCAGAGGTAATAAAACTATATCCTGGCAGTTTGATTTCGGTATGATTAGCATTTTGATTAGAGAATTCGTCATTCAAATAAGTAGTAAATAATTTAAGGGTAAGTTTTCTATGGATTTTAAATATATTATTTACATTCACATTCAGCTGCTTATTCCTGTTCAATTTTAGCTTCCCTTCATTTGGGAAGCTTCCTCCATAGTTCAGAGGAAAACTAGGAAGATTTTCATACATCGGACTCATATCCCGGTAATCCGAATAATTAATAGATGATTGATTATCCCCTACATTATTGGTGGTAAGCAAGGCGAAGGTCTTAACATATTTTGTATTGATTATAGAATTGGATTTAATGGAATAACCATTCAGTTGATCTTCCACTACGGCCATATTAGCTTCTCCAAATTGGGTGTAAGAAAAATTCCTGGCAAACTTAAGATTAAGCGCAACAGATTGCGATGACCCTAAACCTGCCACAATGGAATTTTCGGAAAAATGATCATATGCTTCTATTTCTTCAATTTCATCTATATTGATATTTTTAGTAGCCATTGTGTAATTAGATTCCATCAGGTTATCTCCATCCAAAAGCACTGTTTCAACCGGCTTATTTCGATAGGTCATCCTACCACTTTCTTCCACTTTGACTCCTGGAAATCTCCTCAATAGATCTTCTATTTTTTTATCCGTTGAGAGTCGTAAATCTTTCACCTTGATAGATACGGTATCAGGTAAATAATGATAATTTTTAGGTCGAACAATCACTTCTGTAAGCTGATAGGCCGTATCTTTTTTCATGAAAAAATACTGGGTCTCGCGCACAGGAAAATGGATTACATCTGAATAAGTATGATAATTTATCGAATTAATGGACAGCTTGAGCACCTTGTTGGGAACCTCATCTTTTGAAATACTAGAATCAATTTTGGTGAATTTGACAAAATTCCCGAGTGTATCTTCATAGGTAATTATGCCCCTGTGAATAGGCTTTCCTGTAGCACCGTCTAAAAGCTGAAATCGATACATAGAATTTTGAGCCATTCCCTGCCATGAGCAAAAAAATACTACACAAAACGATAAAGAAGTAAATAGCTGCTTAGTCAATCTCCAAGTTTTTTCCACATATTCGAAATACACATTAAATGAATCAGAATTTTAAAACTAGGCAAATAGTAAATTCTCTATATCATAAACTTCTTCCTGTATCTTTTTCTTCAAATGTTGAATTCTAATTTTATAAGAATTGCTTTGTTGAATTAACAGGTCCATCTTATTTGTCCATTCATTCAAGGGCTGATTAAAATCTACAAATTCTCCACATCCGTGATATTTAATTCGTGCGGCATTTCCATTTTGATCAAAAATAGAATTATTGAGTGTGATTAAAATAGGACATTCGGCTAAGATGCTTTCTAAAATGGAATTCGCACCACCATGAGAAATAAACAGATCTACCTGAGGCAGTAAACTCCTTTGAGGTAAAAAATGAGTAGCATATAAATTTGCATATGCACTTAAATCAGTCGATTCTAAAAACGTTTGATCAAAAGAAGCTATGAAATAATACGTGGGATACCATTTTACCAATTCTAAAAACTTTTGATAAAATGAATTCAAATCTGAATTTAATTCCCTTTGTAATGTACCTTGACTTAGTAAAATTACTTTTTCATATTTTATGGAATTCCTTAAAAATAAGTTTGCCTCATCTGAATTAAGCACCGGATTTTCGAAATAGCCTAAATGCTTAATCAAACTACTGCCTTCACTTGAAAACTCAACAGATTTAGGAAGTAATAGTATGGTTTCTATAGTTGATAATCGAGGACTAAAAGAGTTCCATTTATTAATTTTCAACTTAACTTTTCGGGTTTTATTTATTTCTTTTAATTGGGTTTTAATTTTTCGAAATTCGGTATAGCCCAAAAACTTAAATTGATATACAGTATTTCTAACAAATTTGATGATCCAATACCTTAACCAAACTAAGGTAATCGTCATCCTTCCTACGAGGTCAAAAGAAGTGGGAACAAACCTAGAATGAAGTGGTAAGTTTTTTGTAGAAAAATCCGCGTTAAATAGGGTCTGGATTCCTTTAATCTTAAAATCAAGTTTTGCAGATTTGATTTTTTCTAAAACTACTTGGTCTCCCCAAAGCATCGAATCAACAAAAACATAATCAGGCCTTATTTTTTCAATATGTTCCAAAAGATCAATTCTCCTATTTTCAAAATTATTTTCATTCAAGCAGAAATGAAGTTTTTGTAAATAGTTTTGGCAAAAAATCTCGTGATTTTCTAAACCGAAATTCAATGATTTACACTCAATAAAATGAAAACCATTTTCTTCGATGCTAGATTGAAAAGAAATATGAGAAATAAAATAAGGGTCAAGATCATTGCCTCTTCTTAAAAGCGCATGGAATAAATTAAAAACAGGGTTTAGGTGACTAATCGAATTTTCAATAATGCAAATGATTTTAATTTTTGTCATTGTATAAACGATTTATAATATTCCCCTAAAGAACTTACCTACATAAATAGAAAATCGAACCCTCTAAATTGCTATAAATAAAACTTAAAGCTGAAGGTTTTTTTCTAAGTGCGGAAATTCATGAATACGTATTTCACCTGGAGCTGTGGGATATCTTTTTATCAATTCTTTAATCGCTCTTTTGTCATCCTGTTTTTGCCAACTGGCATAGGTGTGGAACGGGATAGATTTTTCCTTGAATTTTTCAGTTATTCCTACATTAGCTTTTTCGTTGTAATTGATTTTGATCGCTTGCCAAATAGTATAATTATCATCCGCAGCAACTTTAATTATCAAACCAGGAAGTCCTGAAAATTTAAATGGCCCATCCGATTTCTTTATTTTAGGAGCAAAATAGGCAGTAAAATTTCTTCCTCTAAAATGCGCTTTAGCTTCATAACAATCTAATCCCAAATACCGAATAGGTTTTGATTTTTGAATTTTCCATTTCATCAAATTCAACGAATCAGATACCACAAAATAGGCCTTATTGATTTTCGGTGAAAGAAACAGAATCTTCTTGCCTTGGTAAAACTTAAACAATAAATCATTGGCCTTTTTGAATGTATCCTCAGGTTCCGAAGCCGCAAAATAGGGCGAATTATTTTTAATGAATTTAGATTGAAAATAAACCGAATAAGTAGGATAAAGAATCAATTTATGAATATTTGTACCACCAGAAATATATTCAGGAAGCGGACACCATTCTTTGTATTCAACTGAGATAGAAGATTGCGCAACCACTACATTCGACAAAAGGATAAAGCAAAACGACAACACCTGTTTAAGACATTTCATAATTGTAAAATTTAGCTTTGTTATATTATTCCGGCTCAAAATACCATTTCGAGCCTGTCGATTTTCACATCAAATTTTGTATTCCTTTGATCTGGAGGTAGAGTAGACAAAAACTGTTTATAATTTTCTGCCATTTCTTTTTTGGCTAACTTCACATAGGCCCAAAATGGAATTTGATTGCTGAAATACTTGGGCGCAATCTTAATCTGAGGATTCTCTACAAACTCAATTTTTGTCGCTGAAAAAGAAAACATGTGATCATCGGTTTCTATTTTCAATATTATACCTGGTAACCCATTAAATTTAAAGGGCCCATCAGAAATAGGGATATCGGGACAATAATAAGCGATATAGTTTCTCTCCCGAAATCGACATTTAGCTATTTTCACTTTTCTACCTAGGTACTTTGTCGGTGGAATATTAGACATAATTTTCCATTTGATTGAATTTAAAGAATCGGAAATAATCTCTTTTTTTCGATCAAAAACACGAATCGCGGGATACAAAATTTTATTCTCCTTAAAAAGTTTCACAAGATAAATAGCGTTTTTGTCCATATCTTGTATTGCTCTCATTACTTGAGCTGGATTTTGTTGTCGCTCCTTTCTCGCCATCATTTTATAGATACTCATTTCTCCATTACTAGTCAATCGCATTGTATTGGTATTCCCAAATTGATTTTCTTCATACGTGACAATAATGCCATTTTGCGCTAAAAACATACGCGGCAATAAGGATAAAAGAATTACAATAACGTACTTTTTCATAGTCAAAGAGTTTTAGTAAAAAGAGAATGGATCTAAAAATCAAATCCATTCTCTTTAAAAATTAATATGAGGTCCGTTTTAGCATAGCTATGTAACTTTGAACTGCGTTTACATTTCCACTTGATGAACATACTTTGTAACCATAATCAACATTGTGGGATGAAGTCCAGTAGACTGTTTCACAATATTCCGCACTACTGATAAAGGGCGCGAGCCCAAGGACAACTAAAGAGAGTAACTTTTTCATAATGAATACATTAGATTTTTTCCCTACTGCTTAGTGGTTTTTCGGGATTTACCAAGGTTTCGAAACTTGGTTTAAAGGTATTAGCAATCCTTTATCTGGCAAATACTACCTAATGTAGTATTTTTGTAGTATGAAATTAAATTATTACAACAAAATATATAATAATTCTTATTATTTAAATCGAAGAGAGGGATAGTCCCGAAGAAATTTTCTGAAATCCTTTTTACCTGAAACACCTATTTTAGTCATGATATTTCGACGATGTTTACGCACCGTATTTTCTGAAATAAATAAATGTTCGGCAATTTCTTTGCATGTAAAATTATCCTTAGAAAATTGAATAACTTGAGCTTCTCGAGAAGTAAAATCAAAATTATTAGGTAGAGTTAGGTGTTGTGTCATATATTTTTTTGAATTAGGGTTAGTGATACAAACATACAAGTATCCAAAGAACTTGCAACCTAAAAACAAAAAATATAATTATATTTTAACGACGAATAATACAATTTTTATATCTTATTATTCAATTTAAGAAAATCTAAAATGTAAGGAGTTTTTAATAAAATTTATACTCAAGAATTGAGAAACTGCAATATCATTAGAAATCGAAAGAAAGCTTTTTGCTTATCTCCCAAAACAGCATTTATAAAAGTCCAACTAGACTGGCACCTCATTCACCATTTACCACTTACCATTCACCATTTATGAATGGCACCTCATTCACCACTTACCATTTACCATTTTATTAGCGTCGCATCGAAAAGAACTCCTTCAATAGTTGTTCTGATTCGTTTGCCAAAACCCCGCCAACAATCTCTGTCTTCGGGTGTAAAATGCCTGTTCCTAGTTTTTCAAAGCCGCGCTTCTCTTCTGAAGCACCGTACACTAATCGCCCTAACTGTGACCAATAAATGGCCCCTGCACACATGAGGCAAGGTTCCAGGGTCACGTAAAGCGTGCAATCTTTCAAATACTTAGAGCCGATTGTTTGGGCGGCAGAGGTAATCGCAATCATCTCAGCATGAGCCGTTACGTCGGTCAAAATTTCTGTTTGGTTGTAGGCCTTTGCCACAATTTTTCCTTGGCAAACGACCACTGCTCCTACCGGAATTTCTTCGTCTTCTAAAGCTCGCTCCGCTTGTTTCAGCGCGAGGCTCATATAATATTCATCCTCGTTTGGAATCATAAAACGTCTGCTAATTTTGTCAAGCGATTACGTAAATAGAAATCTAACAATACAATCGCTGACATTGCCTCCACGATAGGTACGGCGCGTGGCACCACACAAGGATCGTGACGACCTTTGCCTGATACAACAATTTTTTCTCCAGAATTGTTCAAACTATCCTGATCCTGCATAATCGTAGCCACTGGCTTGAATCCTACCCGGAAATAAATGGGCTCTCCATTCGAAATCCCTCCTTGAATACCACCCGAATGGTTGGTAACCGTGCTCACTTTGCCTGCTTCGTCTTTGACAATGATATCGTTGTGCTGAGATCCGCGAAGTTCAACTCCATCAAATCCAGAACCGTATTCAAAGCCTTTTACGGCGTTGATGCTTAACATCGCTTTGCCTAATTCCGCGTGCAATTTATCGAAAACCGGTTCGCCTAAACCCACCGGACAGCCTGTGATGTAGGCTGAAACGACCCCTCCCACGGAATCCCCTTGCTTGCGGATATCGTCGATGTAAGTGAACATTTCTTCTGCTAATGTAGTATCAGGGCAACGCACGGCGTTTGTTTCTGCAACCGCTAAATCCAGTTGCTCTACGGGCGTTGTTAATTTTAAGGTTCCTACTTGCGAAACGTAGGCGGTAATTTTTACGCCTAATTGTTTTAATACTAATTTGGCCAAAGCCCCTGCAGCCACCCGCGCCACCGTTTCTCTCGCCGAGCTACGGCCGCCTCCGCGGTAATCGCGAACTCCATACTTTTCTTGGTAGGTAAAATCAGCGTGGGAAGGACGGAATTGATCTGCAATGTGTGAATAATCTTTCGAGCGTTGGTCTCCATTCCAAACTAACATCGCAATAGGTGTACCAGTCGTTTTTCCTTCAAAAACGCCGGAAACTACTTCCACTGAATCCGCTTCTTTCCGTTGCGTTGTGATGCGCGATTGACCCGGTTTGCGGCGATCTAATTCCGATTGAATGAATTCCATATCGAAATCAACTCCCGCTGGACAACCCGTTACGACCACACCCACCGCAGCACCGTGTGACTCGCCGAACGTACTAATTTGAAATATTTTACCGTAGATACTGCCCATACTATTTATTTTTGGCCTTAATTATCAAAATGAAAAGCCAGAGTAAAACCAGCCCTAAAAAAGCATTAAAAATCTGTTTCCAATCAATCCATCGATAGCCGATCACTTTGTCTGCTGCTAATCTCTCTAGTCCTCGATACAGCAACATCGTTTCCGTCTGCGTGTTCAACTCGCGATCCGAGGGTTGACCACTCACGATCAAAATTGCTTCTGAACGCAAGGTATCATATGCTGCAGTCCGGGTGTTAAAGTAGATCCAATTAAAATAGGATTTCAATGCAAATTTACCCGGTTGCGATGGAATAATCAGTATTTTCTCCGTTTTATTGCCTAACATTTTGTCTCCAAAGGGGTAAACCGAACTTTGGGTCCCCACTGGAAAGAAATTTAGGAAATAATCAGACTCGATTAATTTCGAATCCCACAGAATACCATTTCCATCTCCTACCACACTCGAAACATAAACGACCGTATCCCCGGTTTGAACCTGATCTCTGGACAAGGTTTCAATTAAACGAAAATCCCCCACGGGCACCTTCCCTTTTAAGGGATGATTAGGTAATTCCTTCGGACTAATCACGATAGGTTTCGAACTAAAAACCACTTTTTCTGTATTTTTTAGCATCTGTAAACTGACAGAAGGAATGACAATTTTCTTCGCATCTAAAGCAAAATAAGTAGACTGAAAGAAGCGATACTCTGTGTATTTTTTATTCTTATAAACCACTTTAGACACCTTCACTTCCTGTAGTCCAAAACTCTCTTCCCAGCAATTTTTAGGCCTTAATTTCTGAATCAAGGCTGGTATTTGAATATCATTTCGATCAAAACTATAGCGAGTCGAATTATCGTCCGGGATAAACAATGAGAATTTCAGGGTGAATCCTTGACCTACGAAGGGTTGAGTCTGGGTAGAGGTGAGGGCTAGAAAGACGGAGTTTTGGCCTTTGAAAAGTTCTTCAATTTGGGCTTTATTTTCTTCTATCACTTCCTCCTTTTGTTCTGAGGCACTGACTTGCAGGGCAAATCCATCCATCTTTAATGATTGCTGATTCACGATGATTTCAGCAGATGGAATAAGTAAGGTTCCTGTGGCGGAAGCTTGATAATATTGAGAAAAAGTGAAAGAATAAACCGGTTCACCGTTTTGAATATCGGTAGCTTTCGAACGAGAAACCCCTAACTTTCTAAGACCCGGAAGTTCAGGGAATTTATAAGAAGGTGTTTCAACGCTGGCATTCGCGGATTTGAACACAAAGGATAAAGAGAAATTCTCTTCCAGTGTAATGGATTTCTCCCCCACGAGCAAGGTGGCCTGCGCACGTAAGTCCGTGAAGGCGAGTAAAAAGACCCCGAAGAAAAAGAAAATCCGTCTCATTGCTGCAATTTAAGAAATCCTAGTCCAACGACCGCATTATCGAATAACTCGAAAGCGAAAAGATAGTCCGAAAGCGATATAATGATCTTCTGGATGCAAAAAACTTTGGCCGGCAGAAATATCTAATTTCACATCCTCATTCACATAATAAGCAAAACCGGCATCATAGGAATGATCCGCGAATTCTGAGGCAGGGAATCGCCCAAAAACCTCCACATAGGCATAGCCCTTCTTACCAATCAACACGTTGGGAGCTACCCGGTAAATACCTTCAAAAGAGCCGTTCGAATGCATTTCTGTTCCAATATTGTAACCTATGCCTGAACGCTCATTAAAATCATTTTGCATCGTAAAAACCACGTCACCTATCGAGTGACCACGCAAATTTTTCTCGGAGAAATCCCGATTTTGGTGATCCCAATTATAATGAACAATCACCGAGGTGCGCGGTTTCCAACCAAAAGGCTGAAACAAGGCCCATTTAAATCCGATAGCCTCCGTCTGAAAACGGGTTTCCATCCCTGGCTCTTTCGCTAAAACAGAAACATAGCGCAATTCGAATCGCTTACTGACTCCGTATTTTAATAAGGAAGTAGGAAATAAATATTCTCGATTAGAGCGATTGAAACCTATTTCGGCCTGTAAAAAACCCTTTTTCACAATGAAAGGGCATTCCGTTTGATCTGGACGATCTGTTTCGATGCGACCCTCGCTCTGAGCAAAAGCGGCGAAAGAAATCATTGACAGCAACAAGATCCGTGTAAACATACACGAAGTTAGTGTTTTTTAGTCTAGTCTAAAAAATTATTTAGAAGAACCTTTTATCGTAAAACCTAAAGCCCCATAAAATTCAAGGAAATAGATGGATTGCTCCGCGTGATCAACCGAACGACCTGTGGTATGGATGTCCCACAATTTCGTAGCTCCTGTCTTGACTGTAGTTTCGAAGAACAATAATTTAGAGAAATTAAATTTCAATCCAGTTTTCAAAGAAGCTCCACCCCCGGCCAGATTCCAGAAGTTGTTTTGACCCACCCCAAATACGTGCACATCCGAACGGGGCACTAAAGCCCCAATTCCGACACCTTGCATCCAATCGATGGCAAAACGACTCTTAGAACTTTGGTATACCGGATTATAGTGCTCTAGTTCAATAGAGGCATAATTATAGCCATCCGTGTGTTCTAGGTGAACGAATTTGTTCGGATCTAAGACTAAAGGAGTTTGATTGAAATTTCCAATAGGTGAAACATAATCAGAATGTACATCAATCTCAGGAGTTGAAACCTTGGATGAAATAAAGCCATTCACTTTCACCGTTTGGCCATCAGTTACCACGTATTTCATATGGTCCCAACCAATACTGATGGATAAATTATCTTTTATGAAATAACCCGCATGGAAATTAAATTGAGGAATTGACAATAAACCGGGATCTACGTAAGTTTTAAACTCACTTAAAGGCGTGGGAGCATCTAAGGCCTGCGCATCTAATAGGGTAAAATCATAACCCGGTCCTACAAAACGAATATCAGAATTTGCATAGCTAGAACGATTATACCCCCAGGTGATATAATAGGAACCCTTTTTATTCGTTTGTTGTGAAAAAGCGGAAAGGCTCACCAAACTAAGCAAAGCGATAAATAGGATTTTTTTCATAATGCGGATCTTAAATTCGAGTCACAAAGTTCGGCATTTTTTGACGCTTTTATATACCAAAAACTTGATTTTCATCAGAAATCAGGAACGCGATAACTATAATTCGTACAGATTGCCGTAAATTGCATCCCGAATTCATTACCATTACCTTATGAGAAAACCATCTGCGAAATTTGAATACAAAACCTTTACGTTAGGCGAAAAGCTGACGGAAGAGCAGAAAGAATACTTCAAGAAGTATGGAGTAATTCACTTTAAGAAATTTATTGAGCCTGACACAGCAGAACTTTTCATTTCGGAATTAGCGAAAATTGAGACACAATGGCTAAAAGAGGGCATTGAAAAGGTAAAAGGAATTCCTTTGAAGTTTGGCAAAGACCACGAAGGAAATCCGATGATTCAGCGCATGTGCTTTACGAATCAGTTTAGCCCAGTTTTAGCGGAATTAATTAGAGATCCTCGCTTACAGTTATTAATCGAGCTTTTAGGACCCTACGAAGGTCGCATCAGCGAAGATGAAAAAGATGGCTTAGTATTTAACCATTATATCAACCAACCTAATTCGAAGTTCAGCCAAATGGGCTGGCACACGGATAGCCCACGTGATTTATTCTTAGGACAAAAAATCCTTCCGATGTTAAATGTGGGAATTCACTTAGACAATTGCCCTTCTTCGAATGGCGGTCTACGTGTACTTCCTGGCACACATACGCAAGGGGTCTTAAAATTATTGTTTGGAAAGAAGCAATTCATCGATCACAAACCAGATCCTAGAGAAGCGGCGTTCGAAATCGAACGTGGCGATTTAACCATTCACGATGGCCGCTTATGGCACCGGGTGGAGGTTTCTCCGAATGTGGGTGAAAAATCCCGTCGCCGTGTGATGTATGTTCCTATTATTACCGGGAAATACAAACCGAAAACGGATCAAAGTAAGACTCCATTCTACCACCGCTTCGCGAAAGTGGTAACGAAATAAAAAAAGCGGCTCTTTTCGAAGAGCCGCTTTTTTTATGATTTAGATTCTAAATAGGATTGCAAAATGATCGTGGCTGAGACACGGTCGACTGTTCCTTTTTCTCTCCGATCCTTCTTCGACATCCCTCCCGCGATCATCGCTTGCATGGCTAGCTTGGAGGTGAAACGTTCATCGTGTTCTTCTAAAGGAATCAAGGGAAACTTCTTACGAAAGCTTTTGATAAAAATGCGAACACCGGCTGTGGAATCCGTATCGGTATTGTCGAGATTTTTGGGCATTCCGATCACTACTTGATCGACCGTTTCCTTCGAGAAGTAAGTTTGTAAAAATACCAACAAAGTATGGGTGGGAACCGTATCTAAACCATTTGCGATAATCTGCAAAGGATCTGTGACAGCAATGCCAGTTCTTTTTAAACCAAAATCAATCGCTAGAATGCGCCCCATCTTAGGAATTTAAATACCCCTTGTCGCGCAATATCTTATCGAGTAATTTCTTGTCATTATCGTTATTAAACACGCTAAATGGCAAGTGCAAGAATTGGTATTTTCCCATCTCAAGAACGTAGGCGTCCTTGTCTTTGTAAGCGCCTAAAATCATATCCCATTTGATCATTCCGCCTTCTTTATCAGAAAGCTTCATGAAGATTTGGCGACTATCGATTTCGTAGCGGTATTTATCAAATAATTGCTTGTATTGCGCTAATTGTGTAATTCCGGTAAACTGAATTAACCAAAAAAGAATGTAGGCAATCACCGCAATGGCGATGAAAATATAGATCCAATAGTTCTTATAGGCCCCTGTCAGGTTCAAAGCTACATTTCCTATAATAAGTACCAAAGGAATAAAAGCAAACTTCCACTGATTCGAGAAAAGCTGACGCATACACAGACCTACAAACTTGTTTTTTTCTAAGGCGAATTTCTTCGTTTTGATCGCTAATGGATTGGAAGGTGCTTGCATTTGGCGCTGTTGAGCCCCGTACATTTTAGACATATAGAATGATTTTTAAACGCTATTTAAGGCGTAAAGGTACGAAAATTGGATAATTTTGGTAATTTTAAATCGCACTATTTGAATTAAAGCAATCCCTATGTCTGCCAAACAAGTACTTGATGGCCCTGCCCTCCTCCAAAAAATCCGTAGAATTGCCTTTCAAATCTATGAGAATAACTTCGAAGAGTCCGAAATTGTTATCGCAGGGATCGTAGGCGAGGGATTCGCGTTTGCCGAAATGTTATGTGATGAGATCAAAAGCATCTCGAAAATCCAGGCTATCCCGGTCAAAATTGATTTAAATAAAGAGCAACCTTACGAGCGTCCAGTAAAATTTGAAGGCGGAACGGACGCCTTAGAAAACAAGGTGATCATTGTGGTAGATGATGTATTGAACACAGGCCGAACCTTCTCTTATAGCTTAGCTCCTTTCTTGAGCATGCACGTAAAACGTATCCAGGTAGCCGTAATTGTGGATCGCAACTACAAGCGCTTCCCTATTTCAGCTGATTATAAGGGATACGAGCTTTCTACAACGCTTTCGGAGCATGTACAAGTGATCTTATCAGATCCCACAAAAAGAGGAGTTTATTTAGCTTAGTTTTTTTGCCAAATTTCCCAAGCCTTATCGGCTTGGCCTTGTAACATCTCCAATCCGGCATAGATGCCTCCCACCTTCTGATCTAGACCTGCTTTCAAGAAAGCAGTCTCCAATGGGTTGTAGACGATATCATATAAATAATGTTGCTTATTCAGTAATTCATAAGGGATAGGGGGTTTGTCATCCACCTTGGGGAACATCCCTAACGGCGTCGTATTCACGATCAAACCAATTTCTTCCATCAACTCAGGCATTTGTTCGTAAGTGATCGTTTCATCCGATGATTGACGGGAAACCTTGATTACCTCAAATCCCATATCCTCCAAGGCCACAATGATCGCTTTTGCAGCGCCTCCCTGACCTAAAACACAGGCCTTTAGTGAGCCAAAGTTCTTGAATTTATCCCAAAACTCCACCGTCGTACGAAACCCCCAATAATCCGTATTGTACCCACGGGTATAGCCGTCTGCGGCAATTTTGATCGTATTGACAGCGCCTATTTGGGCAGCGGCTAAATCAATCTCATCGAGCAAAGGCATCACCAGTTGCTTGTAAGGAATGGTCACATTCAGCCCTTTCAGATTCGGATTCGCTGCTAAAATTGCCTTGAACTCGTCGATACTCGGGATCGGAAATTGTTCGTATGCATGGGTTTCTGAGAGACCCAGCTTTTCAAATTTTTCCGTGAAATACGCTTTGGAAAAAGAATGACCTAAAGGATAACCAATCAGACCATATAAGTGCGAGATAGCCATCTTATTTGCGTTTTGAAATCAATCCCCAAACAATAGGCAGAACAGAAACGCCAACGATTCCTAAAACGACTTTCTCAAAATTTGCTTTCACAAATTCGTTATCTCCTAAGAAATAACCCGCCGCAGAAATACTGCTTACCCAGAGAGTCGCCCCTAAAAAGCCATATAACAAATAAACCGGATAAGACATGCGTCCCGCTCCTGCCACAAAGGGCGCTACGGTACGAACGATCGGGATGAATCGGGCTAGGATAACGGTTTTCGGGCCATATTTGGCATAAAATGCTTCCGTCTCTTCAATGTGCTCTCGCTTCAAAAACAAAACCTGTTCTCGTTCTCGAATGAGATTACTAAAATATTTACCAATAAAATAATTCACTTGATCTCCTAAAAGAGCCGCTCCGATTAACAAAGGAATCACCGTTCCTAAAGACAATTCACCACTGGCCGCGGCTAATAAACCCACCGAGAACAAAAGAGAATCGCCAGGTAAGAAAGGCATCACCACGAGCCCCGTTTCCACAAAAACAATCAGAAACAGGAGACCATAAGTCAATGCGCCATGAGCGGCAATGAATTCTGATAAAAACGTCAAAGGATCCTTTAAGAGATCTAACAAAAGCTGTAGCATTCGAACTATTTCGTTAAGAAGTGGTCAAATGTATCGCCACGTAATCCTAAACGAATCGTTTCAAGAGAAACAACTTCCTGCGGTGCAATATTTCCTACGTTTACGTTCGCGCCTACTAATTTCACGAACCAAACTTGTTGCGACTTCTGCGGTGCCTCCCAGATGATTTTCTCTTCTGGAATCTCCGTTAAAATTTCTTCTACTAATCCTTGGCGAACTTCTCCAGAGGAACGGAACAAACCTACATTTCCTCCTTCACGTGCCTCACCGATTACTTTCCATGCACCTGCCTCTAATTCCATGCGCATCAATTTAATCCACTTATACGGTGGAATAATCTTTGCCTCATCTTTCGACCCTACTTCAGAAAGAACAGTTACTTGCGTTGCTAACGTGCGAATTAATTCACATTTAATATCTGACTCCATTTCGATCGAACCGTCCGAAACTTCCGCATATTCCATACCGAATTCATCTAAAATACGGCGGTAATCATCAAATTGTCCACGGATATAGAATGCTTCAAATAAGGTTCCACCAAAATAAACGGGAATCCCAGCAGATTTATACAAAGCTAATTTCTCCTTCAAATTAGGGGTAACATAAGAAGTCGCCCAGCCTAATTTAACGATATCTGTATAATCAGCGCCTGTTTCCAAGAAGTCTTCTACTTGACGCAGACTTAGTCCTTTATCCATGACCATGGTTAAACCTTTTTGACGTGGCTTAGTTGTACGATCAGGAATTTGATTTAAATGATAATTCATATAGTTTATTAATGGATTGGTACGGTTTTGTGCCAAATATCTACAAAAATAAGCATTCCAAACGAGAGCCACAATTTTCCCTTGTTTTCTGACTTAAAAAATAAACTTTTAGGGTCTAGAATAGTTTCGTATTTTTGACCCAACAATCAGTGATCTTCACCAAACAAAAATTTTTATTCGTATGAAAAAGTTCACTTTCTCATTCCTTACTCTATTTTTTGTATCCCTTGCTGTGTTAGCGAACTCTACTGCAGATACCATTATTGGCGAGTGGATTTCACAAGAAAAGGATGGCAAAATCATTATTTACAAACAAGGAGATCAATACCATGGCAAAATTTCCTGGGGCAAAACTCCTGGAAGAAAAGATGGAAAAAACCCAGACGAGAAATTACGCGGTCGCGAACTGCTGGGTGCTGTCATACTAAAGAACTTTAAATTCACTGGTTCTGCGTGGGAAAATGGAACGATTTATGATCCTAATTCTGGAAAAACATACGATTGCATTCTTAAAATAAAAGACGGGAACAAAACGCTCGACATCCGCGGCTTTGTGGGTATCTCGATGTTTGGAAGAACATCTACCTGGTCACGCTCTTAATTAAACTAACCGCCTAACATGGAACCAAACGAACAAGTATTAGCCTACCTCAACCAAAATCTACATAAAAAAATTGCAGACGGGAATCCGGCACCCATCGGAAAATGGCTCGATGGTACATTGGTCAAAGCGGAAGCTGGGAAATTAACCGCAGAATTCATTGTCCGCCCAGATCAATTAAATCATGCGGGAGTTATCCACGGTGGTGTGATCTCCGCGATGTTAGATGAGATGATGGGAATGACGTTGATTACAGCAAAAATCGATCACCTTTACGTGACGATCAATTTGTACATCGACTTTTTATATGGAGCGAAGGCAAACGAAGTTATCACCGTAACTACCGAAATTCACCGCGTAGGCAAGAAAATTGCGAACGTAGAAGCGAAGTTGCACAATGCAGAGGGCAAATTGCTCGCAAAAGGAGTAAGCAACCTAGCGGCGACTTCGATCCCTTTCTCTTTCTAAGACAATAATTGGTAGACGGCGAAGGCTGATAAGTAGGCCAAAGCCGTCATATAGCCAAACTGGATCAAGGGATATTTCCATGACTTTGTTTCGCGGTAGGTGGTAGCGAGTGTACTCATACATTGCATCGCAAAAGCGTAGAAAATCAATAAGGAGAAACCTAAGGCCGCATCGTACATGGGCTTTCCGGTAAGTGGATTAATTTCTGCACGCATCCGGTTTTTAATCGTTGCATTTTCATCATCGACCTCACCGCCCATACTATAGATAGTGGACATCGTCCCCACGAAAACTTCGCGAGCTGCAAAAGAAGTAATCAACGCAATTCCAATTTTCCAATCGTAGCCTAATGGACGAATAACGGGCTCCACAAAATGCCCAAAATGTCCCGCATACGAATTTTCTAATTTCTCAGCAGAGATCTTATTCTGCAATTTGACTCCTTGCAAGGTTGGATTTTCCTGACGAACCCGAGCTTCAGATTGTGCAATCTTATCCCCAGGACCATAACTCGCTAGCACCCATAAAACGATGGAAATAGCCACGATAATTTTACCCGCTTCAAAAACAAAGGCATTCACCGAATTCCAAATGGTCAAAGCCACATGTTTGAACCGAGGTCCCTTATAGGTAGGTAATTCCATGATGAAATAACTTTTCTCTTTGGCTTTCAAAATCACTTTCATGACCCAAGCAGAAACCAGTGCCATGAAGAAACCCAATAAATAAAGTCCAAACAATGCCACTCCTTGTAAATTGAATAAGCCAAATAAGGCTTTATTCTCCGGAACCACCAAGGCAATCAGAACCGTATAAATGGGCAAACGTGCAGAACAAGACATCAATGGCGTCACTAAAATCGTGATTAAGCGATCCTTCCATGAACCAATCGAACGCGTACTCATAATCGCCGGCACCGCACAAGCCACCCCAGAAATCAAGGGCACCACAGACTTGCCATTCAAGCCAAATCGGCGCATCAATTTGTCCATGATGAACATGACGCGTGACATGTAGCCGGTCTCTTCCAAAAGAGAGATAAATAAAAACAAGAAGGCGATTTGGGGAATGAAAATTAACACCCCACCAATTCCCGCTATCAAACCATCGGTTAACAAGGCGGTCAAAGCCGAATCCGGTAATACTCCTTTCAACCAGTCATTCAACATCGCAACACCCCCATCGATGGCGTCCATTGGATAGGTAGCCCAGGTGAAAATAGCCTGAAACATCACAAAAAGAATGGCTAAGAAAAACACATAGCCTCCCACCGGATGTAAAAAGAATTTATCTAAACGATCTGTCCACGTCCGAACAGGTGCTGCATCCCATTGGCGATTTAAATTAATCACACAACGATCCACGACTTCCGTAATTTGCTCGTAACGTTTGACGGTTTCTTCAGATTGGTATTTCTTAGACGAGAAATGGTGTTTGTTTTGGATAGAATCAAACGTTTCACGCTGTTGAGTAGAGAACATTTTCATGCGATCATGTTCCATCAACCACAAAAGTGAACGGTAGGTCTCGCCATCCCCAAATTTGGCTTGGACCTCTTGAATAAGATCTTCCGCAACAGGTAAGGGAAGTGCGTCGTTCGAAGCATAGCGGTTCGCCAACGTCTTCACAACGGCTAATTTCAGGCCATTCAAACCGATTCCCTTTTTGGCATTCACCTCTGCCACTTCGACGTTTAATTCGCGTGCCAATTTAATCGAGTTGATCACATAGCCCTCGTTCTCTGCGACATCAATCATATTCAAGGCCAAAACCGTCGGAATACCGAGGTCCCGAACCTGCGAAAACAATAATAAGTTACGCTTAAGATTAGACGCATCCGCTACTACAATCGCCATATCCGGAAAATCTGGATGCGTGGGATCACCTAAAATATTGATAACTAATTCCTCGTCGATTGACTTTGGATATATACTATAGATACCTGGCAAATCTAAAATTTCCACCGGACGCTTGGGTTCTAATTCCCAAATCCCCGTCAGCTTCTCCATCGTCACCCCCGGAAAATTACCCGTCTTTTGATTCAATCCCGTTAAGGAATTAAAAAGAGAGGATTTTCCTGCATTTGGATTACCAATCAGCGCTATTTTAGGTGTTTTTGCCAAAATTTAAGTTCGTTTAATCAGCATCGTTTCCGCTTCTTCTCTCCGCATAGAGAGGGTATAAGACCCAGAAACGCGAATGGCGATAGGGTCGCCGAAAGGTGCCAAATGAGTCAATATGACTTCAGTTCCTGGCAAACATCCCATTTCCAATAGCTTTAAAGAAAGCAGTTCGTCCGTAAAGCCCACAATCTCCCCTTTTTCACCAATCTTCAAGTCGGCCAAATTTGCCATGCTCACTATTTAGAATAATTCAAAATTAGACACAAATGTACTAAGTATTTCTGAGCTAAAAAATGATACAAATAGTTTTTTCTGTCGTAAATTGCAGGTTCATGGCATTAACAGAAATATTCGTGTTGATTCGCAAAGAAATGCAATTAGAGTGGCGCAATAAGTATGCGATCCACGGGCTAGTGCTATATTTAGCGGCGACGATTTTCATCTGCTATTTATCCTTTAAGGCCAAACAACAATCCATACATCCGATTATGTGGAATACGCTGTTTTGGATTATCCTTTTGTTTTCTGCCGTGAATGCGGTGGGCAAGAGTTTTACACAAGAATCTGCGAATCGAAATATCTTCTATTATACGTTTGCAAAGCCTGAATCGGTTATTTTCAGTAAAATCATCTACAACACTTTAGTGATGCTAGGTGTGTCCTTGATCGGGATTTTCTTTTACTCCTGGGTGATGGGGAACCCGGTGGGAAATATGCCACTGTACCTTGTTTCCCTGATTTTGGGCGCGATTGGGTTTGCATCTACTCTTTCTTTAGTGGCTGGAATTGCGGCACAGGGAGAAAATTCAGCCACTTTGATGGCGGTGATGAGTTTCCCGCTAATCATTCCGTTGCTTTTGTTATTATTAAAATTATCCAAAAGTGCCCTTGACGGTATTTCTCTCGCAGAAAACTGGGATGAGATCGCCATTTTGGGGGCTTTAGATATCATCGTTATTGTATTTTCTGGGATCCTTTTCCCGTATATATGGAAACATTAAAACGCCAGTATTGGAAGATTTTGTCGATCATTTTATTGATCTACACCGTCTATGCCGGTTTTAACGGACAAGTGCCGCGCCAACCGATCTTGAACGAGACAATCCGCAACCTGTATTTCCACGTGACCATGTGGTTCACGATGATCTTCTTGCTAGGAACATCCGTGTATCATTCGATTCAGTATTTGCGTAAATCAGATTTGAAATCTGACCTCATTTCGAGCACATACGTGGAAGTGGGGATGGTTTTTGCCATTTTAGGTTTGATTACGGGAAGTGTGTGGGCGAAGTTTACGTGGGGAGATTGGTGGACAAACGACCCAAAATTGAATTCCGTGGCGATTGGTTTATTGATTTACCTGGCTTATTCGTTAGTGCGCTCATCGATGCCCGATGAAATGCAGAAAGCCCGCATTTCGTCGGTTTACAATATTTTCGCGTTTGTGATCTTTATGGTGTTGATTTGGATCTTGCCTCGCATGACCGATTCATTGCATCCAGGAAATGGAGGAAACCCTGCTTTTTCCAAAATGGACTTAGATAACCGCATGCGAATGGTCTTCTATCCAGCGATTATTGGATGGACATTATTGGGCTTTTGGATAGCCCAAATTCGCATTCGAATTAAAAACCTTGAACAACAAAACGAGTTATAATGAAAGCATTTCTTTTACTCTTAGTAAGTATTACGTTAAGTTTTACGGCCAGCGCTCAAGCGAGCGATATCGAGATGGCAGATCAATTCCGTGCTGATGGAAAAATCTACGTGGTGATTGCGGTAGTGAGCGTCGTATTGATTGGGCTATTTGCCTATTTATTCCGTTTGGAGAGAAAAGTCACTGAATTAGAAAAACGCAGCAAATGAAAAAGACACACATCATTGGATTAATCTTAATTGCGGTTGCTATTGGAATCATTATGATAACAACAGCTGACGTAAGTACCTATGTAGGTTTTGATGAGGCGGAAAGCATTTCGCAACAGGATCCGAGCCAAAAAGTACACGTAGTGGGAACCTTAAAAAAGGATGCAGCTGGAAAAATTATGGGCTTAAACTACAACCCTGCCTTAGATGCAAATCGCTTAGAGTTTTTAGTACAAGACAGTTTAGGTCGCGAAAACCAAGTGGTATTCGCAGGACCTAAGCCTCAAGATTTAGAAAAATCAGAGAAGATTGTTTTAGTAGGCAGTATGCATTCCGATAAGGTATTCTATTGCGATAAAATTAATTTAAAGTGCCCTTCTAAGTACCAAGAGGGTAAAATTTCAGCAGACTCAAGCGCCTCAGTAGCCGCAAAAAATTAATATGATACACGAAACCATCGGTTCGGTCGGACATTTATTTGTAATTATTTCATTCGTAACAGCGCTACTAGCGACTTTTGCGTATTTCAAATCGACACAATCCGCAAATGAGATTGAGAATGATTGGAAGATCACGGCACGTGTTTTATTCGGGCTGCATTTTATCTCGGTGATCGTCGTGGCGGCGAGTCTATTCGTGATCATTTACAACCATTATTTCGAATACCATTACGCGTTTACGCACTCCTCGTTGCAATTGCCTACCATGTTCATGATTTCCTGTTATTGGGAGGGACAAGAGGGTTCGTTTTTATTATGGATCTTTTGGCAAGCGGTTTTAGGGCTTTTGTTAATGATCAAAAACCCGAAATGGGAGTCGCCTGTGATGACGGTTTTTGCGCTGGTGCAGACTTTTTTGACTTCCATGATTTTAGGGGTTATTATCCCTTGGATCGATTTGAAAGTGGGTTCTTCGCCTTTCTTATTGTTGCGCGAAGCGCAGCCGGATCTACCGGTTTGGAGCATGCAGCCTAATTTTATTCCCAAAGATGGCCGCGGATTGAATCCTTTACTTCAAAACTATTGGATGGTGATTCACCCGCCTACCTTGTTCTTAGGTTTTGCCTTGACACTAGTTCCGTTCGCCTATTTGATCGCGGGTTTGTGGAAGAAGAAATTGACAGAATGGGTGATGCCAGCTTTGCCTTGGGCCCTTTTTGGCGCGGGAGTTTTAGGGATTGGTATTATGATGGGGGCTTATTGGGCTTATGAGACCTTAAACTTTGGGGGGTATTGGAACTGGGATCCGGTAGAGAATGCGTCATTTGTGCCTTGGTTAGTTTTATTAGGTGCCATCCACACAATGATTGCGCACAAGACGTCGAGTTCGGCATTAAAGACATCGATTATTTTAGTGATTGCGACCTTCATTTTAGTCTTGTATTCGACTTTCTTGAACCGTTCTGGAATTCTTGGAAATGCCTCTGTGCACTCCTTTACGGATTTAGGCCTATCTGGACAACTCTTGTTGTATATGGGAACCTTCCTTTTAGTGGCGATCGGGATGTCAATCTACCGTTGGAAGGATTTGCCTAAGGACCAAAAAGAATTAGGGACGTATAACCGCGAGTTTTGGGTTTTTGTGGGTGCAGCCGTTTTAGGATTGTCTGCTTTCCAATTAACGTTCACGACTTCGATTCCGGTATATAATAAAATCGCGGAGGCTTTTGGCATTCTATCAAACATCGCCTTACCGGCAGACCAAGCAGAACACTACAGCAAAATTCAGATTTGGATTTTCTTAGCGGTAGCTATTTTGAGTGGTATAGGCCAATATGTGTGGTGGGGAAAAATCAAACAAAGCACGACTTTCAAACCTCTCTTAGGTCCAGCTTTAACGGCGACTTTATTGAGCGTGGTATTTATCAATATCGGCAAGATTTACACACTTTCGTACATCGCGTTGTTGTGGAGTAGTTTGTTCGCGGTTTTGGCGAACTTCAAAATCTTGTGGTTCCTGATTCGCGAGAAATTCTCTTTAGTAGGTGGAGCTTTAGCCCACGTAGGATTAGCCATTATGTTAATCGGTATTTTATTCTCCGCGGGTTATTCTAAAGTCGTTTCGTTGAACCGCTCTGGTTTCGCGATTAGCACGAAAGTGGAGGAATTCACGAAGGATAATAATAAGGAGAACAAGGAAAATTTACCCCTTTGGTTAGGACAAGGAGCCCAAATGCAGGACTATTTAGTGACCTACAAAGGACGCCGCATCGAGGTCCGCGGACATAAAGGCTATTTCAATAAGAACGATTTCGAAATTATTGAAGGCGATTTTCACGCATTGGCTTTGAAAAACATCGAACGCGATGGCGTAAAAATTGCGAGCAAAGGTGATACCGTTACCGTAGAACCGGAGAACACTTATTACGAATTAGAATTCAAAAACGAGGAAGGAAAAGCTGTTTCCTTATTCCCTAGATGGCAAGTAAACCCCAAAATGGGCACGGCGATTTCTCCAGACGTCAAACACGCGTGGAACCACGATATTTATACCTACGTCTCCCTTGATCCGCGTTTAGCAGCTGAAGCAGGCTCTGAAAAACAATGGTCACAGACAGAAGCCCAAACGGTTACCACCGGCGACACGCTTTTCATCAATGACTTCGTTGCCATCTTAAAAGAGGTGAATCGGGTAACCAATGTAGATGGAGTAGAATTAGGCGCAAACGATGCGGCGGTTCAAGCGAACTTCCAAGTATTAGGTAAAAATTCACAACAATTTACCCTAAGCCCTACCTTCGTGATTAAAGGGGGAATGGTCGCGATGCCAGCTTTCGAAAGTGAAGAGACTGGTATTAAGATTAAATTCACAGGTATTAACCCGCAAGCTCAGGAGTTTGGTTTTGCGTGGAATACCACCCAACAGGAATTAATCGTCGTGAAAGCCTTAGAGAAACCCTACATTAATTTAGTGTGGATCGGATCTATCTTGATTTTCATCGGTTTATTTATTGCGACGTATCGCCGTTTAAAACCCGCGACCGCGGCTTAATATGGGAAAGAAAGAGATCTTCAGTTTAGCGGCAGCCATCGGGTTTATCCTGATTTGGATTATCGATTTGAATAGCCCTACGCCGGCGGAGGTGAAAGGGCAGTTTTGGGGAGAAATCTTCTACCATTATGGCTGGTTAATGTATGGCGTAGGCTGTTTGTTCTATTACCAATTCGCTAAAAACGAGCGCATTAAGAAAGAAAAAGAACAGGATGGGAGCAAATAACATCAGTTTAGATAATGCCCAAATCATCGGCATTATCGCCTCGATGGTTTTTTCAGCCTTCTTTTCTGGCGTCGAAATGGCCTTCGTTTCTTCGAACAAGCTTTACTTCGAACTCAAGGCGAAACAGGATATTTTAAGTGCGAAAATCATCGCTAATTTCAATCAGCAGCCTTCTCGTTTTATCGGAACGATGCTCATTGGGAATACCTTGTCGCTGGTAGCCTATGGTATATTTATGGAGGAGTTTTTGCACCATGTCGTATTGCACTTCTTATCCATTAATGAGATTTTAGCTCGGTTAATTGCGACGATTGTAGCGACGATTCTTATCCTAATGACCTCGGAGTTTACGCCCAAAAGTGTCTTTTTAATCAATCCAGATGCTATTTTAGAATTTTTAGCGGTGCCTATTTGGGTGATTTACACCTTGATGTTCCCTTTAGTTTGGGTGACAGTGGGTCTGTCTAAATGGTTCATTACGAAAGTCCTTCGTTTGAGTTATTCGGAAGAGAAACCGGCCTTTGGGTTAACGGATTTAAACCATTACCTCCAAAACCTAAACCGCAAAATATCCACCGAACAAGAAGCGGAAGTGGACCACAAAATTTTCCACAATGCACTTGAGTTCAAACAGGTGAAAGTGCGTGATTGCATGATTCCCAGAACGGAAATCACCGCGATTGACATCGAAGATGGAATGGAGAAACTGAAAGAAGTATTCTTAGAAAGCGGGCACTCAAAGGTATTAGTTTACAAAGAAACCTTAGAGGAGGTCGTGGGTTATTGCCATTCTTTGGCCCTATTTAAAAAACCTAAAGATCTACAATCCATTCTGACCAGCATTCCGATTGTTCCAGAGGCGATGCCGGCGAATGATTTAATGATCAAGTTCTCGAAAGAACGTAAATCTCTTGCTCTAGTCGTGGACGAATTCGGTTCCACGAGTGGATTAGTCAGTATGGAAGATGTGATGGAACAGATTTTTGGGGAGATTCAAGACGAATATGATGATTCAGAGGACTGGATCGAAAAGCGAATGGATGATCACACGTTCGTTCTTTCTGGTCGTCACGAGATCGACTATTTAAATGAGAAATACGAATGGAATTTACCGGAGGGGGATTACGAAACATTAGGTGGCATGTTGATCAGCTTGTATGAAGATATTCCACAGGAAAATGAGTTGATTACCTTTGCGCCTTTCCAATTCCAAATCTTGACCACAACGGACGCTCGGATTGATACCGTCAAAGTAATGATTACCGGCAAAATCACTCCAGCTCCCTCATCGGAATTATTGCATTAAAATTCGCTGCAAGGTTTGGCATTTCATTTGTGTTTCCTGCCATTCCTTCGCAGGATCAGAATCCTCTGTTATGCCACAGCCCGCATAGAATACCGCATGATTTTCTTTGATCTCTACTGTCCGTAAATTCACAAATAAATGCGTGGCATTTCCGAGGTTCACAGGCCCCAGATAGCCAGAATACATCGAGCGATCATGACTTTCCGTTCTGGAAATAAATTCAACTGCTTCCTGTTTAGGCGTACCGCAAACAGCAGACGTAGGGTGCAATAATCCTAACATCAAACCGGGCAATTGCGGAAAATCCATCGCCTTCGTATCGACGATGTATTCCGTTTTCAAGTGTAATAAATTGCCAGTAGAAATGGTTTTAGGACCTATTTCTGTATATTCTCTCAATCGAATCTTCTTAAAACAATCAATGATATAGCGACTGACGAAGGCCTGCTCCTCGATCTCTTTTTGAGACCAACGCGCCTGTGAAGGCGAAATGCCAAATCCGTCTGCGTCGACTCCGGATTGAGTGCCCGCTAACGAAATCGTACGAAAAATCCCTGCCGCATTTTGCTCGACTAAAATTTCTGGGGTCGCACACATCCACACACCTGGAAGGGCTGGAATAGACAAAGCACAAACGAAGGCATTCGGATAAGCGGCACCTAATTCTTGCAGAGCTGTCATCACCTTAAAATCGGCTGGCAAATCTTGCTCATCCGTTCTGGACAAAACTACTTTCTGCAATGGTCCCTGCTTGATGGCCGCAATGGCCTCTGAAACCCAGCCCATAAATTCCGTTTTCTTAGCCAGATTTTCAACAGGTGCATCGAAAGGTTTCGAACTTTCAGCTGAGTGAAGCGGAAAAGAAGTAACGGAATCCGCTTGTAAAAAATAGGGCAAACCGATAAAAGGCGCTGCTAAGAATCCAGCCGATAAATCAGCGAGATTCCAACCTTCTTCTAGAATGGATCCTCCTGAAAAATCTTGCAAAAGAAAGGCCTCCTCTCCATGCGGCAAGCGCCAAGCTGCAACCGCTGCCCCTTTTGCAATCCCCTCTTCCCAAGCTAACTCTTGTTTCATTATAATGGTATAATCGCCACCGTTAAACGGCTCGCGCAAATCAAATTCTCTTCCTCGTCGTGGATTTTAATCTCATACACATGAATCTTTCGACCAATGCGCAAGGGAATACACGTCCCAATCACATAACCACCCCGCGCAGACTTCAAATGGTTCGCATTAATCTCCACTCCCACTCCTGTTTCCGTCTTCGGATCTTTCACGGCTAAAACGACCGCCACACTTCCTAGCGTTTCCGCTAAAACCACCGAAGCTCCTCCATGTAACAAACCCAAGGGCTGTTTTGTTCGGTGATCGACCGGCATTTTGGCCTTAATAAATCCAGGCTGAATTTCCGTAAACTCAATACCCAAATGCTCGATCATATTTCCCTTCGACATCGAATTCAATGTGTCTATGGAGATGAAAGTATTAAACATATATTTCGTAATTTTGGCTAAAATTCGGAATAAAATACGATTAATATGCAAGCTCGGCCTGATTTAGTGAAAGATATTTACCTGATTCGCCACGGCGAAACGGAATACAATCGCAAGGGGGTCGTGCAAGGCAGTGGGATTGATGCAGATTTAAATGAATTAGGCCAAAAGCAGGCCGCGGCTTTCTTTGCGCATTACCAAGACCTCCCGATAGATAAAATCTACACTTCGGCGCTTCGCAGAACCCATCAATCAGTGAAAGGATTCATCGACAAAGGTTTACCTTGGGAACAACATGAAGGTTTAAACGAGATTTCGTGGGGAAATAAAGAAGGGAAATCGCCTAATACAGCCGACGATTTATACTATAAAAATCTAACCAAAACTTGGCGCGAGGGTAATGTCCACGTACAATCTGAGGAAGGTGAAAGTCCAGTAGAAGTTTTAGAACGCCAAAAACCGGTGGTCGATCTGCTACTTTCAAGACCCGAAGAAAAGGCTATTTTAATCGCCATGCACGGACGTGCGATGCGGGTTTTATTAACGCATTTATTTAACGCCCCACTTCACCAGATGGATAACTACGCACACCAAAACCTGTGCCTTTATCACTTGCAATACGATTATGCAGCGCAGGAATTCAGGCTGGTGAAAGGCAATTGTGTTATTCATTTAGCTGGCTTACCAGAATCCATGTAACATGTCACGAGAACGTATGTATTGGGTATTTCAATGCGGCGGCTGGATCGCTTGGATTCTCAATGAGGCGGTATTGTACACAAATCAATATGGCTGGCATTGGGCCTGGCTGTATGCGTCTATGGCCAATATCTCGTTAGCCATTTTACTTACACACCAATACAAACGTATCGCGAAGCATTTTGCCTGGCAGGACTTACCTCTTTTTGCGATGTTGCGCAATCATTTCATCGCCCTTAGTGTGATGGCTACCTCCCTAGTAGCACTAAATTTACCGATCGATCAATACTTGTTAGGGGAGAATTTTGAAGTTCAAATGAGCCCCTTCATCATCACCCAATACCTCTTTAATTTTATGAAGCCGTTGGCGATTTGGATGTTGATCTATTTCTTCTTCCAATATTCGAAAAAACAGCTCGTGATGGAGCGGGAAAACAATCAACTCGAACGGGCCATTCAAGAAACAGAGGGCAAGGTCTTGCGTGCGCAAATGAACCCCCATTTCGTATTCAACGCCCTGAATAGCATTCGAGCCTTAATCACAGAGGATCCATCGAAGGCCAAAAAAGGAATCAACCAACTCTCCAAACTGCTCCGCAGCTCCCTGCTCACCGAGCGAAAAAAGACCATCTCCATCGCAGAGGAATTAGACACGATTATCGACTACCTGAATTTGGAAAAGATCCGCTATGAAGAACGCTTGACCTGGAAAGTAGACGTAGCGAAGGAAATAAATCAAGCCCAGATTCCGCCTATGTTATTGCAGACTTTAGTGGAGAATGCGATCAAACACGGTATTGCGCATTCTTCGAAGGAAGGATTAATCGAAATCAAGGGGGAGGTCATTGGTGATCAAATTCTATTACAAGTCATCAATCCGGGGCATTTAAAAAGCCGTGGGGAATCTACCGGCATTGGCTTGATCAATTCCCAAAATCGCCTAACCTTATTGTTTGGAGAGACCGCTCATATTGACTTAAAACCTTTGGACAAAAATCACGTCCAGGCTTCCGTCACGATTCCGTACCTTGCTGAAACAATAGCCTAAATCCTATATGAGAGCCATCATTGTCGACGACGAACGCCTTGCCAGAAATGAACTGAAACGTTTATTAGAGAATTTTCCTTCTATTGAAGTAATTGGAGAAGCAGCGAATACGGATGAGGCAAGTCAACTCATCGAAGAATTACAACCTGATGTAGTCTTTTTAGATATCCAAATGCCTGGCAAAACGGGTTTTGAATGGTTAGAGGAATGGGATGGTTTTCTGCCTGAAATTATTTTCACAACCGCTTTTGATGAATATGCGCTGAAGGCGTTCGAAGTGAACGCTTTGGACTATGTTTTAAAGCCTATTGAGTTAGCGCGCTTAAGTGAAAGTATTCAAAAATTAGAATCCCGTTTTCAGCGTCCAGCTTCCACGGAAAAATCGGTTACAGCCAATCACGTGTTAGGCGGAAACGACCAAATTTTCGTGAAAGACGGGGAGAAATGCTGGTTTGTGCGCTTGGATCGCGTACGCTTGTGTGAATCGATGGGGAATTATGTGCGCTTGTTTTTTGACGACCAAAAACCTCTCGTCTTAAAATCCCTCAATTCCTTAGAGGAACGCTTAGATCCGAAATTATTCTTCCGTTGCAACCGCAAACACATCGTCAACCTGAACTTCATTGAGAAGATTGAACCTTGGTTTTCCGGTGGACTACAAGTAACCTTAAAGGGAGATAAGGCAGAGAAAATCGAAATTTCTCGCCGTCAATCGATTCGGTTTAAGGAGCTTTTGTCTCTTTAGTACTTTTAGTAGTTCGCGCTGGTGCTTCTCCTAATAAGAAACCGTAAGGTTCTAAATTAGGAATCGAATCGAATATCACTTTCATCACGGCCGTTAATGGCAGCGCTAAAATTAATCCTGGAATACCCCAAAGCAATTCCCCACATAACAAGGCCAGCATCGCCACCATGGGGTTCATACTCACCTTCGATCCCACCACGAGTGGCGTAATAAAATTTGCTTCAATAAACTGAGCAGCCGCTACCCAAGCCACCACGGCTAATGCATGCGATGGACTCAAAGTCACCAAGCTCAATAAAATGGGCAACAAAGCACCCATCCAAATGCCTATGTAGGGAATCAATAAAAGTATCCCCGTTAAAAATCCGAAAAACACGGGATACTCCACTCCAATCCACCAAAATCCAACCGAGTTCAACACACCCACAATCAGCATCACCACGAGTAAACCCACTAAATATCCTTGGACCACTGAGCCTGTTTTTTCCATTACCTTCGTCAAAACCTGCCCCTCCGTTTTAGGGAAGACTTTTTGCAAAAAGCTTTCAAAGAAATCGCGGTAGAATAAGAAGAAAAAAGTAAATACCGGGACTAAAATTAAGGCCGTGATGGCGTGCAAAGCGGTCGAAAAAGTCGTACTGATAATTACACCTGAATTTTTCATCAAGGACATGAGCTCATTACTCAGCTCTAACATTTGCTTCCGGCGCGAGATATTGAAATTCGCAGAAATAAAGGACTGCAAACTGGAAATCCACTTTTCCGCCTTTTTCGCAAAGAGTGGAAGCTCAGAAGAGAATTCCATAATTTGCATTCCTGCTACGAAAAGCAAGGAAGAGATCAGTGCAAAAGTCAACAAGATGGCGATGAAGATGGCGAGGGCGCGTGGAAAACCTTTGGCCTCCATCCACTTACTAGCAGGCAATAATAACAAGGATAATACGAGCGCAAAAGAAAGCAAAATCAGTAGGTCCTGTAATACGTAGGCCGCCGCAATAATCAGGGCCATCGATAAGAGGGCGCTGGACAAACGAGACGAATAAGTGGTGTTGATTGACATATCTAATAAATTAACAATTACATAACATACGACTTCCTATATTTGTGTCGTAATCCGTTCACAACCTATGGCACAAGCTTCACCCGCATACAAAATTCTACTCGTAGATGATGATGCAGACATTTTGGAGTTATTGGAATACAATTTACTAAAAGAAAACTTTCTTTTAGCAAAAGCGACGAATGGAAAAGAGGCCATCGCAGCCGCGAAAACTTTCCAACCACATTTGATCATCATGGATGTCATGATGCCCGAAATGGATGGAATCGAAGCAGCCCGCCAAATCAAATCAAATCCCGAATTCAAAAATACACTCATCCTGTTCCTAACGGCACGCGGAGAAGAGTATACGGAAATAGCTGCTTTTGAGAGCGGAGCCACGGATTATGTGGTAAAACCCATCAAATTACGCGCACTAATTAGCCGTATCAATGCCCTTTTAACACGGGAAGCTATCGTTCCTGAATCGAAAAACGACGTCATTTCCATTGGCGATTTAGTGATTGATCGGGTGCAATATGCCGCGACATTTCAGGGCCGTGCGTTGATTTTGCCCAAGAAAGAATTTGAATTACTTTCTTTCCTGGCAAAGAACCCGAACAAGGTTTTCAATCGCGATGAGTTATTGGAGAAGGTTTGGGGATCAGATGTATTCGTAGTGGAACGCACCGTGGATGTGCATATCCGTAAATTGCGTGAGAAAATCCCTGAATATTACATCAAAACACTGAAGGGTGTGGGCTATTTATTTTCAATAGACAAAGCCTAATTACCCATTTTTAGGTAAATTGCATCCCGAATGATGCGCCTAATTTCAATCCTTATTTTTTGTCTTTTAACTACCTGTGCTCTAGCGCAGGGACCTAAACGCGAGTTAAGGGGAGTTTGGGTGGCAACCGTCCAAAACATCGACTGGCCCAGCCCGCGCAATTACGACGGCGCTAAGCAAAAAAACGAATTTATCGACCTATTGAATTCCCACCAAAAAACGGGGATTAATGCCTTATTCGTCCAAATAAGAACGGCTTCCGATGCGCTCTACGCGAAAAGTGCGGAACCCTGGACGACGTATCTTTCTGGAAAACAAGGGCAGGCGCCTAGTCCCTATTACGATCCATTAGAGTTTATGATCGATCAGACTCATGCGAGGGGAATGGAATTTCACGCATGGTTAAACCTGAATCGCGCTTCGATGTCTTCGCGGTCGTTATTAAGTTCAGAACATGTGGCTAGAAAGCATCCGGAATGGTTGCTGACCTATAATGGCCAATTATTGTTTGATTTTGGAATACCGGCGGCGCGCCATTATATCGCTGGATTAGTGCGAAATATTATTTTGAATTACGACGTAGACGGGATTCACTTTGACGATTATTTCTATCCGTATCCAGATCCGAAATCAACATTGAATGACGACGATACCTATGTGAAATACCGGCTTGCTGGGGAGTCAAAGGCAGACTGGAGACGTCGCAATACCAGCGCACTGATTCAGGAAATCTCCGAGACCATTCGCAAAACGAATCCGAAAATCAAGTTTGGAATCAGTCCATTTGGGATTTGGCGACATAAAACATCTGATCCAGTGAACGGATCGCCTACGGTGAAAGGTTTGCAATCTTATGACGACTTGTATGCCGATACAGATCATTGGTTAAAGCAAGGTTGGTTAGATTATATCGCGCCGCAATTGTATTGGGATACGGCACACCGAGTGGCGCCTTTTAAACCATTAGCCGAGTGGTGGAATGCGCATTCGTATGGAAAACCGGTGTATTTTGGGATGGCTTCTTATCATTTAGGGGATGTGTGGTCAAACAAGGAGATGAAAAAGCAGGTGGAGATTAGCCGCAGCATGTCTCAAGGCGAAGGATTGATTTTTTACAGCTCCACTTCGCTAACTAAAAATTCGAAAGGCTTTCGAGACACCCTTCGCTCGAATTATTTCGCCCATCCCGCCTTATTGCCTACCACGCCGTGGCTCGATAGTATTGCACCGCATGCGCCTACACAGGTGTTTTTAGCGAATAAAAAACTGACCTGGCAAGTCGGAGAAGAATCAGATGATAAAGATCCGGTGGCCTATTATGTGGTGTACCGAATCCCCAAACAAGACAAAAAATACCTGGATGACCCGCGCAATATCGTGTACAAAGGGAAGGCAACTGAATTATTTTTGGAACAAGATGACCTTAAACCGGGTTATGGATTTACGGTGACAGCCTTGGATCGACTGCACAATGAGAGCAGACCGAGCGCTATCGCCTGGATTAAACCCGTTAGCAGCGATTAATATGCATTTAAAAATTAAAGAAATTACGGAAGAGACGATCGATACGAAGACGATCCATTTTTGGCAACCGATTCACGATGCTTTGCATTATCTATCGGGTCAGTTTTTAACCGTCATCCCCGAAATCGAGGGCAAAAAAGTCCGCAGAAGTTATAGCTTATCGTCTTCCTCGAAGACCGATATGTCACCTGCCATCACGGTAAAACGCATCGAAGGAGGCTTAGTATCGAACTTTCTATGCGACACTTTGAAAGAAGGCGATAGCCTAGAGGTTCTGGAACCGATGGGGAATTTTACCCTGGAAGCGGAGGCGTCTTCTTCGAAAAATTATGTATTCGTGGGCGCCGGTTCAGGGATCACGCCTTTATTGTCGATGATCAAAACGATCCTACACGGCGAATCTTTGTCTAAAATTCACTTGATCTACGGTTCTCGTCACGAGGATCAAATCATTTTCAAAAAAGTCTTGGATTCATTGGAATCCTTGCATTCTAATCGTTTCAAAGTCTTGCACGTCATTTCTCAACCAGCGGCGAATTGGCCGGGTTTGAAAGGTAGAATTAATCAGGCTTCGATTGTCTATTATTTGAAGCAGGAATTAGGTCTTGATATCGCGTCTGCGCATTATTATTTGTGCGGACCGCAAGGAATGATGACGGAGGTGCAATCGTCTTTAGCGATGTTTGATGTACCGGCGGGTCAGATACACCAAGAATCTTTTGGGGTGGTGGCAAGTGAAGCGATGGAGCAGGCCGAAGAGGATGGCTCGTTGCAAACGCAGGAAGTAACCTTGATTTATGAAGGAAAAGAACATAAAATTACCGTTCAACCGAGCGAAACCATTTTAGAGGCGGCTTTAGAGGCTGACTTAGACATCCCCTATTCGTGCCAAGCAGGCATGTGTACGGCTTGTATGGGTCTATGTTCGAGCGGAAAAGTGGGCATGGACGAGGAAGACGGCTTAACCCCAGGCGAGATCGCGAAGGGCTATATTTTAACTTGCGTGGCGCATCCATTGAGCGCTGGCGTAGTGATTGACTTAGATTAATATGAAAAAGAGAACATTTTTGCCCTCAGATTTCCAGTTAAGTACCTGGGAATCGGTGTTGCCTTATTTTGAAAAATTGAGTGCGACGGAAATCTCCAGCATTGCTGATTTACGGGATTTTTGCACGAACCGCTCCGAATTAGAATCCTACTTATCGGAAAACTTCGCGTGGCGCTACATCAAAATGTCTTGCGATAACCAAAACGAGACGTTGCAAACGAGCTACGCGCAGTTTGTGAACGAAATTATGCCGAATGCCTCTGTTTTTGACGATGCGTGGAATAAGAAAGTGATCGAAAGTCCGTTCGTGAACGAGCTTACGGAAACGGGATTTCCGGTGATGTTGCGCGGCATGAAAAAGGCCATCGAGATCTTCCGCGAGGAAAATATTCCCTTGTTCACGGAATTACAGAATTTAGAAACCAATTATGGGGCCTTAACTGGCGCCTTAATGGTGACGATTAAGGGTGAAGAAAAAACCTTGCAACAAGCGGGGGCATTATTGGAATCCACGGATCGCGCGGAACGCGAAGAGGTGTACCAAACGATGGTTCAAAAGCGTTTGACGATCAAAAATGAGTTAAACGATTTGTATACTTCGCTTATTGAGAAGCGCCATCAAGTAGCTTTGAACGCGGGTTTTGAAAACTACCGCGATTATGCTTTCGCGAGCTTGGGTCGTTTTGATTATGGTCCGGCGGAGTGTTTTGAATTCCACGAGGCGGTAGCCGAAACAGTTGTTCCTTTATTGAACGAGGCGGCGGCAAAGCGCAAAGAAGAAATGGGTTTGGATTCCTTAAAGCCCTTTGACAAGGCGGTGGATCCATTAGGTCGTGGACCTTTGAAACCATTCGAGACAGGGGAAGAATTATTGACCAAAACAATCGGAGTTTTCGACGAGATGGATCCGTTCTTAGGTAACTGCCTAAAAGAAATGGTGACATTGGATCGATTCGATTTAGACTCACGCAAGGGCAAGAATCCTGGCGGCTACAACTATCCCTTAGAGGAAACGGGCTATCCGTTCATCTTTATGAACGCGGCGGGCACGGTGCGTGATGTGGTGACTTTGTTACACGAAGGCGGGCATGCGGTGCACAGTATTTTGACCAAAGACCTAGCCTTAAATTCCTTCCGTAATTTCCCCTCTGAAGTGGCTGAGCTGGCTTCGATGAGTATGGAATTGATGACGATGGACCTGTGGGGACATTATTTCACGAATCCCGAAGAGGCGAAACGCGCCAAAATCAAACACCTGGAAGACATCTTAGAAACGCTTCCTTGGGTGGCGACGATCGATGCTTTCCAGCATTGGGTATATGAAAACCCTGCTCATACTGTCGCACAACGCGAAGAGAAGTGGAACGAAATCGTTTCGAGATTCTCGGATACGGTGACGGATTGGACGGGATTAGCGGAGGTGCGGTCGAATATTTGGCAAAAACAATTGCACCTGTTCGAGGTACCATTCTACTATATTGAATATGCGATTGCGCAATTAGGAGCGCTGGCGGTTTGGCGTAATTATTGCCAAAATCCGAAAAAAGCCCTCGAGCAATACATCGCCGCCCTTTCACTAGGATATACGCAACCGATGAAAACGATTTATGCCACAGCCGGCATCGAATTCAATTTCAGCAAGCCGTATATCCAGGAATTAATGGACTTTTTAGCGGATCAACTTAAAAAAATTGCCGAAAGTTAGGCGAACGATGACCTATTCCTTATTTTTGCAAATAATTATTGACACAGCCTTATGAAATTAACGAATTTACTTTCTTTAGTAGCCATTTTAGCGGTAGCGACTTCTTGTAATTACCAAAAAAACAACACAATCAAACAAAAAGACGTGCGCAAAGGCGATGAGTATGTGTACGGTGTTCACCCAGACAGCGCAGCAGTTCAATCTCAATTGAAATACGATGCAAAGCCAGAACTAGAAGTGAAAGCGAATGCGATCCGCGAGAAATTATTCAAAGGAAAAGCGATTAATCAAGGAAACTAATTCCTGATCACATAGATTTGAAAGAAGCCGGTTTATCCGGCTTTTTTTGTGGCTTTTTGTAAAAGTCCTGTGATTAATGCACCAGCATATCCCTTAAAAAAGTCAGTTGGTAAATACCCGCTACATAGATGAGCGACCAGATCAGCGAGGAGATGCCCATAAAGAACAAGATTCTTGCCGTGGGCACTTTGAACGAAAGCGCTAGTAAACTTCCCCCTATCGGAGTAAAAATCAATGGTGTTAACGCCGCAATTCCTTTGATTCCAAAGCGTTGCCAAATATCCACCGCATAGCGAATACGTTTCGAGAATAGTTTGGGTTTTGAACTGCGGTACTTAGCAACTAATCCTAAAATAGCTTTACCCGCGGTGATAATAATCGTTACCGTAGCCATCGCCCCTAACCACGTAAATAGCACAGTCTCATACCAAGTTAAACCAAGGCTAAAACCCGTGATAGGCCCTGCAATAAACTTCAATCCCGTGGCGATCATTACACCAGAATAGGCTGCCCAAGACATTATTTCGCAGATTGATAGATGGATTTACCTTCGTCTAAGAAGCTAACAAAGTGAGAAACATTCGCATCAAAAGCGACCGGTTGAACCATAGGCTTATCATCCTTACGAGGATCTAATAAAACGTAATGCGGTTGCGCGTTTGAGTTGAAGCGGGAGATTTGAAAGTCGAGGTTTTGGTCCCCTAAGGTCTTCTTCTCCTGTCCATCCACTTTCGACGTATACCACTTATCTGCCGGCAATTCCGTTTTGTCATCGCAATACAAGGCCACGACCACATAGTCATTTTTTAGTCGCTGTAAAACGGAAGGATCAGACCAAACGTATTCCTCCATCTTCCGACAATTCACACAACCGTGCCCCGTGAAGTCGATAAACAAGGGTTTGTTTGCTTTCAACGCAGCCGCTTTCGCCTGCTCGAAATCAAAATAACCATCCAGGCCTAAAGGCAATTCTAAGAAATCACTGTATAAAACGTCGCTTTTTTGTGCGGTAGGTTCCGCTGCTTGCGAACCCTTAAAATCTTGTGAATTCATCGGTGGCAACCAGCCCGAAAGCCCTTTTAACGGCGCTCCAAACATCCCCGGAACCAAGTAAATGACAAAGGCTAATACCGCCGTCGCAAACAAAGTACGTGGAACCGATAAATTCTTCGATGGGCCATCATGTGGCAAGGAAATCTTGCCAAATAAATACAAGGTCAAGGCCGTAAAGATCGCAATCCAAATCGCTAAGAAGATCTCCCGATCCAACAGATGCCAGTGGTATACCTGATCTGCTATGCTTAAGAATTTAAACGCAAGCGCGATTTCTAAGAAGCCTAACACCACTTTCACCTCGTTCATCCAATTGCCGGATTTAGGCAATTTCTGCATAAAGCCCGGGAAGATCGCAAACAAGGTAAACGGAATCGCAAAGGCTAAGGAGAAACCTAACATCCCGATGATTGGTTTCAAGAAGGCACCTTGGGAAGCCGCAATTAAAATGGATCCAGCAAGAGGCCCTGTGCAAGAAAAGGACACTAATACTAAGGTGAAAGCCATAAAGAACACGCCGATGAATCCGCCTTTATCCGACTTCGCATCTACGGTGTTCACTAGATTCGATGGCAATACAATTTCAAACGCACCTAAGAACGAAATACCGAATAAGATAAATATCGTAAAGAAGAGCATATTCGGGATCCAATGCGTGCTCAGGAAGTTCGCAAAACTTGCACCCGCGAAGAAGGCTAAAAGCGTTCCGAAAAACACGTAAATCAACACGATAAATCCTCCATATAAAAAGGCTAATCCTTTACCGCCCTTTTGCTTCGTGAAGAAACTTACGGTCATCGGGATTAATGGATAAACGCAAGGAGTTAATAGGGCTAAGAATCCGGCGCCCAAGGCAATCCAGAAGAAAGCGAAAAGGGAGTCATCTGCGGGTGCTTCAGTAGGTGTGGCCGCAACGGTAGGTTTTGCCACTACGGAGTCCACAGTCACCGGCTCGATAACGGGAACGGCAGCCGTGTCAGCGGAAACAACCTTCTCCGCCTTTCCCTTCAAGCTAAATGACCCTTTGATAGGAACGCAAAGTCCAGAAACGTTCGAGCAAGATTGGGAATCGTAGGAACCCTCAATCGTGTAAGCCGAGGCGGTAATTTTGATTTTTTGGCGAAATTCTGCTTGACCCGTGAAATAGGTATAGGTCCCATTCCAAATCTCCGTATCGTTTTTCGAGTGCGGATTAATCGCTTTCAATTCACCCACTGTTTGGTAACCAGCACCTGGCTTAAAGGTAACGGTCGTTACCGTGGGGCCTAGATCTTTATCAAAATCAGAGGAGTACAAATACCAATCCTTTTCAATCGCGACCTTAAAAATAACTTCTGCCTGCTCCCCCACTTTCGGGTTTGCGGGCTTGATGGACCAAGACCATTTAGCGGGGGTAATCTTCTGAGCAAGGGCTGGAATAGCCAAGAAAGCGAACAAAAGAAAGGCGATATATTTTAATTTCATGTTTGTCTCAAAATGCAAAGTCAAAATTAAGAAAAAAGCGCAGAAACGCGCGTGATATTTGTCTTATTATAAGGTCCTTTCATTTTTCAATTTGGAGAAAAAAGCGTATTTTTGACCTTTCAAATTGTAATCCAGAACCCATTCTTTTTTATGGCATCCACTTTCCCTACACAACGAGACAAAGAAATTTTTGACCTGATTAACCAGGAGGCACATCGCCAAGAATTTGGCATTGAATTAATCGCCTCTGAAAACTTCACATCGCCACAGGTGATGGAAGCACAGGGAAGTGTTTTAACGAATAAATACGCGGAGGGTCTTCCTGGAAAGCGTTATTATGGTGGCTGTGAAGTAGTGGATGAAGTGGAGACCTTAGCGATTGAGCGTGCGAAGCAATTATTTGGTGCGACTTGGGCAAACGTTCAACCGCACTCTGGCGCGCAAGCGAATGCGGCGGTATTCTTGTCGTTCTTAAACCCAGGCGATAAAATCTTAGGATTTGATTTGTCACACGGTGGTCACCTTTCACATGGTTCACCAGTGAACTTCTCGGGTAAATATTTCCAAGCGTTCTTCTACGGTGTAGAGAAAGAAACAGGATTGATCGATTGGGACAAAGTAGAAGCAACTGCCTTAAAAGAAAAACCAAGATTGATCATTTGTGGAGCGTCTGCTTATTCTCGTGATTGGGATTATGCCCGTCTTCGCGCGATTGCTGACCAAGTAGGAGCGATTTTATTAGCTGATATTTCACACCCATCTGCGTTAATCGCAAAGGGTTTATTAAATAACCCAGTTCAACATTGCCACATTATCACGACCACGACGCACAAAACACTTCGTGGACCGCGTGGTGGTTTGATTATGATGGGGAATGATTTTGAGAATCCGTTTGGCTTCAAAACCTTAAAAGGAGAATTGAAAATGATGTCTGCGTGTTTAGATGGCGCCGTGTTCCCAGGAACGCAGGGTGGTCCATTAGAGCACGTGATTGCTGCGAAAGCCATTGCATTTGGCGAGGCATTAACTCCTACGTTTGAGGCGTATGCAAAGCAAGTGCAGTCGAATGCGCAAGCGATGGCGAAGGCCTTTTTAGCGAAAGGTTACGATATCATCTCAGGCGGTACAGATAATCACTTGATGCTAATCGACTTACGTCCGAAAGGATTGAGTGGTAAATTAGCAGAGAATACGTTGATTCAAGCCGATATTACGATCAACAAAAATATGGTTCCATTCGACGACAAGTCTCCATTCGTTACTTCAGGTATGCGTGTGGGAACGGCGGCGATGACGACGCGTGGTTTGAAAGAAACGGATATGGCTCAAATCGTGGAAATGGTCGACAAGGCCTTGATGAACCACGATAACGAGGCGGTATTGAAATCAATCAAAGGAGAAGTAAATGAGTGGGTGAAGCAATTCCCCTTATACCTATAATAACACATGGCAACAGATCAAGATTTTGACGATTTCGACGACGATGACGCATCGGATGGCACAGAGATGTCCTTCCTAGGTCATTTAGAAGAATTAAGATGGCATATTCTGCGATCTGTTGCTTCCTTTTTTATCTTCGCAGTGGCCGCTTGGTTCTTCCGTGAATTCATTTTCAGTTCGATCATTTTAGGTCCCACGAAAACGGATTTTTATACGAACCAAATCCTGTGTCAAGCCGCTGACCTCTTCAACATGCCTAGTTTGTGCATGCAGAAGGCTGATTTTATACTTCAAAGTAGAGAGGTTTCAGGTCAATTCATGATGGCCCTAACACAGTCGATCATTGTAGGTCTTTTATTTGCGTTCCCCTACATGTTCCACGAATTGTGGCGCTTCATTAAACCAGGCCTAAAGAGCAAGGAATTGAAAGCGGCTCGTGGGGCGGTATTTTGGGTTTCTGTATTGTTTTTTAGTGGGGTTGCTTTCGGGTATTTTGTGGTGGCACCTATGGCCATTAACTTCCTAGCGAACTTTAAATTAGATCCGAGCATCCAAAACCAATTTGACATCAACGATTACATTTCTTTGTTATCGATGTTAACGTTGGCCTGCGGAATCACCTTCCAATTACCGATGGTAGCCTTTGTGTTATCTCAAGTAGGCATTTTAACCCCGTCCTTCATGCGGGAATATCGCAGACATGCCCTTATTGTCATTTTTATCGTGGCGGCGATCATCACTCCTTCTCCAGATGTGGTTTCACAGCTTTTAGTGGCGTTCCCACTTTTAGGCTTGTACGAAATCAGTATCGGCGTTTCAGGTCGCGTCTTGAAGCGCAAAATGAGAGAAGAAGAGATGGAATCGAATTCTTAATCGAATTCTCAACAACAAACGAATGAATTATTTATCGGCGGAGAATATATCACGCAACCTAGGCGAAAGATGGGTGTTTAAAGGTTTATTTTTTGGCCTCCAAAAAGGCGAAAAAGTAGCCCTCATCGGAAAAAACGGCACGGGTAAAACCACCTTGATGGAATCCCTGATGGGGATGCAAACGCCAGACGAGGGAAAAATCTCCATCCGCAAAGGAATTCGCGTAGGTTACCTACCTCAGAATCCCATTTTCGCCGAAAACGAACAAGTCCTTAATTACCTGTTCTCGGACGATTTACCTAGCGCAGTTGCCATCAAATCCTACGAGAAAGCGATGCTTTCTGGCGATTCAAAAGAACTGGAAGACGCCTTCGCCTTAATGGAAGCCCATAACGCATGGGATTACGAGGCACGTGCCAAACAAATCATCAGCCGCTTAGGCATTCCAGATGGCGACCAAAAGGTTTCCACCTTATCTGGGGGCCAAAAGAAGCGTCTTTCCTTGGCTAAACTTTTGATCGAGAGTCCAGATATTATGATTCTGGATGAGCCGACTAACCATTTGGACATCGAAACCATCGAATGGCTAGAAGGAATCATGTCCGGCCCTAATGTCACCGTTTTAGTCGTCTCCCACGACCGTTATTTCCTAGACAAGGTCTGCAATAAGATGATGGAATTAGCCGACGGCTCCATCTATACCTACGAAGGAAACTACGCCTACTTCTTGGAGAAAAAAGCTGAGCGCGAAGCATCTGATGCCAGCAGCGTTTCGAAGGCAAAAAACCTCTACCGTAAAGAACTCGAGTGGATGCGCAAGCAACCCAAAGCGCGTGGAACTAAGTCCCAATCCCGCATCGATGCCTTCTACGAAACCGAAGAAAAAGCGAACAAAAAACTAGACGACAGCAAACTGGAACTCAACATCCAAATGTCCCGTCTAGGTAACAAGATCATCGAAATCAACCACCTAAAAAAGGCTTGGGGAGACAAGAAGATCATCAATGATTTCACCTACACCTTTAAGAAGAAGGACCGCATCGGTATCGTAGGCAAAAACGGCGCCGGCAAAACGACCTTCCTTCAACTCTTAACCGGATTAGAACAACCTGATTCAGGCACCATCGATCCAGGTGAAACGCTAGTGGTAGGTTATTATACCCAAATACCATTCGATTTCCGCCCAGAACAACGCGTCATCGACACCATCACAGAGATCGCAGAAGTCATTCCTTACGGAAAGAACGAATCACTCAGCCCAAGCCAATTCTTGAGCAAATTCCTCTTCCCTACTGCTCAGCAATATACTCCGGTAGAAAAGCTGTCAGGTGGCGAAAAGAAGCGCCTTCAATTAATGCGGGTGCTGGTAAAGAATCCGAATTTCTTGATTCTAGATGAGCCAACCAATGATTTGGACTTAGACACCTTACAATTATTAGAAGACTTCCTTAGCGAATTCCAAGGCTGTCTACTTTTAGTTTCCCATGATCGTTATTTCATGGACAATCTAGTCGATCAATTAATCCTAGTGGAAGGCGAAGGTGAAGTGAACTTCTTTAACGGAAACTATACCGATTACCGCACGGCCTTAGAAAACAAAGAAAATGAGCCAGCTGCTAAGCAAAGTCCTGTAAAAGCTCCATCGACATCGGCTCCCGTAGCGGCAGCACCTAAAGGACCTAAGCTTAGCTTCAAGGAACAAAAGGAGTTTGAAGAGTTAGAAAAAGAAATGGCGGCTTTGGAAATCGAGAAAGATTCCTTCGTCGAAAAACTCAACCAAGGCTCGGAAGACTTTCAATTGTTAACCGATTGGGCGAAAGCCATTGAAGACATCAAGAATAAGCTGGAAGAGAAGGAGCTGAGGTGGCTCGAGTTATCGGATAGATAAGCTAGCTGAATTTACAAAGACCGAAGAAAGATATTCTTCGGTCTTTTTTTCTTCCAAAATTGTTTTTTTACAAAAAAATTCTACTTTTGACCAGTGGACTTAATCATTCTTGAATTTGAGGTCCGCATGTATCGCTTCATATTATTGAAATATTTCTGTTTTAATAATCCTGTTCTCCCCCATCATAATTTGTTTTAATCACCCAACGTATGGATGGTTCTCACCTATCCTCTATTTTGGCTTAGCTAAAAAAGAGATAAAAACATCTTTTATTATGGAAAACAAAGTACACTTTTCTCCCTTCACTTTAAGTGAGTTTCGAATTTTTCATTTGGCCAAAGAAGGTCTTTCCAAACTGTTACTCGGGCTAATTTTTCTGTTCGTTTTGAATTCCTGTAGTAAGGAAGCTACATTGGATGAAGTAAGTCCTTCTTCTGTTGAGACCATTTCTGAATTAAAAACATGGGCAACAAAAAATGACCGTTTAAATCAGGCTAATCTAATTGAATGGAATTACTCCACTCCAATTACCTTATCTGATAGTATCAAAGGATATGCGGCTCCTGTGAAGACAGCATCTGGATACAAAGAGTTTATTACTTTTGAGCTAGGCGGAAAAAGACACGGATGGTACAAGTCTTACAACAGATTAAATAGTACTGATATGGGGATCGTGATTCAGACAGTAGAGGGAAAAACGTTAAGATCTGGATTTATACGAGAGAAAAGTGCAACTGATCCCAAAGGTAAGTCCACACCGATGCGTGAAATGAATTTAGACATACCTATAGATTGGATGCTTATAGAAGAAATATTAGGCATTATGCTGGAAGATGTTACCGTAACGGCACCTAGATTAAACCAAGGGGGTGGTGGGTTTTATTTTGGAAATGTCAGATTCGATATGAATACTTTTAATTATTATTTTGAAGCTGGTTTCTTTAATGCAGGAAATTTCGGTGGGGGTAATTCTCCGTATAGTTTTGTTGATTATAATTACACGGAATTCGAAGATAACTTTACCAATCCTTGTTTTTCAAAGGTTTTAACTAACTTAAAAACACATAATTTTCATGGAGTAATAGGTGATATCATTAAAAAATTTGTCAATAGCCCTACCTTCAATTTAAAATTCTCAAATGAACCAGTAATTTGGAATGACAATAAAACACATAAATTGGACGGGGGTTACTACGAAAGTAGTAATACGATTAAGTTAAGCGAAAGTTCACTATCCCAAGCATCACAAGAGTATATTGCTGCAGTTTTAATTCATGAAATTTTACATGCTAAGATCGGTAAAACAGAACGAATTGATCACACAACAATGCTTCGAGAGTATATTTTACCAGCAAGCGAATTTTTGCATTCCATGTATAATAATATTAGAGTAGATCAAGCACAAACTCTATTTTTACGTGGAGTATCAAAAAATGCAGACGGATACTCTAATGTCGTGTCTATTCCGAAATCAATTGAGATTGAAATAGAAGCTGAACTTTTGAAATTTTATTTTGGCCATTCATGTAATTAAATTTTAATGTTATGAAAAAATCAATCATTTTGTTAGTTATCATATCGTCATTTACTGCTTTCTCACAAAAAAAATATCGAATTCATCCAGAAGGCACACAAATTTACGACCTATATGAACACATAACCTCTGGCTTAAAGATAGACTCCACCGATAAACTTCAATCTGGATGGTTATTTATTAAAGTTGAAAAAACGGGTAAAGTATCTGACTTCAAAGTAAATGGATTCTTTGATGAAAAATTTGTCAATGTTTTGAAATCTAATATATACAACCCCAAGGCACCCTGGTTGAAAAAAAATAAAAAAAAATACATCTGGTATATTTTACCAATGACTTTTGGGCAAATACAACCTAATTCCACTCCGAAAGATGTACAATTAGGAATTTTAATTCAGTATTATAATTTAAATGCTTTGAGAGAGTATATGATTAGTGAACCTGGGCATGTTGTGCTTTTAAATACACTTAAGGAGCTGACTAATGAAGGAATGCGCGAACTTAGAATTTGAATTATGGGAAACACTGCTATTAAAAGATTGCTTTTATGCATTCTAGTTACCTTAGTATTTGAACAATCGTACTCTCAAAGTACTATTGAACCTAAACCATTTTCCTTTAATTTAAGAAAGGATACTAGTTTACCAGAGGAGTATAAGCTAATTAGTTTTATTAATAATTATGAACTGAGTTATTTGAAAATGGAAGACGACAAACCATCTTTCAATATTTTTCTTTTCAAAGTTAATGGTGATGGAAAAATTTCAGATATTTGCCACTTAGGGGAAATGCGAAAAACATCATCAGATGCAATTAAATCAAGAATAATTAAAACAGAACCTTTTTGGTCATTACCGAAAGATGTCAAAGAATATAAGTGGGTTGCAATTCCCTATTTTTATGGTAATTATGAGTTGTCAGATCTTCACGATAATAGTAGAATGTTCCTCTCTGGATTGAAATATTTTGAAAAGCTTTCAGAGATACTTGGATCAGATAGTAAAAATTTATTTTTAACACCTCCCTTGGGAATTGGTACATTAATGAAAGAGTAGATGACTTTTAATGAATTTAATTCAGGACTCCAATCTTTATGGCTATAGTAGAACTATTATTTAGAGAGGACATTTACCCCATAAAAAAAGCCCCGATCGCTCGGGGCTTTTTTCGTTTAAATACTTCCTAACTAATTCTGGAAGTTCAAATTCATCAAAGCGTATAACGCTCCTTCTTTCACTTTGTCATTCACAAACACCAAGTAGATATCGTGTACACCTGAAGTGTTCAGAGGGAAATTGTATGCTTTAGTTGCGTTTACTTCAACAGAACCCAACAATGGACCTGTTACGCTACCTGTTCTGAGCTCTAATTGACCTCCTACTGTTTGACCCGCCATATAAGTAGCCATAACAGAAAGGTTCTTGATACCCGTTAAGTCGATCGCATCGTAACGAGCATATCCGCCCGAAGCAGTTGCTACTAAGATTTCGCCAATTCCATCTACTTTGAACTTCATCGTTTTAGCTGTTGCATCTGCGCTTACTGCAGGGAACTTCGCATCACGTAAAGTAACGACTTTAGAACCTGTTACCGGCGCAATTTTACCCGCTCCTTTGTCTGTGTACATCGCACGGAAGATAAATGTTCCTGGCTTTCCTTTGTCTTGTGGGACATATTGTCCAGCCACTGGCTTAGATGCTTTTTTCTTGTCTGCTAAACCTAAGATGTATTTCACCATCTCACGTGCATCCGCTACGGAAACTTGTGGGTGAGCTGCCATCGCATTCTCTCCCCAAACTCCACCACCACCAGAGATAATCTTCTTCGATAACTCATCGATGTTTTGTGAGCTCGCACGGTATTTCTTACTTACATCTGTATAAGAAGGTCCTACTGACTTCTTATCGATCGCGTGACACGTCTTACAATCCGACAAATCGATTAAACGCTTACCTGCAGAAAAGGAAGTATTCGCTTGGTGACCTTGTGCAATTACGGTCTTGTCAAATCCTTCTAAATAATCAATTTGCATAATGACATCGTCTTCCGCAATTTTCTTATTCGCTAAGCTTCCATCCTCTTTATCCTGAACCGAAACTTTGTAAGTTACCGGCTTGTCATTCCAATAGAATGATTTGTTACCTTCAATAGTTACATCTACCGCTGGCACTTCATTACCCGCTGTGATTTTGATCACTTCAGAGTTTGAATTACCCGCTGCATCTTTCACCGTCAATTTCACATTGTAAACACCTGCTTTCGCGAAAACGTGTAGTGGATTTGCTGCAGTGCTAGTACCACCATCGCCAAAATTCCAAGCATATTTGATCGCATCGCCATCAAAATCAACGGTGCCCGCTGAAGAGAACTTCGCTTTCAAAGGTAAAGCACCTACCGCTTTATCAACAGCCACCTTCACTTTAGGTGTTCTGTTACCAGCATTGTATTCAATCTTGTAAAGAGCTGCTTCTTCACTTGCTGCAAACCAGTTCGGACCATACTCTAAACCGTACATCGTACCGTTTTTGTCAAACTCTAAATCCATCGGATGAGAGAAAGTCGTATTAGGCAAGAAGCGCTCCATTTGAACGAAATCACCTTTCGCATTCATCGAAACGGTGTAGATCATATCGCGTGACCAATCGTAGGCGAAGAATTTACCATCATAATAAGCTGGGAATTTCGTCTTCGATGTTACTGGAAAATCATCACGGTAATAGATTGGGCCAGCCATGGCGTTACGAGAACCTTTTGAAATAACGGGGCCAAATTCAGGTGAATCTACATATGGGTAGTAGATGAACGCTTTTTGAGCCGCTGGTAAATGCGAGAATCCTGTGTTGTGAGGAGAATTATTAATAGGCGCTTTGGGATTATAAGTTGCCCAAGTGCTGTCCTTCGCAAAATCACGTTGGTTGTAGGGACGGTTATCCGCCACGAACAATGGCCAGCCAAAATAACCTGCCTGACGTGCTTGATTCACTTCATCGTGTCCACGTGGACCATATTTCTTCGAATCTTCACCCGCATCCGGACCTACTTCACCCCAATACAAGAAACCGGTACGCTTATCCACCGAAATACGGTATGGATTACGGTTTCCCATCACATAGATTTCTGGTTTAGCATGGTAGATACCCGCTGGGAATAAATTACCCTCTGGAATCGTATAACCTCCTTCTGGAGTGGGTTTAATACGTAAAATCTTTCCTCTTAAATCATTCGTGTTAGAAGAAGTAGCACGTGCATCCCAGCCCGAACGTCCTGGACGGTTATCCATCGGCCCATACCCATTTGAGTCAAATGGATTTGTGTCATCTCCTGTAGAAAGGAATAAATTACCTGATTTGTCCCAAGCGATCGAACCTCCAGTATGGCAACATCCGTCGCGCTTAACAGGTACTTTTAAAAGCACCTTTTCAGAACTCATAATCAACGTATCCTTCACGTCATCATACGTAAAACGAGATAAGTGTTGTGCCGTATCTGCTTTGCCTGTTTGAGGAGAATAGAACAAATACAACCAGTGATTCTTGTTGTAATCAGGGTCGATATTCACACCCATTAAACCATATTCGAATTTAGAGAATACGTCCAAATCAGCTACGACCTTCGTCTTTCCCTTTTTAGGGTCATACATCTTTAATTTACCCTTGCGCTCTCCGAAAAAGATTTTTCCTCCGTCAGTTACGGCTAATTCAGTAGGCTCGTCCAAATTGCGATCTAAAACCACTTTCGTGAAACGATTCTCCTCTGGAGGCAATTCTGAACGTAGTTTCTTCGTATAATCCTGAGCTGGACCTGAGGCTAACCATTGCAAAGCACCCCATAAATGTTGTACTACAATAGGCTCTTCAAAAGACTCGTGTGTGTGACCCCAGTTCGTATAGAACGCACGGCCACCGTCGAATTCGTGGTACCAAGCCATTGGGTGGAAATCACCCATTTTACCATCAGTATATGATTTCTCATCTAAGGTAATTAACACTTTAACGTCTTTGTTAAAGTTCTTTGTGTCATAAAATTCATCCGTACGATCAAACGTCTCAGGCATGTGCGCCGTCGAAATGTGTGTGCGATCTACTGCGGTAAATTTTCCTTTTTGTACATTCGGACGACCTGGGTGTGAAGCAAATTGGCCACCGGCTAATTTTGTATACCAAGCCCAATCGTATTCCGTATCTGTTGCCGCGTGAATACCTAAATAGGCTCCACCTGCTTGAATGTAGCGCTCAAAAGCGATTTGTTGCACATCGTTTAATACGTTAGAAGTCGTGTTTAAGAACACCACCACGCGGTATTGTTTCAAATTTTTCTCTGTGAAGTTCGCTGCGTTTTCAGTCGTATCGACAGAAAAGCCTTTCTCTTTGGCCATCTTAAACAAGGCAACTTGACCCGGTTTAATAGACGAGTGGCGGAAACCTTTCGTAGAAGAGAAAACTAAGATTTTCTTACCTGCTAATGGATTAGCCGCCTGTGCAAATACAGAAAGCGTAGAAACCAATAAGGCAAAAATGAGAGTGATTCGGAGGATCCCGAACGAGGAATTTTTCATGTTTAAAATAAATAGGTTTGGGACAAAGTTAGGGCAAAACAGAAATTTTCGGCTACATTTAAGAAAAAATTTATCAAATCAAGCTATGAAAAAATATATCGCAACCTTGGCGCTCGTTTTCGCCTCGTTTTTCGCTTATTCTCAGGTCTCTTGCTGCTTCGTAAAGAAGGATGGAATGCAGCTTTTGGCCTCTAATAAGACCTTTATTAAATCTCACGCACTACCTAAGCCTTATCACCACGTGAGTAAAGCAGGTGGCGTGATGGTCGAATTCAAGACGCCGGATGATCAGATGGCCAAAGGTTTCTACATCCCAGCAGACAAACCAACCGAATACACACTCCTTGTTTTCCAAGAATGGTGGGGATTAAACGACCACATCAAAAGAGAAGCAGAGCATTTCTACAGCACTTTAGGCAACGTAAATGTCTTAGCAGTGGATATGTATGACGGAAAAGTGGCTACAACCCGCGAAGATGCCGCTAAATATATGGGCGGTGCTAATCCAGCTCGCTTAGAAGCAATCATTAAAGGCGCCATTGCCTTTGCTGGACCGAAAGCGAAGATCGCTACGGTGGGCTGGTGTTTTGGCGGATCTTTATCGTTAAAAGCTTCCATCTTAGCGGGCAAACAAGCCGCTGCTTGTGTCATGTATTACGGTATGCCGGTGAAAGAAGTGGATCAATTACGTTTATTAAACACAGACGTTTTAGGCCTTTTCGCGGGTAAAGAACAATGGATTAACCCTACCGTGGTGAAAGAATTCGAAGCGAATATGAAGACAGCTGGAAAAGGTATTCAAACTAAAATCTTTGATGCAGAACACGCTTTCGCAAATCCATCTAACCCCGCTTATGACAAAGCCGCTACGGAAGAGGCTTGGGGAATGGCCATTAATTACTTCAAAGCTCGTTTAAAATAATGCGCTATCTGATCCTATTATTGTGTGTTTCGATGTTAGCCGGATCCTGCGCGAGCCGTCGCTATCAGGCGAAACCATACAAGAAAAAATGGTCCTTATTTAAGAAAAATGCCTGCGACTGTCCTAATCTCCGATAAGGGGATTTAGGGCAGAAGCTGCGGGCGATCCTGGAGCTAAACCTTGCAACCACCGTTGGCGATCTGCCTCTTGGTTCGGATTTTGCGGTTCCATCACCCGTGCCTCCGCGTCCATATAGATGATGGTCATTACTTCTCTCATCTTAGTCGATTCATTTCCAGGGGCATTATGCAATGTCCAGCCTAAATGAAAGGTGGCATCACCCGCTTTCATGTATTTTTGGGCCACAATAGCGTATCCTTGTTTAGCCACATAATCCCCTATCAGCACCTCTGACTCATCGGAGATTTGTAGGCGCGGCAAGTCAGCTCCGGATGATTTCGAGGCAAATGTAAGCATTCCCATTCCCTCTTCGATATCCACCAAAGGCATCCACATCGTCACCGTTTTAGGCGTATCTAAAGGCCAATAGTATTGATCCTGATGCCAAGGGGTATGGCCGCCGCCGGGTTCTTTGAACAAGGCTTGATCGTGGTACAAACGGACCTGTTGAACTCCTAATAATTGAGCTGCGACTGAGGCGAAACGTTTTGCCAGCGTGAACTCCTTCACTGTTTCAGAACTCTCCCACAAATTCATCATCTGCAAAAAGGCCTTTCCGTACGTATCACGTTCTTCCATCGGCTTTTGCTGCGCCCTAAAATCAGCTGCCCAGTCCAAAATCGCCTGACGATAGGGCTGTAATTCAGCGGCAGAGATTAATCCAGGAATGTAGGCGTGGCCATTCGCAGTGAAATAGGCTCTTTGCTCAGGCGAGACAGAAAAGGGTTGGTTTAGCATCTTTTTTCTTGCAAAGATTTCGGAAAATATTTTAGCGGGCTACCTTTATTTTGGCCAAAAAAGATGCAATTTTACCTTTTTACGAATCCCCACACTCCGAAAGGCTAAAATTAAATGAAAGCACAGCGCGAACACCTCACCTCTGGATTTCAAATCAAACATGTGAAACAGTCCCGTTTTGACGCACCGTACCATTTCCACCCCGAATTAGAATTAACGCTCATTATTGCAGGCGAAGGCAAGCGTTTCATTGGAAACCAGATTACGGATTTTAGACCGGGCGATCTCGTTTTACTAGGCGAAAACCTACCCCATTGCTGGCAGAACCACCAGAAAGATTGGCTTTTAGCAGATCCAGATCCGGAAGGGGCGCAGGCTTTGGTTATCCACTTTAGGAAAGATTTTCTGGGAGAGGAATTTCTCAGCCATGAAGCCTGTGCCGGCTTGAAAAATTTGTTCGAAAAAGCGAAAACGGGATTCTCCATCGTGGGACCTACGCAAGATAAGATTGCGCGAAATATGCTGGCTCTGGCAGAGATGGCGCCGTTTCCACGACTTTTGGCCTTCTTACAAATCCTACATACCATCGGAATTTCCACCGCGGATGTGCAGGCCATCGATACAACAGAAGGAAATTATGCGATCGCGGAAGGGGATCTTGAGCGGATCAATCGGGTATATGCGTATGTCATCGCGAATTATACGCAAGAAGTGCATTTAGACGAGGTGGCGCATTTAGCCAATATGACCGAAACGGCTTTCTGCCGGTATTTCAAGAAAGTGACGAACAAAACCTTCGTCGAATTAGTGACAGAGTTTCGGGTGAAACATGCTTGCACTTTATTGCGTACGACGAATAAACCGATGATTGAGGTGTGCTTTGAGAGCGGTTTTGGCAACATTTCCCATTTTAATAAGCAGTTCAAAGCCTGGATGAATACGCCTCCACTGCAATACCGTAAAATGGTGAACGAATGGCATTAAGCCTCCTTTTTCGCAGGAAATAAAACACTCAACAGAATACTGATCGTCAAGATTCCAATGATCACCCCTAAGGAAGATAGCGTCCCAAAACCCCATTCTTCCAGCTTCGAATGCGCTAACATTTTGCCTCCCACGAAGCTCAATAAAACGCCCAAACCCATAGGCAAGAAACGGAACAAGCCCATTAAACTAGAGAGAAAAAAGAAAAGGGAACGAAGTCCCATCACGGCAAAAACATTAGAAAAGAAGACGATATAGGGATCTTTCGAGATCGAGAAAATCGCTGGAATAGAATCCACTGCAAATAAAATATCGGTAAAGGCAATGACAACCACGATCACAAAAATGGGAGTCATAAATAATTTCCCTGTCTTCATGCGCACAAAGAATCGCCCAATCACATTACGCTTATACACATTAAAATACTTCGACAAGATCTTTACAACCGGATGTTCACCCGGTTCGATGTGCTCTTCCTCTCCAGAAGAGAAAAGAATTTTCACCCCTGTATACACTAAAAACGCCCCAAAAACGTAAATAATCCAATCGAATTTCTGCAATAAAGCCGCGCCCAAGAAGATAAAAATCAAGCGCAAAACAATCGCGCCCAAGATCCCCCAAACGAGGATTTTCTTGTAGTAACGCTTTTGGACTCCAAAAGAATTAAAGATCAAAATGAACACAAAAACATTATCCGCTGACAGCGAATATTCGACTAAATAGCCCGTAATAAATTCCAATGAAAGGTTATTCTGAAAAATCGCTAAGGCTTCTGAAAATGAGCCATTCCCTAAATCGATGTGCGAAGCATAGGCTTGCTGAACGGCTTTTAAGCTCGCCATATCCGTTATCCCGTGGACCATCGCCCCGTTATACCCTAAGAAAATATAGAACGCGATCGCTAATAACACCCACATCCCGGTCCAAAAACCGGCTTCCTTAAACGTGACTTCCGCCGCCGTATCCTTCTTGAATACTCCTAAGTCAATCAACATCACGGCCATCACACCCACCGAAAAAAGAAGAAAAAATAGCGTTTCGCTCATAAATATTTAATTTTACACTTTGGCCGCACAAAGGTCGCAAAAATAGCTTAGAAAAAATATGTACGAAGGCAAAAAGGTCATTGTCGTTATGCCCGCTTACAAGGCAGCGCTAACCCTGGAAAAAACATACCATGAAATCCCGCACGATTGGGTGGACGAGGTGATTTTAGTCGATGACCACAGCCCTGATAATACGGTAGAAGTGGCGAAAGCGGTAGGCATCAAGCACGTGATCAGACACGATAAAAACTTGGGTTATGGAGGGAATCAAAAGACTTGTTATACCAAAGCTTTAGAGCTGGGCGGTGATATCGTCATTATGTTACACCCTGATTACCAATACACGCCTATGTTGTTAAAAGCAATGATTTCGATCATTGGGAATGGCTTGTATCCAGTGGTTTTTGCCTCTCGAATTTTAGGAAAAGGCGCATTAAAGGGAGGCATGCCCATTTACAAATACATTGCGAATCGTCTGTTGACCTTGTTCCAGAATATCATGATCGACCAAAAGCTTTCGGAATACCACACGGGATACCGGGCGTTTTCGAAAGAAGCTTTGGAGGCCGTGAAATTCACAAAATGCGACGATGATTTCATCTTCGATAACCAGATGGTCTTGCAACTTTTCTGGAAAGGTTTTGAGGTAGGTGAAGTTACTTGCCCTACGAAGTATTTTGACGAAGCTTCATCCATTAATTTCAAACGCAGTTCCATCTATGGTTTAGGCGTTCTTTGGTATTCTGTCCGTTACCGCCTCGCGAAGTGGGGATGGAAATGGGATTTAATGAACTAAAAAAAAGCCTCAGATTTTACGGTCTGAGGCTTTTTCATTTAGAATCGGATACTTGCTCCCAGCAAGAAATTAAATCCGGCTTGCGGATAATAGAAATTCTCGGTCGTCGTCGCTCCCCCATAACGGTACGAGTACGTGTACCCATTCGAAGAGTATAGCTCGTTTAATACATTGTTCAGCAATAGCGTAAAGGCCGGGCCTTTCTTCATCGTATATTTCAATCGAATATCTTGTGTCGAGTAGGCTTTTAAGGAGCGCCCTTCATTCGATGTATTGTCCAAGTATTGTTTCCCCACATATTTGCTCAACAAACTCGCTTCGAAAGCGCCTACGGAATAGGTCAGCGTATTTCCTGCGATAACGGACGGAGAATAGGCGATATCGGTATTTCCGTGATTAATCACCACCTGATCATAGGTATCGTAGTCAGTCATTTTCTCTTGGAAATTGCGGATACGGTTTTGGCTTAACGTCAAATTGCCATTCCAAAATAAGCGCTTCGAAAGCTGGTAATTCAACACCGCCTCGACACCCAAACGGTAACTCGACGCCGCATTTGTGCGAATCGCCTCACCCACCGCATTTACCGCGCCCGTTAAAACGAGTTGATCTTGGTAATCCATGAAATAGCCATTCAATTGAAAACCGTATTTCGCACCGCTACGCTGGTAACCTAGTTCATAATCCTGCACGTATTCTGGACGAGGTGCTGTTAAAGGGTTGTCCACAAAATCCTGACGACTCGGCTCTTTGGCACCCGCCGAAACTGAGGCGTAAATTTTTGATTGATCGGAGATCTGGTGCGTTAGACCGAATTTGGGGTTAAAGAAGGAATAGCTTTTGTCATTCGCTAACACTAAAAACTTATCCGCCGTCCCCTGCATCACATGACCTACCGTGCGGTATTGTAAATCCAGATAGGCATTCCAGCGGTCAGATAGAACCACATTCGTTTTTGCATAAAGTGTCATATCCGTTTTTTGCGAGCGACTGCGGTACCATTCGACTCCAGGCAATGGATCTACTAATACTCCATAATGACGACCGATGTAGCGATTCCATGCCCCTCCAAAAGTGAATTTGAATTTCTGCGAACCTGTGTAATGTAAGGCAAACGTCGAACCGTAAAAGTCATTGTCTAGCCATTTGCGGCGAATCACATTCGCAGTCACAATCGACGTAACGCCATAATTCAACATATCTGCATCGGGCTTGTATTCCTCATAATACCCACGACCATACGTATAATGGGCATTTAAATCCAGATTCCAAACCTCCGACAAGCGGTGATTTGTAATGAATTGCACGTGATCTTGGGCATAATTATCCGTCTGATTATCAAACGTATAATAATTATAGGTACGACCACTTTTTAACAAATTATCTGCCTCCGCTGCGGTTAAATAATTCCGATCGATATACTCTTGCATACCTGATACGGAGCCGTTGATGCGACTTTCAGGCGTTCCATACCAAGACTGATACGTCTTTTCTTTGCCGGTAAAGTAGTTTAAACGGATGAAACTTTTTGTGCCAAAATACCCAGCAGAAACATAGGCCGATTGCAAATTAGACGAAGCGCGATCGATGTAACCATCCGAAACGATGCGAGACAAACGACCATCGATGGTAAATTTTCCACCTAAAAGACCGGAACCTGCTTTGATGGTTGTTTTCAACGTCCCAAAAGATCCGCTTGACGCATTCACTTCGCCATAAGCCTTAGGTTCATAGCTGTTCGTTTGCATGTTCACTGAACCCCCAAAAGCACCCGCTCCGTTCGTCGAGGTTCCCACTCCGCGTTGGATTTGGACTGAATTCACCGAACTCGCAAAGTCGGGCATATTCACCCAAAAAGTACCCTGCGATTCCGAGTCATTTATCGGAATACCATTCACGGTCACATTCACACGGGTTGCATCAGAACCACGAATACGAATTCCTGTATAACCCACGCTAGCTCCAGCATCTGAAGTAGTAACAACGGAAGGCGTGAAATTGAGTAGTTGAGGCATATCCTGGCCTAGATTACTTTTTCCTAGTTCGGCAGCCGATACATTCGAATAAGCCATCGCCGAATTTTCATCCGCCCGCGTCGCACGAACCACGACTTCATCTTGCAAGAAATTGGATTTTTTCAGCGCGATTTGATTGGCTTGCGCTGCGACGATTTCAACTGGCTCATAGCCGACAAAGCGCACGACTAAAACGGCCTCAGAGGAGACGATTAAATTGAAATGCCCTTTCGCATCCGTCACGTTTCCTTTCTGACTTCCTTTCACTGAAACGGAGGCACCCCATAATGGAGCTTTCGTTTCTTGATCGAAGACGATTCCTTGGATTTTTTGAGCCCAAAGAACTTGCACACACAAAATAAGCGTAATAATAAGCGTTGTTGCCTTTTTCATTTTTTTGAATTTTAGCAACAGGTAAAGGAGCCAAATCCTGTTATGATTTAACTTTTTAACCCTTACATTGATGATTTTTTTGAGTTTTCAGCGCTAAAAACTCGACAAAACCCCTTCGACGGCACTACCCGCATCAGGTTCAATGGGTATAATCTCAGCCTTTTTTACGGGCACCCCTTTTTGTAGATGCACAAAGATACAAAATTTCCTACCTTTGCAAGCCCTACGTAAATTTTGTAGGGAATTTTTGCACGTATGATCGTCAAAGAATTTCTCAGTATCTACCAGAGCGACGGAATTGTCCAAAGCATTTCTGACAAGATAACTACGTCCAAACCGGGCGAATCCATCCACCTAAAAGGCCTTTGCGGCTCCCTCGACACCGTTTTGATGTCTGCCTTTCTAAAAGAGAAGCAACCTTTCCTCATCATCTGTGAAGAAAAGGAAGAGGCACAATACGTCTACAACGACCTGCAGGCCCTCATAGGCGACACGGCTGTCATCTTGTTTCCGATGTCCCACAAGAAACCCTACGAATGGGAAGAAGTGGACAATGCGAATGTCCTTTTACGCGCGGAAGTACTCAATATTTTAAGTAATTATTCGGGCCAAAGTCTCGCCATCGTTTCCTATCCGGCGGCGATGACCGAGAAGGTGATTAATCGAAAGTCTTTGGTCAAAAACACCTTATCCATCCGGGTAGGAGATAAAATAGATCGCAATTTCGTAGCCGAAACGCTGAACGAATATGATTTCGAACGAACGGATTTCGTCTACGAAGCGGGACAATATTCCGTTCGCGGAGGTATTTTAGACGTCTTCTCGTACGCGGCGGAATATCCTTACCGCCTCGATTTCTTCGGAGATGAAGTAGACAGTATTCGTACGTTCCACCCAGAAACCCAGCTTTCCATTCAATCCGTTTCTGCGATGCACCTCATCCCCGATGTGCAAACAAAACTGATCCAGGAGACGCGAGAATCCTTTTTCACGTTCTTACCAGAAAACACGAAGATCTGGATCAAAGACCTGAGCATCCTAAGCGATGTGTTAACGGAAAATTTCGAAAAAGGAACAATGGTCTACGAGGTCAATTCGTCCTCAGATATCAATCTATTAAACAAACCAGAGGAACGTTGGGAGACCGCAAAAACCAGTAGAAAATCCTTGCAAGGCTTCGCCTGCATCGAATATGGCAAGCGGTCACACTTGAAAAACTCGGAAACGATCGTGTTTCCAGCTAAGAATCCTGGCGCCTTCCAAAAGGACTTCGAGCGCTTAGCTACAACTCTATTGGACAACCAAACCCATGGTTTTCACAATATCATCAGTTCAGAATCCCCGCGGCAATTAGAACGGCTCGAGGTGATTTTTAACGAAATCAACACGAGTATTCAGTTCAAGCCCTTGCAAATTTCGCTTCGCGAAGGTTTTGTGGACGAGCAAACCAAGGTGGCCTTTTACCCGGACCACCAGCTGTTTGAGCGCTACCACCGCTATAAGGAAAAGAATAAGTTCTCGAAGAACAAGGCCTTAACCCTAAAGGAACTGAGGTCTTTACAAGTGGGTGATTTTGTCACGCACATCGATTACGGGATTGGTCGTTTTGCCGGATTGAATCTAGTCGAAACTGCGAACGGAGAGCAAGAGGTCATTCGCCTGATTTACCGCGATGACGACGTTTTATCAGTCTCGATTCATTCTCTGCATAAAATTTCGAAATATTCCGGCAAAGAAGGAGCACCTCCCTCGATGTCGAAACTAGGTTCACCGGATTGGGATAACAAAAAATCTCGGGTGAAGAAGCAGGTGAAGGATATTGCTAAAGAGCTCATTTCCCTTTATGCCAAACGCAAAAACGCGCCAGGCTTCGCCTTCTCCCCAGACACTTATTTACAAGCCGAGCTAGAATCCTCGTTCTTATATGAGGATACGCCGGATCAAGCGAAAGCAACGATTGACGTGAAAGCGGATATGGAGAAACCGCATCCGATGGATCGGTTGGTGTGTGGAGATGTGGGTTTTGGGAAGACGGAAATCGCGATTCGCGCCGCCTTCAAGGCCGTAGCAGATTCGAAACAAGTGGCCGTCCTCGTGCCCACAACGGTATTAGCGATGCAACATTACCGCACCTTCCACGACCGTTTAGCCGCGTTTCCCTGCAAAGTGGAATACGTAAACCGCTTCAAATCAACCAAACAAATCAACGAAACTCTAGCCCGCGTGGCGAGTGGCGAAACCGATATTTTGATCGGAACACACCGTCTCGTAAATAAGGACGTGCATTTCAAGCAATTGGGCTTGATGATTATCGATGAGGAACAGAAGTTTGGGGTGAAAGTAAAAGACCGTTTGAAAGAAATGCGGGTAGATGTGGATGTGTTGACTTTGACAGCCACTCCTATTCCTAGAACACTCCATTTCTCTCTAATGGGAGCGCGGGATTTAAGTATCATCGCCACACCTCCGCCCAACCGCCAGCCGGTTGAAACGAAATTAGTTGTCTTGTCTGACGAAATCTTGCGTGATGGAGTAAGAGAAGAAATTAGTCGTGGAGGCCAAGTCTTCGTGGTCTACAACCGTATTGGAGAACTGGAAAGCATTGCGAACCGCATTTTGCGTTTAGTTCCAGATGCTAAAATCGCCGTCGCACACGGCCAAATGGAGGGCGACCAGCTCGAAAAAATCATGATGGGCTTCATCGAAGGCCACTACGACGTACTTGTTGCGACAAACATCATTGAATCCGGACTTGACATTCCGAATGCGAATACGATCTTCATTTTAAATGCCAATAACTTTGGGCTTTCAGACCTGCACCAAATGCGAGGTCGCGTAGGTCGATCCAATAAAAAGGCCTATTGTTATTTAGCCACGCCGTCTTTAGCGAATTTAACCAGCGATGCGCGCAAGCGTTTGAGTGCGCTTGAGGAATTCTCGGATTTGGGCGATGGCATCAAAGTGGCGATGCGCGACTTGGATATTCGCGGTGCCGGAAACTTGTTAGGTGCGGAGCAAAGTGGCTTTATCAATGATTTGGGATATGATATGTACCATAAAATTCTAGATGAGGCGGTGCAGGAATTGAAGGAAAACGAGTTCAGAAAACTATTCGAAGTCGATTTAGAACAGGTGGCAGAAATGCTCAAAGTGGACTGCACGATCGAAACCGATCTGCGCGTTTTGATTCCTGAGGAATATGTCCAAAGCATCTCCGAACGCCTCGCCCTCTACACCCGTTTGGACGAAATCGAGGACGACGAAACGTTGGCAGTCTTTATCAAAGAGATTAAAGACCGCTTCGGCGATTTACCGAACGAAGTTCAAGATATGATTGAATTAGTGAAGTGTCGCTGGAAGGCTCAATTGTTGGGAATTGAAAAAATCCTCTTAAAAAACAATAACCTGAAGTTCCATTTCGTTTCATCGGAGTCCGCTCGACCGCTCGACCAAAGTCTCATTATAAAGGTTATTTCGTTTGTCAATAACAAAAAGGGGCAATGCCAATTAAGAGAAAAAGCAGGAAAAATGATTCTCCAAATCGACAAGGTGAGTAGTATTCAAGAATTAAATACTATTTTAGTGGATATTTTAGGGTAATTAATACCTTTGTTAATTGATTCTATATTAAAGGAATATAAATGAGTACGAAATTAAGATTAATCCTAGGAGTGCTTAGCTGTGTGTTTTTACTCACTTCTTGCCCAAGTGGACTAAAGAACGGTAATCCAAACAGTCTTAAAGTGGGTAAGAAATCCACTGTAACGGGTTTGGCCTACAACAACAAAAAAGGCGGATTCCAAGTCAACAAATCCTATAAAGGACCTATCGTAGGGCCTAATTTGGTCTTCATTGAAGGAGGTCGCGTTACCCTAGGTGGTGGCGAGGAAGATGTGATGAAGCGCAACGACAACCGCCAGCGTACGGTCACGATTCAATCCTTTTACATGGATGAAACGGAGATCTCGAACTTGCATTATTTAGAGTATTTAGACGCTATCAAGCGTGATTCAACCCTTAATGCCTATACAGCAGCATTACCTGATACGACAGTTTGGTTAGACGAATTAGCTTTCAATGATCCGTATGTAACGCATTATTTCCGCCATCCGGGTTTCCGTATGTACCCAGTGGTTGGTGTAACCTGGAAACAAGCGAATGATTATTCTGCTTGGAGAACGGCAGTTGTCAATAAAAATGTGGCATTCCCGAAAGGAAAACCAAGAAATCGTAAGAATCCGATTGCTAACATGGAATCTGGTTTGATCTTACCGGAATACCGTCTGCCTACCGAAGCAGAATGGGAATATGCGGCGAAAGCGATGATCGGTACGCAGCAGGAGGATGAAAATCAAGAAAATCAACGTATTTACCCTTGGGATGGGCCATCGATGCGCCAGCCTTTTGGTAGAACGCGTGGCCAAATGTTAGCGAATTACAAGCGTGGACGGGGTGATTATTCAGGTCTAGCGGGTCGTTCAAATGACGGCGCTATGATTACTGCGGAGGTTTACTCGTATCCTGCGAATGATTTCGGTCTGTATAATATGGCTGGAAACGTGAACGAATGGACGATGGACACCTACCGTCCCTTGACTTTAGATGATGCGAATGATTTGAACCCTGCGCGTCGTAGTGAAGCACAAGATCCAGCGAAATTATATGACAAGGGTAATTCCTTAATTAATGATAATGCCAAAGTCTACAAAGGCGGCTCTTGGGCAGATGGACCTTATTGGTTGTCTCCAGGTACGCGTCGTTATTTAGATAAGGACGCCTCTTCGTCTACGATCGGTTTCCGTTGCGCGATGTTCGCTCCAGGAAAACCAACGAAGCGATAGGATAACAACTCACTTTAAAGCAGCCAGCGCCAGGAAAGACAATTTCCCCGTGCTGGCTGCTTTTATTTTAGCCCCTGCCGCTAAAAAGGTCGCGCCCGTCGTCAGCGTATCATCCACTAGCAAAATTCTCAGTCCGTCCAGTTCGCCCGGTCGCATCACTTCAAATACTTCCTCTAAGGTTTTATAGCGTTCCGCACGATTTAACCCGATCAACGAAGTAACCTGTTTCGTCCTCAGTAAATGTGTTTCAGAAATGGGAATACCCGATGCCCGCGCAATCCCCTTTGCCACACAAGCAGCTTGATTATAACCTCGTTCCTTTAGTCGAGATGGATGCAATGGCATCGGAATCAGTATATCGTAGTCGGTCACAGAAAATGATCGCCCTACACAAGATCCTAAATACTCGCCTAAGCCTTCCTGCCCTTTGTACTTAATCTGGTGTAATAAATGTTGCACCTTTCCTCCCTCCGAAAACACATAATAGGCGTGCACGCGATCATAGTCAATCAATCCGTCGAGCTTGTGCGAGATCCAATTAGGCTGTTCTAGGAATAATCCGGGGCTAGGTAGTTCGAATCGACAGCGGGTACAGATCCAATTTTCAGATCGAATAAGCACCTGATCGCAAGCAAAACAACATTTGGGATAAAGTAATTGTAAAAAGGCGTTAATCATTTTGAAAAAACTTTTGTATTTAACTAAGTTTCAGTAATTTTGCACCCCTAAACAAGTACTCGAACGAGAATGTTGTCCAAGTACTTGATAATTAGCAAACGATTCACAAACGGATTAAAAAAATCATTTCATAATTAACCTTTTAAAATGGCACGCGATTTAAAATTCACTAGAAACATCGGTATTGCTGCGCACATTGATGCGGGTAAAACCACCACTACGGAACGTATCCTGTATTATGCAGGGGTTTCCCACAAAATTGGTGAGGTACACGATGGTGCGGCAACAATGGACTGGATGGAGCAAGAGCAAGAGCGTGGTATCACGATCACTTCGGCTGCAACGACAGTAGGTTGGAAATACCGCGATCAAGATTACCACATCAACATTATCGATACTCCAGGTCACGTTGACTTTACAGTAGAGGTAAACCGTTCATTACGTGTATTAGATGGTCTAGTATTTTTATTCTCTGCAGTAGATGGTGTTGAGCCTCAATCAGAAACAAACTGGCGCTTAGCAGATAACTACAACGTAGCACGTATCGGTTTCGTAAACAAAATGGACCGTTCAGGCGCTGATTTCTTAAACGTGTGTAAGCAAGTGAAAGAAATGTTAGGTAGCTATGCAGTGCCATTGCAATTGCCTATCGGAGCTGAAGAAGGTTTCGAAGGGGTAGTTGACTTAGTTAACTTCCGTGGTATTAAATGGAACGAGGCAGATAAAGGAATGACATTCACTGAGGTACCTATCCCAGATGATATGTTAGAAGAGGCGACTGAATACCGTGAGAAATTATTAGAAGCAGTAGCTGAGTTTGACGAGACTTTGATGGAGAAATACTTCGAAGATCCTACATCAATCACAGAAGATGAAATCTTAGCCGCTTTACGTGCAGCGACGATCTCTATGAAAATTGTTCCAATGCTTTGTGGTTCATCTTTCAAAAACAAAGGTGTTCAAACGATGTTGGATTATGTAATGGCTATCTTACCATCTCCGATGGACAAAGAAGGCGTTAAAGGAACTCACCCAGATACGGGCGAAGAGATCATGCGCAAGCCAAGCGAGTCTGAGCCTTTCGCGGCTTTGGCCTTTAAAATTGCAACGGACCCTTACGTAGGTCGTTTATGTTTCATCCGTGCGTATTCAGGTGGATTAGATTCAGGTTCTTATGTATTGAACAACCGTTCAGGAAATAAGGAGCGTATCTCTCGTATCTTCCAAATGCACGCGAACAAGCAAAACGCCATCGAGCGTTTAGGTGCTGGTGATATCGGTGCGGTAGTAGGTTTCAAAGACATCAAGACAGGAGATACTCTTTCTGATGAGAAACACCCAATCATTTTAGAAGCAATGGACTTCCCAGAGCCAGTTATCGGATATGCTATCGAGCCTAAGAAAACGGCTGATGCAGATAACTTCTCTAAAGCGATCACGAAGTTGATCGAAGAAGATCCTACGTTACAAGTTGAATCAAACGAAGAGACTGGCCAAACGATCATCAAGGGTATGGGTGAGCTTCACTTAGAGATCATCATCGACCGTATGCGTCGTGAGTTCAAGGTAGAAGTAAACCAAGGTGCTCCTCAAGTAGCTTACAAAGAGTCTTTAACTAAGACAACAGAACACCGTGAGGTTTACAAGAAACAATCAGGTGGTCGTGGTAAGTTTGCTGATATCGTATTTGAAATCGGACCAAGAGAAGATGACAAACCAGGTTTAGAATTTGTTAACAATATCGTGGGTGGTGTAATTCCTCGTGAATTTATCCCTGCCGTTCAAAAAGGTTTCGAAGAAGCAATGAAAAATGGTGCTTTGGCTGGATACCCAATGGATTCAATGAAAGTGCGTTTATTCCACGGTTCATACCATGATGTCGATTCAGATTCATTATCATTTGAATTAGCAGCTCGTATGGGTTACAAAGAATCAGCAAAACAAGCGGGTGCTAAGTTAATGGAACCTATCATGGCTGTAGACGTAGTTACTCCAGACGAATATACTGGACCTATCACAGGTGACTTAAACCGTCGTCGTGGTATCATGAAAGGTATGGATTCTCGTCAAGGAGCTGTTATCTTGAAGGCTGATGTGCCTCTTTCTGAATTATTCGGTTACGTAACAGATTTACGTACGATGTCTTCAGGACGTGCAACAGCATCGTTAACGTTCTCTCACTACGAATTCGTTCCGCAAAACATCGCTGACGAAGTAGTTAAGAAAGCAAAAGGATTGTAAGATTCTTTGAAGATAGAGAAAAGCCCGAGCGATTTGTTCGGGCTTTTTTTATGCCAAAACCTCTCATCCTTCCCACGCTCAACTCATCCTCTCCCGTTATCTTTTGTCTAAAAAGAAGAATTGTTTCCTAGAATGGATGTATTTTTGAGTTCATTAATTTGATTGCTATGACTAAAATTATCGAGACCCAGTCCATTTCTAAACGATACGTGATGGGCGAAGAAGTGATTGACGCTTTAAAAGACGTTACCATCTCCGTTAACAAGGGAGAATATGTCGCTTTCATGGGTCCATCAGGCTCTGGTAAATCAACTTTAATGAACATCGTAGGCTGCTTAGATACGCCTACTACGGGCAAATATATCTTGAATGGACAAGATGTATCTGAGATGTCAGAAAATGAATTAGCGGCGGTAAGAAACAAGGAAATCGGTTTTGTTTTCCAAACGTTCAACCTCCTCCCCCGCCAATCAGCACTCGAAAACGTAGCCTTGCCTTTAATCTATGCAGGTTATACGAAGAAAGAACGCACAGAGATTGCCATGAAAACCTTGAAAGGGGTAGGCCTAGACAACCGCGCCTTGCATAAGCCGAACGAGCTTTCAGGAGGTCAAAGACAGCGTGTTGCCGTGGCTCGTGCTTTAGTCAATGATCCGTCCATCTTATTAGCCGATGAGCCTACCGGTAACTTAGATACCAAAACCTCGTATGAGATCATGGACCTATTCGATCAATTGCACAAAAAAGGCAATACCATCGTCATGGTTACCCACGAAGACGATATTGCCCAGTATGCCCACCGCATCATCCGTTTACGTGATGGCGTCGTAGAATCTGACACCATCAACAAAAACGTCAGAAAGGTCGAAAAAATCTAAAACTTAATCCGATCCGTTCCGTAAGGTGCCCGTTGTGCTCTACGCAACCACGTATTGGCTTCCGCATCATTCACAAAGTGTTCCTGCGTAGGATCCCATTGCAATTTGCGTGGAATTTTCATCGCTACGTGCGTGATCAAACAAACCGTACAAGCGCGGTGACCTATCTCAATCGGAGAAATCGGCTCCTTACGTGACTCGATACAATCTAACCAGTTCCCGTGTTGATCATCAGAATTGTACAGATGAATCTCATTTGGCCCAATTACGGACTCTAATATCTTCGGATTAGACGCATCTAAGGCTTTCGAACGCACTTTCGCCGTTGGATCACTAGGTGTTGCTGCATAATCGCCGCGCGAAACAAAAATCCAACCTTCAGATCCTTCGTAGCGAATACCGTTTTGATATCCTCCTGAAGTGTACATCGTGATGCCATTTGCATATTCTGCTTTCGACATAAAGTCCCCGTGTACATTCCATAATCCTGACTTCGGGAACTCCGCCACTGCTTCTACTGAGATAGGACCTGTTAATTCAGTATCCATTCCCCAGGCAGCGGAATCGTAGTGGTGCTGACCCCAACCCGTAATCATACCCGCTCCAAATTGCTCCATACGCAACCAACCCGGGCGATCATATCCCTTTTGAGGATGAACGGCGATCTCTGTGTAAGCCATTTCAGGCGTAGAGCCTAACCACATATCAAAATTGAAACCTTTCGGCACTGGCATCGCTGGCGCTGGAGGTCCAGATGGATCCCCTGGCAAACCGATTTTAACGGTATGTAATTTACCGATGCGACCATTGCGCACTAATTCGGCGGCAATTCTAAACTGAGACGTGGAGCGCTGTTGCGTTCCCACTTGCAGAATTCGACCTGTTTTCTTAATCACGTTAGCTAATTGACGACCTTCGTGAATCGTCAAAGAAGTGGGCTTTTGCAAGTAAATATCTTTCCCCGCTAGGGCCGCTTCCATGGCTGGTTGTGCATGCCAAAAATCCGGCGTACTAATCATTACCGCATCAATGTCCTTGTTCAATAGCATCTCGCGGTAGTCATCGTACATCTTCACATCGATGTAATTCGACTGACCCGTTTTCTTCGTGTAGAATTCCTCAACTAATTGCTTCGTCTCCTCGGTACGGTGGCGATCTAAATCGCAAACGGCCATGATACGCGCCTTGTCGTGTTTCCAAGTACCAGGCAAATCATGGGTGCGCGCGATGCGTCCGCAGCCGATTTGGGCGATGTTTATTTTATTACTAGGGGCGTCTTTTCCTCCTAACACGTTCGCTGGAACGATGGTAGGAAAACCGAATGTTCCTACGGCACCTAGGGCTAAATTATTGATGAATTTTCTCCGTTTCATGCTTTGATCGATATGTTAGTTGCATTTTTTTGAGCAATTAAGGCTAATTCCGTAGACAAGAAACAATGCGCTTGGGTCATCGCCGTTTCGGTCCTATTTAATACATCATTCACGAGTAATTCCCCATGTGGCAAGTTAACATCCTTGCAATCGATATATACCGTTTCTTTATTCGTCACCACATACAAATGGCTTCCTGTTCCATGTGGAGAGGCTATGTCTGTATTTTTCCGTACTTCCATATAACCATCAGTTCCTAGAATGGTCAACCTTCCATCTCCCCAGGTATTTAACCCGTCAGGCGTAAACCAGTCTACCCGAATATAGCCAGATCCTTTATTGCTTCTAAGCATCAAATCTCCAAAGTCTTGGAATTTAGGATATTGAGGGTGGTGGTGATTGGCGATTTGGGAAGCAACTACTTCTCCTTGCGTCGAACCCGTAAAATGTAAGAATTGATCTACCTGGTGGGAAGCAATATCCGTGATAATTCCTCCGTAATATTTCGTATCAAAAAACCAGTCAGGACGGGAATTGACACTCATTCTATGAGGTCCTGTTCCTAAGGTTTGCATCACTTTACCGATTTTTCCAGAGGCCACTAATTGGCTCGCAAGTTCGGTTGCTTTGTTTTCAAAACGCTCACTGAATGAAATCGAATAGATTCGCTTCGTTTCTTGTTGAACCTTACGAACCTCTGCTAATTGCTCCAAACTAATGATTCCTGGCTTATCTACCATGTAATCTTTCCCATGCTGCATCACACGTATTCCTAATGGGGCGCGTTCATTAGGCGTAATAGAGCTAAGCACTAATTTGATAGATGGGTCTTCCAATACCTCCGCCTCACTCTTCACCAGTTTGGCTTGGGGGTAACGTTTCGCAAAATCTTTGATTAAATCGGGCTCCTTCGCATAGTAAGAGACAAACTCCCCGCCGCCCCGAATGATGGAGTTCGCCATGGAATAGATATGTCCATGGTTAATTCCCACCACCCCAAATTTCAATCGGGGTGCAATGATGCGTTCCGGTGTAGCGGGTGCAAAAGTTTTAGTGGCATCTTTTAATGAACTTGGCAAAAAGGCCATACCGCCTAGCATACTTGCATTGTGCAAGAATTCGCGGCGATTCGAAGCATTAGTTTTCATTTCAATAGGTTTATTTACCTACAAAAGTAAAATTCTAGCTGAGATTACTGACATATGGCCATAAAAAAAGCTGCTCATTTCTGAGCAGCTCTCTTTTATATAAAAAATCTCAAACCTATTTTTTCTTTTCTTTAACACGAGCCGCTTTTCCTTGCTTACCACGCATGTAGTATAAACGTGCACGACGTACTTTACCACGACGTAATACTTCAATTTTGTCGATGTTTGGTGACAAGATTGGGAAAATACGCTCAACACCGATACCGTTAGAGATCTTACGAACTGTGAAAGACTCACCAGCACCAGAATTTTTACGTTGAATAACTAAACCTTGGAAAACCTGGATACGCTCCTTGTTACCTTCACGAATTTTCACGTGTACGTTAACGGTGTCTCCTGCAGCGAATTCAGGGTGTTCTCCTCTACGTGCTGCGTTTTCTTGCTCTACGAATTTAATTAAATCGCTCATCTGAACTAATTTTTATTTGATGATAATCAGCGCTTAGCGGCCCACTTGTGCATAAGATCGTCTGATTGGGGTTGCAAAGATAGGAAAAATATTTCTTTCCAAAAACATTTGCCTAGTTTTTACCTTTAATCGACTGCACAAAGGCAACGATCTCAGCACTAAGGTCTTTCGCCTGCGCGATCATCTTGACAAAAGCACTACCAATAATAGCCCCAGAGGCGTTCTTTGATGCTTTCACAAAGCTCTCGTGGTCCGAAATCCCAAAACCAATCAAACGTGGATTCTGTAAATTCATCGCAGCAATTCGGGAGAAATAAAGCTCTTGATCAGCAGAGATACCGGTTTTGGCCCCCGTCGTGCTCGCAGAAGAGACCATATAAATGAATCCCCTCGAGACTGAATCGATGTGGCGAATGCGCTCGTCGTTCGTTTGTGGGGTAATTAACAGAATATTGAACAAACCGTATTTTTCAAAAATTTCGCGGTAAGACGCCTCGTATTCCACCATTGGTAGATCTGGCAAAATCAATCCATCCACGCCTACTTCCGCACATTTCGCGCAGAAAGCCTCCACGCCATATTGCAAAACGGGATTGATATAACCCATCAAAAGAACGGGAACCGTAATGCTTTTACGCATATCCTTCAATTGCTCGAAAAGATGTGCCACACTCATTCCTTGCTCTAATGCAGCTTGATTCGAAAGCTGTATCGTTTCCCCATCGGCCACTGGGTCAGAATAAGGCATTCCCACCTCAATGATATCGACGCCTCCTGCTTGAAGCGCGTTCAATACCGTCATCGTATCCTCCAAACGAGGAAAACCAGCCGTCGTATACACATTCAAAATGGGTTCAGTCGCTGAAGCAAAAAGGGCTGAAATTCTGTTCATCTTAGTCATTCAATTTTAAACGGTTTTGGTAAGTCGCTAAATCTTTGTCCCCTCTTCCGGACACATTAACGACCACGATTTCATTCGGCTTAGCTTGCAATCTTTCGAATACGGCCAAAGCATGTGCCGTCTCTAAAGCGGGAATAATTCCCTCTAACTGGGAGCATTCCACGGCAGCCACTAGCGCCTCCTCATCCGTCACTCCGTAAAAAGTGGCGCGACCTGATTCGAACAAATGCGCATGCATAGGTCCAATTCCAGGGTAATCTAAGCCAGCAGAGATCGAATAAGGTTCGATTACCTGGCCATCTTCCGTTTGCATCGATAAACTCTTGCTTCCATGTAAGACGCCTGGCTTTCCTAAGAAAGTAGTCGCTGCAGAATGACCAGAATTTACGCCTAAACCTGCAGCCTCCGCCGCGATCAATGCCGTGCGAGGCTCATCTAAGAAATGGTAAAAGGCACCCGCCGCATTAGATCCACCACCTACACATGCAATGACGTAGTCTGGGTAATCACGGCCTTCTTTTTCTTGTAATTGAAAACGAATCTCCTCAGAAATAACCGCTTGAAAACGAGCGACCATGTCCGGGTAAGGATGTGGTCCTACGACCGAACCGATGATGTAATGGGTATCTACCGGATGATTAATCCAGTGACGCATCGCCTCGTTTGTGGCATCTTTCAAGGTTTTTGAACCGGAAGTGGCTGGAACTACCTGTGCTCCTAACATCCGCATACGCGCCACGTTAGGCGCTTGTCTTTCGATGTCGATGGCACCCATATAAACGATACATTCCATACCCATCAAGGCACAAACCGTTGCTGTAGCCACGCCGTGTTGTCCAGCGCCAGTTTCTGCTACGATTTTTGATTTGCCTAGGCGTTTAGCTACGAGGATTTGGCCTATCGTATTATTAATCTTATGTGCCCCCGTGTGACACAAATCTTCTCGCTTTAAGTAGATATTCGTGTTGTATTTCGCAGACAAACGCTCTGCCTTGAAAAGCGGCGTAGGACGACCCACGTAATCTTTCAATAAGGCGTGGAATTCTTCTTGAAAAGAGGGTTCCGCGATAATGTCTAAATAGCGGGAACGTAATTCCTCGACATTCGGGTATAACATTTCTGGAATAAAGGCCCCGCCAAAACTTCCGTAATACCCACGCTCATCTACATTAAATGACATAATTATAGCTGTTTTACTAGTTCTTTCACTTGCTCGATATCCTTAAATCCGGGACGTATTTCGAGTTTACTATTAAAGTCCAAAGCATATAAGCCCGGAAAATCCTTCACCTTTTCCACATCCCCTGCCCGCAACCCGCCGGCTAAAATATAGGGGATATCTAATTTATACTGCGTTAAAAGTGACCAATCAAAATGTTCTCCCGTTCCACCTACCTGAGCCCCTTTCTTCGTATCAAACAAATAGAAATCAGGCTTGTCTATCAGATCGAGATCTTTCACTGAGCCCACACTGATCGCCTTGATGACCTGTAATCCGGCAGCTTGTAAGGCTTCTATTTGTGTTTGGCCCTCTTCTCCGTGTAATTGCACGACCGAGAATCCGGCATTTTTAGACAAGGTGATAATGTTGTCCGTCGTTTCATTGACAAAAACACCTACCGCCTTCGTTTTTGCAGGTAAAGCCGGGATGACAAAATCAGGTCCTACGTAACGCGGCGATTTAGGTGCCCAAATAAAGCCCATAAAGTCTGGCCCTAAAGCCGCCACTTCTTGGATATTTTCTGGTTCCCGCATGCCACATACTTTCCACTTCATACCTAGTTGATAAAGTCGCTTAAGGCTTTTCCTGGGTTATCAGTCTTCATAAAGCTTTCGCCTATCAAGAAACCTCGGTAACCGTAGGTCTTTAATTCTGTTATGATCTCCGGACCCGAAATGCAACTCTCAGAAACCTTGACGAATTGGGACGGTATTTTGGATGCCAAAACCTTAGAGGCCTCCACATTTTGCTCCGAGAAATTCTTCAAATTCCGGTTATTCACTCCTACCACGGAAATATAATCTCCTAGCGAACGATCCAATTCTTCTTGATCGTGTACCTCGAGCAAAGTTTCCATACCTAATGAACGCGCTAGGGTTCCTAATGTTTTGATTTCCGCCGGAGTTAAAGCCGCCGCGATTAAGAGCACCACGTCAGCGCCCATGGACTTTGCTTCGATGATTTGGTATGCATCGATCATAAAGTCTTTGCGCAAAATAGGCGTATTCGGATTCGTGCGACGTGCTAAATCAAAATCAGCATAAGTTCCTCCAAAATAGGACTCATCCGTCAACACCGATAAACAGGCTGCACCCGCCTCCACATAACCTTTTGTCACCACATCCACACCCATACGGTCATTGATGATGCCTTTCGAGGGAGATTTACGCTTGAATTCAGCAATGACTCCCGTGGAAGCCGGCTGAACTAAAGACATCGACAAAGAATGACAAGCGCGCGCGAAAAACCCCTGTTTTTCGAGCTGAGCAGTCGTGGTGCGTGCTTTGCAAGCGGCGACTTCCTGTCTTTTGGTGGCTATAATTTGGTCTAATATGCTCATCTTAATCCATTATAAATTTCTTGAACGCCTGGAAAGCCCGACCACTTTCTAGGGATTCTTTCGCTAAAGCATATCCTTCCACTAGACTGCCCGCTTTACCTGCTACAAACAAACCAGCTCCTGCATTCGCTAAAACCGCTTGCGTTTGTGCGGGCGTGCCTTCGCGCTGCAAAATTCTGTACAACATGTTCGCAGATGCCTCCGCCGTAGAACCGCCAAACAATTCAGATTGCGCTACCACTTCGCAGCCGATATCGCCCGGATTGTAAATCGAAGCTCCATCGGGAGTGGTTAAACGGAAAGCAGAGGTTAGTGAGATTTCGTCGTAACCATCTTCCGCATAAACGATGCCATATTGCTTGCCAGAACCGGCAAAAAATCCTTCATACAAGGCGAACGCTTCTTGCGAATAGACGCCGGAGATTTGCTTATTGACTTTGGCAGGATTCAATAAAGGTCCTAACAAATTGAAGAAAGTCTTCATCCCTAATTCCTTGCGGATAGGGCCCACGAAGCGCATCGCTGGGTGGAAAAGAGGTGCGTGCAAGAAGCACATTCCCGCCGTTTCCATCTTGCGTTTCAAGATCTTCGGGTCATTATTAAATTTCAATCCCAAAAACTCCAACACCGTCGACGATCCCACCGAAGAGGAAACGCCGTGATTACCGTGTTTGGCGATTTTTTGGCCGGCACCTACAATGATAAAGGAGGAAGTCGTCGAAATGTTAAAGGTATCTTTCCCATCACCACCCGTTCCGCACACATCCATGGCATCAAATTCCGAAAGATCCACCGTGATGGCTAATTCCATCATCGCCGAAACAAACCCTTTCAGCTCATCGACTTGAATCGGATTGAACCAATAAGAGGATAAAAATGCGGCGATTTGACTTGGATTTATTTCTCCTTGCCCAATACGCAGCAATATCTCTCTTGCATCGTTTTCTGATAACGCCTCTCCCGCTGCCCGTCTATTTAATATATTCTTCATTTTTATTTCATCCAATTTTTAATCATTTGCAATCCGTGTTGCGTTAAAAACGCCTCCGGGTGGAATTGCACCCCGCGCACATCGTATTTCGAATGTGCCTCCGCTAATACAAAACCTTTGTCATCTTGCGCCGTAATCTTTAGCTCACTCGGCATCGTCGATGGAACTACCGTCCACGAGTGGTAGCGGCATACTTCGAAACGGGAGGGAATACCTAAGAACAAGCGTTCTGTCGGATCCGTCACCACACATTCCGTGGTCACGCCATGTAATACCTCACCCATATTGCTTAAATGAGAGCCAAAAGCCTCCGCAATCGCCTGATGACCCAGGCAGACGCCTAGAATTTTTTTGGTCGACTTATATTCCTTCAATAAATCCATCATAATCCCTGCTTCCGATGGAATCCCTGGACCCGGCGACAACAAGATTTGATCGTATTTACCCACTTCCTCTAGGGAAATTTTATCATTGCGAAACACGTCTACGTCCGCGCCTAATTCCTTCAACAGGTAGACCAAATTGTACACAAAGGAATCGTAATTATCTATCACTAAAACTTTCATATCCTTAGGCTAAATTTTCTGCTACCTCTAATGCTCTGCGCAAGGCGGCTAGTTTATTGTGAATTTCCTGCATCTCACTTTCCACCACGGACTTAGCGACTACGCCCATGCCCGCTTGGAAAAATAAGGTATCTCCTTTACTCAAAAACGTACGGATCGCAATGGCGTGATTGAAATTACCCTCGAAATCCATAAAACCGATCGCCCCACCATAGATAGCCCGATTAGTCGGCTCCAAGCGGTTAATAATCGTCATCGCATTGTGCTTCGGCGCACCACTTAAAGTACCTGCCGGGAATGTATCCGCCACCATTTGTAATGGATTCACTCCTTTTTGCAAGTGCCCTGTTACTTTAGAAACCAAGTGAATCACGTGCGAGAAGAATTGAACCTCCTTGAACGTCTCCACTTTCACATTGTCTGCCGAACGGCTTAAATCGTTTCTGGCTAAATCCACTAACATCACGTGCTCCGCCGACTCTTTCGGATCCGCGATCAAAGCCTGGGCTAATTCCGCATCGCGTGCATCATCGCCAGAACGCCTGAACGTGCCTGCAATCGGATGAATCTCCGCGACTGAACCCTCGATTTTGATCTGCTTCTCTGGAGAGGCTCCAAAAATCCGGTATTCTTCGTAATCAAAATAGAACAAATACGGCGACGGGTTCACCGAGCGAAGGGCACGGTAGACTTGAAAATCATCGCCTTGGAACTTTTGGGCAAAACGTCTGGAAGGTACGATTTGGAAAACGTCTCCGCGCAAACAGTGTTTGATGCAGGTATTGACGATTTCACGTGTTTGGTCTTCCGTTAAATTACTCACCTCTTCCCCTTGACGAGCGAATGACGCAGTCGCATAATGCGGCATGTCTAACAGGTAGGTAATCGTATCAAAGCTAGGCTCAGAACCATCGTAGCTATGCGCGTATAGGCTCATTTGGTTGTTAAAATGATTCACCGCCACCACATAACGGTATACATAATAACGGATAGAGGGAATTTCTGATTCGGGGTTTTTCGCCTGAATATCGATATCCTCGAAATAGGTCACCGCATCATAGGAGATATGGCCAAAAAGCCCATTCGCCATGGGCGAATCTCCCTTTTCCTTCTTAAAATCAAAACGATCCGCAAAGCTCTTCAACGCCGCTACCGCATCGTGGCGATTCGCTAAGTTGAAGTTCTCTTGCGTTCCGTCTGGAAATGTTTGAGTGACTTTCGAATCCGTTAACTCGAAGCGCGCCACGGGATCAAAGGCAATGTGCGAAAAGCCATGTTCCTTACCGTGGTAATCTGCCGATTCTAGGATGACAGAGTTTTTATAGTTTTTGCGAATCTTCAAAAAGATTCCGATTGGCGTCAGTGTATCTGCCAAAAGTGTTTTCCGCGAAGTTCGAATATTTATGCTAGACATGTTTCAAAGGGCAAAATTAATAAAAAAAGGCTTACTGTTGAACAGCAAGCCTTTAGTAAACATATCATGTACACACAGCGAAACTGTTCAGGGATTGTTATCCTTGCCACCAGTTTTTGTTGTATGTTGCTTTTGTCATTGTGTTGTTATTTGATACAAATGTAGAGTGAAATCTGTAAAATCAAAATTTTAACCGATCAAATCCCACAAATTTCCATATAAATCGGCGAATACGAGCACTTTACCATACTCTTCCTCACTTGGACCGCGTACAATCGTAATGCCCTGAGCGATCAAATTCGCATGATCCCTTTCAAAATCATCCGTATGCAAGAACAGAAATACGCGTCCTCCGGTCTGATTACCAACTCTCGATTTTTGTTCGTCCGTCGCCGCTTTCGCTAACAATAATTGACAAGAACCTTCGCCAGATGGTTGAACCAGCACCCAACGTTTGACGTCACTCAAAACGGTATCTTCCACTAAAGTGAAACCCAATTTCTGGGTATACCAAGCGATGGCTTCGTCGTAATCGGCTACCACGAGGGCGATGTGCATGAGGCGGTGGTTCATAACAGTGGGCAGTTTTCAGTGGGCAGTGGGTAGTAGTCCGGAGGGAATGAGTCCGGAGGGGTTTAGTCGGTAGTCCGGAGGGAATGAGTCCGGAGGGGTTTAGTCGGTAGTCCGGAGGGAATGAGTCCGGAGGGGAACATTCTCCACTTACCATTAACCATCTATACTCTCTACTCTATTATCTCTAATCTTATCAGTATCTTGTATCAGGGGTTGCGGCTTACTTTTCGTCGCGGCCTACAAAGTTAAACGGTGAGATTAATTTCAATTCTGCCTTAATCGCGTCCGAAACGGCTAATCCGTCAATGAATGCGTGAAAAACAGCTTGGTCAATCTTTCCGTGGTGGCGCGTCAAATCTTTCAATGCCTCATACGGTTTAGGGAATGCCTCACGTCGCAATACCGTTTGGATTGCCTCCGCGATGACCACCCAGTTATCTTCTAAATCCTGTTGGATTTTGCTATTGTTCAATTCTAACTTACCTAAACCGCGTTGCAAGGAATTCAAAGAGATCACGACGTGCGCCAAAGGCGTTCCCACATTACGTAATACCGTCGAATCCGTCAAGTCGCGTTGTAAACGCGAAATCGGAAGCTTCGCTGACAAGAATTCAAAGAAAGCATTCGCCATCGCTAAATTTCCCTCCGCGTTTTCAAAGTCAATCGGATTGACCTTGTGAGGCATCGCCGAAGATCCGATTTCTCCTGCTTTAATCTTTTGCTTGAAATACCCCATCGAAATGTATTGCCAAATATCTCTGGACAAGTCAATCAAGATTGTATCTAAACGCTTCAAGCCATCGAAATAGGCTGCTAAATTATCGTAATGCTCGATTTGGGTCGTGTATTGACTACGCTTAATTCCTAAATCAGCATGCAATTTCGCCGCAAATTGTGGCCAATTAATTTCTGGGAATGAAACCTGGTGCGCATTGAAATTACCGGTCGCTCCACCAAATTTACCCGTAAAAGGCACTTGCGCTAATAAGTCTAATTGACGGTTCAAACGCTCCACAAATACCTTGATTTCTTTTCCTAAACGTGTAGGAGAAGCCGGTTGTCCGTGGGTATGCGCTAACAAAGGAATCTCTTTCCACTCGGTTGCATAAGCGTCTAAAGTCGCCACCACTGCTTGGTAAGCAGGTAAAATCACCTCGCGATGAGCTTCAGCGATCGATAATGGAATCGCTGTATTGTTAATATCTTGTGACGTTAGGCCAAAGTGAATGAACTCCACAAAGGGGCTCATATCGCCAGGCAGGGCTAACATCCGGTCTTTGATAAAATACTCTACCGCCTTAACGTCATGGTTTGTCACCTTTTCGGTATCCTTGATCCAAGTAGCATCCGCCTCCGTAAAGTTCGTATACATCGCACGCAATGCCACATAATGATCCTTAGGAAAGCCTTTTAAAGGGGCCAAAGGAATCTCGCATAACGCAATAAAGTATTCAATTTCAACTCGCACCCGGTATTGGATCAATCCAAATTCAGAAAAATAAGGAGCTAGTGCGGCGGTTTGTTTGCGGTAACGACCATCAACCGGAGAAATGGCAGTCAATAAATTTAATTCCATGCGATCTTATCAAAGCACAAAGGTACAACAATTTAAAAATTATCCGTAATTTCAAGCATGCTAAGTCCCCGCTACCTTTCCATCCTTTTAGCCTTTGTCATCGCTGGGGTGGCAACCGCATTCATTTCCTTCCTTCCGCACTCTGATTCTGCCACACTTTTTGTCGCCTTTATCAGTGTGTTGATTTTTGGATCCATCTTGATTTTTTTTGCCTTAGACAACCTCGTTTTCAAGGAGGTTAATGAGTTATATGACCAAATTAAGCAGATCAAAAAGAAGAACTTCCCCTTAATTTCTCGTAAGCAGTTAGTCCAAAAAGAGAACCCCATCGAACTCTTAAAGAAAGAACTTACCGCCTACGTTTCCACCACGGAGGACGAAGTAAAGGAGTTGAAAAAAGCCGCGGTTTACCGCCAAGAATTTTTGGCAGACGTATCCCACGAACTTAAAACACCCATTTTCGCCGCACAAGGATTCGTTCACACCCTTTTAGACAATCCGGACGAAACACCAGAAATACGCCAAAAATTCCTCGAAAAAGCCGCCAAAAGTTTAGACGGCCTCGATGTTTTAGTACAAGATCTATTGACCGTTTCTAAAATTGAAACCGGTGCCATTAAAATTGAAAAGAAACGCATTAACCTTAGACCTCTTATCGAAGATATCTTTGATCAATTAGAAGGCAAAGCAAAAAAGCGCGGGGTCTCCTTACAATTAATTTGCACGGATATGGCCATCGACGTAAAAGCGGATGCTCAGCGTATTCAACAAGTATTGGTTAATCTAATAGACAATGGAGTCAAATACGGTAATCAAGACGGAAAAGTGACTGTTACCATTGAAGACCGCAAAAAAGCCTACCTGATCACCGTAAAAGACAACGGTCCAGGCATCCCTGAAAAACACTTACCTCGTATTTTCGAACGCTTCTATCGAATCGACAAAAGCCGCACTAAACTCAGCGGCGGAACCGGCCTTGGCCTTTCAATCGTAAAACACATCGTTCAAGCCCACGGCAGTAAAATAACAGTGCTTTCGAAGGTGGATAAAGGGACGAGTTTTAGCTTTAAGTTAGAACGAGCTATATAAAAGGCAAAGGCCTTTTATATAGCTCGTTCTAACAAAGCACAAAGAACAAAGCAAAAAGCACAAAGGTGGAATACAAAAAGGGACCCAATGCGTCCCTTTTTGTATGAATTCAGGAAGAAGGATAAAGAGTGGAGATAGGAGATTATAGAGTATAGATGTGGAATAAAAAATGGGGACAGACGTCCCCATTTTTTATGAGTATTGAAATACTCAAAATATTTTAGCTCTTCAGTAAGGTTTAAAAGTACTTTTTGCGAAAAATAGGACGCAGCCCATTTTGCATTTTTTACCAAGAGTTTAAATTTTTTATTGTGGCGATAAAATATGACGTAGGCCATTTTTAGCCACAATAAAAAAATTAAACCGCCCCTTCAGTCAACCTCTCCGCATTCTCCGCTATCCTCAATTGCTCGATAAAATCACCAATTTCACCGTCCATTACGACAGGAAGATTATATACGGTTAAGCCGATACGGTGATCTGTCACACGGCCTTGGGGATAGTTATACGTTCTAATTTTGTCCGAACGGTCTCCTGTACCTACCATCGACTTACGATTTCCGGCAATCTCGGCGTTACGTTTAGCTAATTCAATTTCATATAAACGAGAACGGAGAACCGTCATCGCTTTGTCAAAGTTCTTGATTTGTGAACGTTCATCCTGGCACTGTACCACCAAACCGGATGGAATGTGGGTCACACGAACGGCTGAATAGGTTGTATTTACAGACTGACCACCCGCTCCAGAAGAACAGAAGGTGTCCTTACGGATATCGTTCATATTGATCTGCACATCGACCTCATCAGCCTCAGGCATCACAGCCACTGTAGCTGCAGAAGTGTGGATACGACCCGCTGATTCCGTTGCTGGAACACGTTGAACGCGGTGAACCCCGGATTCAAATTTCATTTTGGCATATACATCTTCGCCCTGAACGGACGCGATAATCTCTTTGTAACCACCTGCGGTACCGTCGGTGAAGTCCATGATTTGGAACGTCCAACCCATTTTCTCCGCGTATCGCTGGTACATGCGGAAGATATCTCCTGCAAAAATCGATGCCTCATCACCACCTGCTCCGGCGCGAACCTCGAGGATACAGTCTTTGGAATCGTTCGGGTCACGAGGGATTAACATCTCCTTTAGAACCTCTTGCATTTCTTTTTCTGCTGGAACTAACTCTTCTAATTCCGCCTTCGCCATGTCGCGAAAATCTTCGTCTTTTTCCGTAGCGATCACTTGTTTAGCCTCCTCGATGGAGCCTAACAAGTTTTGGTAGGCCAAATACTGGTCTACGATCTTTTGCAAATCCTTGTATTCTTTACTCAAGGTCTTGAATTTCTTCAAGTCGGACACCACTTCTGGCATCGCAATTTGTTGTTCTACTTCTAAAAATCTTTCTCGGATGGCCTCTAGCTGCTCCAGCATAACATGTTGGGTTAAAAAAATCGTTGCAAAGATAGTAATTAAATTCATTGCCCTTTGCGCTAGTTTGGAATACCTTTGTGTTCATCCCCTAATTCTATGAAATACGCAATACTCCTTTTTGCCCTTTTCGCTCTGTCTGCCTGCGATTTTACCAAACGCTTAGATACCGCAGCGGTCGTTAAGGAGATGAAATCCAAACAAGTGAAGCGTGTTTTACCACAAGATATCGTCAATCAGGTGGATGCGTGGGGACAAGAAATTCAATCAAAAGGGGCTTCCAAACTAGATAGTGCGACGAAAGCACTTCAGATTTCAGTTCGCGTAGGCGCTCCTGTGTTACTAAAAGCGTCATTTAAAGATGCGAAGATGATCCAGATAATGGATGCCTTGGATTATTCATTAGGCCAAAAACAGGACATCCCACCTTCTATTCAAAAAAATACCGCTGGCGACAGCTTATACTATTTCTATCCTTCAGAAACGGGTAAAATTACCGTCCTGGGATTCGCAAAAAACATCGTGATTCAAAATATGGACCGCCCCTTGATTAAATAAGGTTGCGTTCCAGAATTTGGTTGATTTGAAAATTCACTTCACGTAAATGAGGATCCGAAATTTCCTTCGAAAGTGGCTTACCGGTGAAGAAAGCCTGTACATGTTGCTGGACTAGTCCGTGTAACAAACTAGGTTCTAATTCAATTGATTGCAATAATTCTTGAGCGTGGGACCACAGGTTTTGGGTTAATACACCAGCCAAAAGCATCGCCTTGTGTATCTTTTTACGTTCTTCCCCATTCACTAAGTACATTGCATCCGTGATGTCTTTTGCCAAGGCTACTAAGGTATTTTGCGTCTCTTCTACCATCACTTCTAGGCAGATAGGCATCTGATCTAGTTTAATACGACGACCTGATTCCAAATGTTGTACTGGAAAAAACACCCCCATTTGATTCGTGCTTTCGCGCGATGGATCGTATAACAAATTAGCCTCTGCCAGCGAAAATGTGCCACTAACCAAGATTAGGGTCGCGTATTTTGGCAATAATAATTCCTTCAATACTTCAGGGTAGGCTGCCTCTGGAACACAAAGAAAAAAGACGGTGGCTGCGGATTCCGAAAAATCTAAATCTTCGTGCACTTTCGCATTGTATAAATAGGAAACGAGGTCTTTTGCCTTGGAAGGCTCTCGACTGAAGACTTCTTGAACAGAATTTCCGGCATTTTCTAAGGCCTTTGCGATGTGCCAGGTAACGTTTCCTGCACCGATAAACGATATTTTAAAACTCATGTGGTGGTCTCCAGTTTAGCCCCAACGAACGGCGCCCATTGTTGATCCAAAATTCCAGAAAAATTTCGCAAAAACATAACAAAAGATGGCCTAAATGGCTGGCGTGCTAAAACCATTCCCGCTTCCTCCGGTGTCATATACCCCTTCTTTGAATTACAATACTTGCAGGCAGTAACTAAATTATCCCAGGAAGTGCGCCCCTGACGTGATTTGGGCAATACATGATCCATCGTCAAGAAGTCTTTCGAACCACAATATTGACAGGTATGATTGTCTCGCTTCAAAATGTTTTGGCGATTTAACATCACCCCTTTGAACGGAAAATAGACATAACGCTGCAAACGAATGACCGAAGGATAAGGAAACGTTTTAGAAACAGAGTGCAATTTTGCAGTGGTGGATTCAGCCACTAATTCTGCCTTGTTGAGATAGACCAAAAGAAAGGCCTTCGGCATCGAACAAATAGTCAACGCACTGTAATCTTGATTCAAAACCAACACTTTCTGAGCCATAGACAAACCGGTTTAATTTGCACATCAATTTAAAAAATAATCGACTGAAAATGAAGCGCATAGCATTGCTTTTTTGTTAAGAATTCCTGGAATTAGGTCCTATTTCGTAGATTTGCATAAATTAACCCAATGCCCATGTCCACATTATTGGAAAAAATCAAGCAGCTTTCCGCTGAAATCACCCCTGACACACTGGTCAATCGCCACCATATTCACGCGAATCCAGAACTTTCCTATCAGGAATTTCAAACGCAAGCCTACGTCTTAGAACAACTAGAGCGGATGGGTATTCAGGCCAAAAAAATTGCCAATACCGGCCTCATCGCCGAAATCAAAGGAAAAAATCCGGACAGTAGAGTCGTAGCGCTTCGTGCTGACATGGATGCCCTTCCCATTCAAGAGACTAACGACGTTCCCTATAAATCCAAAAACTCCGGCGTCATGCACGCCTGTGGACATGATGTTCATACAGCGTCCCTTTTAGGAACCGCTCACATTCTACAACAAATCCGCGGAGAATTCGAAGGAACCATCAAATTACTCTTTCAACCCGCCGAGGAAAAGGCCCCCGGTGGCGCGAGTATCATGATTAAAGAAGGCGCCCTACAAAACCCGACTCCGGCGAGCATTTTTGGCCAACACGTTGCCACCAATGTTCCCGTCGGAAAAATCGGTTTCCGCGAAGGAATGTACATGGCCAGCACAGACGAATTATATATTAAGGTGATTGGTAAAGGTGGCCACGGCGCCATGCCAGACGCCTGCATAGACCCCATTGTCATTGCTTCCCACATTATCGTGGCAATGCAACAAATCATTTCGAGAAACAAAAACCCGAAACTCCCATCGGTATTGACATTCGGCAAAATCGAAGGTCTAGGAGCCACAAATGTCATTCCTGACGAAGTGAACATCGCCGGCACTTTCCGTGCTATGGATGAAACCTGGCGTGCTGAAGGATTAGAAAAGATGAAAAAACTCGCCGAAGGAATCGCTGATGCGATGGGCGGACGTGCTGAATTCGAGGTCTTAAAAGGGTATCCATTCTTACAGAATAACCCAGAACTTACGCGTCGCTCAAAAGCTGCTGCTATCGAATATATGGGCGCCGAAAATGTCGTTGATCTTGATCTATGGATGGCAGGCGAAGATTTCGCTTTCTACACACACCATGTGGATGCGTGTTTTTACCGTTTAGGGGTACGCAATGATGAACGTGGAATTACGAGCGGGGTGCATACGCCGACGTTTGATATTGATGAAGCCTCGCTTACAATAGGACCTGGATTAATGGCGTGGCTCGCAGTGAAAGAATTGGAAGCTTAACATTTTGCTTAGACCTAATCGAAAAGGTTGTTACACAAATATTTTCTGATTAGGTCTAAGCAAAACCTTAAGCAACATCCACTTCTTTTCTCTTCTCTATACTCTCTTATTTCTACTCTCTAAATCGATTCAGCGAGAATAAGCTAGTTCTAAAAATCATTCACCATTTACCACTTACCATTCATCATTATCTCTTCTCTATACTCTCTTATCTCTACTCTAGAATTTCCAATTTATATTGGAAATTCCAGCGGATCCGGCCATCTGAATTCATAATTCAATTCGTCACAGATTTTATCGCCCGAAACTACTTTCCCGCCTAAGCAAGAAACCGAATAATCCCAGTAGCCTGCTGGCATTCCGCGACGTTCGATGTCGTTTTCGCCTACTTCTCCTTTCGTCGGATGAATAGGAGCCACTATGTTGTAAATACCTGAATCAATTTTCTCTGCGGCTAGGGCAATCAAAGCAACTACGTCATCTTTGTGTACATAGTTGATAGGGCAATTTGCTCCGTCATTCCGTTTGCCAGAGAAATACTTAGCCACATAACGATCTCCACCCATAAGGCCTGCTAGACGCAAGATGACAGATGGGATTTTCGAGGAGGAGACGATGGCTTCGGCTTTGGCCATCAAAGAATCCTCATTAATGCCTGAATTTTCATCGACTGTATCAGACACGTTTGAGTAGACCGAAGTCGATGAAAGGAAGATGAGCTTTTTAGCTGATCCTACGGGCAAATTATCAACCCAATCTTGCAAAATTGCGAGATAGGTTTCTTCTGCATTTTTCTTGCGGCGCGGAGGAATAGCCCAAATTTGGACTTCTGAATCATTCATCGATGACCAATTTTCTGCTGGCATATCAGGCTCTGCTCTAAAATCCAACACCTTGATTTTCGGATGAGCGGCTTGCTGATGAACACTGGAAGCTGAAACGCGCACATCGAAGTCCGCTAAAGCCAGTTTAAATGCCAATGGTGCGCCTACCCAACCGCCCCCGTAAATACTTATCGTCTTTTTCATGTAATTTTGCACCTTTGGAACAATTGAATCGCAAAGATAGTTTAAGTGCTATGAATAAAATGTTTTTTGTGCCTTTTATCAGTATTGTGTTAATCGCGTTGGACTATTACGTTTGGATGGCGGTCAAAACCGCTTTTCGAAATGCTCGCCAAAGCATGCAAAACACAGCAAAATATACCTTTTGGGGATTTACGATCTTCATTTTGCTAGGTATTATTTCATATAATGCGCTTCCCTTACATGCCTGGAAAAATGAAATCAGAATCACCTTTATGGCGATGGTGATGATTTCCGTTATCACTAAACTGTTTATTATTATCTTCTTGTTGATAGAAGATATCACCCGTTTCTTCCGTTGGGGGACCAAAAAAGTATTAAAGAAAGATCCTAGCGCCATCAGTCGTCACGAGTTCTTGTCTCAAGCAGCTTTGGCTGTGGGAGCAGTTCCGGCAGCGACCTTTGCTTTTGGCATTATTTCCGGGGCCCATGACTATACAGTGGAACACATTCCCTTAAAAATCAAAGGCTTACCCTCTGCCTTCAAGGGCCTTAAAATTGCTCAAATTTCCGACATACACACGGGTTCATTCTTCAATAAGACCGCCGTTAAAGGGGGTGTAGAGATGCTAATGCGTGAAAAAGCGGATGTGGTTTTCTTCACAGGGGACTTAGTCAATAATGAGTCCAAAGAGGTACAAAATTACTTCGATGTCTTTAATAAGGTCAAAGCTCCTTTAGGTGTTTTCAGTACCTTAGGAAATCACGATTACGGCGATTACGTGCGTTGGAGCAGCCCTGCAGCTAAAAAACAAAACCTTAAGGACTTGATGAAGGCCCACGAATTAATGGGCTGGGATCTCTTAATGGATGAGCACCGTTTCCTAGAGGAATCGGGCGAAAAGCTAGCTATTATAGGTGTCCAAAACATCGGATTAGGCCGCTTCCCTTGGTACGGCAACTTAGAGAAAGCGCACAAAGGAACAGAAGAAGCATCAGCCAAACTCCTTTTATCTCACGACCCAAACCACTGGAATGCGGAGGTCACTAAAAAATACCACGACATCGATGTGGCGTTTGCGGGCCATACACATGGTACACAGTTTGGCGTTAAAATCGCCGAAATGCGCTGGTCTCCAGCTCAGTATGTGTACAAGCAATGGGCAGGTTTGTACCAAGAAGGAGAACAACAAATCTATGTGAATCGCGGATACGGCTATTTAGGGTACCCGGGTAGAGTGGGTATGCCGCCGGAGATTTCAGTTTTTACGCTTTCCTAACTCTTTTAAGATTAGAGATTATAGAGTAGAGAGAAGAGAGTAGAGATGGTGAATGGTAAATGGTGAATGGTAAATGTTCCACTTCGGACTCATTTCCTCCGGACTGACGACTGTCAACTAGATTAGAGATAGTAGAGTAGAGAGTAAAGATGGTGAATGGTAAGTGGTAAATGGTGAATGTGTACTCCGGACTCATTCCCTCCGGACTGACGACTGTCAACTGAATAGAGTAGAGATAGTAGAGTAGAGAGTAAAGATGGTGAATGGTAAATGTTCCACTTCGGACTCATTCCCTCCGGACTGACGACTGCCAACTAGATTAGAGAGCATAGAGTAGAGAGCAGAGATAGTGTATGGTAAGTGGTAAATGGTGAATGTTCCACTTCGGACTCATTCCCTTCGGACTGACGACTGGCTACTGGATACTGACTACTAAATACTTTTTTCAATCAGAACTTTGCTCCTTTATTAAAAAAAGCTAAATTTGCATCCCAATTAATTGGTTTCGTGGCCGAGTGGCTAGGCAGAGGTCTGCAAAACCTTCTACAGCGGTTCGAATCCGCTCGAAACCTCCAAAAACCTTCCCATCCGGAAGGTTTTTTTTATGCCCTCCCGCATTATACAAAATTTTCTAAAAATAGTTCAATTTGTTTCCAATGGGCTTATTTTGAAAAATTCTAAATAATTAATTCAATTAAAAAAATACAAAAAATGAATGTGTAATTAATTGTTTCCTAAAAAATCGGATTGTAGTTTTGCGGACTGAATTAAAATGAGAAAATCTATATTTATGTATTGCAAAAAATTTACTCTCGTTAAGTTTCTATGTTCCTTCTTATTCCTAGTCGCTGCTACGACAGCGACGTTTGCACAAGATGCAGCAGAAGGTGAAACACTATTTAAAAACAACTGTGCGGCGTGTCACAACACTTCCGACGAAACGTTAGTAGGTCCTGGTTTAAAGGACATTACAGGCCGTCGCCCTATCGAATGGATCGTTAAATGGGTACACAATCCACAAGCTGTTATTGCTTCTGGAGACAAGTATGCAAACGACTTATACAACAAGTTTAACAAGGCAGCTATGACTCCTTATCCGAACTTTACTGAAGCTCAGATTAAAGGTATAGTAGCTTACATTGATGCCTCTAATGCAGCTCCAGCGGCTCCGGCAGCAGGTGCAGCTCCAGCAGCAGGTGCAGCAGCTCCAGCGGCTCAATCGTCTGGAGGAATGATGGAAGTGCTTTTGGTAGGATTATTAATCATTATGGTCATCGTATTAATTGCTTTACTTTCTATCGTTAATTCATTAAGCAGATTATCGAAGGCAGCTGAAGCAGATCCAAGCAAGTCTTTTTTCGAAAGAGTATCGGAGAATGCTAAGTCTTTAGCAGCCAATTCTGCGGTGAAGACAGGAATAATCGTTTTGGTCTTATTATTAGGCGGTAAAGCAACGATTGATGCAGCCTATGGTGTAGGTATCCACCAAGGATATGCACCAGAGCAACCGATCAAATTTTCGCACAAATTACACGCAGGTCAATACCAAATCAACTGTAACTATTGCCACACAGGTGTTTACGAGGGTAAAGGAGCTAACGTTCCGTCGGCAAACATTTGTATGAACTGCCACAACGCAATTAAGCGTGAGTCTCCAGAGATTCAAAAAATCTACAAAGCATTAGAGAAAGACGAGCCTATTCAATGGGTGCGTGTACACAACTTACCTGATTTGGCGTACTTCAACCACTCACAACACACAAACGTAGGTGGCTTAGAGTGTAAAAACTGCCACGGTGAAATCGAAAAAATGGAAGTAGTGGAGCAACGTTCATCTTTAACGATGGGTTGGTGTATCGATTGCCACCGTCAAACAGACGTGAATGCAAAAGGTAACGCTTACTACGACAAATTAGTTGAGGTTCACAACAAGGACAGCAAAACTCCTTTGAAAGTGCAAAACATCGGTGGCTTAGAGTGCTCTAAGTGTCACTATTAATAGAAATTAAATAGATTCAATTTTAGTCTGAATAAGAAAGATTATATGGAAAATTCGAACAAGAGGTATTGGAAAGGGATTGAGGAGTTAACCAATGAGCCATCGTTTGTCAAAAATATCCACAATGAGTTTGGCAATATGCCATCTGAAACGGATGCTAAAGGAGATTCTTTAGTAGATGGAGCAGGGACTCATCGTCGTGATTTTCTAAAGATGTTAGGTTTCGGCGTTGCAGCTGTTTCTTTAGCAGCTTGCGAGTCTCCGGTAAAGAATACCATTCCTTACTTGAACAAGCCTGAAGATGTAGAACCTACAATCGCTAACTGGTACGCGTCTACTTACACAGACGGAGGCGACTATGCTTCTATCTTAGTAAAGACTCGTGAAGGTCGTCCGATCAAAATCGAAGGAAACAAATCATCGTCTATCTCGAAAGGTGTTCTTTCTGGACGTGCGCATGCCTCTGTTTTGAGTCTATATGATAATGAAAAATTAAAAGGCCCTCAAGCTGCTGGTAAAGCGACTGATTGGACTTCTTTAGATAAAGATTTCACTGCGAAATTAGCAGAGGTGGCTGCCAAAGGTGGTCAAATCCGCATCATTTCTAATACCATCCTTTCTCCTACTACGAAGAAAGTGATTGCAGACTTCGCAGCGAAATACCCAACAACACAACACATTACCTATGACGCAAACCCAGCTTATGGTTTAACACAAGCACACGGTGGCGTTTTACCTAATATTGATTTCAGCCAAGCAAAAACTATTGTTTCGGTAGGTGCTGATTTCTTAGGTTCTTGGATTGCTCCTACTGAATTTGCTGCACAATGGGCGATTACTCGCCGTGTGAGCTCAGAAAAAGGTGGCAAAAAAGACATGTCTCGTCACTACCAATTCGAGACCATACTTTCTAACACAGGTGCTAACGCAGATTACCGTGCCGCTTACAAACCATCTCAAGAGGGTTTAGTAGCGGTTGCTTTGTATAATGCGGTGGCTAAATTAACTGGAGCAGCGACTATCGCAGGTGCATCGGTTAAAGTAGATCACTTAGAGAAAGCAGCGAAGGATTTAGTCGCTTCAAAAGGGGCTTCTATCATCGTGGCTGGTTCGAATGATCCAGAGGTTCAAAAAATTATTGCTGCTACAAACGCTTTAGTAGGCGCTTATGGCACAACGATCAATACTGGCTTAGCTGTTAACTACCGTCAAGGTAACGACATGGCGATGGCTAACTTCATTAAAGAAGCTGGCGCTGGCTCAATTGCAGCCGTTATCTTCTACAATGCAAACCCAGTCTACAACCACCCAATGGGTGCCGCTCTTGCAGCTGCTCTTCCGAAGGTTGGTCTCAGCTTAGCAACAAACGATCGCGCAGATGAGACGGCTTCCTTATGTCAATTCATCGCACCAGATTCACACTTCTTAGAATCTTGGAATGATGCAGAGCCTAAAGCTGGTTTCTACTCATTAACACAACCTACGATCTCTACGATCTTCAAAACACGTCAAGCACAATCAAGTTTCTTAACTTGGGCAGGTTTGTCAGCTGATTTTGCAGCTTACTTAGAGAGCAACTGGGAGAAAAACATCTTAAAAGGTGGTAAAGTAGCTTGGAACAATGCACTTCACGAAGGTGTGTTTGAACCAACAGCTGCTACCGTTTCTTCTGCTAGCCCATCTGTTGATGTGAATGCATCAGCTGCAGCAATTAGCAAAGCATATACGGCTTCTTCTACTGGTTTAGAGATTACCGTATACGAAAAAGTAGGTTTAGGTACAGGTTCTCAAGCAAACAACCCTTGGTTGCAAGAATTCCCTGAGCCAGTTTCTAAAGCATGTTGGGACAATTATGCGGCTATTTCGCAACCAACTGCGACTAAATTAAAATTAAAGCAAGGTGATGTAGTGGAAGTAAGCGCGAAAGGATACAAAGTATCTCTTCCGGTTTTAGTTCAACCAGGCCAAGCTCAAGATACCATCGCTATTGCGATCGGTTATGGTCGCACAAAAGCAGGTAAGTCTGCTGACGGTGTGGGTGTAAATGCTTATCCATTCATTTCTGAAATCAATGGAGCTTGTGTAGGAACATGTACACAAGGTGTTTCTATCACAGCAACTGGCGAAACAAAAGATATCGCTCAAACGCAAACACACCAAACGGTGATGGCACGTCAAGCAGTCGTTCAAGAAACGGTGTTAGCTGACTTTGCGAAAGATGCAAAAGCAGGAAGCTTCACTCCGCGAGTGAAAACGTCTGAAGGAGAAAAAGATGCGACTGATTTAACGCTTTGGAACGGTCACGAATACAATAACCACGCGTGGGGTATGGTGATCGACTTGAATACTTGTACAGGATGTTCTGCTTGTGTGGTTTCATGTAACGCAGAAAACAACGTTCCTGTTGTAGGTCGTCAAGAGGTTATTAACCGTCGTGAGATGCACTGGATGCGTATCGACCGTTACTACTCTTCTGATGCGGAGGTAGAAGATTTGAAAGGTTTAGAAATTGCATCTGATAATCCAGAGGTAGTTTTCCAACCAATGTTATGCCAACACTGTAACAACGCTCCTTGCGAGACTGTTTGTCCAGTATTAGCAACGACTCACTCGACAGAGGGTCTAAACCAAATGACGTATAACCGTTGTATTGGTACACGTTATTGCGCAAATAACTGCCCATACAAAGTGCGTCGTTTCAACTGGTTCCGTTATTTCCAAACTGATGACTTTGATTTCAACTTCAATAACGACTTAGGACGTATGGTGATTAACCCAGACGTAACAGTTCGTTCTCGTGGGGTAATGGAGAAATGCTCGATGTGCGTTCAACGTATTCAAGCTGGTAAGTTAGAAGCGAAGAAAGAAAAACGTCGTCCAGTAGATGGAGAAATTCAAGTAGCTTGTGCTCAATCTTGCCCTACGAACGCGATTACATTTGGAGATATGAACGATCCAGCATCTGAGATCTCTAAATTGTTATTAGTAGAGAAAGAAGGACGTGCTTACCACGTAATCGAAGAGATTAACGTGAAGCCTAATATTTCTTACTTGAAGAAAGTTCGTAACAAGGATGCTAAGAAAGAAGCATAATTTTTTAATCGTAAAACAGTAAATAAAAATATGTCGCACGTTGTATCACCCATAAGAGAGAAACTAGTTACTGGTGGAAAATCTTATTCCGATGTTACCCACGATATTTGCAAGCAAGTAGAGGGAGAACCTACCAAAGAATGGAAAATTGCATTCGGTATCTCTGTCCTTGTATTCATTTATGGTGCTTATTGCCTTTTCTACACTTGGTGGCAAGGTATTGGCGTTTGGGGATTAAATAAGACCGTAGGTTGGGCTTGGGATATCACTAACTTCGTTTGGTGGGTTGGTATCGGTCACGCGGGTACGTTGATTTCTGCCGTATTATTATTGTTCCGTCAAAAATGGAGAACATCCATTAACCGTTCAGCAGAAGCGATGACGATCTTTGCCGTACTTTGTGCTGCATCGTTCATCTTAGCGCACATGGGTCGTCCATGGTTAGCTCACTGGGCTTTACCACTTCCGAATGCTTTCGGTTCTTTATGGGTTAACTTTAACTCTCCGTTAGTATGGGACGTTTTTGCGATCTCTACGTATTTATCTGTTTCTTTATTGTTCTGGTATATGGGTCTTGTGCCGGATTTGGCAACGATTCGTGACCGTGCAACGACAGCAGGACGTAAATTCTGGTATGGTTTCTTCAGCTTAGGCTGGACAGGTTCTTCTAAGACTTGGGCACGTTATGAATACATGTCTTTAATCTTAGCAGGTATCTCTACTCCTCTTGTACTTTCTGTACATACGATTGTATCCATGGACTTTGCAACGTCTGTTATCCCAGGATGGCACACGACAATCTTCCCTCCATATTTCGTAGCGGGTGCAATCTTCTCAGGTTTCGCGATGGTACAAACGCTATTGTTAATCACTCGTGTGGTTTTCAAATTAGAGGACTATATCACGATTGAGCATATCGAAATGATGAACATCGTTATCACAGTAACAGGTTCAGTAGTAGGTATCGCTTATTTAACTGAATTCTTCATCGCTTGGTACTCAGGTGTGGAATATGAAAGCTATGCGTTCATTAACCGTGCGACAGGTCCATACTGGTGGGCTTACTGGATGATGATGACGTGTAACGTAATCTCTCCACAGTTGTTCTGGTCTAAAGCGATCCGTACGAACTTGATGGTTTCGTTCTTCTTATCAATCGTAGTAAACGTAGGTATGTGGTTCGAGCGTTTCGTTATTATCGTGACGTCTTTACACCGTGATTACTTACCATCATCTTGGGCGATGTTCTCTCCCACAATGTATGATATCGGTGATTACATCTTCTCATTCGGTTTATTCTTTACGTTATTCTTCTTGTTCGCTAAATACTTACCGGTGGTAAATATGGCGGAGGTTAAGTCCGTAATGAAAGGCGTTTCGACAGAATTTACGATCAAACGTATTAAGCCAACTAAAAAAACAGAGGAGTAATTTTCTATTAAGCAAATTCGAAATTAAAACAATATGAGTTCGACAACTAACTACATTTTGGGAGTATACGATGATGAGGATGAGGTTTTACACGCTGTAGGCGAAGTGAAAGCGAAAGGAATCAAAGTAGAAGATGTATATTCTCCATTTCCAATTCACGGATTAGACGTAGCCGTAGGACATGAGCGTACACGTTTACCTATCGCTGCCTTTATGTTCGGTACTTTAGGAATGATCTGTGCCTTTTCATTGATTAGCTACACGATGGTATTCGATTGGCCTATGATCATTGGTGGTAAGGATTTCTTTGCACTGCCTAACTGGATTCCAATTGCCTTTGAAGGAACGGTATTATTCACGGCTTTTGGCCTTGTATCTACTTTCTGTATCTCGAATGATTTATGGCCAGGTAACAAGACTCTTCCATTAGATATCCGTACGACAGATGATAAATTTGTGATGGCTATCAATGTAGATAAAAACAAAGTAAGTGCAGCTGATATCAAGAAAGCCTTGAAAGAGTCTGGAGCGATCGAAGTAAATGTTAAATAATTAAACGAATAATTCTCAAGAAGATATGTTCAATTCAATTCATAAATTCACTTTAGTAGTCGGCCTAACAGCAGGATTATTATCTTGTGGAGATGACCATAATGATACAGGTACAGAGTTTGCACCTAATATGTACAATTCAGTAGGTTACGAACCAATGACCCAACTGCAAGGTGATACGAATAAAATCAACCCTTACGGGATGAATATGCGTTTACCAGTAGCAGGTACAGTTTCTCGTAAAAAATATACAGGTACAGATAGCTTGAAAAAAGCCTTTTTAGCACAAGAATTAGTAGCAAAAACAGTACCTAACGACAGTTTATCCTACTCTGCGGCCTTATTAAAAAACCCATTAGCTGCAACTCCAGAGAATATCGAAGCAGGTAAATTACAATACGAGCGTTTCTGCCAACACTGTCATGGTGAAGGAGGAAAAGGGGACGGTTTAGTTGCTAAACAATACAAAGGTGTGCCAGTGTATTCAAGTGATGCATTAAAAGAGGTGAACGATGGACATATCTACCACGTAATTACGCATGGTAAAGGACGTATGTGGCCTCACGCTTCACAGATCTCCTCTGAGAACCGTTGGAAAATCGTACTTTATGTACATGAGTTACAAAAACAATAAGATCAAATTCATTTAAATTAAAATAGAGAACAAGATGGCGGGACATTCACATTTTTCCCCAGCAAACGTAGAAGAGCATTTTGACTTCACATCAGAAGGTAAAAAGCGAATCATTTATGCTTTCATTGCAGGCGTTGTTGCTTTAGTTATTGGTATTTATCTTTTATCTAAAGGAGAAGCAGGTGGTCACGAAGTAGCAGCAGCAGGACATGAGGCTGTAAAAGCGGGACACGAAGCGGCTGCAGAACACCTTTCGGGTGGTGCAGTTTCACACCAGCCAGAAGCAGAAGAGCACTACAATTGGATGAATCGCGTTTGGGCGAACGTTTGGTTGAATGCTGTATTCTTTACAGGTATTGCTGTAGTAGGTATGTTCTTCGTTTCTTTACAATACTTAACTAAGTCAGGTTGGTCATCTGTGATGAAGCGTGTACCTGAGGCTTTCCCTAAGTTCTTATATATCTCCTTACCTATCTTGATTTTAACGTTCTTCTTCAAAGGAGATGTTATTTTCCACTGGATGCACCATGGTGTAACAGAAGTAGGAAGTGCTAATTATGACAAAATCATTGCAGGCAAGTCTGGCTATTTGAACAAGAACTTCTTCTTGATTCGCCTAGTGGTGTTCGGCGGATTATGGATCCTTCTTTGGAACATGTTACGCAAGAAATCTTTAGAAGAGGATTTGAATGGTGGAACTGAATACTTCACCCAATTAGTTAAAATCGGTACTGCTTTCATCGTGATCTTCGGAGCGTCTAGCTCGATCTTTGCTTGGGACTGGGTCATGTCAATCGATACACACTGGTTCTCAACGATGTTCGGATGGTATATGTTTGCTTCATGGCACGTAACTACCTACGCGGTAATCGTTTTAACCATATTGTATTTAAAGGACAAAGGTTTAATGGGTTATGTGAACGAGAATCACTTACACGATTTAGGTAAGTTTATGTTCGCCTTCTCTATCTTCTGGACATACGTTTGGTTTGAACAATTCTTGTTGATCTACTATGCTAACTTACCAGAAGAGACCATCTATTTCTTAGAGCGTTGGGAAGGATATGATAAACTTTACAAAAGTTCAGAAATTTTAATGGTAATCTTAAACTTCTTGTTACCCTTCTTAGTTCTAATGACACGTGATGCAAAGAGAACACGTATCTTCTTGAAGATCGCTGCTTTCTTAATTATCGCTGGTCACTATATTGACTTCTACCAAATGATCATGCCAGGTGTTGTAGGTAAACACGGTGGTTATGGTTTAGTAGAATTTGGAATGGTTACTGTTTTTGCTTCAGCGTTTATCTATGTCATCTCTGGAGAATTAACGAAAGCAAGTTTAGTGGCGAAAAACCACCCATTCTTGCCAGAAGCATTACACCACGATATTTAATTTTTGAACTTGTCTTAAAATAAAGAATATGTTTTACCTAATAGGTCTTTTATCAGTTATCTTCTTTGCTCTTGCGATTAACGTCATCAGCAAAAGTATCAAGTTGAACAAGTCTTTAACTGCAAACGAGAATACAGGAGAAGCTTTAGATTCTAGCAACAACGCAAATGCCTACGGAATGATTATTTTCTGGGCGTTGGGTACCATTGCGGGAGTTTGGTCATTTATGGTTGCAAAACCAGATTTCTTACCTATTGCTGCATCTGAACACGGTTTAAGAACAGATAGCATGTTCTGGGTATCTATGGCTGTAGTTACGTTTGCTTTCTTTGCAACAAACACGTTGTTGTTATTCTTCGCATTCAAATACCGCTACAATAAAGACAGAAAAGCCACTTTCTATCCAGTAAACCACAAATTAGAATTAATTTGGACGGTTATTCCTGCGATCGTAATGGCAATCTTAGTATTCACGGGTTGGAGAACTTGGAGAGATATTACTTCTCAAGCTCCAAGCGATGCGGTAGTAATCGAAATCACAGGTCACCAATTCGGATGGTATGTGCGTTATGCTGGTGTAGATGATAACCAATTAGGTAACTACAATTACAAATTGATCGATGAAACGAACAATATTGGTATCGATTTTACAGATAAACACTCGTTCGATGACTTTACAGCTACAGAACTACACCTTCCTAAAGGAAAGCCTGTTCTTTTAAAGATTCACGCTCAAGACGTTTTACACTCCGTATACTTGCCTTTCCACCGTGTGAAGATGGATGCGGTTCCGGGTATGCCTACGAAGTTCTGGTTTACACCTAACATGTCAACTGACGAAATGCGTGCTAAATTAGGTAAGAAGGATTTCAACTATAAGTTAAACTGTACAGAAATTTGTGGCCGTGGTCACTTTGGTATGGCGATTACTGTTTTTGTAGACGAACCAGAGGATTATGCCAAATGGTGTGCAGAACAAAAGCCTTTCTTAGCTACGAACCCTACGTACTTAGCGAAAGTACCAGACAACTTAAAAGCAAAGGCTAGCAAGTATATTCCTGCTGAGCCAGTAGCGGTCGATAGTGCTGCGGCACCTGCGGCAGAAGCGGTAAGTGTAAACTAATTTAATTAAGAACAGAAGAAAATAAATTCATATGTCAACTGCAACATCACACGCTGAAGAAGTTCACACCCATGCACACGATCATGAGCATGAGCACCATGAGCTAAATTTTTGGACGAAGTATGTGTTCTCAACAGATCACAAAACGATCGCTAAGCAATACTTGATCTCAGGTATTATTTGGGCGTTCATTGGTGGATCACTATCTATCATCTTCCGTTTGCAATTAGGTTTCCCTGAAATGCAATTGGATTGGTTACGTCCTATCTTAGGAGAATGGATCGATGAAGGTGGTAAACTAGATAAAGAGTTTTATTTAGCACTCGTTACCATGCATGGTACCATCATGGTATTCTTTGTATTGACGGCAGGTCTATCAGGTACTTTCTCGAACTTCTTAATTCCATTACAAATTGGAGCAAGAGATATGGCCTCAGGATTCATTAACATGTTATCCTACTGGTTCTTCTTTTTATCATCAATGATCATGTTCGCGTCTCTATTCTTAGAAACGGGTCCTGCATCAGGGGGTTGGGTAATTTACCCTCCATTATCTGCTTTGCCACAAGCAATGCCAGGTTCTGGTTTAGGTATGACCATGTGGTTAACAGCGATGACCTTCTTTATTGTATCTTCATTAATGGGTGGTATTAACTACATCTGTACGGTCATTAACTTACGTACACGTGGTATGACGTTTACGAAGATGCCATTAACTATTTGGTCATTCTTCTTCACTGCGATCCTAGGTTTATTATCATTCCCTGTATTATTATCAGCGGCTTTATTATTGATCTTTGACCGTTCATTCGGAACATCGTTCTACTTATCGGAAATTTATATCCAAGGTCAAGCATTACCTAACATGGGTGGATCGCCTATCTTGTATCAACACTTATTCTGGTTCTTAGGACACCCTGAAGTTTATATCGTATTATTACCTGCTTTAGGTATGACATCTGAAATCATTGCAACTAATTCACGTAAGCCTATCTTCGGATACCGCGCGATGATTGGTTCTATGATGGGTATCACCGTGCTTGCGTTCATCGTATGGGCTCACCATATGTTCGTAACAGGGATGAATCCGTTCTTAGGTTCGGTATTTATGTTCTTAACCTTAATCATTGCGGTACCATCTGCTGTGAAGGCATTTAACTACATTACGACACTTTGGAAAGGTAACTTGATCTTTACTCCAGCGATGTTGTTCTCTATCGGTCTTGTATCCCTATTCATCTCGGGTGGTGTAACAGGTATCATTTTAGGTAACTCTGCATTAGATATTAACTTACACGATACGTATTTCGTAGTAGCTCACTTCCACCTTGTAATGGGTGCTGCATCGTTCTTCGGTTTGATGGCAGGAGTTTACCACTGGTTCCCTAAGATGTTCGGTCGTATGATGAACAAGACCTTAGGCTATATCCACTTCTGGTTTACATTCGTGGGTGTGTACATGGTATTCTTCCCAATGCACTACATCGGTATCGCAGGTTTCCCTCGTCGTTACTACTCGTTTACGGCGGTAGGAAATGATGGAGCGGCAGCATTTACAAACATGAACGCATTCATCTCGATTGCAGCAATCATCACGTTCTCTGCTCAAGCGATCTTTGCTTGGAACTTCTTCTACTCGATCTTTAAAGGAAAGAAAGCGCCACAAAATCCTTGGAACTCAACTACATTAGAGTGGACTACTCCAGTGAATCCGGGTCACGGAAACTGGGAAGGAGAAATTCCAGCTGTTTACCGTTGGCCATATGATTATTCTAAGCCAGGTTCTGACGTAGATTTCATTCCTCAAAACGTACCATTCTCTGCAACAAAAAGCTCTAACCTTCCAGAAGAAGATGCTGAAATTGCAAAAGAAAAAGATATTGATGGTTTATTAGGCGCGCAAAACGAAAGTTATAACCGTTAATTAACCTCAACAATCAAAGATGCATCCGAATGAATCTCATTTAGATGCATCTTTTTTTTACCCCAAAAATGGCCTTTAGAAAATTCGCAACCCTTTCACTCCTGAGCATTTATTTGCTTATCCTTGCTGGCGGAATCGTTCGTAGCACGGGATCAGGAATGGGATGTCCGGATTGGCCGAAGTGTTTTGGACGCTTCATCCCTCCTACTAAACTGGAGGAACTACCGCTTCACTACGAAACTATCTACCAAGAAAAGTTACATGGCGAAGTGGAATTCAATGCAACTAAAACCTGGATTGAATATATCAATCGCTTATTAGGTGCAATGACAGGAGTTATCGTGTTAATCACGACCATATTAGCCTATAGAGAAGGGAAAAAGGTATTCTTGCCTACTTTGGCAAGCTTAGCATTAATCTTAGCAAATGCAGTATTAGGTAAATATGTAGTAGACTCTTTCTTATTACCAGGCGTGGTAACGGCACATATGTTGTTGTCCATCGGGGTCATCTATTTTTTAGTGAAAGCCTTAAACAATCAATCTTCATCGGAGGTTATACCTGAGAAGAATCGCCAGTGGATTGGAATCAGTTTGTTAATCGTATTAGTCCAAATCATCTTAGGCACGCAAGTGAGGGAGAACATGGATCACGTGATAAAAGCGGTAGGAGAAGGGGCTAAAGACCAATGGGTCGCAAACCTTGACTTCGGCTACATCATTCACAGAACATTCTCTTGGGTGATTTTGATTTGCCATCTGATTCTTTGGAAGAAATTAGCAGAAAGTTCATTACAAACGTACCGAAAGGGGGTATTAGCACTCATCGGCATTTCTCTAGGAACCGGAATTTTAATGGCCTACTTCGCGTTACCCTTAGGTAGCCAAGCGGTCCACTTATTAATCTCATTGGTATTAATGGGCTGGCATATCAGCTCCTGGATACAAACAAAAAACGCCTAAATGTCGTCTATAAAACCCTATATCGCCCTTTTAAAATCGAGACTATCTATGACGGTAGCCTTTTCGGGGACGTTTGGGTATTTATTAGCGCCTATTGACCATAAGCCGCTCGGGATCATTTTGATATCGTTGGCCGGATTTGTATTAACGGGAGCAGCGAATATCGTGAATCAATTGAAGGAGATCGAACTCGATAAATTGATGAAGCGAACAGCAAAGCGCCCGCTACCTACAGAGACTCTCACACCCGCTCAAGCCCGTAATTTTGGTTATGTGCTAGCGGTCATTGCTTTAGGGCTTTTAAGTTATTTTACCTGGAAAGCAGCCTTAATCGGCTTAATATCCTATATCCTTTATGGTTATGTGTATACGCCTTTAAAACGCGTGGGTCCTATTTCCGTATTTGTGGGTGCATTCCCGGGTGCTTTCCCTCCTATGATCGGTTGGGTAGCTGCGACGGGACATTTCGGCTGGGAACCAGGAATCTTATTTGCCATTCAATTTTTCTGGCAGTTTCCGCACTTCTGGGCGATTGCCTGGGTGGCAGATGCAGATTACCGTAAAGCAGGATTTAAGATGCTACCAAATGATGGCAAGAAAGACATTAAAACGGCTTTCACCATTATGATTTATACGCTCTTTTTAGTGCCTTTGGGATTTGTGCCGTATTTACTGCACATCACAGGAATTCAATCTGCGATCATCACGGTGGTAGCGGGGATTCTATTTTTATGCCAAACCTTTTACCTCATGATGCGCCCCACAGATAAGGCCGCTAAGTGGATGATGTTTGGCTCGTTTTTCTATTTAATCATCATACAAATTGCCTTACTTTTTGATAAAGTTTAAACATGAACGCACAAAACAATACCATCGAACCAGCTGAAACACGCTCGATTAATCCTAAAGTATTTACGATGTGGTTATTTATCGTTTCCATCATCATGCTGTTTGCGGCCTTTACCTCTGCCTACTTAGTGCGAAAAGCCGAAGGGAACTGGGTAGAATTTGAAATGCCTAGTTTATTCACTTATAGCACAGGCGTGTTAATCTTGAGTAGCCTTTCGATGCATTACTCTCTTTTAGCTGCAAAAAAAGACCAATTTAATGCACTTCGAATAAGTATTTCTATTACTTTTGTGCTCGGATTACTATTTTTAGTAATGCAATTTTACGGTTGGATCCAATTAGTGGAGATGAACGTTTATTTTGTTGGTAATCCCTCTGGTTCTTTTGTCTACGTTTTATCAGGTTTACATGGCTTACACCTTGTTTCCGGCCTAATCGTTCTAATTTTCGCCTTAGTGGCTGCCTTTAGATTGAAGATAAATGCAAAGCAATTGACTCAAATTAAGATTTGCGCCACATATTGGCATTTTTTAGATGCTTTGTGGCTTTATTTATTTGTATTTTTATTGATTAACAATTAAGCTTATACCTATGTCAGTAGCACACGCTGCCCCAGCGGTTCCAGAAAATTTAACATGGCAAGGTGGTTCTGAACCACTTAAAGCTAGTTATGGAAAATTGATGATGTGGTTTTTCCTTTTATCGGATACCTTCACATTCTCAGCCCTTTTGATCACCTACGGAATGATTCGTTTTAGCCAACCTGCTTGGGAAGGCACTCCTAACGATTTTTATTTTGCGACGACTCACTGGCCTATTCCAGAAAAGGTTTTTGAAGCAGTTCCATTTTTACACGGCATGTCATTGCCTTTAGTATTCGTAGGTATCATGACTTTCATCTTGATCGCTTCATCGGTAACGATGGTATTAGCGGTAGAAGCTGGTCACCGTGGTGACCGCAAGGATGTAGAGAAGTGGATGCTTTGGACGATTGTAGGTGGTTTCACTTTCTTAGGTTCTCAAGCTTGGGAGTGGACGCACTTTATCCACGGTCCAGAAGATTTATCTATTGCCGCAAAACAAATTATAGATGGGGTAAGCACACCGATCGAAGGAGCGAACTTAGTTCGTAACCCATACGGCCCTCCTGCTTTCGCTGACTTATTCTTTTTCATCACTGGATTCCATGGCACTCACGTATTCTCAGGTGTAATCTTGAATGTATTGATTTTCTTCAACGCAGCTACGGGTGTGTATGAGCGCAGAGGTCATTATGAAATGGTGGAGAAAGTAGGTCTATACTGGCACTTTGTTGATCTAGTTTGGGTATTCGTATTTACCTTCTTCTATTTAGTTTAATCTTATAACCGAATTATATATGGCTTCGCACGTAGCACACGGAACCTCAGAAAAAGAAATTCCAGCTCCTAATACAGGCGCGATTTGGAAAACATTTTGGATTTTATTGATTTTAACGGCAATTGAATTCGTTATTGCCTTCACGATGGCAGCTAGCACTTTACGTGTTGCGATCTTCTGTGGCATGACAATTGTAAAAGCGTTCTATATCGTAGGTGAATTTATGCACTTAAAGCATGAAGTTAAATCTTTGATTTGGGCGGTATTGATCCCCACTATTTTCGTAGTATGGCTTTTAGTAGCTTTGATCTACGAAGGTGGTCACTTACATTAATCAAATTTTCCTTCTTGGATAATGAATAAAAAGACAGGCATATTATTTCTCGTATTAATATTGCCTGTCTTTGTTTATTTAGGGCTGAAGACTTTTGGCACAAATCATTTTAGTCTACCACGCTATATTCCGGCAATCGATTCGACTACAGGTGAAATCAAAATGGCCAAGCGATTACATCCGCGCTGGAATGAGGCGGAGATGGATACGGTCTTTCAAACTATTCCGTCATTTTCTCTAACTGACGAAACGGGTAAGACATTCGACTCAAATAGCTTAAAGGGCAAAATCTACGTTACCAGTTTCTTCTTTACCCGTTGCGGTACGATCTGCCCTAAAATCACAACACAATTAAGCCGAGTACAGGATACTTTTCATCAAGATCCGGAAGTTAAATTGCTATCCATTTCGGTAGATCCTACATTCGATCAGCCTGAAAAGCTAGCAGCCTACGCGAAGCGATTTGATGCGAATAAAGGTCAGTGGCACTTTTTGACGGGAGAAAAGAAGGCGATTTATCCTTTGGCATTAAAAGGATTTCACGTTCCTTTAGCGGATGCCTCAGAGTATGACGCGGCGATTAAACACCCAGACGAAACATTTATCCACTCTGAGCGGTTAATATTAGTAGACAAAGAAGGAGTCATCCGTGGATTTTATGACGGAACAGACAAAAAAGAAGTCGATCGATTACTCGTCGAAATCAAAGTATTAAAAAGCATATACACCAACGAATAAAAACGATGGAAGCAAATAAGAAAAATGACCAATTCATTAATGTACTTTCAGTAGCGATCCCGGTGGCGGTGGCTGTTTTGATCGGAATTCAAACTAAAATTTCGTTAGGTCAATGGACAAAAGTATTGCCTCACGTCATCGGCTTATTGAATTCAACGACTGCTTTGAGTTTAGTGATTGGTTTAATCGGTGTAAAAAGCGGAAACATTGGATTGCACCGTAAAGCAATGGGTGCTGCTTTTGCACAAGGTGCTGTTTTCTTAGTCTTGTACATTTTGTACCATATTTCGAATGCATCGACTCCTTTCGGGGGAGAAGGTTGGATTCGTCCCGTGTATTATTTCTTGTTAATCTCACACATCGTTCTTTCGATTGGTGTCGTGCGCCTTGTATTAAAAGCGGTTTATTACGGATTAACGAATAACATTGTGGCACATAAAGCCGTTGTCAAATGGGCCTACCCTATTTGGTTGTACGTGTCTGTTTCAGGCGTTATCGTGTATTTATTGATCTCCCCTTATTATGTATAAGAAATTATTCATCTTGGTGGCTTTGTTACTATTGACGCAAATCGATGCGGTTGCGCAGTGTGCAATGTGCAGAACGACGATCGAAAGTAGTATCTCGAATGGCCGTTCGAATATTGCGACGGGATTGAATACAGGGATTTTATATTTATTAGCGGCGCCCTATTTAATCGTGGCAGCGATTGCTTTTTTATGGTTTCGCCAAAGCAAGCAAGAACAACAAGCCCGCCTAGCTAAATTACAGCTACGTCAAAAAGTCTCTCAACTTTTCAGCGGTAATTCTTAATTAATCCCAGATAGGGTATTGTGTAAGTTTGATGGCCTCCCCGAAGAAGATTTGGGTAGACTTTTCGAATGAATCTGTATAGTCTGAAACATAGAATTGACGGCTAGATTCCTGTCCCGTGTGCAACATATCCTCCTCCGTTAAAATCCGTTTGATTTCTTCTGCTACAATAATCGATGTATCAATGACGGAAATACTCCCTTGGTAGTACGCATCGATCTGCGCTTTGATCAACGGATAGTGAGTACATCCCAAAATCAATCCTTCAATTCCTTGTAATGTCGGTTGCGCCAAGTATTCTTTGATGATATGTTCTGAAATGGAATTCGAGAAGAAACCTTCCTCGATCATGGGCGCTAATAAAGGGGTTGCCAAAGAACGAACGTGGATATTCTTTCCCAGCGCTTCCGCCTTGTTTGCATAGATCCCCGAGTTCACGGTTTGCTTTGTTCCGATTAAACCGAGGGTTTTGTTTTCCCAGTTTTGGTCCAAATACGCAATCACCGGGTCAATCACATTTACTACTTTGGCCTTCGTCCCCACATAGGCTTTCACTAAATCATAAGCCGCCGCCGAAGCCGAATTACACGCAATCAAAATCAGCTTGCAATTCTTCTCTAACAGTAGGTTGCAAATCTTCACCGAATACGCCTGAATCGCCGTCGCCGATTTATCGCCATAGGGCAAGTGCGCCGTATCCCCAAAATAGATGATATTCTCCTGCGGCATCAACTCCGTGATGGCATGCGCCAGAGTCAATCCTCCAATTCCACTATCAAAAATCCCGATGGGCGCTGCGTTTGGCATACTACTAATTTCAACAAAGAACGGAATTTTGAAATTCTTTTCAAACTGACGCAACCATTTAGCGCTTTATGCCATCTTTGCATTCGAATTAGATATGAATAAACGTTTACCTTCCTTCTCTTCTGAAACTGAGCTCATCGCCGCCTGCCGACAAAACAATCGCCAAGCGCAACAGTTCTTGTTTCAAAAAATGGCAGGAAAGATGTTAAGCGTAATCAAACGCTATGTAACAAACACATCAGAAGCAGAAGACACTTTGATGGAAGGTTTTGTGAAAGTATTCTCGAAACTAGACCAATACCAAGGCGGAGGGAGTTTCGAAGGGTGGATTCGCAAAATTATGGTGAACGAAGCCTTAATGTCCATTCGCAAGAATAAAGATCGTTTCCCAGTTGACATTGACGCAGCTTTTGACCTGGCTCATCCGGATGAGACATTCATGCAATTAGGAGTTCAAGAAATCGAAAATCTAATTGCCACTTTGCCCACGGGCTACCGGACTATTTTTAATTTATATGCCATAGAGGGCTATTCTCACGCAGAAATCGCCCAGCTTTTAGCTATTTCAGAAGGAACTTCTAAATCGCAGCTATCGCGAGCTAGAGCTTTATTACAAAATCAACTAATCACCTTACAGCTATGAAGGATTGGAATTCTGTAGAGGAAAAATGGAGAGAACAACTCCAAAACAAATCCGAAGACATCACGGAGGGATTGTGGTCGCGAATAGAAGAAAGACTAGAGGAAAAACCTGCGCGTCGTTTCCCTATTTATTGGGCGGCAGCGGCCATATTATTGCTTGCGCTGGGTCTGAGCTGGAATTGGAATACTGCAACGGAAGAGGGAGCCGCAGAGGTGACGCGTGTCATCGAAAAATCAGAAGCACCTGTGGAAAAAGCTGCAACCTCTGTCTCTGAAGCATTGATGGTCCCGACCAAGGCTACCGAATCCACTTTTGCGAAAGTTAGTTTACAACCCGCATCAGATGTCGCAGCTCCAGTAGCGGTAGTGATTGAGGAGTCTCCCAGACAAGAAACTTTTGCCTCAGTTCCTGCAATGGACAAGAAGGAGGAATCACCAGAGATCGTCACTGTCCGCCTTGACATCGACCCTATTGTAGAAGAGGACGTGAAGCCAGCTTTTACACAGCAAAAACGCAGAAAATCCCTTTTCGGGAAAATAGTAGGCGAAATCAGACAAGCCTTGGATGGGGAGCCGGTGAACTGGCAAAAATTAAAAGAAGGCAATGCCGCATTTGAAAACAGCATACACTCCGTAGCAAATACCTACGTTAAAACAGAAGAGAATTTAAAACGCACCTTACAATTACAATAATATGAAAAAGATCATCGCCATTATCTGCCTAGTGTTGAGCACCATGAGTCTATATGCCAAAGAAGCACAAGATTCGCTCCTCTTAAAAATTAACAAACGCGACCAAACCTTAGTGGGAACAAAAGCGGCTAATCGTACCCTTCGACAGGAATTAGAAATGGCCTTTGATAAAAAAGGTCTCGTGTTGACGGATAGCCTTTGGCAAAATATTAGACAAGCCATTAAAACAGATTCAGATGGAGATAGTAGTGTTTCTGTTCGAATTGGGAATAGTTCAGTGAAGATTGGAATTCTAAAGTCTGGCGTTAAATATAACTCTGAAATTAGTATGAAGGCCAAACCAAGTGGTGTTAGCATAGCATCCTCTGGTAAAGAAGAAGTACGTGTCGGATTAGACGGCGTACACGTAAAAGAGGGTAACGAAGAAACTCACGTGACTTGGGATGGGGTATACCATCGCGAGGGGAACGAGGTGACTAAAGTGATTTGGGGAAAGGATTCTACTAAAATAAAGCGCCCTAATTTATATAGCAGAAGAGGTTTAAACTTCTACTTAGGTTTAAATGCCTTGACGGGTGTGGAGCCTGAACTAGCTGTTCCCTATCCAGGAGCACCAGCCTACATTCCCAACTTTACGCTAGATCCCAGGGGGTCACGCTATGCAAGCATCGAAATCTCCCGTTTCGTAACCTTATCTGAGGGCAAAAAATCTGCCTTCCGTTTAGGCTATGGTCTTGAAATCGATTGGTATAACTTCCGCTTTGACCATAACCGAATCGCGACAAAAGGGCCAAATAACGTGCAATTCACGACCATTACATCCTCTACCGGAAAAGAAGTGGCTATGAGCAAGAACAAGATGAGTGTTTCTTACCTGACTCTACCTATTATGCCGCATTTCGTTTTTGATAAAAAATCGGCGGTACAAATGATCGCCATCGGAGGATATGTATCCTATCGATTAGATACGTGGACGAAAGCTATCGAAGAAGAGAGTGGAAACTTGCGCAAAGAGACGAGCAATTTGTATATAAATCCTTTCCGATATGGCGTAAGAGCAGAATTTGCCCTTCGTCACTTCCCTGATTTATTCTTTAGTTATGATTTGAGTCCATTGTTTGAGCCGGGTAAAGGTCCAGAAATGCGTGGATTAGCGTTTGGAATCCGATTATTGTAAAAATTTATTCGAAATTTTTCACGGATGTGTTTGCGGAAATGAAAAAATGAGCTACTTTTGCGAACTATTTCAGTGGAACGTTACACTGAAAGCACAAATGAAGGGGATATACCAGAGCGGCCAAATGGGGCAGACTGTAAATCTGCTGGTGAATGCCTACGGTGGTTCGAATCCATCTGTCCCCACATTTTTTTATTACCTTGAATCCTTTTTACAGGAGGATTCAACAAGCGGGAGTAGCTCATTTGGTAGAGCGATAGCCTTCCAAGCTATAGGTGGCGGGTTCGAGCCCCGTCTCCCGCTCAGAAATACAAAATGTTGCTAAGGGAGAAATCCCTCTTAGCGATATTTTTGTTTTCGTTAATCGAAAGAGGTTAACAAGAGGCCGCAAGGTTATGCCTTTGTAGCTCAGTGGTAGAGCACTTCCTTGGTAAGGAAGAGGTCGGCAGTTCAATCCTGCTCAAAGGCTCTACAATTAAGCAAGGCCGTAGTAAAGCGTACATTTGAAACTTTTTATAACTAAATTAAGAACTAAATAATCATGGCAAAAGAGAATTTTGACCGAAGTAAACCCCACGTTAACATTGGTACGATTGGCCACGTTGACCACGGTAAAACAACCTTGACAGCTGCTATCACTAAAGTTCTTTCTGAAAAAGGTCTTGCTGAGAAAAAAGATTTCTCTTCCATTGACTCTGCTCCAGAAGAAAAAGAACGTGGTATCACGATCAACACTGCGCACGTAGAATATTCTACTGCTAACCGTCACTACGCACACGTTGACTGTCCAGGTCACGCGGATTACGTGAAGAACATGGTTACTGGTGCTGCACAAATGGATGGTGCTATCTTAGTAGTTGCTGCTACAGATGGTCCAATGCCACAAACGCGTGAGCACATCCTTTTGGCTCGCCAAGTAGGTGTACCTCAATTGGTCGTTTTCATGAACAAAGTGGACATGGTAGACGATCCAGAATTATTAGAATTAGTTGAAATGGAGATTCGTGAGCTTCTTTCATTCTACGAATTCGATGGTGATAACATTCCAGTAATCCAAGGATCTGCTTTAGGTGGATTGAACGGAGATGCTAAATGGGTAGCTACTATCGATGCGTTAATGGATGCAGTTGATTCTTGGATTCCACTTCCTAAGCGTGATGTTGATAAGGCATTCTTGATGCCAGTTGAAGACGTATTCTCGATCACAGGTCGTGGTACTGTAGCAACAGGTAAAATTGAGACTGGTGTTATTAACTCAGGTGAGGCAGTTGATATCTTAGGTATGGGAGCTGAAAACTTGAAATCAGTAGTAACTGGTGTTGAGATGTTCCGTAAGATCTTAGATCGTGGAGAAGCTGGTGATAACGTAGGTTTATTGTTACGTGGTATTGAGAAAACTGATATCCGTCGTGGTATGGTAATCTGTAAGCCAGGTTCAGTGAAGCCTCACACTAAATTCAAAGCAGAGGTTTATATCTTGTCAAAAGAAGAAGGTGGACGTCACACTCCATTCTTTAACAAATACCGTCCACAATTCTACTTCCGTACGACAGACGTAACAGGTGAAATTACTTTACCTGCAGGAGTTGAAATGTGTATGCCTGGTGATAACTTAACAATTGATGTTACGTTATTGAACGCAGTAGCTATGGACAAAGGTTTACGTTTCGCGATTCGTGAAGGTGGCCGTACTGTAGGTGCAGGTCAGGTAACTGAAATCTTAGACTAATTTTTATTAGCCTATACGGAAAAGAGCGGTCAGTGACCGCTCTTTTTTTTTGTACCTTGCCCACCTAGACAAATAAACCTATGAAAAAAGTACTTTTATTGCTTCTCTTGTGCAGCTTTGCGGTGTCTGCGCAAGAATATTATGAGATCAGAACGTATCAGATGAAGTTCAAGGGAAATACGGCTCTATTAGAGTCCTATCTTTCTAAAGCCTTCATTCCAGCCCTTAACGCTTATGGCGTTTCTAAGGTAGGCGTATTCAAAGATTACGGAAAACCGGAACCAGGTATCGTGGTAGTAGCGATCCCTTTTTCGTCTCTAGCTTCCTATGCGGGATACAAAGACGCTTTGGAGAAAAACGCCGTATATCAAGAGGCTGCTAAGCCCTATTTTGAGAACGTAGGATTAGACAAACCGATGTTTGAAAAGATCTCAACGTATCTTGCCAAAGGCTTTGCAGGGCACCCTTCCTTGAAACTGCCTATCACTAATCCAGGTCGTATCTACGAATGGAGAACCTATGAGGCTTATAATGAAGATGCTTTGAAACGTAAAATTACAATGTTTAATGACGAAGAATTGAAGATCTTTGATACGGTAGGCTTACACAATGTATTCTTTGGCGAAGTGCTTGCTGGCGAAAACACCCCTTGCTTAAGCTATATGGTTTCCTTCGAAAATATGGCGGAACGCGATGCGAATTGGGCTAAATTTCAAGCAAATCCAGACTGGAAACGCATCTCATCTGACGCGAAATATGCGAACAGCCACTCGAGAACGGTGCGAAAATTTTTAGAACCCACGAGCTATTCTCAGTGGTAATCAAACAATAATGTGAAGGGGATTTGTAAATTGTCAAAATTTGGCTAAATTTGCAATCCTTTCTACGGGCATAGTATAATGGTAGTATGCAGGTCTCCAAAACCTTTGGTCAGGGTTCGAATCCTTGTGCCCGTGCTAAGTAAATTAAATACCGGTATCGGTTAACTTATGAGCAAATCAACATCATTGATCAAAGAATCATGGACAGAAGTAACAGAAAACGTTACATGGCCCGCATTCTCTGACTTACAGTCGAGTTCTGTGTTAGTTTTGGTGGCTTCTTTAATCTTCGCCCTTTTAGTAGGTGCGGTTGATTTAGTCTTCAAATCTGGTTTGGATTTATTTTATACTTCATTTTAATAAATAGGTTACAACCATGGCAGAGACTAAATGGTATGTGTTGAGAGCAATCTCAGGACAAGAAAAGAAGGTAAAGACCTATATGGAGAACGAATTAGCGCGTCAAGGCGTGTTAGATTCTGTTCCTCAGATTTTAATCCCTACCGAAAAGATTTACGAAATCCGTAAAGGGAAAAAAGTGATTCGTGAGAAGAACTTGTTCCCAGGATACATCTTAGTTGAAGCTGATTTAGCTGGGGAGGTTAGTCACATCTTAACTTCGACTCCGGGTGTTATTGGTTTCTTGCAAGCAAATAACGAAGAAGTAGAAGTAACGAAGGTAGAAGGCGGAAAAGTGAAGAAAACGAAAGTAATCGTTAAGAAACCTGTTCCGATTAATCAAAGTGAAGTGAATCGCATCTTAGGTAAAGTAGATGAGTCTGCTGCGGTAGAAGAATTTGCTTCAGTTACCTTCATTAAAGGTGAAACGGTTCGCGTAATCGACGGTCCATTCGCCACTTTCGAAGGAACGGTAGAAGAGATTCACGAAAACACGAAGAAATTATCTGTTATGGTTAAGATCTTTGGACGTAACACACCACTTGAATTGAACTACGCTCAAGTAGAAAAATAATATTTCTCCATTTAGAGAAGCTTGAAAAGTCCTGAACGAAAATTCAGGACTTTTTTTTGTTAACTATTTGTATTTTAGAATAAAAGCCCTAATTTTGCAGTCCGTTTAAAAAGCGGCAATCTCTGTTTTGAAAATTTCAAGAGGGGATTGGGCCGGAACGTCATTGTTACGCGGAAAGGTCACCCGGAGGGGAATCAGATAAGGAAGCTTCCACCCTTATTGGCAGATAAACCTCTAAATTCACTAAATAAACGATGTTTTAACATGGCAAAAGAAATAGCTGGCTACGTAAAGCTTCAATGCAAAGGTGGCCAAGCCAATCCTTCACCACCCATCGGTCCTGCATTAGGTTCGAAAGGATTAAATATCATGGAGTTCTGTAAGCAATTCAATGCGAGAACTCAAGATAAGAACGGCGTAGTATTGCCGGTCCTAATTACTTATTACGCAGACAAATCGTTTGATTTCGTTGTAAAAACTCCTCCTGCACCCATCTTGTTATTGGAAGCAGCGAAGGTTAAATCTGGTTCAGCTCAACCTAACTTGAAAAAGGTAGGTTCTGTAACTTGGGATCAAGTACGCGTTATCGCGGAAACTAAGATGCCAGATTTAAACTGTTTTACAGTTGAAGCAGCAATGAGTATGATTGCTGGAACGGCTCGATCAATGGGAATTACTGTTTCTGGTGATAAACCGTTCTGATTTAACCATCAGAAATAAACATTTTAATTAAAAGGTAATGGCAAAACTTACGAAGAAAATAAAGGAAGCCCTTTCAAAATACGATGCAACGCAAGCGTATTCGCTTGAAAAAGCAGCGGAGATTTTGAAAGAAATTTCTTATACAAAATTCGATGCCTCAGTGGATATTGATGTCCGCTTAGGAGTAGATCCCCGCAAAGCGGACCAAATGGTTCGTGGCGTGGTTGCCCTACCTCACGGAACCGGGAAAGACGTACGTGTACTTGTACTGTGTACGCCCGATAAAGCAGAGGAGGCAAAAGCAGCCGGTGCTGATCACGTAGGATTAGATGATTACATTGCAAAAATCGAGAGCGGCTGGACCGATATCGACGTAATCATTACTATGCCCACTGTGATGGCAAAATTAGGCCGTTTGGGACGTGTTTTAGGACCTCGCGGTCTGATGCCTAATCCAAAGTCAGGTACTGTAACTTTGGAAGTAGGAAAAGCAGTAAACGAAGTAAAAGCTGGTAAAATTGACTTTAAAGTTGATAAAACTGGTATCATCCATACCTCTATTGGTAAGGTGTCCTTCGGAGCTGATAAAATTGTAGATAACGCTTTAGAAGTAATCAACACGTTGATTAAATTAAAGCCGTCTTCTGCAAAGGGAACTTATGTTAAATCGATCAACTTGTCATCGACAATGTCTCCGGGCATTATCATCGATAAGGGAACTGTAGCTGGATTGTAATCATGACAAGAGAAGAAAAAAATCAGATTATTGATGAGTTGAGCGAAAAGTTCGCTGTGACTCCGTACTTCTACATTGCAAGTACAGCCGGTTTAACTGTAGCCGAAGCTAATCAATTCCGTAGCCTTTGTTTTCAGAGAGGTGTTGAGTACAAAGTATTCAAAAACACATTAATCTCTAAAGCATTAGCTAAAACGGGAACGGATTATTCCTCTTTAGATGCAGAAGTTTTGACAGGGATGTCAGGTATCATTTTCGCAACTGAAAATGCTAAAGTACCTGCAAAATTGATCAAAGACTTCCGTAAAGAAGCTGGAAAAGACAAAATTGCATTCAAGGCTGCGTCTATCGAAGGTGGTATCTATATTGGCGAAGGTCAATTGACAGCACTAGAGAACATCAAGTCGAAAAACGAGATGATTGGCGAAGTTATTGGCTTATTACAATCGCCTGCTAAAAATGTTGTTTCAGCATTATTAAGCGGTGAGAAGAAATTAGCTGGTATCGTGAAGACTTTGTCTGAGCGCCCTGAGTAATTATTACCAAGTTTTACCGGAGTGAAAACTCCAATAAATTATTAATTCTTAACAATTAAATTTTCAAAAAATGGCAGATTTAAAAGCGTTCGCTGAACAATTAGTGAACTTAACTGTAAAAGAAGTAAACGAATTAGCTACTATCCTTAAGGATGAGTACGGTATCGAGCCAGCTGCTGCTGGTGCTGTTATGGTTGCAGGTCCTGCAGCTGGTGGCGAAGCTGGTGAGGCTGCTGCTGAGAAGACATCTTTTGATGTAGTCTTGAAAGCTGCTGGTCCTAACAAATTAGCGATCGTTAAATTAGTTAAAGACTTAACTGGTTTAGGTTTGAAAGAAGCGAAAGATGTAGTTGATGCTGCTCCGAAAGCTGTTAAAGAAGGTGTATCTAAAGACGAAGCTGAAGGTTTGAAAAAATCTTTAGAAGAAGCTGGTGCTGAAGTTGAATTGAAGTAATTCAACCCAACCTATCTTACGAAAAAAGGGAATGGCAACATTCCCTTTTTTTTGTTTAATCCCGTATCTTTGCCCACTCATTTTCCTATTCATTTATGCACAATCTGATCAAAATGCTTCCGGATGCCATCGCAAATCAAATTGCGGCAGGTGAGGTAGTACAGCGACCAGCCTCTGTGGTAAAGGAATTGATGGAAAACTCGATTGATGCCGGCGCAAGCTCGGTTCAATTAATCGTGAAAGAAGCAGGCAAAGTGAATATCCAAGTCATCGATGATGGCAAAGGCATGTCCCCACAGGATGCACTGATGTGTTTTGAGCGCCATGCAACCTCTAAAATCAGTAAGGCTGAAGACTTATTTGCCATCCACACGATGGGGTTCCGGGGAGAGGCTTTGGCCTCTATCGCTTCTGTAGCCCAAGTTGAATTAAAAACAAAGCGAGAAGAGGATGAATTAGGTAGTTTATTGCGCATGGAAGCATCAGTGCTAAAGGCGAATGAACAGGTGGCTGCCCCTAAAGGGACTTCCATCTTGGTTAAAAACCTCTTCTATAACATCCCGGCCCGACGCAATTTCTTGAAATCAAATCCGGTGGAAATGCGCCATATTTTGGACGAATTCCAACGTATCGCATTAGCCAATCCAGAAATCAAATTCTCCTTAATCCAAAACGAACAAGAAACCTATGCTCTTCCCGTTGAAAAACTGGGAAAGAGAATCGTGGACTTGTTTGGTAAAACTTACCGAGAACAATTAGCGGCTTGTGAGGAAAATACGAACTACGTCAGCATCAAAGGCTATGTGGGCCGCCCAGAATACGCTAAGAAAACACGCGGAGAACAATTCTTCTTTGTGAATAATCGATTCATCAAGAGTTCGTACTTGCACCACGCGGTGATGAGTGCTTACGAGCGTTTAGTTCCCGAAGGCTCTTTCCCTTTTTATGTGTTGTTTCTAACACTAGATCCTGCGCACATTGATATCAATGTGCATCCGACGAAAACGGAAATCAAGTTTGATGATGAGCGATCCATCTATGCCATTTTACAAGCGGCTATCCGTAAAACGTTAAGCTTAAACCATTTAATTCCATCGCTAGATTTCGACGCGAATGTCAATTTTAGAAATCCGAGCGGAGCTACTAGCTCCATTTCTTCGTTTTCAGGAACGAATTCCCCTCGCCCTGTCCAAGATGCTTGGAAGAAGCTTTACGAAGGCTTAAATGACAATATAGAGGCCTTTGAGCGGGGTGATGTGGCTGAACCTTCGGTGAATTTATTCCCTGAGGCGCCAACAACCATTCAAAGCAAGGCAAATACGTGGACGGCTGAGAGTTCTTCGCACACGAATTTCCAAGTAATGCAGATACTGAATAAATTCTTGGTGGTGACGCTTTCTGGTGGCATGTTGTTAATCGATCAGAAAAAAGCCTACCAACGTATTTTGTTTGATCAATTCTCCGAGAATTTAGTGAAAAAGAATGGTGTATCTCAGCAATTATTATTCCCGCAGATTTTACGTATTAATCCAGCGGATGCTGTATTGGTGGAAGAAATTTTAGGGGATATTACCGATTTAGGTTTTGGGCTAACGAAAGATTCAGAAGAAAATTACTGGATTCAAGGTGTTCCCGCAGGAATAGGCGAGGAGGATGGCCAGAATTTATTGGAAGGAATTTTAGAACAGGTGAAGCATGAGGCTTCTGATTTAGGCCAAAACCACTCCGAAAAAATCGCGCGCATTCTAGCCAACCGAGCGGCTATTCGATATCAGTCGAAAAAACTGTTAGCAGAAGAAATGTCAGCCTTAGTGGAGCAATTGTTTGCTAGCACAAACCCCTCTTATTCTCCGAATGGCGAGATTATTAGTCGTCAATTAAATGAGACAGAAATCGGTCAATTAATTGGCTAATTCTTTGGCACGATCCTTTGCCGCAATAATTCCTTTTTGCAATCCTTCAGCAACTAAATTTTCCTGGAAAGTCTTCAACGCAGCTTCTGTCGTTCCCCCTTTCGAGGCCACCGCTTGAATTAATTCATCTAACGTTTTATCGCTTGTCTGCATTAAATGATAAGACCCTAACATCGTTTGTTTTACTAATAAGGAGGCCATTGCTGGCTCAAATCCCATCTGAACTCCCGCGTCAATCATCGCCTTAATCAAATAGAAGAAATACGCTGGACCACTACCGCTCAAACCGGTTACCGCATCCAATAGGCTTTCTTCTTCTAAAAAGACCGCACGACCCGTGGAATTAATCAAGTTCTCTACCTTTCGGATATCTGACATACCCACGGCAGAAGCTGCAGCAAAAGCTGTCATACCCATGCCTAAAAGTGCAGGCGTATTAGGCATAGCCCGAACCACTAAATCATGCGATAAACTAGCTTGGATATTCGCAATTGGAATACCGGCCATAATGGACAAAATAATCTGGTTAGGCTGAATAAATCGAGCTAATTCTGTGGAGACAGACGGATAATCTTGAGGCTTTACTGAAAGAATGATTAAATCAGCTGCTGCCACTTTCTCCGAAATAGTATCGACTACGATCCCCGCTTTTTGCTCTTGCAGAATATCGCCTCGCTCTTTGTTCTTTTCAATCAAGATCAGCTCCTCTTTGGAAACCAAATTATATTGAATGAAGGAATTGGCGAACGCCATTCCCATATTTCCACAACCAATGATCGCTATTTTCATCTTATTTTGTTTCAAATAATTTGGCCAAATACTGGTCCAAAGCAGCCCCTCTCAATCCTTTGGCAATAATTCGACCCGTTGGGTCTAACAAGAAAGTCTGAGGAATGGAGTTCACCTGATAGGCCTGTGCCCCTGCAGAACTCCAATATTGCAAATCAGATACGTGCTTCCACACTAATTTGTCTGTTTCAATTGCCTTCAACCAAGCCTCTCTATTTTGATCTAAACTAACGCCGTAAATCTCAAAACCTTTATCCTTATAGTTCGCATATGTCTTTACGACATTCGGATTCTCCCTACGACATGGTCCACACCAGCTCGCCCAAAAATCAATCAACACATATTTTCCACGCAGCGAACTTAAAGCCAAACTAGGACCCTCAGGAGTCGCTAAATTAATCTCAGGTGCCATGGAACCTTCATTCACACCTCCGAGGCGTTTTAAATTAGCTACAAACTGTTTTACCTGTGGATGATTCGGGCGCGCTTGATTCAGTCGATTCGCAATTTCTTCTAGTGAGGCCATCTCTTTCTCCGCAGGCAAAAAATTAGTTGCCCAAAGTGCCACTAAATGACTCCCCATCTGCGGAATTAAGGCTTTTATTTTGCCAGTGCTAGCTGCCTGTGCCTGTGTAAACTCAGCCTGAATTCGCTTTTCTTGTTTAGGGTCTACCTGAATCTCCTGGTTCCATTTACGTACTTTCGCTTCCATTTCCTTCGAAATAGCCATCAATTCAAGCATAAATTTCACGTTAGGATAATCCCCCTTCATCGCAAAGGCACTTTTTCCGTCCTCATCATTCATACCATCCGCGACGATATCAACCGTTTCGCCTCCTTCTAGGATGACGAGCACTTTTTGGGGTTTAGGCGTATCAAAGAAGTTCACTAGATAAAAAGCCCCTTGGTCTTTTACTTTCCCTTTAAAGGTAACTTTACGTTGAGCAGATGGACTTGCAGAGTCGACTTTGATCAATTTCCCTAACTCATTAATGTATTCTAAATAGATTTTTTTACCCGGAATGACCGTCTTCGCCTCAACTCGTAACTCGAAATTCTGAGCTTGAATCGCAGTCGCCAATAACAATAGGAATCCGATTAATCTCATTTAGGCTTTAGCTAATTCTTCTGATATCAATTGATTAACGCGCTTCGGATCGGCGGTTCCCTTCGATTTCTTCATCACTTCTCCGATGAATAAGGCGATCAATCCTTTCTTCCCTTTTTGGTATTCCTTCACTTTATCTGGGTAGGCCGCGATTGCTTCCTGCACCCAAGTAATTAACTCATCACCTGATTGTGCATTCAACCAACCCTGCTCCTCCACCAGCTGCGCTAGTGATTTTGCTGGATTTTCGATGGCCAAAGGAAATAACTGATGTGCCGCCAAATTATGCGTCAACGTACCACTCTCTACTAAATCTACCATTTCGGCCAAGGTCTTCGGGCTTAACTCAAAATCTGTAATAGATTGATTTTTTTCGTTCAAATGAGACTTAACAGGCCCCATTAACCAGTTCGATATGGATTTATATGCTTTCGAATAAGATGCTGTCTCTTCAAAATAGATCGCCATTTCACGCGTATCTGCCAGAAAGTGTGCATCATAGGCAGGTAAGCCAAATTCCATCACTAACTTTTGCTCTTGTTCCCATGGCAATAAAGGCATAGACGCTTTTATTTCTTGCAACCATATTTCTGATATCTCCAAAGGTGCCAAATCAGGCTCAGGGAAATACCGGTAATCATTCATCGTCTCTTTCACCCGCATAGAATGCGTCGTTCCCGTATGAGCATCAAAGGTCCTCGTTTCTTGAATTAACGCGCCACCTTCGTTTAATACCTTCGTTTGACGAACAATCTCGTGCTCAATGGCGCGCTGAATGTTACGCAAGGAATTCATATTCTTGATCTCCACTTTAGTCCCTAAGGTAGTTGTACCTACAGGCCTAATCGAGACATTGACGTCTGCCCGTAAAGAGCCCTCTTCCATATTTCCATCACAAATTCCTAGATAACGCACTAATTTACGTACTTCAGAAACCAAGGCAAATGCTTCTTCTGAAGAGTGAATCGATGGCTCTGTCACCATTTCGATTAATGGAGTGCCTGCTCGATTATAGTCCAAAAAACTAAAGGGGTTATCTCCCTCATGTACCGATTTACCAGCATCCTCTTCTAGGTGAATGTGGTGAAACTCCATCCTCTTATCCCCATCCTTCAAATGAACCAAAACCGAACCACCTATACAAATGGGCGTTTTGTCCTGGGTAATTTGATACCCCTTAGGAAGATCTGGATAAAAATAATTCTTACGATCAAAATACTGTTGCGGGGCAATTTTTGAACCTATCGCTAAACCCATTTTGATCGCAAATTCCACCACCTTTTTGTTCAAATAAGGTAATGTCCCTGGATGACCTAACGAAATAGGAGAAATTAAGGTGTTTGCTTCTTGACCAAAAAGCACAGGGTCACTCGCGAAAATCTTCGACTTCGTCTGCAACTGTGCATGAATTTCAAGGCCAATAACGGGTTGATAGGAAATGCTCACTGAATAATATTTATAACCGGGATAGGATATAAAGATACAAAAATCCCTCGTTTAAAGATATCAACTACTTGATTTTGCACGTACAAGCCGTTTTATGCTTGTAATTAAACCAATAGGCCAGCGTAATAAAGACCCCTAAAGAGAGGCCAAAAATCCATTCTATCGACCTCATTCCAACCAGCGTATCCACTAATTTAATAAAAACACCAAGTCCTAAAAAATACAAAGGCATTGGCTTACGGTGCTTCAGGTAATCTTTCCATAACAAAAGTAAAGCCATCCCAAAGCTGACAACCACTAAAAACCATTCCATCGTCACACTAAAGGCAAATGAGCTAGCTAAATAGGGCGCAGCAAAAAGAACTACAGGCAAAGTGAGGCAATGAATGGCGCATAAAAGGGACAAAAACACTCCAAGCTTTTCAGCTGGCAATAAATGCTTGTATTTTTGTTTAGACATATAACTAACTATTTAACAATAAGAGGGAAACTTAAATCTAAATCTGTACTTCCCACTTCTTCCTCACCGGTCTTCACAATTTTACCATTCAAAGGAGGCTGATGCTTAAGCATCACTTGTAACAAACCAGATCCAGGGAAATATTGAGTCTTTGCTTTTGCGTTCAAACCTATAGGTAAGGCGTTCTTGTCAACGTCCGTAATTTGTATGGCTAAAAGAGATACAGGATTAGGTCTGTACACGAATAAATGCACATCCGATTCTTCTTGGATATCTTCAGTAATATCCTCATAAGTGCCTTTAGACTCATCACCAATATGAATGGATACCTTATACTCCGTATTTCTGTCTAATTTTAACGTATCAAAAGCCTCTGGCTTCGTACGTGTATCGCCATCAATATCTCTAAATTTAAAAGAACGAGAAACATTAGCTGGATCCGTAAAAACAAGCTCAACAGTCGTAATTAGCTCATTATCATCTGTAGGCAACACTTCAGGCTCCTTTTTACAGGCCAAAACTCCAACTAACACCAGTAAAATAAAAAATAGCTGTTTCATATTTAATGCAATAGTGTTGCAAATATAAAGCATAAAGGGTAAAGTGCAAAGAATAAAACAGATAATAGAGAAGAGAGAAGAGATGGTGAATGGTCGGCAGTCGGCAGTGGACAGTGGACAGTCGTTACTCAAAGAGCAGAGTGCGGGGGGCGATATTTCATGAGTGGATAAAAAACGAGGCGGCAGCCTCTTTTTTATGCCGTATCTTTACTCTATACTCTCTAATCCATACTCTTATTCTGACTAAATCGCGCAGCGATGACTAAGTCACGTAGTGACGACTCGTTGACTTTA
>NZ_JBBKXY010000002.1:2500-664288 GCF_042714495.1 Aquirufa originis | reverse complement strand
GATGTTTGACTGCTCTTATTAATATAAGAAAATTGTCATTATCCTTGTCTTGAATGCTACTATTTCGACACTGTGATTTAAACACAGTATCTCTTCTTTATTTCTATCAACACGTCAAAGAACTCTTGTACCTCCAATAAACCAAACAAAGCAACCCGCCTTGTCGTGAACTTAATCACCTGATTCACTCTCGGTCTAGATCTAGAAACCTTTTGTTCCTAGCGATTGGGAGTGCAAAGATGTAGGATTATTTTTTTAAACGCAAGTCTGCACTCGAAACTTTTTAATGAGAATGTGCTAAAACACTGAAAATCAAAGAGAAAAAATTTAAATAAAAAATAAAAAAACCTCGCAAAAATTAATTCTGCGAGGTTTTGGCCTTTTTTTGGCAATAAAAGGATTATTACTTTTCTAAGAATGGATAACGGAAATCCGTAGGTGAAACGAAGACTTCTTTCACGGTACGTGGGGAAACCCAACGCAATAGATTCAAATAAGAACCCGCCTTGTCATTCGTTCCAGAGGCGCGTGCTCCGCCAAAAGGCTGCTGGCCCACCACGGCTCCCGTACACTTATCATTCAAGTATAAGTTACCTGCGGCGTTTTCTAGTACTTTCATCGCTTCTAGCATCGCATATTTGTCTTGCGCGAAAATCGCACCTGTTAAGGCATACGCTGACGTCGAGTCTACTAAGGCTAATGTCTCTTTCCAATCTGCGTCATTATATACATAGATGGTTAATACAGGGCCAAAGATCTCCTCCACCATCGTGCGGTAGGTCGGATTAGTCGTCAATAAGACGGTAGGCTCTACGAAATAGCCTTTCGAATCGTCGAAGTTTCCGCCTGAAATAACACTTACTTCTGGGGATTTTTTTGCTTCACTTATATAAGAGGTGATTTTCGCGAAAGCTTTGGCGTCGATGACCGCGTTCACAAAGTTTTCAAAATCTTCTGTTCCGCCCATTTTGATAGCGGCTAAATCTGCCTTCAATTGTGCTTCCACCGCTGGCCATAAAGAAGCCGGGATGTAGGCGCGAGAGGCTGCGGAGCATTTTTGGCCTTGGTATTCGAAGGCGCCACGGATTAAACCGGTAGTTAAAGCTTTAGCGTCAGCAGAGGAATGAGCTACCACGAAGTCCTTTCCGCCGGTTTCTCCCACGATGCGTGGATAGGACTTGTAGTTGGCGATGTTTTGGCCTATATTCTTCCAAATCGTCTGAAACACGCCGGTCGATCCCGTAAAGTGAATCCCCGCAAAGTCGCGGTGAGAGAATACTACCTCCCCTGCTTCCGGGCCATCCGCTAATACTAAGTTGATTACGCCTGCTGGCAAACCTGCCTCCTCTAGAATCTCCATCAATAATCCCGCCGAATACACCTGCGTAGGCGATGGCTTCCAAACGACCGTATTCCCCATCAAGGCTGGTGCCGCCGGCAAATTACCCGCAATCGCCGTGAAGTTAAAGGGAGTCAGGGCGTAAACGAAGCCCTCTAAAGGACGGTATTCCAAACGGTTCCAAACGCCAGGCGACGAAATCGGTTGTTCGCTATAAATCTGTTGTGCGTAATGCACGTTAAAACGTAAGAAATCAATCCACTCACACGCCGCATCGATTTCCGCCTGGTAGGCATTCTTCGATTGACCTAACATCGTGCGCGCATTCAATTGCATTCTATATTTAGTCGCCGAAAGATCTGCCGCTTTCAAAAAGATCGCCGTGCGATCTTCCCAAGGCATCGATGCCCAAGCGGATCTGGCCGCTAGAGCCGCGTCAATAGCCTGCGCCACTTCCGCTTTTCCTCCTTCATAATAGTGACCTAACACGTGTTGGTGATCGTGGGGGCAAGTCATGGCGACTTTTTTGGCGCCCATCACAGAACGACCTGCGATGCGCATCTGCACGTCAATTTGCTGATTCCGCAAATCCGAAAGGGCTTGCTTTAATTTGGATCTCTCCGCTGAATTTGCGCTATATTGCAAAATAGGCTCATTCACAGGTGTAGGCACTTGAAAAACTCCTGAGGACATATTGTTTCGTTGATGTGTAATAAATAGGATGCTAAATTACGGGTTTTCTACTTATTATCAAGAACCACAAAGCTCAGGTAAGGTTTCAACCGCCTCCACGCCACCTGATCTAGCAATTGAATTTGCTGCAAGGTTTCAAAATCCTTCAATGGTCCATGTTGTTTTCTGAATGCCAAAACCACCTTCGACTGCCCATAAGGCAAATACGGGTGCCTGAAATCCTTCCATTCCACCTGGTTAATCTTCAGAAACCGATACACCCCCGCCCCTACCTTTAGTATAGCCTTATTTTCTTTGACCCAAATCGAGTCCAAACCATACACCTCCTTCAATTGATCCACCTGGTAAAACCCACCCAACTTCTCTCTATAGGTAATGATCCGTTTCGCAAACCCCGGTCCTATCCCATTCAAGGCCACCCATGCCGCCGAATCCGCGGTATTGATGTCGATGGCTGCCTGCCTCCTGTGGCCTCCTGACTTAAAACCTCCGGATTCTTTTCCTCCGGACTTATAGCTTCCATAGTCAACCCAACCCTTCCCCCGACCTCCGGACTTAAAACCTCCGGACTCTTTTCCTCCGGACTCTCTCCCTACGGACTTCGGCCTAATCTCCTGATAATTCGCCTCCCAAACCTCTGGATTAAATTCCAACCTTTCCTGCTCCTTCTTATAGTACTCGCTTCCTATATAATAGCATACATAAATCCCCATCATTCCGAAAAGCACAATAATCCCTTTGATCTCATCGTGGGTGTAGGCGAGGACGAAGCGGAGGTAGTAGTGGATCTTATTTTTCATCAAAATGGGAGATTATAGAGTATAGAGCATAGAGTAGAGATAAGAGAGTAGAGATTTGGGCCATCTATGCTCTATACTCTATTATCTCTACTCTACTTTCGGCAATCTCAAACAAAAATCTCACAACCCCCTTGTATCTCAGAAAATTATCAGTACCTTTGCAGGCTATTTTAGGGTACAAGCCTTCGGGCCTATCCAAAAAGAAATGATTTCTGAAACACAATTCCTTTATCGTAGGGGAAGCGCAAAGGGAGATCATTTTTTCATCTACGAGGCATTTCAGCTTTAAATTGTGCCCATAGGGCCATTTTTCATTTAATTTAAAACGTATAAAGCCTTGAGTAACATCACTGCCACAGGAAGACACAGCTTTGCGAAAACGCAGTCTGTGATCGATTATCCAGATTTTCTGGATATCCAAATCCAATCCTTTCAGGATTTTTTCCAGCTAGAGACAGCTGCTGAGAATCGTACTGACGAAGGTTTATTTAAAGTGTTTGCTGAGAATTTTCCAATCGCGGATTCGCGGGAAAATTTCGTTTTGTCGTTCGTTGACTACTCTGTAGATCCGCCGAAATATTCGGTAGATGAGTGTATCGACCGCGGTTTAACGTATTCAGTACCTTTAAAAGCGAAATTGCGTTTGATCTGTAATGATACAGACAACGAAGATTTCCAAACCATCGAACAAGAAGTATTCTTAGGAAACATTCCGTACATGACAGAACGTGGATCATTCGTGATCAACGGTGCTGAGCGTGTCATCGTTTCTCAGTTGCACCGTTCGCCAGGTGTATTCTTCGCGCAATCGAAGCATACGAATGGAACTAAATTGTATTCGGCTCGTATCATTCCATTCAAGGGTTCTTGGATTGAATTTGCAACGGACGTTAACAATGTGATGTACGCGTACATCGACCGTAAAAAGAAATTCCCAGTAACTGTATTGCTTCGTGCGATCGGATATGGTAATGACAAGGATATCCTTGATTTATTTGGCCTAGCTGAAGAATTAAAGGTAGACAAGAAGACTTTGAAGTCAACGGTAGGTCGTCGCTTAGCTGCGAGGGTTTTGAAAACGTGGCAAGAAGACTTCGTAGATGAAGATACAGGTGAGGTAGTTTCTATCGACCGTAACGAAATCTTGATCGAGCGTGATACGGTTATTACAGAGAACGAGATTGAGACGATTTTGGAATCAGGATCAAGCACGATCATCTTGCACAAAGACGATGTGAACGTATCTGATTACAACATTATCTACAATACGTTACAAAAAGATACTTCGAACTCGGAGAAAGAGGCGGTAGAAGTTATCTACAAGCAATTACGTAACACGGATGCTCCTGATGAGCAAACAGCACGTGATATCATCCAAAACTTGTTCTTCTCAGACAAGCGTTATGATTTAGGCGAAGTAGGTCGTTACCGTATCAATAAAAAATTAGGCCATGATATCCCAATGGATATTAAGGTATTGACAAAAGAAGATATCATCTCTATCGTGAAGTACTTGATCGGTTTGATCAACTCTCGCGCGGTTGTCGATGATATTGACCACTTGTCTAACCGTCGTGTACGTACCGTGGGTGAGCAATTATATGCTCAGTTCGGTGTAGGTCTTGCACGTATGGCTCGTACGATCAAAGAACGTATGAACGTTCGTGATAACGAGGACTTTAAGCCAGTAGACTTGATTAATGCACGTACGTTATCGTCTGTGATTAACTCGTTCTTTGGAACAAATCAGCTATCTCAATTTATGGATCAAACGAATCCATTAGCTGAGATCACGCACAAGCGTCGTATGTCTGCCCTAGGGCCAGGCGGTCTTTCTCGTGAAAGAGCTGGTTTCGAGGTTCGTGACGTTCACTATACGCACTACGGTCGTCTTTGTACGATTGAAACGCCAGAGGGACCAAACATCGGTTTGATTTCTTCTCTTTGCGTTCACGCGAAAGTAAACGGAATGGGCTTCATCGAAACTCCTTACCGTCTAATCGAATCAGGAAAAGTAGATACGTCTACGACTGTTTCGTATTTAACGGCAGAAGAAGAAGATGGCATGAACATCGTGCAAGCGAATGCGCAGATTGACAAAACGGGTAAATTCTTATCTGACCGTGTGAAAGCACGTTTCGAAGGTGACTTCCCATTAGTGAATCCAGCGGATGCTCAATATATGGACGTAGCGCCTAACCAAATTGTTTCGGTTGCGGCTTCTATGATTCCTTTCTTAGAACATGATGATGCGAACCGTGCCTTGATGGGATCGAACATGCAGCGCCAAGCGGTGCCATTGTTACGCCCAGAAGCACCTATCGTAGGTACAGGTTTAGAACACCGCGTTGCGATTGACTCTCGTACTTTAGTTGTTGCTGAAGGAAGTGGTGTGATCGAATACGTAGATGCGTTACGCATTGTAGTGAACTACGATCAAACAGAGGAGCAAAAATTAGTAAGCTTCCACGGTTCTACAAAAGAATACAAATTAATCAAGTTCCGTAGAACGAACCAGGATACAACGATCAACTTGAAGCCGATTGTCTTTAAAGGACAAAAAGTAGAAAAGGGACAAGCACTTTGCGAGGGTTATGCAACTCAAGCAGGTGAGCTAGCTTTAGGTCGTAACATGAAAGTGGCGTTCATGCCATGGCAAGGTTACAACTTTGAGGATGCGATCGTGATGTCTGAAAAAGTGGTTCGTGACGATATCTTTACTTCGATCCACATTGAGGAATTCGAATTAGAGGTACGTGATACGAAACGTGGTGAGGAGGAATTAACTTCTGAAATCCCGAACGTTTCTGAGGAGACAGTTCGTAACCTAGACGAGAACGGTGTTGTTCGCGTAGGTTCTGAGGTGAAAGAAGGAGATATCTTAATTGGTAAGATTACACCAAAAGGAGAATCTGATCCAACTCCAGAAGAGAAATTATTACGTGCCATCTTTGGTGACAAAGCAGGTGACGTGAAAGATGCTTCGAAGAAAGCGCCACCATCATTAAAAGGGGTGGTTATCGACACGAAATTGTTCGCTCGTCCTAAAAAGGATAAGGATCAACGTGATAAGTCGAAGGCTGAATTGAAATTGGTTATGAAGCAATACGGTAAAGACCTGTTAGAGGTTCGTAAAATCATGATCGAAAAGACCGTTGCTTTATTAGCTGGCAAAACATGTGGAGGTATCCGTCACAAGTTTGGCACAGTGATCGTAGAGAAAGGGGTTAAATTCACAGCGAAGAACATCGAAGAATTATTATTCCCAGATAAAAACTTATACCGCGATGAGTCAACGTATGCCGTTCCTGAAGAAGCGAATTTACTTTCTGATTTGATCGTAGAAGAAGCAACAGCAGATGCAGCGACTAACGCGACTTTCTTAGCGTTAATTAAGAGCTTCCACGTTCGTCGTAACGAAATCGCTGGAAACTTTAAGCGTGAGCGTTTCGTGTTAGAGGTAGGTGATGAATTGCCTGCAGGTATCGTGAAATTAGCGAAGGTGTATGTAGCGAAGAAGCGTAAGTTAAAAGTAGGTGATAAGATGGCGGGTCGTCACGGTAATAAGGGTATTGTTGCTCGTATCGTTCGTGAAGAAGATATGCCATTCTTAGAAGATGGAACACCAGTAGATATCGTATTGAATCCACTAGGGGTACCATCTCGTATGAACTTAGGACAAATTTACGAGACCGTATTAGGTTGGGCTGGACAAAAATTAGGTAAGCGTTATGCAACACCTATTTTCGACGGTGGAACTGAAGCAGAGGTAGCCGCTGAATTAACGTTAGCAGGTTTACCAGACTGGGGTCGTACGTATTTATACAATGGTTTAACGGGTGATAAATTTGATCAACCGGTGACTGTAGGTATCATCTATATGTTGAAACTGGGTCACTTAGTGGATGATAAGATGCACGCACGTTCGATCGGACCTTACTCATTAATTACACAACAACCATTGGGTGGTAAAGCTCAGTTTGGTGGTCAGCGTTTTGGTGAGATGGAGGTTTGGGCATTAGAGGCCTTCGGTGCAGCGAATATCTTGCAAGAGATCTTAACTGTGAAGTCTGATGATGTCATCGGTCGCGCAAAAGCTTACGAAGCTATTGTAAAAGGGGAGAACATGCCTAAGCCTAACATTCCAGAATCATTCAACGTATTGATTCACGAATTGAGAGGTTTAGCCCTTGAAATCACCCTCGAGTAAACCATTGGGCTTTGGCCCTATTAAAAGAGTTCATTTTCCAATAAAATACATAGAAAATGTCATTTAAAAAGACTAGAAAGCTGAATAGCGATTTCCAAAAAGTAACCATCTCACTAGCCTCTCCTGAGTCCATCTTAGAGGGGTCTAATGGCGAGGTAACGCAACCGGAAACCATCAACTACCGTACCTACAAACCCGAAATGGGCGGTTTGTTTTGCGAGCGTATCTTCGGTCCTACCAAGGACTGGGAGTGCCATTGCGGTAAATACAAGCGTATTCGTTACAAAGGCATCATTTGCGATCGCTGTGGTGTAGAAGTAACGGAGAAAAAAGTACGTCGTGAGCGTATGGGCCACATCGAATTAGTGGTTCCAGTAGCACACATCTGGTACTTCCGTAGCTTACCGAACAAAATCGGTTACATGCTAGGTTTATCTACTAAGAAATTAGACCAAGTAATCTATTACGAACGTTTCGTCGTAGTTCAAGCAGGTATGTACGCGGAAGAAGGAAAGATTGGTAGCCAATACCTTGATTTCTTAACAGAAGACGAGTACTTAGATATCTTAGACAAATTACCGCGCGAGAACCAGCATTTACCTGATGAAGATCCACAGAAATTCATCGCGAAAATGGGTGCTGACGCGTTAAATATGTTGTTAACACGCATTGACTTAGACAGCTTATCGGCTGACTTGCGTCACTCTGCGGATACTGAATCCTCTCAACAACGTAAGGCTGAAGCCTTGAAGCGTTTGAAAGTGGTAGAAGCGTTCCGTGAGTCGATCGGTCGTATCGATAACCGTCCTGAGTGGATGATCATCAAAATGGTTCCAGTAATTCCACCAGAATTGCGTCCATTAGTGCCATTAGATGGAGGTCGTTTTGCGACATCTGATCTAAATGATCTATACCGTCGTGTGATTATCCGTAACAACCGTTTGAAGCGTTTGATCGAGATCAAAGCGCCAGAGGTAATCTTACGTAACGAAAAACGTATGTTGCAAGAAGCTGTTGATAGCTTATTTGACAACTCACGTAAAGTAAATGCGGTTCGTTCTGAAGGTAACCGTGCCTTGAAGTCTCTTTCTGATATGTTGAAAGGTAAGCAAGGTCGTTTCCGTCAAAACTTATTAGGTAAGCGTGTCGATTATTCAGGTCGTTCGGTTATTGTGGTAGGTCCAGAATTGAAAATGCACGAGTGTGGTCTTCCGAAGGATATGGCGGCAGAATTATTCAAGCCGTTTGTTATCCGTAAGTTGATCGAGCGTGGTATCGTAAAGACGGTTAAGTCTGCGAAGAAAATTGTTGATCGTAAGGATCCAGTGGTTTGGGATATTTTGGAAAATGTAATGAAAGGACACCCAGTTCTTTTAAACCGTGCTCCTACCCTTCACCGTTTAGGTATTCAAGCTTTCCAACCGAAATTAATCGAAGGAAAAGCGATCCAATTGCACCCATTAACGTGTACGGCCTTTAACGCCGATTTCGATGGTGACCAGATGGCGGTTCACGTTCCACTAGGACATGAAGCGATTTTGGAAGCCTCATTATTAATGCTTGCCTCTCATAACATCTTGAACCCAGCGAATGGTGCGCCTATTACGGTACCATCTCAGGACATGGTGTTAGGTTTATATTATGTAACTAAAGGCCGTAAGTCAACTCCTGATCACAAGGTAGAAGGAGAAGGACACCGTTTCTACGGATTTGAGGAGGTTGTTATCGCCTTGAACGAGAAGAAATTATCAAAGCACGCGAACATTGTAGTGAAAGCTACCGTTCGTAAGGACGATGGTACATTGGTAGAAGAAATGGTGGAAACTGTGGCTGGCCGTGTATTATTCAACTTATGTGTTCCTACAGCCGTAGGTTACATTAATGAGTTATTGACTAAGAAGAAATTGCAACAAATCATCTCACACGTTCACAAGATCTGTGGTATGGCTCGTACAGCGCAATTCTTAGATGATATCAAAGAATTAGGTTTCCAACAAGCCTTCCACGGTGGTTTATCGATGGGTATTGGCGATGTTCAAATTCCGGCGGAGAAAGCTTCATTAGTGAAGAAAGCGCAAGAAGATGTTCAAGCGGTTTGGGACAACTACTTAATGGGTTTAATCACAGATAACGAGCGTTACAACGCAGTTATTGACATCTGGACTAAAGTGAACTCGAAAATTACCGAGACATTGATGAAGCAGATGGAAGAGGATAACCAAGGATTCAACGCGATCTATATGATGATGCACTCCGGAGCCCGTGGTTCTCGTGAGCAAATTCGTCAACTAGGTGGTATGCGTGGTTTGATGGCTAAGCCTCAGAAGAACTTACAAGGTTCGGTAGGTGAAATCATCGAAAACCCAATCCTTTCTAACTTTAAAGAAGGTCTTGACGTATTAGAGTACTTTATCTCGACTCACGGTGCGCGTAAAGGTTTAGCAGATACTGCCTTGAAAACAGCCGATGCGGGTTACTTGACTCGTCGTTTACACGACGTAGCGCAAGACGTTATCGTGAATGAAGAAGATTGTGGTACGTTACGTGGTATCGAGGTGTTCCCATTGAAAGACAATGAGGAGATCATCGAGCCATTATCTGAGCGTATCTTAGGTCGTGTATCTATTCACGATGTGTACGATCCGATCACAAATGAGTTAATCGTTGCTTCAGGTGATGAAATCAACGAAGCGATCGCAACGAAAATCGATGAGACAGCGATCGAGTCAGTTGAAATTCGTTCGGTATTAACGTGTGAGACGTTAAGCGGTGTGTGTGCGAAATGTTACGGACGTAACTTAGCGACAGCTGCGATGGTAAACTTAGGAGAAGCGGTAGGTGTAATTGCCTCTCAATCGATTGGTGAGCCAGGTACTCAGTTAACGTTACGTACATTCCACGTGGGTGGTACAGCACAAAACGTTTCTTTAGATGCGAGCGTAAAAGCGAAATTTGACGGGGTGATTAACTTCGAAGAAGTTCGTTCTGTAAGCTCTACAGATGCAGATGGAAATCCAGTAGAAATCGTGATGGGTCGTTCTGGTGAGGTTCAAATTGTGAACCCAGCGAACAAACAAATCTTGATCTCTTCTAACATTCCTTATGGTTCATTCTTACGCGTTAAGGAAGGCCAAGCGGTGAAAAAAGGAGACGAAATCTGTGCTTGGGATCCATACAATGCGGTTATCCTTTCTGAAGCTGAAGGTAAAATTGAATTCGAAGCAATCGAAGAAAATAATACCTACAAAGAAGAAGCGGATGAGCAAACAGGTATGCGTGAGAAGGTCATTGTAGAATCGAAAGATAAGACAAAGAACCCATCCGTATTAGTTAAAGCAAAAGGTAAAGAAGATTTAGTATATAACGTTCCAGTGGGTGCGCGTTTAGCGATCGACGAAGGAGATAAAATCAAAGCGGGTCAAATTATCGCTAAGATTCCTCGTGCGGCAGGTAAAACACGTGACATTACGGGAGGTCTTCCACGTGTAACGGAATTATTCGAAGCACGTAACCCATCGAATCCAGCGGTAGTAACGGAGATTGATGGCGTTATTTCTTACGGTGTGATTAAGCGTGGTAATCGTGAGATTATCGTGACACCGAAAGAAGGAGCTGAGCGTCGTTACTTAGTACCTTTGACACGATTCATCTTAGTACAAAATAATGACTTCGTGCGTGCAGGTTCTCCACTTTCTGATGGTGCGATTACACCTTCAGATATCTTGAAGATCAAAGGACCTACAGCGGTACAAGAATACTTAGTGAACGAGATCCAAGACGTATACCGTCTACAAGGTGTGAAGATCAATGATAAGCACATCGAGTGTATCGTTCGCCAAATGATGCAAAAAGTTCAGATTTTAGAGCCAGGTGATACGCAATTCTTACAAGGTCAAAACGTAGATCGTTTCGTATTCCGTCACGAGAACGACTTGATCTTAGATCAGAAAGTGATCACTGACGCTGGAGATTCTGAGAAATACAAAGCAGGTATGATTCTTTCTGCTCGTGCTTTACGTGATGAGAACTCTTCGTTAAAGCGTAGAGATATGAAGTTAATGAAGGTACGTGATGCGCAAGCAGCCGTTTCTTCTTCTAACTTACAAGGTATCACGCAAGCTTCGTTAGGAACTGAGTCATTCATCTCCGCTGCGTCGTTCCAGGAAACTACGAAAGTACTTTCTGAAGCGTCGATTCGCGCGAAAGTGGATACCTTAGACGGCTTGAAAGAGAACGTTATCGTAGGTCACTTGATTCCAGCAGGTACAGGTCTTCGTCGCTACAAAGACATTTTAGTGACATCGAAAGATGAGCTAAAAGCTATCGAAGCGAAGAAGGAAGCTGCTGAAATCGCTGAAGCGAAAGAAAAAGTAGAAGCTGCAAACTAATTTGTAGATTCATTTGAATAGACCCCCGGCTTTTCTTAAGTTCGGGGGTTTATTTTTTATCCCAACAGAAAAAATGGAAAACCCAACAGAAGAAAATCAACTCAATATCGAACTTCCAGAAGAGATGGCGGAGGGCCATTATGTGAACTTAGCGTTAATCGCGCATAGCCCATCGGAATTTGTGATGGACTTTATTCGCATCCTTCCTGGTCTACCTAAGGCCAAAGTAAAGTCGAGAGTCGTGATGACTCCAGACCACGCTTACCGCTTAATGCAGGCGCTACAGGAGAATATTCAGAAGTACGAAGAGGCCTTTGGCCCCATTATGAAAGAAGGGGATGCCGCAGGTTTCCAATTCCCGATGAATTATAACGGCCCCATAGGCGAAGCGTAAACGTTTTAGGTGATTTAATCCCGTTTTTTTAGCTGAAAATCAGGTAAAAAGAGGGGATTTTTGCCTTTTAAAGGAAATTAGAATTACTATGCGCTTATCTAAAAAATTCCTGGAGTCAGGCAAACTTCAATCTTCTATTGCTTTACAAGTTCCATCGCCGGAGATATTTACGTATCCGGAGAAAGTCCTACAATTTGGGACGGGAGTCTTGCAACGCGGACTTTGCGATTTTTATATCGACAAAGCAAACCGCGCGGGAATTTTCAAGGGTCGCGTAGTGGTCGTAAAATCGACGGCTAAAGGAGGCGCAGATGCCTTTGACGAACAAGATGGTTTGTATACGCATTGCATCAAGGGAATCGATGAGGGTGTGGCCAAAGAAGAGCATATCATCAACTCCTCCATCTCTCGTACCATTACCGCTTCAAAAGACTGGGATAAAATCATCGAATGCGCGAAGAGCGAGCAGATGCAAATCATCCTTTCGAACACGACAGAAGTAGGGATCACCTATGTGGCTAATGATCCAATCGCGAATGGTTGCCCTAGTTCTTTCCCTGCTAAATTATTGGCGTTCTTGCATGCGCGTTTCACGCATTTTGCTGGATCTGCTGCCTCAGGAATGGTCATTGTCCCTACGGAATTAATTATCAACAACGGAGATGTGTTGAAAGGCATTGTCTTGAAATTAGCTGCGGACCACGGTCTATCAGCAGAGTTTGTCTCTTGGTTAGAAACGGCGAATCACTTCTGTAATTCCTTAGTGGATCGCATCGTACCCGGTAGTCCGGATGCGGCGACGAATGCAGAGATTTGTGCGAAATTAGGCTATGAGGATTCTTTGATGATCATTTCGGAGGTGTATAGCCTGTGGGCGATTCAAGGAGGGGCCAAAGTAAAAGAGGTGCTTTCCTTTGCCCCAGCAGATAAAGGAGTAATTATCGCCGAAGATATCGAAATCTACCGCGAATTGAAATTGCGCTTATTGAATGGAACACACACTTTGCTATGTGGAATGTCCTTTTTACTAGGTTTCCGCCTCGTAAAGGATGTGATGGCAAACGGCTATTTAAGCAAGCTGATCATGAACTTAATGCTGAGCGAATTAGCGCTGGGCATCCCTTATAAAATGGATTTCAAGGTGGCGGATCGCTTTGGGCGTTCGGTATTAGACCGTTTCCGTAATCCGTTCATTAACCACAAATTGATCGACATTACGGTGCAGTACACGACGAAAATGCGGATGCGCAACGTGCCATTGTTGATTAATTATGCTAAAAACTTTGGCAAGGCTCCTGAACTTTTCTGCATGGGCTTCGCGGCTTACTTGCAATTTATGCATGCGGTGAAAGTGGAAGATGGAAAATACTTTGGCGATAGCAACGGAGAGGCCTACCCTATCCAATGCGACTATGCGCCGTATTTCTACGAGGCTTGGAAAGATTTTGACTTGAAGAAAGTGTTATCCAATACAGATTTATGGGGCACGGATTTGACAAAGGTTCCTGGATTTGTGGAGGGGGTTACTAAATATATTTAGAGAGTAGAGATTATAGAGTAGAGATTAAACGACATACTATGAAAGCGTTTTTAGATAAAGATTTCTTGTTGCAGTCCGAGACGGCGCAGACTTTGTACCATCAATATGCGGCGCAAATGCCCATTATTGATTATCACAATCACTTGATTCCTCAGCAGATCGCGGAGGACAAGCAATTCGATAATGTCTCCCAAATCTGGTTAGCCGGCGACCACTATAAATGGCGTGCGATGCGCGCTCACGGGGTGGATGAAAAATACATCACGGGAAATGCGTCTGACGAGGAGAAATTCTTGAAATGGGCAGAAACGGTCCCCTATACGATGCGTAACCCACTTTATCACTGGACGCACTTGGAGTTGCAGCGCTACTTCGGAATTACGGAATTATTGAATGCGGAAAGCGGAAAGCGCATTTACGATCAGTGCAATGCTCTTTTGCGTACTCCAGCGTTTTCTGTGCGCAACTTATTGTTAAAGATGAACGTGAAGGCGCTTTGTACGACGGATGATCCGATCGATAATTTGGCTTATCATAAACAAATCAAGGCGAGTGGATTTGCGATCAAAGTCTTGCCTACCTTCCGTCCGGATAAAGCGATGGGCGTGGATGACGAAATCGTGTTTGTGAACTACGTGAATTCGCTGGCGGCTGCGGCTGATATGGAGATTCAGAGCTTAGCGGATTACAAGAAAGCGATAGCGGCGAGACACGATTTTTTCCATTCGGTGGGATGTCGTTTAAGTGACCATGGGCTAGAGCAGATTTACGCAGACGATTATACGGAACAGGAAATCGCACACATTTTTGAGCGATTAATGACGGGTAAAACGATTAATCAGAAAGAGAAAGTGCAGTTTAAATCAGCAATGCTGGTATATTTTGCACATTTAGACCATGCCAAAGGTTGGACACAACAATTCCACCTAGGGGCGATTCGCAATAACAATGACCGTCTGTTAGGCACTTTAGGACCTGATACGGGATTTGATTCGATTGGAGATTTTGAGCAGGCGCGGCCTTTGTCGAAATTCTTAAATCACTTAGATTCGACGAATCAATTAGCGAAGACGATTTTGTATAATTTGAATCCGCGCGATAACGAATTGTTAGCGACGATGACGGGTAATTTCCAGGATGGGACGATTGTAGGAAAGATGCAATTCGGGTCGGGTTGGTGGTTTTTGGACCAAAAAGACGGCATGGAAAAGCAGATCAACACGCTCTCCAATATGGGAATGTTGAGCCACTTCGTGGGGATGTTAACGGACTCCAGAAGTTTCCTTTCGTTTCCAAGACATGAGTATTTTAGAAGAATCTTATGTAATTTACTGGGCGCAGATGTGGAAAATGGCGAATTACCGGCGGATATTGCTTGGTTAGGCAAGCTGGTGCAAGACATCTCGTATAACAACGCGGCAGGATTTTTTAATTTCGAGAATTAATGAAGAAGGTTATCACTTTTGGGGAAATTATGGGTCGTTTAAGCCCAGCAGGCTATGGACGCATTACCCAAGCACAGTCATTGAACATCACCTATGGTGGCGGCGAGGCAAACGTAGCGGGCGGATTAGCCCACATCGGGATCCCGGCGGAACACGTGACTTGTTTCCCAAACAACGAATTAGGCAAAGCTGCCACCGGCTATTACCGCCAAGTAGGAGTGGACATGTCGCATACGGCGTATAAAGAAGGGCGTTTAGGTTTGTATTTTGTGGAGTTTGGGGCAGCGATGCGTCCGAGCAAAGTGACCTATGACCGCGCTGATTCTGCTTTCGCTAATCTCAATCCTGCGGATTTTAATTGGAAAGAAATTTTTAATGGTGCGGGTTGGTTTCATTGGACAGGCATTACACCTGCCATTTCGGAGGCGGCAACGGTAGCTTTATCGGCTGCATTGAAAGAGGCAAAAGCGCAAGGTTTGACGATCTCGGCGGATGTGAATTACCGCAAGAACCTTTGGCAATATGGTAAATCAGTCAAAGAAGTGATGCCTGATTTGATTGCACAATGTGATATTATCGTATGTGGGAAAGCGGATGCAGAGGATATCCTAGACATCGTACCGGATGGCCGCGCAAAAAGTGGCTGGCATGACATCTGTATTCAGATTAAGGAACGTTTCCCTAACTTAAAGAAGATTATTAATACGAAAAGAGGCCAGATTTCTGCGTCTCAAAATACTTTGTCAGCCACCTCCTTTGATGGCTCGAAGGTCATCAAATCCGATACCGTAGAAATCTCCCAAATCGTCGATCGCATCGGTGGTGGAGATGCATTCATGGCCGGATACATTTACGGAAACTTAGTTTATGGTGATGAGGCGAAGTCTTTGGCCTTTGCGGTAGCGGCTTCCGCTTTAAAACACACGATCGAAGGGGATATTAATTTATCAAACCTAGACGAAATTGAAACCGTCATGGGTGGCGATATCACCGGACGACTAAAAAGATAATCATGGCTAGAAATTCAGCAGATGTAGTGTACTCTCGATTAGCGGAAACGCCTATCGTCCCTTTATTTTTCAACGCGGATCAAACGATCGCCCAAAACGTTCTGAAAGCCTGCTACGACGGTGGAATTCGCGTTTTTGAATTCACTAACCGCGGCGAAGCGGCACCAGCCATCTTTGCGAAACTAATTGACTTTTGCGAGAAAGAATGCCCGGATTTAGTGTTAGGAATCGGTACGATTTACGATGCAAAACAGGCGACTGAATTCATTGAAATGGGCGCTGACTTTATATTACAACCCTTTACGACGACTTCCGTAGGAGAGATTTGTGCGAAACACAATATTCCTTGGATGCCAGGCACGATGACCTTGACAGAGATTCGCAATGCGGAGATTTTAGGTGCTAAATACGTAAAAATATTCCCAGGCAACGTGGTAGGACCCGCTTTCGTGAAAGCGATACAAGGACCGATGCCGAAGACCAAAATCATGGTAACGGGCGGAGTGGAACCGAACCGCGAAAGCTTAAAAACGTGGTTTGATGCTGGTGCAGCGGCAGTAGGCATGGGCTCTCAATTGTTCCCAGCTGATTTAATTCAAAAACAAGACTATACCTCTATATCAAACACGATCGCTAACCTGATCAAAACCTATCACGAACTGTAATATGGAAACAATTGGAAAGTACCGTTGGAAAATATGCGCACTGCTATTTTTCGCGACGACGATTAACTATTTAGACCGCCAAGTTATCGGCTTATTGAAGCCGGTCTTGGAAAAAGAGTTTGACTGGTCTGAGACAGATTATTCGAACATTGTCATCACTTTCCAAGCGGCCTACGCGATAAGTTTATTGGGTTTTGGCGGAATTATAGACCGAATCGGTACAAAATTAGGTTATTCTATTTCGATTGTGGTGTGGAGTATCGCGGCGATGTTGCATGCACTTTCAACTGGCACGATGAGTTTCGCGTTCATGCGCGGTTTATTAGGTCTAGGCGAGGCGGGAAACTTCCCCGCAGCGATTAAGACCGTGGCGGAATGGTTCCCTAAAAACGAGCGAGCGCTAGCGACGGGTATCTTTAATTCAGGTGCGAACATTGGAGCGGTGGCAGCACCCATTTTAGTGCCTTGGATCTTGGGAGTTTATGGCTGGGAAATGGCCTTTATCGCAACCGGAGCGATCGGCTTTATTTGGTTGATCTTCTGGTGGTTTTACTATGAGGTGCCTTCTAAGCACCAGTCTTTATCGAAAGTGGAATTCGACTATATCCACGCGGATATGGAGGAGAAGGATGACAATGTGACGCCGGTTCGCTGGAGTAAATTGTTTGGATTTAAGCAGACTTGGGCCTTCTTTTTTGGCAAAATGTTCACGGATCCTATCTGGTGGTTCTTCCTTTTCTGGTTACCATCCTACTTCTCGGAGCGTTTCCACTTAGACTTGAAGAAGCCTAGTTTAGAATTAATCATCGTGTATACGGCGACGACGATTGGTAGTATTGGCGGTGGATGGTTGTCTGGTTATTTAATCAACAAAGGCTGGCCGTCATTCAAGGCGCGCAAGTGGTCAATGTTCAGTTTCGCGATTGCGGTGGTGCCTATTATGTTAGCGCGTTATTGTGATAATATTTGGCAAGCGGTAGGATTAATTTCCTTAGCGGCGGCGGCTCACCAGGCGTGGAGCGCAAATATCTACTCGATTGCGACGGATATGTTCCCGAAGAAAGCAGTGAGTTCTGTCATCGGAATCGGGGGAATGGCTGGATCTGTTGGAGGTATTTTCTTCCCAATGATCGTAGGTTCCCTTTTAGATAAATATAAGTTATTAGGTAATATTAACGACGGTTATAACATCATCTTCTTGCTTTGCCGAAGTGCGTACGTGTTAGCTTGGCTGATTATTTACACTTTAGTGCCCACGCTGGAGACAGCGAAGATCGACGACTAGTCCTTTTTGGGAAAGATTAGATTCTTAGTTAGTTCATTTAATTGGGTGATTTTCTCTTGAAAGTCACCCTTTAATGATTTACGAGCTTCCTCTAATTGATCGAGGGAGGTTTGAATGTCGTCTGGGATGACGTCTTCCAGAAAGGCTCTGATTCTTTTGGCCAACGTAGGGGACTTCCCGTTCGTCGAGATCGCAATCTTTAGATCCCCTTTTTGCACGATGGATCCTAAATAAAAATCACACAAAGGTGGCGTATCCGCCACATTGCAAAGCAAGTGCTGGGCAGCGGCTAAGGCTTTGATTTCCGCGTGCAAAGCGGGAGAATCCGTGGCACAGATGATTAAGTCTAGCCCTTCTAAATCCGATGGTTGAAAGCCGCGCGTTAAGATGCGCACGTGCGGAAAATCCTGCAGGTATTCGATCGTTTCTGGGCGAAAAAAAGGCGCCACTAAGGTCAAGTTTGCCTCTGGTGAATTGCGCAAAATGGCGGATGACTTTTCTAAGGCTACGTTCCCTCCTCCCACGACCAAGGTCTGGATTTGATCCATTTTCAAGAAGATGGGAAACATGGTATTAGGCATCGACTGGGGCTTTTTTGCCGGCAAGCTGGCCGCAAGCCGCATCAATATCGCGTCCGCGGGAGCGGCGGATATTCACGATCATTCGTTTACTTTCTAAGAACGCAGAGAACTTCGCGATCGCATCTGCCTCCGCATTCACGAAAGAAGATTGAGCGATGGGATTGTATTCGATGAGGTTGATTTTGCACGGGATGCCTTTGGCAAACTCATACAATTCGCGGGCGTCCTCCAGGGTGTCGTTGAACTTGTTAAAGACGATGTATTCGAGGGTGATTTCGTTGCCCGTCTTCTCGAAGAAATACAAAAGCGCGGCCTTTAGGACTTGTAAGGTATTGCTCTCGTTAATAGGCATAATCTGATTACGCTTCGTATCGTTTGCGGCGTGCAGGGAAAGGGCTAGATTGAACTTGACCTGATCGTCACCTAGTTTTTGGATCATCTTCGCGATACCCGCCGTAGACACCGTAATGCGGCGTGGCGACATCCCTAAACCCTCTGGCGAGGTAATCTGCTCGATGGATTTCAACACATTCGCATAGTTCAACAGCGGCTCGCCCATCCCCATGTAAACGATGTTCGTCAGCGCTTGACCGTATTTTTCCTGTGCCTGATCGCGGATTAACACGACCTGATCGTAGATCTCGAATGACTCTAAATTACGCTTGCGGTCCATATAACCCGTCGCACAGAAGCTGCAGGTAAGCGAACATCCCACTTGGGAAGAAACACAGGCCGTCACGCGTTCTCGGGTAGGAATTAATACTCCCTCCACGAGGTTGTTATCGTGTAATTGAAAGCTAGATTTGATGGTGCGGTCGGAGCTGTATTGCGCCTCCGCGGTCGTCACGATTTGCAAAGAGAATTTCTCCGAAAGCCATTCGCGCGTCGTCTTAGGGACATTTCCCATCGCATCGAAACTGCGGGCAGCCTTCTTCCAAATCCACTCGTACACCTGCTTTGCTCGGAACGCGGGTTCTCCGGCTGCGAGCATCTCTGCCTTCAGCTGTTCAAAACTTAGATTCCGTATCGCGACCTTCTTTTCCAATCTTATTTCTTTAATAATTCACTCACTTTCGCAGAGATGGCTTTACCGTCTGCTAATCCAGCTAATTGCTTCGAAGCAGCACCCATCACTTTACCCATATCCGCCGGACTCGTAGCGCCTACGGCAGCGATGATTTCGGTGATTTTAGCCGTTAATTCAGCGTCAGACAATTGCTTAGGCAAGAATTCTTCGATGATCGCTAATTCCGCTTGCTCTTTTTCGGCTAGGTCTGGACGGTTTTGAGAAACATAAACTTCTAATGAATCGCGGCGTTGTTTCGCTGCTTTCATTAAGATTTTCATCTCTGCGTCTGCGCTTAAACCGTCCGCGCTAGAACCCGATGTTTCTTCCAAAAGAATCATGGATTTGATCGCACGTAATGCACGTAAACGGTCTGCGTCTTTCGCACGCATGGCATCTTTGATACCATTCTCGATAGTTAATTTTAACGACATAGCTTGTTTTGATTAAAAATGAGCCTTGACTCCTTCTAAAAATTCCCGGTGGTTACTTAACCTCGGAACTTTGTGTTGGCCGCCTAATTTCCCTCGTTCCCGCATCCAGTTGTGGAAAGTTCCGGCTGGGGCGATATGGACCAAAGGAGGGCCAAGCACTAAATCATAAGACCTTTTCGCATCGTAATCCGAGTTTTGCTCGCGAAGCGTTTGGTCCAAAATCTGTGCAAAGGTACGAAAATCTTTTGGGGCTTTTGAAAATTCGACCACCCATTCGTGGTGCCCATTTTTACCCTCGTTCATAAAGGCTGGTGCCGCCGTATAATCCTTGATCTCTGCCTGGGTCGCGGCGCAAGCGCGCGCGACGGCTGTCTCCGCATTCTCGATGATCAACTCTTCCCCGAAAGCATTGATGAAATGCTTTGTCCTTCCCGAAATCTTAATGCGATACGGACTCACGGAAGTGAATTTCACGGTATCTCCAATCTTGTAGCGCCACAAACCCGCGTTTGTCGAAATGACCATCGCATAATTCACGCCTACTTCTACCTGGCTTAAAGAAACGATAGTGTTCGCCTCTTCTCCCTCCTCGCTCATCGGAATGAACTCATAGAAAATGCCGTAATCGAGCATGAGGAGCATCTCATCGGGTTTGGACAGATCATCCTGAATCCCAAAGAACCCTTCAGACGCATTGTATATCTCTAAAAATCCGACCTGCAACGACGGAAAAATCTGATTCTTAAACAACTCCCGGTAGGGCCCAAAAGCCACCGCCCCGTGAATCATAAACTCAAAATTCTCCCACACCTCCAAAATCGACTTCTTCCCAGTGATCTCTAAAATCTTCTCGATCAACACGAGCGTCCACGTAGGCACGCCCAAAATACTCGTCACATTCTCCTTCGACGTCTCGATCGCCATCTTCTCGATCTTCTGATCCCAGTCCCCCATCAGCGCCACATCGAGCGAAGGCGTGCGTATAATTTGCGCCCAAATAGGCAGATTCTTCATCACCACCGCCGACACATCCCCCATCAGCATACTCGAATTCACCGGATTCTCCGTCAAACTTCCCCCGATGGACAGGCCTTTCCCCTCAAAAACTTTCGTATCCGGTTTATTCGCCGCCAGCAACGTAATCATATCTTTCCCGCCCATCATGTGGCATTCTTCCAGCGCTTCTTTCGAGACTGGAATGAATTTACTGCGAGCATTCGTCGTTCCAGAAGACTTCGAATACCAGCTTATGGGCGTATCCCACAAGATGTTTTGCTCCCCTTGCATCATTCGATCGATGTATGGAAAGATCTCCTCGTAGGTGGAAATGGGAACTTGCTGTTTGAATTTCTCGTAGTTACTAATATCGGTGTAGCCGTGTTTCGTACCCCATTCGGTCGAGCGGCCATGAGACAATAAGCCCTGCAACATTTGTTCTTGTAGTTCCAAAGGCCGTTCGTACATCGCCTCAATCCGCGGCATTCTCCGCTTCATAAACCACAACAAAGTCTCATTAAAAAGCGACATGTTTAGGGTTTTAGGAATTGAGGGGCACGATTAGGGTAATCGGTAATGATGCCGTCTACCTGCCAATCACTAAATTTCTGCATCTCTACCGTCGTATTGATCGTCCAAGGAATGACTTGCATACCACGTGCATGACAAAAGTCAATCTGCTCCTTCGTTAAAAACCGGTACGAAGAACTGAATATCTCTGGTGTAAAACCTAAGGCTTCAAGCATTTGCTGAGGCGTTTCCTTTTCCACTAAAGCGGAAATGCGTCCCTTGTTGATGGCCGTTTTCCAGTAGTGCAAAACCGCGAAATCGAAACTTTGTAAAATCAGCGAGGACGGTGAAATATGATTAGAAATCACAGACCAAACGCGATCCGCAAATTCTTTTACCGTCGCCGGTTGTGATTTGCCGTATTCGGAAGGTTCGGATTTGATCTCGATGTTGTAATACACGGGGCGGCCTGATTTGCGTGCAAAGGCTTCCCCTAAGGCTAAGACTTCGGAAAGCAAAGGCTTGTAAGTAGCGACGTGCTTTTGCTCTGGAAAGAGCTTGTTTCCGCGGGAGCCTACGTCGAACGATTTGATTTCGACATAGGTCTTTTGGTATAAATTAATCGACGCATCTTTCACGGGCGAACCATCCGGAAACGACGCATACAGCGGATTCAGGTAGGGCTCGTGAGAAACGTAGACCTGTCCGTCCGCGGAAAGGCAAACATCCATTTCTAGGACTGTCACGCCCATCTCTAATGCGTGTTGAAAAGCAGGTAAAGAGTTCTCCGGATATAAGCCTCTACAACCACGATGTCCTTGAATTACAGGCGATTGCCCCATAGAAAATAGATTTACACACAATAATAAGCAAAGAAGCTTTCTCATGGTTTTTTAGCCGCTGCTTTTTTCTTGCGCTCCTCGATAATTTCATTCACCCGGGTATATAATTTGACAAAAGCGGCGGGATCTTTGACATAGGAACCTAGGCTTTTCGCTACTTGAGTAGAATCAAGACCTCGTTTCTTCAAAGTCTGCTTCGATAATTCGTGGTAAAGAACTAAGGCCGTATCGGAATTGCCCACGTGCATATTTTGAATTTTGGCCTCATCGATGTGGATATCTGCCAAAATCTGTGCCATCTGTTCCTGCTCTAATCGATTGCTCTCTGATTCACTCGTGCACGAGTAGAATCCAAACACACTCAGGGCCAAGAAAAGCAATAAATAGACCTTTTTCATCTTGTAAATATACCCGTAAATTAGAAAGCTTTTAGCTCATTTCATTCAGATTGGGTAAAAAATAGGTAATTTAGTCTCGTGGATATGGACATCAAAGCCTTCCTGACCCATGTCGTTCAGCTGGAAATACGCATTAGAAAAGCGATTAACACACAAATGCATGGAAATTTCTCCTCCGTCTTTAAGGGATCGGGCTTAGAGTTTAGTGACCTACGCCAGTACCATTATGGAGACGACGTGCGGCACATTGACTGGAACACCTCATCGAAGGGTCATGGTACTTTTGTGAAGCTTTTCAAAGAGGAAAAAGAACAAACCGTTTTCTTCTTAATCGACGTCAGCGCCTCTGGCACAGTGGGACGACGTGGAAATAGTAAAATCAAGACCTTGAAAGAAGTGGCTGGCGTGTTAGCCTTTGCCGCTATCCAAGAGGCAAGTCACCTTGGCTTTGTTTGCTTCAGCGACAAAAACGAGAAATACATGCCCCCGGCGATGGGCAAAAAGCACGGATACAAAGTCATTTCGGAGCTATTTAGAGTCGAGCCAGAGAATACTTCCACGGACCTAAAGGCGGGATTAACCTTTGCTCTGCAAACCTTAAAACGCAAGAGTCTTTTGTTCGTTTTATCCGATTTTATCGATGAGGGTTACGAAGATTTATTGCGCGCTGCGGCCTTGAAGCACGATTTAGTCGTGCTGCATACCCTCGATCAACAAGAAATTCAATTGCCCTCCATGGGCATCATCCCCATTTATGATCCGGAACGAAAGCGGACGACTTGGGTCAATACTTCTACACGCGGATTCAAACAATTGCTTCAGCAGCAGGTGAAAAACCGCGGCGGGGAATTGAAGGAAATGTGCAAGAAATGGCACGCGGATTACGTGGAATTGCGTTCGGGCGAGGATTTCGTGCCGGCATTAGTCAAACTTTTTAATGCCAGACGCTAATGCAAGAAACGCCATTCATCATTAAAGGGAAGTTTCAGGAGGATTCGGTGGTTATCGGACAGCCCGTCCACTATTCGTTGTATGTGCGTCATCCAAAGGACCAGGAGGTGTTTTTCCCGAATGCGAACCAGAATTTTGGGGCCTTTGAGACCGTGAAACGCGAGTTTTTTGCGACGAAGACGACGGCTTCAGGGTCTTTGGATTCTGCGGTTTATACCTTGCGATTATTTAATTTAGCACCGGTTCAAAAACTCCAAATACCCATTTATTTGCTTCAGGAGCCCGATTGCACGATCATTTATCCGGTGGTGGACAGCGTGCATTTAAAGCGATTGTTACCGCATCCGGAGCAGATTGATTTAGATTCTCTATACCAAAGTATCCCCATCCAGCCACTAAGCCCTAAAACGGATTTAAAAAACGTGTTTGCGGCGGGAATTAGTTTGTTGATTTTGGCGGGTTTGATTTACTGGATTTTTGGAAAAGCCATTACTAAACTCTTCAAACGCTACTTACTGTGGCGACGTCACCGCGAATTTAGACGGACCTTCCAGCGTTATGCGCGGCAGGTGGCAGGAACCCCGGTGGGTTTACTGAATTTAGAGCGTGCCTTTTCTGGCTGGAAGAAATACATAGAGCAATTAACGCAATTGCCTTTTACGACGTTTACTTCAAAGGAAATGCTCGATAATTTAGCGGATGAGGCGATGGAGAAGGTTTTGAATGAGATGGATTCAGCCATTTATGGCGGAAACTTCTCTAAGAATACAACAGAGTCCGTACAGTATTTAGAGGCTTTGGCGACGAATTTATACGAAATAGAACAGGAAAAAATCCAGAAGAATGAAGTTTAATCCGCTATATTCTTGGCACCAAATCCAGGCTTTCTTCACCTTCGAGTGGGAGAATAGCTTGTTTTTGTATGGCTTGATTTGGCCCTTCATCGTCTACTTCATCAAGTATTTACGCCAACGCGGCAATAAACCCCGCCTGGAATTATCGCTTTCTGTCCCTTTGCAACAAAACCGGATATCTCTCCTATTGAGTTATGTCCCTATGGTCATTCAGATCTTATGTATTTCCTCGGTCATCATCGTGGCGGCTGGCCCCTACCGCGTGATCAAGCACCAGAAAAAGCAAGTGGAAGGAATTGACATTGCGCTGGCTTTGGATATCTCCTCTTCCATGCAGACGCGGGATATTAGCCCCAGTCGCCTAGAAACCGCTAAAACAATGGGCAAGGAATTCATCCGCCAGCGGAGCCACGATCCCATTTCGCTCATCGCCTTCGCAGGCGCTCCCTATTTAGCGAGTCCCATTACGACAGATTCGGCCTTTTTATTGCATCAATTGCAGCAGTTTCAAACGAACCAAATCGTGGAAGAAGGAACGGCCTTGGGCGACGCTTTAGGGATGTGTATTAACCAAATCCGCGACTCCGAAAACCCCAAGAAAATCAGTATCCTGATTTCCGATGGCAACAATACGGCGGGAAATCTCGATCCGGTTACCTCCGCAGAACTAGCGAAAAATTTCAACATCAAAGTCTATACCATCGCCGTAGGAAGCCTTCAGCCGAGCGCTGACCCCGTGGATGAAACGACCTTACGTGAGATCGCAAGACTTACGAAAGGGAAATTCTTCCGGGCGACAAACGGTCAGGCATTGCAACAAATTTTCCAGGAAATTGATAAAATGGAGGCCTCCGTGGTCAAAACGGTTACTTGGGAAGAGCACATCTCCCTTTCTTACCTATTTGCAGAAATAGCGCTCATCCTTTTCTTCATCGGATTGTGGGTTCGTTTCAGCTGGATAGGCAACTCTTTAGAAGATTAATATGGTTTTATTTCCGCACGCGAAGATTAATATAGGCTTGTACATCACGAAGAAGCGCAAGGATGGGTTTCACGACTTAGAAACGTGTTTCTTTCCCGTGCCTTGGACGGATGTGCTAGAGATTACGCCTTCTGAAGGGGAATTCACCTTTAGCTCCTCTGGCTTAGACATCGCAGGCGCTATCGAAGATAATCTGTGCTACAAGGCTTATGAGCTACTGCACAAGGACCATCAAATGCCCCCTGTTCATATTCATCTGCACAAAATCATCCCGATGGGTGCAGGTTTAGGTGGCGGATCCTCTGACGCGGCATTTACGTTGATGGGCTTGAGAGACCTATTTCAATTGCCTTTAACAAACGAAGATTTAAAACCCTATGCGGTAAAATTAGGCAGCGACTGTGCGTTTTTCCTGTCGAATCAGGCGGCTTTTGGCAAAGGAAAAGGAGATCAACTGAGCCCGATCGATGCGAGCCTGAAAGGGAAGTTTCTCGTGTTATTATACCCGGCAGTGGGTATCTCTACTGCGCAAGCCTATGCGGGCGTGACTCCTGCGAAAGCCCCAGTAGATCTGCGCAAAGCTATTTTAAAAACGGATTGGAAAGAGACGATCTCGAATGACTTCGAGAAGAGCATCTTCCCTACACATCCTGTCTTGGCTTCTTTGAAAGAGGAGATGTATACCTTGGGTGCAACTTATGCCGCGATGAGCGGATCGGGGTCGACTATTTTCGGGATTTTTGACAAAAAAATCGACCCACCTGCAGGATGGGCCGATTATACAGTTTGGTCAGGATTAGTAGATTAATCTTTCGCGAAGATCGCTTCTAAAGCGGAAGCCCCTTTCGTTACCACCTTACCCGCCGGTAATTGCTTCAATAATTTGACACCCGCGTATTCCGGTGTGGAGCTCAAAATCTCCACAGGCACTTGTGCCATCGCGCCATTCGTCATTTCTACGTAGATGAAACCGCCTTTTCCTACTCGCGCTAAACCAGCTTGTGGAATGCTAGGAATTTTTTGGGTACCTACTTCGATGCGTGCGCTCACGAATTGACCTACCGTGAAGTTCTTTTCATCCGACTTGTTTGCGAAGTGGCCGTGAACGGACGTCGTGCGGTTGGTTAAATCCACTTGTGGGGCGATGAGGAAGATTTTGGCGACAGCTTTTTCTCCCTCTGATTCGAATTCGATGGTTTGACCGATGTTTAATTTGGCCAAATCCTTCTCAAAAACCTTCAATTCCACGTGCTTATCCGCCATTCCTACGACCTTAATCAAGACGTCAGACGGCGTAACGTATTTTCCGATCGCTAAAAACTGGTCTTGGATATACCCGTCAATAGGCGAACGCAAGGTCAAAACAGAGCTGATATTTCCTTTCGCCAGCGACTTCAAGTCACAACCTAAGACCTCTAATTTTAGTCCCAAAGCCTTCACTTGCGCATTCACATTCCCTAAATCCGCCTCGGACTGCTGCAATTTCTTCTTCGATCCCACTTCCTCGTTCGTCAACACTTGTTGACGCGATTTCTCGGAACTCATAAAGGTCTGAGATGACAAGGCCTGCAAATATTCTTGCTGCATTTGGATGAAATCAAGCGATGTCAAGGTCGCTAAGGCCTGGCCTTTTGACACTTTTTTGCCCGGAAGTAATTCATAGGTCGTTTTCACGTAACCCGCAATCGGGATCGAGATGGATGCCAATGACACCGGCGGCACATCGACTACACCGGTGCATTTAATTTCAGTCGACATTTCGCGCTCTTCCAAAGCCCCGAATTCAATGCCTGCATTCGTCTTCTGTTCCGCGCTTAATTTAATTTCGGTCACCGATGCTTCCGTAGTGGCCTCTTCTTTTTTCGAGCAAGCTACTACACTTAAAACAAGGCATAGCGCTGCAAATTTGAATATCTTATTCATTTCCAATGAGTGTTTGACGTGTGATAATCGCCTGGTTGTAGGCGTTGACTTCTTGAATATAACTTTCGCGAATCTGCCAAGCCTGCTGCGTATTTTGCAACATTTCGACGTATTCGATTTCCCCTTGCTGGTAGGACTTCAGCGCAGTCTTCTCTAGCAAAGCCGCTTGAGGCAAGGCTGTAGCCGTATAGTAGGCCAAACTCGCCCGGTATTTTGCGACCATTGCCTCCGCATTCTTGTAATCCGTTTGCAAGGCGGATTCGGCTTGGATTTTTTGGCTGACAAAAGCCTCCTCCTGTAATTTCGCCGAGGCAATTTTTGCTTTTTGCCCTTTACCGAAAATCGGAATCGCCAGGCCTGCTTGCACGAAATTTTGGCCCCCTACATTTTCAATACTCTGCGTGGTCAACCCGATTCGTAGATCCGGCTTCAAGCGTTCTCTTTCGACCGCCGTCATTAATTTTCCGTGTTCAACCTGCTCAGACAAGAGTTCGATAGTCGGATTTTTCGACAGATCGAGTCCCGCCGCTCCTGATTCCATGGCTAGCGATTCCTTTCCTTCAATTTCGAATTCGCCCGGTTCATTGATCCAATAAGCGAGGTTTTGATAGGCCGTCTTTTGATCCGCTTCTAGGGCAATTCGTTTTTGTTGAAACTCCCGCAAACGCGTTTCCGCCGCCATCAATTCCAGGCGATTCGTCTCGCCTTGTTGGAATTTAATCGTGGCCGCGCGCTTCATCAGGGTATACAAACTGTCTTGTGAAGCTAAGAACGTTAGATTTTTCTGCTGTGCCAAAATCTGATAATAATAGAATTTCACGCTCGAAGCCACCAAATTCTGCGTGATCTTCAAGCGCTTTTCGCTCATCACTTTCGCCGAAGTCAAGGACTTCACCTGCGCCTTTAACAGCGTAGGCCACGGGATACTTTGGGAAGCCATCACCGTATAATCCTGGCTGTAATAGGTCTGCGTCTTTCCGTACTGCGCATCCACCGTTCCTTTAGGCAATTCCTTTCCGGATTGGATGAAAGCCTCCGCGGTTTTTACGTCTGCCAGGCCAGTGGCGAGGAGGGCGTTGCGCGTGGAGGCGAGGGAGAGGCAAGTCCGAAGGGAAAGAGTCCGAAGTCCGGAGGAAATTAGTCCGGAGTCCGAAGTCCGAAGTCCGGAGGAAACTAGTCCGGAGTCCGAAGTCCGAAGTCCGGAGGAAGCTAGTCCGGAGGCTGTGCTTGAAAATGACATCAAGATAAATAAAACTATCATCCCTAATCCTTTGGCCTTCAGCTTCTGCTCTCTGCGGCCCATCACAATCGAGTACACGACCGGGATAACGACCAGCGTTAAGAACGTCGCCGTAATCAAACCACCGATGACCACCGTCGCTAATGGACGCTGCACCTCCGCACCTGGTGAGTGACTTAACGCCATAGGTAAGAAACCTAAAGAGGCCACCGCCGCGGTCATGATCACCGGTCTAAAACGCAATTCCAAACCTTTCTTCAATCGTTCCTCCACGCTCAACCCTTCATCCGCTAATTGCTTAAAGAAGGATAACAACACGATCCCGTTCAATACCGCCACCCCGAATAAAGCAATAAATCCGATACCCGCTGATACCGAGAACGGCATCCCACGCAACCAAAGGGCAACCACACCACCAATCGCTGATAAAGGAATCGCTAGGTAAATGATGGCTGCTTCTAAGAAGCTTTGGAAGGTAAAAAACAAGAGTACAAAAATCAGCGCTAAGGCTATCGGAACCACTAAAGCCAGACGCGATTTTGCCGCCTGTAAATTCTCAAACGTTCCGCCGTAGGTCACATAGTAACCCGCCGGCAACACAATTTTCTCTTTCATGACTTTCTGAATATCGGCCACTACGCTTTCCACGTCACGTCCACGCACGTTAATACCGATCGTGATTCGGCGGTGCGTGTTATCACGTGAGATTTCCAAAGGTGCGTTTTCATAACTCACATCCGCCACCTCTTGCAAAGGAATTTGCGAGCCAGACGGCAAGTCGATGTAGAGTTCGCGCAGATTCTGAATGTCTTGGCGATGTACCGAATCCATTCGAACCACGAGGTCAAAACGTTTCTCCCCCTCCATCACGATACCCGCCGTTTCACCCGCGAAAGTCATCTTGATAGCCGAGTTTACCTCGTTCACATTCAAGCCATATTGCGCCATCTTTACGCGGTTGTATTTCACCACTAATTGCGGAATACCGTCGATTTGCTGGACTTTGATGTCGCCTACGCCGTCGATTTGACGGATATAACGAGAGGCTTCGGTCGCGTGATCAAACAATTCCTGGAGATCTTCCCCAAAAATCTTCACCGCAATATCCGATTTCACCCCCGCGATCAGCTCGTTAAAACGCATCTGAATAGGTTGTGTGAATTCAAAATTCACTTCTGGATAGACGTCTAAGGCCGCATCCATTTTGGCCTCTAATTCCTCCATCGTCTCCGCATTCTTCCATTCGGACGGATCCTTTAACTGGATAATTAAATCACATGAGTTGATACCCATCGGGTCAGTAGGAATTTCAGAAGCGCCTATACGAGATACGACTTGCTTGATCTCCGTAGGGAATTTCTTTAGTAACATCGCTTGGGCGGCGGTGTTGACCTTGATACTTTGGGATAAGGAAGCATTCGTAGGCAATAGGGTTTCTACGGCAAAATCACCCTCATTTAATTCTGGTATAAACTCCCCTCCTAAAGTCATAAATAGGGCAATGCTCGCAGAAAACAGGCCAAAAGCTCCGATCACCACCCACTTACGCTGCTTCAACGCCCAGTGAATGATGGGCTGGTACTTTCCATACAGAAAGCCCATAATGCGATCCGCGATCGTGATTTCATGACTGATTTTCTTGCTCAAAAACAAGGCAGACATCATGGGCACATAGGTCAGCGAAAGAATTAAGGCGCCTAGGATGGCGAAACTCACCGTTTGGGCCATCGGCCTAAACATCTTGCCTTCGATTCCCCCCAGCGCCATAATGGGCAGGTAAACGATCAGGATGATGATGACGCCAAAGGCAGCGGAGCCGAATATCGCTTTGGCAGAAATACCCACTTCCTCGTCCATCGCGTGCTGGCTCAATTCCTCGCCTTTTCGATGACTGTGGAGCCGGTGAATAATGGACTCCACGATGATGACGGCGCCATCCACAATCAGGCCAAAGTCAATCGCTCCTAAACTCATCAGGTTCGCCGAAACCCCAAAAATATGCATCAGCGCAAAGGCAAACAATAAACAGAGCGGAATCACCGAGGCCACAATCAAACCGGCGCGCAGATTTCCCAGCAATAAAACCAGAATAAACACGACGATCAAACCTCCCTCGATCAAGTTCTTCTCCACCGTATTAATGGCACGGCCGATCAAGACGCTGCGATCTAAATAAGGTACAATCTTAATTCCTTGCGGTAGGGTTTTGCCAATGATTTCCATCTGCACTTTCACGTCTTGTACGACTTGGTTCGCGTTCGCTCCTTTTAAGAGCAACATCACGCCACCCACTGCCTCGCCCTCGCCGTTTCGCGTCATCGCTCCATAGCGGACCGCTTTCCCGAAGCCTACTTTGGCTACATCCTTCACTAGGATAGGTAATCCGGCCTCGCCTCTTTGGGAAACGACCGTATTTTCAATGTCCTCTAATGAGGTCAACATCCCCTCAGAACGAATGAAATACGCGTCCGTCCCCTTCTCTAAATAACTACCTCCAGAATTCGAATTATTGATTTGAATCGCCTTAAACACCTCATTCACGCTCACATTCATGGCACGCAAACGCTCCGGATCGATCGCGACCTCGTATTGTTTTAGGTTCCCACCGAAAGAGCTGACTTCCACCACGCCTTTGATCCCCAAAAGCTGGCGCTTAATCAACCAATCTTGGTAAGTCCGCAGGTCCGCAAGGGAATATTGATCTTTGAAAGCGGGGTCCACCACTAACGTATATTGGAAAAACTCGCCTAAACCCGTCGTGATGGGCGCCATTTCCGGTACACCCGCCCCTTGTAATAGGTAAGGTTCTGCCGCCTTTAGCTTCTCCGCGACTTGCTGCCGCGTCACTTCGGTGGCGACTTCATCCTCGAAAACGACGGTAATAATGGAAAGACCCATCCGGGAAACGGAGCGAATATCCTTTACGTTGGGGATGGTTCGCAAGGAAATTTCGAGTGGATAAGTAATGAATTTTTCAACCTCCGAGGTAGCCAGTGCGGGGGATTGTGTAATCACCTGCACTTGGTTCGACGTAATGTCTGGTAGGGCATCGATAGGCAATTTGCTCAGCGAATAACCTCCCCAAAAAATCAGTCCTAGGACAAAAAGCCCAACCACTAATTTATTGCGTATACTGAAACTGATAATGGAATTAATCATGTTTTAAAAATTAAGCTTTGATATAAACGGCATCAAACCGTACAGAACAGGCGTAATTTTAAAACCGGGGAGGCGCGATTAGCACACGCTCCATCGAGAAATGGTAGTTGTTTTCGTAGAATTCTGATCGGCGGCGCACTAAGATAAGCGCGACTGCACTTGTAAAAAACAAGGCAACTGCGGGTAAAACGTAGCCCATCGCTCCTGTAAAATCGAAACTAGGTAAACTCGGATGTTTGGTCGTCTTTGCGTGCTTCGAATCAGCCGCATAATGCATCCAAAGGAAGTCCACAAAACTGAAACCTGCCGGAGCCTGCTTCTTGTGATCTTGAAAATGCTTCACCAGTTCATTCGCCTTGATGGCCTGCTCCATACCCACCTTAGGCAATAAGCCGCCGGCAAATAGGATCACGAAAAGAAGATAGGCAATGACATTTTTCATCTCCCAAATGTAACAAAAATTCGAATTTTTCACCCATATTTATGTTTTCATTTTAATTTAAGATGAAATGACGGCCTAAATCATGGATGAAATAAATCTTTTGTGGCATCAGCTCACTGATTCTGAAACCATTATCCGCTCTGGATTGATGGTGATTACCCTGATTGTTTTCGCCGAAAATGGCCTGTTCTTCGCCTTTTTCCTGCCGGGGGATTATTTGTTGTTTTTGACGGGTGTTTTTGGCGGTACGGGCGTGCTGAAAGAGCCTTTGAGCTCTCTTTTATTAAGTATTTTTCTGGCCGCCGTCATCGGATCCCTCGTGGGTTATTTAGTGGGGCGGTTTTTCGGAAAATCGCTGATGAATAGGCCAGATGGCTGGTTTTTTAAGAAGAAACACCTGGAATCGACCCGGGAGTTTTTTGACAAATACGGTTTTATGGCGCTGGTCATCAGTCGCTTTTTACCTATTGTGAGGACCTTTACGCCTATTTTGGCGGGCATTAGTCACTTGTCTTGGTATAAATTTATTTTCCTGAATTTGTTGGGTGGCGCGCTCTGGGTGGGCATTTTAGTGACGGGAGGTTTTTATTTAGGCCAAAGTTTCCCAGGCATCATCAACTACGTACAATACATCATTTTATTCTTCCTCGCAATCACCACCTTTACGGTGATTAAAGGCTATCTGAAATTGAGAAAATGATCGAGCAATTTGGCTATGTAGCGGCATTTTTAGGCGCAGGGATCCTTTTCCTGGGCTTAATATTAACCCTTGCCCGCTTCATCCGTCCAAATCGCCCCAACGTCGAGAAGAATTCCACCTACGAATCCGGCGAAGCACCGGTAGGAAACGCGAATATCCGCTTTAATCCGCGCTTTTATGTGATCGCACTTCTTTTTGTGCTATTCGAAATCGAATTGGTTTTTCTATTCCCCACGGCTACTTTATTGAAAAATAAAGCGCTCTCAGCGGCTTCGCCGGAATTTCCGACCTATGCGGTCATCGAGATTTTATTATTCGTGGGAATACTAGCTTTAGGCCTAGCCTTTGCTTGGGTGAAAGGGTATTTAAACTGGGAGAAACCAGAAACGTCCGCGGAGAAATTGAACATTCCGATCCCAGATAGCGTTTACGATAGCATCAGGACAAAACATTCTTCCTCTAAATAATGGATCATAAAACGCATTCCTTTTCTTCTATGAACGCTTTCTCTAAGCTGCTATTGGATTATTTAGCGGAGAAGCCTGAGTTGAAAGCGTTTTACAACAATGGTCCACAGATTTCAAATTTCAAAGACCAAATTTCAGAGAAAAAATCGTTCCCAGTGGCTAATCGCGCGATATTACAGACTGTTTTAAGCGAGCAATATGCCGCCATTGGTGCTGAAATGCCGGCGGTGGATCTTCGTGATGAAAATACCTTTACGGTCACCACGGGACATCAATTAAATATCTATACAGGTCCGCTGTATGTGATTTATAAGTTGGTTTCGACGATTAACTTGGCGCGAAAACTTCAAAAAGAGTATCCCGCTCAGCGATTTGTCCCTATTTATTGGATGGCGACGGAGGACCACGATTTTGAGGAGATAAATCACTTCTTTGCTTTCGGAACGAAATACGAGTGGAATACACCTCAAAAAGGCGCCGTAGGTCGCTTTAACCTGAGCGATTTCCCTCGCATTCCGTTTAGAAATGAGGTCTTCGATAAGGCCTATGAAGAAGGTAAGACTCTTTCCGAAGCCGTGAGAATATACATGCACGCGCTTTTCGGCACTGAAGGTTTAGTCTGTCTGGATGCGGATGATGCGCGTTTGAAGGCGATTTTTGCTCCTATCATGGAGGCGGATTTGAAACAGCAGGTGCACGAACCTATCGTGCGGGCGACAACAGAAAAATTAGAGGCCTTAGGCTATAAGACACAGGTTTCGGCTCGTCCGGTGAACCTATTTGAATTAACAGAAAACGATCGCGTACGTTTGGAAACGGGGGATTCGGTGGATATCACCAAAGCAAGCCCGAATGTCATCTTGCGACCATTGTACCAAGAAGTGATTTTGCCTAACCTAGCTTACATCGGTGGCCCGGCGGAGGTGGCGTATTGGTTGCAATTGAAAGGTATTTTCGATTTACACCAGGTACCGTTCCCTATTTTATTGCCTAGAAACTTTGCGATCGTGAAGACGCAGAAGCAGGCGGAGAAAGCGGAGAAATTAGGCCTGAGTTTAGCCGATTTGTTTAAAAACGAATTAGCACTACGACGCGATTTCGTGGCAGGACGCACGTCGCATAAATTAGATACGGATCAAGAGGCGCAAGCCCTACAACCCATTTTAGCGGAACTGGCCGCCAGGGCAAAAGCCATCGATCCTACTTTAGAAGCTAGTGTGCACGCAGAGCAGGCGCGCTGGATGAAAGGATTAGAGCGCTTAGCGAAGAAATTAAAGCGCGCGGAAGAGCGTAATCAGGGGGATGAGGTGAGACAGGTTTTGGCATTAAAAGAAGCCTTATTCCCTGCTGGAGAATGGCAGGAGCGCCACACGAACTTCCTCGAATTCGCGAGCGACCACCCTGATTTTATACACGATTTACTACAGACATTCGATCCATTACACTTCGGATTCTACGAAATAACCCTATAATGCCCGAAAAACTGAGTCCGTCAGACTTCCTCGAAGCCGCAAAAACATACCCGGTGCTCGATGTCCGATCGCCTGGCGAATATACGCGGGCACGGATTCCGGGAGCGATTTCCTTTCCTATTTTCGATGATGAACAGCGCGCGGCGGTGGGCACCTGCTACAAACAAAAAGGGAAGGACAAAGCGATTGAATTAGGCTTAGAATTCGTGGGTCCACAACTGGCGAAATGGGTGAAAAAGGCCAAAAAACTAGCCGTCGACAACACCGTCCTCGTCCATTGCTGGCGCGGGGGAATGCGAAGTGGCAGTATGGCTTGGCTTTTTGAGACGGCCGGAATCAAGGTAAAGATCCTCGTGGGAGGCTACAAAGCTTATCGAAATGAAGTATTAGCCATTTTTGATCAACCCATTCCCTTCCGCGTTTTGGGTGGGAAGACGGGATCAGGGAAGACAGAAATCTTGCACGAATTAGTAAAAAGAGGACATCAGGTTTTGGATTTAGAAGGTTTGGCTCACCATCGGGGGTCGGCTTTTGGGCATTTAGGCCTGGCGGTGCAGCCTACGAGTGAGCATTTTGAGAATGAAGTACACCGCGTTTTGTGCGGTTTTGATTATAGACAGGAGATCTGGGTGGAGGATGAAAGTCGCCACATCGGTCAGGTTTTTATGGGAGCTCCGCTGTATAATCAGCTTCGTGCGGCCCCTGTGGTGTTTTTAGACATCGAACCGGTGTACCGTTTGCCGCATTTAGTGAACGTGTATGCGTCTTATCCGAAGGAGGATTTGGCCAAAGCTTTGGGGAAAATAAAGAAACGCTTAGGCCTGGACCGCTACGCCATCGCGATGGAAGCGTTAGAAGCCGGGGATTTCAGTTTAGTCGCGGAAATCACCCTGCATTACTACGATAAGGCCTATATGTACGGCCTTGAATTACGCGACGAATCCCAAATCACCCGCATCGAAGTCCGCACACTGGACCCGATCGAACAAACCGAATTACTTTTAAGCCATGCTTCCTAAGGACTTTTTAGATAAAATAGTAGCGCAACACCAGCAGACGCCACCTTTCCCGGCGACATCTGACATCAAAAAGTTGTTCACGAAAATCGTTTTGACACTTTTCCCGGAGCAAACGCGCAGGCATTTTAATACAACGGATGAATTGAAAGCCGCGTGGGAAAGCATCGAAAATGGGCTTGAAAGTCTGTTGTATTCGATGAAAGAACAGCTTTCGGAAGATCCGGCGGTCATTGCGCACCGCTTTTTAGATCAAATTCCAGCCATTTACGACCTCTTGCAAACGGACGTGGAAGCGATGGTGGCGGGCGATCCGGCGGCGACCACTTCCTACGAAGTGATTCGTACCTATCCGGGCTTTTATGCCTTGGCCTTTTACCGCTTAGCGCACGGATTGCACCAGGAGAAAGTGCCGTTAATACCGCGGATTTTGACAGAATATGCGCATTCCAAAACCGGTATCGACATCCACCCCGGCGCCAGCATCGGTCGCTATTTCTTTATGGACCACGGCACCGGAATCGTGATTGGGGAAACCACCGTCATTGGAGAACGCGTCAAAATCTACCAAGGAGTCACTTTAGGAGCCCTTTCTGTCGATAAATCGATGGCCTCCACGAAGCGCCACCCGACTATCGAAGACGGAGTGGTCATCTACTCAGGAGCCACCATTTTAGGCGGCGAAACGATCGTAGGAAAAGACTCGATCATAGGAGGAAATGTTTGGTTAACGCGCAGCGTTGCCCCTAACACGAAGATTTACCACCAAGAGAACGTCAAAGTTATCCAAGATTAATATGAGCCAGCTGTTAGATTTAATCGGAAATACGCCATTAGTCGAATTATCGCGTTTGAACCCAAACCCGAACGTTAAGATTTTTGGAAAATTAGAGGGGAACAATCCAGGCGGATCCGTGAAAGACCGTGCCGCGAAAAATATGATCGAAGGCGCTATCCAGCGTGGAGAATTGAAAGCGGGAATGAAACTCATCGAAGCGACCTCTGGCAACACGGGCATCGCGCTAGCGATGATTGCGCGCTTGTATGACATCGAAATTGAATTAGCAATGCCGGCGAATTCCACGCGCGAACGCGTGTTGACGATGGAGGCTTTTGGCGCTACCGTAACGCTGACAGAAAGCATCGAATCCGCCCGTGATTACGCTGTGGAAAAAGCGGCGAGCGGCGAATTCTTTATGCTGAATCAGTTCGAGAATCCGGATAATTATTTGGCCCATTACAAAACCACAGGACCCGAAATCTACCGCGATACAAAAGGCGCTGTCACTCATTTCGTGAGTTCCATGGGCACCACGGGCACCATCATGGGCACATCGATGTACTTAAAGGAACAAAATCCAGCCATCCAAATCGTAGGCTGCCAGCCCACAGACGGCTCGAAAATTCCGGGCATCCGCCGCTGGCCCATCGAATACCGACCTAAAATCTATGATCCCTCCCGCGTAGACCGCGTGATGGACATTTCAGAAGCAGATGCGACAGCGATGACTAGAGCACTTGCTAAAGTCGAAGGCGTCTTCGGAGGCATGAGCAGTGGCGGCAGTGTTTTGGCTAGCTTACGCTTAGCGACTGAGTTAGAGGAAGGTGTGATCGTGTGCATCATTTGCGACCGTGGCGATCGCTATTTATCCAGCGGACTTTTTGGCGAATAAATCCCCTCTTTGCGAGATTTCTTTGTTTTTTTTAAGCCAAGATTGGGATTAAATAAAATTATACTTATTTTTGCACTCCCGATTAACGCGGGGAATTGAGGTGGATTAGCTCAGTTGGTAGAGCATCGGATTGAAAATCCGTGTGTCCCCGGTTCGAGTCCGGGATCTACCACTTCAATGAATAAAGACCCTAACAGAGATGTTAGGGTCTTTTGTTTTAAGGGGTATTTATAACTAATTCCCTGACTTATACATCCCAATCGCATACAGTGGAATGATTTGGACGTTTGGTATTTGGCCAAAATTCTCCAAAGAGGTTCGAATCCCCGTCGTTAGCTTCTTTTCTTCTAAGAAACGGTACAAGCTTTGCATCGCGCCTTTCGTGCCTGATTTGACTTCGATGGGTAGAATTTGACCTTTGTGTTGGATGACGTAATCGACCTCAGATTGCGCATTTTTGCTTTCTCTTTGCCAATAATACAAGTCCCAGTTTTCGTAACACGAGGTGTTTTTAATCAATTCAAGCCCCACGAACATTTCTGCTATATTCCCCTTGTTGATGACGGAAAAATCACTCTCCAAGAGCATTTCGGACATATTTAATCCTAAAATACGTTGGAAAATTCCCGTATCGAATAACAAAAACTTCCGCTTTTTCACATTAATCTCCGCCCCCAATGGCAACCCATTACAACTGGAATGCGTAACCGGATATATAATCCCCGCTAGGGTTAATAAATCTAAGGCCTGTTTGACTTGTAAATTTGTCAGATTAGTATTCCCATAAGTGTAGGTGAATTTATTTCCTACCTGTTGAACAACCAGGTTAAATACCTCTCTAATACGAATAGCGGGAACTCGGTCTCGGAATTTGGCAAAATCCGCTTGAATTGATATGACTAAATCGTCTAAAATACGCTGCACTTCTAACATATCTCCATTTCGAACATAAGAGCTAACCACTTCAGGCATTCCTCCTATGATTAAAAACTTCTTCAAATAATGGTTCAGTTTTTCGTGAATCAAATCAGGTAGTTCAGCGGCAAATCCAGCGCTCATCACATAATCAATCAGTCCTGATTCGCCATTCGCCAGTAAAAATTCTTGAAAAGATAAAGGGTATAGAAAAATAGATCGAACCCGCCCCACTCCGTAAGACGGAACCTCAGATAAAGCGAATTCCAACAGAGAACCTGCGGCGATTACATGCAATTGAGGCATTTTTTCATAGAAATACCGCAGTGCGGAAATGGCAGGAATGCACGCTTGAATTTCGTCAAAAAACACCAAGGTCTTCCCCTCCACTATAGGGACATTCAACAAAAGTGTCAGCTGTTCGCACAGTTCAGCGGGGGATATGGATTTCTCAAATAGCGTCGCAAATTCGGGATTTTCATCAAAATTTACTTCAACGAAATGATCAAATGATTTTGCCAAATGCCTCACAGCCGAGGACTTTCCTACTTGCCTAGCACCCCGTAGCAACAAAGGCTTCCTATCGCGCTGATTTCGCCACTTTTCAAGCTCTTGATCAATTATTCTGGGGATGTAGCTCATTGTTTTGTTAAAAATCCAAACCAATATTACTACTTAAATGATAAAAATCCAAACCAATAATGGGCGCGAAATGATAAAAATCCAAACCAATGTGAAATAAAGGCGCTGTGTTGTGACGCATTTTCAGGTATTGACAAAAAGTGTCAACACCCTAAAACTGCCCATAGTAAAATACATTTTTTTTACTATTTTTAGGAGAAATTACCCCTTATGCGCAAATTCCTCCTAAACCTCATTGAACAATTCGGTTACAAAGTCACTAAATTCGATCGCAAGGCCGCTGGTCCTTACGCGGAGATTCAGGACAAAACCTTTTGGAGCTTTTATGAGAAATGCCAGCCCTATACGATGACGTCGGTGGAGCGGATGTTTGCGTTGTATCAGGCGACAAATTATGTGATTGATCAACAAATACCGGGGGATTTTGTGGAATGTGGCGTGTGGCGCGGGGGGTCATCGCTGATGGTGGCGCAGGTGTTAGCGCACCGCGGGGTGAGCGATCGCCACCTCTATTTATATGATACCTTTGAGGGGATGTCTGAACCTACGGCGGAGGATGTGGATTTTAGGGGCCAAAAAGCCGACCTAATGCTCGAGCAAACGCAGGACCAGAAGGAGACTTCGGTTTGGTGTTTGGCAAACTTAGACGACGTTAAATTAACGATGTCGAACAGCGCTTTTCCATCAGAAAATATCCACTACGTGGAGGGGAAAGTGGAAGACACGATTCCGGTCACGGTGCCCGCAGGCGCCATCGCCCTATTGCGTTTAGACACAGACTGGTATACCTCCACCAAACACGAATTGATCCATCTATACCCATCCCTGAGCGAAAGCGGCGTTATGATCATCGACGATTATGGCCACTGGGAGGGCTGCCGAAAAGCGGTGGACGAGTATTTCGCGGAGCAAAAGACTTCGATTTTATTACAGAGAATTGACTACACTGGTCGCTTGGCCATCAAAAAATAAACCTATGCGCATCCTATTTTTAACCCTTTTAGCCTTCAGCACCTTCGCACAGCAAACACAGCAGAAACCCATGCGATTGTGGTACGATAAGCCGGCGACGTATTTTGAAGAGGCACTTGTGCTAGGAAATGGGAAGCAGGGTGCGACGGTTTTTGGCGGAACTAAGAGCGATAAAATCTTCTTGAACGACCTGACTTTGTGGTCTGGAGAGCCCATGGATCCTTACATGAATAAGGAGGCCTATAAAAATTTGCCGGCGGTTCGCGAGGCTTTGCGTCAGGAAAATTACAAGGCGGCGGATTCTTTGGTCCGTAAAATTCAAGGCAAATTCTCGGAATCGTATGCGCCACTGGGAACCCTATATGTCGATTTTAATCACGAGAATCCGACGGAATACCGCCGCGAATTGAATTTAGACAAGGCAGTTTCGACGGTGCATTACCACGCGGGCACGAACGAAATTCGCAAGGAATATTTCTTCTCGCATCCGGACAATGTGTTCGTGATTCACTTGACGAGTAAGGAGAAAAAAGGGTTGAATTTTACGGTTCAATTTAAGTCCTTGTTGCGTTATTCGACGAAATCGACCATTAATCACTTGCACGCGAAAGGGACGGCGCCGGTGCGGGCGGACCCTAATTATGTGCGCAAGAAAGGGAATCCCATTATGTTTGATGATACCAAAGGAACGCGTTTTGCTTCGGATATTTTGATTCAATCGGCGGACGGAAAAGTGCTGAGAACGGATTCTACCTTGCAGATGGTGGGCGGAACGGACGCGACGATTTTAGTGACGATGGCTACGAGTTTTAATGGCTTTGACAAGAGTCCATCGAAGGAGGGTTTGAATGAAGATGACTTGTCAGAAAAGCGGTTACAGGCGGCCAGCTTTAAGGGTGCGGAACAATTATTGGCGCGCCATTTAGCGGATTACCAGCCGTATTTCAAGCGCGTGAACTTAAGTTTGCCGGCAGACAATGCACCGGAATTGCCTACGGATGAGCGTTTACGTCGTTATGCCAAAGGCGAGAAGGACAACTACCTCGAAACCTTATACTTCCAGTTTGGGCGGTATTTATTAATCTCGAGCTCGCGGACGCCGGGTGTACCAGCGAACTTGCAAGGGCTTTGGAATCCACACATTCAACCGCCTTGGTCGAGTAATTATACGATGAACATTAATGCCGAAGAGAATTATTGGCTGGCAGAAAACACGAATTTGAGCGAGATGCATACGCCATTTTTGGGCTTCTTAGAGAACCTAGAAAAGACGGGACGCATCACAGCGAAGACATTTTACGATGCACCAGGTTGGGTGGTTCACCACAATTCGGACATTTGGGCGATGTCGAATCCCGTGGGGGATTTCGGTAACGGAGATCCGAGCTGGGCAAACTGGCCTATGGGTGCGACCTGGGCTTCGACCCATTTGTGGGAGCATTATCTGTTCACACAAGACAAGAAATTCTTAGAAGCGAAGGCCTATCCTTTAATGCGCGGTGCGGCAGAATTCTGCCTATACTGGTTAATTGAGGACAAAAATGGTCGTTTGATCACGTCTCCTTCGACTTCACCAGAGAACAAATTCATCACGCCTACGGGCTACCAAGGGGCGACGGCTTACGGGGCGACGGCGGATTTGGCGATGATTCGTGAGTTGTTTTTGGACTTAATCGCAGCAGAAAAAATACTTCAAAAAGACCCGGCTTTCCAGGCGACTTTAGAAAAGGCTTTGGCCCGTATACTTCCGTATCAAGTAGGTGCGAAAGGCAATCTACAAGAATGGTATTTCGACTGGGAGGACACGGATCCGAAACACCGCCACCAATCGCATTTATATGGTTTATACCCGGGAACGCACGTGACGGTGGCAGAAACGCCAACGATAGCATCGGCGGCAAAAAAGACCTTAGAGATCAAAGGCGATGAGACAACGGGCTGGTCGAAAGGTTGGAGAATTAACCTCTGGGCACGTCTGCGTGACGGAGATCATGCGTACAAAATGTACCGCGAACTCTTGAAATACGTAGAACCAGACGGCGTAAAAGTGAACTACGCTCGCGGCGGTGGCACCTACCCTAACCTATTCGACGCACACCCTCCATTCCAAATCGATGGAAACTTTGGTGGCTCAGCTGCAGTGGCAGAAATGTTAATTCAATCCACTCCAGAATTAATCGAAACTCTTCCGGCTTTACCGGCGGCTTGGGCTTCTGAAGGAGCAGTATTAGGCTTAAAAACGCGTGGCGGATTCGAGGTTTCGATGAGCTGGAAAGACGGCAAAGTGACGTCCCTACACCTGAAAGGAATGAAAGGAAGCTCGGCGAAAGTAAAGGTGAATGGCGAGATTAAAAGTTTGTTGATAAAAACGAGAGAAGTTCACGTTTTGTGAAGTTTTAGTGGTAAGTTTGTGAAGGATTAGTGCTAGGTTTGTTTTTGACGAAACCACCTAACCACCATGAAAGTCCATACACCATAAGCAGCTATTAATCCCATGAATTCTCCCATAAAATACCGCGTCATTGACTCCGAAACTCAATACAAAAGCTATTGCGACACAGTAGAAAAACTCGTCTTTAGCACTAATATTACCCCGGCCATTCAAGACGAGATTAATCTCTTGACCTTGCTGATCGAGACCTACGATAAACAAAACAGTACATTTCGTAACCTAGATCCTGTTCAATTATTGAAATCCTTACTGGCTGAACACCGCATGAAAGCGGCGGATCTTGCCCGTAAACTGCAAGTTAGCGAGGGTTTGATTTCGGATATCTTAAAATACAAAAAGGGAATGTCTAAAAAGACCATTCGCGGGATTGCGGAACTATTTAAGATGCAGCAAGAGGCTTTTAATAGAAATTACGCGTTAGTATCAACCAGCGAACTCACCCAGTCCTGATACAATTCCGTTTCGATCTGAACGGCCACAGCGGCATGCTGTTCCCAGTCTGGCCAAGTAGCTTTTAGTTGGGAGATCATCTCTTCCAAATGTCCCTCTTCTTCCACGATGATGGATTTCACTTGGACTTTTGATTTTGTGTCTGTCAGAATTTGCTGGTAGATCGGATACAATTCGTCTGCGCGCAATTCGATGGCGTAGGTGACTAATAAATAGGCCGCCCATTTTACGTCGTAACCGGTTAGGCCTAGTTTTTTCTTGGCATATTGGCTGACACGAAGGTCCAATACATCTAGATAGAATCGCGATGAACGCGGGTTGATCAAGAACGAATCGTCATAGGTCTCGAAGCCGGACGGAACTAATTTGCTGATCTGCTTCTTGAGGTAGTAGGCGTGGCGGTGTTCTTCCGCGGCGTGTTTTAAGATGATTAGGCTGACCTCTTTTTTGTGCTCAAACTTGGAAATTTTACGAGCCCCAGAATTTTCCATAAAGGAAAGGGTGTTCAAAAAACGGGCATGGGATTCAGGATTCGCCACAAGCGTGGCGATAGTATGAGCGGTATTCATGATTGACTTAGGCAAAATGTGTAGACAAAGATAGGCCAAAGACAAAAATTTTCTATCTTTAATCTCCAACAAAAATCAACGAATGAAAAAATTTCAACCTTTTTGGCTGGGAGCCCTGTTCCTCTTCGTGAGCACGTCTCTCTTTTCTCAAGTCACTTTCCCGATTAATGACGTCGCAAGTCCGTCGAATGGCTATTATGCCTTCACGAACGCGACCATCGTGAAAGATGCAAAAACGACTTTAACCAAGGCGACTTTGGTGATTAAAAACGGTAAGATCGAATCGGTCGGAGCTGTGGTGGTTCCTAAAGACGCGGTGGTGATCGATTGTGGCGGTAAGTACATTTATCCGTCTTTCATTGATCTGTACAGTGATTACGGGATGAATCCCGTGGCAGCGGGTGGTGGCGGATACCGTTCTCCGTCCCAAATGATTTCGAATACAAAAGGCCCTTATTCTTGGAATCAGGCCATCAAATCGGAGGTTTCGCACGCGAAATTGTTCGAGGTGAATGATTCGAAGGCAAAGGAATTGCGCAAGCTGGGCTTTGGCACGGTATTAACGCATCAAATGGACGGTATCTCTCGTGGAACCGGTGTTTTCGTGAGCTTAGCGAAGCAAAGAGAAAATTTGGTGGTCTTGAAAGAGAAGGCTTCGGCGCACTATTCGTTTAATAAGGGATCGTCTACGCAGGATTATCCGGGCTCTTTGATGGGTTCGATTGCGCTTTTACGCCAAAACTTCTTAGACGCCGCTTGGTATAAATCGAAGCCGGCGAAAGAGGGAACGAATTTATCTTTGGCCTCTTTTAATGAGATCCAAGCGCTTCCACAAATCTTCGAGGTAACCGATAAATGGTCAGCTTTACGGGCGGACAAAATCGGCGATGAGTTTGGCGTTCAATACATTATCAAGGCGAGCGGTAACGAATACCAACGGATTGATGAGATGAAAGCATCGAATGCGAAATTCATTTTGCCTTTGGACTTCCCGCAAGCGATGGATTTAGAAGATCCGACAGACGCGCGTTTTGTGAACGTGGCGGATATGAAGCACTGGGAATTAGCGCCTACGAACCCGGCGACTTTTGAGAAAGCGGGTCTATCGTTCGCAATCACGGCGAATGGATTAAAAGATGTGAGCAGTTTTATGCCAAATCTCCGCAAGGCGATTCAATATGGTTTGAGCGAGCAAAAGGCCTTGGAGGCGTTGACTTCAACTCCAGCAACAATCTTAGGCGTTTCTGACATGGTGGGAAGTCTGGATGCAGGTAAATTAGCGAACTTCGTGATTACGAATGGTCCCGTTTTCGCTGAGAAAACGACCATCATTGAGAACTGGGTGCAAGGCGATGCGTATCCGATTGCGAAGGAACAATGGAATTCTTTGGCAGGAAAATATGACTTGACTTTAGGAGCAAACAAGGCGACTTTAAGCATCTCAGGCGAGCCAGGAGGGTATAAGGTTCAGATTTTGGCCAAAGACACCACGTCAGTTGACTTCACCCAAAAAGAATCCCTTATCAACTTAAGCTTCTCTTCGAAAGCAGACAAAGGTAAGCGCACACGCTTAACGGGAACGTTCGGAGAAGCGAGCTTCGCGGGAACGGGCCAATTCGCGAATGGCGACTGGGTTTCGTGGAAAGCAACGGCTTCCGCGGCGGCAGATACGGTAGCGAAAAAAGCAGGTAAGAAAGAAGATAAATTAGAATTAGGATCTGTGATCTACCCATTTGCGGGATACGGAACGCCTAAGCCAGCGACGGCCGAAACAATCTTGATCAAGAACGCGACGGTTTGGACGAATGAAAAATCAGGCGTTTTAAAGGACAGCGATGTACTTTTAAAGAACGGCAAAATTGCAGCGATCGGCAAGGGATTGAAAGATCCAACGGCGCGCGTGATCGACGGAACGGGCAAACACGTGACGGCGGGTATCATCGACGAACACTCGCACGTAGCTGGAACCGGCGGCATTAATGAATGTTCGCAATCAGTAACGGCTGAGGTACGTATTCAAGATGTTATCGATCCAGATGATGTGGACATCTACCGTCAATTGAGCGGTGGCGTAACGTCTAGCCACATTTTGCACGGATCATGTAACACGATCGGTGGCCAAACGCAATTATTGAAGTTCCGTTGGGGTGCGAACGCCGAGGGAATGAAGTTTGCAAACTGGGATCCATTTATCAAATTCGCTTTGGGCGAGAACGTGAAACGCTCTTGGAACACGTCGAATCCACGTTTCCCAGACACGCGTATGGGTGTGGAGCAGGTGTTGATGGATGCGTTTACACGTGCGAAAGACTACGAAAAGCAAGGTCCTGGCAAGCGTATTGACTTAGAATTAGAGACCTTAGTGGAGATTTTGAACCACAAGCGTTTCATTACCTGCCACTCGTATGTGCAAAGCGAAATCAACGCGATGATGAAGGTGGCGGATCATTTTGGATTCACGGTGAACACATTCACTCACATTTTGGAAGGCTATAAAGTAGCAGATATTATGGCCAAACACGGTGCAAATGCCTCGACCTTCTCAGACTGGTGGGCATATAAAATGGAGGTAACGGACGCAATTCCGCAAAATGCCTACTTGATGCAAAAGACGGGCGTGAACGTGGCGATTAATTCGGATGATGCGGAAATGGCGCGTCGTTTAAACCAGGAAGCAGCGAAATCGGTGAAATACGCAGGTATGTCTGAGGAAGAGGCGTTGAAAATGGTGACGTTGAATCCTGCCAAAATGTTACACGTCGCTGACCGCGTCGGTTCGATCAAGGAAGGTAAGGATGCAGATATCGTGGTTTGGTCAGACAATCCATTATCAATTTATGCGAAATCTGAGCACACCATCGTAGATGGCGCAGTAGTTTTCGATCGCGCGGCAGATTTGATTCGCCAAGCTGAATTGAAAGCAGAGAAACAACGCTTATTGCAAAAGATGATTGGCGCGAAAAAAGGCGGCGCATCGACTCGTCCAGCGACTCCATCCTACAAGGCGGAGAACGAATGCGAGGAGGATCACCACCATGGAAACAGCATTTGGGACCGTATTTCGAACCGTTGGGCTAACACTGAAAACTAAGATTCAAGATGAAAAAACAGATCATATATACTCTTTTCTTTGCGCTTAGCGGGATCTCTGCATTCGCACAAGAAACTATGCACCCATCCCCTGCCCAAAGCAAGACCATCGTCATCACCGGCGGTACGATTCACGTGGGTAACGGGACCATTATCGAAAACGGCACGCTCGTTCTCGAAAAAGGCAAAATCAAAACCGTTTCTGCGACTCCTGTGACTATCTCAGGGGATGTTGAGCGCATTGATGCCACAGGCAAGCAAGTCTATCCAGGCTTAATCGCCCCTAACTCGAGCTTAGGTTTAGTGGAATTCGCTTCCACAAAGTCGACCATCGATATCGAGGAATTAGGCGAAATGAACCCAAACATCCGTTCGATCGTGGCCTATAATACGGATTCGAAAATCATCAATACGGTGCGTTCGAATGGTGTTTTATTAGCGCAAATCACGCCGCAAGGCGGGATGATCCCCGGTTCTTCTAGCGTCGTACAATTAGACGCGTGGAACTGGCAAGATGCCGCTTACGCGATGGACAATGGCATTCACTTCAAGATGCCAGCCTTAATTAACCGTCCAGCTGCATTTCAAAGAAGAGGAGCGAACGCGGATCCAGTGGCTGCGGGTTTGGCGCGCCTCGAAGAGGCGCGGTCCTTTTTTAAGGAAGCAAAAGCATATCTGAATGAGAAAACGCATACAAGCACGAACTTGAAGTTCGAAGCTACCAGAGGTCTTTTCGACGGAAGCAAGCCCTTTTTCGTGCACTGTGATTTAGTGAAGGAGATGCTAGCGGCGATTAATTTTGCCAAAGAATTCAACTTCAAACTTGTCCTAGTCGGAGCCACAGACAGCTGGATGATTGCGGATATTTTGAAAGAGAATAAAGTAGCGGTGATTTTGGGAGAAATCCACAGCTTACCCGCTGCAGAAGATGATGCCGTAGATCAGCCGTATAAGACACCAGGCATGTTGCAAAAAGCAGGTGTTTTGTTCTCTGTAGGTTTTGAAGCAGGAGACGGAAACTGGCGCCAACGCGACCTTCCATTCCACGCTGGAACCATGTCAGCTTACGGGATGACGAAGGAAGAAGCGCTTTCAGCTATTACGTTGAATGCTGCCAAAATCCTAGGCATCGCTGACCGCACCGGCAGTATCGAATCAGGCAAAGACGCGAACCTAATCATCTCAACAGGTGATGTATTAGACATGCGCACGAGCGTTTTAACTCATGCCTTTATTCAAGGCCGCGCCTTGAATTTAGACAACAAACATTCACAATTATTTGAGCGTTATAAGTACAAGTACAACGTGAAATAAGTTGAATTAAAGTGCAGTTTAAAAAGTCCTCAAAAGCCAATTTTGTCTTTTGAGGACTTTTTTTATACCCTCATTGCGGGTCATTATCAGTGTTTTCATAAAGTTCCGTTATATTGTGACTTAAGTTTTGTTTTTGCATTTATTCTCTGAATATTATCAAAAATATAACTGTAACCACTAATAAATTATGAAAACCAAACTAGTCTTTTCGACCGTTTTGATCAAGTCCCGCTTGACATTACGGATGACACAACAGGAAGTTGCTTCCGCCGTAGGAGTTTCCCAAAGCGCCTACAATTATTGGGAATCCGGCAAACATTATCCCAATGCCACCAAAATTTACCTCCTCATCCGAGTCTTGAAGATTCCCATTGAGGATGTGTTCTCCACTTAAAATTTCTTACCTTTGGGGGGATGATTCGCCTCAGCATTTTACTCTTTTTGACATTCATTGCGTGCACCCCCTCCCCGGAGCCGGCCACTCATTTCTATGACTGGAATAAAGAGCTGAATCGCCTATCATCTTCCCCCCTTTCGGTAAAAAAGACCGTCATCCTCGATGGCACAGCAGAAGTGATTGATTCGGTTCAGGTGGATTTGGCCAAAGAATGGGCCCTCTTCCGCGAAGCCGACCTCAACAAACCCGCCTACGCCCTCAGCTACGAGAATCACAGCGCCCCTGGCCTGATCCTTTACGTGCTGAAAAAAGGCGAAGACCTTCCCGTTCGTTCCTTCCAAATCGCTTTAGATTCATCCGGCAGACCATCTACGGTAGATTTTGAGATTTCTTCTGAGAATTTGATATACATTACCTCCAAAAAACTCTCCATGCACCTCATCTCCGGTCGCGTGGTTTCCTACACCATTTCAGGATCACAAGCTTTGCGCTGGTTTTCATCGCCTACTCGCTATTCGGTTAGTGGGGTGGTGTTGTAGCGCGGCGCGCTGGTCGTGACTGCGTCACTTAGTCGCTGCTTCGCAGCTTAGTCGCGGTCGCTTCGCGAAGTCATTGCTGCGCAATCTAGTCGTCACTTCGTGACTTAGTCGACTTCACTGAGATTATAGAGTAGAGAGTATAGATTTATTCTTCCCTGATAGCAAAATCCATAATGACCCTGAAATGCCTGAAACGGCATAGTGTTAAAATATCTTCGAGGCACGCAGAGGCGTTTTCAGGTTTTGACACAATCTGTCAATACCGAAAAATCGACTTTTACGCCGGACGATTTATTTCTCCATTGGTCGATTCTGAGCAATCAGAGCCCTATTGAACAACTAGGCCATGCTGAACAATCAGAGCGCTAAAACGGTTTAAAGACGAGAGCGAGGGGGCGACAAGGGAAAACATCGAAATAATTCGTATTTTTAAGGCATGATTTTAAGGACAGAGAATTTAGTCAAGAAATACGGCCAACGATTAGTGAATGATCACATTTCGTATCAGGTGGCGCAAGGAGAGATTGTGGGTTTATTGGGGCCAAATGGCGCGGGTAAAACGACTTCCTTCTACATCGCGACGGGATTAGTGAAGCCGAATGAGGGGAAAGTGTTCTTGGATGATTTGGACGTGACAGACTTGCCTATGTATAAGAGGGCAAGGCTTGGAATTGGGTATTTAGCGCAGGAGGCGTCGGTTTTTAGGACGCTGAGTGTGGAAGAAAATATACAGGCGGTGTTAGAGATGACGGATTTGTCGAAAGCAGCGCAGAAAGAGAAGGTGGAGAGCCTTTTGGAGGAGTTTTCTTTAACACATGTGCGGAAGAGTTTAGGCCAGGTGCTTTCTGGGGGTGAGAGGAGAAGAACGGAGATTGCGAGGGCGCTGGCGGTGGATCCTAAGTTTATTTTGTTAGATGAGCCGTTTGCGGGGGTCGATCCGATCGCGGTGGAGGAGATTCAGACGATTGTGTCGAAGTTGAAATACCGGAATATTGGAATTTTGATCACGGATCATAATGTAGATGAGACACTGTCGATTACGGATAGGGCTTATTTGCTTTTTGAGGGAAAGATTTTGAAGGCGGGGACGCCGAGAGAATTAGCGGATGACGAACAAGTTCGTCGTTTGTATTTGGGTAAAAACTTTAAGCTTAGAGAAAATCAGCGATGAAAAAGGAGACGATTGCGGTACATGGGAGTCATTTGAAGGATGAGACGGCGGGGGCGATTGCGGCGCCGGTGTTTTTGACGACGACTTTTGAACGGGCTTTGGATGGAACGTATCCGAAAGGCCACATGTATTCTCGCAACTCAAATCCTAACCGCACGGCACTTGAAAAAGGCCTGGCGGCCTTGGAAGGGGCGTCGCGAGGCTTCGCCTTCGGCTCAGGCCTCGCCGCAGTCAACGCGGTTTTCCAATGCCTGCAATCCGGAGACCATATCCTGATGCCGGAAGTGGGCTATTATGCCTCGTACAAGCTGGCAGAAGAAATTTTGGGACCCTGGGGACTAGAGGTGACGCAGGTGGATATGACCGATTTAGCAGCGGTAGAAAAAGCGGTACAAAAGAATACCAAATTGATCTGGGCTGAGACGCCGGCGAATCCGATGCTGAGCATCACAGATATAAAAGGTCTGTCTGCCATTGCTAAAAAGCACGGACTTAAATTAGGCGTAGATAATACGTTGGGGACGCCCGTTCTCCAAAACCCAATTGCCTTAGGCGCGGACATCGTAATGCACGCGACGACGAAGTACATAGGCGGACACTCGGATATTATGGGTGGAGCGGTGCTCTTGAAAGAGGATGATGAGTGGGCGAAAAGAATTGAACGCGTGCAGATTTTGATGGGGGCGACGCCTAATCCGTTGGACTGTTACTTGTTAGCGAGGGGTTTGAAGACTTTGCCATTGAGAATGAGAGAGCACAGCGCGAACGCGTTGGAATTAGCGAAGCGTTTGGAGAAGCACCCCAAAGTAGAAAGAGTACATTATCCCGGCCTGGAATCACATCCACAGCACGCTTTGGCAAAGGCCCAAATGCCTCAGGGCTTCAGTGGCATGATCGCTTTGCAAGTGAAAACGGGGGAAACGGAAACGAGGGAGATGGCGGGTAAACTTCAGATTTTCCAACAAGCAACGAGCTTGGGTGGCGTAGAATCGCTGGTGGAACACCGCAAATCCATTGAAGGACCGCAAAGTACGACGCCGGGAAACTTGTTGCGTTTCTCGATCGGCTTAGAACATGTGGATGATTTGTGGGCGGACTTAAATCAGGCCCTGAATTCGATTTAGAGTTCCTTCTCTAATTTTACCTCGACTTCTTTATCGATTCCTTTCAATTCGACACGTTGACGTTTGTAGCCAGACTTCGAAATCGAAAGAAAATTGTATTGCTTTTCGTCGATCTTAATTTCGATGGGCGTTTTCCCCACGAAGTAACCGTTTAATATCACCTCTGCTCCCGCAGGGTCAGTTTTCACTGTGATGGTCTTAGTTGCAGGTGCAACGAATGAACTTAAGGCACTGATTAGCAATACGATAAGAATATTTTTCATGTAGGCTTCGAATTAAGAATCCGAAATTACCGAAAAATAAATGAAAATGTAGACTGAGAGCTAAAAATATCGAGTAGCTGATAATTGAAGTTGCGCATTCAACACGTTCTTGTCGAGCACCCATTCGTAGTTGCGCATCCAGGCGAAATTTAACTTGCCTGTGAGGGAATAAGATCCGACGCGTTTTTGGTAATATCCACCCCACATGAGGTCGACCCATTTGGAATCATAGTTCTTAAAGGCGTCGTAGAAATAGTCCATGTTGTGCGCATAGCGTTCGATGCTAAAGCCTGCGATGGAGGAAGGGCGAACGAAGGCGAGGTCGAAGGTTTGGAGGTTTGATCCAGGTCCTATTCCGGAGCCTAACACCTGTCCTTCGTTAGTATAGCCATGGCGCACAAAATCGTGGCGGTACCAGGGACCGTTATTTCGAACGAGGCGATCTGCGGTCATTTCCATGGAGGTATTTTCAAAAGCTAGGCGAATATAGCGGCCGGGGGACTGAGGGAAAACCTTGCGAAGACCGAATAAATAGGCGCGCGAGTGCTCGTTAGATAGAAACCAATCCCAAAAACTAGTCGAATAATCATTCCATCCCATTTCGCCATATAGCTCCAGATGCGACGCAGGAAAAACCCAACGAGCGGAGAAAGAGGCGAGCTGATCCCTTCTTTTGGCATCCTCTAAAGGCGCACTCTTCTTCTCAAATGGCAAAATAAACGGGAAAACATCCGTCAAACCCGATCCCATATCCGAGGTATAAAGGTGAAATGCGCGGGAGAAACCGAGGAATAATCCGGGTACCCAGCGCGGCTGGTAGTTCACTGTCAGGGCAGAAATGTAGCGGGCATCCGTGGATTTAGGCTCTAAATAATTGATGCCGTTGACGATATAATCGGATGCCAAAGGTTGGACACCAGACCCCTCAAGTCGCCCGCCTATGAGCTGAAATTCGAAGGATCCGAGGAAGGTTTTTAACGGTTTAACGCTATTAAATGTACCGTGCAAAAAGCCTGGGGCATTGTTTGACAGGAGAAGGGAATTGCGAAAACCTGGGCCCCACCAAAGATTCTCGGTGGAAATCCCGACAGAAACGGAGCGGGAAGAGAGGCGGAAGGCGCTTTGGCCTAGGCGAAAACGGGAGTAGGAAGAGGTTCCAAAACGTTCCGGAATATCTGTGCTATTCCATAAAACGAGCATGGGAGCGCGGTATGCCCCTTGTAGAGAAAAAGTTTCGAAGTCGCGGTTCTCTGCGTACACGAATTCCGGCATGAGTTGAAGACTGAGGGCTTTGTATTTGGCAAAAAAACCAGCCGTTAAATAAGTTTGCAAGCCTTTTGCGGGGATCATCGCGCCGTCATTCCAGCCCAGGGGAGCGAAGGTATTCAACGAGGTCAGGATAGAGGCGGGCAGCAGACCCTTCGCGGTCGAATCCGAAACTGGCCGTATAGTAAACGAATAAGTGGCTCCGGAGATCAATTGTTGATTGCGGAGACGCTCTTCAGAAAAATCCGGCCGGCCCACGGGAATGGTTTGGGCATAGATTTGTGCTGTTAGAAAGAAAAAAAACATCTTTTTAAGCATGGACAAATTTAGGGAGGAATGCGCGCAATGTTGTAAATTTGAACGATAAAGATTTCGATGAATAAAAAGTCCAACCGTTTTGCGCTGATTCGCTATGTAAACGATGCCCTGGTGGTGATCGCGGCGTATTCGCTTGCGCTATGGAAAACGGGACATTTAGACCAATGGAATCCGGCCTTTGGGCTTCTTTCGCTCGTATTGTGGTATTTTGTCTCCTCTTTTTCGAAATTATACGCCGATCGACGCTCGAATAAATTTGCGGAGGAGATCATTTTCATCGTTTACCACCTGATTTTATTTACGATTTTACTTAGTTCGAGTCTCTTCTTTTTGAAGCCGACCGGGGCCTATGATTTCCACTTTTTCGCCTATTTTATTAGCGCTAATTTCCTTTTAGCGGCCATCACCAAATACATTTTACGGAAGAATCGCCACGCTGCTTTTTACCAAGGACGGATGAATGACGTGGTTTTATTAGTGGGTGCGACCGCCGCGGCGAAGAATTTTTACGATACGGTACAGAAGTATTATTACTACGGTTATAAGGTAGAGGGCCTGATTGATGACGAGATGAACAATATTCCAGGTTGTGATTATTTAGGCAAAATCAGCCAGCTGGACTTGATTTTGAAGTCGCGCTATGTGGACGAAGTGGTGATTGCCTTACCTACGGATGACTATTCGACGATCCAGCGCTGCATCAGTATTTGTGATTATTACCGGACCAAAGTCCGTATTTTGCCTGACTTCAAACAATATGCGACCTCCTCGGTCAGCATTCAGACGATCGGACAAGTGCCCGTGATGAACGTGGGACGTTTGCCGCTGGATCGATTAGAGAATCGGATTTTGAAGCGCATTTTCGATGTGACTTTTTCGGTGTTGTTCTTCTTGACTTTTGGCCTACTGCTGCTACCGATTATCGCCTTATTGATTAAGCTGACGTCCAAAGGGCCTGTTTTCTTCAAACAAGAACGCTGGGGACTGAATAATGAGACCTTGATTTGCTATAAATTCCGCACGATGGTGCAGGAAAGTGAGGACGTAGATGCAGAGGGAAATTACCAACAGGCACAGAAAAATGACCCCCGCATTACGCGTATTGGGGCTTTTTTGCGAAAGACGAATCTGGATGAAATACCGCAGTTTTGGAATGTATTGATCGGCAATATGTCTGTCGTGGGACCGCGTCCGCACCCGACTCCCCTGAATATCGAATCGATGAATACCGTGGACAATTACATGTTACGCCACATCGTTTTGCCGGGAATTAGCGGCTGGGCACAGGTAAATGGCTGTAGAGGGGAGACGCGCACGACGGAAGATATGCAGGAACGCGTGGACTTTGATTTGAGTTATATTCACCGCTGGTCGTTTTGGTTAGATTGCCAAATCATCCTCCAGACCGTCATTAACTTCTTCAGGGGCGACCAAAACGCGTACTAATTTTCTGTTGAATGATGAGCGGAATGAACACCGGCGCCTCCACGAAATAGCGCCTAAACATCCGCTTAGGCTCCTGCAAGAATCGATAGAACCATTCCAATCCACTCTTTTGCATCCACAGCGGTGCGCGTTGAATCATTCCCGCGGCCACTTCGAAAGCCCCTCCGATTCCGATGGCTACATGCGTATCTAATTTCTCGAGATTTTCTGCGATCCAAATATCCTGCTTAGGAGCCGTTAAACTCACCAACAAAATATCCGGCTTCACCGCATTAATCGCTTCGATCATTTCCTCGTTTTCTTCATCCGAAAACACCACTCTGAACGGCGGCACGAAGGTCCCCACGATCTTCACCCCTGGGTGCTTCGCCTCCATCACCGTTTTTAGCGTTTCGGCCACTCCGGGAGAAGCACCGAGCAAGAAAATAGTGAAGTTTCTCGAAGCGGCAAACGGAAATATCCGTGGCAACACATCTAAGCCCGTAATGCGCTCTTTAATGGGGTCTCCAAGAAAATTGGAGGCCCATTTCACGGGAACGCCGTCGCAAAGAACGTAATCCGCGTGCTGGTAAATCTCTTGAACGCGCGCTGTCGCGCGCGCCGCCAATATCGAATTCACCGGTGTAATACACACCTGGGCCTTTTCACCCTTTTGAATCACTGCCTCCCAATCGCTGAACAATTCGTCCATCGTCAGCGAGGAAACGGGGGTGCCTAGGATATCAACTTTGTGGTGTGTCATAAGATTCAGTTTCCGGGAAAAAATCCCCTAAAAAATACAAGCCCACCCAGGTCCAGAAAGGAAATGCACCCATGGGACCCTCTAAAAACACATCGAAGCTACCATTCAGCCAAAAAGTGAACAGTACACAGGAAATCATCAATTGCTGGTCGTTCAGTTTCCTTTTAAACATAGGTTTGAATAGGCAAACCAGCCAATAGCACCAAAGCAAAAACAATGGCCAGCCGAAGCGCGCTAAAATCGTCAAATTGAAATTATGCGGCGAACGCAAGTCATCGATTTCGGTCACCACCTCATCGCTTTCCGCCAAACTCATCCCCAATCCTTTCCCCTGCAACGCATATTCCGGCGTCACGCTATAATCGATAATGTTCGCCCACCAGACCAAGCGCCAAAACTTATTTTCATCCAGCGTCGCATCCTTACTCACCCCAAAAATCGACCCCACATTCTCCACTAACTGCTCCATCCCCACTTTCCGACCTTGGAAGTTTTCTTTCACTTTAATGGACGCATACAATGGCAAAACAATCAACAAAACGATAGGCAAGTAGCGCGCATATTGCTTGAATAAATCCCGCATCTCTTGGCGCTTCGTATATACCACAAAAAGCCCCAAGCCGATCAAATAAGCCAACATTCCCGAACGAGAATAGGCCGTAATGATCAATAAATTCAGTAGAATCGCCACTGCCAACGTGATCTGAAAACGAACCGATCGCTGGTTCAAATAGAGCATTAAGACTAAAGAGGAAATCAACAAATGCACCCCCATATCACCGTATTTATAGAGCGCAAAAGGAACGGATCCGAAGAGGATGAAGTTCTCGAAGAATTCGGAGAAGTTTTGGAAATAGAAATTCAACAGGGCAAAAAACGGGAACCAAGTGTAGATCCAGATAATGTATCCCCACATTTCCTTCCGCAAATCCTTGAATAGAAACACGAAGAAAGCAAACCAAGCATATTGAATCACGAAAGAGTCGCGAATTACATCAAAAAGCGCGTAAGAACGCAATCCCCATCCAATGTAGCCCACCGTCACCGCCAGCAAAAAGGCTAAAATCTTCGTCCGCTTATCCCAGCCAAAAGCATAGTCCTTGCGCGTTAAAAACAACACGATGAATCCCCCAGCCCACATAGCCTCCGCTAAAAAACTATAGGCAATCCCCTTGTTAAAGAACACATAAAGTGCCATCACGAAGAAATAGGCCTGCAAATAGAGTTTCTTAACGACGTCCATGCGGCAGCTCGTATTTTAGTGACACTTGCCACTGTTGGTTTGTGTAATCAGATCTTGTAGAAGAATCTGACCATTCTGCGATATTATCTTCAATCCGTACCCACATGTAATTGTTCACCGAGGTATTCAGATAAGAAGCTCCTAAAAGTAGGTTTTTCGTGAGGCCGATTTGTGCCTCGACCCCAGCCGTTAGATTCACCCAATAACGGTTTGCATGTCCACTTCCGTAATATTCATAGACATAGAAATCATTATTTCGGGCAAAACGCTCGAAGTTCAGTCGGATTAAACTTCTCCCGCGATGGTAACTCAGGTAAATCGTTTGACTATTAGATCCAGGACCTATAGAAGCTCCTAGCAATTTGCCATTTTGTGTATATCCTTGACGAACCTCGGTACTCGTATACCAGCTATTGTGCAGCGGACCCCCAAAGCGATTATCATTATCAATCACTAATCCGGGATCCATCAGCTGTAATTGCGTAAACTCGATGGCTAATTGTAGGTAGGATTTCTTCTTTTTGCCCAAAGGAAATAACTTCCGCCCCCCTAGCACAAAACCAGTCTTCGTAGAATCACCAAAGAAGCTCGCAGGCCCTACCACCTTATCCGGCTGACCTAATTCTGCATAGAACTCAGCGTGGTCTTTAGGCAAGGCGAAACGCAACAAGAAGGCCCCTAGTTGCATTTTAGGATTCTCCACAAAAGGTTTGCCCGGTTGTGGATCCTCATTCGTAAAGTAGTTCTGTTGTGCAAACGAATACCCTAGATAGAAATTAGGCACCCACTTAGGCTGCCAATTCACAATAAATGCTTTCAGCATTCGCACAGAATTATTTTTGTTTTCAATCCCCCCTGGCCAGATCGGTCTGAAGTTTTTGTCTTCCGGAGATAGCATAGTCGGATTCTCCAACATCCCTATTAAACCTTTCCCCTCAAAAGATCCGATGGGAGTGATGACCGGCTTTCTGTTTTGGACGAAATAATGTAAAAAGCCGGAAGCCTCATTCGTCATCATCAAACTATTTCTGAAGCCTGGCCCCCACCAATTGTTCTCCGTTGAAACTCCGGTAGATACATTCCCAAACTTCAATGCGATCCGCGATTGTCCTGGAAAAAAGGTTTTCAAGGGCTCGTAACCAAAATAGCGGTATTGGTCAATGTTGTTGTTGATTAGAAAAAAGATTCTTGTCCAATAATTCCCATCTTGTGGGTTTCCCGCGAACGGAACAGAAGGAGAATTCTCTGCTAACACCCACTCAGGCTGTAAATTGACATCCAAGAATTTCCAAGAGAAATGGACTCCTAGACTCCAGCGTCGCTGAAACCCAACCGAAGGGTACATTGTACCTTGGTTAAAGCTGAGTGGTATTAAATTATTGTTTTGAAGGGTGTGACGGAAAGACAAGCCATGCACTTTAAACTTTTCGCTAGCATTCGTTTCTAGTTCTTGCAAAGCAGAGGTCGAACGAATCATAAAAGACTGATTCTCGTATTTCGATGAATCCTTCCCATTCAATAGTTGCGCATTGCGCTGCAGATCTTGCAAACTAATATCATCCAGTAAAGTCGTCTGAGCGAAGACCGAGCAAGAAAGCAATAAGAGGCCTAGAACGTACTTTACCATAAGAAAATCGTATTAATGAAGGCGTAGACATTCGATTTCGAATGATCTTTTTCCCATAAATAATTGCTGGAATTCACCCATTTCAAATCAGCCGTAAATAAGAGCTTTTTGTAACGATAACCCCCTTGTAAACCATAAGCATAATCATCCCATTTGACTAAACGAGTTCTAACGGCAGATTGACCGGTCTCTAACATCGGATTTTGGGCTACATGCTGAAAAGTAATCCCTATCTTCTTCCAGCCTTGATTCCAGCTGACACCTATCGTTTGCACATTATTACCATGACCAACCCCATTTCCTATGATTTGGTTATTATGCGTAAACCCCTCCGTCACTTGGCTATGTTCGTACCAATTTCCGGCAGAGCGCATTAAATAGGACGGACTCTGCGCCATTTTAGTCGCTTCCCCAAAAACCTCGATAAAGGTTCGGTTATTTAGAGGATGTAATTTCTTAAATCCAATCACCCATGCAGACGAATGAGCCATGTCTAACCATAGGTCACGTAGGTTTTGTTTGGCGTCGTTATAACCAAATTCAGCATACACCTCTGCGTGATTCTTCGGCATCAGCCAACGGGTAGAAAGACTTAAAATCTGGTCTTTGCTGAGCGTATCATCATTATAATCGTTTTTAAACAGATTATTCAATACCGGTAAATAGGTATTCATAAACCTTGCCTCAGGTTTAGCGACATCGTAATTCTGGAAGGCTCTAGAGACAGAGAAGAACACGTTTTTCATAAACCGAGGTTGGTAGGTTAAAACGATTCCATTGTATTGACGGTTTTTAGGTCGGTCCGAAAGGTTTCTTTGTTTCAAAGCAGCATTCTCATAGCCCTGCAAGGAATCACGCGTCATTCGACCTAATATCAATTGAAATTCAAAAGATCCGATGGGTGTTTTCAGAGGACGCGTTGTATTCAAACTGTAGTGGAGAAAACCAGCTGCATTATTCGTCATCAACAGCGAAGAATAATGTCCTGGCCCCCACCAAAGATTCTGATTTGATACTCCCAATGAAATTCCGCCGGCCTCTAATCGAATAGACGACTGCCCTAAACTATAGCGATCGATGGATGGATTTACTTGCCCCCAAGCATCGCTTGTTTCATATTCTGCCGAACCGGTATGTATAAATTCGGGTTTGAACTGAATGTGTAGAATGCTAAATCGAGCATAAATTCCGGCACTCGCTTGCATTTGGTAGCCATTCGAAACGGACATCGCCTGATCGTTCCAGCCGTATGGTCGAGAGGTGTTCAATTTTTGTGATAGGGAAGCTGGTAATAAAATAGCCTGGAAAAGGCCTTTTTTATAGCTCTTGATAGAGTCTTTAGCAGCAGGATCGATCAATCGATACAAATCTTGCATGCTTTGCTTTCCCGTAGAATAAAAGGGCCTAGCCAGCATCGACTGATTCGCATCTACTTTACCTAATAGTTGCAGATTGCGAACTTGTTCATCGATGTCAGAGAAACCGACGGGGATGGCGTTTTGGGCCCATAATGGAGTCCCAAACAAACACAAAACGCAACAAAGCGATAGCAAAAACTTCATAAACAAAGTTAGGAATAATCCGGCGCTGAACAAAAAGAAAGGTGGCAGGGAGATATAGTGTGCATTACTAATATAAACTAGTTTATATTAGTAATGCACACTATCAAATCTGTTTCTTAAAAGTGTTAAAAACAACAAATTTAAGAAACAGATAATCACTAATGTAGCTTTATGTAGTGCTTGAACAATTGAACGAGATTCCGAATCTCTTGAAGCAAACTAGATTCTGCATCTCCCTTAGCCAGTGGCAATATATGTTTGTATTTTCTATGTACTTGAAGTAAGGCTGTTAACCAGCCCAGTTGTAAATTACCTAAGGAGAAATGTTCCAGTACCACGTCCTGAATGACTGCTACCTTGTATCCATTTTCTTGAACTGCTAAGGATATGTCCAAATCGTATCCATGAAATCCTTTTAAAGTCTGATCAAAATGAGCCCCTACCTCTTTTCGCAAAGCCATGAATACACCATCGATCACGGCTACTTCCACTAATTTACCAGCTTCAAACCCTTGATTTTGATCTTCTGTTTGGCCTCCGGGCTTATGCTGTAAAATTCGGATCACCTTTTCGTTTTCTGAGCAATCCCACCAGGCTGAAGGAATGAATGTATGTATTTTAGCACCTGCAACACCAATTAAACCAATAGTAGAATCACTGTTAAAATGACCTAACAACGTTTTACCCCAATCTTGAGTGTGAAAAATTACATCTTCGTGCAGAAATAAACATAACTCTCCGCTACTTTTTTTCAATCCAGTTTCATAGGCTTGTGTAATCGATTCCGCTCCTGAAATAATCTCAAGTTCGAATGGTATGCCAATGGTTTGATTGATATTGGCTACCAATTGATCGCACAATTCTTTATTCTTTGAACAAATAACGATGGATAGCATACTAATCCTTTTGAAGATGGTCAATCCATCGTTTGATTTGCGCACTGAACACATTTTGAGGCAGAATCACTAATTGATATACCACAAACCAAGCCAACGAGAAAACCCCTATTACCAGCAAACGCAACAATAGCGTAGGCACAAAGAGCTTAAACAAGAACACGATTCCCAAGTACGGAATCAGACCTAGTAATTGTTGAAAAAAGACCGTCGTGTAATTAGATAACGAAATCTCTTTGCGAGTGAAGAAAACGAAGGCGATGCAAACCGCTAATTCCGTCAACAGAATTGTAATAGCTGCGCCTTCTTCTTTCAGCGTAGGAACTAATAGGAACGCTAAAATAATACTGATAAACATCCCGATCAGCGCGGAGATGAGAATGGATTTGTCTTTGCCTACGGCGCTGAGGATTTGGAAGCCAAAAATCCCCGACATACTGATGATCAAGATCAACGGCGCCGTGATTTGCAGCGGTAAGATTGCCCGATCAAATGCCGTTCCTAGCAATATATGGATGATTTCCGGCGCGCAGGTAACGATTCCTAAGACCAAGGGCATTGAAAGACTCACGAGCACGTAGAAACACTGCTTCACGAGTAAAACGAATGCCTCTTTCTCTCCTTTGTGGTATAAACTCACGAGTCCTGGGAACATCGCCACCGAAATAGCGCTCAAGACGCCGATAAACAGGCGGTTTAATTTCAATGCAGAGGAATAATAACCCACGCTTTCATTATCTGCTAGAAAGCCTAATAAGATCGTATCGAGTGAGAAATAAACGGAGATCGTGAAGATGGTTAAAAACAGCAAAGCCATCGGCTTGATGTGTTTCTTCAGCTCCAGGTTTGCAAAAGAGAAGCTAGAAAAATCGAGCAAATCCCATAGCCTTTTTCCATTAAATGCAGCTAATATCACGGCTAATCCCACCTGCATCCGGAAATAGTTTACATAGTCATTTGTATTCCGGATGAATAGAAACACCGCGGCGATGAAGCAGAGGCGGATGACGAGGGAACGAATGGCGATGAATTTGAATTGGTTCATCCCGCTAAAGAACCATTCTAATTGGAACACTTGCAGGATAAAATAGCCCAACGCCCAGGAGAAAAGGGATTTCTCTGCGGCGAGTTGTGGAACAGCGATAATAAAGACGAGGAAAACCAGACTTAGTAGTAATGTGCCTAGCGCATTGATAATGAAAATTTCGCTAAACGTCTTCGTTAACAAAGTGCGGTCTGATGCGGCTTTAGCTACTTCACGCACCCCATAAATAGGAATTCCCAGCGCGGCTAATAACACGAAATACTTGGCAAAACTCTCCGCGAAATTTAAGACGCCCACGTGCTCCGGACCCAGTGTACGCGCCAAATACGGAAAAGTGATTAGCGGGAATAAAACCTGCGTAATCGCTAATAACACATTATAAAAGACATTTTTCCGGGTCTCCATTAGCGGTAACTCGCGTCCACGATCAGTTTATATAGGTTTCGAATCATCCGCGGGATACGTTGGATTTTATAGGCCAAAGGCACTCCGTGCACGTAGCGACGGTCTAACACGTGAAAATGAAAATCCGAGTCAAAATGCGCTGGATTTTCGGCGGCCATCTGGCGGCAAACACCCTGCACATAGCGAATCTCTTCTAGATTGGTCTTCCCATTCGAGAACATCCGGTTGTCCGTACGAATCGGACGCGCATGCTTTAGTTGCACTCCGTGCACCACAGCCGTTTTCGTCTTGCCTATCAAGCGTTGAATCGTAGGGATCAAATACACATCGAGTCCCGTACCGGAAATCGAATGTTTAAAATGAGGTCCAGCGGCCTGGAAAACAGCCTCGCTGTAGAAAGGCGACATTATTTCCACCCACCAGGTATCTTGAACCAAGTACCCTGGTTTGTGGATGAATTGGCGTAAATGATAGTAAGAATCGTGGTTCAAGCTAGGCTGAAACACGTCTAATTTCTCTAATGATGCAATGAAAAAGAGCTTGTTCAGATCGGAAACCGAGATGATTTGATCATCATCTAGAAAACCGATATAGGTCAGCGGAGTTGAAACCAAGGATGCATAAATGTTCTGCATCACATCACCCTTGCATTCTGATTTTATAGATAGATAATGCGCTACGGACATTGGAGACTCAGCAACCGCGCCACTGTAATCGTACAATAACCAATCGAAAACGGGCTCCACATCGAAATGGATGTGGTCCATGGGGCTAGACTTGCCGTCCCAAGTAATCGCAACGATGGATTTAGGTGTACGCATATTTAACAAAAGTACGATTGTATCGTGTTTCGGCAATAGAAAATCATCCGAATTAATTCAGCGGTCAACAGATGTCTGCGACTCTCCCGTCGAATCAACGAATCAGACGTGCGCCAGGTCGAAATCACTTCCGGGACAATGGCACCCAGAGAAATCTCCGAAGGATCCACAAAACGCTTGTACATGTCTACCGGATAGGCAATCCGTGCTGTTTTTTGTAACAAATACCGAGCCGCTTTGGCGTTTAAGGAATATCCATAAGCCCCATAAACGGATTTAATCAAAGGTTCTCCTATGCCATTCTCTTTCGTGGAGCGTTTCAAACTAGCATAGCCATTCCAAGCACCCCAGAAAAATAGATCATATTTCTCTGCCGTTTCTGATTGCAAAAGTTCCGGCTTCAAGATTCGGCTGTCGGATTCTAGTACTAAGAAATGCTCCTCTGAACTTTCGCGTGCAATCATACGCCACACCTTGCGGTGGCTCAATATCACCCCAATTTCTGTAGGCAATAATCCCTTACCGGTCCGCGAGTAAGATTTTTCGATCAAAGCCTCTAAAAAAGGAACGTGCACTCGTGACGGAAATACTGGTTCCACCACTTCTAACGCAGGAAGCGCGGATCGCATCGCCTCCACGTGGGCCTTTCGCTCTGTCTCATGCTCAGCAAAAAGGACGAAGGTGCGCTTAAACATGATCGAATTGGCTAAATGTACTGAAAGATCCAGAAGCTAAGGCGTCCGGCGTAAAGAAATCCTGCTTGCCCCCATCAGGGTATAGAATGAAATGGGGCTTGCGGCATAGATAGGCCAAATGTAAGGGCAATGAATCTGAAGTCACCACATAATCTGCCGCCTGTATCAAATCAATTAATTGCTCGAACGAAGCATAATCTGAACCGAACCGCGCTACTTTACCTTCCATCCGCGCCAAAATAGTGGAAGGAATCATACGCTTAGGCAATCGTGCATCCGGCAAAATCAAGACCTTGTCGCCATTCCTGACCAATCCCTGCGCCTGCAAACCATAAGCCGCATACACCGGCTCCCCTGTTTCGAAAATCGCTTTAAACGAATGACCCGTAAAGAAATTCAATAGCCCCAAGCGTGCGCTTTGTTCCACAAAATCAGACGTTCCTGGATTCGCACTTATATATTTCCTGATTTTCGATAATTGACGAAATGTGTCAATACTGAAAAACGTCTTATTCGTAAATAGATTTAATTGCGATCCTGTGATCCCGAAATCCACAAAGTCTATTGAACGAGATGAAATACAACCTCGAGACATCAGCGCATCATATAAGGGTTTCAAATGCAAGGAAGCGACGATCACATCGGTCGCAGCAAGGGCTTGCACCGCTATCGCAAAATCTCCGTAAGCGCGCAATAGAAACACCCGACGCATTATTTATCCGTATAAAGGTAGAGGCAAAGGAAGAATCCGACTAAAAGTCCAGCAAACAATCCTGCAAATCCTAAGAATACATAAGACTTGCGATCATCCATTAAAGGGAATTTAGGCACATCCAATAATTGAATCACAGGTGTCTGAGAAACCAAGGCGATGCGACTCATCTCTAGGTTTTTCGTCACCTCCGCATAGATGCTGAAGACGATGGATTTATCTCGTGAACTCACTTCCGCCGGAACAGACATGGACTTGTAAGCCACGTTCGGATCTAGGATCTGGAAAGAAGCCGCGTTATAGGACTTCGCATTTAACACGCGTAATAAAGAGTCTCCTCGCGCCTGCAAACGCTTCACATTCGCTGCTGCAGTGCTCGTTTTTACATTCACGTAATAGGTAGTGGTCTCTTTCAATAAACGCTCAGCGAAATTCTTAGAGAAGACTTGGTTTTGAGAAACCGTCACAATCTTGAAGATGGATCCCTTCTTGTTCAGGCGATCCACAGACACGTTTTTCTTCGCGATTTGCTCGTACATCACATACAAGACTGAATCTTGATAAACGGAATGCGCCGGCACAACAGCGGCAGAAGCAGCCGAAATAGCAAACGAAACCGGAGCTGGCAAGCGCTCCCCTAAACCCGTAAAGTCTAAATACAAATCAGCTAAGGTCTTTCCAGCATTACCCGAAATAGGTGTCAGCAACACTTTCTCAATAATCACCCGAGACTTGATGATATCTAAAATATTATCGCCCGTAAACAAGCTAGAACCGCTTCCTAGGCTACCTAAATCCAAACCTACTTGTGATGCAATCCCCGCAAGGCCTCCGCCACCGGCAGATTTCTCTTCTAGGATAAACGTGGTAGACGCCGCATACGCAGGCTTTTGCAAGGCACGGTAGATCAATGGTAAAACAAGACCTACGACAGCGCACATAGCGATTAATATAGCTTGAGAGCGCAAGTAGCTAAAGAATCGTTTGATCGATTCGATCACATCTCCCAGCACGATAGTTTTCTTGTCTGCCATTATTTCACCGTGTTAATTAAAGCGATAATTAAGCCTCCTAAGGATGCTAAACCAGTTCCCATCGCGATGTACTCTGGCGTTGAAATAGGACGCTTATCCTTCTTCGCAGGCACATATACCTCCGCACCTGGCTCTAGGCTAGGGTAGAAGCGGAAGAACAGGAAACGTTTCGTTGTTTTGATCTCGCCATTCGGACGCACCATGTAGGCGTAACGGCGGGCTGCGTTAGGCGCGAACCAACCAGATTCAGAGATCAAACGACGGAAGCCTAAACCACTATGGTAGGCGATTTGGCGAGGGACATTCACAGCCCCAAAAGTCTGCACCGTCTGCGTTAACTTAGGCACTTTGATCACGTCACCCTCTTCTAAAATAATATCATAAAGCGAACCTGGCTTTTCCATTGCCTCTGCTAGACGAATGCCTACTGGCTTTTGATCCACTAACAAACCATTCACGTTCGATGCAATCTTCGCCGTATCAGTTGCGGCAAATGAATTGCCTGAACTACGCTTCGATTGATTTGAAATCGTATTGATCTTGGAAGAGAACAGCGCCTCATCAGCTGACGTTTGGTTCACCCGCGTCTTGCGTAATAAGATCGCACCCGTTGCATAACCCGTTTGCTTCAGACCACCTGAACGCGCAATGATATCCGAAAGTCGCTCCTTATTTCCGGATAAGGTATAATTACCTGGATACAATACTTCTCCTTCTACTGAAACCGTGATTTGCGTACGATACGAAGGTGATTTACGTACGGAAACAATGTCAAAAGGCTGCAATACGAAGTTCAAATCCTCCGCCTTAGCTGATCCTAAATCAATCGAATGAATAATCGAATAAGCCGTCGTATCAGTCGAAGATGTAGATAACAAACGACGCGAAACTTCGATACGCGAACGCGATGCCCCTTCTTTAAAACCATCCGCTAACAGAATTAAATCTTGCACGCGCATATTGTCCGCAAAAGTGAACGTCGCTGGGCGATTCACCTCCCCGTTTATCGTCACAGAATAGGCCTCACGCAAACTCGTGATGGGGTAAATATGAATCTTATCTTCGCGTTGCAAACGGATATCGGTCTTACCTGAAAGCACGTCCTTTACATTAAAAGGCAGCACCGCAGGCGTTAAATCAGGATTCAAGCGACTCAATAGTGCACGCTCGGTAAACGCATTTTCTTTCACGCGGACCGCTACTAATAAGTCTTTCAAATTCGTAAATTCATTCAAGCCATATTCCCCTGGATAGTACACCGCCCCATCGATAAAGGCTCTATTTGTGAAGGTGTTTGCCAAAGCATCTACCACCAAGGTGTCTCCAGAGTGTAATTGAAACGTCGAAAGACCATCAGACTTCACGGAGAAAACCTCAAATCCTGTAGCACCCATTCTCTTCACACGAATACGCTCCTTGAATGCGTCATCTGCAAATCCACCCGCATAACGCAAGATATCCGCTGCATTTTCGCCTTTCTTTACGTCGAACAAGGCTTTTTTCTTCACTGCGCCACTCACCGCCACGCGTGACTCGTAAGTTCCTACGCGGATCACATCGTCATCTTGCAGGATTCTATTTTTAGACAAATCCCCCTTTAACAAGAAGTCATACAAATCTAAAGTCGTAATCGTTTTCCCATTACGCACTAATTCAATTTTGCGGAAAGAACCCAGATCAGATGGCCCTCCAGAAGCATACAGCGCATTCATCAAGGTAGAAAGGGAGGAAACAGAATAGTTACCCGGTTTCTTCACCTCGCCCACTAAAGTCACTCGAATCGAACGTAATTGACCTAAGGAAACCATCACTTTCGTGCTGCCGCCCGCGATGGTCGTGTAAATTTTCCCAGCCGCTTCTCTGATGCGAACCTGCGCTTCTTCGATCGTCAAACCGCTTACTTTAATGGGCCCCAAATTAGGGAAACGAATATATCCCTCAGTGCTCACCTTCAGCTTTTTCGTGCTTTCACTTAAGCCATAAATATCCACAATCAGCTCATCTCCCACACCAATCGAATAATTCCGCGGCGTAGAAATTGCCAAATTAGGCTCAAAACTTAGGTTTTGGTTTTCAAAAATCTCAGATCCAAACACGCGCAAACCAGATGGTGCCACAGAGGGCCCCGATATCTCAATTTTCTTACGTGGAACCGTAAATTCCTCTGACGTTTTCGTCTTGTAGGCGTTCTGCGAAGACCCCGTTAATGGATCTAAAGAAGCAATGCGGCGATTTAAAACAATGATTTGATCTGCAGGAACCCCCTTTTGCTTTAACACTTGCTCCACTTCCTCCGGCGCAAGACCCTGCAATTGATAGCGCACCATGATCTGCGCTAATTGCTGATCGCTGATGTTATTTATGTCTACCGGAATATCTTGCGCAAAAACGGGAATCGCCAAGATCAATAATATAAGTATGCGGAATGCTTTCATCTCTATTTTTTTAGGTCGAGTCCGAAGACAAAAAACCAGTCTATAAAATTACTATTTTATTTTATAAGATGATTGATAATTTATTCAAAGGGCAAAGCAGTGAGTTTGACTTATGCTAGTTATTGAAAAATCTCATTACACTAGTTCAAAAACCCTCACATGTTTGCCCTCTTCTTTACGCCATTTCTTTTCAGAAGAAATAGTCTCCATAAATTTATCTTTTAAATAGACTTCGAGCCAGGTATTGCTTTGAAAGAGACAAACGTTTTTATATACTTTCTCTGAATGGATAATAAGCCTTAGGATAAATTCCTCCTTGGGCTCTCTATGGTTATTAATTACTTGGCTTAAACTAATAGGATTTACATCAATATCTTGAGCAAAGAGCTTTCTTTTAGGGTAGATAGTATCCACATAAAATTCCAAAAATACAGGAAATTGACTTTTTGTACTATTCGAGTTAGATGATAAAAATTCTTCCATTTTCAATTTTAATTGAAGTAAACGAGCGCGCCTTATATCTTGGGATGCCAATTTCCCTTTTCTTAAAGCGCGCGCTTTTGAAAGAGCCTTTAATTCCTTTTCTCCATCCAAATGAGAGCTCTCTCGAGAGTCTAATAAACTCTCAGGATCTAAAATAAGGCTTTCATTTATCATGGTCATACATGTTTATCACTTCCAAAATTTCAGGCACCTCCAGACTCAGTAATCTGCCCTGTTGTTTCATTTTATATTTTTCTTGATAGTGCTTACTTACAAGTGTTTTAGGCCTAATCACAACACAAGCATTTTCTGCAAAATTATATACCGCGAATTTTGAGGCAAAAGCGATCAGATTGCCCGCAATTCCGTCAAATTTTTTATTCTTCCCTTTGTTTTCTTGAGAAACAGCTAGCAATCGAATTTTAATAAACCTTTCTCTGGAAAATATTTCCAAAGACATTAATCCGAGTATTTCAAGCGACTTTACTATTCGTAATTTAAAAACCTGATGATTTACTTCCTTCATCCAATCGAAATGGAAGTTTTCATTTTTTAAATCAGACAATTCTGCAGGAATTATTTCTACCAAAATCACATGACCCGTTCTCACTTCAACTACCTTCATGCCTTAGTAAATATAATAAAAGTTTACAAAAAATGTAAACAAAAATGAGTTTAACTTTTAGAATTTCTAACAGTAGATTAATTACTCTAAATGTACCCCCATTTACTTCAACGCCCTATCGACAAACTGATAATCCCCTAAAACAAAAAGCCCGCCTTCCAGCGAGCTTCCATTGTTTACATTAAATGACTAAGTCACGAAGTGACGACTAAATCGCGAAGCGATGACCAAGCCCGAAGGGCGACTAAACGACGCAGTCGTGACTAAGTCACGAAGTGACGACTAAATCGCGAAGCGATGACTGAGCCCGAAGGGCGACTACCCTAGTAGCTCTTTCAAATTCACCGTCTTAAAAAACACATAGATCAAAGAAAAGAACACCCCCACAAACATAAACCCAATCGTAATCAAGCTACGCTTAGGGCCATCCTTCTGAATCGCCACCTGCGCCGGTTCTAAGACCTTAAAAACGGGTGTCTCGCGGTGTAATTTTACCTTAGACTCTTCGTATTGTCCACTGATAGTCGTATACAAATTGTAGGCCATATCCACCTCGTATTGTAATTTCTTTTCCCGGTCTTTTGCCACGTTCAAGAACAAGTTCATGTTTTGATCGCGGTAAGCACTTAACGTAAATAAGGCTTGGTCATATCGTGAGCGCGATTCCGAAAGACGCTTTTCTAAGAAGGTCAATTCTTGCCTTGCTTTCTGCGTACGGTAATCTGTCACATACTTCGTTAAGTAGTGTTGAATTAATGAGGTGATGTTCGCCGCCGCTACTGGATTCGTTAATTTAGTCGTTAACGAAATGACACCGGATTTTTTATCAATCTCCAGTACCACAGAAGACCTTAACTTCTTGATGGCCGCTTGTTCTTTCTTGTTTAATTTCATTAAATCAGCAGAAAGCGCAGCAGAAGGCACCTTGTCTAATTTTACGTCAGAAACGACATCCTCATCATTCGGATCTCCCCCTAAATCAATGGGAGCAGCATCTTGCTTCTCGGACAAGAAGTCCAGAACCGTCTGCCATTTCTTGTGCTTCGTACTATAGATCTTAGCTTTTAATACTTCCTGTAACAAAGGAGCACTCTGAACGATGTTAGGGTATAAATCTGGACGAATAGCTTCTGCACCAGAGGAACTTCCACCTAGGTCTACACCAGCTAGTCCTGCTAGGGATTTTAATCCCCCCATTCCACCTGCACCACCGGATTTAGAATCTAATTCCGGTAATAGCTTCGCGTTAGAACTATACTCGTTAGGCTGCGTTAGGGAATAAATAGCCCCTAATGCCGCAAAAAGTACAGCACAAGTAGCTATTAAAATCCGATACGACTTCAGCGTACGGAAAATCTCACCAAAATTGATCGAAATTTCGCCACTATCTTCTGCTGTATTTTGTATATTATCCATTTTAGGTGCGGAAAGGCTAAATTAAAGTTTGCTTATCAACGTAGTCAGCGTTAAAGAAAGGGAGACTAGTGCTGAGGTTAAACCAATTATTTCTGCTGTGGTCATTCCTTTCTTCATGTTCGTCGGGAATTCTGGAACGACTATTTCTGATCCCGGTAAAACTTCTGGGTTAATTCGGAAAAATAGGAAATGACGACGTTTCGTCGAAATACCATTCGGCGCTTTTACGTATACATTTTTCTTATCCGCATATTCTGTGAATCCTCCTGCGCCGTCTAGGTAATCTTGCAAGCTTTTTCCTTTCTGGAAGGCAATCGCAATGGGATTTTGAACTCCCCCAGATAACTTAATCGTTTCTAGAATACGGGGAATTTCTAAGCGATCATTTTCCATCAATAAAAGATTATTGGATGAATTCGGGTTCTTTAGTACCTCAGATAATTTAACCCCTACCACCGTCGAGTCACGGTAAAGTATTGCTCCATCTAAGAATCCTTCCGGTTTTAATCCGCCTGCAGCTAATACTAAATCAGAGATTTTTTGATCATCTTTTTGAATAGCATAGCGACCTGGGTAGTTCACCATTCCCGCAATTGTCACCCCTCTTTGCACTTCATAATTAGGTGATCGACGAATAGAGATGATGTCAAAAGGTTTCAATTCATATTGACTTCCTTCGTTGCTGATATTCAAGCTTCCATCGATATCAAATGTCTTCACTTGGATTTTTTCATTGCTTGCATTGTCGCTACCATGCGTAATCACACGACGCGATAATTCAATTTTAGCATAACTAGCTGCTTCTTTAAAGCCTTTAGCCATTAGTATTAAATCAGCAACCTTCATTCCTGCGCGGAATTCGAATATGCCCGGTTTATTGACTTCGCCAAATATACTAATCCTTTGGTACTCCCGAAGCGAATCCAACGAATAGACCGTTAAGGAATCTTCGCGGTGTAGCGCGATATCTGCAAATTCGCCTCTTAATACTTTTCCTAAGTCGAAGGAGATCATTTCCGGATCGTAGTTTTCTTTTCTACGCGAAATGGTCGCCCGGTTCAAGAACGCATTTTCGCGAGGACCTTCAGCGCGTTTGATTAATTCTTTTACCGTCGTTAAACCGTTTTCGATGGCGAATACACCCGGTCTAAATACCGCCCCACTTACTGTTACACGGTTTTCATAACGCTCGATAATTTTACCCACAGAGATCGAATCTCCATTTTGAGGCTGAAAAGTCGCCACTTCATCTTGTGTGATGTTTAGTAATTTCAACTCACGCGAAGTATTTCTACGGACATTCAGGGAGTACGTATAAGCCTTATCTGTGAAGCCCCCCGCATAGCGTAGGATGTCTTTTAATGTTTCTCCTTTTACCGCCTCGAAAACCATGGGACGTCTAACTTCGCCGGCTAATTCTACGTGAGAATCAAAATCACCCACGCGAATGATATCTTGGTCTTTTAATTGAATGTTGTCTTTTTGATCCGCTTTTAATAAGAAATCGTATAAGTCTAGCGTGCGAACCACTTTGTTGTTTCTTATCACACGAATGCTACGGTAGGATCCATTTTCGTTAGGACCCCCCGCTAAGTATAAAGCATTGAATACGGTTGCCAAAGAAGAGATGGTATATGAACCCGGGTTCTCCACTTCCCCCACTAGGGTCACTTTGATACTGCGTACATTTCCTAAGGTGATAATGGCAGAAGATCCGCTACCAGGGCGATTCAATCCTTGGTATAATTGCCTTAAACGACTTACGATGCGTGCAGATGCAGCCTCAACGTTTAATCCATTGACATAAATAGGACTCAGGTTCAAAATCTTAACCGTTCCTTCTGGACTCACCGTAACCGTGTAATTATCCATTACCTCGCCAAAGATGTCGATATTCAACTCATCATCTGGCCCTAATGTATAGTTCACAGGTGTGGCGATACGCAAATCCGGTTCGAAGTTTAATTTTTTGTTATTGAAAAGGTTCGCACCGTAGATTTTTTTCTTAGGCAACAAGGTAGAATCTACCATTTCCTCTTCCTCCATCGAAACGTCTTCCGTATCTTCCTCATCCGAATTGACTCCTTTTTTAGCCCCTTTTTTCGTGCTCAATTTGCCCGAAACCGTTCTTTTAGAGGAGGTTTTCGATTTCGACGTGGTCGTTTTTTCCTTCGTTTTTGTATCCCCTATCTGCGTCAAACGGCTACGCATTTTTGCTATATCCGCTGAGGTATATCCTTGTGCTTTGGCTGCTTTTTCTAGTTGTGCTTCGGTCATACCGCTAGATTGGGCACGCTCGAAGAAGGTAGATATCTCTTCGTCACTCAGATCTTCTACTTTGCGTTTCGCTTGAGAAAAAGCTGCATGAACGAGAACTAAGAAGGAAAGGGTCAAAAGAATTCGACTGAATAATTTCATACAAGAATGTTATGATACGTATATTTTAGGCAAATTTAACTAAAATTTAGGAGAAGCAGAGCTTTCGCTATTAGCGCTGCAAGGATTTTTATTTAATGGTCACATGCGATACTAAAAAACCCCGACATTTTTGACCGCCAGATAAAAGAACAAAACAATACCTACATTGACAATTTGTTTTATTTGCAAAAATTTATAATTTTGATACAGCACGATTTTATAATTTAAACACAACAATATTTTATAATTTCACCACAACACAATTTCCTACATAAGAACAGCATCTATGGCAAGTCCATCCGAAAAGCTCGCGACTTCACTAGAAGTTTTGAAGCATTTACAAGACCAGGGGAAAATAGCACTAAAAAGTAGCGAATTAACCCGCACACACAAGGAAAGATTGTTGAAAAACGGCTTTATTAAAGAGGTTTATTCGGGCTGGTATATTATTGCCTCTCCAGATTCAAGTTATGGCGAAAGCACTTCCTGGTATAGTTCCTATTGGAGATTTTGTAGTCAGTATTTAACTTATTTGTACAAAGATCAGTGGTGTTTGTCTGCGGAGCAATCTTTACTGGTTCATACGGGGAATTGGACAGTTCCTAAACAATTGATTGTGAAATCACCAAAGGCAAATAACTTCAAGACAGATTTACCTTTTGGCACTTCGTTGTTTCACTTTAAATCGATAAAGCAAGTACATGTCGAAGTGGTCGATGGATTAAGGGTAATGAGTTTAGCCAGTGCTTTGGTCAATATCACCTCCAATACCTACATTCAAAATTCAACCGATGTTCGCACGGCATTATCACTTATAAAATCGTCTTCAGCTATTTTAGCTATCTTATTAGACGGAGGTCAATCAACTGTAGCTGGAAGATTAGCTGCAGCTTTTAGAAATTGTGAAAAAGATAAAATTGCCGATGAAATTAGTAAAACCATGCAAGGACTTGGCTACGATGTGCGTGAATTAGACCCTTTTAATACCAAATTACCTATTCTTATTTCTCCCAAAGAAACGTCACCCTATGTAAATAGAATCAAAATAATGTGGGCCAATTTTAGGGAAATTGTCATTGAAAATTTTCCCCCTGCACCGGGAATACCTACAAACATAGAAAAGTTTATCCGCACGGTTAATCAAAATTATGTAACCGACGCCTACCACTCTTTATCCATCGAAAGGTATCTGGTAAGCCCAGCGTTAATAGAACGTGTTAGAAATGGGAGTTGGGACTTTACGGAAAATGAAGCCGATCGTAAACAAAGAGACGCTATGGCTGCTAAAGGGTATTGGGATGCTTTTCAGCTGGTAGAACAAAGTATCCGCCAGGTATTAATTGGAGAAAATTCAGGTAGGATTTTAGCGAATGAACATGGAGATTGGTTCCGCGCGTTGTTTGGGCCCAGTGTTATTTCTGGCTTATTAAAGCCTTCTGATTTATCCGGCTATAGAAATGATCAGGTCTATATTTCTAATTCGATGCACGTTCCTTTAAACAAGGAAGCTGTCAGAGATGCTATGCCCGCATTAATGGAATTAATAGAACAAGAAACGGAAGCATCCGTTAGAGCGGTATTAGGACATTTTATGTTTGTATTCATACACCCGTACATGGATGGCAATGGTCGAATGGCAAGATTCCTACTAAATTTAATGCTTACATCAGGAGGATATCCTTGGACTGTCATTCCGGTTCAAGAAAGAGACAGGTATATGAATTCATTGGAGGAAGCAAGCGTGCATTTAAATATTAAACCCTTCGTAGAATTAATAAGCTATTTAGTATCAAAAACCATGAAAGGGGAACCTGTTGCGACTATTTAGAAAACGCCCACTTAAAATCTCCCGTTGTAAAAAACGGGGGTACTTACCATTGCATTGTGCAAATAGTAGACTTTTTATTGTGCAGATTTTAGGATCACGTGATGAGTTACAACTAATAGATCGAGAAATATGAGTATTCATAAAACCCTGTAGAATTCTACTCCTCAGCTAGTAGCTTAGCGAAAAAATATTCTATGATGAAAATGACACTAATTTATTTGGTTTTAGCCAGGACTCCTGCGTTTAGTTTGGACCACACTAATTACAGAGGTCTTTTACGCTGTATATCAAGTAGTTAATGGTTATCGCGCACCGAATTGCGCACCAAAATAAACTAGAATCAGTTACTTATCTAAAGCCTGCTTTGCTTGTTCAATCACCTGTTTTGTTAGTTTTAAAAGTACATCGAATTTGCTAAGATCAAATAAGTCGGCCTTATTGCCATGTTCCTCCGATTGTTCTTTTACAACACCTCCCAAATCTTTTATCTTTTTTAGAGAACTCCCAATATTTTCAGATGCTAATTCGTATGGTTCATAAAAATATTTGAACTCTTTTGCTGCATGTGATGATTTTTCAATAGCAACAACCATTCTTCCAAATAAATTATTACACATATATGAAATAAAGTATTCAATTATATCACGTGATGAAGCATTTTTCGTTTCAATCAATTTGGGAATTGGCAAATCCTCTTCCTTTGTCTTAGGTAATGGATAGAATGGAATTGGAATTAATTCCCTTTCAACACGAAGATTAGAAATCAAATCCTTTAAATCTGAATCAGCAAACGATTTACTTGTAAGTTGATGAGCAAACTTATTTCTGATTTTTTTAAATATCTCCAATTGCTTGAATTCTTTTTCAGAAATGAGCCCCAAACGATATGATATTTTAATTTTTGAACTAAAGGTTGATAAAGGACCAAATGCATTAAATAAATCATTATCAGATTTCAAATCTTTTATTAAAAACATGTAAGTACCCCCTTTTTCAGACAGTCAAAACTGTAGAGATTGGGTTATTAAGCACTTTTTCTTTCCATTCGATAGGAGTTAAATTTCCTAAAGATTCATGAGGTCTATTGTAATTATATTCTTCCATCCATTCTTGAGTTAGTTTTCTTACTTCGTTTAGCTCAAAAAAAAGATAAGCATCAAGCACCGCTTCTCGGTAAAGACGATTGAATCTTTCGATAAAACCATTCTGCATTGGCTTTCCAGGTTGGATGAATTGCAGGGTGATTTCTTGGTCTTTACACCAAATCTCTAAATCCTTCGAGGTAAACTCTGGCCCATTATCAGAACGAAGAATAGCCGGTTTTCCACGGTCTTCTATGATTCTTTCCAAAGTTCGTATAACTCGCTTAGCAGAAAGAGACGTGTCTATTTCTATTGCCAAAGCTTCTCTGGAACAATCATCCATCACATTAAACGTACGAAAGCGTCTACCGCTTACTACGCTGTCACTCATAAAATCCATACTCCAGATTTGATTTACATTTACCTGGGTGGCTAATGGCTGCTTTACACGAGCCGGTAATCTTCTTTTCCCTTTACGCTTACGGTTAAGCTTTAATAGTTTATATACTCGGTACACTTTCTTATGATTCCACACATTACCTGCCCGCCGAGTGTAGGCAAATAACTTCCTGAATCCATAAGATGGATGCTTAAAGGCTAAATCCTGCAACACATCAATCACTTCAGTATCATCCTTTTTGCTTTGGTAATAATACTGTGATCGAGGTAATTTGGTCAGCTTACAGGCCCTACTAACGGGTAAATCATACTCCTTGACGATTTGCTCCGTCAGTTCCCTTTGCTGGTAGGGCCCCAGCCTTTTTTTGATATTACATCCTTTAAAACCGAATGATCTAAGCTCAAATCAGCAAACATCCTCTTAAGTCTGAAATTCTCCTCCTCAAGCTCTTTTAATCGCTTGACATCACTGACAACCATCCCGCCATACTTGTTCTTCCACTGATAGAAAGTGCCTTCGGCGATGGCGTGTTCTCGGCAGATATCTCGGACGCTACGCCCGCTCTCCTGCTGGTTTAAAATCGAAACAATTTGCGTTTCTGTAAATCGGGTCTTCTTCATATGCAATTTAAAATTAAAGGTTTTTTCTTCAATTCTAAACTGTCTGTTAATTAGGGACACTTACAGTTCGTCGCAAATTCTTAATCGATGATCAGGAAGTCGCTGAAATTATCGATGTCGCATTGGCAGAAGTTTTTTACCTCCAAATCCCCCCCAAAACAAAAAAAAGCCCGCCATTCAGCGAGCTTTTAAAACAAAAATTCAACATCAATCAATGCGCCACCCCTTTACTAAAAATTACTGAAGTAAAAGTCTTCACCACTATCACCATATCAAACCAAGTCGACCGTCTATCTAAGTACTCTTTCTCTAAAGCCACCTTTGCCTCAATGGAGATCTCGTCGCGCCCGTTAATCTGTGCCCAGCCTGTGATTCCTGGCTTCAGTTTGTCTACCCCTGCTGAGACCCGTAAGGCCATTAAATCGTCTTGGTTATACAAGGCTGGTCTGGGCCCCACGAATACCATTTCTCCATTGATGATGTTGATGAGGTTAGGTAATTCGTCCAAACTCAATTTTCGCAACACCCCTCCTATTCTCAACAAATAGGACGCAGGGTTTTCTAATAAATGCGTCGCGACATTCGGCGTATTCTTCTTCATGCTTCTAAACTTGTAGATATTGAAGAACGTATAATTAATGCCCACTCGTTTTTGTTTGAAGAATATAGGTGATCCGTCTTCTATTAATATGGCCAAAGCCACAGCTAGAAAGATTGGCGACAATATGATGAGAACGATAAGGGCGAATAAACGGTTAAACATCACTATTGAACAATTCTATCTCCAAAGCCTTTTCCCAAAACCGTAAGCAGAATGTATTTAAAATATGCAATATTATTAAACTCCGCTATCATTTTAGCATCGGTTTCAGCTAGCAATCTGGGCGTTGACATGTCTATCTTTTTAATTTGCGAAAGTCCGGTAATTCCAGGACAAACATTATAAACACCTCTCATTGACCTTTCGCTGATCAATTCATCTTGATTAAACAAGTTGGGACGAGGACCTACAAAACTCATATCTCCCATCAGCACATTTAGCAATTGTGGTAATTCATCTAACTTAGTCTTACGCAAGAAACTACCAAAAAAAGTAATGGAATTCGCCTGTGCTAGGTGAGTTGCAACAGATGGAGAATTAATATTCATAGAACGAAACTTCATCAAGGTAAATGGTTTTAACCCTCTCCCTACTCTTTCTTGATGAAATATAGGAGAACCGGTTTCAAAGAATCCAATTATGAATAACAATAAAAATATTGGACTCAATAGTAAAAGACCAATAAATGAAAAAAGAATATCAAATAATCTTGTCAAAACGAGGAAAAAGATTGAAAGGTTTTTATTAATCCCTCATTAGATGAAACTGGCAATTGCTTACCTAGGGCTTTTTTAATCTTAGCATTACTTACTATGTAACTCTCAGTAAGTTTCTGTAAGCGTTCAGAATTTAGCGGTAATTTTAATACATCGCCAACACTTGCTAGCACCTTTATGAGGTTTTTACTGAGATTCAAAATCCTGGCTTTCTTTCCCTTAGATGAGGCAATCATCTTAATTACTTCATTTGTAGATAAAGGAACATCATCTGCTACATTATACACTCCAGATGGGATATCTTCTCTTTCTATTAATTCCTTAATTATAAAGCAAAGATTTTCAATTGATAGGTAGGATCGGGAGTTTTTAAATAATCCTAAAGGCCAAGGAAAACCTTTAGAAACCAAACTATATAGCAAATTAAGATTCCCTTTATTCCCCGGGCCATGAATCATACAAGGACGTAATATATAAACTCTTTTGCCATCTGGAATTGGCTGAGAAAGAATGTATTGCTCTGCTAATAATTTACTCTTTCCGTAGTGAGTAATCGGATTAGGTGTAACATCTTCGGTCAATTCACCAGCAACTTGATCTGCTACGGCTTTAACAGAGCTTAGTGTAATAAATACTTTTGCTTCCGAAATTAAGAAAGCATCAAATACCTCTTTAGTTAATTCTGTATTTACTTTGTAATATTCATCAGAAGATGAAACATTTTTTAGATCGTGGGCTTTGCCGGCTAGATGAATTACAATATCATCGCAAATTTCAGGTTTTGAAAGCCTTGTATAAAACCTAAAATTAAAATCTAAATTATTAAACAAATATCGCCCAATAAAACCACTACCACCTGTTAAAAATAAGCTCTTCATAATTACTCTTTATAAAGATTGAAGAAGATTAGCGTATTTAGACACAACGACTTTCTTTGAGTAGTTTTTTATGATTTCCGCATATCCATTATTGCCTAACCTTTCTCTCAATTCTTTATCAAAAGCTAATTTCCTAATTGCTTGAGTAAAATTGACATTTCGATTATTCGTAATAAGTTCTGAGCAATTTTTATCCTTTAAAAAATTATACAATGGAGTATTCAGCCCTGTCACAACTATAATGGGCTTTGCACATGCCATAATTGTATATACCTTAGATGGGAATCCTTCTTGCTCCATTTGCTGATTTATAGCAATAAAGTGTATATCAGCATAATTATTTATCATAGGTATAAGTTCTCTGCTTTGATAAGGGAAGACGCGGACATTACTTAAATTTTGTTTCTGAACTTCTATTTCTAGAAACTCCTTCTGAACACCTTCTCCAATAATCCAAAACTCAATATTTTCTTCTAATAACTCTCTAGCTGCAAACAAAACAGGGCCCCAATCTTGGAAAAACCCGATATTTCCTGCATAGAGAATTTTAATTTTTCCATTATCGCTCCCAAATACAGCTGGTAAGTCTTGCTTTTGATTTAATGGTTTATATAAATCAGTATCAACAAAATTTGGAATGATTTTCAGTTTGCCTATTTCAGAAAATCTTGAAGAAATTGTAGCATAAAACACTTCATCAATTGTAGTTACTGCCGCCGAATAATTATAGATACATTTCTCGAATTTCTTCAGTAGGCTAATTATAATTGGTGATTTTAAATTCCCTTGATTGATCAATAAATCTGGATAAATTTCTTGTACATTATAAATAGCTTTCGCTCCTTTAAATTTTGCAATCAACAAAGAGATAAAGCCAATACTTAATGGGGGAGACGGGCTAAGTACGAAATTGATTTTTTTTATCGAGACGCCGATTATAAATGATAATACATGCCAATATACAAATGACACTAATCTCTTAAATGTACTTTTATATTTTTTAAGCGGTATATGATATACCTTAATACCTTTAAAGTCACTTTGGTAATAAAAACCAAATAACTTTTTACCAATTGGTTGCTTTACTAATTCAGACTCAATTAAATTATAATGTGGAGTCGTTGTTAATACAATAACTTCAAATCCATTTTCAATAAGACCTAAAGCAATATCATTATACAAATAAGCAGTTGATACGCCATCTGGACTAAATACAAGTGAGTGTATTAAAACCCTTTTTAAATCCCTTCGCTCCAAACTACTCTTTTGATATAATCAACATAACTAACAATTATTCGAACGACTTTATCTGAAACATTTGGCATAGAATAATCTGCTACATTTCTAAATGATCTCTCATCGCCTCTTTTTTGTGTATCTAGCTGAATTAATCCTTGTAATATTCTCTCAGGATTTAGCCCAACCATCATAACAGAAGCTTCTTCCATTGCTTCAGGCCGCTCGTGTGCTTGCCTTATGTTTAACGCAGGGAAATTCAAGATGGATGACTCTTCTGAAATTGTTCCACTATCTGATAAAACAGCTTTAGAGTGTAATTGCAATGCATTGTAATCATTAAAACCTAAAGGTTTTAGTAGTTGTATATTATTATGCAATACAATTCCTTTAGCATCGATCATTTTTCTAGTTCGCGGGTGCGTACTTACAATTATGGGTAAGTCATATTTTTCAGCTACTAAGTTTAGACTAGTAACTAAACCCTTAAAATTCGACTCACTACTTATGTTCTCCTCTCTATGAGCAGATACAACAAAATAGTTATTGTGCTCTAATGATAATCGCTCTAAAATATTTGAAGATTTAATAGATGGCAAATAATGATTCAGTACTTCAAACATCGGGGAACCTGTTTTGATTATTCTATCTGCAGATAAGCCCTCCCGTAAAAGGTATTCACGCGCAATATCGCTATACGTCATATTTATGTCTGAAATATGATCAACAATCTTACGGTTAGTTTCTTCAGGAACACGTTGATCGAAACAACGATTACCTGCTTCCATATGAAATATGGGTATATGTCTTTTTTTGGCAGGAATTGCACATAAACAGCTATTCGTATCTCCTAAAACTAAAAATGCATCTGGTTGTAATTCTTCTAACAATGGGTCAATGTTAATTAGAATTTTTCCAATAGTTTCTGTGGCAGTAGTTCCTGCGGCATTTAAAAAGTAATCAGGTTTACGAATCGCCAAATCATCAAAAAATATTTGATTCAGCTCATAGTCATAATTTTGACCAGTATGAACAATTACATGTTCAATTGCATCAGAGTTGTCCAAGGCATTCATGACTCTTGCTAATCTAATAATTTCAGGCCTTGTGCCTACAACAGTCACTACTTTTAACTTATTCATAATTATACTATTTCGAAATATGTATCAGGATTATTCGGATCAAATGGTTCATTAATCCAAAAGATGGTGTAAAGAGTATCATCCCCAATATTTTTAATATTATGGGTATACCAAATTGGCATATCAACATAGGCTGGATAATCACCATCTAAATAAAATTCATGAACATCTTCAGTTCCAATTCTTCTTAACTGAATTAATGCCTTTCCTTTTATAACAGCAAATCGCTCAATTTTTCTAGTGTGATAGTGGTTACCTCTTGTAACTTCAGGCAAGGTTGTAGAAAATGATGTTTGACCTGGAATTCCCTGCCGAGCAATTTCTACAAATCCTCCCCTAGCATCTAAGTGTTGTACAAATTTCTTAGGAAAATAGGATGCAATATCCATATAACAACGATAGGTGTTAAAAAGCCTAAATTCAAAGTCATTATTAAGAGCAGGAATCTCGCCTGTTTCTTGATAGGTGTTTTGAAAATAATTTAATTTGACTAATATTTCCGAAACTTTTGCTTCTGCAGTATGGGGAATAAATAATTCATGGGTATTATCATTATCTCGAATGATTTGAATGATTTTTTCAACCAATTCGCCAACATATATCAATTTCAAATCTCCATCAACATCAATTTTGGGTGTTTCCCCATTAGCAATTTGATGACAAAATGTAGCAACTACTGAATTATAATAGGGTTGACCAAATGGTCCAAATACATTGGGTATAATTAAACCAGATAATCTCCCATTATTCTGCCTTGCCCAATCTGAGAGGAGCTTTCTTCCCTCTTTTTTAGATTTACCATAGAGATTTTCACGCTCTTCTTGTGTAGACGATGAGATGATTAAATGAGCTTTACTTTCGGTTCTTTCTAAAGCTTTAACTAATTTGTTTACTAAAGACACATTAGTTTCATAGATAACTTCAGGCTCATTATGACGATTTAAAGCCGCCAAGTGAATAATTACATCACATGAAGAGACGAAAGCGTCTAATTTTAATTGCTCATTAAAAAAGTTTTTTTCAAATTCTACTAATGAGAACTCTTCTTTAAATTGATTTATGGTGTGGCATAAATGATATCCAATAAACCCACTTTTCCCTGTGATGCCAACCCTAATCATGATGATTTATATAATTGAATATTAAAAATTATAATTAAACCATAAACTCATCAACCTCTTCAGCAAACAGTTCTTTTCTTACAATTGCCAATTTTGAAATAAGAGCTTTCACTCCATCAACATCTAATCTATCTGTATTGTGAGAATGATAATCCTCAATTTCAGCCATGCTCTTCTCTCCCTGTGAAAAATACATAGAGTAATTTAAATCTCGATTATCAGCAGGTATTCGATAGAAATCTCCCATATCCTCCGCCTTTACCATCTCTTCTCTTGTACATAGCGTTTCATATAATTTCTCTCCATGACGCGTTCCTATAATATTAATGTCATTCTCAACTTTTGCTAATTCTTTTATAGCTTTTGCCAGTTCTCCAATGGTTGCTGCGGGGGCTTTATTTACGAATAAATCCCCTTGATTTCCATTTTCAAAAGCAAATAAAACCAAATTAACCGCGTCATTTAAACTCATTAAAAAACGAGTCATATTAGGATCGGTAATTGTTAAAGGAAGACCACTTTTAATTTGATTGATAAAAAGTGGAATAACAGAACCTCTAGATGCCATTACATTTCCATATCGTGTTAAACAAACAATGGTATTTTGGAGATTTCTTGACTCGGCAATTGCAACTTTTTCCATCATTGCTTTAGAAATGCCCATGGCATTAATTGGATAAGCTGCTTTGTCAGTACTTAAACAAATCACTTTTTTAACACCATTAAAACCTGCAGCACGTATAACATTATGTGTTCCTTCCACATTAGTTTTTACTGCCTGCATTGGAAAAAACTCACAAGATGGAACTTGCTTCAAAGCTGCAGCATGAAATATATAATCAACTCCTCGAGTTGCTGGTTCGATACTATCATAATCCCTAACATCACCAATGAAAAATTTCAACTTGGGATTCTTCAATTGATTACGCATATCATCTTGTTTTTTCTCATCACGAGAAAAAATTCTAATTTCTTTAAAATGGTCGGTACCCAAAAAACGTTGTAATACCGCATTTCCAAAAGAACCTGTACCTCCTGTTATTAAAAGAACTTTATTCTGTATTTCCACAACTGTTGATTTTAAAAATTTTATTTTTTTCTATTTGGGTAGGATAATTGATTAATACCGCTTTATAAGGCCCTTTGAATACAAAAAGACTTCCTGAAGCTACTCCTATCACTCCATGTTTTTCAATAACTTTTTCTATATCAGCTAGTGATCCCGCACCACCTAAAACTGTCAAAGGGATAGAAATCGTTTCAGCTATTTTATCAATCAAATTAATATCATACCCCTTCATTACGCCATCCTGGTCAATAGAATTGATGATAATTTCACCAGCTCCTAACTGTTCTAATTCTTTAGCGAATTTAATGGGATTAATTCCGGTAGATTTTTTACCATTGTGAGTGTAAATTTCATATCCACCCAATAATTTTTTCTTAATATCTAAAACAACAATAACACTCTGCGAACCTACACGATCAGCTATTTGAGTAACCAGTTGAGGGTTTTGAATAACTGCACTGCTCAAAGCAATTTTTTCTATACCTAGACCAAATATTTTTTGAGCTTGTTCAACAGTCTTTACTCCACCGCCATAGCATAAGGGCATTCGTGACTGGTTAGCTAATTTTTCAATTAAAATATAATTTGGTTCTTTATTAAGAGCTGTAGCATCGATATCAAAAATAGCTAATTCATCAACCTCCTTTTCATTAAATATTCGAACCGCATTTATGGGATCTCCTACATATTTGGGAGATTTAAAGTTTACTGTTTTAACTAAGCCCTTTTCGTGAAGCAATAAACTTGGAATAATTCTAGGACGTAACATTCTTTAGAGCTTTGCAAAGTTATGTAATAATTTTTCACCGTATTGATGACTTTTTTCAGGATGAAATTGAATTCCGTATATATTGTCTTTATTAACAGCAGCAGAAAAAGATAAACCATAATCAGAGACAGCGATACTCTCTTCTGGATTATTACATTTGAAATAAAAAGAATGTAAAAAATAAAAAATAGCTTCTTTTTCTAATCCAATAAAGAGCGGATGGTTAATAATTGGAGTTACATCATTCCAACCCATGTGAGGAAGTTTAGTACGTTGCTGAATTAAGCTTTCATCAAATTTTAAGATCTCCGCATTAATCCATTTTAAGCCTTCTAATTTACCTTCATCACTCCTATTTCCCATCATCTGCATGCCTACACAAATGCCTATAATTGGAACTTTTTTTTCAAGCACTAGCTCATCTAATTTTTCACGCATTCCTGAAGCATTCAGCTGAACCATTGCATAATCGAATGATCCAACTCCTGGCAAAATCAGTTTTTCTGCATCAGCCAAATCTTCTTGCGTTTTAGCAATCTTAGTGGGAATATTTAGTCTTTTATAAACATTTTGAAAGGCAAATATATTTCCAACACCGTAATCTATTAGTGTAATCATCTAAAAAGGCGTTTTTCAAGTCCAAGTTTTTGCATCATTTTAGCCCCCAAACCTATCAATTTAATTTTATTTTTATAATCATGAAAAGTTTTATTTTCACCATCAAAAATTGCTTGTAACTCTGCTCTAGTTAAGTCTAATTTATCCGCAACATAGTCGAATTCCTTTTGCAAAAATTCTTCTGGCAATTCAGGTTTAGAAATACGCACCAATGCCTCATCACGAGTCATTTGTCCAGTTAAAATTAAGCTAGAAAAATGTGCCCGACGCTTTTCGAATCCAAATTTTCTTGGAAGCCAAAAATCTTCGTAAAAACGTGTAAAACGTGATTCGTGATGCTTATGCTGAAACGGTTCCCATCCAAATTTGTCCATCAATAATTTTTCGGCATCTACCTTAAAGTATGGAATTAAATTAAGTGGCTTAAAAATCTGCATTCCTAAAATATATCTGTAATATAATTTATAAGAAAGTATATCAACTAAAGGAAATGTCTTTAAAGGTCTTTTGCCGAATTTAGAATGAATGTCCTTTATTAATAAAGTATCTATACCAGGAAAACCACCCCACTCCTCAGGTTCTCTGCAGCACTCGGTAGAAAAATTGCCTCCTGTCAAGACGTATTTGATTTTATTCTTTTTAGCAAACTTATAAAGACCGGAAAAGAATGCATAATCTTGGGGTAAATCTTGATCGGCAATTTGAGATTTTAAAAAGGCAACCTGTAAGTCTTTCATCTCCTCCCAATTTATAACCTCTGTATATAGATCTAAGCCTAATCCATTACATAATTTCTCTATATTACCAACAGCTTTATCTGTATTCCATCCTGCATCAACATGAAATAATAACGGCCTCAAACCCATTATCTCTTTTGCAACATATGCTACATAGGAGCTATCTAATCCGCCACTCAAACCTATTATACAATCAAAATCTTTACCTTTTCCTTCTTGTTTAATGTTATCAGAAATACGCAATAATTGATCTTTGCCAAGATTGTTTGTATGCCAATTGGGTAAAATATTATTTTGAAAATTATAGTAATAATCTGATACTCCGTCACTATCAAAAATTATATTTGGATCGCTTGTATCCATAATAGTTTTTGAACAGATTTTATAAGAAGGATTCATCTTAAATATTTATTTGATAAGTTTATTAAAATATATAAATCAGTGTATTTTGCTAGATAAATGGGGATTACTAAATTCTAATAAATAATTGCCCCGAAACAAAAAGTAAAAAAATCTATAAAAAAATTCATACATGATTTATACCTAATTCGACAGTATACACCTTGAAAAAATATTTTAGCTTTTACTGAGGGCACCAGAGTGAATAAAGAAACTTATTTTAACGCTATCATCTATCAGAAAGCTTACTAACTAGAAAATATGTATCTTTCCGTTGAGCCTATTAACTTGAATTAGAGCTTCTTTGTAACGCTTCCATGGATAATATATGACCCAGGTTCGAGTATGTTTTTAGTGACTATAGAACCCATACCTAATGTTACATTATCTCTAATCCAAGTTTTTTCTCTAACAAGAGATCCTGCTCCAATAAGACTTCTTTCTCCAACTCTTACATTTCCACAAAGAACTACACCGGGTGAGATATTACAGAAATCATCAACAACACATTCGTGTGAAACGATAGCTCCTGAATTAATGATACAACATTTCCCAATTCTTACATCAGCTGTCACTATCGCGCCTGATGCAATATAAGACCCCTCTTGAATGTCCGAGTTTCCGACTATGCTCTTCGGGTCAATGATTGTTGCGAAAATGAAACCTAAATCTTTCAAATTTTTGAAGAGTCTAAATCTAAAATCAATTTTGCCGACTGCGATGTGTGGCAAGTGTAATTCCTTGTTTAGCTCTTCGATGCTTCTAATGGGAAACTCATACAATTTAGAGCCTTCCTCGACATACTCAGGTTCAACGAAGAATCCAGCCAGTTCTAGTGGCTGTGAATTACTGCACCTCATAATTGAGTGATATACTTCTTTGGCATGTCCACCTGCTCCAATTATGGCTAACTTCATAGAGTTAAAATTTAATTGCTTTTATCAAATTTCACATAGACTTAAAACCATATTAATTTTCATTTCCCGCTAATAATATAATTTCAGTGATCTTGTTAATTTGTTCATACGTTAACGACCAGTATAAAGGTAAACATAAGATTCTTTTAGCTATATCCTCAGCAATTAACATTGGTTGATAAGGGACAATTGCATTAAACGTATTTACAGCAGGATAAAAATATCGTCTCGGATAAATATTTGATTCAATTAGTGCCTTTTCAACTATCAATAACCTTTTTTCAGAATCGGTTATTATTGGGAAATAAGAATAATTGGTTTCACCAAAAAGATTTTTTTGGAAAGTCAGAAAATTTGTACCACTAAGTTTGTCCAGATAATATAAGTATTTCAATTTTCTATCAGTTAAAACTTCATCAAAATACTTCAAATTAGCAATTCCTAAAGCCGCATGAACTTCTGTAAGTTTTCCATTAAAACCTTCCTCAACAATATCTTTAGAATCATTATGCCCAAAAAAACGTATTCTTTTAAGCTTTTGATAAATTTCTGAATTAGTCGTGATACAACCTCCACCCTCTGCAGTATTTATTAATTTCGTTGCGTGTAGACTAGTTGCAGAAATATCCCCATATTCTAAAAGACATTTCTTATTGTAAGTTGAACCTACTGCATGTGCAGCATCGTAAATTACTTTTAATTTATATTTCTTGGCTATTTGATTAATAGTATCAACATCACATGGATTTCCAAAAACGTGGACTGGCATAATAGCCACTGTTTTATTAGTGATTTTCTCTTCCAATTTACTTGGATCCATATTAAGCGTAAATGGATCGATATCACAAAATATTGGAGTACAACCTTCCCATTGAATTGCGCTTAAGGTTGCAACCCAAGTAAACGGAGTAGTAATTATTTCTCCTTTTAATTCGAGAGCTTTAATTGCCATCTGCAAAGCTAATGTGCCGTTAGCAACTGACACAAAGTGTTTGATACCTAAAATTTCGCTAATCCGACTTTCAAACTGTTGCACTAAAGGTCCATTATGAGTCAGTATACCTCTATCCCATACTCCTTTCAATAAATCATTAACCTCTTCTAATGGGGCTAATGACGGTTGTGTTACATAAATTGGCTTATTTGACATATGCATTATCTTTTATTTCATTCAACAATCGAGCTTGATCCAAATTTTGAATATGCTCTATTTCTAAATTATCCTTAGTTTTAATTAAATTATAAAAGTGTAGTAACATATTTTCAAAATGGTTTCCACTTGGAGCTTTGATAATTTCATTACCAGAAGAAGTCTCTACCATAATTTCAGGAATAAATTCACTAGGTGCAGTAAACAATCTATTAGTAGTTAATCTTCCTTTGCTACCCCATATTTCTATACCACATTGATAAAAATTGTCGAATCCAAAAGCTAGTTCAGAAAAGATTCCACTTTTTTCATCTTGAAGGTATGCTCCCCCCCAAATATCAACTGAATAATTTGTTTGAAAATTTAAATTAGAAGCTTTAACTTTTAAATTCGTACCTAATAATATTTGTGAAATTTTGGTAGTATAAGCTCCTGCATCCAATAATGCCCCTCCACCCAATAGTTCATTATATCGAATATTATTTATATCAGAAAATGGAGGAAATCCAAAGGATGCCCTTAAAGATCTCATTTCCCCGATTTTACCACTGAGTAAAATTTCCTTAATAACATTAATTTGTGGATGGAATCTAAATTGAAAATTTTCAACTATAACGAGACCTCGACTTCTTGCAATTGATGTCAAAAATTCAACTTCTTCATAAGAGCATCCCAAGGATTTTTCAACTAGTACATTTTTATTATTATTAAGTGCTTTTTCAACATATTCTAAATGTAATGAGTTTGGCAATGGAATATAAACTGCTTCAATCTCATCTTCTGATAATAAATCATCATAACTATTATAACCTTTTGTACGAAATTTATCTGCAAATATTTCAGCTTTACTGTTTGACCTGCTCGCAATACCCGCTAATACAAAATTTGATTTCATTGCATTAATTGCTGGAATAACTAATCTTTCAGCAATACTTGCAGTACTTATGACACCAATCCTAACCAATTTATTCATTAACAATAGATTTCTTAAAACTTAATGCAGCTAACAAGCTACGAGCCTGTATATTAATATAATTATTATACCTAATAAAAGTCTGTATTTGATTTAATGTCATCCAAATAAAATTATTAGGTAACTCTTCGGAAATTTCCTCACCAGCCCAAACTAGCATGTTTCTGTTCTGTTCTTTAAAAAAGCGTCCCCCTTCTTCGGATTGAAAATTATCAAATATTATTTTCTTTTTATCTACATTAAGAACATAGTCCAAATAAGGTATACTTGACGAATTGGAGTTTCTATAATTACCAGTTAAACATTGAACAGTAGGCGCAAACTCAATAATATCAAAATTACCACATTCTAATTTCGCTTGCACTGCAAAATGTAACATCCCATTAATTTCTTTACAAATAAATGCACACAGTCCCTCTTGGGCGGGCTCAACCATAGGCTGAGTCCAACTATTAACTTCTCTATTCCCGATACTAACTTCAACAGCAATTATTTTAAAGTATTTTTTTTCAGCATGTTCAATTACATCTTGACTTATAGACCAATTTTTAACCTCTATAAGTGGTATTCTTTTGACATTTAATTCATAAAAACACTTGTGTCTTGTTACAAAATTAATTATGCTATCAAAGCTATTAACTGCTGATTCCGAAGATAACATCGACTTAAGAACTTTTGCTTCAAAGGAAATTGGATTTAAATAATCTCCAATAAAAGTAAACAAATCAATTTGCACATCTGAATACGTACCATAGGGAATTCCCGAAATAACAGTTCTCGTATCCATATTAACCAAATTATCGTAAGTCATCAATTCCTTAATTTGAGCTAACGTAAGCCATATAAAATTTTCCTTTAATTGAACTTCATCTTCAATTTTGATGATAATATTTCTATTTCTCTTTCTTAAAAACCTGGCTCCTTGCTCAGATTGTAATTGATCAAGAAGAATTTGTTCTGGCTTTGCATTGATAAAATATTCTAAATAAGCTGGTGATTTACCTTTGTGTGCTTGTGTATAATTACTTTTTGTTGCTTGTAAAGTTGGGGACAATTGCACAAAATTTATGTTTCCTGGCTCAATCTTCGCCTGTAACAAAAAATGTAAAACTCCATTAAATTCTTTAGTAATAAAACCCAAATAACCAATTTCAGGTTGATTAATGATTGGCTGATCCCAAGTTGACACCTCTCCCCAATTTGTCTTAACTCTTAATCCATCAATAGTAAAAAACTTACCGGTATTATGCCCAATTCTACAGAGGTTTTTATCAAAACTCCACATATTAAGATCAGAAAATGAAATCTTATTTATTCTTACAGACACATTATCATTTTGTTCTTTTATCCAACTAATAACACCACGAGTAGTTACAAATGGATTTTCAAAAGAAAAAGCACTTTTAAGAAACATTCCTTCAGTATAAGCTATATTCACAAAAATTCTATTTAAAATTAAAATTGTCTTTAAGTAAGATAATATCATTCAAAGAATTTAATCTTAGAACAAAGGCAGACAAGAAATATAATACAAAATAAATAACAGGATAAATCAAAAGAGAGAAATTTCCAATATTAATGTAACTACCAAAAACATATACTATAAAAAAAATTAACCCATTTATTAAAACTAAAGGCATAAAATCAGACAACTGGTCCCAATAATCAATTGCTAGATATTTCTTAGTTGGATAAAACATAATAATGATTGAAACAAAAGCAACAACTAATTGACCAACAACTATTGCCTTCACGCTGAAAGGAATCGTAATAAGTAATACAACTACTCCAATAATTTTTTTAATTAGTTCATACTTTAAAGTTACATTACTATGACCCATAGCATTAATGTAATAAGTTATTTTAGTGTGCAAATGATGTAACCCTAAAATAACTGAGAACATATTTAAATAAAATACACTTCCAATCCACTTTTCAGTAAAAAATATTCTAACAAAGTCAGAAGACACAAGTATTACAATAGATATGCATGGTAAAACAATAAAATTTAAAACTCGTGAAACCTTTCTATAAATATTAGCATTATTTACATTTATTGATTTTCTTTTGGCATAAAATGGAAAAAAGACACTTGATATTGTTGCATTTAAAGTTGCACTGGCAAAACTAGGAATTTGTCTACCCAAATTATAATTACCAAGAGTGCTATTGGAATAATATTTTCCAATTGACAACGTAAAAAAACTTTTATTTAATTCATCTAATAAAGCAGTAATTAAAATTTTATAGGAGTAGTTTAGAGAACTTATAGCATGATTGATATTAAAAGTTAAACTAGGTATTGGGACGTAAAAAGAAAAACAAATTACAATACTAATAATTGAACCTAAAAAATTATTTAATATTAATGAATAAATTCCAAATCCAAAGTATGCTAAAACTATACTTGCTATACCCGAGAAAAATAATGGAATAGATGTCACATAAAACATCTTTTTAAAATCTAAATCACGCTGCAATATGCTTATTTGAATTGAATTTATAGAATTAAAAATAACGAGTGGAGTTGAAATTCTAATTAAGAATACAAGATCAAATTCTGTGGAGTATAGTAATCCGATGAAGGGAGCTGAAAAATAAAGAATAGTGCAAATCAAAATTCCTAATGAGGAACTTAATATGTAAATAGTGTCAAATTTTTCTTTATTATAATCTGTATTTTGGATTATAGCAGCACCAAGACCTGCGATAGCAAAAATATTTGAAATATTAACAAATACTAGTATGATAGCAATAACACCGAAATCTGTTGGGTTCAATAATCTTGCAAGTAGAAAATAAATAATCAGTTGAACACCATTTGAAAAAATTCGAGTGAATAAATTCCAAGACATTCCATTGAAAGCCATTCTATTCAAGGGTAAAGTATTAGTCATTCTTTAACAAAAATTATTTTTTGAAAAATTTAATTATTTGAGAAAAAATAAATTTTGGAATTTTGTTAATGTTTAATAATATGTAATTAATAAACTTTTTTCTGTCGTCTAATAATTTAAATACAAAAACCATGACGGACCAATTATGTTTATTAGGATACTTGACTAGATAAAGTATGGACCATGCTAGAAAATTTTCAACTCTTGGTGCGTACCTAACAGAGACATTATATTCAATCAGTGCAAATTTTTCTAACTTCTCTAGATATAATAGTCTATTCTTAATTTGGTTTTTTCCATTTACGGTAGACTTATAATTCGAACCATTTTTTCTTACAATAATTCTGTGTGCGGCCATATTATCATCCATTACAAATATCCTGCCATTTAATAGTAACAATAAATTTAGGGTAATATCACCGATAAAAGGATGAGCTGATTTTACAATTTCGTAAATATTTCGATTATGAAAATACAAATTTCTAAATACAAGCGACCCGAGCAAGCCAGAGTATATATAGTTTTCAAAATGTTCTAATTTATACTCACCTGATAAAGGTCGACCTAGTCCAAAATACTCATTAACTATTTCCGCCCCTTTCTCATTAACTACTTTGTATCTATGTGTACAAGCTATAATTGAGGGATTTGAATCTAAAAATTCAACTTGTTTTTTTATTTTAAAAATATCAGTCCAAAAATCATCTCCCTCCAAAATGGCAATATATTTACCTTTACACTGCAATAATAATTGGTACAAATTCTGAGTTGGACCTATATTTGTATCCTGTAATATTACATTAATTAAATCTGGATATTGCTTTTGATAATTAACAAGTATACTTACAGTCTCATCAGTAGAGGCATCATCACTAACTAATATCTCACATTTATATGAATGCTTTTGATTTAATACACTATCAATAGCCTCAGAAATAAATTCTGCATGATTGTAGCAAATTATAGCTATGCTAATATGAAATTCTTCCAATTAAATATATATTTCTAATAAATAACAAACATCTACTTTTCAATACTTTGAGGTCTGTAATGACTTAAAAAAATTAATATGAAAAGAAATGTAAAATCTCGCATAAATGTTTGAAAAAAGGATAGAACAATAAAGAGAAAGAACATGTATCTCAAATCAAAATTTTTAATCTCTTTAATTTTTAAAAAAAGAAAAGATCCAAACAATAATATCCCTAAAAGGCCGTAACGAAGTGTAAATTCTAAAACAAAATTGTGCGTGTGACCCCAATCCATTAATGGTTCATAATCAATTTTAATATATGAAAGTTGCTCTATAGTATTTCCACCATAGCCAAATAATAAACTCTGTTTTATATATGCTATACTAGTGTAAAATATATCGATTCTATCAAATGCACGTAAAAATTTGAAATCATTTTCATAGTTAATTAATACATTAAAATAAAAAACTAATGTAATTAAAGAGGAAATTAAAATAAAATTAATATAGCGTCTAATTTTTCTAATTACTGGTAAAAGTAACACCCCAGACATGCCAAGAATCGCTCCTCTTGATCCTGTTAATAATGCGGCAAAAATTATAATTAACAAGAAAATTAATGAATAATTCATCTCTCTAACTAAGTACAACGATAATATTAAAATTAGTGGAATAGTATTAGGCCAGCCAGGGAAATAACTATTCATAATTTCATTCCATTTGAAAAATTCAAAGTTTTCTGAGGAAAATAAAAATACAAATATGATAATTAAGCTTAATATAGTGGTGAGTCTAACAAGCATTTTTTTTATTAAAAAAAAATCAAGATCTATAAATAATATCAAATATAAATATTGAAAATTATATAAAAATTGTGGAATACTTCTTAGTTCAAGTTGCTTAAAAAAAACTGCATAAATTACAGTGTTTAATGTGATATACCCTAAAAAAATAAATAATAAAAAAGAAGTTTTTCTGGAACTGATGAACTTAAATCGCCTTGAAATAGAAATTTGATTCAAGAAGCCGATCAAAAAAATAATATTAGAGATATAAATTTGTCCTAATTGATAACAAAAAACTATAAACAGGGATAGACTTTTTTGTAAAGTTCGAATCATTCTGATAAATTTCTTAAAATATTAAGCATTGCTGAATGGGTAAAATAAGGTTCTTTTATATCTAAATTATTTTCAGGCATTACATAAATATTTTTTGAAGTATATTCATTATTAGAATTAAGATAATTATTTGTAAATATCTAAATTATGATCCTTTGAAAAAGCATCAACAAGTCCTTGGCAATCCAAGTTAATGATTGGATACTTTTCAAATTTTTCAAGACCTGAAAATAGAGTACTTATATGAATTAAAAGTGATGACATCGACTTATGAAAGTTTTTGTCTACTTTCCTGATAGTATTCTCGCCTATTTCATTCGTATAAAAGTGTTTATCTTCAAAATAAATTTCATTTTTATGATTACATTGATAATTTTTGAAATAATCGTTATCAAATCCGCAAATGTAGATTTTAGAATAACCCATATAGCATGCCAAACTTAGAGCCTTATACAATGTCATTGAAACATAAGGTCGTGGCTTCGTTAAATCAGCAACATTACTCGAAAAAAGATCAATTGTGTCATTGAAAATAAATGAATTATTATGTCTGCTAACATACTTTGAATATCTATGTGGGTAAAAGCATGGAATACCCATCTCTTCAATATTTCTTACTACTTTCAAATTTTCATCATAAACAAACGAAGAATTATGTTTATGAAAAAATTTATCATCACTTATAAAATAGTAATCGGGCTTTATAACCTGACCTAGATTACTGTTAATAAATGAATTACCTGCAAACACATCAAATCCTTTGTCTTTATATATTTTTATCTTATTGATATCAAGCTGACTAATTGAAGGCCCGCCAGCAAATACAAACGCTGATTTTCCTACCTTAAGATTTTTAAAGGATTTGATTTTCTTGATTTCAAAATAATTTGGAATTACAAAATAAAAAAATTCTGCAAATCTAAGTACCTTAGAAAGTATATAGAATCTTAAAAAACTCCAAAAACTTAAGTCATTTAATAGAACTTGCATAACCTTTTTAAAATAATACGTTTAGTAATAATAATAATTGACAAGAAAAAAATTAATCTACTATTAATTTTTGAAATTAATTTTCTCGAAATTACACTTGCATTTCCACCATGAATTCTCCTAAATAAAATTGGCTCTTCAATGTGAACAATTCTATTAATGATAATTGCAGATTTAGCTATCCACAAATCATGTGATTCAATAATTATAGGGAAAGGGAGTATTAATGATCTTAACTCTTTAGAAAATGCCATGGTACATCCATAATATGGTGCAGTCCCACTAAAAATTTTAAATAGATTTGATATAGATTTTTTTGAATCGCATTTTTTTAAATTACCAATTAATGGTTCTGTTTCTAACCCATTATTATCAATGTAAATAGCATTCCCAGCTAATAGAGAACCCTGATTATTATCTAGCGTTGATAAAATCAACTTTAATCTTCCGTTTATCCAAATGTCGTCCTGATCAGATAAAACTATTACTTGATTATTTGCCAATTCAATAGCTCTTTCAAATGAACGATTTACTCCTAAATTTGAATCATTCTTTACTAATTTTATTCTTTGATCATTTAGATTTAGGATTGTTTTGAAACTATTATCGGTTGAGCAATCATCAACAATTATCACCTCGTCTGATATTTCAAGTTGAGCTAAAATTGAATTTAATTGTTCAAGAATAAATTTATCTCCATTGTAGCAAGCGAGGCAGACACTTACACTTTTATTTGACTTCAAAAAATTATCACTCATTAAAATAATATCTTAAAAAGTTTATTCAAGGAATTATAAATTATTACTTCCATATAAATCCTTTGATTCTAAGGAATCGCAAAACATAATTTGTCCCAAATAGAAATCCTTTTATACACAAATCTATTGGACCTTTTTTATTAGACGGCTTAGTAGATAATGAAATTGTGCCAGTGCACAAGTCAACAGGTTTTTCTCTTCTCTTTTTTTCAATAACTACAATACTATCATAAAAATGAATTGAGTTAGTTGATTTTGTGAAATCAGTTATCTTCAAAGAATTTTGTTTTGAATGAAATCCATATAAAGAATCAATTAAATTTTTTGTATACTCGATAAATGTACCGCTTCGCTTGTAACCTCCCCCATATGGTAACCAATAAGACGTATGAACGTCTTCACACAAAAATATTCCATCATTTTTTACATGCTCAAACATTACTTCAAAAGTGGTAATTTGCTGTGACATAGAATGGCCGCCATCATCAATTAAAATGTCTAATTGAGGTATTGATTGCTTGACTTGATTTAAAAAAATCTTATCACTTTGCGAACCAATAAAAATTTTTACATTCTCACTTTCAAATTTTTTGCACTCTGGATTAATATCAATACCGAAAATTTTGGCATTAGGTCCAAAATAATTTTTCCACATTTCAATGCTTCCTCCATTGGCTACACCAATTTCTAAAATCACTACATTAGGTTGTTCTCGATACTTATTAAAGTATCTATCATAAATATCGAAATAATGCTCCCATTTATTAATTACACGTCCTTTATTATTAAGGAAATAACTTTGTAAATCATTCATATACTTATTATGTTTTATAAAAAATGGTGTTAATGGGATAGTTTTTTCTATAAAGTAAATCTATCTCCTTTTTTGAAGTTTTTTTTTGCCTTTGAACCTAACGCTTGGTCATAGAATTTAGGATGTAATCCAAAGCCAGGTCTAACACTTTTCACATTTTCTTTTGTTATTAATTCTCCTTCACTAATTTCTTTCACCGCATACAAAGACCTTGAGAAATTCCTGCCATTTAACTGTTTTTCAGTCAGAGTATAATCAACGTATCCAATTGCACTTTCTGCTTCTCTTATGGTTTTAACCATTTCTCCAAATTCTTTTTCATTCATTGAAAATGAAGCATCAGGTCCGCCAATAGAGCGATCTAAAATAAAGTGTTTTTCAATGATTTTAGCACCAAAACAAATGGCAACTAAGGGGACTGTTGATCCCATTGTATGATCTGACAGTCCTGAAACTACACCAAAACGAGATTGAAAGTCTTTTACCATTTGCATATTCGCTTCTTCAATTGGTGCTGGGTAGCTTGATGTGCATTTCAATAATGCAATATTGTAATTCCCCATTTTTCTACATGCACCTAATGCTAATTCAATATCATCTAATGTTGCTATGCCTGTAGATAAAATAATTGGTTTGCCTTTGGAAGCAACATATTCAATCAAAGGAATGTCCGTTATCTCAAAAGAGGCAATTTTATAGGCAGGCACATCTAATTTTTCTAAAAAATCAACTGCCGTAATATCAAAAGGAGAAGAAAAACATATTAGACCTTCCTCTTTAGCGACTCTAAAAATTTCCTCATGCCATTCCCATGGCGTATAAGCTTCTTGATAAAGCTGATATAAATTTTTCCCTTCCCAAATAGTTCCTTTGATTAGAAAATCATCTTTATTTGAATCAATAGTTATGGTGTCAGCAGTGTATGTTTGTATTTTTATACAGTCCGCACCAGCTCTTTTTGCGGCCCTAACTGTTTCAATTGCAATATCTAAACTTCCATTATGGTTAGCAGAAAGCTCAGCTATCATAAAAACTTTGCTTTCAGCATTTATTTCAAAATTACCTATCCTCATAATTTATTTTTTTTATAAAATGATAGCTTATAAAGTTTTCATTCTCAACCATATTCATAAAGTGAAATCCAGCATTTTCAAAGGCTAATTTAGAACTCAAATTATTTTCTTTTATATAAGCATTTATAATAAAATTTGGATTGGACTTAAAAAATAGATCAGTAACAAGAATTAACATTTCTTTTGCATATCCTTTACCTCTATTGTTAGAATCTATAGAAATACCAATTAGCGCTTCATTATCTGTTTGTTTTTGGATACGCACTTGTCCTATATCTTCCCCGTTTGAGTTTTGACAAATACACATAAAATATGCTTCATTTTTAAGTGCTAATTCAAACCATTCTTTATGTTTTTCTAAATTTATGAAACTAGAGTTATAAGACTGTTCCCTAACATGAGTATCGTTTGCCCAATAAAAATACATTTCCATGTCTTCAATCGTAGGTTTTCTCAAACTAAGCATACTCATTTATTTTTGAATTAATTACAACATCTAAATAACTACCGTCAAAGTAGCAATGTTCTTTAAGACGAGCTTCTTCATGAAAGCCCATCGCTTCTAATACAGGGTATAAATGAGGTCTAAGATCAAATGCATAAGTGAAGATCTTGTGGAATTTTAAATCTTTAAATGCTACCATCTCAAGAAGTGTTAGATATTTTTTCCAATTGAATTCAAAACTATCTTTCTCCAGCTCTGTTCTCATAATAAAAGATATTTCTGCATTTTTATCCACCCAATTGATATGAACTAACCCACCATATCCTATACATTTATTGCCCTCTAAAAATGAAAACAATATTTGATTAGGCTGATCTTGTTGAAAAGTTTTTGCCAAAACATTTCCAAAATAATTGTCTTGGGCTTCTTTTGTTAAAAGTTCATTTTGACGTAAATGATATAACTGCTCATTACGCCATTTCATAATTTCAAAGCGATCTTCAAATCGTATGGGAACTAACGAAAAAATTTCATAATTGAACACTTGATTATTTAATACTTTGTAAATATTCATATTTTAATTCTGCAATTTTCCAATCATGAATGTTATCAATATCTTGAACTTCCAAGGAGCTTAAAAGTAATCCTCTTGTGAATGGAGTAATTATTTTATTATGAGTAAATAATGATTTTGTTTTGATCCAATACCATTGACCCGCATCATGAAATACTTGAGGTAGATCCTGTGATCTTGAATCTTCAAATTCATCCCAATTAAATGACAAATAACTATTTTCATTTTCTTTTAGACTTCGCCAAATTGTGTAATCAAAGCTAGAAATAGGAAGTACCGAATCTACTTGTTCTTTATTTAACAATTCAAACCCCTCTATCAACCTGTCTGTATTGACAAAGGGTGCAGTTGGATAACAACAACATATATTATCATACTCAAACCCATTTTCCGAATAATTTTTAATGACTTCAATTAAAACTTCAGCAGTTGTAGCAAAGTCATTTGAATTTTTTTCTGTTCTAAAAAATGGAACATTAGCTCCACTTTTTAATGCAATATTTGCAATTTCACTATCATCTGTTGAAACCATTACTTCTTCAAATAGACCTGATTTCAACGCTTGCTCAATACTATATGTTATGATTGGTTTACCTAAGAAATTTTTAATATTTTTTCTAGGAATGCGCTTGCTACCCCCACGCGCTGGTATAATACAGATATTTCTAGAATGCATAAAAATTGCGAATCTGATCAATTACAAATTCTTGTTCTAAGTCGGTTAATGATGGATACATTGGAAGACTCAAACATCCTTTATAATATTTTTCGGCAAATGGTAAATCACCGTTTTTCCAACCATACTGTTTATAATACGGCATTAAATGAGCAGGAATATAATGGATTTGAACAAAAATATTTTTCTCTCTCAGGTAGTTGACTAATTCCGATCTTCTATCTACCTCTATAATGTACAAATGATAGGCATGCCCATCAATAACACCTGATTGATGTTTAATAAAAGATAAATTTTTGAATGCGCTTTCATATTTCTTAGCAATCTCTTTTCTCCTTAGAAGACCTTCGTCAGCTCTTCCCAATTGACTTAAACCCAATGCTGCTTGAAAATCAGTTAACCGATAATTATATCCTAACTCTTGCATTTCATAATACCAAACCCCATGGTTTTCAATCTTTTTTTCTGGATCTTGCTGAATTCCATGTGTTCTTAAATTTAATATTTTTTTATACAGAATTTCATCATTGGTCGTTATCATACCACCTTCCCCAGCAGCAATGTGTTTAACAGGATGAAAGGAGAAGATTGACAAATCTGCATATGCCCCTGAGCCAGACATTATTTTCTGATTTGCCATATTATTAAAATATCCACCAGGAGAATGACAAGCATCTTCAATAATCCAACAATTAAATTCATCTGCCAAAGCTCTATAAGCTTCCATGTCCACAACTCTACCTGCAAAATTAACAGGGATTATTCCTTTGATTTCCTTATTAATGTCATTTTCCAGTATTTCTCTTACTTTATTTATGTCTAATAAATAGGTTTCAGGATCTATATCAGCAAAGACAACTTCACCTCCACAATAACGCACGCAATTTGCAGAAGCAACAAAAGTTATTGGTGTAGTAATCACCTTGTCGCCAGGCTTAATGTTTAAAGCGATTGCATTTAAGTGCAAAGCAGCTGTTCCATTTGAAACTGCTATTGCAAACCTTGCACCTACATACTTAGCAAAAGCATCTTCAAACTGCTTTATGCTCGGACCTTGTGTTAAAAAATCAGATTTCAAAACATTTATAACAGCTTGTATATCTTCATCAGTTATATTATGCCTGCCATATGGTATTTTTTTCATAGCTTTTAAATAAAATATGATAAATATTCTCTACCTGTAATTGTACATTGAATTATAATACTCTTTATAATTTCCACTTGTTACATTTTCTAACCAAAGTGTGTTATGTAAATACCAATCAATGGTTGAAACCAAGCCTTGCTCAAATGTAACCGATGGCGTCCATCCTAATTCCTTATTCAATTTAGTGGCGTCAATCGCATAACGACGGTCATGACCTGGTCTATCTTTTACATAAGTGATCAAGCCATCGCTCTCTCCTTTTGCGTTACCTAATTTTTCATCCATTTGGGTAATCAATAATTTTACCAAGTCGATATTAGTCCATTCGTTAAATCCACCAATATTATAAGTGTCTCCTTTTTTTCCTTCATGGAATATCAAATCAATCGCACGCGCATGATCTATTACATACAACCAATCTCTTGTGTACAAACCGTCACCATATACTGGCAATGGTTTTTTATTAATGATATTATGAATGAATAATGGAATTAATTTTTCTGGAAAATGATTAGGCCCATAATTGTTAGAACAGTTAGAAACTACGATTGGCAAATGATAAGTCTCACCATAAGCTCTCACAAAATGATCACTTGCTGCTTTACTTGCAGAATACGGAGAATTTGGATCGTAAGGTGTTGTCTCTTTAAACAAACCTTCTTTTCCTAAGCTTCCATAAACCTCGTCCGTAGAAATATGGTAAAATAAATGATCTCTTTTTTTATCCCAAGTTCCGTCATGTGCATTTTCGTAACTTAAATCTCCTTCCCAAAAATCCTTGGCAGTATTTAATAAGTTCACCGTGCCAATTACATTCGTGTACACAAAGTCCAATGGTGAAATAATAGAACGGTCCACATGCGACTCGGCAGCTAAATGTATAACGTCCGTAATGCTATATTTTTTAAAAATCTCCTTCAATGCATCGGCATCCAAAATATTCGCCTTCACAAAATGGTAGTTAGGCAATTTTTCGATATCCTTTAAATTTTCTAAGTTCCCCGCATAGGTCAAGGCATCTAAATTAAATATTTGATAATCAGGATATTTGGTCACCATTAAGCGTACTACATGGGATCCAATAAATCCTGCTCCTCCTGTAATTAATATGTTTTTTTGCATTAGTTTAAAATAAATAATCCGCACTAAACTGCGCACCATAATCTATTTTTTGGACTATTTTAAATAATCGGAAATTATAACCAAAACTATTTAACGCTGTAAATCAACGAATTATTGATTTACGATTATTTGAATATATGAATCGGCCGCCTGGACCATACTAATCATTTACCTCTATCTCTTTCCACGGCTTCGCCATCCTGAGTCACATGAAAGGGTGCTCAGAAAATCGAACTCAAGAAACAAATATACCCCCATTTTGGTTTAGCGCCAAAGACAATTTATTTAAAGGGAATATTTGAAATTATATCCATCGAATTATTCGAATAGTCCTATTTTAGTCGCTGAGGGCTCGACCTTTGGTTTCAGGTAAATAAATCACGCCCACGATGACCGTTAAGGCCGCTAGGGCGATGGGATAGAACAATCCGGCAAAATTCGAATGAGTGACGGCTCCCAGCCAAGTGGCCACAAAAGGGGCACAACCGCCGAACACCCCATTAGCAAAGTGATACGGGATGGAGAGGGAGGTATAGCGGATTTTGGTAGGGAAAAGTTCGACTAGGAACGCGGCGATCGGGCCGTAGGCCATCGCCGCGAAAGTCACTAATAAGCTGCAAATGAATGCCAGTTCAAGCTTTCCAGTCCAGTTCAGGAAGATCGCGCCATTGACCATCGTGCCCTCCTGGGCTACAATCGTGGACATCCACGAGAAAAGGGGGTAGTACCCGAGCGCAGCGAGGGCCATACCGCCCAGCATAATTTTCTTGCGACCCACCCGGTCAGACAGGCTCCCGAAATACACGAAGAGGGGAGTGCCCACCACCAGACTCGCGGCGATAATGAGGTTCGTTGTAATGAAATCGACCTGAAGGATTTTGTTGATGAAGATTTGGGCATAAAATTGTCCTGTATGCCAAACAACCCCCTGCCCCACAATCGCCCCAAACATCGCAATTAACATTAGGCGGCGATTCGCCTTACTGGCGAAAGCTTCCTTTAAGGGATTTTCAGAGAGTCTGCCTTCCACCTTGAGTTTGGAGAAGAGCGGAGATTCATCCATATTCCGCCTAATGAAGTAAGAAACAACCACTAGAATACCAGAAAGTGCAAAAGGCACCCGCCAGCCCCAGTCCTTAAAAGCCGCATCGCCTAAAAGCTGCTGCGTCGCTAAGATGACTAGGATGGAGACGAAGAAACCGAGCGTGGCGGTCGTTTGGATGTAGGACGTGTACTTCCCGCGTTCGGCGTCGGGTGCATATTCCGCGACGTATGTCGCGGCGCCCCCATACTCGCCCCCTAAGGCTAATCCTTGGATGATTCTTAATGCCAAAAGCACAGCCGGAGCCACCAACCCAATCCTCTCATAACTCGGTATAAACGCAATCGCAAACGTCGACCCACCCATCAAAAGCAACGTCAACAAAAACGTATACTTCCTCCCGATCAAATCCCCCAGCCTCCCAAAAAGCACCCCACCAAAAGGCCTCGCCACAAACCCCGCCCCAAAAGCCGCCAACGTCGATATAAACGCCGCCGTCGGATCCTCCTTCGGAAAGAAACTCAACGAAATAATCGCACTCAAACTCCCAAAAATATAGAAGTCATACCACTCAATCACCGTCCCCACACTCGACGCCACAATCACCTGCCACAACTTCTTAATGGGTACTTTATTATTATCGAACTCTTGCATAGTACATTCTCAATTTCTTCCTAAAAATACACAAAATATCACTATCTCATCCTTGCTCCGCGACAATTTCTATCCCTTATTTCACTACCTTTCACTATGACAGCGGAAAATCTCGATAAAATCGCCTCCTACTTCCTTAAAAAAGCGCAAATCAAACGCGCCTGGCTCTTTGGCTCCCACGCCCGTGGCACCCATTCGCCCACCAGCGACATCGATATTCAGATCCAAGTTTTCAAAAACACCCCCTTCACCCTCTTTGACCTAGCCGAGATCCAACAAGACCTCTCCCAGCTTCTAGCCTTAGAGGTCGACCTAGTCATGCTAGGCGCCCCATTAAAGAGCATTGCAAAACAACTTAACCACGACAAAATTTTAATTTATGAAAACCTCCACCCCAAGCTCGAAAGAGCGAATCGAGCACATTCTGCTAGCCATTAACAAGATTCAACAATACACCGCAGACCACACATTACAAACCTTTTTAAACGATCCTAAAACAGTAGAAGCCTGCCTTTTCAACTATACCATCATTGGCGAAGCATCACTTTTGATTGATAAATCTCTTTTGGAAAAAATCGACTACCCCTGGTATAAGGTAAAGGCATTCCGCAATTTCATCCTGCATGAATACCATGCAATCAAGATGGATGTGATCTGGGATACCACAGTTATGATTATTCCGGAACTAAAACTGGTAATATTGGCTCTGAAGAGCCTATAGGTGTTTTTTGCTAATATAGCTTGCAATTGTATAAACGGCTTTTTCAGCTTTTGACACAATCTGTCAATACCTGGAAACTGCAAAATCAATTTTAAATAAAAACAACCACTATGAAATCTAACCTAAAAACATTGGATCAATTAATCGAAGAAACCTATGGTAAATTAGGTTCTCCCTCCAGAAATAAATTCGAATGGGGAGCACAACTATTTAAAATAAGCGCCATGATTAAAGTTGCCAGGCTCAATCTCATGCTAACACAAAAAGAATTTGCTATAAAATGTGGTACATCTAAATACGCCATTTCAATTGCAGAAAATAACCTCATAGAAATTCGAATATCAACATTACAAAAGATCGTCGAATTAGGACTAGGTGGTCGATTAGTAATAAATATCAAGCTCTAATTTCACATTATCAATAAGCTGTTAGGTTAGAGGGATGGGTGGGAATACATTTGGAACACCAAACCACTAATCAATATGTTTAACCACTTCTCTAGATACCTGAAGCTCATCCGTGCCGTTCCGCTGCACGTGATGGCGCAGGATCTCGGGATCGACGCCGGGCTTTTGAGCAAATACGAAAACGGCAATCGCATCCCAGACCTCGACCTCGTCATCATTTTTGCCCATTACCACCAGGTAAACGCACGCGAACTGTGCATCTATTGGATGCGGGAGCGCATCAAACGATCCTTTATAGGCTACGAAAATTTAGTAGAGGAAGCTCTACCCCACGCTGAAAAAGACGTCAAGTACTTCCTAAAGTACCACAAAGTCAAATTAGAGCGGAAATTCTGTTTCAAACTCATCCTTAAAAACGCCATCACCTACGACGACGCGCAGGTCACAAACCTACGCCATTTTCAATTCCGCCGCCACGGCGTCTTTAACCACTAAACCCTACAAACATGTTCAATTTTTTTGGCAACAAAGAGCCCCTGCTCTTCTACAACGGCCACATGGGCCCCTACAAATTCACCAAAGTCACCGTCACCATCTTCGAAAAAGACCAAGAAGTCTACACGGAATCGGTCATCGTCGCTCCGGCAGCCAGATCTCAGCTGATATTTGATTCGAAGAAGTTCTTGACGGAGCTGAGGAATAGATAGACACATTCACATTAAAATCGATAACTTACACCTATGGATAAGAGCAAAGTCAAAAGAAAAAGGATACAAGATCCCCTAACTGGGAACTCCTTGCGCTCAATCGCCTACAAAGGCTTTCGAAAAGCAGAAAAAAGAACGCTAGAAGTATTAGGATATAATGTAGTCGTTCAAGACGGCTGGATTGTGAAAAAATACATCGATTCTCGAATCGAAAAAATTGAAAAAATGCCAGAAAACAGAGGAAGACTAGTTTTAGACTAGTTTGATAAGGTTAAACCTTAAGCATATTGACAAAATCTGTCAATACCTGAAAAGTCGCCTGCGTACCTCGCGACTTATAATAGCAAAAAGTGCCCTAGCGAGTAAAGAGCCCTACAAATGAAGTAGATAACGACACCAGAAAGCTAAAAATCAAAGGGGCAATAAACCCTGTCACGGCAAAACCGGGCACATAGGCAGCGACTAGATAGACTAGACCTACCGAAATCACGAGAGAAAATAACCCTAAAGTCATGAACGTAATAGGGAAACTGATGATCTTCAACACGGGTTTAACAAAAGAATTCACAAAGCCCATCGCTAGAGCGACTAAAAGTGCGGTCGTGAAACCGTCTACCGTAATGCCTTTTAAATAGCGAGGAATGACCATAACTACGCAGGCAATGATGATGTAACGAATGATGAAACCGATCATAGGAAAGATTATTTAGCAGCGTGACGAGATTGAAGAACGGCGATGATTTCGCTTAAATCGATTCCGCGATCCTCTAATAAGACTAATAAGTGGAAAATTAGATCCGCCGCTTCGCCTTTGAAAAGGTCATCGTTTTGCATCAAGGCTTCGATGACGAGCTCGACGGCTTCTTCGCCTACTTTTTGGGCCACTTTGTGGGTGCCTAATTGGAATAAAGAAGCGGTATAGGAAGACGATGCAGGGGCGGTTTTGCGGCTGCGGATGACGTGCTTTAATTGATCTAACCAAGCTGCGTTGTCTGCATTTGACTCATTGAAACAGGTGTCTGCGCCGGTGTGGCAAGTGGGACCAGCCGGTTTGGCCTGAATTAAAATGGTGTCTGCGTCGCAATCGATCGAGAGGCTGACTACGTCTAGGAAGTTGCCTGATTCTTCGCCTTTAGTCCAAAGACGGTTCTTCGAGCGGCTGAAAAAGGTCACGCGGGACTCTGCAACGGTCTTTGCGTAGGCTTCCTCGTTCATGTAGCCTAACATCAAAACGGTACGGGTGCTGGCATCTTGGATGATGGCGGGCACGAGGCCTTTGGAAAAATCGGGTTGCTTGGACATATTTCTATTAAATGCGCATCGGGATGCCTTGGGTTGCAAGGTAATTCTTCAATGCCAAAATTTCAATTTCTTTAAAGTGAAATATACTCGCGGCGAGGCCTGCGTCGGCTTTGCCGGTCGTGAATACTTCGGTAAAATGCTCCATTGTTCCCGCTCCGCCAGAGGCAATAATGGGAATGGAGGCTGCTGAGGATATAAGGGCGGTTAAATCACAGGCGAAGCCTGCTTTCGTTCCGTCCGCGTCCATCGAGGTTAATAAGATTTCGCCGGCGCCGCGGTTTTCGACTTCGCGTGCCCATTCGAGGGTTTTTAGTTCGGTGATTCGACGGCCGCCGTGGGTGTGGACGAAGTCCACGCCCACGGCGGGTTCAAAGCGCGTGTCGATCGCGACAATGATGCATTGGGAGCCAAAAGCCAAGGCCAATTCATCCACCAGCTCTGGCCGGCGCACCGCAGACGAGTTGATGGACACTTTGTCCGCGCCGGCGTTCAGCAACGCCGATACGTCAGCAATGGACGAAATTCCGCCGCCCACGGTAAAAGGAATATTCACGTGCCGCGCGACTTCACGGACTAAATTCACTAACGTCTTCCGGTCATCAACCGTCGCCGTAATATCTAAAAAAACCAGCTCATCCGCCCCCTGCTGCGCATAAAGGGCCCCCAGCTCCACCGGATCCCCGGCATCGCGCAGGTCCACAAAGTTCGTCCCTTTCACGGTCCGCCCCTCTTTAATGTCCAGACAAGGTATGATGCGCTTCGTTAACATATTTCTGCAGAAAATTTGGCCAAATCCGCTAAACTAATCCGACCCTCATAAAACGCTTTCCCCACAATCACCCCAAACAAATTCATCTCCCGCAAGCGCACTAAATCCTCCATACAAGCCACCCCACCGCTCGCAATGACGCTCAACGACGGGCTCGAAGCCTGAATCTTTTCATATAAATCGAAGCTGGGGCCTTGCAACAAACCGTCTTTGGCGACATCCGTCGAAATCACATACTTCGCGCCTTTCGAGGTATAATCCTGTAGAAAATCAAAAATCGAAATATTCGAATTCTCCTGCCAGCCCGAAACAGCAATCATCTCATTCTGCGCATCCGCCCCCAAAATAATCTTCTCCGACCCATATTTCTGCAACCATTCGCAGACCAGCGCAGGATTACGCACGGCAATACTGCCGGCGGTAATCTGCGCGGCACCCGCAGAAAAAGCCGTATCAATCATCTCATCCGATTGCACCCCGCCACCAAAATCAATGTGCAGCGACGTATTCGACGCAATGCGTTCCAAAACCGCCGCATTCACAATCTTCTTCGCCTTCGCCCCATCCAAATCCACCAAGTGCAAACGCTGAATTCCGGCTCCTTCAAAGGCTTTGGCAATCTCCAAAGGGTCTTCGGAATAGACCGTTTTTTGGCCATAATCCCCCTGAGTCAATCGCACGCATTGCCCATTTATCAGATCGATCGCCGGAATTAGTTGAAACATATTAAAGTGCTAAGAAATTTTTCAAAATCTGTTCGCCAGCCTTTCCGCTGATCTCCGCGTGAAACTGCGCGGCATAAAAATTATCCTTGTGTAACATCGCCGAAAACGGCTGCTCATACTCACAAACCGCTGTAGTGTACTCATTTACAGGCGCATAAAAGGAGTGAACGAAATAGACGAACTCTTCCTCTTTCAGTCCATTCATTAGGGGATTCTCGCCTTTCTGCACGATCGAATTCCACCCAACATGCGGAATTTTCAAGTCTTTACTAATGAATTTCTTCACCTCCACGTCAAACACCCCGATGCAATCCACGTTTCCCTCTTCCGAGTGCTTGCACAACAATTGCATTCCGATGCAGGTCGCCAAAACTGGCTGCTTTAACCCCTTTATCAATGTATCTAGGCCCTTTTCTTTCAAATAAGCCATCGCCGTACTCGCCTCACCCACCCCCGGAAAAATCACTTTGTCGGCCTTTTTAATCTCCTCTTGGTCATCTGTCAATTGGTATTTTTGCCCAATACGATCCAACGCGTACATCACCGACGCCACATTCCCCGCATTGTATTTTATGATCGCAATTTCCATAAGCGTACAAAGGTATTAACTTTGGGGGATAATTGCCCCCTTTGCGGGGCCCTTTTATGAACAAAAAACTCGTTTACGAAACGCTCTACCTCGTTTGGATGGGCCTATTGCCCCTGCTGGCGTCTGGCTTTTTGGGCTACTACGCGCTAGCTAATCCTTCGTTTTTTACGACGTTTTCTCTGCTGGGGTCGGTAGTTTTTTGGATTTTCGCCGCTCTAATTATGGGCCTGGCCCTATGTCCCACGACATTTTTTGCACTGTTTACAGGCTATGTTTATGGCTTTTCAGGCCTCATGCCGTTGATTTTGGCTTACTCGGCGGCTTCGGCTTTGGGTTATTTTCTCGCCAAAAAGTTCGGCGCGACAGCTTTGCTGTCGCGCGTGCCTTCTAGTTTCCTAGCAAACGTGCGGTCTTCCTCCTTTTCTTGGGTGTTCCTCGCTCGGCTTTCTCCAATTTTTCCTTTCGCCATCACAAACGCCATCATGGCCTTTGTAGGCGTTCCCTTCCGCGCCTTTATTACGGCTGGAACTTTGGGCATGTTACCAAGAACGTTCTTAGCCGTTTTTACGGGGATCTCTGCTTCATCTTGGGCTTTGTTATTCGCACGCCCCGAATTAGTACGCTGGCAAGATGTGGTTTCTGTGATGCTATTGATCGTTTCCGCAGTGGGGATGTATCTTTTAGGCCGCCGTTCTTTGCGATAAATGAGCCTTCGGCTCAAAGCATAGAGCATAAAGTATAAAGGTTTCGCTTCAGGCGAATAGTATAGTGCTGGAATTTAGACAATCTACCTCTATGAGTCCTAAACCCAATAATGGGTGAAATAAACTTCGAGCCACTCAGGCAGCTTTTCAGGTATTGACAGATTGTGTCAATACGCGAAAATCACTAAACTAAAATTAGCGAAATTTTACCTCCGGACTCATTTCCTTCGGACTAAGCCACTGCCCACTGACAACTGTCAACTAGCTACTGTGCAATTATCAGTTTATTAAAGGGTAATATCCAAAAAATGGGTTACATTTATCCATGCAACCACTAAACATCAAACTATACGATTTAGCTCGTGCTAAATTGCACCTAAACGACACCGACGCAATGGACTTTGTATCGAGTATCCACGAACTGCAAGATCACCGATTTGAAAATCTGGTGACGAAAGAATACTTAGATCAAAAACTTTTCGGAATCACCGAAAAAATCAATAAACTTGAAAATTCCATTTCTGAATTCAAATCTGAGATTTTAAAATGGATGTTTATTTTCTGGGTAGGTCAAATGTCAGTGACTATTGCCGTAGTTATGATATTTATCAAAAGATGACCTAATCGTGAATAAAATTTTTCAATTCCACCTACGGACTCATTCCCTCCGGACTTCGGACTAAGCCGCAGGCTCCTGCGAATCTATCACCTGAACTTTTCCCCACAGGTGCATGTTATCCTGAATGAACTTCTTGTGGAGTGGGTGGTAGAGGTATTCTTTCTCTTTTTCGGCGCTGTCGAAAACAAGGACTACCGAAAAGGTGTAACTTGCTTCTGTAACGGATTTGTCAAAATCGGTGACGATGGGCTTGCCTACGTGGGCTGAAGTGATCATGGGGAGGGTGCCTAAAGATTTTAGGGCGCGGTAGAGTTGATCGGTTTCGGTGGTGGAGGTTGGGTTTTTGGCCCAAAACAACACATGATGTATGAAGGTCATTTTCGTTGAAGGTTCAGCTGATGCCACAAAGGGCAAGGTCGAGGCTAGGGCGATAAAATCGCGGCGGGAGGTTGACATAGGTTTAATATTTTTTCAATTCTACGATGGAAAATCCACAAATCAAAGTGATTGTGACCGGGGTAACCGGGATGGTGGGCGAGGGCGTGATGCTGGAGGCGTTGCGTTCGCCGTTTGTGAAAGAGGTTTTGGCGATTAGTCGCAAGCCGTCTGGACATAAACACCCGAAATTAAAAGAGTATTTCTTAACCGATTTCTACCAGCCGGAAGAGATTAAAGAGGTCGTCAAAGATTACGATGCATGCCTATTTTGCCTCGGAGTTTCGTCCGTGGGGATGAAAGAAGAGGAGTTTAGGCGCAAGACCTATGATTTGACATTGGGTTTTGCGGCGCAAATGCCCAAAACGATTAGCTTCAGCTATATTTCTGGGATGTCCACGGACAGCAGCGAAAAGGGTTCGATTATGTGGGCGAGGGTAAAGGGTAAGACGGAAAATGATTTGAAAAAGATGGGTTTTCGGGATTCGTATTCGTTTAGACCGGGGTATTTACAGCCGATGAAGGGGAATAAATTCACTTTGAAATACTATAAATACATCGATTGGATGTATCCGCTGCTGCTTTTGGTGGCGGGGAAGACGGCGTCTACTTTGGAAGAATTAGCCAAAGCGATGATCGAGGTGGCTGCCTTTCCGACCGAAAAGAAGACGATTGAGGTGGTGGATATCAAGGCTTTGGCAGAACAAATGAGCAATAGAATCTAGGCAAATTGCCTAGAAATGGGTAATTTTGTGGTGAAATGTAATACAATAAAAGATGGATAAGAAAGTAGTTTTAATGATCTTAGATGGCTGGGGCATCGCAACAAACCCCAAAGTTTCCGCAATCGACGCGGCCAAAACGCCATTTATTTCTTCGCTTTACAGCAAATATGCGCACTCGAAATTAGAGGCGTCCGGCTTAGCAGTAGGCTTACCAGAGGGCCAAATGGGCAACTCGGAAGTGGGACACATGAACTTAGGGGCAGGCCGCGTGGTCTACCAAAACCTCGTTCGCATCAACAAAGCAGTCACAGAAAATACCTTAGGCCAGGAGCCTGAATTAGCGAAAGCATTCGACTATGCCAAAGCAAACAATAAATCAGTTCACTTCATGGGTCTCGTGTCCGACGGTGGCGTTCACGCACACATCGAGCACTTGAAATCCTTGCTTTCGACGGCGTCAGAGGCAGGTTTGGGCAAAGTTTTCGTCCACGCTTTCACAGATGGCCGTGATACGGATCCCAAATCAGGTCTAAAATTCATGACCGATTTATACCAACATACGCTTAAAACCAACACGCAAATCGCCTCTGTAACGGGTCGTTACTACGCGATGGACCGCGATAATCGCTGGGAGCGTGTGGCTTTGGCCTACAAAGCAATGGTCCACGGCGAAGGAAATCCTTCTACTGATGTACTAAAATCCATCGAAGCTAGTTACGCGGCTGGTGTAACGGACGAATTCATCCACCCAATCATAATGACAGATGCGTCAGGTGCTCCTATTGGCAACATCCAAGAGGGCGACGTGGTCATCTGCTTCAACTTCCGCACCGACCGTGGCCGCGAAATCACACAAGCTTTAACGCAACGTGATTTCCACGAGGAGAACATGCACAAAATGAATTTGTACTACTTGACGATGACGGAATACGATAAAGAATTCCAAAACGTCCACGTGATCTTCAACGACTCCAACCTACCAATGACGATGGGCGAGGTCCTAGAGGGCGCAGGTAAAAAACAAATTCGCATCGCCGAAACCGAAAAATATCCACACGTTACGTTCTTCTTCTCTGGCGGTCGCGAGGCCCTTTTCACAGGACAACAAAACATCCTACGCAACTCCCCAAAAGTCGCAACCTACGATCTTCAACCCGAAATGTCTGCCGCAGATCTTCGCGATGCGTTAATCCCAGAATTAGAAAAAGAGGAGGTAGACTTCGTTTGCTTAAACTTCGCTAATCCTGACATGGTAGGCCACACGGGTGTTTTCTCTGCCGTAGTTAAAGCAGTAGAAACCGTCGACGCTTGCGCTGAGGCAGTCGTAACAGCGGGTCTAGCCCACGGCTATTCCTTCATCATCATCGCCGACCACGGAAACGCGGACGTAATGATGAACGAAGATGGTTCACCAAATACAGCTCACTCAACAAACCTTGTTCCATGTATTTTAGTAGATAACGACTTCAAACCAACGCTTCGCGATGGTAAACTGGGTGACGTTTCTCCTACGATCTTGAAAATGATGGGCGTGGCTCAACCGAAAGAGATGACGGGGGTGGCGTTATTTTAGTCGCCCCAACGGGGCTTAATCGCGACTGCGTCGCTCAGTCCGTAGGGAATAAGTCCGATATAGCCCTGAGGTGCTCTAATGGCACAAATGGGTTAAAATACTTTCAAGGCACAAAATGGCATTTTCGCGTATTGACACATTCTGTCAATACCTGAAAAGTCGCCTGAGTGCCTCGAAGTTTATTTCACACTTTATTGGGTTTAGAGGCCGGAAAGGCAGATTGCATAAAATCCTCTATACGATTCGCTGCAGGCGAAACCACCTTTATGCTTTATGCTTTGTGCTTTATGCTTTCAATTAAAATAAAAGAAGCCCAGCGCTATGCGCCGGGCTTCTTTTATTTTTCAATCGGTTGATTCTCCTGATCTACTATCACGAAGACATCCTCGGAAGGTCGTTTCATGAAATATTTTTCGCGAGCGTATTTTTCTAACAACGCTGGATTTCCCATCACGGCAGCACGCTCCTGTTTCAGCTCCTTTAACTTGTGCCGATAGTATTCGTGTTCTGCCTTCAGGTCTGCCAATTCGGTGTAAAGTCTATATTGGACCGAAAGATCGTTTGTATCTAATACGAACATCCAAACCAACAAAACGGAGGTGGAGACGTAATAGAAACGATTTGGCCCTAAAAATAAACTACGTACGCGATCGAGCATAGAATTAGAAATTCAAACCTGGGAAATATGCGTTAGCCCCTAATTCCTCCTCAATACGAAGCAATTGGTTGTATTTAGCCATACGGTCAGAACGTGACGCAGAACCTGTTTTGATTTGGCCTGTGTTCAATGCTACTGCTAAGTCAGCGATGGTAGCATCTTCAGTCTCTCCCGAACGGTGTGACATGATGTTTTTGTATGAATTGCGTTTCGCTAAGTTAACTGTGTCGATCGTTTCTGTTAATGAACCAATTTGGTTAACTTTTACTAAAACTGCGTTTGCAACGCCTTTGTCGATACCTTGTTGTAAACGCTTCACGTTCGTTACGAATAAATCGTCACCTACTAATTGACACTTAGAACCGATCAATTTCGTTTGCTCAGCCCAACCTGCCCAATCGTCTTCAGCCATACCGTCTTCAATCGAGATGATTGGGTATTTGTCAGCCCAAGTCTTCCAGTAAGCAGCCATCTCCATTGAGTTCAATTGCTTTCCGTCAGATTTTTTGAATGTGTAAAGACCTGTTTTCTCATCATAGAATTCAGATGCAGCTGCATCCATTGCGATGAAGATTTCCTCGCCTGGCTTGTAACCTGCTTTTTCGATCGATTGCAATACGATTTCGATTGCCTCTTCGTTCGACTTGATGTTTGGTGCAAAACCACCTTCATCACCTACGTTAGTAGAATATCCTTTGGACTTCAACACACCTTTCAATGCGTGGAAAACCTCCGTACCCATACGTAAAGCGTGAGAGAATGACTCCGCTTTCGCTGGCATCACCATGAATTCTTGGAAGTCAATCGAGTTATCCGCGTGAGAACCACCGTTTAAGATGTTCATCATCGGAACTGGTAACGTGTTTGCGTTAACGCCACCGATGTAACGGTATAAAGATAAACCTGCTTCTTGTGCTGCTGCTTTCGCAACTGCCATAGAAACACCTAAGATCGCGTTAGCGCCTAATTTGCTTTTGTTAGGAGTTCCGTCTAATTCGATCATGATGTTATCGATCATGTTTTGCTCAGACACTTCTAAACCCCAAAGTTCTTCAGCAATCGCCGTATTTACGTTCTCAACTGCTTTTAAAACACCTTTTCCTACGTAAACTGATTTGTCTTCGTCACGAAGTTCAACTGCCTCGTGGATACCTGTAGAAGCTCCAGATGGAACTGCTGCACGTCCAAAAGCACCGTCTTCGGTCTTGATATCCACCTCGATCGTTGGATTTCCGCGTGAATCTAAAATTTGTCTTGCGTGTACATACTGTATTGCACTCATCGTATAATATTTATTGTGATTAACTGAATTACTAATTATTGCATAAATTGCCCTGCAAAATAACGCTTTTTTGCCTAATTCCGTATTAAGAGATGATAAAAAGTATTTCGACATGCCTTGCGATGGCTTTCGTATCCCTACTGAGCCTCAACACGTTCGCTCAAGTTTTGGACGTAGATACCTTCGAAAAGAAGATCAAAGAGACGCCTAACGCTTATTTGCTGGATGTGCGGACGACGGGGGAATTTGGAGGAGGACATTTGCCAAAGGCGATGAACATCGACTTTCGTTCCCCCGATTTCAGCGCCAAGGTCGCGCAACTTTCCAAAGATAAACCAGTATTAATCTATTGTCTTTCCGGCGGTCGTTCCGCACAAGCAGCAGAACAAATGCGAGCAGCTGGTTTTCAAGTGACCGAAATGAAAGGGGGCTATTTAAAATGGACGACTCGTCTAAAGCCATTAGAGGGAGTGCCCGATGTGAAGCATGATGCGGCTTGGAATTTGGGAGACTTCAAAAAAGAAATCGCCTCATCAGATGCTGTTGTGGTTGATTTCTATGCCAAATGGTGTGCGCCATGCCTGAAAATGATGCCCATCGTCGATAAATTAGCCGAAGAATTCAAAGGTAAAGTTACCGTTTTAAAGGTCGAAGCGGACGGCAACCAGGCCATCATGCAAGCCTACGGAATAGACGAAATCCCGAGTTTCATCGTCTTCTCCAAAGGGGAGTTGATCACTAAAACATCGGGATTCCGAGAAGAGGCCGCGTTAAAAGAACTTTTTACTGCGACCAAGAAGTAGGCTGACGCTCCCAACGGTGCGCGCGCAACTCCTCTACTAATGCTGTTGATAAACCATTGCCATCTGAGGTCGCAGTATTACTTTCTACGTGCTTAATCTTCCGCATACCTGGAATGATCGTGCCCACATCTGGATTCGACAGGATGAAACGCAAGGCCATTTCAGGCAAATCCATTCCTTCTGGAACCAATGGTTTCAAGGCATTCGCGTGATCCACACTCGAAATCAAATTCTCTGGAACGAAATAGGTCGAACGCCAATCATTCGCCGGGAAGGTCGTTTCATAGGTCATCAAACCTGTCAAACTTCCCTCATCAAAAGGTACACGTGCGATTACTCCCACGTCTAATTTCTTACATAGCGGAAATAATTGGTCTTCTGGATTTTGGTCAAAAATATTGTAAATCACCTGCACCGAAGAAATCAATCCGGTTTCCAGGGTCTGCAAACAGTTGTTGGGTTCCCAACGGTTTACCGAAACTCCCCAATGAGCTACTTTGCCTTCTTTGGTTAGCTTCTCAATTGCCATTTTCCACTCATCGCGATCCGCCCACGCATCTTCCCACACATGGAACTGCTGCAAATCTATTTGCTCCACTTTCAGATTGCGCAAACTTTTCTCCGTGTATTCTACGATGTGATCAGCCGGAAAACAGTCCTCTATTTTGAAATGAGACTTGGATGGCCAGGTAAAGTTTTTGGGCGGAATCTTCGTCGCAGCATATAAGGTAGTTTCTTTATGACGTCTCAAAAGACCTCCCAGGATTTCCTCACTCTTGCCTTCCGCATAACCCCAAGCCGTGTCAAAAAAGTTACAACCAAGTTCAACCGAACGGTCCAATGATTTATTGACTTCCTCAATATCAGATCCGGTCCAACCGGCCAAGCCCCACATGCCATACCCCACTTCACTCACTTGCCAGTTCGTCCGGCCAAATCGTCTTGTTTTCATAGTATTGTTTTAAAGTCCGAAAATTAGGAAAAATTTCCGTTACATCCTGTACCGTTAAGTCCGTGAAAGACTATTATTCGACTCTAGACTCATTGACTTATTTAGGCATTACACCTAAATATTATATGTAACCTATCATTTATCAACCGGTAAATAAGCGAAATGGAGCCAATAATAGTCAATAACGCAAATAACCTAATTATTATTCAAAACAGGCCTCTCTAGGCGTAGTTTTGTTTCACCATCTGTTCCAAATTATGACAGTAACCATTAGAAAAGAACAAACTTGTGAATTAGTTTTAGGAGATCAAAAAATCTGCATTAAAGAAATTCTACGCATCGAGGGCGAAGGGAATTATTCCAAATTTCATCTAGTCGATGGGCGCAAAATTATCTCTTGCCGGACCCTAAAATATTTCGAAACGACTCTATTAGAGAACGGATTCATCCGCCCTTCCAAGTCAGCCATCGTAAACATGAATGCAATTCAGGCAATCGATTTCAATATCAACAAAAGCATTCGATTAGTAAACCAACACCAGGTGACAATCTCGCGTCGCCAAATTAAGCCGTTGAAGGATTTGTTTAAAGCCGCTGCGCAGCAGTCGTAGAGCGACTTAGATAAGAGAGTAGAGATTATAGAGTATAGATAGGCTATCCTGATCCATAAATACACTTTTAGTAAAATAACGTCGAGGCACTCAGGCGACTTTTCAGGTATTGACAGAATGTGTCAATACGCGAAAATGCCATTTAGTCCATTGAAAGTATTTCAACACATTTGTGCCATTGGAGCACCTCAGGGCTATATCGGACTTATTCCCTACGGACTGAGCGACGCCATCGCGACCAAGGCGCAACGCACCGACTAAGCGAAGCGTTATGACTAAATCGCGCAGCGATGACTAAATGAAGCAGTCGTGACTGCGCCTACAGCGCTACATGCACTAACTTCTTCGTCTCGAAGAAATCCTCTTTAAAGCTTTTGGAAAGATGATAGACCTTGTGCTTTCTGCCAAATTCCTGTAATTCCTCCTGCAAGTCTCCTCCTTTTAGGCAAAGCAGGCCATTCTTCACATCATGGTAGCTGTTTAGGCTAATCTTATTCTTCACCCAACCGAAGAAAGGCAATAGACGCGTCACCGCGCGAGATACCACGAATTCAAACTCGCCGTCCACGTCCTCTGCACGACCGTGAGTGGCTTGGACATTTTTCAATCCTAGGGCTTCTGCGACGCCTTGAACAACTTTGATCTTCTTGCCGATGCTATCCACTAAATGGAAGTTCACTTCCGGAAATAGGATGGCCAAAGGGATGCCAGGGAAGCCGCCGCCAGTGCCTACGTCTAAGATTTCGGTGCCGGGTTTGAAATCGATAAATTTGGCAATCGCTAAGGAGTGTAAAACGTGGTGCAGCATCAGGTTATCAATGTCTTTTCGGGAAATGACATTGATTTTCTCATTCCACTCCGCGTACAAGGGGAACAATTGCTCGAATTGGGCTAATTGCTGCTCGGTGATGGAGGGGAAATACTGTTTGATGATGGCTGCTTTCATGTTATCGTTTTTTGCGTCTAGCTTTCTTGGATTCTGAAAGCAATTTCTTTGCCTCCGTGTGTTGAGGGGACTTTTTATCTGCACTTTCTAATACTTCTTTGCAGAAGTCGACGGCTTCGTCGTAATGTTGTTGTTGGTAGGAAATGCGGGCTAATCCTAAGACAGAGGCCCAATAATAACCGGAATCGGTGGCGTCTGTCTCCTTAGTGTAGGCCATGCACTGCTTAAAATAGCGCATCGCATCCGCGTGATCACGGTTCACATACAAGGCATAATAGCCCAAAATATAACTCGCATAACGACCAGAGGTTCCTTCGTAGCCTATTTGATGTATCTCAATGCGGCGTAAGATTTCCTTACACAGCGAGGTGGCTTCCTGTATATTTCCATTCATGTAGGCCGAACGGGCATAGGCACGGTGGAAATAGGGATTGTCAGGGAAGGTTTCGGAGGTGTATTTGGCCATTCCGTAAGCCTTCTCATTCATATTCTCGATGCCATAAATCTGCAAGAGGAAGTAGCGGGCTTCGGTCCGGGTATAGAACGCTTGGTAAGAAACCTTCTCTAATTGAGCAATTCCTTGCGATTTGTCTGCCTTAGGGAAAAGCCATAAGACAGGGCGCAAAAGGGGGAAGTTCTGCTTAATGAAGAAGTAATAGTAGTTATATAGGCCATCGCCGAACATTAATTCCGGGCTGAAATCAGCAAAGTTGCGGGAATATTCGAGGTATTTGAGGGCGTTTTTGGCGGCCAAAGTCGCGCGCGTCCAGTGTTTGCGTTCAGCGTGCAGGCGGCCTTTGAAGCCATAGGCGGCGGCCATAAAGAAGGCGGCCTCTGGGTTTTCGGTTTCGTCGTAGATCTTTTCGGCCTTTTCGATACTTTGGTCCATATATTCAATCAAACGATCGTCATAGACTTCATTTCTCGTGTTAGGCACGATTTTCCACCATTGCATCAGGCCTAAAAGAAAATCAGGCAACGGGTGCTGGGGGTATTTGATCTTTAAATAATTGAATTCGCGTTCAGCTTCCGGGAAATGGAAGTTATACATCTGGTTAATGGCCACGGTGGCCTCCGTCTGAACTTCGGTGGTGAGCAAAAGCATTCCTTTAGAACGCTCCTTCTCTGCCTCATCCGCCTTCTTCCACCATTGTGCATTCGAGTTGAAAGCGGGTAGAAGAAGGCCGAAAAATAAGGCTACAATACTAAGATGATATCTCAATTTGATCTCCATTTTGGTTTAAGAATTTAAATTCTGTAATGCCAAATGAGGAATCTTCCATAATCGTAATCCAGGTCTTGTACTTCAAGAACCAGTTCATGCGAATAGAAGGGAAACCTTTCGTGAAATAAGCGCTCAAGAAGGGGTGTGCCAAAATGGTCAATTTCTTCTCGTTTTGCTTCGTCACTAAATGTTCCAAATGCTGTTCAACAATGTCAGATACCGCGATACTCGCCGTGATACTTCCTGTTCCTCCGCAGCTTGGGCACGTTTCGTGCGTCGCTACGTTCATCTCAGGACGAACACGCTGGCGGGTGATTTGCATCAAGCCAAACTTCGTTAGCGGCAAAATGGTGTATTTCGAACGATCACCACGCATTTCATCGCGCATGATGTCCTGAATTAACTTGCGGTTATCTGCCTTCTTCATATCGATGAAGTCGATCACGATAATACCGCCCATGTCGCGTAGACGTAATTGGCGAGCTACTTCTTTCGCCGCTTCTCGGTTCACACTTAAAGCCGTCGCCTCTTGATCTTCTTCTGAATTCGACTTATTCCCCGAATTCACGTCAATCACGTGCAATGCTTCCGTGTGTTCCACGATTAAATAACCTCCACCAGGCAAAGAAACCGAACGGCCAAAAAGCATTTTCAATTGCTTCTCAATGCCTAATTGCTCGAATAACTTGGTTTTGCTTTGGTGTAACTTAACAATCTTCTCCTTTTCAGGAGCCACATTGTGTACATAGCCTTTTGCCTCATTGTACAATTCTGGTGTATCAACGATGACATTATCAAAATCATTGTTCAACAAGTCACGTAACATCGAAGTTGCGCGGCTCATTTCTCCAATAATGCGGTCTCCAGCTTTGGCATCCACTAATTTCACTAAACCTTCCTCCCATTTCGCAATGGAATCTTTTAGGTCGCGCTCCATTTCTTCCACCGCTTTGCCTTCCGCCACCGTACGCACGATCACACCGTAATTCTTCGGCTTAATCGAGGTCATCAGCTTTTGCAAGCGATTGCGTTCCGCTTTCGACGTGATCTTCTTTGAGATATTCACACCGTTCGCAAAAGGAACTAAAACAAGGAAACGACCTGCGATGGAAATATCGCAAGATAAACGAGGGCCTTTAGTAGAAATAGGCTCCTTAACGACTTGAACTAAAGCTAAATGTCCTTTTTGAACGGCTTTCTCGATCTTCCCTAATTTATCAATTTCGGGCTCAAGTTTGAAGTTCTCTAAACGGACAACTTTGTTTTTCTTCGTCATCACCTCCCGCGTAAACTTCTGCAGGGTAGGCAAATTAGGACCTAGGTCATGGTAATGCAAGAATGCATCCTTTTCATAACCGATGTCAATAAAAGCGGCGTTCAGTCCAGAAACCAATTTCTTTACTGTGCCAAGATAAATATCTCCTACAGAAAATTGAGGTTCCGACTGTTCTATGTGGTACTCTACTATCCTTTTGTCGTGCAAAAGGGCGATCCGATCCCCCTTGGGAGTCGAATTAATGATTAATTCATTGCTCACAATTTATGTCGAGAAGAAGGGTACAAGGCCTATCGGCCTATATAGTCTAAATATACAGGAAATTAAACACCAAAAACAGGCCATTTCGAAAAATGCCTGTTCCTGGGTTACCTAAATACAAATTCCAAAAGGGAAAATGAATTTATGAAGACTATTTCTTCTTGTGACGATTCTTGCGAAGACGCTTCTTTCTTTTGTGAGTAGAGATCTTGTGACGTTTTCTTTTTTTACCGCAAGGCATAATGTTAAGAATTAATGTGTTAAATACTTTACGAGATTGACTTTCAACCTCAATGCTCCTGCATTTCTGCAAGCAACTCTTTCGCGGCCTTCTGCTCTTCTGCATCCTTAGATTGCTCTAAAACACGCTTCAGAACCTTCTGAGCCTCTTCTTTTTTATCTAACTGGGCTAAACAAAAACCGAGATTTAACGCGGCTTTATGGTTATTCGGCTCCAGCTTCAATATCTGGGTGAATCGTTCTTGGCCTTTGCCAAACTGATTCGATTTAATCGATAATATCCCTAAATTAAACAGCGCTGGCACAAACGTGGGCTCTTGTTCAATGACTTCGCGAAGTAGCGTAATGCCCTTCATCGGAGTGGGTGTATCTACGTAAGTCATCGCCATGTTCGATTTTACCAGCAAGTTGTTCGGGTCGATGGCCAAAGCCTTCGCGAAGTACATTCTTGCTTTTTCGCCCATTTTACCGCCTTTCTGTGCATTCAAAGCATACGTTTGTGCTTCAAAATACAGCTGACCGGCACGCAAAACGTTCGTCAAACTGGGATGCTGATCCGCATAACTCGCTGCATAAACCGCAGCAGAATCATAATGACTCGCATTCATAAAAGCGCGCATCAGATTCTCTAAGGCTTTCACCTGCGAGGCATCTGTCTTAGCCGCAGCAAAAGCGGATTTCAATGCAGAAATCTCTTTTAGCTGCGCTGGAGTCAAAGGAGCAGCATGCTCTTCTTTCTCTGCGACTTTTTCAGTCTTTTCGCTTCCCGCGTCTCGGTTAGCGCCCCCCGAAGGAGTATTTTGTGTCTTTCCCGCCACATTACCTTTCGGTAAAGAGTACAATAGGGCGGTTATCCCTAGGCCTACCAGAAGAATGATCAAAAGGTTTTTTTTCATTATTCTAGACCCTTTTTTAGCTCGAAAGCCTATTTAGTGGGGTCAGTACTCGTTTTTACTTGCTCTACAAATACTTTCGCTGGCTTAAAGCTAGGCACATAATGTGCGTCGATTGTGATCGCCGTATTCTTAGAAATGTTGCGAGCGATCTTCTGCGCGCGTTTTTTGTTGATGAAGCTACCAAAACCACGAACATAAATATTCTCTTGGTTCGCTAGGTTGTTTTTAACTACTTCGAAAAATGACTCTAACGTTTCCGATACATCTTTCTTATCAATCCCTGTTTTGCTGGCAATCTCAGCAATTACATCTGCCTTAGTCACGTTTTATAAATTTATTAAATGATGATTCTTAGGTAATTACAATTTCCCCTCCGTAAAAGGGACACAAAAGTAACGTTTTTCTCTCAATTCTCTAAAAATTCTTTCGAAATCGGGGTGATTTTTTTCGTAAATTTGATTTTATCCATGCAAAAAAGCCCTTTACATCCTTTTTCGGCCACTATTATGGCCTGGTACGCAGAACACCAGCGCGAGCTGCCGTGGCGGCAAACACAGGATCCCTACGCGATTTGGTTATCGGAAATCATCTTACAGCAGACGCGGGTGGCGCAGGGACTGCCCTATTTTGAGCGATTAATCACTGCTTTCCCCACCGTTCGCGATTTAGCTGAGGCTCCCGAGGCCTCTCTTTTACGTTTATGGCAAGGCTTAGGCTATTATTCCCGTGCTCGGAATCTCCAAAAGGCCGCCCAAATGGTCATGCGCGACTTCTCGGGCGTTTTCCCACAAAGCTATGACGAGATCATTCGCTTACCAGGCGTGGGGCCCTATACGGCAGCAGCGATTGCGTCTTTTGCTTTTGATGAGGCCAAAGCCGTAGTGGACGGCAATGTATACCGGGTTTTGTCTCGCGTATTCGCAGTAGAAACAGATATTGCTTCTTCTGCGGCGCGTGGGGTTTTTACTTCACTAGCGCAGTCTTTGATCCCAATGCAGGATCCGGCGACCTTTAATCAGGCGATCATGGAGTTTGGGGCATTGCAATGTACCCCATCGCCGGATTGCTCGGATTGTCCTTTGCGTGTCTCGTGCGCGGCTTTCAGTGAACATCGTGTAGCCGAATTGCCCATAAAGTCGAAGAAGACGAAGGTCAAAGAGATAGAAATGGATTACCTGGTCATCGAGCAAAATGGCCAGCTTTTAGTGCGCGAACGCACCGAAAAGGGCATTTGGAAAGGAATGTGGGAGTTTTATTTGATCGAAGACGCTTGCGATTGGTTGCCTTTTCAGCGCCAAGCCTTGAAATCCCCACCCGTTCATCTATTAAGTCACCGCAAAATCCATTGCGACGCTTGGTATGTTCAAGTTCCTGATAATTTTGAACTGGAAATTCCGGAAGGATATGGCTGGATGAGCCCCTCAGACTTCGAGAGCAAAGGAAAACCTGTTTTGCTTTTGAACCTAATAACTGATAATTTAGATTGTCCTATTTTACAAGACATTTCGCCCACGTACCTTTAGGCAATGCAAGGAGCCTTGCTGAGCTAACCCTTTAAACGACAAATCATTATGGCTGGAGTAAACAAAGTTATTTTACTAGGAAATTTAGGTGCTGACCCAGAGGTGCGCGCCCTACCTAGCGGTGTAAAAGTGGCAAATATTAACATTGCGACCTCTGAGTCGTATACGGGAAAGGACGGACAGCGAGTAGACCAAACCGAATGGCACCGCGTGGAGCTTTGGGATAACCTAGCGAACATCGCAGAACAATATTTGAAGAAAGGAAACCAAGTCTATATCGAAGGAAAAATTCGTTCCGAAGAATGGCAAGATAAAAATGGCGCGACCGTGCGTGGTTACAAAGTGCGTGCGACGTCGATCAATTTAATCGGGGGCCGCAACGAAGGGTCGCCAGCGTCTGCTCCTTCAGCTGAAAGACCTAAGCCTGAAGCGGTTTTAGCCGGTGCTTCTAAGACCGATCCATTTCCGCCGATGATGGAAGAAGGGGACGATCTACCGTTTTAAATTTTTGTTACAAAAAAGGGGATATCGCATTTCGTATTCCCTTTTTTGTAAATTTGCATCGATCAGTTCACCCAAATTATGGACCCAGACCCCTTACCCAATCTGTTTTTACTCGCCTTGGAGCCTTCCATTAGTGTGAGTTCGATTGCGCTTATTTCCTTTGTTTTAGTGGCTCTATTGTTCCTATCCGCTGTTTTAGCTGGATCAGAAGTAGCGTTCTTTTCCCTGAACGCAGACCAGCGTATTAGCCTTCGCGAGAGTGAGGTAAGCAGCGAGAAAAAGGTGAGCCATTTGCTAGATAAACCCCAACAATTACTGGCTACTTTGTTGATTTCCATCAACTTTGTCAATATTATTTTCATTACCCTAGCGAATTATTTAACCTCGATGGTCCTAGGTCAACAGTCGATGGAGACCTTGCTCGTGACCTTGTTTTTGTTGTTTGGGGTGACATTTATTATCACGTTTTTTGGAGAATTGATTCCCAAAGTTTGGGCGCAACAGAATAACCTGAACTTCGCCCGCTATTCCGCTCCTCTAATAGGCTTCTTGAGTTTTGTGTTTTCTCCCCTTTCTAAAGCCCTTTTAGGCATATCTGGCTTAATCGAGAAACGCGTAAAGAAGAAATCGTATACGCTGACTTCGCAGGAATTGAATCAGGCGCTGGAAATTACGACGGATGAAAACACGAGTGATCGGGAGAAAGATATTTTACGGGGGATCCTGAATTTTGGGAATATCTCCGTGAAATCGGTCATGCAGGCAAGACGCGACATTGTGGCCTTCGATACGAGTATGAATTTCCACGAGTTAATGGACCTCATCAATAAGAATGGCTATTCGCGGGTGCCCGTTTACAACGAAACGATCGACAAGATCGAAGGAATTTTATACATCAAAGATTTACTGAAGCACATCGATCAGGACGAGAAATTCGACTGGTTACCGCTTTTGCATAGTCCGTTTTTTGTACCGGAAAACAAGAAAATCGATGATTTACTCTACGATTTCCAAGAAAAACGCGTACACATGGCGGTCATCGTAAACGAATACGGCGAGACAGAAGGGCTCGTGACGATGGAGGATATTATCGAGGAAATCGTGGGTGAAATCAACGACGAGTTTGATGAGGTGGAAGCCGATTACAAGAAGATAGGCGACAATATCTACGTCTTCGAAGCAAAGACTTCGTTGAATGATTTTTGCCGCGTGTTTGAAATCGAGGCCGCCTATTTTGAGAAGGCCAAAGGCGAAAGCGAAACGCTGGCAGGATTGATTATCGAGCTTTTTGGTCGTATTCCGAGTGCTGGAGAGGAAATCGAATTCGAAGACTTCACCTTCAAGGTACAATCCGTCGATACACGCCGCATTAAGAAGGTGCGCGTTACGCAACGTGTTTCAGCAGATCAAGACGATTCCCAGAATTAAGTTACGATCATCAACTTCGCGAAGCTCAATAAGAGCGTCTTCTCGCCTACTCCTTTTTCAAAATCTATCACCGCTTTGCGCTCCGCGCCATTAACTTCAATGCGCTTGATGAGGCCGAAACCGAATTTAGCGTGTTCGACTTTTTGACCGGCTGCTAATGCTAATGCATCTGTAGCCTGGAAGTTTGCTGAAACTACATGTTGGTAATTCGTATTCGTCGTAGGTTTTTGAATCAGTTGTGCTGCTGATGGAGCCGGTTTCGCGGTAAAGCCGGTCTTTTGCACCGGGCGGAAACTGGATACTTCTTTGCGAGCGCCGGCAGGTTTCGCCATCTTCACAAAGTTCGGATCTAATTCATTCAAGAAGCGACTCGGCTCACAGGCTTTCAATCGACCAAACTGGTAGCGGGATTCCGCATACGAGATTTGCAATTTCTTCTCTGCCCGAGTCACAGCCACGTAGAACAAGCGGCGCTCCTCCTCGAGGTCCTGCTGGGATTGCAACATCATTTGGGAAGGAAATAAATCTTCCTCTAATCCCACTAAGAAAACGCGGTTGAACTCTAAACCCTTCGCCGAGTGAATCGTCATCAAGGTCACTTTATCGCGGTCCGCCGGATCTTCGTCCGCATCTGCGTTTGTTAGCAAGGAAACCGATTGCAAGAAGGTGGCTAGGGATTTGTCCTCGTTCTCTGGATTGTCCACGAAGGACTTGATGGCATTCAGTAATTCTTGTAAGTTTTGGTAGCGCGCAAGGCCCTCTACCGTCTTGTCTTCGTATAATTCGCGCAACAAACCCGACGCTTTCGCCACGTGGTTCGCCACTTCATACGCATCTTTTTGCTCGACCTCCACCATTAATTTGAAGGACTTAATCAAATCAGAGAAAGCCTCGATCCCGGCGCTTCCACGCGCCGCCTGAAATTGAGAGATATTCGAAACCACGTCCCAAATAGGCACATTGTTCTCCGCCGCCGTCACCACGATTTTTGCGATGGTCGTGTCACCGATACCGCGCTTTGGCAAGTTAATAATACGTTTGAATGCCTCCTCGTCGTTCTGGTTCACCGTAAAACGCAAATAACCGAGCACGTCTTTGATCTCCTTGCGTTGGTAGAAAGAGACACCACCGATGATGCGGTATTTGATGTTCAATCGACGCAAGGCCTCCTCAAAAGAACGGGATTGAGCATTCGTTCGGTATAAAATCGCGAAATCAGACCAAGTCAAATTTTCTTTTTGGGCAGCTTCGAAAATCGCAGAAGCGATCATGCGGCCTTCCTCGTTATCACTAGAGGCTCGGATGATTTCGATATCATCGCCATCCTCATTTGAGGTGAAGACGTCTTTCTTTAATTGGTTTTTATTGCGAGAGATAATCGAATTCGCGACGGCCACGATGGCCTTCGTAGAACGGTAATTCTCCTCTAATTTAATGGTCACTAAATCCGAATAATCGCGCTCGAAGTTCAAGATATTCTGGATATCCGCGCCGCGGAAGGCATAAATGGATTGGGCATCATCGCCCACCACGCAGATGTTGCGGTTCACGGCCGACAATTTCTTGGTGATCAAGTATTGGGAAACGTTCGTATCCTGAAACTCATCCACCATCACGTGCTTGAACTTGTGTTGGTATTTATTCAATACGTCCAAATGGTCGCGGAAGAGGATGTTTGTTTGGAACAATAAATCATCAAAATCCATCGCGTTTGCTGCGAAGCAACGCGCACAATAGAGTTGGTATAATTCGCCCATCGCCGGGATGCGTGCGAGGCGATCTTCTTCGGCTAAAATGGAAGAACCGGTGTATTGTGCCGGACCGATCAAGCGGTTTTTCGCGTTTGAAATTCGGTTCAAGACCAAATTCACTTTGTACACTTTATCGTCTAAATTCTTCTCCTTGATCAGCGCGCGGATCAGGGATTTAGAATCGTCTGTATCGTAAATAGAAAAGTTCGAGGTGTAACCGAGGCGGGTGCCTTCGAAACGAAGAATTTTGGCAAAAATCGAGTGAAACGTACCCATCCAAATGTTCTTCGCCGCATTCCCTATCACCGTTTCAATCCGGTGACGCATCTCACCCGCCGCCTTGTTCGTAAAGGTCAACAGCAAGATCGCAAATGGATCCACGCCTTTCTCAATCAAATGCGCCGTACGGTAGGTCAGCACACGGGTCTTTCCAGATCCGGCACCGGCGATGATCATCAAAGGACCATCAATATGTTCGACTGCTTTTCGTTGAGGCTCGTTCAGGCCAGCTAGGTAATCCATCTGTTTTGGGCTAATCAATTAGGGTTTCAAAAATACGAAATTTAGCCCGGATTTGCCCTATGAAATTAGACTTTGTAATATCTTTTTCGGGCGTCAAAGAAGAACAAAATCACCGCCCAAATCAACACATAAATCAGCGCTCCAGCCAGCGAGGCGTTCATCTTATCCGCAAAAAGCGGCTCGATTCCGTACGAATAAATCCAAGATGTTAGGCCTTCGTCGCCTATTTTAATCATTCCCAAAACCCGCGGGATGATTCCCGAGAAGAAAAACACTAACATCGGGTTCATTCCGAAGATCAAAACTGGTTTCCAATAGCGATCCGCGAAAATCGCCGAATGAACTGTTGCCTGCAAAACAGCCAGCAACAATAAATCCCAACCCGCCGCCACGAGTACATAAGAACTCGTCCACAAAGCCTTGTTAATGGGAAAATACCAACCCCAGACAGTGCCAGCCACCAGCGCAATCGCCCCTGCGGCAAACAAAATAGACGCCTTCGGACTAACCCCCTCCGGACTCCCTCCCTCCGGACTAACCCCCTTCGGACTCCCTTGCAAATACCTCCCCGCAAACAAACCCGCTAGCCCCGTCGCCACCGCTGGCAAGGTGCTGAGGATTCCCTCCGGATCCCAGGTTTTCGAAGTCGCCCACAAATGTCCTTCTAATAGGTAATTATCTAACCAAGCAGCTAAGTTTTTATTTACCTCCAAATTCGCCGCACCGATACCCGGCACATCGACAAAATGCATTAAGGCCCAATAACCGATGAGACTAGCCATAAAAACTCCGATCTGCACGCGCAATGAAGTATAAGCGTGCAATAAACTGACTACCAAATACACCACCGCGATCCGTTGCAAGACCCCCGGAATGCGCACGTGTTCGAAATCTTCAATACCAGAAAAACACAAACCGATGAGCAGCGCGAAAGCGGCCACGGCCACCCAAAACTGCCTCCGCAAAGGATAATCGCCTAAAAAGGCCACCGTGGCTAATGCCATGGCGAGCAAACGTAAAACCAGAGTGTAGTCACCGGCTTTGATTTTGGAGAAAAAACTCAGCGACAAGCCTAATAAAAAGATGCGCAAGGCGCGTTTGCAACTCTTCAACAATTGATCCTCCGAAGGCTTCGACAAGACCGTGGAAATTCCCACGATAAACAGAAAGGAAGGAAACACGAGATCCGTCAGCGTGTAGCCATGCCATTCCGCGTGTTCCAGCGGCGCATAAATGTGGCCCCAGTCCCCGGGATTGTTCACGATCGTCATCAGAATAACCGTGAGTCCTCTAAAAATGTCAATCGATAAAAGTCGTTTGTTCTCCATATTAATGATGCCCTGCGTATTTCTCACCCGCCGGAATGGCCACAGGCAATTTGTTCTCTTTGGTAGGTAGCGGACAAGTCGCAAAAGGCGTGAAGGCGCATGGCGGATTGTAGGCCTTATTGAAATCCAAGGTCACGGTTCCATCCGGATTAACCCCTTTCGTATCCAGGAAACGGCCTCCGCCATAGGTCGTTGTTTTATTGGTAGCATCGCCAAAAACGACAAAGAAATCCTCCTTCGTCTCCCCCGGACCCGCCTCTAGGCGATAGGTCTTCCCATCTACCTGAAACTCCAATAAACCCGGCGAATCCTCTTGATACGAACGCCCCGTGATGTCGATGATGGTTACTTTTTTGCCGACGGTAGGAATGAATTTGGCGTTGATTTTCCATTTCGAATCGGCCGGAAAATGATCAATTCCGTGAAAGGCTTTCAGGTATTCTCCCTCTAAATCGCGCAATCGAATCGCATATTTATCTCCGCGTTTAATGATAAACCAACGTAGCGAATGATGACTAATCACCGTGCTTTTACCCTCCGGGGTGAAAATGACCTGATTATGAGGGTTTCTGGCGGTATTCTATCCCTTTTCTTTTATTGATAATCAATAGGATACAAGATTGAAATAGATTTATATTTCTCATATTTCACCTCTTTTAACCCTTTTTCATTGAAAACCTGGCCCGGAACCTGGCCGGGATTTTATTTTAAATGTTTCACTTTAGTGCAACATAAATTCATATCTTTGCAATGTGTCAGATAATAAAAAAATAAGGACAATTGTATTTTACAAAGAATACTTTCAAGAGTTTTTCTCTGCACAAAAAGATAAGGTTAAGGATAAAATAATCTGGACACTTACATTAATAGAAGATATTGAACGTGTATCACAACATTATCTTAAGCATTTAGAAGGTACTGACGGATTGTATGAAATTAGGATACAATTAGGAAATGACATTTTTAGAATATTCTGTTTTTTTGATTCGGGTAAATTAATAATCATCACAAACGGGTTTCAAAAGAAAACACAAAAAACGCCAAAACAAGAAATTGAAAAGGCTTTAAAAATTAAACAAGATTATGAAAACGAGAAGTAATACTTTTACCTTGGAACAATTTAAGGAAAAGAACTATGGTGCTAAAGGGACTTCTAAGCGTGAAAAATTAGAAGCCGGGTATCAAAATTTTAAATTGGGTGCATTACTTCAAGAAGCAAGATTGGGTGCAGGATTAACACAAGAAGAATTAGCTGAGAAAGTGGGTACAACAAGATCTTATATTTCTAAATTAGAAAACGACATTAAGGAGGTAAGACTTTCTAATCTTCAAAAAATTGTAGAATTAGGATTAGGAGGGAAATTGGAGCTTTCAATTAAGATATGAGAACAGGCACCATTTTACATAAAGAACCACTTAATTCATTTGATGAAAAAATGAATGATTTGAGCTATTGGCTTACTCAGCCTGTTATAAAAAGATTAGAAGCAGTTACATTTTTAATATCTCAAACTGTAGATCTCAACACTACAAAGATGGATAAGACGCATTTAGTAAGAAGAAAACTTCACGATGAATAAATATTAATATTACTAATTCCACCCCTTCACCTCCTTTGACCCCTCTTTTCCCTCAATAAATGTAAAACCTGGCCCAAACTTGGCCGGGACTTACCCCAAACAAAAAGGGTCTATGAAAATTACTTCATAAACCCTTGTTAGCAGAAGGCCTTTATTTTATTTCTAAAGTTATATTACCATTTAGGGTGTTTTTAGCATTGTCTGGAACTGTTTGCCAATTTTCGCCATTTATTACAAACTTAAATTGGTTGTACTTTTCTTTTAGGTTTGCTTTGGGTATGATAAATTGATATGTATTATTCGCAATGTTTGTCATTTTATAGTTTAAATTTTGGGGATTCCAACCATTGAAACTTCCCGCTATTGTTATGTATTCAATTTGTTTTTTGTCAATATTTTCAGGTAGTTTAAAAGTAAAAACAACGTTGTCTTTTTCAATTTTATAGCCGTATTGAATGAGTTTTAGCCCTTTTTTTGTTTCAATAACTTTATCAAACTTAAAATTCTTGATAAAATTTATATCACTTTTAGGTACATAATTTGACTTAATCAAAAACGCTCTCGCTTTCTCTTCTGAACTAACTTCCATTTCAATGATTTCCTTAATTGCTTGTTTTTTGTCTGTTGCATTGTCATAATATGCTTTGCAGATTTTGTATCCCATAAAGTAGCCTAAATCCTTCATTTGATTACCATTTAAATTTCTGCCTTTTATGCCATACAACCAATCGAAGAATTTTCCTTTTTCATTGGAGGTAATATATTTTTTAAACTCTTTCCAAACTACTTTTTCATTTTTATAGCCAAAGTCAATATAGCCATTAGGATAAATTTCTCTTAAATTCTTTTCATTTATCAGTTCTGCAATAAAATCGCAAGCACCTTCATTTAAACAATGTGCTAAAAGTGCATTATCAGAATTCTTTTGAAGTGTATGGACATATTCGTGAAGAACAATGTTCACTGCCCAATCTGGTTTTTCGTTTGCAAGTACTTCACAACCAATAAATAGACTTGGGTCTTCTTTTTCTGGTCTGCCTCCAAACATGCCTAAGCCTATTACAAAATAAACGTTGCCATCTTTAAATTCAGGATATTGTTCTTTAAAATATTTAAACTTTGGTTCTAATATTTTCATTTGAGAAGGAAGACTTTTAAAATAAGGTCTGATTCTAATTAAGTTTTCCTTTGCATTAATCATAAATTCAGCCCAATGTTTTGCAGTGGCTATTTTGCCTCCGTCAACAGAGTGGTTGATCGCATATTTTACGCCCAAACTCCCGTTGTCTAAATATATTTTTTGCACAAAATCAATTTGTTTTTCTTTGTCTTTTGTGGTTTGTACACTGTCAAATGCTTGATAAAAATTTTCGATGTCTTTCGTATGAAAAACTGTTTGTGCTTTAATGGTTGTTGCACAAAGGAAAGTCAAAAAGAAAATTATGTATTTTTTTGTCATTGTGTTAGTATGTTTGTTGTTTTATGCTTTCTGCTAACTTTTAAATATACGAAGGTTTTCACTCAAACTGATCCATCAAACTATCGGCACTATCATAACCTAATTTCAATCTTCTTTGCAAAAAGGATACGCTTGCCAATTGACTTCCTACAATAAACATTGCAGCGTCTTTAAATAAAATGTCACTTATTTCAATTCGTAATTTTTTTCCAAATCATCCAACTACTGACCCTCATACACTACTTCATTTGATTTAATCAATTTGCCATGTCCATTTTTTTATTTTCTAAACATTTACCTTCATATACATTTCCATTAGCCCAAATGATTTTACCTTTACCAGTTATTTTGTTTCCACCCCTTTACCTCCATTCACCCCTGTTTTCCCTCTAAAAACACAAAACCTGGCCCAAACTTGGCCAGAACTTACCCCAAACAAAAAGGGTCTACGCTTTTGACAGCATAAACCCTTGAAAATGTTGCCTTTCGGCTGTGGGCCCACCAGGGCATGATCCTGGGACCCCCTGATTATTATACACTACTTGATTATTTTGCAAGATGACCTTGCCTAAGGAAGCCTCCGCGTGCGGGAAGACAAAATCATTTGATTCCGCTCCGCCAATGGTGTTTTCACCCTCTTTCAACCAAAACAATCCCGCTAGGTTTAACCAACCGGTTTCGGATTTAAGGCTGGCCTCTCTTTTGGCATAAAAACCAGTGTAATCCTCCTGAGAACGCGCTGTGAACGCTAACATGGTGAGGCACAAAAATAGGATCTTTTTCATAGCGGGATATTTGCCTAAAAATACTAAATTACCTTAGAAATATACCCTATGAACCCGCAAATCTACGAACTCGGCGACAGCGCACTGACGATTGAATTCGGCAACGAAATCAGCGAAAGCGTACACCAAGAGGTCATGAAGCGGTTTTATCAGTTTCAATCCTTTCCCTTACCCGGAACCTTGGATTTAATTCCAGCCTACGCGAGCCTCACGATTGTGTTTGACTTAGGAGTGGTGGCGAGCCGCTTTCAAGGTTTGGCGGGAATGAAAACACTCATCGAGGAGAAACTAGCTGAAGCTTTTACGGCAATCATTCCAGAGGGACGATTACATGAAATTCCCTGTGTTTACGACGGAGCGGATTTAGCCTCTATGGCGAACAGCTGCGGACTTAGTGAACAAGAAATCATCCGCATTCACAGCGAAAAAGAATACACCGTTTACTTCCTAGGCTTCCTACCGGGATTCGCCTATATGGGAACAACCGACGAGCGAATTACCGTAGCTAGAAAAGTGACGCCCGTCCCCATAAAAGCGGGAGACATTGGATTAGCCGGCAACCAAACCGGCATCTACCCCAGCGCCTCTCCCGGCGGCTGGCAAATCATCGGTCGGACGACGGATATTCCACATTTCAGAGCGGGTGACCGTGTTCGTTTTATCCCCGTCCCCGTATGAAGCTGATCAGAAAAGGTTTATTGGATACGTGGCAGGGCCTTCCCAGCTTCGGTTTGCAGCACGAAGGAATTCCTCCCGGTGGAGCGATGGACACCTTTTCCTTACAAATTGCAAACGCGCTCGTGGGAAACGATTTGTATGATAAGGTACTAGAGATGCACTTCCCGACTGGGGTCTACCAGTTCGAGACGAGTACATTGATCGCTATTTGTGGCGCGGACTTCACGGCCTGTGTGGATAATGTGGAAGTCCCCATGAACCAACCGATCAAAGTGCCGCCCGGGGCCATTTTGAGTTGTAAAAAGCCGGTTTCAGGCCAAAGAGTCTACGTCGCCTCCCGAACCTTACAAGACGAGCAGGTTTCCCGTGTGAAGATTTTGCCTTGGTCAATGAACCCAGAAAACGTGTTCACGGATGAGCCGATCAGGATTTTATGTGGACGGGAATGGGATCAGATTAAAGCCTGTTCGCAGCAGCTAGTTTTGAGTAAATCCTTTGCCATTTCTCCCACCTCGAATCGGATGGGTTATCAATTAATGCAGGAACCGCTGAAGACATTGGCTTCGCAAAATTTATTGTCCTCCGCGGTCACGGCCGGTACCATTCAGTTACTGCCATCAGGTCAACTGGTGGTGTTAATGACGGGACATCAGACGACGGGCGGCTACCCGCGTTTAGCGCATGTGATTTCGGCGGATTTGCCCCGTTTAGCCCAAAAAGGCCCAGGCGACAGCCTCCGCTTCACCCTAACAGATTCGATGACGGCAGAATACGAATGGATTCTTGTCCAAAACTATTTGCAACAAGTTCGGAATGTGTGTGCGTTGAAATTAGGTCAGCATCGATTCGATCACCACTAATTCGTCGCGTAAACGCGCGGCTAATGGGAAGTCGAGGTCGCGCGCCGCTTTCTCCATCTCTTTGCGAATGGTTTCGGATTGCTTTTTCAGCTCCGCTGGCTTCATATAAGCTAATAATGGATCTGCTGCGACTGGTGCTTGATCCGGATGAATCGTGTAATTCTTCGTGGGTTTCGCCATCCGATCCGCGATGGAAGTTTGTTCCATAATCTCGTCGTGCGAACGCCAAATCGTTTTAGGCGTAATGCCGTGTTTCTCGTTATAGGCCATTTGGATGGCACGGCGACGGTTTGTTTCTGAGATAGCGAGCTCCATCGAACCCGTAATCTTATCCCCGTACATCAACACCTTGCCATTTTCGTTACGCGCTGCACGACCGATGGTCTGAATTAATGAGCGAATGTCGCGCAAGAATCCTTCTTTGTCCGCATCCATAATCGCGACTAGAGAAACTTCCGGTAAGTCCAAACCTTCCCGTAATAAGTTAACTCCCACTAACACGTCGATGACGCCTAAACGTAAATTGCGGAGGATTTCGACACGCTCGAGCGTTTTCACTTCCGAGTGAATGTACTGGCATTTGATGCCGACACGGTCGAGGTATTTCGATAGCTCTTCGGCCATCCGTTTGGTCAAGGTGGTAATTAAAACGCGTTCGTTTTTCTTAATGCGGTCGTAGACCTCTTCGAGTAAATTATCGATTTGGTTTTTCGTAGGACGCACCTCGATTAATGGGTCCAAAAGTCCGGTAGGGCGAATAATCTGTTCGACCACGACTCCCTCGGAGCGGCGTAATTCGTAATCCGATGGGGTGGCGGAGACGAAGATGGTTTGGCCGATGAGGTCTTCGAATTCATCGAATTTCAAAGGACGGTTGTCCATCGCTGACGGCAAACGGAAACCGTATTCTACCAGGGATTCTTTGCGGGAACGGTCGCCGCCGTACATCGCGCGGATTTGGGGCATCGTGGCGTGGCTTTCATCCACTACCATTAAGAAGTCGTCTGGGAAGAAATCTAAAAGGCAGAAAGGACGCTGGCCGGATTTTCTTTGGTCAAAATACCGGGAATAATTCTCAATTCCTGAGCAATACCCTAGCTCGCGCATCATTTCCAGATCAAACTCAGTGCGTTGCTTAATGCGCTCCGCTTCTGTTAGGCGACCCTCGCGGCCGAAATAAGAAATCTGATTCACTAAATCTTCCTGAATATGGGAGATCGCGTTGTTCAAGGTCTCGCGTCCCGTCACGAACAAGTTCGCCGGGAAAACGGCCACCATCGTCTCGGAAGAGATCTTCTTGCCCGTCCACGGATCGATGCGGTGGATCTCCTCGATCTCATCGCCAAAAAACACAAAGCGATATCCGAAGTCCGCGTAGGCCAAGAAAATGTCCACGGTGTCGCCTTTCACCCGGAACGTTCCACGCGAGAATTCGCCCTCCGTCCGCGCGTAGAGAATCTCCACCAAACGGAACAAAAACTGATTCCGCGAGATGATGTCACCCACGGCGACGCGCATAATGGAATTTCGGTATTCGTCCGGATTCCCCATACCGTAAATACAGGAAACGGAGGCGATCACGATAATGTCGCGGCGGCCAGACATCAACGAAGAGGTCGTCGCCAAACGCAACTTTTCAATCTCCTGGTTAATCGAGAGATCTTTTTCTATGTAAGTTCCCGTGGAGGCAATAAAGGCCTCGGGCTGGTAATAATCGTAATAAGAGATGAAATACTCGACCGCGTTCTCTGGGAAAAAGGACTTGAATTCCCCGTATAATTGGGCGGCGAGGGTCTTGTTATGGCTCAAAATCAGGGTCGGCCGGTTGACCTGCTGGATCACATTGGCGATCGTAAAGGTCTTTCCAGAACCGGTTACGCCTAGCAAGGTTTGCGCGGCTTCTTCTTTGTTCACCCCCTCGACTAATTGCCGAATCGCCTCCGGCTGATCACCGGTGGGCTTATAAGAAGAAGTGAGTTTGAAATCCATCCCGAAATATACGAATAATGGAGAGGATAAATCGGGGGGAAATACTATTTTTGGGAAAAATCAAACCTCTCTATGTTAAGACTTGCACTCATCCTCTTCAGCTTAGGCGCTTTCTCTTGTAAATCCGAAGAGCCTACGCCTCCTAAAGTGAATATTATTGATTTACCGGCGGTTCCACCGAAGGAATACACGTTTGCGACGACGCCTTTTTGGGCGGATGAGTTCGATAAAGATGGTTTACCTGATCCGGCGAAATGGGGATATGACGTAGGAAATAGCGGCTGGGGAAACCACGAATTGCAAAATTACACGAATGCAAATATCAAAAACGCGCATATCGAGAACGGGGTTTTGACCATCGAGGCGATCAAAGAAACATCCGGTTCGAGCACCTACACCTCCGCGCGTATCGTGACTAAAGGCAAGAATGATTTTTTATATGGTCGTATTGAGGCCAAAGCAAAGATTCCAGCTGGCCGCGGAAACTGGCCTGCGATCTGGATGCTTGCGTCTCAATCTGATTACGGTACCCAATACTGGCCAGACAATGGCGAGATCGATATCTTAGAACACGTGGGATACGATCCGGGTGTGATGCACGCGAGTATTCACACGAAAGCGTTTAACCATGTCATTGGAACACAGAAAACAGCCATTACGACTTTGGCAAATTGGGATACCGAATTCCATACATTCCGGGTGGACTGGACGCCGGACTACATTCGTGCTTTCATCGACGACAAACAATACTTCGAATTCAATAATCCGAAAGGCGGCTGGGAGCAATGGCCTTTTGACAAGAAACAACATATCTTAATGAACCTAGCGATTGGTGGCGATTGGGGCGGACAAAAGGGCGTAGATGACACCATTTTCCCGAACAAATTCCAAATCGACTACGTTAGAGTCTACGCGCTAAATCCATAAGTATGAAATACCCCAAAGCCGCGGAGGCATTCGACCGTTTATTAGTCATCATGGACGACCTTCGGGAGAAATGCCCATGGGACAAAAAGCAGACGCTGGAATCATTGCGCCATTTAACCATCGAGGAGACCTACGAGCTTTCCGATGCGATTATGGAAAATGATTTGACCGAAATCCGCAAAGAACTAGGGGATATTTTCTTACATCTTGTTTTCTACAGCAAAATCGGTTCAGAAAAAGGAGCGTTTGACGTAAGCGACGTGTTGCACGGGGTTTGCGAAAAGCTGATTAGCCGCCATCCACATATTTATGGGGATGTGGTCGCTGAGACCGAGGAGCAGGTAAAGCAGAATTGGGAAGCCTTGAAATTAAAAGAGGGAAACAAGTCCGTTCTAGGCGGTGTTCCGGGTTCATTGCCAGCACTTGTGAAGGCGATGCGGATACAGGAAAAGGCGCGCGGTGCGGGTTTTGACTGGGAAGAAAAAGAGCAAGTGTGGGAGAAAGTGGAGGAAGAACTGGGCGAATTCAAAGAAACTTTTGTGGGTAAAGACCTCGATGCCGCGGGAAAGGCGGAGGCAGAGGGCGAACTGGGAGATTTGATCTTCAGTCTCGTGAACTTTGCCCGATTCATCGATATTAATCCCGAAACAGCCGTGGAGCGGACGAACAAGAAGTTCATCAAGCGCTTCCAGCACCTCGAAAAACGCGCGGCAGAGAATGGCCAGGCGCTTTCCGAGATGACTTTGGCAGAAATGGATATCTACTGGAACGAAGCGAAAACGCTTTAGTTCACGCTAAACTGATAGGCAGTCCTTGTTTTATATACCTCACTTGGGCGCAAAACCGTGCTCGGGAAATTAGGCTGATTAGGTGAATCTGGGAAATGTTCCGTTTCTAAACACAATCCGTGACGCTTGGTGATTTGCACCCCGTATTTTCCCGTCAAATGTCCATCTAGGAAATTTCCCGTATAAAACTGCACCCCAGGCTGATCCGTAGAAACGGTCATTTTACGACCCGAAACTGGATCTTGTACTGTCGCAATCTTCGCATAAGATCCCGCCGGCTTGTCCAAAGCCCAGCAATGGTCATAGCCTCCGCCTAACACAATTTGCTCTGAAGAAGTATCGTTAATGCGATCGCCTACGATGTGTGGCTTCGTAAAATCAAAGGGCGTTCCTGCGACCGGCGCTAACACTCCGGTGGGAATCAACACCTTATTCACGGCCACTAAACGTGACGCATCAATCTGCACCTCTTGGTTCAAAATATCGCGTTTCGCGTTTCCGCTCAAGTTAAAGTAGGAGTGATTGCTCAGGTTCAATACCGTCGCTTTATCTGTTGTCGCCTCATAGGAGATCCCTAGTTCGTTTTCCTCCGATAAAGTATAGGTCATCTTAACGCTCAAGTTACCCGGAAATCCCTCTTCCATATCTTTGGAAACATAGGATAAGGTGAGGCTTTGCGCGGAGGCCGCTTCCACTTTCCATATTTTCTTATCGAAACCGATGAGGCCGCCGTGAAGGTGTTGGCCGTTGTTTTGGGCAGCGAGGGTATATTCTTTCCCGTCCAGCGTAAATTTCCCATTTGCGATGCGGTTTCCGAACCGGCCTACAATCGCTCCGAAATAGGGAGTGTCTTTGATATATTCTTGTAAAGTCTCAAATCCGAGCACCACATCTTCCACTTTTCCGTTGCGATCAGGGGTTAGGATTTTTTGGATGATGCCGCCGTAGTTCATAATGTGCACTTCCATGCCTTTGGCATTCTTCAAGGTATATAAGGTAACAGACTCGCCCGCAGGCGTTTGACCGAAAGGTTTTCCGGGATTAGACATAGCAAATAGGTTTTGGGACAAGAAAAAAAGGGCTAAAAAGCAATATTTCATAGGTTAACGAGGTTTGTGACAACAATTTAGCACAAAAGATGGAAAATAAACTAATTCTTCGTAGCTTTGCACCCCAATTTAAAAATTGTTTCAAACTTAATTTCAGCAGGTTAGCCCAGCTTGTTGATGTAGGCAAAATCAAAAACGATTAGCCAAACGGGCACCAAATATGTCAAAACAACCAAAAGATTTCGACTGGGATTTAGTTGAAGGAAAAGGGTTCGGTGGTAACTATACTACAGAACAAAAAGAAAAAATGGAGGCTGCTATCGAAGCAACCTTGAACTCGGTCACTGAGAAGGAAGTAGTGAAAGGTATTGTTGTAAGCAAGACTGACCGTGAAGTAATCATTAACATTGGATTCAAATCTGATGGTTTAGTATCTGCTTCAGAATTCCGCGATATGCCGGATTTGAAAGCTGGTGACGAGGTTGAAGTATACATCGAGAACCAAGAAGACGCAAACGGACAATTAACGTTGTCACGTAAGTTAGCTAAGGTGATGGGTGCATGGACTAACATCGAGAAAGCATTAGAAGAAGATACCATCATCAATGGTTTCGTTAAGCGCCGTACAAAAGGTGGTTTAATCGTAGATATCTTTGGAATCGAGGCATTCTTACCTGGTTCTCAAATTGATGTGAAGCCTATCCGTGACTTCGATATTTTCGTAGGTAAAAACATGGAGGTTAAGGTGGTTAAAATCAACCACACAAATGACAACGTAGTTGTATCTCACAAAGTATTAATCGAGAAAGATCTAGAGGCACAACGTCAAACGATCTTAACGAACTTAGATAAAGGTCAAGTACTAGAAGGTGTGATCAAAAACATGACTAATTTCGGTGTGTTCATCGATTTAGGTGGTGTAGATGGTTTACTTCACATCACAGATATCTCATGGGGTCGTATCAACCACCCACAAGAGGTATTGAAATTGGATCAAAAAATCCAAGTGGTGGTATTAGACTTCGACGAAAACAAAAAACGTATCTCTTTAGGTATGAAGCAATTACAAGCGCACCCTTGGGAAGCTTTAGCTGCTGGAACTGAAGTAGGTTCGAAAGTAAAAGGTAAAATCGTTAACGTAGCTGATTACGGTGCTTTCTTAGAAGTATTGCCAGGCGTTGAAGGTTTAATCCACGTGTCTGAGATGTCATGGTCTCAACACTTACGTAACCCACAAGATTTCTTGAAAGTAGGCGACGAAATGGAAGCAGTAGTGTTAACATTAGATCGTTCTGAGCGCAAGATGTCTCTAGGTATCAAGCAATTAACAGAAGATCCTTGGACTAAGACTGATTTATTAGCGAAATACGCAATCGGTACGAAGCACAAAGGAACCGTTCGTAACTTAACTAACTTCGGTTTATTCTTAGAATTAGAAGAAGGAATCGACGGTTTAGTTCACGTTTCTGACTTGTCTTGGACAAAGAAAATCAAACACCCATCTGAATTCGTTAAAGTAGGTGATTCTTTAGATGTTATAGTGATCGAATTAGACGCGGACAACCGTCGTTTAGCTTTAGGCCACAAACAATTAGAGGAAAACCCTTGGGATACATTTGAAAGTGTGTTCACGTTAGGTTCAACTCACAAATCAACGATCATCTCGAAGAACGAGAAGTTCGGTGTATTAGAATTGCCATACGGTATCGAAGGATTAGCTCCTTTGAAGCAGTTAACGAAGGCAGACGAAACAGTGGCTGAGGTAGGTGAAGCGTTAGACTTCGTGGTAACAGAATTCCACAAAGAAGAGCGTAAGATCATCTTATCACACACACGTACTTTCACGGCGGCAACGGCGGAAGAAGTAGCGGCTGATGCTGCTGCTGCGAAGCCAGAGAAAAAGAAAGCAGCGAAATCTGCTGACAAGCCTGCAAATGTAACAGCTGAGAAATCGACTATGGGCGATATCGGTGCTTTATCTGCTTTAAAAGAGCAAATGGAAGGTGCTGAAAGAGAACAAGCGATCAAAAAATTAGAAAAGAAATCTTCTAAAAAAGCTGAATAGTAACATTCACCTGTTCTATACTGAGAGGGGTTAGCGAAAGCTGACCCCTTTTTTTGTTTTGTACTATTTTTTTACAAACTTACACCCAATCATTAAAACCTATCAACTATGAGTAACACTTCAAGACGGAACTTCCTGCAAAAAGCCGGATTAGCCGCAGCCAGTTTCTACATTGTACCTCGCCACGTGCTAGGCAAGGGTTACACTGCTCCTTCAGACAAATTAAACATCATGGGTGTCGGTGGTGGCGGAAAAGGCTACAGCGACATCATGAATTCCTATAATAAGGGAGCAGAAAACATCGTCGCTATCGTCGATGTAGATGATCGCCAAATGGTACGAATCAAAAAAGATCTTCCCAAAGCGAATGTATACCGCGATTTCCGTGCGGCCCTAGATAAAGAGGGTAGCAACGTGGATGCGGTCATCGTTTCTACACCAGACCACACCCACGCAACCATTGCGATGGAGGCGATGCGTCGTAAGAAACACGTATACGTTCAAAAACCCTTAACACACGACATCTACGAGGCGCGTCTATTAGGCGAGAAAGCACGGGAGATGCAAGTCGTAACCCAAATGGGTAACCAAGGATCCTCAGGTGACGGTGTACGTCAAATGATGGAATGGTTCGATGGCGGTGCGATCGGAAAAGTAAAAGAAGTATATGTTTGGACGAATCGTCCCGTATGGCCACAAGGAATCGCCTATCCTGCTGCTGGATCTCCAGCACCGGCAGAGTTAGATTGGGATCTTTGGTTAGGGCCTGCGAAATACAGAGAATATAACCCCGCTCTACTTCCATTCAAATGGAGAGGCTGGTGGGATTATGGTACAGGTGCTTTAGGCGACATGGGATGTCACTTATTAGACCCTCCATTCAAAGTATTAGGTATCCGCGATGCAATCGACGTAGAATGTTCGGTAGGATCTGTCTTCTTGCAAGATTGGACACCAGAATACATTCCTCAAGGATGTCCTCCTAGCTCGATGGTAACTTTACACTATGGTCCTTCGAAGAAAAATAATTCCCCGGTGAAATTGACTTGGTTTGATGGAGGTCTTCGGGCGCCACATCCAGACGGAATTCCGGCTTCTGAAATTATTGGGGATCCAGATGGTTCTAATGGGGTGATCTTAATCGGTTCGAAAGGTATCATGACGTGTGGAACGTATGGTATGTATCCTAAAGTATTTAGAAACGGAGCGCGTGTAGATGAGTCTGAACTTCCTAAAGCAAGCTTAGCGCGTGTGAAAGGCGGCGATAGCGGTCACAATACGCAGTGGGTAGAGGCTTGTAAAGCTGGTTTCGGTAACATGGAAGTCAGTTCTCCATTCGATTATGCGGCACCGTTTACGGAATCCGTATTAATGGGTAACCTAGCGATTCGTTCGTATATGTTACGCGAAGGCGAGGGACGTAATGCGAAATACATTGGTCGTCAAAAACTGGAGTGGGATGCGAAGAATATGCGCATCACGAACTTCGATGCGGCAAACCAATTCGTGAAACGCGAATACCGCAACGGCTGGACACTCTAAGTGACCATTCGATAAATAGACTAGAAAAGACGGGACGCTCTCCCGTCTTTTTTTTATTTTTGTGCTATGAATTTTAGCGCAACTACTCCAGCCTCTGAAATCTTCGCACAAGTCGAAGCTTACATTCTTTCACAAGGGTATACGATTATTGACAAAGACCACAACCGCCCTTGGGGAGGTTTCTTTGTGTTAGATGAGACACAGGCGGCGAAGTTTGCGGCACAATACTTCCCACAGCTTTCGATGGATGCGATTCAGATTACGCAGAAACTAAGCCCTAAGTTTTTAGTGGTGGCGCCAGAGAAGCGTTTGTCTTGGCAATACCATTTCCGCAGAGCAGAGGTTTGGACGGTGAATTCAGGTCCGGTAGGCGTGGTGATTTCGGAGAACGATGAGCAGTCTGCTCCGGGCGTTTACCAAGAGGGGGAATTGATTACTTTACCCACCGGTATGCGCCACCGTTTAGTCGGTTTAGACAATTGGGGTGTGGTGACGGAGATTTGGCAACATACGGATGTTGCGCATCCATCGGATGAATCGGATATCGTCCGTTTGCAGGATGATTTTGGCCGTTAATCAAATTTAACCGAGCGGTCATCTTAAAATAATACAAGAAAACTTTGTAGTCTCTAAAAGTTTCCATAGTTTTGCGTCCCGATATTTGAAAAGGGACAGCAAATGAAATCGCGTATTCTACACAAAGGAACTGAATTATTCTTCCGCTACGGTGTAAAGACCGTGACGATGGATTCCATCGCCACGGAATTAGGGATTTCTAAAAAAACGATTTATCAACATTTTCCGGATAAAGACTCGATGGTCTACGAAGTCGTGAAAGGCTTCATTGAGCAGGATGTTGCGAAATGGGCAGAGCTAGATCGACTTTATTCGAATGTCATCGAGAAGATGTTCAAGTCCTTCGAAATGACGAAGGATTTGTTAACGCAAATGAATCCTCGCTTACTTTTTGAAATACAAAAATACTTTCCCAAAGCCTTTCAACTTTTTACAGAACACGGAGAAAAGTGCATTCATGAAAATCTAATTGCGGACTTTAAGAAAGGGGCGCAGTTTGGGTATTTCAGAAATGACATCGATCTCGAATTACTAGCCCGCTTGCGAATGGCCGAAGTTAATTTAGCCTTCAACCCTGATTTTTACCCGAATAATAAATTACCCCTGTTTGAAACCCAACTGGTAATGTTGGATATTTTCATGCGGGGCATTTTGACAGAAAAAGGTTTAACACTTTACACATCTTACCAAAACAATTTAAAATGATGATCCGCCTAAGAAAAATCTATGCCGGTCTATTTTTAATGACCTCTTTGGCCGCTAACGCGCAGACCTACAGCCTAAAGCAGGCCGTGGATTATGCGATAACGCACCAGGTTCAAGTTAAAAATAGCCAAATCGACTTGCAGAACGCAAGTGCGAAGATCAATGAGATCAAAGCCATGGGATTACCTCAAGTCAATGGTTCTCTTGCATTAACGAACAATATCGTCTTACAACGTGCGTTCATTCCTGCTAAAATATTTAACCCAGCTGCAGCAGATGGTGAATTAATTGCCGCGAAGTTCGGGGTAGATAATTCAGGTTACGCAAACGTGGGTTTAAGCCAATTAGTGTTTGATGGATCCTATTTATTAGGCTTGAAGGCTTCCACTGTTTACAAAGATTTAGCGGTGAAGTCCGTGACACAATCAAAGCAACAAGTAGCGGAGAATGTGGCGAAGGCCTATTATGGAATTTTGGTAAATGAAAAACGCCAAGGTCTTTTAGCCTTAAACGTGGCTCGCATCGATACCTTATTAAAGGAAACACGCGAATTAAATAAGCAAGGTTTCGTAGAAAAGATCGACGTGCAGCGTTTAGATGTGCAAGCGAATAATTTACGCACAGAATTAGAGAACGTGAATCGCTTGCAGGAATTGAGCTATTCCTTATTAAAGTTCCAAATGGGTTTCCCGATGGAAGAGCCGATTCGCTTGAGCGAGAGCTTAGAAAAAGTCGAATTAGCAACGTTTAACACAAACGCAGCAGGCGATTTCAATTATGCGAACCGCATCGAGTATTCCATCTTGCAAACACAAGAGAACTTAGCCGAACTAGATTTGAAGAGCATCAAGGCAGGATATTTACCTCGTTTAGTCTTGAACGCGAACTACGGTTATAACGCGGGGGCGAATGCGTTCAGTGATTTAATGACCAAACAATGGTTCGATAACGCCGCTGTTACGGTGGCTTTGCAGATCCCGATTTTTGACGGATTTTCAAAAAAATACAAGGCGGTTCAGTCAGAGAATAACTTGCAAAAGGTACGCCAGTCTTATAGCTTGTTAAAGTCGTCGATCGACTTGCAACGTTCACAGGCGAGCATTACGATGAAAAACGCTTTGGAATCCATGAAAGAACAAAAGGCGAACCTGGACTTAGCGAATGAGATTTCGCGCGTAACCCGGGTGAAATACCAACAAGGGGTAGGTTCAAACTTAGAGGTTTTGAACGCGGAATCATCCATCAAAGAATCACAAGCAAACTACTTTACGGCACTTTACAATGCCCTAGTGGCGAAAGTGGAATTAGAAAAAGCAAACGGTACACTATACATAGACTAATACAAACATGAAAAAAATAGCCATCCTCCTAAGTGGAATTCTTTTCTTCGCGGCATGCGGATCAAAAGACAAAAAGCAAGAATTAGCGGATTTGAAGTCTCAGGAAAAAGAAATCCAGGCGAAAATCGCGCAATTAGAAAAAGAAGTAGGTAAGCCTTCAGAGCAAGCAGCTGCAAAAGTTATTACTGTTAGCGTAAGTCCTTTAGTGGCTCAAAACTTTCAGCACTTCGTAGAAGCACAAGGAAATGTAGTCGCTGAAAACACGGTTTTAGTTAGCCCACAAACGGGTGGTGTGATTTTATCCTTGCCAGTGGTAGCAGGACAATCGGTGTCTAAAGGCCAATTGATTGCGACTTTGGACAACAACATCTTAAAAGAGTCATTAGAAGAGGTTCGTCAGCAATTATCGTTAGCGAAGACGATCTATACGAAGCAAAAAGCGCTTTGGGATCAACAAATCGGGACAGAAGTTCAATACTTGAGCGCGAAGTCGAACATGGAGTCTTTGGAGAAAAGAATCGTGACCTTGAAAGCGCAATTAGGCTTATCTCGTGTAACGGCTCCGATCGCTGGAACGATTGAATTAGTTCGCCAAAAAGCAGGTGAAATGGGCGCTCCTGGTGTACCAATCGTTCAAATCGTGAACTTAGGTAACCTAAAGATCGCTGCTAAAATCGCTGATTCGTATGTAGGAACCGTGAAACAAGGTGATGAGATCAGCATCAAATTCCCTGATTTAAACAAGGAATTAAAAGCGCGTATCTCTTTGGTATCGAAAATTGTTAATCCCTTAACCCGTACGTTTGACATCGAAGCCCGCATCCCGAATGCAGGTGGTGAGTTAAAGCCGAACTTATTAGCGGTGATCAACATCAACGATACATCGAAGAAAAATGCGATCGTGATCAGCGAAAACATCATCCAAAAGACCGAAAAAGGCAATTTAGTGTATGTGGCAGTGGAAGAAAACGGCAAAAAAGTAGCACGTGCACGTCAAGTCACGATCGGTTTAACCTATAATGGTCAAGCTGAAATCACAGACGGATTAAAGGCGGGCGATTCACTTATTACACAAGGATTTCAAGATTTAGTGGATGGTACAGCCATCTCTTTCTAAGTAGAAAATGGAAAAAAATAGCAAAAACGAGCAATTGCCCGAAGGCAAAGGCTTGATCTATAACATGGTGGGCTGGTTAGCCCAAAACCGCACGACGGTTTACATCTTCACCTTCATCATTTTTGTGGCGGGGATGGGAATCTATTCGAGCTTGCCTAAGGAGCAATTCCCAGACATCGTGGTGCCGCAAATGGTCATCCAAACGGTCTACGCAGGAACGACTCCCTCGGACATCGAAAACACGATCAACAAACCGATCGAAAAGCAAATCAAATCGATCACGGGCGTCAAGCGTGTGAAATCAAATGCTTTGCAGGATATTTCGGTCATCATCGTCGAATTCAACACGGACGTCACCGTCCCCATCGCGAAGCAACGTACGCAAGATGCGGTGGACAAAGCGATCGCAGATTTGCCGAAAGACTTAACGCGTGAGCCTTCTGTCGCTGAGGTAAACTTCTCCGAATTCCCGATTATGAACATCAACATCGCGGGGGATTATCCACTCGACAAGTTGAAGAAATACGCAGAGGATTTACAAGACGAGATCGAGGGGATGCCGGAAATTAACCGCGTAGACATCATCGGTGCCTTAAAAAGAGAGATCCAAATCAACCTAGACCTGTACAAGATGCAGAGTTACGGTTTGACTTTCTACGATATTCAATCTGCGGTGCAAGGCGAAAACGTCAACATCTCTGGCGGTGATTTAGCCGTGGATGGAGTGCGTCGTTCACTTCGGGTGACTGGGGAATTAAAGTCTATTGATCAATTAGCTAATTTGATGATCGGTTCTTCTACGGGTGCGCGTGTCCGCTTAAAGGATGTGGCTGAGGTGAAGGACAGTTATGAAGAGAAGCAAGATTTTGCGCGTTTGAACAATAAGTCCGTCATCACATTGAACGTCATTAAACGTTCTGGGGCGAACCTAATCGCAGCGGCTGATCGCATTGAAGCAACCATTGAAGACTTCAAAGAAACGCGGTATCCAGACGGATTAACAGTCACTACGACAGCGGATCAATCGGAACGTACGCGTGGCGATTTAGCTGATTTGATTAACACGGTAATCCTTGGATTCTTATTTGTGGTTATCGTATTAATGTTCTTTATGGGCGTTAGAGATGCGGTTTTTGTGGGTCTATCCGTGCCTTTATCGGCTTTGTTAACCTTCTTGTTCATGCCTTCGCTAGACTTTAGTTTAAACACTATCGTTCTATTCGGTTTCCTTTTAGGACTTGGAATTGTGGTGGATGATGCGATTGTGGTGATCGAGAATGCGCACCGTTTGTTCAATAACTTCAAGAAATTGACCATTACAGAGTCGGTAAAATTAGCGGCTTCTGAGGTGTTCGTACCGGTATTATCAGGAACGTTGACGACGATTTCGCCATTCTTGCCTTTGTTATTCTGGCCAGGGATCGTAGGTGAGTTTATGAAATACTTGCCTATCACGTTGATCATTACGCTTTTTGCGTCGCTTTTTGTGGCTTATGTCATGAACCCGGTGTTCGCGATCACGTTTATGAAGCGTCACGATGAAGAGGTGAACGATGTGAAGGCGCCTAAGTTTGCTGACATCCGTCGTACTGTATTTATTTTGTTGAGCTTAGCCGTTTTCGGCTATGTGATGGGCTTCGGCTTGGGTCACTTTGGCTTTGGAAACTTCTTCGTGCTTTGCATTATCCTGTATGCGTTCAATCACTTTGTGATCACACCGAAATGGATTGTGCCTTTCCAAGAGACTACTTTGCCTAATTTTAAGACAAATTACCGCAAGTTGATTTCGTGGGTGTTAATAGGAAAACGCCCAATTTATGCGACGATTGCCTCTTTCTTCTTGTTGATCTTCACGATCGCATTAATGGGTATTGTAAAACCTAAAGTGGTTTTCTTCCCTTCAGGCGATCCGGATTACATTTATATTTATGCCAAAAACCCGATCGGTACCGATGCGGTCGTAACCGATTCCGTTTCCAAAGTGATCGAGAAGCGTGTCTTCGCTTTCTTGAACAAAGAGGGGTATAGCAAAATCGTGAACTCCGTTATTTCCAACGTAGGAAAGAATGCTGGAGATCCGATGCAACCAGATCGTGGAGCAACGCCACACAAGAGTAAGGTGACCATCGCATTCGAGAAATTGCAAGTGCGCGAAGGCATTAAAACGGGAGAAGTATTAAGTAAAATTCAAGCGGATTTTGCCAAAAATCCCCTAGCTGGCGTCGAAATTGCCATCGAAAGAGAAAATAATGGTCCGCCAACAGGCAAGCCTATTTCGATCGAAATCGCGGGAGATGACTTCGCTGTTTTACAAGATTTGGAAAAGAAGGTACGTGGAGCCATCACCAAGGCTGGCATCCAAGGTATCCAAGAATTGAAATCCGATCTAGTGACGAACAAACCGGAAATCATCATCGACGTGAACCGCGAGAAAGCGTCCCGAGAGGGCATTTCATCGGCACAGGTGGCGATGGCTGTTCGTACCGGTTTATTCGGCGCTGAAATCTCTAAATTCCGCGACACGAAAGACGAATATCCTATTCAATTACGTTTGAAGGGAGATTCTCGCAACCAAATCGAGAAGTTATTACAGATGAATGTGACTTACCGCGATATGAATATGGGCGGCGCCTTGCGCCAAGTGCCTTTGAACTCCATCGCTGATATTCGCTACGCCACTTCTTTCAGCCAAATCAACCGCAAAAACCAAGAACGCGTTGTAACCCTAGGTTCAGACGTGGTTCAAGGCTATAACGCGAATGAAATCGTGGGTGAATTAACGACTCTTTTCGAAGGAATCGACGTGCCTCAAGGCTATACGATTCGCATGGGGGGAGAACAAGAAGACCAAAAAGAATCCGGCGCCTTCCTCGGTATGGCATTCCTTGCGGCTCTAGTATTAATTTACTTAATCCTCGCAACACAATTTAACTCTGCGGTGAAACCATTAATCATCTTCGCAACGATCTTGTTATCGTTAATCGGGGTATTGTTAGGCTTTATGGCCTTCGGAATGACTTTCTCCGTGATTATGTCCGGCGTAGGTATCATCGCCCTTGCAGGTATCGTCGTAAAGAATGGTATCCTATTAATCGAATTCATCGAGGAGCTTCGCTTCAAGCGTGGTTACGACTTAAAAGAGGCGATCATCGAAGGCGGTGGCATTCGTTTAACTCCGGTATTGTTAACGGCTTCGGCGGCGGTATTAGGCTTAATTCCTTTGGCATTAGGCTTAAGTATCGACTTCGTTACCTTATTTACAGAACTAAATCCGCACATCTTCATCGGTTCTGATTCCGCCGTATTCTGGGGAATCTTAGCCTGGACGATCATCTTCGGATTAACGTTCTCGACCATTTTAACCTTGATCATCGTTCCATGTATGTACTACATCTCGGAGCGCATCAAGCAAAAATGGTTCACGAAGTCAGTGTAAATTATATTGGGTTCAAGAATGCAAAAACCCCTGGGCGATAAGTCTAGGGGTTTTTTGTTTTTGTGATTCCTTCCCTTTTTTTGATGGGATGAATATCTCTTTTTTGTGATTGAATGTATTGACTAATCACTTTTTCATCAGAGGCAGAAAGAATTTCTTGTCCACCAATTTGATCCACATCTAAACGTATTTTTTTAGGTTGCATGAATTAAGAATTAAAATACTGGTTGACTAATTTCTTTGCTGCACTCGTATTAATAATCATTCTTCGATTGCCAAAGTGAAATGCCCCAATTGATTTTTCATAGTGCTCAATCAATTGTTCTTTAGCAATAAAGGAGACATTGCCATCATAACCAAAATGAAAGGATTGTTTACAAGCAAATGCGACTAAATTTCCCGCAACACCAGAGTATCGTTTCTCTTTCCCTTTATTGAACGGAGCACTTTCAAGTAGGTGTATGTAAATATGGTCACGTTTTTGTTCTAAACAAATTAAGCCATGGATTAAATTAGGTTCATTCACTGTGACTAATTTAAATAATGTGCGTTCATCTAGATCAAATTCCAGCATCCAATCAAAGTGCCAAATCAATTGATATAAATCAACTAACTCTACCGGCAGAATAAAGGTAGGTTCGCTTTGACCACTCGTTACCTCCTCAATCGATTTTGTCAGTTTATCAATTCTAAAATCTAAGCCATCATCCAAACTATTTCTCATTTTGGAAAGGTAAAGATCTTTTTCGAGTAGATTTGACTGCTGTCCTTTTTTATAAGTTAGTCGATAATTGCATATTTAGGGACCATTCCCTAATTTACTGTTTCAAAATCAACAACATGAAGAAATTACTCCTACTCCTTTGTTTGCCCCTGTTTGCTCAGGCGCAAGATCGTCCGTATGGTAAAGTTTGGGCGACTCGCTCACAGGCCATTGCCCAAAACGGGATGGCCGCTACCTCGCATCCTTTGTCTACCCAGGCCGCACTTGATGTGCTGAAAGCGGGTGGAAATGCGATCGACGCAGCCATTGCGGCGAATGCGATGGAAGGTGTCGTGGAGCCACACGTGAATGGAATAGGGGGAGATTTATTTGCGATTGTTTGGGATGCTAAGACGAAGAAATTATATGGTTTGAATGCGTCGGGGAGGTCGCCAAAATCTTTGACTTTAGCCGAGTTCAAAAAACGCGGATTGACACACATTCCGTCGCTGGGTCCATTGCCGGTGAGCGTGCCGGGTTGTGTGGATGGCTGGTTTGAATTGCACAAGAAATTCGGGTCGATGCCGATGAATAAGGTGTTGGAAAAAGCGGTTTCCTATGCAAGAAACGGGTTTCCGGTGCACGGTGAATTTGCTTCCGCATTAGGTCGGGTTCCGGCGAATTATGGTAAGTTTCCAAATGTGGCGAACCACTATTATCCGAACGGAAAAACGCCAGTAGAGGGTGATATTTTCAAGAACCCGAACTTAGCGAATACCTTAGAAAAACTAGGGAAAGAGGGACGTGATGCCTTTTACAAGGGAGATATGGCGCGGACGATGGACGCGTTTATGAAGAAGAATGGTGGGTTTTTGAGCTATGAGGATTTAGCGTCGCACACGTCTACTTGGGTGGAGCCAGTTTCGGTAAATTACCGCGGGTATGATGTGTGGGAATTGCCACCGAATAGCCAGGGAATCGCGGCTTTACAGATGTTAACCATTTTAGAGGGCTATGATTTTTCCAAAATTAAACTTGGTTCTGCGGAGCACGTGCATTTGTTTACAGAGGCCAAAAAACTAGCGTTCGAAGACCGCGCAAAATACTATGCGGATCCTGAGTTTGCCAAAATTCCAGTAGCGGAATTAATATCGGAAGAGTACGGCGCGAAGCGCCGGGCGTTGATCAATCCAAATCGTGCGGGTCGCCATTACGAGGCAGGAAATCCGGCCTTGAAAGAGGGAGATACGATCTACTTGACCGTGGCTGATAAAGATGGCAATATGGTGTCCTTAATTCAGAGTAATTATAGAGGTTTTGGATCAGGTATGATGCCGGATGGTTTAGGATTTATGTTCCAAGATCGCGGCGAATTATACAACTTGAAAGAGGGCGAGAATAATACCTACGCGCCAGGGAAAAGACCATTCCAAACCATCATCCCGGCATTTATGACGAAGGATGGTCAGCCGATGATGAGCTTTGGCGTGATGGGTGGCGCGTTCCAACCGATGGGCCATGTGCAGATTGTGATGAACGTGGTGGACTTTGGCCTAAACGTACAAGAAGCAGGCGATTATCCCCGCATGAACCACGAAGGTTCCTCTGAACCTACGGGCGAGACAATGGAAACGACTGGCGGTATGATTACCCTGGAGCACGGCTATCCGTATGAAGTCATTCGCGATTTATTGCAAAAAGGACACCAAGTAGGCTATATGAGCGGAATTTATGGTGGTTACCAATGTATCCAATATGATCCTGTTCGCAAGGTCTATTTTGGGGCAACCGAATCGAGAAAAGACGGACAAGCGACAGGATATTAAGGATGTTTGCAAGTCGCATTTTCACGGGCCACGAATGGCTAGAGAACAAGGAAATCACGGTAGAAAATGGTCATATTTCGGCCATTGCTGATGGCCAAGGCGCGTCGTCTGAAAACTTCCTCATTCCCGGATTTATTGACCTCCAAATTTACGGTGGCGGCGGGATTCTCTTTTCCAATCACCAGACAACGGAGGCTATTCAAGCGACCTTTGACGAACACCACAAAACGGGTACGGTTGCGTTTCAAATTACGCTAAACTGTTCGCCAGCTTCTTCCATGTGGAAGGCTGTCGAAGCTTATTCAACTTACACCGGGCCTGGACTAGTGGGATTGCATTTAGAAGGGCCCTTTTTTAATCCGGTTAGACGCGGGGCGCACCAGGAGGCCTTCGTCCAAAAGCCATCTTTGGCTTTCCTAGAAGAGCTTATCGAGCGAACGAAAGGCATTCCCACCTACTTGACTATTGCGCCTGAAATGTTCAGCGCTGAGGAGCTTTCATTAGTAGTAAAAAGCCACATCATGTGCTCTCTGGGACATAGCGACGCCACTTTTGAGCAAGCGATGAACGCCATAGATAAGGGTGTATCTCGCATCACACACCTATTCAATGCGATGTCTCAGTGGCAATCGCGTGCGTTGGGATTAGTAGGGGCTAGCTTCCAATCAGATGCTTGGACGAGCATCATTGCGGATGGTTTACATTGTGATTTCAAATCACTAAAACTGGCCTATCGCTTGAAAAAAGGACGCCTGTTTTTGATTACGGATGCGGTGACGAATGATGTGTCTGGACCCTATTCCTTTTTAGCCAAAGACGGTCGCTTCACGAACGAAGCGGGTGTTTTATCAGGTTCTTCCTTGACGATGATGGAGGGGATTCAAAACTGTGTTCAACAAGCTTCGATTCCGCTGGAAGAGGCCATTCGGATGGCGACGGTTTACCCGGCAGAAGTGGCTAATTTAGATCAATTAGGCAGTATTGAGGTAGGTAAACGAGCTTGCTTTGTAGAATTGAATTCCGCACTAGAGGTGCAGCAGGTTTGGTACGATGGAAAAGCCTTATTAAATTAGGCTATGATTTCATTCCCTTCGAAGCAGCCACAGGTTCAGACGACTATTTTTACCAAAATGTCCGCCCTCGCCCTCGAGCACGGTGCATTAAACCTTTCCCAAGGTTTTCCAGGTTTCGATTGTGCCCCCGCTTTGCAGGAATTGTTACAGCATTATGCCAAAGGCCACAATCAATATGCCCCCATGGCCGGTGTTCCCGCTTTACGTCAATCGCTAGCGGCAAAAACGTCGTCTTTTTATAACATCCCTGTCGATGCAGATTCAGAAGCGACAATTGTTTCTGGCGCGACGGAAGCCATTTTTGCTGCCATTCATTGCTGCGTTTCTCCTGGTGACGAGGTCATACTATTCGACCCAAGCTATGACGCATACGATCCCATCGTCCGTTTAGCCGGTGGAATTCCTGTTCATATTCCGCTGAAGGCTTCGAACAATTTTGCGATTGATTGGTCTTCCGTTGCTGCGAAAATTACGCCTCGAACGAGAGCGATTATGGTGAACAGTCCGCACAATCCGACCGGCGCGGTATGGTCAATGGCGGATTTGGATGCCTTTGCAGAGATTGTCAAAGGGACCGATATCCTGATCGTTTCTGACGAAGTATACGAACATATCGTTTTCGATGGCGCACAACATGCCAGTGTTTTATTGCATCCTGAATTGCGCAAACGCAGTTTTGTGTGTGGATCTTTTGGCAAAACCTACCACATCACAGGCTGGAAGATTGGTTATTGCATCGCTCCTACATTCTTAACATCCGAGTTTAGAAAACTCCACCAATGGGTTACTTTTTCGAGCGCAACTCCTTTACAATATGCACTAGCGGATTACCTAAAGGAACCCGTTCACTATCTAGGCTTATCTGATTTTTACCAAAAAAAGCGCGACCTATTCTCCTCCCAATTCATCGGAAGCCGCTGGAAAATCCTTCCAAGCGCCGGAAGTTTCTTCCAATGCCTCGATTATTCAGCCATTTCAGGCGAAAAAGATGTGGATTTAGCCGATCGCCTAACGCGTGAAATCAAAGTGGCCTCTATCCCCGTTTCCGTTTTCTACGAAACCGATCCTGGGGATAAAATCTTGCGCTTCTGTTTTGCGAAAGAGGATGAAGTGCTGGTGGAAGCGGCGAAACGATTAGTCAACGCATATTAGATTCATTAAATTATCAGTTTCTTGATAATTTATGTCCTCATTTTCCATTTTATATTGTTTCTCCAAAAACAATCCTACATTTACCTCGGCCTAAGCGATCGATTAGGTACATCTGTTCCACCCTCCTCAAACAAGTTAATCTAGTCTAATTACTTGTGATTTTTTTGAAACGAAATCAAAATTTTAATTCCAATATCTTTGATATATCTATTTGAACAATGAGATAAATATTTCAACTAACCAGCTTTATATTCATATGAAAAAGTACAAAGAATTGTTTATTACATTAATCTGTGGATTAATGGGAATTTTCACCTACAAGGTTTTACGTTTTATTTTTGAGAGATTTTAATACTATTTATATATTAATCTCCCCTTTACGTTTAAGTAAAAATACTCTCATGAAACGGAGAGAAATGTTTGCAATTCTTCAATCGAAAAAAGAATCGTTTGAAAATGCGACAACCCTAAATAAATGGTCCCAAATTTAATTCAAATACTTTAACGCAATCTCCTCACCGATCTGCTCTAAAACCTCAGCAGCCCTCGCGATTGAATCAGTTGAATCTGTAGAACGGGACGCAATCGTGAACACGTCATTTTCGTCCAAAAACAGGGGGAAATTAGTAGAACTTTCGAAGTCCCCTGAGACCAGAATTGTTTGCTTGAAGACTTTATCGCAGCGTTTTACAACTTCAGAAACTACTTTGCCGCCCCAAGTGGAGGAATCAATCTTACCTTCGCCGGTGATAATGAAATCTGCTTTTAAAAGAGCCCGATTAAAGTGGACTTTGTCCATTATCCAGCTGGAACCAGCAACGATTTTAGCATGTAGGAAATAACGGGCACCTGCTCCTAGCCCGCCAGCTGCACCAGCTCCAGGTTCTGAGGCGATGGATCCGAAGAAGGAAGCGATATTATTTAGACCTTTATCTAATTGTTTAATTACTGTCGCGGTAGCGCCTTTTTGAGCGGCGAAAACGTGGGCTGCTCCATCGCTCCCTGCGAGTGGATTGGTTACGTCTGTAACGACCGTGAATGAACAATTTATGGCCGATGGACTTCCTATAGACGCGATTTTAACTAGATTTTCACCGATGGGTTGAACTGCAGCCCCATCTCCATCCAAAAAGGTCCAACTCATAGCAGCAGCCATTCCAATTCCCGCATCATTTGTGGCAGAACCACCGATGGTGAGAATGATTTGGGTGGCGCCGCGTTGTAACGCATCCGCGATGAGAACTCCAGTTCCGAAAGTCGAAGTTTTAAGTGGATTGCGCTCCTTTATCGTTAAAAGGGCAAGGCCAGAAGCGCGGGCCATTTCGATGTAAGCCATTTTTTGGTCAGCCAGCCATAAATAATCTGCCTGAATGGGACGCATTAGCGGATCGAACGTGTCTATTGAAATCCAAATTCCGCCGTGCAATTGTTGAATCACTTCCAGGGTACCTTCCCCGCCATCGGCGAGAGGGAGGGTGGTGAAAACGGTTTTGGGACGACGTTTCTTAATCCCTTTTTCAAGCGCTTCGCATACTTGCGAGGCAGAAAGAGAGCCTTTGAACTTATCAGGAGAGATTAAAATATGCACAGCGATGGATTTATGCCGCAATTTAGCCACAATTCCTTAAATTTAAGGTATGAGAATACTGACAGCCCTTGCCCTCTTATTTTTGATCTCTGTTTCGTGCACGAATCAACCTGATTTGACCGGTTTCGATGTAGAAAGCTTTAAAAAGGACCGCGGGAGTTGTGGCGGGACGAGAGAAAAGCAGATCGACTGGCTGAAAACGCATAAAATGACGTGGAAGGGGGTTAGCTCGAATGATTTGGAAGACATCCTAGGAAAGCCCGATATTCAACAATTAGCGGACCGAAACCAGGAATATTACGTGTATTTTTTGGAAAAAGGCCCTCATTGTGATAAAATTACAAATCCGTCTCAAGCACGTACGATGGCTTTTCGTTTCAGTGCGATGGGATTAACGACTGAAATTACCTTTCAGCAAGGATTGCCCTGATTAAACTAAACCTATGAAAAAAATTCTATTCCTATTCTTTATGAGCATTACTATGTCCCAGGCCCAAACGGCGCCAGCGCTCGATTTCTTCTGTGAACTGAAAGTAAAACTGGATCCTGCCTTAATCGTGGGCGAAACCCCTCATGGAACTCGCCGTATTATTCCCATTATAGGCGGAACAGTGGAAGGCCCTAAAATCAAGGGGGAAATCTTGAATGGCGGAGCAGATTGGCAAATATTGCGAGCGGATGGAGTGACGGAATTAGAGGCGCATTACCAATTTAGAACGGATGATGGCACCTTAATTTATGTCAAAAATACGGGTATACGCGCTGCCACACCAGAAATTGCGGCGCGCTTAGCCAAAGGCGAAAAGGTAGATGCGAATGAATACTATTTCCGAGCGATGCCTAAATTCGATGCGCCAAAAGGCAAATACGATTGGGTAAACAACAGCCTTTTTGTTTGTACGGGTGAACGCTTGCCTGATTACGTGTTGATTCGTGTTTGGAAAGTAATGTAATGCCGATGAGAGCGATACAAGTACTGATTATTTTGATCTGTTTTCTGTGCAACATGCTCGATGGCATGGATGTGTTGATCATTTCTTATACGGCTCCGGCGATTGCGAAGGCTTGGAGTATTTCCCCGGCGAATTTAGGGATTGTGTTTAGTTCTGGCCTGGTGGGAATGACGGTGGGAGCGATATTTTTAGCTCCGCTGGCGGATCGTTTTGGGCGGAAGCCGTTAATGATTCTGGCGGCGGTGATTATGGGAACCTGTATTTATTTGACGTCCTACTCGACAGATGTGAACGTTTTAATGATTTACCGCTTTATTAGTGGGCTGGGAATCGGGACGATGATGGCGAGTACGGCGGCGATCACGGCGGAATATGCGCCTGCATCTACGCGCGATTTTTGGGTGAGCACGGTGGTGGCGGGCTATCCGGTGGGGGCCGTATTAACCGGCATTTCGTCTGCGAAAATTATCGCAGAAAATGGCTGGGAACACCTATTTGAACTAGCGGGTTTGGCGACTTTTTTAGTGATCCCTATCTTGTTTTTCTTCCTGAAAGAATCCGATGAATTTAAGGCCAAAGCCAAGCCAGAAGACGCCAAGATCAGCGCCTTGTTTACCTCTGAATTTAAATGGAGCACTTGGCAACTTTGGAGCGCCTTGTTCCTCTCCTTTACGACCCTCTATTTCTTGATGAACTGGATTCCGAAGTTAGCCTCTAATGCAGGCCTATCGATGGAATTAGCCATTTATTCAGGAACGATCTTTAATCTGGGAGCCATCGTGGGTATTCCGGTGCAAGGCTATTTTTCGACGCGTTTTGGATTGAAAAAATCGATTGGGGTTCTACTATTAATTACCGCAGTTTTATTAGGCATTTTCGGTCAATTTTCTGGATCTAATTTGATCTTAGTGGTGTTGTTCTTCCTCGGTTTCGGGGTGCAGGGCAGCTTCGTGGGGTTGTATGCTGTAGCGGCGAGAATGTATCCGACCGCGATTCGTTCGACGGGTATTGGCTGGGCGATCGGTATGGGTCGTTTGGGCGGCATTTTAGGTCCGATCTTAGGGGGCATTTTAGTGGGCCTAGGTTTAGGTATGGCTGAAAGCTTTTTATTCTTCGCCTTGCCTTCCTTAATTGCCGGAATTATTACGCTAAAAATTAGTTCCCAAACCATTTCCTAATGCGCAAACACAATTTCTTTCCTGGACCGGCGACTCTTCCCTTTGAGGTTATTCAAGAGGCAGCGGCGGGTTTAGTTGACTACAACGGAATGGGCGTTTCTATCGCTGAAATCAGCCACCGTTCTCCCATTTTCACAGATTTAGTAGACGAAGCGAATACGCTCGTAAAAAAACTATATGACCTTTCGGATGATTGGGCTGTACTTTGGCTACCAGGCGGTGCTTCTAGCCAACTGACGGTTGCTCCCATGAATCTGACGGAACCTTCGGACAAGATTGCCTTTGTGGACACGGGGTTTTGGGCGGATAGAGCTATCGAAGCGGCAGCGAATGAGGCGAATGCCTTCTTTTTAGCTTCTTCCAAAGACACGAATTACGACCGAATCCCTAAAATCACAGACGTTCAAGGCGCACGATATTTACACGTCGTTTCGAATGAGACGATCGACGGAACACAATACCACGCGTTCCCCGACGTCGATGTCCCCTTAGTCGCAGATATGACGTCTGATTTCTTGTCGAGACCTTTGCCGATGGAGAAATTTGGGGTGATTTTCGCATCAGCTCAGAAGAATTTTGGGATTGCAGGGATTACCTGCGTGCTGGTGAATAAGGCGGTTTTGCCGGAGAAGAATAGCCGTAAGGTTCCTAAGATATTTGATTATCATACGCATATCGCCGAAAATTCCCTTTACCATACCATCCCGACTTACCCGGTTTATGTGGCGCTATTGATGCTTCGGTATATTGATAAACAAGGTGGACTAGTAGAAATGCAGCGCTTAAGTCAGCAAAAATCAGCCTTGATTTACAACGAAATCGATAGAAACCCTTTGCTGAAAGGCATTGTGGCTACGGAAGATCGCTCCGTGATGAACGCCTGCTTTACGAGTCAATCGACAGAGATGGATCAGAAGATTAACTTGTTTTTAGAGCAAAATGACATCGTGGGGATTAAAGGTTTTCCTACCAAAGGAGGGTTCAGAGCCTCCATCTACAACGGCCAACCGCTAGCCAGCGTGGCTCATTTAGTCGATTTATTGCAAAACTTGCCCCTATGAAAATACTTATCGCCGGTGGAGGAATTGGAGGTTTAGTGACCGCGATGCGCTTGCATCAGGCCGGATTTGAAGTGAAGGTTTTTGAATCTGTGGAAGAGGTAAAACCACTTGGAGTAGGAATTAATTTACTGCCTCACGCTGTGCGTGTGTTGACTAATATTGGTTTATTATCCAAAGTCTCCGCCATAGCGGTAGAGACTAAAGAGTTAATTTATGCGAACCGTTTTGGGCAGTTTTTCTGGTCAGAACCGCGGGGAAAATTCGCCGGATACCGCTGGCCGCAGTTTTCGATTCACCGCGGGAAATTCCAGGTGATGCTTTGGGAAGAAACCCTGAAAACAATCGGTGCAGAAAACTTGAAAACGAATTGCCATCTGCATTCTTTTGAAGAAAAGGGGGACAAAATCACGGCTACGTTTATCAACAAGGAAACGGGGCAGATCGTAGCGGAGGAAGAGGGAGATATCTTGATAGGTGCGGATGGAATCAATTCCGTTTTGCGTCAAAAATTATACCCGAATGAGGGTGGAGTCGTATTTTCTGGCAATATTCTATACCGCGGAACGGCCAAAATTAAACCCTATCAAACGGGTTCTTCGATGGCCATGATCGGATCAAACAAACAGAAAATGGTCATCTATCCCATAGGCGAACCGGACGCAGATGGGAATCAAGTCATCAACTGGGTAGCGAATGTTCGCGAGCCGGAAGGGGCAAAAATTACGGTGCGTGATTGGAATCGCAAAGTGGAAAAAGGTCCGTTACTGGAACTTTACAAAGACTGGAAATTTGACTGGATCGATGTGCCGGAGATGATCGAAAAAACAGATGGCGGCATCTTTGAATTCCCCATGTCAGATAGAAATCCATTGGACAAATGGTCTTTCTCCCGTGTCACTCTTTTAGGGGATGCGGCGCACCCGATGTACCCCATCGGATCGAATGGCGCATCGCAAGCGATTTTGGATGCGGACGCTTTGGCCTTAGCATTACTTTCAGAAAAAGACGTCATTCAAGCGCTCGTTCATTACGACAAAGAACGCGTACCTGCCACGGCAAAAGTGGTCTTACAAAATCGCCAAAAAGGACCCGATTTCATTATGGATTTAATGGAAGATCGTTTCCCAGCTGGCTTTAGTGAAGCCGAAATTCCGCACGAAGAACTAGCACAAATTATGAATCAATATAAACAAGTAGCCGGTTTTGACATCCAAAGCCTCAACGCAAAAACGTAATACTATGAAAAGACGTCACTTTCTTGCCTCGGCTGGCTTATTAGCGAGCACAGGAACAACGGCCAAAGCAGCGGCTAAAAAACCCTTATTACACCACGTGTTTTTTTGGCTGAATAATCCGAATTCCGAAGAGGACAAACAGCAATTAATTAAAGGCTTGAAAGCGCTGAAAGGCATTCCCTCCATCAAGGAAATCCACATCGGAACATTAGCTTCCACCGAAAAACGCGAGGTGGTGGATACGAGCTGGGATGTGTCAGAACTGATGTTTTTCGATGATGAGGCCGGCCAAAAAGTGTATCAAGATCACCCCATTCACGTCGATTTCGTAAAGAATTATGCCCACTTGTGGAAGAAAGTAATCGTGTATGATTCGGTGGATGCATAGATGAATTTGTTCCCAAATCCGTAAACGGAACAAAAACTCGAGATCGTACTGACTGCGCGAGATAGAAAATCCACTTTCTTTGGCAAAATTATTAACCCTTTAAAAACCAAAGAAATGAAAAAAATCATTCTATTATTCGCACTTGCGGGATCAATCTTCGCTTGTACTAAAAAAGAGGACGGTGCAGCAGCATCTGCAAGCACTTCAACTGATCCTTCCGCAGTTTTAGCTGGAGTTGTTATCGATACTTCCGCTAACGTAGGTTTAGTGATGAAGGCAATTCGTGCGATTGAATCAGGTGATTCTGCGGCTTACCGTGCAACATATGCGCCAGATGTCGTATTTCACGACAATTTAGATTCAATGGGTCTTAATGAAAATATGACCATGTTTAAAACTATGGCGGAAAAAGGCATTAAGTTAAAAGTCGAGATGGGGCCAGTTTGGGAAAATCAATTCGATAAGCCTTCTAAGAAAAAAGGCTATACAAACTATGTCATGAGTAAGAGTACCTTTATCTTCACAAGAGGTGAAAAGCAAACGAAAATGGTCATTTTCGCAGTAGATGCGATAAAAGATGGCAAGCAAGTAGAAGAGTGGTTACACTATGACAGAAGTGCTTTTGTCGAAATTTCAAAATAATTGATTTGGAGCAGCGTCCTGCGGACGCTGCTCCTTTTTTTTACTTCATTTCGCCGTACGGGATGGTGTTTACATACAGCGATAATTCTTTCGCCACCTCTTTCATCAAAATCCAACGTTCTTGATTCGCTAACAGCATAATAGAGATGTTATCCGTTTTCAAGTCTTTCGAGATATAATAGTCTTTGCGCGTCTCGCTATAATAAGCTGACTTATCTTCGATCGTTGTCTCCCGTGTTCTATTCAATAAATCATTGTTAAAACGGCGGAATTTTTCCGGTGTATCTAAGGTTAAAGTGAACCAAAGATTTCTCGTGCTGATAAAAGCAAAAGTCACCTCAAAGTGCTCTTTCCCCTCGTCAGAGGTCACTTTAGAATAATTGACTTTGCAGTTTCCGTTGATGATACGGGCTTGAATGAGTTCTGTTTTAGGTTGTGCAAACGCGCTAAGCGCGAACACAAATAACAGGATGAAGCTAAGTGTTATTTTTTTCATATGGGTTTTATTATACGGCAAGGTAATAAAATAATTCCTCCGTCCTACTCACCCCTAGGACACCGGCTTGCGTTTCTTTTCGTACATTCGAATGAAACCTATTGAATATGAAAAAGTCGATCCTTGCCTGTTTGCTATTTGTCCTTTCATTTGTGGCTCAAGCGCAGTTTTCCCTTCAAAACTTACAAGTCGAATACCAAAAGGCTCCACTCGGACTTGATGAAGCTCATCCCCGCTTTTCTTGGCAGATGAATTCTAGTGCTCGCTATGCAAAACAAAGCGCCTATCGAATCGTCGTACAGACGGAATCTGGCCAAACTGTTTGGGATTCTAAAAAGCAAAGCACGGACATCTCTCTAGGCATTCAATATGCTGGAGAAGCCCTACAAGCGAAAACGGCGTATCGCTGGACGCTGGAGGTTTGGGATTCTGCGAACAAGAAATCGACACAGAACTCCCACTTCGAAACAGGCCTGATGAATCCGGGTTTTGATGCCTGGAAAGGAGCGGAATGGATCGGATCCAATGACCTGACATTCTATTCGCACTATTTATCCGTCTATAAGTTTCAATATGGGGTCCAAATCGATCAAGGATCGAAGGCTAGCTTTATTTTTGGGGCAAACGACCCGCGATTACAGAATCGCAATCTGAATATTCAAGACGTGGCTAGTGGTCCTAATCAATCCTATATTAAGCTGGAATTAGATATTTCCGGGCTAACAAAAACCGATTCTGGCCAAGCTTCTTTCCACATTTACCGGGTAGGTTACGATAAAAAAGACCAGGAAGATCAACCGTTCAAAAGCTTTACCATTCCTTTAGCTCTCATCAATGCAGCGAATCAATCTCAAAAACATACGGTGTTTGCGGAATGCAATTTTGGGGTGTTTGATTTTTACATCGATCAAGTAGACAAGGAACACAAGATTAATCCGACGGACAAAAATGCGAATATTTTTGCGCCCTCCGGCGTGAACCTTAACCCCATCGGTTTAGGCAATAATTTTATCAGTTATCCCATGCTTTCGGAGATTGGATTTGCCACTGGAGCTGGACATTCTGCCCGTTTCTCGGATGTCATCATTCGAAATTTTAGACTCCCTTCGAATCCGCTATTTGAGTCTGAGCAGAACCCTGGATTATGGAAAGATTTACCTTTTGATGGAAAGGCATTTAGCGTTTCTGGAAAATTTAGCATAGCTAATCCAAGCCGTCACGCGGCACCGATGTTGCGCACAGAATTTGCAGCGACTACAGGAAAAACAATCAAAAGTGCCCGCATTTATGCCACGACACGCGGCATTTATGAACTATACTTAAACGGTAAACGCGTGGGTGACGAGTTCTTTAATCCCGGTTTAACCCAGTATAATAAGACGCACACCTACCAGGTTTTCGACGTGACGGCGCTGCTAAACAAGGGCCAAAATGCCTGGGGAGCCTGGTTAAGTGAAGGCTGGTGGAGCGGAAATATAACCTATAGTGGTGATAATTGGAATTATTTTGGTGATCGCCAATCCCTTGTAGCCACACTCGAAATTCGCTATACGGACGGGACGCAGCAGGTCATTCAGACGAATCCTTCGAACTGGAAATCATTCAGCGATGGCCCCATCCGCGTGGGAAGTTTCTTCCAAGGGGAAATATATGATGCTCAGAAAAACGCAGCGATCGCAGGCTGGTCATCCACTAATTTCAATGATAAAAACTGGGCTCCTGCCGCAAAAATCAACTTAGAGGGAACCAGTTTCGCCCTTGATTACCAAGAAATGAAATTAGTAAATCATTTAGATGACCGCGTTACGGTGCAACAAGTATTGCAGGCGAAGTCCATTGCAGAACCTAGAAAAGGGGTTTATGTCTATGATATGGGCCAAAACATGGTCGGCTTCCCTAAGATCTTCATCAAAAACGGAAAGCCTGGCCAGGTCATCACGATGCGCTTTGCCGAAGTTTTATACCCCGACCTAGCCGAATATGCTGGTCAAAAAGGAATGATTATGCTCGAGAATATCCGAGCGGCCCTAGCGCAAGATATCCACATTCTACAAGGTGGAGACGAATACATTCAACCCCGTTTTACGTTCCACGGCTACCGCTATGTAGAGATTACGGGAGTAGAAACAGCTCCTGAACTACCTCAGGTAGCCGGAATCGTGCTTTCCTCCGTGAAAAACATTAGCTCTTCTTACGAGACCTCTGACCCAATGGTCAACAAATTATGGTCCAACATCACCTGGTCGATGCGTTCTAATTTCCTTTCGATTCCTACAGACACCCCGGCAAGAAACGAGCGGATGGGCTGGAGCGGAGACATCAATGTCTTCTCTAAAACCGCGACGATGATGGCACCGGTAAACAATTTCATGCGCCGTCACTTACTAGGCATGCGCGATGTACAACGTGCCGATGGCCGATTCACGGATGTGGCGCCGATGGGCGGAGGTTTTGGCGGAACCTTGTGGGGTAGCGCGGGTATCGTGATTCCCTGGGAAACCTATTTGCAATATGGCGATAAGGCAATGCTGGCGGAACATTATCCAGCGATGAAACGCTATATGACTTTCCTTGATTCCAAAGTAAAGGACGGCATCTTGAACGAAGGACCGCTAGGCGACTGGCTTAGTCCGGAGGGCAATAAAAATGACAATACCCTCTTCTGGATGGCCTACCAAGCGGCAGATTTAGCGATTGTTTCGAAAGCTGCCCGCGTGTTAGGATTTACTACAGAGGCAGATGACTATTTAGCCCAAAGCGAAGCCAAAAAAGTCGATTTCAACGCGATTTACGTTGATAAAGCGACACATAAAACCATCAAATCAGGCGTGAAAACCGGCTTTATGGGCGCTCCAAACGACCGTGCCAGCACAGAGTCGTCTGACAAAGGTTTGCCAATGGATACGCAGGCGTCTTATGCGATTCCTTTGGCATTAAACATCTTCAATGCAACCAATGCCCCCAAAGCAGTAGAACATTTAGTCGAAACCATCAAGCGCTCAAACAAGGATGACCAAGGCGAGGCTCGCCCGCCCTTCTCCTTGATGACCGGATTCATCGGAACGGCCTCTATCTCAGAAGCACTTTCCGCGAATGGCAAACACGACATCGCCTACGGCCTATTGACCACGAAAACCTACCCCTCTTGGTTGTATTCGGTGGCGAATGGGGCGACCAGTATTTGGGAAAGACTGAACTCCTACACGATCGAAAACGGCTTCGGCGGGAACAACAGTATGAACTCCTTTAACCATTATTCATTCGGGGCAGTGGCAGCTTGGATGTACACGCATTCGCTTGGAATTCAGCGCGACGAAACATCTCCAGGTTACAAGCATTTCATTTTGCAGCCTACGCCGGATCCTACGGGAAAGATTACGTATGCTAAAGGCAATGTCGAAACCATGTACGGTAACATAAAAAGCGAATGGACAAAACAAGGCAAGCAAACGACCTACCGTTTCACGATTCCGGCGAATACCTCCGCACAGGTGAAACTACCTAAGGGTAAAATCGTGAAAGGTAGCTTTCAAACAAAAACCAGCGCGGATCGAATGAGCTTCGAGCTAGGCGCAGGGGTATACGAATACGTCGTGGAAGAGAATTAACCGAGGAGGGCCTTCATTTTTTTGGCAATAAAATTCGTCGCATATTCTGGGGCTAAACGACTCAGGTAGTACAGGAATGTAGAATCAGATCCCACCAAAATATGGAAACGATCCGCTTCCATTCCGGCTAAAATGATGGCCGCCGCTTCTTTTGCAGGTAGGGCCGTCATTCCACTCGATTTCCCCTCCATTGCGCGCATATCAACACCAGAATTAGCCGTAATATTGGTGGCGATAGCGCCAGGAAAGACCGTTGAAACCTTGACTTTCGTATCTTTTAACTCGGCATAGAGGCCTTCCGTGAAGAGTTTGACTGCAGCTTTTGAGGCGCCGTAAATGCTTTGACCAGGTACAGGTAAAAAACCTCCCATGCTGGAAATGTTCACCACATGTGCTTCAGGACGTTCAAGAAAATAAGGAAGAAAGGCCTTAGTCAAATAAACGAGTCCGAAAAAGTTTACGTCCATCACCCGCTTCACGAGGTCTAAGGTCAGCTCATTCACTTTCACAAAGGGCTGAATAATTCCCGCATTATTAATCAGTCCGTCCACCTGCCCAAAATGCTGCAGCACTTTTTCTGGCACCGCATTGACCTGTGTAAGATCTGAAATATCGGCTTCGATAGACAAAAAATTCTCCGCTCGAGCGCCGGATAACTGTGCCGTTTCTTCCAAAGCCACTAAGTGAATATCTAGTCCTGCCACCTTGCCTCCGCGGGCAATAATCTGCAGAGCCATCTCGCGGCCCATGCCACTTCCGGCACCCGTAATGACGAATACTTTTCCTGGAATTTTCATTTGATTAGCGTTTGGTTTCCTTCAAATTTACACAGAAAGAGCTCCGTTAACAACCTTTCTTTTTCGCTAACGCAAACCAAAAATCTTCATCGAACGCATCGACCAAGGAGTGACGTCATCCACTGCTGCCGTGACTCCTTCGGCTAATTTCAATCGCATAAACTTTGCCCGCGTGGCTGGCAACGTGATGATGTTGTCGCCCTGCGTTCCTTTCACGTTCGCTTGCACCACTTTCCAATCTGAGCCATTCGTCGAGGCCTCTACGGTTATATTACGTGGATAGGTGTGCGTGAATTCAGGCGTCTCGCCTACCTTTGGTCTTATGCCTTTTTTGAATCCAGAATTGGACGTAAAGTGGAATTCTGAGAAGGTAAATTCCGCGGGAAATTCCACTTGGAAAACCATGTCTTTTTCCTGCGTTTTTCCGGTTGACCAACCCTCGTAATTGAAGGCACTTTTAGGCGATGCATTTCCACCTACGCGAGTCGATGCGGTGTGGGAGGCATAGAATTTCCAGCTTTGGTCCGGAACAAATTCCACCGGTACTTGCTTCAGTAGTGACTCGAATTTATACATCCCCGCCTGCTTGTTTGTGTTCGCCCGAATTGCCGCCACCTGCGCAGGACTAACAAACGACGCGTCGTTCGACAAGCCATTTCGGATATACGAAACCACATCCGCAATCCACTGATCAGACTGCTCTTTCATGGATTGCATCAAGCCACCTGCATAGGTTTTTCCTTCGATAGAACCCTCTAAGCCATGCAAAAGCACGCGAACGGCATATTCTGGATGCTGTTGAATGCGGAAAGATCCTGCTAAAGCTGGCGCTAACAATTTCCCATTCCCCATCGACTTACCCATTCCGTCGTTGCCATGGCATTGCGAACAAAGTTCCGCAAAAACCAATTCGCCTCGTTCTAAAATTCCTTTCTGCTCTTTGCTGAGTTCAGGCGCGTTAAAGTTGCGCGATTTAGGTGGTGAGATAATTTGTTCACCTATTAACTTCACTCCTGCCGATTTATTCGAAACCAAAGTCGTTTTGATGGAAGATTCGTGATTAGGGACCATTAGAAATTTCTGCGTAAATATCGCCTGCATCACCACCTCATTATCCGTGTCTTTCAAGGCTTTATTGTATAAATCCGCTAGCCCTTTTTCGCCGGCTTTATACAAGGTTTCAGAAGCCTTTAATGCTTGGATTCGAATGCGGGGATTTGCATCACTCGCTAAATGAGTAACCGTAGAAACTTTCAAAGCGCCTAAGCCTTCCAAAGTCCAGATGGCATGAATGCGACCATTTACATTTGTTCCCTTCAAAGCCATCGCCGTCAAAGCTGGCACCACTGATTTATCTTGGCGCTGCACCAAAACTTGTTGCGCCATATCTTGCCACCAGCCATTCGGGTGATTTAAATAGGTCACCAAAGTAGCCGATTTGTCATCGTACATCCGCGGCTGTTTCGTATCACGTTTAAAGCCCTCATGACTCACGCGCCAAATACGTCCCAAGCCCACCACTTTATCTAATTTGTATTGCTCGATTTTCGTCCGCAAATAAGATCCCTTGGGTGTCCATTGTCCCTCCTGAATAATCCCGTGGTACATATCTACGATGTACATCGTTCCATCCGGAGCGGTAGCCATATCGATGGGGCGGAACAAAGGATCGGTAGAACGAATGAATTCTGATTTTTGATCTTGGTACACATTATGCAAAGTCGTCAAACCCTCGTTTTTCACGGGGTTGATTTGGCGGACGATACGGGCCACTGGTTCTCCGTAAAAAAGCTGACCGCGCAAAGCAGAAGGAAGACGATCGCCGCGGAAAATATCGTTTCCGGCAGATCCGGTTACCCGATTGAGCGAACCATCTGGCTGGCGAATTTCATCCATTCCTCCCTGCATATCTGACACTTTCACCGCAGCGCCGTAAGGTACCACAAAGCCAGGCGCTAGTTCATTTGGCACTTCAAAATTCCCGTATTGAATCGGGAATTGGAAGTGGGACGGCACACCAGAAGCACCACCTTGGAAGTATAATTTTCCATCATCGTCTTGAGTGATTCCCCATTGGGCACGGTTTGCGCCCGTTTTTTCGCGGATGATGCCGCTAGGCGTTTCTCGGATACGGAAAGCATTATAAGTGGAATAAAGCCAATTGTCCATCCCGTAAAATAAGAAAGCTTGCTGGTGCTCGACGTTACCTGAGCGGCCGTATTTGTTCGTGAAAAACTCTTTTTTATCGGCCTTGCCGTCGCCGTTTGTGTCCGTGTATTTGTAGATATTGTCCTGATCAGACTCCATCGTCAAGATGCTATTTTTCCCATAAGGCAAGACGAAACGCGGGAAGATTAATCCATCCACGAAGGTTGTTCCCGTCTCGTAAATCCCGTCATTATTTTTGTCTTCCCAGCGAGAAATACGGCTGGTAGGTTCTAATTCGTTTTTGGAATCCGCATCAAGCATATAGGATCTTAACTCCAAAACGTACATCCGCCCATTCCCATCAAACACAATTTCCGCCGGCTGCTGAATCTGTGGCTCTGCTAAAACGGGTTGCATTTGATAGCCGGCAGGAAGTAAAAACTTCTTCAACTGTTCATCGATGGTCAAAGGTTGCACCGGAGCTTTGGGCAACAAATCAATCCCTTTCCAGTTCTCATCATTCGGATCTACCCCATCCGGGATTTTCAAGGTATCTACAGAAGTAATACGAGAAGAGGTAGAGTGAAAGGAGGCCAAAAATGCAAGCGTCAGCATCCCCGCCAAAGACAAAAGGGCTAATTTTTTCATAGGTTTAGATTTGCACACAAGGAATACAGAATTTCGCTGAATTACAATAGGTTAAGCGGAATTATCAGGGCAGGTCATCCTAAAATGCAGAAATCCTTATCTTAGCGTTACGATCTATACCTCTATGAAAAAAATCTTCTTCCTACTACTCAGCTTTGCGGCGTTTTCAGAGGTTAAACTCCCGTCTTTAGTCAGCAACGGCATGGTGTTGCAACGCGATATGCCGGTGAAAATTTGGGGCTGGGCGAGTCCGGGCGAGAAAGTAAATGTAATCTTTAAAGGAAAAAAGATCCGGGCTATTGGAGATTCCAAAGGAAACTGGGCATGCACTTTGTCAGCAACGCCTGCTGGTGGTCCCTATGAAATTACGATCAATGAAAAGTCCGTGAAAGATGTTCTTTTCGGGGATGTGTGGCTATGCGCCGGACAGTCCAATATGGTCATCAACATGGAGCGAGTAAAGGAGAAATATCCGGCCGATATTGCCTCTGCGAACAACCCACAGATTCGAAATTTCTTCATCCCTACTGCCATTTCCAAAGTCGACGTACGCAACGATTTGCCAGCTAGTTCTTGGCTTCCAGTTAACCCAGAAAACGTGCTACAAATGGGTGCGGTTTCGTATTTCTTTGCGCGTGATTTGTATGCAAAATACCAGGTGCCCATCGGGATCATTAATTCTAGCGTAGGTGGAACACCCATCGAATCTTGGATCAGCGAAGCGGGATTAAAGGAGTTTCCGGCATATGTGAAAGACACCACTCTCGCGAGCGCGGTGTCGCCTGCCCCTAGAAAATCCGCTGACCGTGGCTTATCTGAAAAGTGGGCAAATCCTGCTTATGTTCCCAAAGGTTGGAAACGCTTTTCGATCCCTGGTTTTTGGGAAGATCAGGGTTTAAGAGATCTGAACGGCGTGGTTTGGTTCAGAAGAGAAATCGAAATTCCTGCGTCGTTAGCGGGTTTGCCTGCCAAACTTTTTATGGGTCGCATCGTCGATGCTGACCAGGTATTTGTGAACGGCGAGCAAGTAGGGAATATCACCTATCAATATCCGCCCCGCAGATATAACGTTAAAAGTGGTCTCCTAAAAGCGGGTAAAAACCTCATCGTTATTCGCGTCACCAACACGGCTGGGAAAGGCGGCTTTGTGCCAGATAAGCCATACGAACTGATTTTGGGCGATCAAACAGTCGATTTGCAAGGGGATTGGAATTACAAGGTAGGCGAAGTTTTCCCTCCAGTAACGGAGAAGCCCGCTCCCTCTAATTTCACCCCTACCGCTTTGTACAACGCCATGATCGCCCCTTTTACCTCGTATTCCTTAAAGGGATTTGTTTGGTACCAGGGCGAAACCAATGTGTGGAAACCGGAGGTATATCAACAGCTATTACCGGCTTTAGCCAAAGACTGGCGGGCGCAATTCCAGCAGCCCGACATTCCCTTTTTATACGTGCAATTACCAGGCTTCCAAGACCGAACAATGCTCCCTGCAGAAAGTAATATGGCCGTTTTACGGGATGGACAACTCAAGAGTTTATCCATTCCGCGCAGTGGCATGACGGTAACGCTAGATCTAGGCGAGTGGAATGACATTCATCCATTGACGAAAAAACCGATCGGCGAACGACTAGCACTAGCAGCGCGCAAACTAGCTTACGGAGAGGACATCGTTTCGTCTGGACCTATTTATGAGTCTAACCAAATCGAAGGAAATCGCATCCGCATTCGCTTCCGTGAAACGGGCAGCGGGCTCTCCATCCATAAAACAGATGAAGATGAATTGATGCAATTTGCGATCGCTGGGAAAGACAAGAAATTCGTGTGGGCAAAAGCAATCATTGAGCGGAATACGGTGGTCGTTTGGAGCGATGAAATAACAGAGCCGATGTACGTTCGCTATGCCTGGGCAGATAATCCCGAGGGCGCAAATTTAATCAATGCGGAGGGCTTGCCGGCTTCGCCATTTAGGACGGATAATTAATTGTATCATTCTGCTACAATAACTATCTTTGGCAAAATTACCCTAACACTCTATGAAAAAGATCCTCGGATTACTCGCGATTTCGACTGTGGCTTTCAGTCAACAGCAGTTTATTCAGCAGAAAAATGGCCCTACTCTAGGCTATGATCAGGCCAAAATCATTCAAAAGGATGGCCTATCATTCAAAGACCTGAATAAAAACGGAAAATTGGATGTGTACGAGGATTGGAGAAAACCGGTAGACGAGCGGGCCAAAGATCTAGCAAAGCAGTTAAGCGTAGAAGAAATCGCTGGTTTGATGTTATACTCCGGACACCAAGCTGTTCCAGCTAGACCTGATGGTTATTTCGCAGGAACCTATAATGGGAAACCCTTTGATCCTAAGACCATGGATGCCTCGGATTTAACAGATCAACAGAAGAAATTTTTACAAGCAGACAATTTACGTCACGTCTTATTGACGACGGTTTCGAGCCCAGAGGATGCGGCGAAATGGAACAATAAAATGCAAGCCTTTTGTGAATCAGTGGGCAAAGGAATTCCGGCTAATAACAGCACGGATCCGCGTCACGGAACTTCCGCAAGAGCCGAATTTAATGCAGCGGCTGGTGGACTTATTTCCATGTGGCCCTCCTCTTTAGGAATGGCGGCGACATTCAAGCCTGCGCTAATTCAGCAATTCGGACGCATCGCGGCTGCAGAATACCGCGCTCTAGGAATCGCAACAGCTTTATCGCCTCAAGTAGACATCGCGACTGAACCGAGATGGGGTCGTTTTGATGGGACTTTTGGGGAAAGTGCTAAATTATCAGCGGCTATGGGGGAAGCGTATTGCAACGGATTCCAAGGAGACAACTGGGGTGGATTAAGCGTGAATGCAATGGTCAAACACTGGCCAGGCGGTGGCGCAGGTGAAGCGGGTCGCGACGCGCATTATGCGAACGGAAAATTTGCGGTTTACCCAGGAAATAACTTTAACGAACACTTGATTCCGTTTACAGAAGGCGCATTTAAACTAACAGGTAACACGAAGAAGGCAGCGGCCGTAATGCCCTACTACACGATCTCGTGGAACCAGACAAACGAAAACGTCGCAAACAACTACAACAAATACTTAGTGACGGACCTCTTGCGTAATAAATACGGCTACGATGGCGTCGTTTGCACAGACTGGTTAGTGACCGGCGATCACCAGGCGATGGACGTATTCATCGACGGCAAAGTATGGGGCGTAGAGAACTTAAATATGGCGGAACGTCATTATAAAGTATTGATGGCGGGAGCCGATCAGTTTGGGGGAAATAACGATATGAAACCGATTATCGATGCGTATGCGATGGGCGTGAAAGAGCATGGCGAGGCGAAGATGCGTGCGCGTATGGAACAATCTGCGGTGCGTTTATTACGCAATATTTTCCAAGTGGGTTTATTCGAAAATCCGTACGTGAATCCAGCAGAAACAAAAGCGACGGTGGGTAAGCCGGAGTTTATGCAAGCGGGTTTCCAAGCGCAATTGCAATCGATTGTGCTCTTGAAAAACAAGGCGAATTTATTGCCCATTAAAGAGAAGAAAACGCTCTACATTCCGAAACGTTTCGTGGCAGCGTCGCGTCACTTTTTAGGCTTCCCGATTCCAGCTTCGAATGACTTCCCTATCAATATGGAGCTCGTTCAAAAATACTTTAACGTGACAGACGACGCGTCGAAAGCGGACATCGCTTTAGTGTGTATCGAAAATCCGAAAAGTGGTATCGGTTACGATAAAGAAGATGTGGCCAAAGGTGGTAACGGTTACTTGCCTATCTCACTTCAATACAACGATTACACGGCAAACGATGCGCGTGAGGTGAGTATTGCGGGTGGAGATCCTTTGGAAAACTTCACAAATAGAAGCTATAAAGGCAAAACAGTGAAGTCGCGTAATGTGACGGACATCCAATTAATCGAAGAGACCAAAGCGAAAATGAATGGCAAACCAGTCATCGTTTCCGTCAACGTATCGAACCCGATGGTATTCGCGGAATTTGAAGGAAAAGCAGATGCGATTCTAGCGAGTTTTGGCGTGCAAGACCAAGCGATCTTAGAAATTATAGCAGGAAAAGCGGAGCCACAAGCCTTGTTGCCGATGCAGATGCCAGCGAATATGAGCATCGTGGAAAAGCAAAAAGAAGACGTGCCGTTCGATATGGAATGTCACTTGGATTCGGAGGGACATCGCTATGACTTCGGTTTTGGAATGAACTGGAAAGGGGTGATTCAGGATGGGAGAGCGAAGAACTTCAAATAGGCATAAGTCCGGAGGGAGGGAGTCCGAAGGGGATTTTTACTGTAACGACTTGAATAACAAATCCTTTAAATAGCGCGCGACAAATTCCGTCTTGTGCTTCTTCCCGGCGTCTGTTAATTTAGGCAGGTGCTGACTGAAAAACAGCTGCGAATGCGCGGTTTCAATTAGTGTGCTGCTTAATGAATGAGGAAATTCGTAGGCTAGATTGTGTGATTGAATCAATTCAGAAATGCGGGCACACAAGTCTTTATAGGGCTTAAATACGGCATTCTCATTGATTTCCTTGACCTCTTTCACCAAGTAGACTTTGCTACTTTCAGTGATGACAATTTGGTGTAAATACTTTTTATTGTAATCCGACTGACCTTCACTCTCCTCTAATGGGTGCGTCAATAATTCAATCAGACGTTCTAGTTTCGCTTTTGAATTTGCCAAAGGTTGCAATTGAAACACCACCAAGTACTCCATGTAGGACCAATACCAATTCAAGATATACAATAACATCCGGTGTTTATTCTCAAAATAGCGGTAGATTGACGCCTCCGTCGTATTCATTTCTTTCGCTAATTTCTTAAAGGTAAAATTCTCAAAACCCAGCGTATGAATTAAATCAATCGCATTTTTCACAATTTGTTTGCCTAATTCCGTGCTTTCCGGATCCCGTAAATAAATCTTTTCGTTGACCTTAAAACTAAGTGAATAATCCATTGTTATACCTTTTGAACAAAGCAAAGTTAATAATAGAAACACTAACACAAAAGATATTTTAACAATTATTAATAATAGTATTACTATTATTTAAAAAAGTCTTTATAGTTTTGCATCAGAAAACATATTGTTATGCAACAAACAAGTCCATTTAAGCGAGTTCAAGCTCTGATACAGGATAATAAGAAAGAGGTTACTTCGATCTATTTGTTCTCTATTTTGGGAGGTATTGTGAATCTAAGTTTACCACTCGGGGTTCAAACGATCATCGGATTAGTGATGGGGGCTACCATGGTTACCTCCATCTATGTGCTCATCTTTTTAGTGGTGCTGGGAGTATTCCTGATGGGTTTGTTCCAAATCAACCAGATGAAAATAATCGAGTCTATCCAGCAAAAAATCTTCGCTCATTATGCCTATGATTTCGCGGATAAGATCCCGCAATTGGATCTAAAACAGATGGACAAATACCATATTCCAGAGAAAGTGAACCGGTTTTTTGATACACTGAATATTCAAAAAGGCTTTGCGAAACTATTGTTAGATATCCCGGTAGCGACGGTGCAGATTGTCTTTGGCATTATTCTTTTATCGCTATATCATCCACTTTTCATCATTTTAGGGTTGATCTTATTGCTCTTGCTAGGCTTAATTTTATTTTATACTTCTAAAAAAGGGATCGAAACAAGTATCGAGGAATCGAACTTCAAATATGGGGTGGCAGGATTTTTTGGGGAAATCGCACGAACCATTAAGACTTTTAAATTTAGCCAAGGCTCAGACCTGAATTTAATCCGAACAGACGAAAACGTGCTGGGTTATTTGGGCGCGAGGACAAAGCACTTCCAAGTACTTTTATTTCAATATAAATCGCTGCTATTTTTCAAAGTTGCGTTGACCACCTTAATGCTGACTTTAGGTTCCTATTTATTAATTAACCAGCAGCTAAACGTAGGCGAATTTGTCGCGGCAGAAATCGTGATTATGTTAGTGATTGGGGCGGTTGAAAAACTCATTATCAGCTTAGATAGTGCATACGATGTGATTACAGGATTGGAGAAATTAGCGAGCGTTACGGAAAGCCCCCTTGAAGCAAGTGGTGAATTACAATTAGATGCCAAAGAGGGAATCGAAATTGACATGAGGAATTTTAGCTTTGAATTTGAGCAAGGGAAGCCGGTCTTAAATTCAATCAATCTTACCATTCAACCTGGTGAAAAAATCCAACTCTCGGGGCCAGCGGGTTCGGGAAAATCAATTTTGATGCGAGTACTTACCGGCAATTATCCAGACTTCAAGGGGACTTTATTGCTGAATAATGTTCCCATAAAAAATTACAACTTAGAAAGCCTCCGAAAACACACGGGTATTTTGCTTCAAAATCAAGAGATTTTTGATGGAACTGTGTGGGAAAATATAAGTTTAGGTAATACAGAAATAAGTTCTGCCTTGGTTTTAGCCACAGCAAACGAATTAGGTTTTGCAGACTTCTTAAACCACTTTCCACTGGGATTCGATACAGCCATTGAGCCTTTGGGTAAAAAAACACCGCAAACCATTGTCAAAAAAATACTATTACTTCGAGCATTGTGTGGGGACAAACGTTTGCTACTTTTGGAGAATCCTTGGAATGGCTTGGATGCAGAATTAGCGGAGAAATTGAGAGTTTATTTATTGAACAAATCGAAGACAACAGTGATTATTTCAACAAATGGCTCCGTAGGGTTTGAACAAAAATTGATCATCAATAATGGAAAAGTTTAAGTCATTTAATCAGATTTATCTACGCGATAAAGGCCCTGCGACGAAGCCTTGGTTAATCGGATTGGGCCTCATTATGCTGGGGGTTCTTTTCCTGCCCTGGACCCAAAACATTCGATCGAAAGGCCAGATCACCAGTCTTTACCAAGAGCAAAAACCGCAAAAGATTTATAGCCCTATTGCTGGTAAAATCAGCCGCTGGTGGGTAAAGGAGGGAGACTTTGTAGAGCAAGGCGATACCTTAGCTAAGATCTCAGAAATCAAGGCAGAATATTTAGATCCAAAGTTGATATCGAGAACGCAAGAGCAACTAGATGCGAAGAAAGGGACGGTATCTTACTACGAACAAAAGGTTAAATCCACAGAAGATCAGATCGCAAATTTACGTTCATCAAAAGCTTTAAAGCAAGATCAATTAACGAACAAGATCACGGCTTTGCAGCAAAAATTAACAGGGGAAAAAGCGGAGTTTGAGGCTGCTTCGAATGAGTATAATTTAGTCAAAGACCAATTCGAACGTAACCAAAAAATGTACAAAGAGGGATTGATTTCTCAGACGCAATTCCAGCAGCGAAATGCATCCATGCAAAATTCCTTAGCGAAAAAAACGACCGCTGAAAATAAGGTAAACCAAACCCTCCAAGAGATTCAAAACACGAAAATAGAATTGCGTGGGGTGGACCAAGAATACAGTGAAAAAATGAATAAGGCGGAGGGAGAAAAATTCCAAAGTTTAGGCATGATCGAGACCGGAAAAGGGGACGTCGCGAAGCTAGAGAATCAAGTCGCTAGTTATACGATTCGAGATGGGATGTACTACATTCTCGCGCCGCAAAGTGGGCAGGTGATCAATGCAAAAAAGGCGGGTATTGGCGAAATTTTGAAAGACGGGGAAGAGCTTTTAACCATCGTTCCGCAAAATACGAATTACGCGGTAGAGATGTATGTACGACCGGTGGATTTACCTTTGGTGTCTCCTGGACAGGATGTACGCTTTATTTTTGACGGTTTCCCTGCCATTATTTTTGCCGGGGGGTGGCCGGATCAGAGCTTCGGAACCTTTGCCGGAAAGGTGCGTGCGGTAGAAAATAACATCGACGAAAAAGGGATGTTCCGCGTGATTGTGGTGGAGAATCCGAAAGAGAAAAAGTGGCCAAAGCAAATCAAAATGGGTGCAGGTGCGCAAGGGATTGCCTTATTAAATGATGTGCCACTTTGGTACGAATTATGGCGAAATATCAATGGCTTCCCAGCCGATTTTTATACGGTAAAAAAGGATGAAAAATAGTCTACTAGTCTTTTTGTTTCTCAGCTTTGCAAGCATTGCCCAAACGCCCGTTTTATACCCCGAGGCGTTTCTAAAAATCGTGCAAACCTACCACCCGCTCGCGAAGCAGGCGAGCATCGGTGTGCAAAAATCAGAGGCACAAATCTTGCAGGCAAGAGGTGGTTTCGATCCGGTTTTGAGTCATTACAGTGCCCAAAAAACCTTTGACGGAAAAAACTACTATGAATATCACTCCCCTGAATTAAGTATTCCTACCTGGTATGGAATCGAGCTAAGTACAGGGATGGAAAACCTAGGAGGATCTCGCCTGAACCCAAATCAAACGTTGGGAGAAACAAGCTACATCGGGATCAGTGTTCCGCTGGCAAAAAACCTCTTAATGGATCAGCGCAGAGCCAGTTTACAACAAGCGAAGCTACTGAATCAGATGGCACTGCAGCAACAAAGAAGTGTCTTAAACGACTTGTTTGCAGATGCGATGGCATCCTATTGGAATTGGGTAAAAAGTGTGCGCGTTTTAAAAATTGTTGACCAAAATTTACAAATCGCAAAGGCCCGCGTTTCGTTCGTCAAACGCAGTGTGGAATTAGGCGAAAGACCGGCAGTCGATACGCTGGAGGCGACTACGCAACAACAGTATTTTGACAATCTGTACCAATCAAAATGGGTAGAACGGGAAAATGCGCGCCTAACTTTATCGGTTTATTTGTGGCAAGAAAATAATACACCACAAGAATTACCTGTGGAGGTGCAGCCGGCGGAGATACCGAATGAATTCGCGTGGATTGCAGAATTTGATTTGAACCTGAGCTCGCTCTTAGAAAAAGCCTATGCAAACCATCCAGATTTAAGCGCTTATCAATACAAAATTCAGGGCTTACAAGTGGAGAAGAAACTAAAGTTTCAAAGTCTACTACCTAAACTAGATGTGAGTTACAATGCCTTGTCCAAAGGCCTCACTCCAAGCCTCGAAGTTCGTCCTTTATTCGATAATAATTACCAATACGGGATCAAATTTGAAATGCCTTTACGCCTATCGAAAGGTCGGGCTGATTACGCTTTGGCAAAATTAAAAATCCAAGAAGAGTCCCTTAATCTGGCACAGAAAAAGCAACAAATTCAGGTGAAAGTGAGTGCATATGTAAACCAAGTTGAGAGTTTGAAAAAGCAGATTCAGACGCAGGAAAAGGCTTTAAAAAACTACCAAGCACTCGTGAAAGCAGAGGAATCGCGCTTCGCCCAAGGGGAATCGTCCTTATTCTTAATCAACAGCCGCGAAACGAAAGCGATGGAAGCGGCAGAGAAATTAACGGAGCTAAAAGCCTACTTATTTAAAACGATCTACGCGTTACAGGCAAGTGCGGGGGTATTAATTTAGGATTATTGGACGTACCTTTGCGTCTTCTAAAAATACCCCTTCTATAATGCCTACTTCTGCAAACCGCACGAAAATTATCTTAATACTTGGAATCTTGTCAGCCATTGGGCCCTTGTCCATTGACATGTATTTACCGGCTTTCAAAAACATTGCTTTAGCGCTGAACTGCTCGCAAGAAGAAATGGGCTATACGCTTTCCAGTTTCTTCTTCGGGATTTGTGTAGGTCAATTAATCAGCGGTCCATTATTAGATCATTTCGGTCGTAAAAACGTGCTGTATATTGGTTTATCGATTTACGTGTTGAGTTCCGTTGCCTGTGCTTTTTCGACTTCAGTGGAAATGCTAGTCCTATTTCGTTTGTTTCAAGCTCTCGGAGGTAGCGTAGGAATGGTGGCGCCTAACGCCGTCATTCGTGAGACGTTTGAGGAATCAGAACGTCCCAAAGTGATGTCCTTGATGATCTTGATTTTAGGGGTTTCCCCTATTTTAGCTCCGTCATTAGGTAGTTTATTATTGACGATTGCGAGCTGGAAAGCTATCTTTTTAGTCTTAGCTTTCATCCTTTTAGTGATCATTTTCTTGATCAAATCCTGGTTGCCTGAGAAGACCAATCGCGAACACGGTGGACCGTTCCGCATCACAACCATTTTGAAAGCATATAAAGCCTTATTTAAAGAAAAAGAATACTTAGTTTTCGCTTTCACTGGGGCCATTGGCGCCGGAAGTATTTTTACCTATGTAGGTGGTGCACCCCTCACTTTCTTGACCTATTATGGTGTGGATGAGTCCAAATTTGGTTTCATTTTTGCGATCGTTGCCTCGGGTATTATCTCCGCAAGTCAATTGAATCGTGTCGTTTTGAAAAAGTATTCGAGCTTACAGATTTTGAAAGTGACGCTCCCTACACAATTGATTTTAGGAATTTTATTATCGGTTTTGGCGAAGCTAAATCTACTTTCAATGGAATTAAATATTGGCCTTTTGTTCCTGATTATGGGTTGCCAAGGGTTCAATTTTCCTAACGTAGCGACCCTTGCGCTAAAGCCTTTCCATCGGGGTGCCGGAACAGCTTCAGCGATGCTAGGCTCTATTCAAATGGCTTGGGGCGCAGTTTGTGCTACTTTAGTGGGTTTGCTTTTCGATGGAACGCCGTTCACGATGGCCATCATCATCGTGGGTTGTGCGGTGCTAGCGAACACGATTTTGTTTGGGATTGGACGTAAATATATCTAGTTATTCGAGAATAAATTATCCAATAATGATTCCTTGAATATGTTGGCAAAAGAATAAGCAAACGTAACAAATACCGCGCGTGTATCTACTTTCATCTTTCTATTCAATGCAAAATTAGCCGCCGAAAGGTCCCATCCGCTGCTTTGCATATTAAAGACGTCGCTAATTACGATTCCTAAGCCACCCTTGCCTTTTAGAATCTTAGTCTGGAAGCCTAAATCCACATTATAGACAGCCATTCTCGTCCCTTGAGCCATTGCCGTGGGCGCGTTATAAGCACCAATGATTTGCAATTTAGATTGCTTCGAAAGCGTAAAGTTGTGAATCATTTTACCATACCAACTCACCACTTCATTTGCCACATCCGTGCTCACGACATTGCCATCAATCTTTTGGTCAAAAAGCGAGAGGCTCGTATTCACACTCCAAAATTTGGTCGGAAACCAGTCCAAAATTTCTTCTACACCATAAGTCGTTGCGTTGCCAAAGTTTTGCGGAGTCGTTATGGCTACTCCATTCGGCTTCAAATCAATATAGGTGCGAATGATATTATTCGATAAACGATAAAAGGCGCTGCTAGATAAACTCCAGCCCTCTCCCTCTTTGTTGTATCCTACCTCGAACGCATTCACTAATTCCGGTTTCAAATACGGATTTCCACCGTGCTGATTCAAGGAATCGGTGATGTCAATCATGGGATTTAACTCCCCTAAACCGGGGCGGTTAATGCGGCGGCTATAACTGAATTTCAGGAAGTCCGATTTGTTTACGAAATAAGCGAAATTCGCTGTGGGAAACAGGTTGAAATAGTCGCGTTGAAATGAAATGGACGAATTCGAAATCGAGGTTCCTTCGTTCATCACTTTCTCCGCGCGCAAACCTATATCATATTTAAATGAAGCTGACGGCTCCGATTTGATCTGCACATAGGCCGCATGAATTTGCTCTTTGAAGTCAAAAATATTACTCACAGCAGGATTTTTTACATAGCTAGAACCGATAAACGTTTGGTTTTGGAAGTCGATATTGTTCGCTCTGTAAATTCCTTTATACCCTGTTTCAAGAGTGGTAGAAGAAGAAATTGGCTTCGCATAATCCACTTTAAAATTAGTCGTTTGTGGCTTCGCATAGCTGTACGTACGCTGTAAAAACGTAGAGCCGTAGGTCGTTCCACTCTCCGTCAATGACTTTGTATTGATGTCCGTATCTTGGTTATCGCGACCGATGGAAGCACTCGCGTTAATAACTAATTTTTCTTTTTTGTCGGCAAATAAATGCTTGTAAGTCCCCGCAAATTCAATGGCCAATCCTTTCTCTAATTCAATGGATTCCCGGATATTCCGCGAGTTAAATGCGCCTAATTGGGTGGAGAATTGGGATCCCAAAACTTCATCGTTATCCTGTCCTTCGATATTCGATAAAACCTCAAAATTGAAAAGGTCGTGCGACGATGCCGCATAGTCTACATTGAACTTGAGATTCTGCGTACTTTCCGTGCGGATATCATTCCGGTTTTGAAGCAATAAATAATCCAAAGGCTGATCAAAACTCGTCCGCGTCGTGTTCGCCTTACGAGTCCTTTCAGAAAAACGCATGTCATAGGATAGTCCTACATTCCACTTTCCGACTGATCGATTGAGGCTAAATGCAGCACTCCCGCGGCCTTTCGCGCCAAAACCGCCACCCACAGAAGCCGACACATTCGTACCACTCTTCGCCGCCTTTTTCAAAGTAATGTTAATAATCCCACCTTCTGAATCTGCGTCATATTGAGCTGATGGATTGTTAATAATTTCCACACTTTCCACGCTACTGGCCGGAATTAAATCGGTCGATGAAATCCCAGAGGTGCGCCCATTAATCAAAATGAGTGGGCCCTTTCCGCGCACCGTAATCGCGCCATCTGGATCCACTACTACGGTAGGAATACTTTTCAATAAATCTGTCGCAGAACCTCCGGCTTGCGTTAAATTATCCTTCGCTTTGACGATGAAACCTTGGGTTGTTTTTTGGACTAATTCCTTCTGAGAAAGTACTTCGACAGCAGCTAACATCTTGCTATCCGTTTGCAGCGAAATATCGTCCAAATGCAAAGCCTGTGATTCCAACAATGACACTGGAATTTTAGTCGACACAAAGCCCATCATCTGGGTTTTCAAGACATATTTCCCTGCTGCTAAACCGGATAATTTAAATACCCCAGCACTATCGGTGGTCGCGTATTTCAGAATTTTCACTGAATCCGATGCGCTGTACAAGAGCACATTCACGAATTCAACCGGCGCCTTTTTATCGACGATGCGCGATTGAATGGAGCTTTGCGAGAAAGCGTGAAATCCGAAAAGCAGTAAAAAAAGTAGTGATTTCTTCATAAGGTTAAAGTTCAATCAAAATCGCCATTAGTCGTCTTCCATGAGACCAATGGCGATTCTTGTGCGACATTAAAGGGGGATATACGTGATTTCAAACACCACCGCATCTTGCGATTTGCTGCCCATTGTGGGAATTTGGTAGCCGGCAGAAAGCACCACATTTTTAGAAATAAAATAGGCCCCGCCTAAAACGACTTCGCCCAATGAGTGCCTTCCACTAATAAAATCAGCTTGAAATAAGAGTTTTTCTTTCCAAAGATTCCGCTCTATTCCCGCTTGAAAACCAAATTTATCCAGCGTTCCTGAGGCATTGAACCCCCGACTTTCTGGGCCGAAATAGGCATCAGAGGAATAATAGATCCCGCCCACTAATTTCGTATGCTCTAGTTTATAAACCCCATTCGAATAAGCATATGCACCCCCATCAGCCAATGAGCTTAAGCCAATTTGGCCGCCAAGTGCGGTAGAAAATACAGGCGAAACATCCCATTTCTTTTGCCCATTCAGTACAATAAAAGTTCCCGCGTTATCGGCTAAGGAGGCTGCGTAATCAACGGTCACACCGATCACATTCAACCCCATTTCATAGTTCTTTCCCAAGCCATAACAGAAAGTCGTGGACGACTGAAATCCGGCGTTAATGAAATTCAATTGTTGCTGGAAAAACACATGTTTTGCCTTCGTAATATCCGAACTCGGCACATTAAAGAAGTTCTGTTGACTGAAACCTGCAAAGGAAATCAGTAAAAAAATAAGGCCCTTCTTCATTAAATAAACAATTGAAATTGCAGCGTCACCGAATTTAAGCGTTGGCCTTTCACTAGCTCGCCTTGGCTCACTTGGAAGCTCGGGCGGTTTTGAAGGTCTAGACTTAACTTCGATTTATTGCCTTGAATATAGTAATTGATCCCCGCGTTAAAGGTGTTATTCGAGAAGCCATTCAGTCTATCGTAGTATGCCAAAGTCGCAGACGCATAGGGCATCCAGCGATTCGACATACTCGCATTTTTCGATGGCAATAAATACCCAATTTGCGTATAGACCACCGAACCCGTTCCAAACATCGGGTAACTATTGCCATACACCGGACCATGTCCGCTGATCGAGTTAGCCGCCGTCGCAGTGGTTCCATTCGCCGGATTCATCACCCCATTATAGCGCAAATAATTCGTGCCGTAATTCGTATTGAAATAACCGATGTAGGCATTCAGCGCGCTGTGTTTTTCCTTGTTTAACGGAATGTCCACAAAGCTTTCAATCGCCCAATGGGCCATATTTTGATAAGTTGTATCTGGCGAGGCGGCGGCTTTATTCCACATGGCATCCTTTTGGTAAATGAATCCTCCAGCGATATTGACAATCTTTTTAGTTCCTACATACGACCCTGTCATGTAAGGAGTCGTGTGAGCTTCTTGGTCAAAAAACTGATAGATCAAGTACGCTTGGTGTTGTAAGTTGTGACCCTTCAACGCAAAGTTCGAAACCGGTGCGAGCGCCGGTGGCGTTTGGCCGTTCGACGTGATAGGGAAAGGATCACTAAGAATGTAACGGTAGTCCCAGTGCCCGATTTGGCCCCTAGCATAGACACTTAATTTGCGCGAAAACTGATCGATTTGATCCACGGTGGTTTGTGCAAATACGGGCACATCCATCGTCGTTATCGTCCCGATGCTGGGTTGTGAAAAACGAGATAAGCCTGAAATAATGCTCAAGCCTCCACCCACTTTCAATTGATTTTTATCGGAAAGCCGGTATTCACCTAGGGCATCGTGGAAGAAAGGCGCGATTTTGCGGTTCGAAGTGGAGTTGTATTGGGCGTTGAAATTATTTTGGCCAAACTGAAAATAAATAAACGTTCGGTCCGTAATCTGACCAAACAACTGCATCCGCGTTCTACGTAAACCGATATCTGTCGACTGCGATTCCAGATTTCCTTCCACGGTTGTCCCCGGATTATTTTCTGTAGAACGCAACCAAGCCTGGTTCAATAAAGTGGCCTGAAAATAATGGGTCCCACTTTCGTTCAATTTAAATCTTAACGCTTCATTATCTGCTTGCGCCATCGCAGGCAAAATAGGGCTGATCGCAAGGATCAACAAAAGGAATTTTTTCATAAGATAGACTGGTATAATTTAGACGAATTGAATAAAGGAAAAGGTCTAATTGTACTACAGTCTTAAATTATGAAAACGTAAATATGAGGGGATTTTTGCCTGTGCATGCTGCGCATTCAGAATAAGCGCAAAAAACAGAATCAAGAAAAAGGGGGTTGCTTTCCATTCAAACGTGGACAGCAAACTGAAAAATGAAAGGGCTTCATCCTCCACTTCATCCTCTAATTCAATGGCCACAATGGCGTCAGAATGATCAATGGTGGTATGTAGAAAAGCGCGGGATGAAGACAGAAAATTGGGAGACGTAGATACACGCTCGCCTAGCAGTACAAAACTGCAAATAAAGATGAGCTTTAAAATCCACGCCTTTTTCATGTTGCAAAGATACGCTATTCTGCTTTTAATAGTTCGAAATAGGTCACAACAAATTTGTCTCCTTTCAAACTGCCCTGCACTTTGGCCTTTCGCACCGCCATACAAAAACCCTTTTCGTCATGAGCGTCACCGTGATCGTCCAGTCCCGTCCCCTCTACCGCATACGCCTTGCCGTCGAACTTCACTGCGAGAAAGCAGCCCTTTCCTTTCATCTCAAAGTTGCACGTGCCACAGGAGCTTTCTAAGACCAAAACAGGTTTTGTCGGATCAAGTTTTCCAGCTGGTTTAGTTTGTGCGGCCGCTACGAAGGAAGCCAAAACGAAGAATAAAAGGAGCTTTTTCATCCTGTAAAGAAAAACCTTTTCTCGCACAATATCCATCATTCATCTCTACAATCGACCGTCAGGCAGAAAAAATGGCCTATTCATAGAATTGAATGTACCTTTGTGGTACAATTTTATTGAAATCAATCCACCTAATGAGAAAAATACTTGCTACTGCCCTCATCGCGCTCCTTTCCCTTTCTGTTTTTGCCCAAGTACCAGGCGGTCCTCCGGCTGGAGCTGGCGCCCGCGGACCGGGAGCTAATTTAAACCAAGGTCACGTCTTCGGAAAAGTCATAGACGAAACGGGAAAACCGGTTGAATTTGCCTCGGTTGTTTTACTAAAAATAACGGTAGATCCGGCAACAAAACAAGCGAAAGACATCCTAGTTAAAGCCCAAACAGCCGAACTAAATGGTGACTTTAACTTCAAGGAAATTCCGGTAAACGCGCGTTTAAAAATCAAAATATCTTTCGTCGGCTACAAGAACTACGAAGCAACCGTTGCTTTCGAAATGCCTAAAATGGAACCAGGTGTTCAGCCTGACATGATGAAGATGATGGCGGCATTTGAGAAAGATTTAGGGAACATAAAATTAGCACAGGATTCGAAAGAATTAGAGAATGTCGTGGTGACGGGGACGAAGTCTTTGGTCGAAATGGACATCGATAAAAAATCCTTTAATGTAGCGCAGAACCTAGTAACGACTGGGGGAACCGCGATTGATGTGATGCGTAATATCCCATCCGTTCAGGTGGATATCGACGGAAACGTAAAAGTGCGAAATGCGAATCCAACCTTGTTTATCGACGGTCGTCCTACAAGTCTTTCCATGGATCAAATCCCGGCTGACATCATCGAGAAAGTGGAAGTAATCACGAATCCTTCTGCGAAATACGACGCCTCTGGAAGTATGGCGGGTATCATCAACATCGTGTTGAAGAAGAACAAAAAGAATGGTTATAATGGAATGGTGAACGTGGGGGCGGATCGTTTTGGCGGTTCGAATATCATGGGGAATTTCAGTTACCAACAGAACAAATGGAACTTAACGGCAACCTTGATGAACATGCGTGTGCGCAATAATTCCATCGGAAATAGTGTGCGCTCGAGTGATTTAGGGGGCATTTTGTCTTCTGTCAGCCAAGAATCAGATAACAAGACACAAGGGGTGATGTTTTTTCCGCGTGTCTCAGCGGATTATGCGGCGAGCAATCGGACTACGTTGACTTTGGGCGCTTTCTTTGGTGGAGGTGGTCAATTTAAACCGACAGAGGACACGTATATTTCGAGTTCTGTGAATGGGCTGACTACCTTAAGTCACCGCGTTTCTGAGAGCTCCCGCGAGTTTAAACCGGCTGGATTCCAAGCAGGATTCAAACATACTTACCCGAAAGCGGGAAGAGAATTAACAGGGGATTTGAACTACTTTGGCGGAACAAATAAAGGTGATGGTACGTTTACGACAGATTATGTAAAGAATAATGCCATCACAGGAACACAAATTCAGAAGAATTTAGGCTCTGGAACAAACGCCTTTATGACCGTTCAATTAGATTATGTAACACCGATTAAAAATGAGGGTACAATCGAAACGGGATTACGTGCGCAGATCAATGATTTAGCAAATGAAAACACGAATACCTTAAAACCAGTCGGTTCAGATGTCTACAAGACCATCACGTCAGCATCCACGAACTATGAGAGTACCAATAAAGTGTACGCAGCTTATTTCTCTATCTCCGGAAAGGCGAGTAAAACACTATCCTACAAAATCGGATTACGTGGCGAGAGCTCGGAATACGAGGGGAAATTGTTGAATACAAACCAGGCATTCAGCAATAAATACCCGCTTAGCTTATTCCCATCGATCTTTTTGAAGAAAGATTTATCGAAGACCGATCAGTTGCAATTAAGCATCACCCGACGTGTGAATCGTCCTAATTTCTTCCAAATCATTCCCTTTGTGGACTACAGCGACAGCTTGAATATTCAACGTGGAAATGCGGATTTGGTACCAGAGTTCACAACATCTGGCGAGCTCTCGTATAGCAAATCACAAGGCGCTGCGACTTTCTTGGTTTCTGGTTATTATAAATACACGGACAATTTGATCACGCGTTATTTGAAACAAGAGACGAATCCGATCAATGGTAAATTGGATTTGATTAACACATTTGTGAACGCGAATTCGAGCATTAGCTATGGTTTAGAATTCACTTACACGAACAAATTACAAACCTGGTGGGATTTGACAGCGAACGTGAATATGTATAATTCCAAAATCAATATCTCGAACATCGATGCGACGCAGGTGAACGATCCGCTTTGGTCCGTTTTTGGTAAGTTAAATAACACGTTTATTTTGCCCAAAAAATGGAGCATCCAATTGTCTGGCGATTACCAAGGCAAGACGAATGTGCCAGTCACACAGAACCAAGGAATGCAGGGCCCTCCGGGTATGCAGACGCAAAGTTCATCGCAGGGATATATTGAGCCCTTCTTTGGCATCGATTTAGCGATCAAAAAGTCGTTCTTGAAAAATGATATGGCTTCTTTGACCTTAGCGTTTAATGACCTAACCCGTTCCCGTGGAAACACCCGCGTTTCATTCGGGGAGGGATTCTCACAGGCATCTTACCGCCTATCCAATCCGCAAATGATTCGTCTGACGTTCTCGCTTCGTTTCGGTAAATTCGACATGAGCCAAATGAAAAAGAACAATTCCGGTGGCGGAATGGACTCAATGCAAATGCAATAGAAATAGAAAGGCCCGAAAATATCGGGCCTTTTTTTATTAACTAAACTGGAAAATCAGCGGGAACATGAAGCTGACTATCGCCGCCCATATGGCATAAAGGGGCAAGTAAGCGGTGATTCCGAGCTCGACTTCTTCGAGCGTTTTTTGGCCCTTCAAAAACTCCCAAAGCTTCTTCGTAGCCAGCATCAAATGCAGCATCACAATGGCGTTGCTTCCCAGTACCGCTATGCGATTTGGCGTTATCCCAAACTCAAACAGTCGATATCCAATAGCCGACAAAGCAATCCCATTATCGATGATCGCTAACACCGCTAAGGCGAACAAGAAATACTGATGCACGCGAGAAGCATTCGCCTTCGTAGCTTCGCCTAAAGAGAACAAAATCAAAGCCATCACCCCAATCAATATCCCATTAAAAACAACTAAGAATTCTCGATCATTATAGGGGTCTTTCCCCGTATAAATAATCGCCCCTAGAAATAGAGCCAGCGTGATCGTCACCAAAGGCGTAAATATACGAGCGATCACAGGGGAGATTTTGCTCACGAGACTCCCGTTTTGACGGACTAAAAAAGTGGCAAAAAGAGGTACTGAAGGCAAAATAGAGAGTACTAAATACCGAAAATAAAAGTCCTCTATCGTGATGCCAATAAGTTTGAACAGATTCAACGTTAATCCCGTAAACAAGCCTCCTGCTAATCCGATTACTGCCGTCATCACGACAAGATCCCCGTGGTAACGTAGAAATTCCATTCGCTTTGCTGAATCGTTTCCCGCAAAAAGATAGCCTACTACAAGCCAAATCAAAAGTGGAATATGCAGACAGGTCAAAATTAGCGTGGTACTTCCTTCTGGTAAAAGATTAATAAAAACGATAGAGGATAACAGCACTAAAAGTGGCGCTGCTAATTGTCTTAATGTCAAACCTTGCTTGTACGCAAAATAGGCTCCAATACCTGGCATCACAATAAATGACATATTTCGGGGGAAATAAAGATCGTGTGAAATCGAAAACAGATCTGGCATCTGCATTAAAAAAGCAACGATAGACGCGAGAATAGTCAGTAAAATCCAATCGCCTTTTACTCCCCAAGAGGTGGAAGATTTTGCTAAGCGTTCGTGCCAAACTTGCGCCGTTAGTGAAGTAGAAATTTGTGGGTAAACGACTTGAAAGGCGCGCGAAAAAGCTGTCGGATTAGACCGGTATAATTGCTCTAAAGCAGCCGGATTTGCAATCTGTTGTATGATTTGATTTTCCATAGGTGGAAATTTACGGCAAGGTTTAAGAATTCAATCGCTCATTCACTTTAGCGGTAATTTCGGCTTTTAAACGGTTCAAAATATTCCATTTCGCATAGGGGCGGTAGTACGCCATACTCACTTCGCGTGTTAAAGATCCATCCGTTAATCCAATTAAATGCGCTTGTCTGGCTTCACTCATTTGGCCTACATACAATGCTGGCAAGACCGTCAATCCGTTGAATTCGTCCACGAGATTTAACAAGGTGTCAAACGTATTCGACTCGACTGATAAATTAGAGGGCAAGGACTTGTTCTTCTTCAAATCACACAGCTGAATTATTTGATCCCGAAGGCAGTGCCCTTCTTGCAATAAAAACATCCGCTGTTTGGCCAAATCAGCTTTCGCAATGGAACGACTTCCTGATGGCAAATGCCCATAAACACACAAATCTTCCACATACAAAAGCTCCGTTTCCACCTCCGTCGAGGCAATGGGTGTACTTAAAATACCTACATCTAATTTCCCCTCACGTAAATCCTTGATCAGTTGATTTGTTGTCACTTCGTACACTTCTAGCTGTAACAAAGGATATTTTTCCACCAAATGCTTCAGAATTAGCGGCAACATCGAACTCGCAATCGTAGGAATAACACCCATCTTAACGCGTCCCTCTACTTTTTGATTAATCGCCTTAGAGGAAGATAATAACGCGTTCGCGTGGGCCACCACTTGCTGGGCCTGCATTAAGATCTCTCTACCATTTTCAGTAGTCGCAATGGGGTTTGCCTTTCGATCGAAAATGACGATATCCAATTGCTCCTCCAGCTTTTTCACCATCGCACTCAAAGTCGCCTGCGTAACATGACAATAATCAGCTGCTTTCGAGAAGCTTTTAAATTGATCAACGGCCAGTATGTATTCTAATTGATGTATATTCATTGTTATAGATAATATCTATGTCAAATATAGAAAATTTCAGTTTTCTCTATCCATTTTTTGCCACTAATTTGGCACCACTAAAAATCAAGAATCATGAAAAAACTACTTTTCCTTTGCGGCGTCCTTGCTTCCACAGCAACTTTCGCGCAAGATTATCCGAATCCGCACGCGGCGGCTGCTAATCCACACGGTAGCGGTGCGAATCCTCACGCAGCAGCTGGAGTGAATCCACACGCTGGAATTAATCCTCACACGGGAATGAAAGCGTCTGGAACGACAAACAAAGATTGGTGGCCTAACCAGTTGAACGTGGGCATGCTTCGCCAAAACTCAGAGAAGTCAAACCCGATGGGCCCAGACTTCAATTACATCAAAGCATTTAAGAGTCTTGACTACTTTGCCTTGAAAAAAGACATCGCAGCGGTCTTGACTAAATCACAAGATTGGTGGCCGGCTGACTTTGGCAATTATGGTCCACTATTCATTCGCATGGCTTGGCACAGTGCAGGTACGTATCGTACAGGCGATGGCCGTGGCGGTTCTCGCGCAGGTCAACAACGTTTCTCTCCATTGAACTCATGGCCAGATAATACAAACCTAGATAAGGCGCGTCGTTTGTTATGGCCAATCAAGCAAAAATATGGTGATAAAATCTCTTGGGCTGACTTAATGGTCTTAACAGGAAATGTATCTCTAGAGCAAATGGGCTTCAAAACCTTTGGTTTTGCGGGTGGTCGTACAGACGTATGGGAGCCAGAAGCGAACGTATATTGGGGATCAGAGAAGAAATGGTTAGACGATAAAAACCGTTATTCAGAGGGTCGCAAATTAGAGAATCCATTAGCGGCGGTTCAAATGGGCTTAATTTATGTAAACCCAGAAGGTCCTAATGGTGTACCAGATCCGGCAGCTTCTGCGAAAGATATTCGCGAGACTTTTGGCCGTATGGGTATGAATGATGAGGAGACTGTTGCGTTAATCGCGGGTGGTCACACATTCGGTAAAACACACGGTGCGGGTCCAGCGACAAACGTAGGAGAAAATCCTGAAGCGGCCGGAATCGAAGAGCAAGGTTTAGGCTGGAAAAGCACGTACAAATCAGGTAAAGGAAAAGATGCGATCACGTCTGGTTTAGAGGTGACTTGGACGTCGACGCCTACACAATGGGGTATCGGATACTTGCACTTATTGTTCAACAATGAGTGGTCTTTAGAGAAAAGCCCAGCGGGTGCGAACCAATGGATTGCGAAAAACAGCGCAAACATTATTCCTGATGCATTTGATAAAAATACCTTCCACAAGCCTACGATGTTAACAACGGATATCGCTTTACGCGTGGATCCGGCGTACGAGAAAATCTCTCGTAACTTCTTAGATAATCCAGAAGTATATGCAAAGGCTTTTGCCAAAGCTTGGTTCAAATTAACGCACCGCGATATGGGTCCTAGCTCTACTTACTTAGGACCAGAAGTGCCGAAGGAGCAATTGGTTTGGCAAGATCCAATCCCTGCATTGAATCATGAAGTGATTAACGCGGCAGATATTGCAGCCTTGAAAGTGAAGTTATTGAACTCGGGTTTATCGATCAGCGAATTAGTTTCGACGGCTTGGGCTTCGGCTTCTACTTACCGTCACTCAGATCGCCGTGGTGGGGCTAATGGAGCGCGTATTCGCTTATTACCACAACGCAACTGGGAGGTAAATAATCCAAAGCAATTAGAGAAAGTCTTAGCTGTATTAGAGAAAATTCAACAAGAATTCAACGCGAAAGCAGGTAAGAAAAAAGTATCGATCGCAGACTTAATCGTCTTAGGTGGTTCTGCTGCGGTAGAAAAAGCAGCTGCAAATGCGGGTGTGAAGACTACTGTGCCATTTATCCCAGGTCGTATGGATGCCACACAAGCACAAACGGACATCGCTTCCATCGGATTATTAGAGCCAATGGCGGATGGTTTCCGTAACTACTTGAAAACGCAGTATACGTTATCAACGGAAGAATTGTTCATAGATAAAGCGCAATTATTAACGTTAACTGCACCAGAAATGACGGTGTTAACGGGAGGTATGCGTGCCTTGAACACGAATTACAATGGTTCGAAGCACGGTATTTTCACTACAAAGAAAGATGCGTTAACGAATGATTTCTTCGTGAACTTATTAGAAATGGGAACGACTTGGAAGCCAGCGAATGCAACGAAAGAAGAGTTCGTAGGAACGGATGAGAAAACGGGTGCGGCACGCGCGACGGCGACACGTGCGGACTTGATTTTTGGATCGAATTCTGAACTTCGCGCTTTAGCGGAAGTGTATGCGACGAAAGATTCTCAAAACAAATTCGTAACAGACTTTGTTAAAGCTTGGTCAAAAGTGATGAACCTTGATCGCTTTGATGTCACATTCAAATAATAATTAGTTGAGTTTAATTAATGAAAAAAGCCGGCCCTTATTAGAGCCGGCTTTTTTGTTTACTTTAATTTCATATTGACTGGATCCCACTGAATGATTTTCTTTTGGAAGTAACTTTCGTTACAAGCTAAGGCTGGCGCCGCCGCTCTAAATCCAAAGGCCGCATCTTCTACCACAGACGTCCCGTTGCGAATCGCATCGAAGAAGTGTGTGAAGTGATCCACGTGCTCATCATATCCTGCTGGCGCTCTGAAAATCACATCCTCTTTCGTAGGGCGTTTGCGTTGTGCATCTGTCCATTTCGCGTTGTAATCGCGGGTCATTTCTTCCTGCATGCTCTTAGGAAGCGTAAACACCGAATCATATCCACCAAAGCCCGGAGCTTCTGGCATAATGCTGTGCTTCACAGAAATCGTGTTTCCTTTCACATCCATCACACCCTCAGAACCGATCAAACGAATCACCTCTTGCCCGCCTGTTCCGCTGACAAAGTTGACTTGCAAGGTTAATTGGAAAGCTGGGTGCTCCGCTGTGTTACCATATTGCATCACACCTGACATCACATCTGGTAAGTTACGGCCATCGTTCCAGTGGCTAAATTGCCCTGTCGAGAAGATCGTTTCTGGGCCATTAGAGTTCGTCATAAAGTGGGTTCCTGACAACAAGTGGATGAATAAATCACCCGCTACGCCGGTTCCTACTTCTTTAAAAGCACGCCACCAGAAGAATTTCTTCGCGTCGAATTCCATTTTCGCGGTTGCCTCGATGAAACGATTCCAATCACAAGTGGAAGCGTCTGCATCCTTCGGGATGGTATACTGCCAAGCGCCGATGGAGCTTTGACGATCGTAGACCGCGTTCACCATATTTAATTTCCCGATCTCGCCAGCCGCTAACATCTCTTTCGCTTTCGCTAAGCCGATGCTGCTCACGCGCTGAGATCCGACTTGTAAGACTTTGCCGTATTTCTTTTGGGCTGCAATCACCTTAGGGCCCTCGTCTATTTTATACACCATCGGTTTTTCGATGTAGACGTGTTTGCCTTTTGCCAAAGCGTCGATCGTAATACGCGCGTGCCACACATCATGTGTTGCGATGATCACCGCATCAATATCCGAACGGTCTAATAATTCTTTGTAATTACGGGTCGTGTATAAATCCTTACCGTATAATTCTTTCGCGTTTTCGATGCGACCCGTATATAGATCACAGATTCCGGCTAATTCTACACCTGGCACTTTCAGTGCTGAGGCTAAATCAAAGTGACCCTGAACCCCAAAACCGATTACTCCTAGGCGAATCTTTTCGCCTACCGAGATGCGTTTTTCATAAGTTAAAATGCGTTCCTCTGCTTTTTGCTGTGCGCCTAGAGAGGCGAATGGCGAAGAAGCTGCCACGAGGCTAGTCGCCCCGATTTGTTGTAAAAACTTCCGTCTAGAAGCTTGACTATCTTTGTTCATATTAACTAGGTTTTTTGTGAATTTACTCCCTTTTTACAAATCTTCCAAAGCATACCGTACATAGGCAAATTTCTTGCCATCTGGACTCCAGGAAGGCACATTAATCGTTCCTTGCCCTCCATAAAACTCTTCGGTTAAATCCTTCACCACTTTAGTTTTTAAATCCAATAAGCGCAGTTTGACTTGATGGCCAAAGGGGTGGGCCTGCTTTTGGTCTTCCATATAGGTAATAATCGTCGCGACTTTATTGTTAGGCGCGATGTGTGCAAACCAGTTCGAATGTGCATCAAAGGTCATCTGTTCTGGCTCTGATCCGTCTGGTTTCATCCGCCAAATCTGCATCATCCCAGACCGATAGGAGTTGATGTAAATATGCTTTCCATCCGGCGCATATTCCGGACCGTCATCTAAGCCTTCTGTAGAGGTCAACCGAATCTCATCGCCGCCATTCGAAGACATCGCATAAACGTCATAATTGCCATTTCTCGCCGCACAATAGACCATCGTCTTGCCATCTGGAGAAATGCCATGCCAGTAAGAGGGGGTTAATGGAGTAAGTTGAACAGGATTTCCGCCTTCGGAAGAAACTTTGTAGATGAAGGAGGTATGCTCTTTGATCTCGGCTTTAGCGCTGGAAATAAATAAGGTTTTGCCATCAAATGAATAACCGTGATCGTTGTTTGACTTAGCTACGGAGCCCGTGTTTAGTACCCCTAATTTTTCGCCCTTTGGACTGATTTTTTCTAGCTTTCCGTACGCATTAATTAGCAGAAATTTCCCGTCTCGGGACCAGTTAGGGGCCTCGAAATGGCGCTTTTCGGTGAGGATTAATTCTGATTTACCTGAGGCTAAATCGTAAACGTAAAGAGAGGAAATAACTTTCTTTCCGGCAGGGATCTGCGCAGAAAGTGACAGGCTGAATCCCAGCAAGAGAATCGCTATTTTTTTCATGTTTCATAGGTTTAGAAACATAAGTTAGAAAAATAATTAGCTATTCATATCCTGACCCAAATGAATGATGTTCCCACTGTTATCCAAAATGCTGAATTGGCGCATGCCCCAGGCCATATTTTGAAGCTTCCCATTGGGGTGCACAATTCCGAGCACTTCGCATTCTTTGTATAGAGCGTCAATCTCATCCACGTAAATATAACATCCCGTATTTTTAGGGATGCTTTCGTCATCGCAACACCACAAATGAATATTGATTTCGTCGCGCGAAAACATTAAATAGCCATCCCATTTGGCATTACTTTCGAAGCCTAAATTTTCATAGAAAGCGACCGTTGCTTTGCGATCTAAATAGGCTAGAATGGGGGTGGCTTTTAAGAGGGGCATAAGATATATTTTTAACTAATTTACACTAGATTTGTCCCTAATCAAAAATCAACATGGAAATCATGCTCTTAGGTTTTGGCTGGATAGTGTATTTTTTTATCCATAGTTTCCTGGCTTCTAACGAGGTAAAATTAAGCGTTGAAAAACGCGTTCCTGCCTTATTCGCTTACTACAGAATTAGCTATAATTTAATCGCCATATCTGGCTTAATCCCCCTTTTATACGGGAGCATCTTCCTCCCAGACCCCCTATTGTTCGCGTCTACTTGGTTAGTCCTGCTGGGGATTTGTCTTTTACTTATAGGGCTTGTGCTCTTATATCTGGCGTTTAAGGCTTTTGACGGGGCTGAATTTTTAGGCCTTAAAAAGGAGATGAAACCGGAATTAGTGTTTGCTGGGATGTATCAATACGTGAGACATCCGCTATATTTTGCCACCATTGTCTTAATTCTGGGCCTATTTCTACTTGTTACCACCCAAAAAATGTTGCTCGTCCTCCTGATTTCCTATGGCTATATCCTGATTGGATACCGTTTAGAGGAGAGAAAACTGGTGGAAGTTTTTGGCGATAAATACCTGGACTACCAAAAAAGGGTAAAAGCGATTATCCCCCGTCTCTATTAAAGCAGCAACAACACAATCGTTAAAACGGCCCCAGCCAGCGTAAATAACATCGCCTTTTTAAAGATACTCGTCTTAGGCAAGAACATCCAGAAGGATGAAATCACGAAGAAAAGCAGGGATAGTCCGAAGAAGATGTTCAGGTAGAACAAAGGATCATTCGTGGTGGCTTTATGCAATTTCGTCATCTTGTTCACGATGGCCGGTTGCTCGGAAACCGTGTAATCCGCCTCCCCCGTTTTCAAATTATAGGTCCCTTGTTTAAAGGATACCACATCGCCTATGGTTGTGTCCGGTTTTAAGCCGCGCAAATGTAATTCTTTCCCTAATTCTTCACTCGAAAGCCCGGGTTTCAAGGTTTGAACCTTGTGCACGTCGCTCTTTAAAAAGCTCGTTTCTCTGAAGATTAAGATGATTCCGCTGATGGAATAAACCGCCATAATGCCGGCTAAGAAGAAGCCTAAATAACGGTGGTAGGTGCGCATTTTAGTGGATAGCGAGCTCATAGGTCTGTTTTGATTTTACCAAAGATAAGAAATTCCAATATTCCAATTACGTGGCGCAATGGGATTCACAGAGTTATCGTCGTGTACATTATAACTGATGACGTCCCCGATGTTTGCCATTTTAGCTCTGATCGTGATGTTTTTATAGCGATAAGAAGCGGAAACATCTGCTTGCATATAATCAGGTAACTGGATTAATCTGTAGGCATCGTTATCTACTTTAATGCGCGTGGAACGCCCCGCAAAACGCTCGCCAATGTACACCGTCGTTATGCCTGCTTGAAATCCATTTAGGCGGTATGAAATACCCAAATTCGCCGTATGGCTTGGGTTATATTTCAATAGGCTTCCCTCGATATAGGTGTTGCTTTTCACGTATTTTGTCTCGTTAAAACTGTATCCGGCGTTCAATGTAAATCCATGAATTGACTTAGACATGAGGTCGATTTCGAGGCCTTCGCTTTGGACAGATCCGGCTAATTCCTTAACGTAAGAATAGGTGGTGGCGTTGATTAAGGAGTTTTGGGCTAAATTATTGTTCAAAATTCGGTATGCCGTCACGTTCGCACTCAGTAAACCTCCGAATAATTCATTCTTCACGCCCAGCTCATATTGATCAATTAACGAAGGCGGCAAGGCCTGATTATTTATATCTACACCGGAATTAATCGTGAACGAATTCGCATAACTCGCAAAGATAGAATGCGCAGACGTAGGCTGGTAAATCAGTCCAAATCGAGGGGAAAAAGCACCGTCAAAAGTGACCGCTTCCGACGTTTTCGCCGTACTAAAGGTGTAGACCTCGCTCGCCGTTTGCTGATAAGAATAGCGTAACCCAGCAAGTAGTTTCCATTTTTCAGAGATATGTACCAAATCCTGTACATAAATTCCCAAGCGATTCACCGGCGCCGTGGTAGTCGTGGCGCGCGTTAAGGTAGGTTGATCTGTTCGATTTTGATAAGTACGTGATGCGAATACATTCACCGTATCGTAGCGCGCATAATTGTTATAGGCATTCGTCACGGTATTGAAAAAATCTGAATCTGCACCTAGTAAAATCTGGTGATTCATCTGGCCAAGTTTGATGTTTCCGGTCAAATCGATTTGGGCGATGCCATATTTTTCCTGCAAATCCGTCTTTTGCAAATTGCGCACCCAAGTACCATCTGTACTGATTAAGGCGCCAGCATTCGGACGAGTATTTGCGAAGAGATCGCTAGAGTTTGTGCGTAAACCGCCCATTAATTTCAACGTCCAATCCGTATTAAATCGATGGGTTACATTCAAATTCACGCTCGCCTGTTCTTGTTTCATGTATGACCAAGCGACGCCTAAAAAACGCTCCCGAGGCACCTGCACAATTTGGTAATTAATAATTCCTGCGCCAAAATCTGGAGTTCTTTCCTCCTGCAAATAATCCCCCTCTACCAACAGTTCCGTCTTGTCATTTAGTTTAAAAAGAATGGAAGGATTCACATAGTTCCGCTTCGAACTGACCCCATCCCGAAAGCTATTCGCCTCCTCCACACTAACATTCAGACGAGCGGCTATCTTCGAAGAAAGGCCACCATAAATATCTACCGTAGGCTTTAAAGCTGACCATGAGCCTGCGCGCAATCCTATTTCACCCCCGAACGTAAACTTCGGCTTCTTCGTCACCAAATTTAAAACCCCTCCAGCAGCCACATTCCCAAAAAGAATCGCCGTACTTCCCTTCAGAATTTCCACCTTTTCTACCCCACTAAATTCCGTCATCATTCCGTTCGCAAATCGCATCCCGTTTTTAAAGGTATTCGAACTCCCTAAGGCAAAACCGCGCGCCGCAATTTCCTCCTGGTAGCCACCCGTCGCCCCCATAATGTAGACACCATTCGTATTCATCAAGGCATCGCTCATGGTTCTCACTTGCTGTGCTTCTAACAAACTATGATCTAATGTCATCATACTTTGTGGAAGATCCATGGGGCGGATGGGAAGCTTGCCTATGCTGACAGGCTTTTCGTTTTGACTCAATTGACCTACCACCATAATCTCTTTTAAATCGGTCGTGGTTTCTACTAGTTCCAAAGAGAGAGAAAGTGTCTTCCCCTCTTCCAGCTGAATCTTTTGAACCAAGGTCTTGAACCCTACAAAAGAAGCTTGAAGGGTATAGGTTCCAGAAGCTAGATTCTGAAATTCGAATAACCCCTGTTCGTCGGATAATTTTCCTTTCTTGCCTTCCATTAATCGAACGCTGACACCTGAAACAGGTCTGGATTGAATGTCTTTAACGTTACCCACGAGTTGAGCTGTTTGGCCCCAAATTAAGGGGGAGAACAAAGTAAAAAGTAGTATTAGGCGGATGGAAGCAAGCATTTGAGCGTTGTTTTTATTTAGATTGATTAAAAATAATGTCCAAAACTACAACGCGATCGCTTACAACGCAAGCTTATTTAGAATTATTTTAAATAGCCGTCCTAAAAGAGCATAAAAAACCCTCCAGTGTTTGCTGGAGGGTTTTGGAAAAATTTAAACAACCTTGATAACTTTATTCTCCCTTCTTCAGCTTATCGTATTCCCGTTGTTCTAAGGATCCCACTTGAATTACATAGGCATTCACGTATTGAATCCCTAGTCCTAATCCCCAGCCCAGCATAGGCCAAATAGGCCAAGGCAACACATTAAAGCGGATTTCTCCAGGCATCGTGATATACCAAATGATCCATAAAAAAGGGATTACAACGGAATAAGCGCCAAAACTTCTCTTAAATTTCGCTCGCTTTCTCGCAATCGCCCACAATTGTTGGTCTGTACTTTCCATAATATTTCGTGTTTCGGTTTCCAAATCCGGAGCATACAACAAGGTCAAATTCGCCCCCAAAACTTCGCCGATCGCATTCATCGAATACAGGCTAGGTTTACCCTCGTTTCGTTCCATGCGTTGAACAGTGCGCAAAGCCACGCCACTCTTTTCCGATAATTCGATTTGAGTAAGTCCTTTTGTGGTACGGATTTCTTTTAATTGTTCTCCAAAATTCATGGGGCAAATTTGAGATTAAAATCTGGTGTAAAAAACGTCATGGATATGACTTGTAAACGTCATCTTTTAAAATTTTCGATGGCTCTATGCGATCCATCGCAACTGGGTTTTCGCTTTGTTAGACCACAAATGCAATCCGTCAAACCAATTCCTTTTAGGATATATTTCTCGTTTTTTTCGATGCGCGAGGTGCGCGTTTCGGACTGTTTGCCATCTGTGAAAAAACGAAGATAGGCGCGCTGGCGGCCCGGGGTGAGTTTATCGAAAGCTGTTTTTAAAGCAAGTTTTTTATCGAAGATCGCCGTTAATTCTTCCGGATGTGGGATTTCTGTGGACTTTTCCATTTTCAAACCTAGTTTCTCTACCTCGATGGCTTCTAGGATGTAGGCCTTGATGAGGTCTTCTTTGGCCAAAATCTGCTCCACCGAACTGAACTTCATCCAGCGACCTAATTGCGTATGTTCGCCGGGTTTAATCAACAGCTTGTCCTCATCTTGCAACAGCGCACCGGTAAAAAAGTTCAAGGCGCAATGCTCTTTTAGGGGAGAAATAGCGATGAGGTTTTTCGTACCCACCATGTACACGGGTGTCCGCCACTTAAAAGTTTCCACCAGCAAACAGTCGAGCAAAATGCGGCGCAAAAAGGCCATCTCCGCGGACCACTTGTCGGCACTTTGTATGAATTCGTCTACATTCGGATCTTTCATGTGATTAGAAATGGCTACTTTTTTGCTTTCCTACACAAAGAAAGAAAAAATCCTATGAAATCTCGTGTGCTTATTGCCTTGCTTTTTGCTTCTAGTTCTTTACTAGCCCAAACGCAACCCGTTATTGTCGCTATGAAAAAACCGACCCTGCGCCTAGGGAAATTGTCCTTTAAAGATTTAAACCAAAATAATAAACTGGATAAATACGAAGACTGGCGCTTGCCGGCTTCAGAGCGGGCAAAAGACTTAGTATCCCAAATGACCGTCGAGGAAAAACTCGGTTTCATGCTGATCAGCACGACGCGAATGGGCGGAGATCAAGTGTTCGCGAATGGCGTTCAGGGAGGTGGTGCGAAAACGCCTATCACCGAAGGATTTAATGAAGAGGATTTAGTCCAAACGACAAATATGTTTACCCGCAAGCCTTTAGGCGCCCCTAACATGTCTGCGGCGGGAACCACAAAAGGAGTGACACAATATCACCTGCGCCATTTCATTTTGCGCGCGAATGCGTCGCCAGAAATCATGGCCAAATGGTCGAATAACTTACAAGAACTTTGCGAATCAACGCGTCTAGGTATTCCAGCGATTGTCGCTTCGAATCCCCGTAATCACGTGACGACGGATGCTTCCGTAGGTTTAAGCGTGGGTGTTACCGCTTTCTCTAAATGGCCAGGCGAACTAGGTTTAGCGGCGATGCGCGACTTTGAACTAACTCGTAAGTTTGCGGAAACGGCTTCAGCAGAATGGCGTTCGGTGGGTCTTCGCAAAGGCTATATGTATATGGCGGATTTAGCGACTGAACCACGCTGGGGTCGTGTGGAAGGGACTTTTGGGGAAGATGCGGATTTGACTTCGAAGATGATTACAGAGATCGTTTTAGGCTTCCAAGGAAATAAACTTTCACCATCTTCCGTAGCGATGACTACGAAACACTTCCCAGGCGGTGGCCCGCAAGTGGACGGACAAGATTCCCACTTTGACTGGGGCAAGTTTGCGCATTACCCTGGGGGTATGTTCGATTACCACGTAAAGCCATTTAAAGCAGCGATTGCAGCCGGTACGTCTGCGATTATGCCTTATTATTCTGCTCCAAAAGGAAAGGAATTCGAGGAGGTGGGATTCTCGTATAACAAAGCGATGATCGGTGATTTATTGCAAGATAAATTAGGCTTCCACGGAATCATCAATTCGGATACGGGTCCTATTGAAATGATGCCTTGGGGCGTAGAAAACATGTCGATTCCGGAGCGTTATAAAAAGGCGTTGAACGCTGGAGTAGATATCTTCTCTGGTGCCGCGGATCCTACGACTTTGATCGAAGTGGTGAAGAGTGGATTGGTTTCAGAGGAGCGCATTAACCAATCGGTGGCGAAATTATTACAAGAGAAATTCGACTTAGGCCTTTTTGAGAATCCGTATGTGAATGTGGAGGAAGCGGTGAAGACGGTGGGTAACAAAGAAGCGGTGGCAGCAGCCGATTTAGCTTTGCGCAAATCCATTGTCTTATTACGTAACGACGAAAAGCGTTTGCCTTTAGCGAAGAAGACCAAAGTATACTTCGAGACGTATTTCCAATCAGGCCGCAACGCTGGAGGAGAAGCGATTAAGGTTTCGAAACCAAATTATCCGGGTTTAGAATTCGTATCCACAAAGGAAGAGGCAGATGTCGTTTTATTGTGGTTAGTTCCTACTTCAGGGGGATTATTCAGCTCGCAGGGTTCGAAAATCGATTTGAATCTATCTAAGAATCGCATTGATGTGAATCATGTGAATGAAGTATTGAATGCCAAACCGACGATTGTAGCCATCAATTACACGAATCCATGGGTGATTGAAGAGATAGATAAGGGAAAGGCTTCTTCAATCATCGCGACTTTTGGAACAACTCAAGAAGCGCTACTTGATATTGTGACGGGAGCTTATAAGCCGACTGGTAAAATGCCATTTACGACTCCGGTGAATCAGGCGGCAGTAGAGGCGAATAAATCAGACGTTCCAGGGTATATGGAAGGTCCGGGTTATGGCTTGTTTGCGTTTGGGCATGGATTAAGTTATTAGAATATCAGTTTACTTGTTTTGTTTGTATTGGTTAACTAGGTAATTTATAGAGCATTAAGCATCCATAGTAAGTGGATGCTTAATTTTCTTACCTTTGTAGAACCAATAAAATGAAAGATGAAATACAATATATCCTTTCAGGAAAGAGCCAAGTTAAGCATTGCCATCTTATCCAAACAACCTGCAGTTACCTTAAAAGAAGCCAAGGAGCAGGCTCAGTGGCTGAAGAGTACAAGCAAAACAAACAAAAAGAAAGAGAGAGTTTAATTCAATTTGCTAACCAAGAGAATTTATGGTTAACTGATATCAATGTTGAAAATTACGTTTCACAGGGTGCTGAGCAAAAAGTCTATTTAAAAGATGGCGCCTCAGTTTTAAAATTGAATGATGCTATCTATTATGCATCTTGGATTGATTATTTGCACAATCTCCTACTCAATAATTTATTCTTCCCAGATACTGCTTATCAATTGTTAGGTTTCTTCAAAGAACTAGATGTCGTTTATGCTGTCGTAGAGCAACCATTTATTAAAGCAAGCGAAAAAACAGATTTAAGGCTTGTTAAATTATTTTTGGAAAATAATGGTTTCCAAAACACAAAAAACCACGATTATTATAATGCAGATTTAGGTTTAATTCTAGAAGACCTTCATGACGAAAATGTGCTTACGCAAAACGGAATACTCTTTTTTATAGACACTGTTTTTTATATTGCGCCAGACAAAAAATAATTCCATTTATGAACCCACAATTCCCCGCTTTCAAGCGGATCATTACGAATCCGGTATTATTCAAGTTTTTTGTTTTCCAAAAACTGTCAGCGGCCTTTTGGGCAGGTCTGTCCATGGCTCATTTCGATGAAGAATCGTGTGGGGTACGGGTGAAGCTTTCGTGGTTTAATCAGAATCCCTTTCGTTCCATGTATTTCGCCGTGGAGGCGATGGCGGCGGAGATGAGTTGTGGGATGCTGGCTTTTGGGCAGGTGTACAAGCGCCAGCCGGCGGTGAGTATGTTAGTCGAAAAGCTCGAAGCGAAGTTCGTTAAGAAAGCGACGGGGGTGATTATTTTTACCTGCGCAGATGGGGCCGCTTTTCAACAAGCGGTCAGTGATGCGCTTGAAAATAAAGAGGGCTCGAAGCTCCTCTCTACTTCCATCGGTAAAAATCAGGCGGGTGAAGTCGTGGCTGAATTCCACTTCACTTGGACCTTTAAAGCGAAAACCTTATAGGTTGTATTTCAAGCCAACGGTACCGATAACTTGACCGTCTGTAATCGTATAATTGCCAAAGGCTTTGGCCTGAAAATGGGAATTAATGTCATAGGTAATCGTCTCAGCAACGCCTGTTAAATCCCCCACCGTTAAGTAATATCCTTGCGTTAAAAATCCCCAGTTCTTGTGGCGGTAATGCGTATTTCCAGAGACTAGCGTCACTTTAAAATCAGTATTCCGAGCGTTTCCATTTAATATAAAGGACCCTAGGGTCAATTTTTCAGAAATGGGATAAGACATCGTCAATTCCCGTCCAAAGAAACTCGTCACCTCATATTCCTCCGTCATTTGAAAAGCGGGAATATGAATCCCAGCAGTGGCTTTAAATTTCTTATCGATAAACCGGTAGCGTGTAAATAAGGCCACCGTAGTAGGTGTCATACTCTTCATACGCATCATGTACATCAATGAACCTGTTAAACGTTTCTTCGGATTCGTCCCAGCATTGATGATGATATTAGGCTCTTTCGAGGTAAAAGCAGGGATAAAAGAGAAGCCTCCGGTGCTCACTTCGATGCTTCCTGTTTGGGCATTCAGGGTGCTGGTCGCGAAGAGGATAAAGCAAAGTGTTATAAATTGTTTCATTTTGATACATTAAGGTTAAAAACCGGTGCAAAGGTACGCTTTTTCTTTCTGAAAACATCCTATGGGTTTTTTCAGTTAGTAATTAATGGCCAAAACCCCTATCAACATCGTCTGGTTCAAACGTGATCTCCGCTTTACGGACCACGAGCCTTTGTACCGGGCTTTGGATTCTGATATACCGGTGTTATTGGTTTATTTTTTCGAGCCATCTCTGATCGCATTTCCAGACAGTGATGTCCGCCATTGGCGATTTATCCATGAATCTTTAGTCGAGATGCAGGGGCGATTAGAGGACCGAAACGGGACCCTTTATCTCTTTCATTCTGAGGTTTTGCCGGTGTTTCAGGCGCTATCGGAGCCATATGAAATACGCCAAATTTTTTCTCACGAAGAGATTGGAAATGATTTGAGTTTTCAACGGGACAAAGCGGTGTCGACTTTTTGCTCGAGTGCCGGAATTGTCTGGAACGAAACGCCCACTGGCGGCGTAATTCGCCGCTTGAAATCGCGGAAAACCTGGCAACAACGCTGGGAAGAGACGATGCGTCACGAACCCTATTTAGTTCGGGAGAACAATTGGAATTTGATGCGTTTATCACCTGAATTTTATGACGCTTTTAAAGGTCCAGAACTGCCACTTGCGTTTAAAACCCGGAATCCTGTTTTCCAAGAGGGTGGCGAATACTGGGGTTGGAAATACCTGAAAAGTTTCATCGAATCACGGCATAAAGACTATAGCTTTTCCATCAGCAAACCTGAGGCGAGTAGACGCGGATGCAGCCGGATTTCACCTTATTTAGCTTACGGAAATATCAGCATGCGGATGGCTCATACGTTCACCATGCAGCATTATAAGACCGCTGTGAATAAACGGGCACTCTCTAATTTCACTTCTCGATTGCACTGGCAAGGGCATTTCATGCAGAAGTTTGAAGATGAATCACGTATGGAGTTTGAACCTGTGAATAAGGCCTATCAAGCGCTGGAGAAAGACCGCGATGAGTTCTTGATTCAGGCTTGGCAAAACGGTCAAACCGGAGTTCCCCTCATCGATGCGTGTATGCGCTGTGTGGTCGCAACAGGTTATTTAAACTTCCGAATGCGGGCGATGGTCGTATCCTTTTTTGTGTTTAATCTATGGCAGGATTGGCGGGATTTAGCGCATTTTCTAGCTCGACAATTTCTTGATTACGAACCCGGTATACATTACCCACAAATCCAAATGCAGGCCGGCGTAACCGGAATTAATACGATCCGCATTTATAACCCGATTAAGAATTCTTACGCCCATGATCCAGATGGAATTTTCATTAAAAAATGGGTGCCAGAACTAGTGTCGATTCCATCTACCTTGATTCACGAACCTTGGAAATTAAGTGACATGGAACAGACTCTGTATGGGGTGAAAATCGGTGTGGATTATCCCGCTCCGGTCGTGGATTTAAGTGCGACAAGAAAGACGGCGTCGGACCAAGTTTGGGCGATGCGTAAAACGAAAAAGGCCCGGCAAGAGGGGGCACGAATCCTCCAAAAACACGTCAATAAATGAGTGCATTCCTGATCTTTCCACATCAATTGTTTGAAGAGACACTCGCTCAAGAAGCGGATGTTTTCTATGTCGTAGAATCCGATTTATTCTTCAAACAATACGCCTTTCACAAGCAGAAAATACTCTTCCATCGGGCGAGCATGCGCGCTTTTGCGGACAGACTTCGCATAGCTGGAAAAACGGTGGAATACATCGATGCGCAAGATCCACGTGCTTCGGAAGTTGCGCTCGTTTCTTCCATCGAAGGCGCGATAAGCTTGTTCGATCCGAATGATTACTTGCTAGAACGCCGTCTTAGACGAGGAGGCGACATTCACTTATTAACAAGCCCCAACTTCCTCAACACCGACACCGCACTGCTCGGTACACGTAAGCCCTATTTTCAAACAGCCTTCTATACCCAGCAGCGAAAAGACCGCGGGATTCTACTCGAGGACGACGGAAAACCAATGGGCGGTCAATGGACTTTTGATGCGGATAATCGAAAGAAAATTCCGAAGAATACGTTCATCCCAGCACCGTTTCCGGAGACTGTTACTAACGAATATATGCTGGAGGCCATCGTGTATGTTGCTAGGCATTTTCCGGACAATCCGGGTTCTTTAGAGCGCCCCTTTTCGGGAGCTTATTACCCCGTGACGCATGCGGAAGCGGAGGCTGCATTAGATCAATTTATTCGGGAAAGGATTCCCCTTTTTGGTGATTACGAGGACGCGATTAAAGCGCAAGAAAAAACTTTATTTCACAGTATTTTAAGTCCTTTGATCAATGTCGGATTACTGAATCCAGCTCAAGTTATTGAACGCGTTGTGGCCTCCGCTGCGCCCTTGAATAGCGTGGAGGGATTCATTCGCCAAGTCGTAGGTTGGCGGGAATTTGTGCAATTAATGTATCGGAAAATTGGGGTCCAACAGCGCACGACGAATTATTGGGGATTTACGAAAGAGATGCCCGCGGCCTTTTACGACGGTACGACAGGTGTGGAACCCATCGACCAAACGATTCGCAAGCTCTTAAAAACGGGCTATAATCACCACATCGAACGGCTGATGGTGCTGGGCAATTTTATGTTGTTGTGCGAAATCAAACCCGACGCGGTCTATCGCTGGTTCATGGAACTGTACATCGATGCATACGATTGGGTGATGGTGCCTAATATTTATGGAATGTCACAATTCAGCGATGGCGGCTTGATGACCACGAAACCCTATATCTGTGGCTCTAATTATATCTTGAAAATGAGTGATTATCCGAAGGGCGAATGGCAGGAGATTTGGGATGGATTGTTTTGGCGATTCCTAGATAAACAACGCGAAACGTTCCGCAAAAATCCGCGCTGGGCGATGCTAATCAGTACCTGGGATAAGATGCCTTTGGAAAAAAGAGAGGCCCACCTTGCGCGCGCGGAGACTTTTTTAGCTCAGTTGTCGGCTTAGTTTATTCCAAAACGAAAAGAAGCTATTGAACTCCCCTTGCAGACCTGGAGCTAAACTCGGATGCACTTCACGAACACCTTGAAAATGGGCATTGATCGGGTGATCACGGAAAATACCTTTCAAATTAAGGTCCGCATATTCCCCATAATAGACTTGAATGCCCGGTATATTTTCAGCCAGCGATAGGATGAACTCGATCGTCTTAGGCGCCATCGGGTGCTTCGCAAAATGGCTCGGTTCTAAGACCAAAATCCGGTTGCCGGCTTCGCCCTCGTGGAACGTGGGATCCAATGTGTAATGGGTGTAGATGAAGGTGGGAATTCCATCGATTAATTCCAGCGGTTTCGTCGTGGGCGGGGTAAACAGAAGTGAAGCTTCAACCGATCGTTGTAAATGATCGGGAACCGATTGCGAAGGCAAATCCTCGTAATCAAAATCCAAGAAAGTCCCTCTTTGCTGACTCCCCGTATAGCGATTAATATTCTCCTGATTCGCGTAATACAACTTAGTACTGAACGTGCCGGCACACCATTGCCAACTCAGCGCATTGCTCGCTAAATCGCCGTCCAATAAATGGTAATACATCCATTGGGCAGGTTCTAACCAGTGGTATTTAGCCACATTACAAATCGTCGCGGCGAGGTACATTCGGAGGTGATTGTGCAGGTATCCTTTTTCAGCAAATGTGGCTAAATGAGCATCCAAGGCCTTGATTCTGGTCGTCGATTGCAACACCGCGCGAGGGATTCCAAAACGCTCAATTCCCTCTTGTGGATGGCGAATATCTTCGAAAATAGCATCGCCTTTTTGAAACCAAGTGCGCGTATAAAACTCCCTCCAGGCTAATTCTTGGATGAATTTTTCGCCTTGAGCTAAACCAATTCCGCGGTCTTTTAATCGTTTCACTACTTGGGGAACGTTGATAAATCCACGCGATAAATAGGGGGAAAGATAGGAAACACCTCCGGTTATGAAATTCCGGCTTCGTGCATACTTTTCTGGATCAAATTGATCGATCCGTTCGTAAACGGCGGCAAGGTTCGTGGGGAAATTCATTAGCGCTTGCTGATTTTATTCATACTGATGCTGCGTTGCAGCGTGCATTTAAAACGCGGATCTACAGCGACGCGCTTTTGCAAATGCTTGGTGCCGCGGCCAGTCATTCGCTTGCGCCACATGCGGAAACTGGAATCTTTGCTATTCAAACGCATGAATTCGATGACCTCTTTTTCCTTTAAGCCAAACTGAAATTCGATCGCCTCAAAAGGCGTACGATCTTCCCAAGCCATTTGGATAATGCGGTCAATATCTTCGTCCGAAAACTTATTTGCTACGTCTACACTTTTCACCACAATAGATGATTTGGTCCCAATTCTTCTCCCATTTCTTGCGCCAGGCGAAAGGGCGATGACAGACGGGGCAGGTTTTGGAAGGTAAATGTTGTTTTTTAACGCCTTGCATAAAAAAAGGGCTTGCCTATAAAAGACAAACCCTTTTCTGGAAAGAATGTTTCAAACTAGAACAATTTCTCTGCTGGAGGAGTTGCTCCCGCTAAGCGAATGTATACAGTTGCTTGACCGCGGTGGTGTGTTTGGTGTTCAAAAGCTTTGTCAATCGCCTGGCCCTTTGTCATATCGAAACGTCCAAATAATTTAACCGTCTCCGCTAACTTCGCATCCGGCACATTTTTGATTGCATTAATGGCAAAATCATACGCCGCTAACACTTTCTCCGTTACATTCGCCTTCGCTACATCATTTGATTTTTCCAAATCCTTTGCCGTAGGGGCTACATCCGTTGCTGTTCCCACAAACATATAAATGGCGTCTGAAAGGTGTAACATTTGGCCTGCAAACGAACGCATTTCCTTAGTCGGCTTTAGCGCATAACCTGTTTCAGGCATCGCCTCTAAATACTCTTTCGTGTAAGCACGCGCGCGCTCCCAGTCTTTAATTAAATTTGCCTTAGGTGTTTGCGCCTGAAGGCTAGTGGCCATCGCTAGAATGGCGAAAAAGGTGAATAGTTTTTTCATGTTCGTTATAATTTATAGGGATTGTTTACTCGTTTATTGACTGTTTTTCATTTTTATACGTTAATCTCGCCTCGCAAATATAACACTGCTTCGCCTGCAATTTCCACGCGATCGCCCTCTAATTTACAGGTTAAGTACCCTGTTCTTTGTGATAATTGACGAGCCGTTAATTCCGTTATACCTAAAATCGAAGCCCAATAGGGTGTCAAAGTCGTGTGTGCTGAACCCGTCACCGGATCTTCATTCACGCCACAGGCAGGTCCAAAAAAGCGGGACACAAAATCGGTTTTTTCACCGGGAGCGGTGACGATAATTCCTCGAACGTCATGCGCTTTTAATGCTTCGAAATCAGGTTGCAAGGCCAAAATTTCTGCTTCAGAATCGTAGACAAATAAGTAGTCCGTTTTGCCTTTAAAAACTTTGACAGGTGCCTTAGATAATCCAATTGCAAACGCTGGCTTAAAGGGTAATTCAGTTAAAGAATCAACCGGAAAATTCAAGGCTAAAACGGAGCCATTCGTTGTTACGGATAAAGGACCGCTTCGATGAGAAATGAAGTTGATTTGGTCCCTAGCAAAACCCAATTCATTGAACAAAACATACGCACTCGCTAAGGTCGCATGTCCGCATAAATCCACTTCAACTGTGGGCGTAAACCAACGAATTTCATATTCATTCCCAGCGGGAACTATAAAGGCGGTTTCTGCTAAATTATTCTCCGCAGCGATGTTTTGCATCACGGCATCCGGAAGCCACGAATCTAAGGGACAAACGGCGGCAGGATTGCCTTTAAAGCGTTCGTTTGCAAAGGCGTCAACTTGGTAAATAGGAATTTTCATTAGCCTAAAATTACGGCATTTTCTTTAAATCCTTTAAACGTCAAATAAATCCCCAGAGAAAACTCCCACAGCGCGATGGGGACCGCAGATAAGCCGGCGATAGGTGCATGCTGATCATACACTCCATACAAAACGGCTACATCGCCAGCTACCAACGTAAAGGCTCCGATAATCCCGATGATGGGTAATATGCGAGGGACTAAACGTGTTTGATACAAAAGTGATCCTAACAATAAACCATTGACAGCGGGGATGAAGCTTTGGCTAATCAAAAACAAACGGTCGTAGAGCATCACTAATCCACGGGACATTACTTGCGCCTCCGCACCTAAAGTGCGCAAATTCAAGACTGTTAATAGGCTCGCAACACCCGCAAAAATCAGCGCCGCTTCTAAAATCCGCGCCGCCACAAAACCCAAGGCGAGCATTTCATTTTGCTTCTTTAGGACCGGATAAAACGCCAGCGCCGTACCGATGCAGGCCAAAGCCATCACCAATTCTAATATTCCTCCGAGCACTACATCAGTCGATGGAGCTGAGCCGAGAACAAAATTAGGCTGGTGAATTTCGTGGTAAAGCGATAAAGTAGGGATGGAAATAAAGGTGAGCAGGTAAAGAATACCGGCGGTCAAGGAAGTTTTGCGGGATGTTGTCATGGAAGCAAGTACGACAATTTAAACATCTTTAGACCCGTCTATTATATAAACGGCGATTGAGCGCAGCAGATATATACCAAAATGTTGATTATTTGGGTTATAATTAGTCGAAACAACCCAAATAATTAAATTTTTGGGTTATATTTCGAAATGGAAACGACAAAAATCCCTTTACTGCCTTTGCATCAGGATATTGAAACCAAAGCAGTTTTGCGTAAATCGGCGTTAGCACACCAGGCTTTGGCAGAATTTAAAGGGGTCATCAGCAGCCTTCCAAATGAACATATTCTTTTAGAAACGTTAGCCCTTAGAGAGGCGAGGGAAAGTTCCGCGATAGAAAACATCATTAGCACATTTGATGAAATCTATCGAAGTAGTTTTCAAAACCAGCAGTTTGCTAGCCCTGCAGCTAAAGAAGTTCACCAGTATGCAAAAGCATTAATTGAGGGCTTTGACCTTGTTAAAACAAATGGATTACTTACGAATAATACAATCCTGCAAATCCAAGAAGTCGTTGAACAAAACAAGGCCGGTTTTAGAAGGCTTCCCGGCACAAAATTATTAAATGATCAAACAGGAGAAGTTATTTATACACCCCCACAAGACTACGATACCATCCTTAACTTGATGCAAAACCTGGAATCCTTTATCAATGATGATTCGATGATGGACCTTGACCCATTAATAAAGATGGCTATCATTCATTATCAATTCGAAAGTATTCACCCCTTTTATGATGGTAACGGCAGAACTGGACGAATTATTAATGTATTGTATTTGGTCCAAAAAGGACTCTTAACTTTGCCTATTCTTTATCTAAGCAGCTACATCATCACCCATAAAAACGACTATTATCGATTACTTCAAGAAATCCGTGTAAAAGAGTCGTGGGAGGCATGGATGTTATTTATCCTAGATGGAGTAGAAAAAACGGCTAAAGAAGGGATTATATTAATTCAAGCGCTCCGATTATTGATGCAAGAACAAAAAAGCCAGATTAGAGCATTGGCACCTAAACTATATAGCCAAGACCTACTAAATAGTCTTTTCAAATACCCTTATACCAAAATAGAATACCTACAGAAAGATTTAAGGGTTAGCAGAAATACGGCCATTCGCTATTTGGATGATTTGGTTAGCGCCAATATCTTGGTAAAACATAAAATAGGTAGGGAGAACTATTATGAACACGTGAAATTATTTAATCTGTTAAGTGGCCGAAAAAATGCCTAATCTAAGCCTACAAATCATTCCGGCTACTTTAGAAGACCTCGCAACCTTACAAGCCATCGGTCGAAAGACCTTTGAGGAGGCTTTTGCCGCTAACAATTCTGAGGAGAATTTGGCAGCTTATCTCGAAGAGGGATTTTCGAAGCAGAAACTCGAGGCGGAATTACGAAACGAAAATTCTCAGTTTTACTTCGCACATCAAGGAGATGAAGTGATCGGTTATTTGAAAATAAACTTGGGTGATGCGCAAAGTGAAAAACAAGATCCAAACGCACTCGAAATTGAGCGCATTTATGTGCTTCAGCAATACCATGGAAAACAAGTGGGCGTATTACTTTACGAGCAAGCTTTAGCGATCGCAAAAACACGCAAGGCGCCCTATATGTGGCTTGGGGTTTGGGAGGAAAATCCGAGGGCCATTCGGTTTTACCAGAAGCAGGGATTCGTGGAATTTGACGAACATATTTTTCAACTAGGAGATGAGGCGCAACGGGATGTGTTGATGAAAAAAACGCTACCTACTCTTTTCGAAAAATAAGCGGGAACCTTTGACATACGACATAAACACATCGTCCTGATAAACGAGATTTCCATTTACAAACGTACGTTTCACTTTAGCTGAAAGTCGCTCCCCCACTACCGGTGCCCAGCCACACTTATATAAGAGGGATGACGAGGTAATTTCCCACGGAGCATTTAGCCTTATTTCCACGACATCCGCATAGTTGCCTTCGCGTAGATACCCTCTTTCTTTTAAACGATAGATATCCGCCACCCGATGACTCGTTTTTTCGACAATTTGTTCGACGGAAATTTCCCCGCGAGAAGCTAATTCAAACAGGAGCGGCAAGGTATGCTGTACGATGGGTGCCCCCGATTTTACTTGTTCGTAGGTTCCTTGTTTTTCTTCTTTACTGTGAGGCGCGTGGTCTGAGGCGATGATATCGATACGCCCTTCTTTGAGTGCCTGAATTAACGTTAAACGATCAAATTCGGTCTTTATTGAGGGATTCCATTTAATATCGCCTCCTCTTTTTTCATAGTCTTTTTCCGTAAACCACAGGTGATGAATACAGGCTTCTGCTGTTACTCGTTTGTTTCTATAATCGGTAGAGGCGGGTAATAGCATCGCTTCTTCGCCGGTGGAAATGTGGAAAAAATGGAGTCTATTTTGGTATTTTGATTGTATGTCCAAAACCCGTTTGGTAGCTGTCACGCAGGCCTCTGTACTTCGAATTTTGGCATGTAAAGCAAAAGGAATTTTGCCTTTCGTTTCGGTAAAATAACGCTCATAATTTTGATCAATAATGGATTCGTCCTCGCTATGTAAGGCAACCAAGGTTTCTGCACGCGAGAATAATTTTTCCAAATATTCCGGGTTATTCGCTAGAATTTGTTGCTCATTAAAGTACAACCCATCATCCGTAATACCACAAACGCTCTCATTATCTACCCGCAAGGCCTCCTCTAAATTCCCGGCGGTTACCCCCATAAAGAAGGAATAATTAGCGAGCGATTGCTGCGCCGCGGCTTGGTATTTTTGCTCTAGTAAATCACGGGTTAGCGTATTCGGAATAGTGTTAGGCATATCCATAAAGGAGGTCACGCCGCCTGCAACTGCCGCTCTAGATTCTGTCGCTAAATTACCTTTATACGTTAAACCCGGATCTCTAAAATGCACCTGATCATCGATCATTCCGGGGATCAAATAATTCCCATTGATATCGAAAACGTCTGCATTAGGATCAGAAATATAGGTGGCTATCTTTTCAATTCGGCCGTGATGAATCAACACATCTGAAAAAAAGGAAGTGCCTTCATTGACTATTTTAGCATTAACGAGTAATTGTTTTTTCATTTCGCGGCGGCTCTTTCAAATCGGTCATTAATGGTACGTCCCAAATTATAATTAGGCAGACGCTCTACAATAATTAATTCTACCCCTGATTTTTCTAATTGATGCAAAGCGTCATACATGTTAGCGGCCGCCTCTTTAAAACTTCCACTAGGAGATAGGATATGGTTGATGGCGACTTTGGGACTCTCGATTTTCACTTCTTTAAACCATAAAATAGCCACTTTCTTTTGCTGAACGGCACTCAGCATAAACAGCGGTTCATAGCTAATAATTAATTCACACAGAGGCGAATAATGCTTCTTGCTTCTGCCGGGTGCGAGGTGCACGGACTCGGAAGATGTTCTGTCCAAAATACGTCCGACTACCTCCTCAATTTGCTCGATTGAAATAGCGCCATGCCGCAGTAAAACGACTTCATCTCCATCAAATGAGAGAATGGTCGACTCTACTCCTGCCTCGCAATTACCCCCTTCTAAGATGGGAATTTGGGGGAAATAATCCTCCACATGCAAAGCACTGGTAGGGCTAATTCGGTTATAGGGATTTGCGCTGGGAGCCGCTAAAGGGAAGTCTAGGGTTTCCAACAAGGCTAAAGTTGTATGGTGGTTAGGCATTCTTATGGCTACTGTCGATTGCTGAGCAGTTATAGCATCAGAAATCAACTCACTTTTAGGCAGGATTAAGGTGAGGGAACCAGGCCAAAAACGCTCCGCTAAAAGGGAGGCTTTTGGAGGAAAATGCGACACCAAAGTGTGCGCTTGTTCCATCGATTTTACGTGTACAATCAAAGGGTTCGTATTTGGCCTTCCTTTGGTACTAAAAATCTTCGCAATCGCATGTTCATCGTAAATGTTAGCCGCTAAACCATAGACGGTTTCCGTAGGAATTCCCACCACTTCACCTTTTTCTAACTGGTCTTTTACAAGCGAAATATCAGACGTAATCATAGTATACTTAGGGGTTACAAAAATCACAAAACATAGGGTCCTCCATCGTTTTGGAATCAGGGAAATCAACACAAGTCGTGTAGTGGCATCCCTCACAACTATAAATAAGCGATTTAACTGATTTCGTAGGCAAGGAGCAACAGGAACAAACCAGGCCACGAATGACATCGGTGGGACTAAATCCAGGTCTTTGGCAGGTAGGACAACAGCTCTTCATCTTCTCCACTAATTTTCCCGCCAGCTCCTGTATAACAGACATCCGAGTCGGATTATTCATCGCACGCATATCGGTTTCCAGGATATAGGTTCCAAAGCGATTAACTGCCTCCTGAATCGCTTGGTTTAATCGATCTTCAGATCTAATTCCTTTTTCTACGTAAGCCTCTGGACTTTTCACATGTAAACCATGACTAGGAAATTTAACTTGTTGTAAAAAATCGGCTAAATCCTGCTCTGAACCCTGCTCAAATGAGGCATAATTTGTTTGCAGGCTGGTGTGCTTTACCACAATCTCCAGCTCCCTTTTTCGGTCCAACAGTAGCAGAATTTCTTCATCCGCAGGCAGAAAATACAGCGTAGGATGTGGGCCAAAAGATCCTTCAGAACCAATGGCAAAATCGGCATCACATTCCGCTAAAGCTAAAATGCATTTTTGCCTAGCCGCCTCGACTGGTGTTAATACACGATCCACTTCTCCTGTGAATGTGCCCAAAAGATCCGTATCTACATCTTCTGAAACGATATATTCCATCCCAAATGCCTCTTGCAACGCCGGACCAGTCACCTGTTCCTTTTGGTGTTTTGTCGCAATGACGACTTTTCGCCCGTTGAAATAGTGTTCACTAACCATGGATAATTTGCATATACAGAGGCAATCCAATCGTAATGTTTAAGGGAAATGTAACGCCTAGTGCCATCGGAATATAGATTCCCGGGTCCGCTTTTGGGGCCACTAAACGCATCGCTGCAGGTACAGCAATATAGGAAGCGCTGGCTGCCAAAATGGAGAATATCAGTCTATTCCCCACATTATCAGTGATGAATTGCGAAATAAAGGCGACAGTTACCCCATTAAAAAGTGGCACTAGCAAGGCAAAAAGCAATAAAAAAGAACCCTGTTTTTTAAACGCCTTAAACCTGCTAGCAGCCACCATCCCCATATCTAACAAAAAGATGGCTAAAAAGCCCTTGAATATATCTGAAGTAAAATGCTTAATTCCAATGGATTGAGACGAATCAGAGACGAATCCAATGAGTAAACTTCCAAAAATCATGAGCACACTTCCATTCGTCAGCGAATGTTTCATTGCCTCCCTCCATTGAACGGGGGCATTCTCTTTTTTATCCGGAAATAAATTCAGTAGAATAACGCCCATAATAATGGCCGGAAACTCCATCGAAGCCATAACTGCCACCATTTCTCCTCCTACTTTTAGCTGATTCATTTCTAAAAAAGCCACCGCAGAAACAAAGGTAACTGCGCTGACAGAGCCATAGGATGCTGCGATAGCACCAGCATCAGAGGAATTTAATTTTACGCGTAAAATGAAGTAGGAGTAAATGGGTATGATCAGCGCTAATAACATGCCAAACAAGAGGCTAACTATTACTTCATTCGTAATTCCAGTCACTGCTAATTCGCTTCCCCCATTAAATCCGATGGAGAATAATAGATACAGTGAAATGAAGTTTTTTGATGCCGCCGGAACCTCTAAATCACTCTTGACATATTTTGCGAAAACCCCCAGAATGAAAAACAGTAAGGTGGGGTTTGTCAGATTAAAAGAAAGTAATTCAAAGTTGATCATGTAGATTTCCCCCATCCCCCTTTTGTAAAAGGCGAACCAGATTTAAAGTTGTAAAAATTACCAGCGATAGATAAAGCTTTTCCTGAATGACATCAGGTCCTTGAAAAAGCAACAAGAGTAATCCTCCTATTATGAGAAGATGAGAAACAACAAAGACTATTTTTAAGGCGGCGGACATGTTGCTTGATTTAAATGCAAAATAAATACTCAAGTATCATTAATTTTTATTTAAGTTTATAATGAAATACATAACGATACATTATGAATTATACGCTAAACCAATTGCAGATTTTCTTGAAGGTGGTACAAACGAATAGTATCACCAAAGCGGCTGAAGAGCTGAACCTCACACAGCCTGCGGTTTCGATTCAGATCAAAAACCTGCAGGCGCAATTCGACATTCCACTGATCGAAATCATAGGGAAGAAAATTTACATTACTGATTTTGGAAAAGAGATCGCAGAATCTGCTAAAAGTATCCTAGATCAAGTCTATGCCATCAATTACAAGACGATGGCTTTCAAAGACCAATTAGTGGGTCGCCTAAAAATATCCATTGTCTCTACAGGGAAATATGTTTTGCCTTATTTTTTGACCGAATTCTTGCGTTCAAATCCAGGTGTAGAAATTAACATTGACGTAACAAATAGGGAAAAAGTGATGGAAAGTCAGCTAGAAAACGAAGTCGATTTTAGTCTCGTTTCAGATGCCTTAGATAACCCCACATTTGATTCCATCGACCTGCTTTCAAACGATTTATACCTCATAGGAAATAGCGAAACAGCCAAGATAAAACCAACTTTTAATTACCTTGATTTCAAAAACGAACTGCCTCTCATTTTCCGTGAATACGGGTCAGGTACCCGGAAAGTAATGGAGAGTTATTTCAAAAAGCAAGGAGTGGATGGCTTGAAAAAAATTGAATTAACGTCGAATGAAGCGGTAAAGCAAGCCGTTATTGCCGGCCTAGGCTATTCGATTATGCCCATCATTGGAATCAAAAATGAAATCAAATCAGGTTCCTTAAAAATCATCGAACGAGATGGTCTACCCATCTCTACTAAATGGAAATTGATTTGGCACAAGGATAAAAATTTGTCCCCCGTTTCGAAGGCATTCTTAGCTTATTTAGCCGAAAATAAAGAGCAGATCAAGCAGAAATTCTTTCAATAAAAAAGCCAAGCAAAATTTGCCTGGCTTTTATTGATTATTTTTTCATTAATTAAACTAACACAATTGATTGATTTATTTAATTGAGTCAGAGTCGTTTGCATGCAAAACTATACAGGCTTAATGAATAATAAAATTTAAAGTATTTTATAAAAAACATAAACAGAATTTATAACCACTTCTTCCTCCTAAACCACACATAAATCGAGCCGCTCAGTAAGCACATAAACCCAAGCAACGCCGGATATCCCCAGCGTTCTCTCAATTCAGGCATATAGTCGAAATTCATTCCATAAATCCCTGCCACAAATGTTAAAGGCATAAAAAATACAGAGAATATCGTCAAGACTTTAATCACTTCATTGGTCTTTTGCGCAGAAATCGATAAATAAAAATTGACCAAATTGGACACGTCTTCGTGAATCTGGTCATATATGTTCATCAATTTCAAATGCAAATCGCGGGTATCTTGTAAGACGTCACTTTCTACGTCGGGTAACTTAATGGAACTAACCGCCTCCTGACTAAACAACAATAACTTTTTACTCATCAGCGATTTACGTTTGATTTGGTATAATTCGGAAAGCATTTGGGGTGTTAAATTCTGCGAAAATACCTTATTCTCAAAATCATCCAGTTCATTCGATAAGCGCACCGCTGGTGTTTCGTAGGAATGCAAAATATGCCAAAGCATTTTAGCCACGATAGCCTCCACTACATGCAATTGTCCGGTATCAAAAAAGCGCGTCCGTACATCATTTATAAAGTCATGTGGAATACGGTGAATGGTTACCAACAATCCAGGCCGGTAAAAAAAGGCAATTTTAGTGGAGATAGACTGAATAGAAACCGATTGCCCCGCCCGAATAGGGATGAGAACCCGAGTGACAATAAAATGCGTCCCCTCAATATCTTCATGTTTAGGAAGATGATCAGATTGAAGACAGGCCGATAAGGCATGTTGGTTCAATCCATAGGTTTTGCTAAGTTCCGTTAACTCATCCGAAGTGGGACCAGTAACATCTACCCACGTTAATTACTGGCTTGTACACTCAAAAGTTTCTGCTGCCATAAAGAACTAGTATCTAGCATTAAACTGAATTAATTTACGCCTTCAACTGTGGCTGAAAAGGCTGTTGGTAAAAACGTTTCCCTGTCGCCTTGTATAACGCATTCGCCACCGCCCCAAAAATCGGAGGGAACGGCGGCTCGCCTAATCCAGTCGGATCGATTTCATTCTTCACAAAATGCACATCGATTTTCTTCGGTGCCTCATTGTGACGAATCATGCGGTAGGTATCAAAATTGCGTTGATCCGTGCGACCGTCCGTTAAAGTTAACTGGCCAAACAAAGCATTTCCAATCCCGTCGATTGCCGCACCTTCGGCCATGTTTTTCGCTCCTTCCGGATTCACGACCACGCCGCAATCCAAGGCTGTCGTTACTTGATCAACCGTCACTTGATCGCCTTTCACCTGTAAATCGATGACCTGTGCCGCATAGGAATTGTGGCAGAAATACGCCGAAACGCCACGTTTTTTACCCGCGTTCTCCGGTTTTCCCCAGCCCGATTTATCCCGCACTAATTCCAGCACGCCCATGTAGCGGCTCGCGTCGTAATCGTTGGTTTTTCCTACTGGGTTATCTTTAGCCCGCTGCAATAATTCCAAACGGAACGCAATCGGATCCTTGCCCATGTATTCTGAAATCTCATCTAAGAATGACTGTTCCGCAGCTGCATTAAAATTTGAACGCGGTGCTCGGAAAGCAGCAATAGTGATGTTAGATGGAATCACCCAGCTTTCGGCTAAGTAGTTGTCAATTGCTCCGGCTGGAAAACGATTCGCATGCAATGGAGATTCTGGTACGCCTCCACCTTTGGCATGAAAAGCAATCATCTTCTTATTCTCATCGAATGCGGCGCGATACGTCAATTGATACATCGGTCGGTAAGTACCACCGCTCACATCGTCTTCACGCGTATAAATGAGTTTAATAGGGGCGTTAGCTTGCTTCGAAATCAAAGCCGCCTCAATCATATAGTGACCGTAGGCACGGCGACCGAAACCGCCACCCATGCGAGCTAATTCAATTGAAATATTTTCCTTCGGAATGCCTAAACGTGCCACCATCGATGGAACCATAAAATCTGGTATTTGGATAGGGGCAACGAATCGCACTTTGTCGCCTACAAAATGCGCAAAGGTGTTCGTCGGTTCCATAATATTATGTGCCAAAAACGGTGCCGTAAATGTTCTTTCAATGACGTGTTTCGCCTCCGCAAAAGCTTTTTCTGGATCACCGTCTCTCCGCTCAATTTTGCCTGGTTTTTTATCCATTTCGAGCATTTGGGCATGATGCTTTTTCGTGCTTTCTAAGCCGGATGGAATTGTTCTTTCTTGGCCATTTTGCCCCATCTCCTTTTTCTCAGGCGCCACTTCCCAAACCGCTTTCAGCTTCTTGCGCGCATTCATCACATCCCAGGTAGACTTACCCACAATAGCAATTACTTCATTAAAAGCACGTGTATCAAATCCCGCAAATTTATGGTCATCATTATATACTTTGATCGGGAAAATATCCACGATACCTGGCATCTTTTTCGCCGCAGTCGCATCAAAGGATTTCAATTGCATCCCGAAAGCCGGTGGTCGTTCCGTCATCGCATACAACATTCCTGCTTCACGGTAGTCCATCCCAAATAAAGGTTTTCCTTGTACGATTTTAGGGGCTACTACATTCTTCTGTGGAGTACCAATTAAGCGGAACGATTGATTTCCTTTTAAAACGATATCCTTAGGCACCGGCAATTTCGCAGCCGCAGCGGCAAAAGATCCGTAGGTTTCTGACTTGCCACTGAACGCATGTGTGACCATTCCGTTAGCGGTGGTCAATTCTGTTATTGGCAAATTCCAGGCCTGGCTTGCCGCCGTCAAAATCATCTGACGCGCTGCTGAACCTACCGTCCGCAATTGCTTCCAAGCCATGCGAATACCTTGGCTGCCTCCGGTAAACTGACGCGGAAAGGCTTTGGGGTCATAATTTCCTTGTTCCACCTCCACTTGCTTCCAATCCACATCTAATTCCTCCGCGATTAACATCGGTAAGGAGGTCATTACGTTTTGGCCAAACTCTGGATTAGGAGAAAATATTTTGATCGAATTATCCGACGCAATTTTGATGAAACTAGTCACCTCTTGCCATACGGGCTCGATGTTCAATTCGCCTAAGGATTCCAACGGCTTCGCACTTGCGAACCATGAAATACCTAGCATCATGCCTCCTCCGGATAGCGATGATACTTTCAAAAACGAACGTCTGCTGAGATTTGAGTCTGTCTTTTTCATCTTATTTCGTAGCGGCTAATTGAATGGCTTTTTTGATACGCGTATAGGTTCCGCAACGGCAAATGTTGCCGGTCATGAAATTCTCAATATCTTCTTCCGTTGGATTCGGGTTGTTTTTCAAGAGAGCGGCGGCGCTCATGATTTGGCCAGACTGACAATACCCGCATTGTGCGACGTCCACATCCACCCACGCTTTCTGTACCGGGTGATCGCCCTTCGCTGATAAGCCTTCGATGGTGGTGATTTCTGTTCCTGCCAAAGCCGAAATAGGCAATTGACAAGATCGAACCGCACTACCATTTAAATGCACCGTGCAAGCTCCGCAAGAGCCCACGCCACAACCATATTTCGTTCCTTCCATTCCCAGAATGTCACGAAGCACCCACAAAAGGGGCATGTTTTCGTCCGCCTCTACCTGGTGGACATTCTTGTTAACCTTAACGGAATATTTCTTGATCATAGTCGAAGTGATTTAGGAGAATCGAAGCAAATATATTCAAATTTAATGTTTTATTTGGTGCGTATCACGCACGCTACTAAATGTCATTGCGAGCATCTTCCAATCGTTCCCTTGTTTTTGGTAGACTTCCGTCACCGTAAACTCCGTTACCGCCACATGTTCCCGCACGATAGCATCTAATGTAATGCGATTCCAAACGATGGCTGTATTACCTACGATCTCCACCGCGGTATCTTTCACTGTCGCTTTTTTATACCAAATGCTTCCCGTTTTGATGATATCCAATTCTTCATCTTTCTTCCACGTTCCGCTCATGTGAACGAATTTGGCTTTGGGGTCGAATAATTTGTCTAGTTTGTCCACGTCTTTATCCGACATCCATTGCCACTTGTCCATCGACAATTGGATCAATTCTTTTTCTGCAGCGGTCTGTGCAAAGGAAGATGAAATAGAAACGAGCAAGATGCTCAATAAGAATACTAGCTTTTTCATGTGTTTTATTGTTTTAATTTAACTGGTCGAGATAAATGAGAGAATGTTAATTGAGCCATTTTCCATATATTATTTTCCAATACATATACTTCAGTTACCATAAATGGATTCGTCACAACGTTTCCCCCTACTTGTGCAACTAAATCGATATCGCTCAATAAAATGGCCGTATTGCCATAGAATTTTACATTGGTAGAATACACTTCCGCTTGTTTATACCAAATAAACCCGGCTTTGATGATATCCACTTCACGCGCTTTCCCCCAGGTTCCTCCCATGTGAACAAACTCGCACTTTTCATCAAACAATGTGGCTAATTTATCGACATCTTTGTTGGCCATCCACTGCCACTTATCTTTCGATAATTGCTTGATCGTTTCTTCTGAATTCGTTTGTGCGAAAGCGCTGTTGAATGTCAAGAGCATAAAGCTCAAGAATAATGCGATTGATTTCATAGATTTATTGTTTAAGCTACAAATTTCAAACTTCCTTCGCACAACCAAGTAGATAAATTCCGGGATTTTCTACCATTTTTACTTATTTAGAATTTAGGCCATTTGCATCTATTCGATAAGTGGTAAATTCGTTTTCAAATCTTACGGCCCATGGAACTGAACTACCCAGTCAATAGTATTGATAAATACAATGCAGATAATAATCATAAAACGTTACATCCGTTAGTGTCTGTTGTTGATTTTTCCAAAGCAGACCTGCGTAATTGGGGCGATGCTGATACTATTAGACTTCAATATGGCCTTTATAGCATCTTACTAAAGGATGTAAATTGTGGTGATCTACGTTATGGTAAACATACCTATGACTACCAAGCGGGAACATTAGTCTTTTTTGCACCTGGCCAAGTCGTGGAAATCGAGAATACGAAAATTCCTTATCAACCAATGGGCTTCGGTTTAGTTTTTCATCCTGACTTATTAATCGGAACTAGCCTGGCCAAAAGTATTTCACAATTCAAATTCTTCCATTACGAAACTCACGAGGCATTACACTTATCAGACGATGAGCGCCAAATGATGGTCGATTCTTTCGCTAAAATCGCTTATGAACTTAAACAACCCATTGACAAGCATAGCAAGAAATTAATTGTTTCTACCATCGAATTGTTTTTGGGTTATTGCCAAAGGTTCTACGACCGTCAATTCATCACGCGGGAACATGTGAACAAGGACATTTTAGAACGCTTTGAAACCTTATTGAACAACTATTTTGAATCCGATCAGGCGCAAGTTTACGGCATTCCATCCGTTAGTTATTTCGCGAATGAGCTGCATTTATCGGCCAATTATTTTGGGGATTTAATCAAAAAAGAAACCGGTTTAACGGCGAAGGATTACATCCAAAACAAGACCATCGACGTGGCGAAAAACCGCGTATTCGAATCGGATAAAACGATCAATGAAATTGCATTTGAAATGGGCTTCAAATACCCACAACATTTCACGCGCTTATTCAAGCAACGTGTGGGACAGACGCCTAATGAGTTTAGGTTGTTGAATTAATACCGAAGACCCCAATACGGATTTCGAAAGCCTTTAATGGATTCTTTGATGAAGTCAGCAATGATTTTGTTGTACTCCGCATCGGAGATTTTCTTGCCTTTCATTTTCTTCAAATTGAATTCATTCGTCAGTTTTTTAAACTCGACTTTACTGGCAATTATCGTTACATCGCCGTCATTGACATCCAATTCTAAAATTAAACCGGGTAGTCCAAAAAAGCGTTCAGGGCCCGCTTGAACAGGAATATCTTGCGCAAACCAAGCGGTGATCGTTTGGTTTTTCACCGTATCTACCGTAACTGCTTTCATGCAAATATAACCGGCCACCTCCTTGATTTGATTCAGGATTTTCCAGGTGGGTGCGTGCAACGAATCATCCACTATATAAGACTTACCCAGTAAATCGATGTAATCCGTTGAATGCTCAGCGGCAAAATTTTTCGTTAGGAAAAAGGTTTCTTTTCTGCCAGACCAACCTTGCTCTGCGTTGTCCTCACCTTGCTGGTACAAGCTTTGGTTTTCCGTAAATGCCAAAGTCATTTTTTGCTTCCAGCCTTCGTCTGAACTACCCCATGTCAGTTTAATGCGATCTCTTTCCTCCGCACTTAAATAGGTCAATCGGGACATAATATTTGCCCAAAAAGTGGTTCGTTCATACTGAACAATTCCTTCCGTTTTCACCTCTTGACAGAAGGCGGAAAAAGAGAGTATTAACAATAAAAGAGCAATTTTTCTCATGGCTTAATTTTTGCGAATGGGTGAGCTCAATCCGCGCATGTTGTAGGTATAGCTTAACATCACGTATTGAGAAAGAGTTTGAGTCTTTTCGAAACTTACGAAGTTTTGAAAGGCGTTTTGATTCACTCCTAAATTCTTTTTAAACACATCATATACGGTCAGACGAATCTCTGATTTTTGGGCTTTCCCCACATATTTAAACACAGAAACATTTAAAATAGGCGTCTCTTGATACAATCCGCGCGTCTTATTCTCGTACACTTTGTAGTCTAAATTATAGGACAAGAACGTGTTCTTTCCAAAATTAAAGTTCAATTCAGACCCATATTGATTATTGTAAATCGTCTGCTCAGGTAAAGCTGACTTATCATAGGTCGAATGAATTAAACCAAATTGCGCATTTACATAAAGGGTAATACGATCGCTCGGAGTAAAGGAAAGACGCGAAGATATATTCCCGGAATTCGTATTGGTATTTGATAATACATCGTTCAAAAAGAGCGGGTTTTTCGCCGAATTAAAATCCGCATTAATGTTCAAAGTACTCACCGTTTTTTTCAACGGAAACCCAAATCCAAAATAGCCCACATAACTTTCGCCCCCGGAGATATTCATCGGCTTAGTCAGCACAACTCCGTTCGCGTTAATGCTTTGATTGTAGACCACCTGATTTACGTTGTAATTGTAAGAAAGATTCGAATAGAAGTTCATAAAATTCGCTGCGTCAAATAGATTAAATCCAGTACTCAGGGAATGATTCACGCTTGGCAATAAATTCGGATTTCCTACACGCAAGAACAAAGGATTACTATTGTCGACAATAGGTTGCAAGTCTCGAATAGAGGGTTCTTGTGCACTTTTATCATAGGAAAAGAAGAGATATCGGTTATTCTTTAATTCTAAATCAATCCCAATTTTAGGAATCCATGCCAGGTAATTTATGTCAATCGTTGCCAAATTCGTGGCCCCAGCAGCCCTCCTAAAATCACCCGTTAAGTTAAAGTGTTGTGCCGCTAAACCCACGGTCACATTCACCCCATCTTTTGAATAACGGACACTAGATCCTAAGCGATTATAGGTTAAGTTATTGTCATAATAACGGCTCAAACTGTCGTTTCTAGCAATTGCACCAGACGTACTACGATCGGAAAGATCGCGGTTTAAGCGGTTGTTTTGGAAACTCGTGTTAAAAAACGATTCCCAATAAAATACCTTCGATAATGGCTCCACAAAAAAGAGACTCGACTTCACCTGGGTCTTTGTAGAGAAGTTGTTTGTTAACTGATCGATGGCCTGAATTGAATCCCGCAGCGTCGTAGCATTGAGGAATTGATTCAGCGATTTTTGGGTAGAAGTCCCATCTGAATTCGCATAATTATAGCCTGCGCTGGCAGAGAAACTACGGCCTTTTTTCGCAAATTTATGGCGGAAGATAGCAGAATTTTGAGACGAAAAGGATTGCTGATCACTCCCGTTCATCAGTTTCGTGTTGCGCGGGAATAGGTTATTTTGAACGAGTAATTGTTGGAATATTTGGCTATTCTGCGTCGCATTTCCAAAGGATAGCTTTCCATTACCAATCAAAATCAAGGTATTCAACGTATCAATCGTTTTCTCGTAGCGCAAGCTCATGCGGTGATTCGCGGAGAAGGAACGTTGACTAGTGGTGTCGGCGGAGTTTTGGGTTTTATCCTGAAAAAAGCGTTGCGTACTCGAGATTTTATCAATCAACCGCTCAGATTGATTGAAGTAATAATTCGAACTAAACTTGGTCTTTTTCGTATCGTAATTGTAGTTTGCGCCACCAGAATAGTTTTTAGAAAAACCATCCCTTCTGCCACCTATCGGAACACCCATCTGGTCATCGCCATCATCAAATGTGATGTAGCGATTATTGCCTGAGAAACCGAAATCCGCCTCATCACCCCAAGAGAATGCCTGACTTCCGCGGAAGTCTTGGTAATCATCAAACGACATCCCAGACTGATTCGTATTATTCGCTAAACCAATCACCGAAACCTGGTTTTTCGCGTCGAACTTATTGTAATTTCCTTTGACCTCATTTCTCCCCTCCGTCGCAATGCCAGCAGTAATTTTACCAAAACCGCCCTTCTTATGACTCTCCTTCAATTCTAAATTAATCGTCTTCTCTTTCTTCCCATCGTCGATGCCAGTCACCTTAGCCGCTTCCGTTTTACCGTTGAAAACTTGCACTTTTTGAATCGCATCTGCGGCTATATTTTTGGTCGCTAATTTCGGATCAGAACCGAAAAAACTACGCCCGTCGACAGTCACTTTTTTCACGGTTTGACCTTGTGCCCGAATACTTCCATCTGCCTCAATTTCCATCCCAGGAAGCTTCCGTAATAAGTCTTCCACGGTCGCCCCGGGCGGCACTTTAAAAGAACCTGCATTGTATTCAATCGTATCACCACGAATACTGAGAGGCGCTTTGGCCGTCCTCACCACTACCTCAAACAATTCTTTAGAAATCGGTTTCATCGTCAGAGCGCCTACATTGATAGACTCTTCCTGGGCTGGATTCACATCCACTTGCAAGGGTACATAACTCACATAAGAGGCTTTCAAAAGATAAGCCTGGCGCTTGACATTTTTAAATACAAAAGCCCCTTGTTCATTTGCACGACCAAAATTAACCAGCGAAGAATCCTTAGGCAGCAACAACATCACCGTCGCCTGTGACAACGGATTTCCACTAGTATCGACCAGTTTTCCTTGAATTTGTACGCGGTTTTGACCTATGGCCACGAAGCTGAATAGCAATAGTACGCTGAGTGAGATTGATTTAAGCATAATCCAAAACTACAAAATCTCACTTAGTTATCGGCTCAAAAAAGGATGAGTGGTCTGGAAGAAAGTAAAATAACGTATTTCTTATTTTACTTTGGTGGCACTAAAGTAAAATAACGGACTAATCTATTTTCTTAATAAACCTCGCCGGCACCCCACCCACAATCGTATTACTCGGCACATCTTTCGTCACCACAGCACCCGCAGCTACAATCGAGTTTTCGCCTACCGTAACGCCAGGTAAAATAATGGCGCCTGCTCCCAGCCACACATTTTTTTCAATGTGAATCGATTTCAAATCTAGGCTCTTGCGATTGCCCGGATCCACCGGATGATTTTCGGTCACTAATTTCACTTGCGGCCCTATCAAGACATCGTCTTCAATCGTGATACCGCCTAAGTCCAAAAACGAACAGCCATGGTTAATGAACACGTTCTTACCTATCGTCGTATGCTTTCCAAAGTTGGTAGAAAATGGCGCTAAAACAGTCGTGGATGGATCGATGCTTTGGCCTAAAATTTCAGATAAAATGGCGCGAATCTCCTCCACATTGCCAGAAGCATTCAGCTTAGCAGAAAGCACAATCGTTTGATTCACGATCTCCCAAACCTCCGCCCATTGTGGATCCGTGTGCGGAATGATTCCGCCGGCACGCATGCGTTCGAAAATGTTCATATACTTTTATATAAAATTGGGCCAAAGCTTTTCACAACTTTGACCCAATTACCTTTGCTTTTAAAGAGTCGGTTTATTTCACTACCGTAATCAATCCCGGAATCTCCACCATTTCATTCGCCTCCGCAGCGTAATCTACGCCATCAAATCCGAAGCCAAATAGGTTTAAGAAATCGGATTTATATCCTGCTAAATCGCCAATGGCAGTCAAGTTTTCTGTCGTAGCGCCTTTCCATAATTCGGCCACTTCTTTTTGAACTTCTGGATTCATTTCCCAATCGTCGATGCGGATACGTCCTTTTTCATCTACTGGAATCGATCCATTCGTATACAAACGCGCGCTGAATAGGCGTTGGATTTGCTCGATGCAACCTTCGTGCGTGCCTTCTGCCTTCATTATTTTGTACAACAACGAGATGTACAAAGGAATGACTGGAATCGCTGAGCTGGCTTGCGTTACTAAGGCTTTGTTGACTGAAACGAAAGCTTTGCCTCCTATTTTGGCCAAATCATCTGTAATCTTAAACGCCGTCGCCTCTAAATGGTCTTTCGCCATTCCGATCGTTCCTTTGCGGTAAACAGGCTCCGTTACTTTAGGTCCAATGTAGGAATACGCAACGGTCATCGCGCCATCTGCTAAAACGCCCGCATTCAACAAAGCGTCCATCCACATCGCCCAATCTTCGCCACCCATTACTTCCACCGTGTTCGCGATATCTTCATCGCTGCAAGGAGTAATCGTCACGTCTGAAACAATCCCCGTGTGGAAATCAACCGTTTTATCTGTGAATGTATCGCCAATAGGCTTCAAAACCGAACGGTGCAACACGCCTGAAACTGGGTGTTGACGTACCGGAGAAGCTAAGCTGTAGATCACTAAATCGATTTGGCCTAAATCCGCCTTGATTAAGTCAATCGTCTGCTCTTTTACTTCGTTAGAGAACGCGTCGCCATTAATGCTTTTCGCATAAAGGCCCGCTTTGCCTGCCGCTGCTTCGAATGCAAGGCTATTATAATACCCTGGAGAGGCTGTTTTGCCTTCTGCAGGTGCTTTTTCAAAGAAAACGCCAATCGTCGCGGCATCCGATCCGAATGCACTCGTAATGCGAGAGGCTAAGCCAAAACCCGTCGAGGCTCCGATGACAAGCACTTTTTTAGGGCCATCGATGGCTCCCTTTGACTTCACATAGTCAATTTGATTTAAGACGTTTTTCTCGCAACCTTTTGGGTGTGATGTCAAACAGATAAACCCTCTCATTCTAGGTTCAATAATCATAGTGCTTGTATTTTGTTTGTGCAAATATAGTTAAAGCAAGTATATTTGTCTCAACAGTAACCGTTTTCATACCGTAAGATCTGAGAGCGGTTCATTTTTTTTACCAAAACTAGTAAGTTGCATGGCTTTCATTACGATTGAGACGACGATTAATGCTCCCATCGCGCATGTTTGGGAAAAATGGACAACACCAGAACACGTCCAACATTGGAACTTCGCATCGCCGGATTGGCATTGCCCATCGGCGAAAACGGACCTACAAGTGGGCGGAGAATTTCACTATGAAATGGCGGCAAGAGATGGGTCTATGAGCTTTGATTTTTGGGGTACTTTCCAACGAATCGAGGAGCAAAAATCACTCGAAATTCTTATCGGCGATGGCCGTAAAATGAAAGTTACTTTCGATGCTACCGAAGCAGGAACGAAAGTAACTGAACAATTTGAGCCAGAAAATCAAAACCCGGAGGATATGCAACAAGCCGGCTGGCAGATGATTTTAGATAACTTTAAAAGCTATGCTGAAAACACTATTTAGCCGGTTTTAAAATCAACGAAACACGCTCCAAACAATCATCCAAGTGATAGCGCACCTCTTTGTCTGCAAACTTCGCTTTCGAAGCTGCTATACTCGCCTGAAGCGCCTTCAATTCTCCACGCACGATTGAGCGTACATCGGATTGGGCTACTGGATAGGTTTCGCGCGACGTTATAACAACAGGCGCCTGATCCGTCATCAACGATTTCAAGCGTTCGATGTAAGCCTTCTGTAAATTTCGGCGGTATTGATCGATGTTTTTGCCGCTTGCTAATTCAGTCCAAATGCCTCCGCGTACCTCTTGAAAAAGATCAATGGTCTTGTAATGATTTGGGGTAGTCAAACTTGAATTATCCAAACGCGCAAAAGTCTCTACACTTAACATGCGGTTCAACGGACTAACCTGAAGGCTTCTCATCCGATCGATATAACCAGCCATGTTGTGCGTCACTACTTCTCTATTAATCAACCAATCCACATTCGTAAATACGTTCGAAATGATCCAGTTAACAGCGGCTTGTTGGCTCGCTTTCGGTACTGGATTATAGGAAGAAATTTGTTGATTCGGTTTAGCATATTGCTCATACACGCCGCCCACCATCGTTGTCACGTGGCCCACATAACGCGACCAAGAACTCAATAATTCATCGTTTAATTCGATCAAATCCTCGTAATCATTCGTCTTTTTACTCGTCCAATCGGCTAGGTTTTTAGCCACATATTTCAAGTTCTTCACTCCATACGTACTCGCACGAATGGGATCATTTCCGATATCTTCCGTTTGAGAACTAGGATCAAAAGTCGTTCCTTGATTTCCAAAACGGAATCTGGCATCCCCTGCTTTGGCCTCAATCCACTTGTCTAACGTAGGTACTTCGTCTTCTGGACGAGCCGCGTCTGGTAACACCCGATAGCCCCAATTCACGGCATAGTTATCATAAGGCCCCATTTGTCGGATGTAGCGAACTCCCTGGTCACCCGGCTGCGCGATGTAATTAAAGCGCGCATAATCCATGATACTAGCTGAGATTCCCTCCTTATTCGTGAAATCTGCCTTGCGGTAATTCTCCACTTCATACGAGCTACTCGCCCCCATGTTGTGTGGGAAACCCAACGCGTGACCGACCTCATGCGAAATCACCATTTCCATCATTTCGCCAATATCCTCTTCGCGGGTATCAAGCGTACGAGCGTTCGGATTAGACGCTCCCGTTTCTAATAAGAAACGGTTACGGTACGAACGTAAATGGTTATGGTACCAAATAATGTCACTCTCAATAATCTCTCCAGAACGCGGATCGCTGACGCTTGGTCCTGTTGCATTTCGGGTGGTACTAGCCACATAACGAATCACCGAATAGCGAATGTCTTCTGGTGAAAAATCTGGGTCCTCGGCTGCGGTCGGTGGATCTTTGCAAATAATGGCATTTTTAAAACCGGCTACCTCAAAGGCTTTTTGCCAATTCTCCACTCCTTTTTTCATATGCTTGCGGAGCTTCATCGGGGTCGCTGGATCCAGGTAATAAACGATAGGCTTAATAGGTTCCACCAGTTCGCCACGCTTGTAAGCCGCCATGTCTTTAGGCTCTAATCGCCAGCGCTGGATGTAGGATTTTTGAACTGATTTTAATTCCTCGCTAGAGTAATCGTATTGCTTTTGGGTAAAATAACCCACGCGCTCATCAAATAAACGGGGTTTCATCGGCTTCTCTGGCAATAAAATCATCGACTGATTCATCTGCAAACTGATGGTTTCGGTGTAGGCCGTTGCGGATGGCTTCGAAGCATTATAGGTGAAATCTTGTAGCACCTCGATGTTCAACGGGAATGATTTGATGGAACGAATGAAACTCCGTGACGCATCTAAATTTCTCACCCCGTGCGTCACGCGTAATGAAGCATCTAATGCACTCATCGCGGGAATGTCACTGCTATAAAACTTGGTCACATCGATCACTATATTGCTCGAATCTTTACTATACGTTTCGATGTCAAATAGGTACAAAGTAGGCTCGTAATTATTCGCCTTTACGGATAAACTAATAGGCAATGAATCTGCTGCTACTGCCACATAGGATTTGATTTTGATTAAGATCTTTTCTTGGAACTTTTCCCACACGATCAATTGCTCGTGCGAAGATGTTCCGGCATTCACATAGCCTCCGCCAATGCCCGTTGGAAGTTTGGCGATTTGGCTAACTAATAACATGTCTTTCCCCAAGTGTTTTTTCGGGATTTCGAAATAGAATTTATCGCCTATTTGATGCGTAGTGAATAATCCTTTCTTGGATTTTGCGTCCTTAGTAATTACCTGATCGTAAGATTTTACCTTCGATGCGGGCTTCTTAGTGGCAGAAGAATCAGCTGCTTTAGGCGGCACGGCGGCAGGTGATTTAGTGGTTTGCCCAAGGCTTAAAAAAGTAGTGGCTAGTAGCCCGCAACTGAGTAGAAGTGCTTTTTTCATTCGTTATTACAATTTGGTCCAAATTAGTAAATAATCTATAATTGCACGCCTTTCTTATGGGCTAGTGAAATTTTCCTTTTTCCATTAACAAGGCGTATGCCTCCTCCCAACTGGGAATCGTGTCAGATTCAAAGCCATATGTAGGACCCGTCGCAATTTGAGCCTGACGAAAGGAAGGAATGGCTAAAAACCAAAACCGGAAGTAGGCAAAGAAGCCTTTCGGTTTTAAGCCTGTGAGTGAGATGTACATGGAAAATTTACCTTGGTCTATAAATCGCACCTGTTGCAAAATCAATTATCGCACCAGGCCAAAACAGGATCACATCCGCAATCAATGCACCAGCTCTCACTTCTCTGGCAGGTTGACCTACCGCAGGTCTCGTTCGTTGGTAATCCGTTACTCTGCCACCTAAAACGGTAGCGCAAGAACTCATCGAAGCTAAAAGAGCTAAAGCAACTAATGATTTAAACAAGGACTTTTTCATAAGGCATTTGGTTTTATCTAAATCAAAGATAAAAACAATTTCCGGGTATAATCAAGCAAACTCGAATCCCCTGCTTCGCCATGTCCAGGAACCACGTGCTTCACATGCGGGAATGCCCTTTTCACTTTTTTCACAGTCTTAGACCATGTTTCCACATTTGCATCTCCTAGATACCCCTTAGAAGCACCTATTTCTTTTATTAAACAGCCGCCAAACAACACTTTTTCACTAGGAAAATAGCCCACCACATTATCCCGAGTATGACCTTGGCCAAGAAACTTAATCAACACTTTTTCCTGTCCCACTTTAAAGGTAAAGGATTTATGAAAGCTGAATTCGGGCACAGTCATTTGACTATTTTTAGCTAATTCTAGTGTTAATTCGTTCGCGATGGAAGCAATTCCTGCCTCGTGAAAAGCCTGCAGACCACCTAAACAATCCGTATGAAAGTGGGTCGGAATAACCACAACGATTTTGCAACGCAGAGAATCCTGTACTAAACGAATCAATTCTTTAGCCCCTTTATCGTCTGTGGGCGTATCAAAAATAAGCGCCTGCTTGCCATTTCGAATCACTAATCCATTACAAGCAACATGTCCAAAATCATCGGTTTGCAAATAGGAAGTATGAACAAAGGTGTTTTCTGACAGCTGTTTTAACAATACCTGTTGTGCCTGAATGAATGGCGAGAAGCCTAACAATACTACTAAAAGATAAGTCCTCATTTTTCGTTTACTTTCTTCAAATTTAGGTTATTATACGTCTGTGGTAATTAATTTGGCCTAAATGATACGCTAAATGTGTCTCCAAATGGATAAAAATATAGGAGACCGTTTTCTCTTCATCGAAAATCTTAATGGGATAGATTTCCTCCAGTTTTTCAGCCGGGAAGTCACGAAGAACTTGCAACACAATGGGGTGAATTTCATCCAACATGGCTAGTAATTTCGCCCGGGAAATTCCCGTCGCAGAAAACTCGAGCGGCCGATCTCGTACATAGGCGGTATTCGCATAAACTGCTCCGAAATACGTGTTCAAATTCCCCATCAAATGTAGAAATACATTTCCTCCAGGGTTATTAATCCCCTCCGCTTTTTTCCAAACAGACGCGTCATCGCGATAAGATTCGATTTCGCGGCGAAGCGTCTTCAGGTCGCGATCGTAAAGGGATATAAGTTCTTTTAAAAGGCCCATTTTTTTAATAATTTAGCGCACCAAAAGTACGAACATTATGTCATTCCAAGCCTACCTCGATAACATTCAAGCCAAAACCGGTAAAAGTCCAGACGATTTAAAGCGCTTAGCGGAAGAGAAAGGATTTCTGCAAAACGGGAAACTTGTTGCCACCGTTAAAGCAACGGAGGTTAGAGTGTGGCTCATGTCTGAATTTGGATTAGGCCATGGCCATGCGATGGCAATTTGGTCTTTATTTCAAGGAAAGCATGATTAATAAAAAAGCCCCGCAATTGCGAGGCTCTTTCTATGCTAAAAATCAAAAATTACTTGAATCCAATTTTCTCTAAACCCTTGTGGCTAATCACGATTGCTTCTAATGCCGTTTCATTAAAACATGCATCTTGCTCTACGAAATAGTATTGCATACCCGCTAATTTCTTGTTGTCTAGAATACGTTTGAAATCAATCTTTCCGTTTCCTACTGGCGCAAAACGACCTTGATCATCCATATCTTTTACGTGCCAAATTTTGAAACGACCTGGGTAGCGTTTGAAATAGTCTACTGGATCTGCTCCAGCTTTGGTTACCCAGTATAAATCCATTTGGAAATTCACATTCTTCGGATTGCAATGCTCTAAAAGATAGTCGATCGGAACAATCCCGTCTGCATCTTTGATGAATTCGAAATCATGGTTGTGGTACAATAACTGTAAGCCACCAGCCGTACATTTCTCACCTAATTTGTCTAAGATTTCTGCCAAATTCTTAGCGCCACCTTTCATCGCTAGTTTCTTGTTTACTGCGTCATACATAAACAAGCCCATTGGGGGAACTGGTACAACAAAGTACTTGAAACCTGCCGCTTTTAAATCAGCGATTTGTTGATCAATATTTTCAAACGTTACTGTTCCTTGGTGTGCCGAAATCGGCGTTAATTTCATCTCATCTAACAATGATTTGAAATCCGCTGGAGATAAATTATAGAATTTACCATTGTTGTAACCCGCAGATTCTACGTTTACATAACCTGCTTGTGCTACTTTTTCTAAGGTTGCGCGTGCATCTTTCATGGCATCACGAACCGTGTACAAGGCTAAACCGCCAAAACGCTTGTCAGATTGCACCTCTTTATCAGATGCTTTGAACGAGAATAGGGACATGGCCGTTAAGGCTAATACCGCTACAATTGATTTCATTTTCATAGTTAACGTAGGATTAAATCATTAAAGACACAATTTAATGTATTTTTTTGATAAAATAGAACCCGGATTCGATTTAACTGAAATTCGCTAAAATCCGACCCCGGTCTTCATTCTCTTTTGAATTCTTGTGGTAAAGCTCCACAAAGACCATTTTCCCTTCTTGTGGGAAATGTGCGTAAATTAACCGAAGTCCTGAATTAACACCTCTACCTTTTAACGATTTACACGCTATTTTTTTGACCTTAATAATACAAGTTGTAAGACCTAAATCTGAAATTTCGAAACTAAAAGGTGGGCGCTGATTAGGCAATGCTCCTAAAACAAGCTTAAGTACTTCTAAATCCTCTAAAAGGGATCGGTATTTCTTTCGTAAGAATTTTACCTCCTTTTGGAATTCATCTAATTCTAGAAAAATCATGGTGCTTCGGCCTCCTCCCCATAATTTCTAACAGAAAAGGGAGCTTCCCGATAAAAAGCTAATTCATAATTAATTATATCTCCATCTTTCGACGCTAACCAAGGTATATCCTTGTGAGAGTACTCGCTAATAGCGGAAGCAGACCAGTCACTCATTTGCTCGATTACGCGATCCACAACTTCAGCTTCACTTGCTTTCAATACTTTTAAGTCAGCTTTTACTAAGGGCAAATAACGGGTTTGCGGAAAGCCTCGATAAACGGTTTTAACGCGCTGTAGCTGTTTTTTTTCAATCATCTGCTGAATAAGGTTATCCAGTTTTTGAGGGACAGGGCCAAAAGGTAATTTACGGTATTGTGCTCCTGTTAAGTGCTCCTCATACAATTCGTAATAATTGAAATCCGAAAAATAAAGTAGTTTATACAGGACTGTTTCCCCTACATTGGGCTTTCCTGCGCAACGCTCTAATAAATAGAGTAAAACATTTATAAATTTTTCTACTTGAAGTTTAGGTACAGAAATGCGTTCATTTTTTTCCAAAAACGCATTTTCTTCTTCCACAAAATCAGGATTCAAATCAAAATCAGGGGACAAAAATTCATCCAATGAAAAGCCAAGTTGAAGCGAAAGTTTATGCAATTCTAACACATCGACGCCCCTATTTCCTAATTCAATTTGAGTCAATGAGGATCTAGAAATATGTACTTTCTTGGCTAAATCATCTTGAGACAAGCCTTTCCGCTTCCGAAGCTCTGTTACTCTATAACCGATATCTTTTTTAGTGAGTTTGTCAGACATTTCGCTATTGTTTAGCACTATGATGAATCAAAGGTAAACAATTGTTTGATAATAAAACTATCAACTGTTTGATAATCAAACTTTCTCGATAAAATAAGCAACTAAGTTCGCCCATTCTTCCTCCAGCGAATAGTTCGGCCGCGTTTTTTTCGCGCGGGCATACCAATAATCTGCATTCCAAATGTCCCCTTCCTTACGGTGCAAATAGGCATGAACCCAAGCAGAATCACGATCACCGAGCTGATCGATGAGGGCATGAGCTTGATCCCAATCGCCTTTAGCATCGTACCAAAGACTTTGTAAGAATATAGATAGCTGCGGATCAGGTGCTGGTTGCGACAAAGATTCTTTGAATGATTTCATCAAAAAATTTCTTTCTTAGCTAGGCAAACGACGTCCGTATCGATCAGTTCTAGTGACAAAACCATGTCCTTTACCGCGTCTTTGTATTTCTTAAAATGGGGAGTTAAAATATGAGACTGATAGGCTTCCACACTCGCGTAAACTTCAAAAATAATGATGCTCGTCGCGTCTTTTTTATCCGCCACCGCTGTATACGATAAAACGCCTGGTTCCACTTTTATCGCGGTATTCATCTGCTCATTTAAGAGAGATTTATAAACGTCGAGTTGCTTCGCATCGACTTTGATTTTCGCAATGCGGTGCATGCGATTGGATTCCTGCGCATAGATTTGGCTAGACATTAGCAGAAATAGAATGAAGAAAAAGTGTTTCATTTTAGATGGGGAATCGGTCGATTGAAAACTTAAACGCAAGATATATCAAAGCTAAAACTTTTCAACCTAAAAGGTGTTAAGCTAATAAACAAACTAAAATGATCAAATCCATTTTTAGCATCCTGATAACCGGAATCTTCCTTTCTGCTTGCAATATGCTTCATTCCACTACTACTATTCAGGCGAACGATGCGTTTATTCTAGGAAATAATAAACACGGCCAATTTTCTGCAAGTGTAACGAATGTTTCTACTTCGCCGCTAACGGTTTGGCAATATCCAATCGATGGGGGGCGTCACTCTCCTTTGACGTTACAACCCGCAGCAAATGTGAAACTTAAAGTAGGGAAAAATACCGCTCTTCGAATTGAAAATTCGTCTGATAAATCGGTGGACGTTAAGCTAGATGTGAAGGGTGATGTAGGGCTTTCGATGGGATATAAAAACTAGTCCAAAGAAATAGCATATTCACAAACTAATCGACATCTATCGTCCAACGTAACAAAATAAAATATTTTCATTTATTTCGTTTAATTCGGTTATTTCATTTAATTTCGTAAATCAACTTAAACAAATGGAAGCCGAAGCAAGAATAAGTAGACCCACTAAAGAGGAGCAAAGGGTTGCGAAAGAATCCTATGAAGCGCTATCTGCGACTTTGGAATCCCTTCATGCAACAAACCCAGAAATTGAAATTGAAGAAACCTCTGAAAAAATCAGGGTTCCGCTAAAGGCCTTAAAGCTTTTGGCAACAATCCTAAAAGCAACAAGTCAAGGTAAACCCATTTCCATCGTTCCCATAGCAACAGAAATGACTACACAGGCGGCATCCGAATTATTGGGATGCTCAAGACCCCATTTGATTTCATTGCTAGAAAGTGGAGAAATTCCTTTTATCAAAGTAGGAAAGCATCGTCGAATTAAATTCGAAGATATTACGCAATACAAAGCCCACATGTATTCCAAACAACGAGCGCGAATTATCGACATGATGAAAATGGATGAAGACCTCGGGCTGTATGATTCATAGCGTTAAGTTTACCTGCTTTCTGGACACTAATGTCATTTATCCGATCTTGACCCGGGATATCCTCCTATGGTTTGCCCACTATGAATTATATACGCCCAAATGGAGTCCTGATATTTTTACGGAATGGGCTGATGTTATGAGGCGAAAAAATGTTTCAGAAGCAGAAATACTAAAGCGCATTGAAAATGTAAATTTGGCATTTGCCGGAGCTATGGTTCAAGACTATGAATCTATAACGAAAACATTAAAACTCCCCGATTTAAAAGACCGTCATGTATTAGCAGCAGCGATTAAATCTAATGCTGGCATCATCGTAACCAATAATTTAAAAGACTTCCCAGAATCGTATTTGAAAGGCTTCAATATCGCGGCCAAAAACGCAGACGACTTTTTAACTGATCTCATTGATCTTAACCATGAAATAGCACTAGCCGCTTTTCAAATGATGGTTTCACACAAGAAAAATCCCGATTTAGACGAATATCAGGTATTAGATATTTGTCGAAAAAATGGATTAAAAGATACTGCAGATTACCTGCATGCATTATTATAAAACACTATTTCCCATACTCCTCCAACTCAATCGTATCATCTGTCGAAGACTTGTTTTTATTAGAAAATAGCTCCCCGATTTTTATCACGAACTTACTCGAAATCACGTTGAGAATCGTGTTCAAGAAGAATATCCCGAGCTTCGTTTTAGGGTGAGCCAGTCTAGGAACACCCGGAGGAAGCTTTTGGATTTCCGTCACATAAGGCCTGAACGCTTTGTCGTAAGCGGCAAAGGCATCGCTGTAATCAGCATGGCGAGATAATTCCCCCGCTAAAATATACGCACCCACCACCGACAAACTAACGCCCATTCCAGTTAATGGGGAGGGACAAAAGGCCGCGTCGCCAGTCATGGCACAACGGCCTTTGGACCAAAGGGGTGCGAAAACCTGGCTGATGGCGTCAAAATAAACGTCCGCATTGTTATCTAATTCTGCTAATACCCGTTTAGCTTCCCAACCAGCATCCGCAAATTTTTCCTGCAACAAGGCTTTTTGCTCCTCTTGTGACAGTTTTTCGTAGCCCATGGGTTCCGACATAAACGAAAAAGACGCACGTGTGGTGCCTTCGTTATCAGGGCGCAAGAAGATCACGCGGGCGTCAGTCGCATTATACCAGCGAGCCCATCGACTATCAGAAGCTGTTCTGGGAATCGTAAAATAGGAAACATAAAGTCCCACCGGTTTTACGACAGGCTCATCGCCAAAAATCAAACTCCGAGTCCGCGAACGAATCCCATCCGCACAAATAACTAAATCAAAATCACGAATTTCACCGTTTTGAAAAGTGACTTTTACCCCATCTTGATGTTCATCGAGCGCGATAATTTGATTGCCAAAAAGATACTCGACATTTTCCTTCGTATGCTCGTATAAAATCTTCACTAAGTCCCCACGAAGAATTTCTAATTCACTCGTTCCCAAATTGGATTCGCCTTTCGGTAAAGCGGCCTTGGTGACATTATTTTTATCAACAAATAAAACCCCTAATTCCCCCGTATCCGCTGCTCGAATCTCCTCTTCGATGCCCATCCATTGGGCAATTTTTTGGGCGGCTCCCTTGATGTCGACGTTTTGCCCCCCTAAACGTAATGATTCCGCACGCTCTACAATCGTGACTTCAAAACCATATCGGTGTAACCAAAAAGCGAGGGTTGGGCCAGCGATGCTTGCGCCTGAGATGAGTATTTTTTTTACCTTCATATTAATTCTTACACTGCGATGAAAAACAATAGCTCGTTGCGTAGGTATATCGCTCAGCACTTATCAAGAGCTTTCGGGAAAAGTGCCGGTATATTTTAGTTAGCTATTGCTTGGCCAAATGTAAGCAAATTATGATCCGGACCTAAGAGAGCTTAACTTAATAAGGACTTCAGAATCCGAATCTTTCAGCACAAGAAAAGGTTTCACTCCTGTTGCTTTAATATCGTTTCCTTTCATCGCAAAAGCTTCTTGTTTATAATCTGCGATGAAAATCTCTGTACGAGCAGGTAAGGAATACGTCTTGGTTTCAGCTGGATTTAGATTACTAACGCGGGTTTGTATTTTACCATCTGGAGTATAAATAATTAACGAGAGATGATACACCTCTTTGTAATCATTGGAGAAATTGATGTTAATATTATCCTGGGCTTTTACAGAAAATACCATCAAGAAAAGACTAAAGATAAAGGCTACTTTTTCCATATGAATTAAACTATCCGTTTACGCCCCATTATTACATAAAGTATTCCTGCTAAGGCACCTAAGAATCCCATAAAAATAAAGGCAATCGTCCACATCACTTTTTCATTAGTATTAATTCTCACAGATCCCCAAACTTCAGACAAAGCAGAAACAATAAAAACCCCATTTGCTACCATACCAATGATTAATAAAGCATCAGCTCCGGGGAGATGTATAATCTTCATTAACGCGCCCACTAGCTCAAAAACTAAACTAATAACAAAGCTCCATTTAACTACGATTCCGAGGTTCATCTTATTTTAACAAATTAGTAAATCAAATTAAAAGATTTGGCGCTATAAAACAAACATAGAAGTTTGAACCAATTCGATATTAGAGGCTAACATTTTGAACCTCATTTAAAATATGAGGTCCAATAAACTTACTTAATGATTGAGTGGTCACTATCTCCACTTTTCTGCCAAAAATTCCCTCTAGAAAGAAGGACAGATCCATAAAATTGTCAAAGCTCTTTTTAGCCGGGTCAAAATCAACTAATAAATCCACATCACTCGAATCCTTAATTTTCCCTTTGCTAAACGATCCAAAAATGCCTAGGCTAGTCACTCCAAATAACTTTATCATCTCTCTGTTTTTAGAAAGTGCATTCAAAAGCTCTTTTTTAGTATGGATTTTTACCTGGTTCATTGCTCAAGCAAATTAGACATTAAAACCCTAGCTAACAACATTGTCTAGCCATTTATCAAACTCTTGATTTTGAACCCCTTAAGTCATGATAATTAAACTCGATGAAATTATTTATCTTGTCATTCTAAACCTCTCAAACCTATGAAAAAGCTATTTATTGCCATTCTAACCTGTTTGGCTTTCGATGGGAAATGAGGGCTGGGAAGTGGCTGAGGCTTTGGCCAAAAAAGGAATAACCGCTTTCGTTCTAAAATACCGCTTGTTCCCAACCCCTGAAAAATTAGACGACTTTACAGCTTGGATGAACCGTCCACGTCCGGCTCCTCAAAAGACAGACAGCACGGCAAAGAATACGAATCCAATGGCTCAAATGGATCTGTCGAACCAGTTAACCGACGCAGAAGCAGCCTATGCGATGATCATCAAAAACGCAGCAGCCTGTGGCGTGGATACACAACGCATCGGCATGATTGGATTTTCTGCTGGGGCGGGCTTAACGATGCACGCAACGCTGAATTCCAAAACGGTGGTCACGGATTTGGCCTAGGCAATCCAAACAGAACGAGCAACAAATGGTTTGATGCCTTTATGCATTGGTTGGATGTGAATAAATTCTTAGGGTCAAAATAGGTTCAGGGAATGATGAACAAACAAGATATTATCACCTACTTTTTAATTGAATAAAGTACGCGCATTGTTCTACTAATCATGGCAGGTCCTACGGAATTGTGTGTTTCTTCTTTAAAAATGGCAAACTGAGAATTGAACTCCTTGTACTTTTTCAGGCGTGCCTCAAATTTCACAAGATTATCAAGACCATCTTCTAATTCCGCAATCGAGAAAAATACTTTGGCGTTTAAATCTGCGTGTGCATTAGAGTAAGTTGATTCTGCCTGTAGAATGTCATTATCCCAAAATAAAAAGGACGGACTGTTGATCCCAAATTTGGTGAAAATACCATCCGATTTAAATAAAATATTCGCTACATATAAGCCACTTAATGAATGCCCCGAAATACCTCTTTCGGTATTCGTACTATACTTTGAATCAATGAGTGGAATAATTTCTTCTTTAATGATTTTATAAAATATTTCTCCGCCGCCGGACACCAATCCTGGCGATTTGATATTCCAAACTTTGGTTAGTGTACTGTCTTTCTTAGGCAATGAAGTAAATGTGTAATCCGTCCACCGATTCACCAACCAATCATAATCGTTGGTCTCATCGCCAGCGATAGAAACTAAAATGAAATCTTGCACCAAATTTCCCATTTTAAGAACCTTCATCGATTCGCACGCAATGGGGAAGGCATAATATCCATCCAACAAATAATAAACAGGATACTTTTTCTCTTTTGAATAACTAGAGGGCAAAGCAACCGAAATCTGATAGGCTCTTTTGTTCAAAGCAGAGTTAATCGTATGGGACTCCGTACGAATGGGTGTTGTACTCCATTGGGCCTTAATAGGACTAATACTAGTCCATAAAATGACAAAAGATAAAATATATTTCATAATAAAATTAGTTTATTGTCAAAGGTAATTCTGCAAACAAAGTAACAAAATTGCGCCAAAACGGAAAATAAAGTATATCAAAAATAACCATTCCGTGTGCAATCACATAAAGGACTAGAACCAATGGAAACACCCAGCGAGCGCTCGCTTGTTTTCGCTCGAGATAAATTAAATAAATGATTACTGCGTAAACAGTTAGTATTGTTACTACATAAGCCATCATTGGATCACTAATCACTCGTAGAGTAAAGCGAATAAATGCGGGTTCAATGAATGCCAAACCCGTCACAATCATTCCCCTAGCGTGTAACTGATAATCCTTTAGATACTTTATCGCGATAAAAAAGGCAACAGCCAAAATCACTAAATCCTTAACCGAATTGAACGTACCCACTAAATGATCGTCCGTTAATTGCCCCTGATGTGGCAACCGAGAATGTGTCAATAAAATGATGGAAATAAAGATGAGGGGAATAAGCAGATAGCTTCCTTTACCCAGCAAGCGATGAATGTCTAATCGCTTTTTTCGGATTAAAATGGGCTGAAGAATAAGTAAGCTCATCCAAAGTATGAGCACGCCAGCATGGAAATGAAAATAGAAAGAAAAATCAGCTGTGCCGTTGAAAAATTTGGCAAAATACGAAGGCCAAAACCCCAGTAATACGAGAAGGACTAATCCGAAAAAGTAATATCCCGATAGGTCAAAACGTAATTTAGCTGCCTTGGTTTTCATGCTCATAGTTTGAATATAAGAATAAGCAAAAGAACTATTCAAATAAGCGCCTGAAATGTGTTCCCAAAAGGGGAAAGGGAACAAAAAAGAATTCCTGAAATTGGATTTAAATCTGTAGCCTTTAGGGTCTTTCCTGTTTATTTATCTAATTTGCCAATGTTAAACCTATTTCCATGAAACATATATTAATTGGATTGCTCATGTGCGTGAGCTTTTCACAAATTTTAGCGCAAACCAATAAGCGTCCGAACATCATCTTCATCATGTCGGACGACCATGCTTATCAGGCCATTTCGGCATATGACCAACGCTTAATTTCGACTCCTAACATAGACCGCATTGCAAAAAAAGGTATCCTGTTTACGAATGCCAGCGTGACCAATTCCATCTGTGCGCCCAGTCGGGCCACGATCCTAACCGGTAAGCATTCACACCTAAATGGTAAGGTCGACAATCACTTTAAATTCGATACAACGAACATTACCTTCCCGCAGATTTTACAGGCAAACGGATACCAAACGGCGATGTTTGGGAAACTACATTTTGGGAATAGCCCAAAGGGCTTTGATCAGTTCAAAATCTTACCCGACCAAGGCAATTATTACAATCCTGATTTCATCACAAAAAACGAGGGAAATATCAAAGTCAATGGCTATGTGACGGATATAATTACCGACATGACTTTGGACTGGTTGAAGCAGGAGCGAACTCCTGAAAAACCTTTCCTATTGATGTATTTACACAAGGCTCCACATCGTTCCTGGTTAATGGCAGAACGTCATTTGGATGAAATGACGCAGAAAACGTACCCAGAACCCAAGACGCTTTTTGATGATTATTCCGGTAGGACATCCCCCGCCAAAGAAGCAGAAATGAATATCCTAACCAGTATGAGCTGGGCCGGGGATAACAAAATTTATCCGGCCACGATGGACTCATTGAAAATCCCCGAAATCGGTTTTGATAAGCGTCGTTTCGCTGCTGAAATGGGCCGATTAAATCCGAGCCAAAAAGCGAATTTTGACCGCGTTTACGATCGGATCAATTCGGAATTCATCAAGGCCTACCCCAGCATGACGGAGCAAGATAAAATGCGCTGGAAATTTCAACGCTACATGCAAGATTATCTAGGAACCTTACGATCAGTCGATGAGAACGTAGGTCGTTTATTGGATTATTTAGAAACGAATAATTTGATGGAAAACACAATTATTGTGTATACCTCTGACCAAGGTTTCTACCTAGGCGAACATGGTTGGTTCGATAAGCGTTTCATCTATGATGAATCCTTCAAGACTCCGCTGATGGTGTCGTGGCCAAGCCAAATTAAAGCCGGTCAAAAATCAGATGCCTTAGTTCAAAACCTCGATTTTGCCCAAACCTTTTTGGATGCGGCCGGTGTCCCAGCTCCCAAAGACATGCAAGGCCAAAGTCTAATCCCGCTGATGACGGGTAAATCTTGGAAGCGCGATGCGGTATATTACCACTATTATGAATATCCCGCAGAACACATGGTGAATCGACACTATGCCATCGTGACGAAGAAATATAAGTTAATTCATTACTATTTTTCGACGGATGCTTGGGAGCTAATCGACCGCGAGAAGGACCCTTTGGAATTAAAGAATGTCTACAATGATCCGGCGTATGCTTCGATTCGAAAGACTTTGCATAAGCAATTAGACGCATTACGACTGAAATACAAGGACAATAGCACCATTAGCAACGGCTACATAGATCGCTTTTTGAATGATGCAGCAGAAGGAAAGGTATTCGGTGTGCCAAAACAAAAGGCGACGGAGATGAAAGCCAAAAGAAAATGAGTCGGTATTCTATTACCCTTTATTTATTAGTCATCACACTGTCTGTTTTCAGTCAGGCTAAAATCCCTATATGCCACGTTTCAACACCCAATCGGCTGAAACAAATTAAATCGATTAGTCCCAAACCTACGTTGAAATCCCACGCCAGCATGAAGCGTATTCAGGGAGGTATATTTTCTATGGGATCACACGATGCGCAGGGTCGTGCAGACGAATACCCGGTTCATCAAGTGCGTGTTAAAGCGTTTTGGATGGATGAAACAGAGGTAAGCAATGCGGCGTTTGCGGCATTTGTTAAATCAACGGGCTACATAACCACGGCTGAAAAGACGATTGATTGGACGGAGTTGTCTAAGCAAGTTCCGAAGGGAACGCCTAAACCGGCAGATTCGCTTTTGGCGCCCAGTTCTTTGGTATTCGTTCCCACGACAGGCCCAGTCGATTTAACCGACTATTCCCAATGGTGGGCGTTTAAACGAGGGGCCGACTGGCGACATCCAGCTGGTCCAGGGTCAACGATTCAAGGCCTAGAAAATCATCCTGTCGTTCATGTTTCATGGGATGATGCAGCCGCCTATGCCCGTTGGGCAGGCAAAAGATTGCCCACAGAAGCAGAATGGGAATGGGCCAGCCGTGGGGGATTAAAAAATAAGATTTACCCTTGGGGGAACGTATCGGTGAATTCTGCCCCGTATAAAGCGAATAGTTTCCAGGGGCATTTCCCCTATGAGGATCAAGCATTAGACGGACATAAATCGACCACTGCTCCGGTTAAATCTTTCCCTGCAAATGGATATGGATTATATGATACCGCTGGAAATGTATGGGAATGGTGCGCGGATTGGTACCGCGCCGATTATTACAAAAAAAGTCCGAGTCTAAACCCACGTGGCCCTTCCACGAGTGATGATCCGGATGAACCAGGTGTTGCCAAACGCGTCATGCGAGGCGGTTCTTTTTTATGCAACGATGGGTATTGTTCTAGTTACCGGTGCTCCGCACGGATGAAGTCAAGCCCAGACTCAGGCTTGCAGCATACCGGTTTTCGTTGTGTGATGGACTAATGTAATTAACAACAAACTACGTTAATTTCTCTTGCTGGAATTAGAAAAATAGATTGAAGATTTCAATAAATATCAATCCAAAAACAATAGCGAGGTTTACAATTAAGACCATTTTTTTGCCAAGTAGGCCTATCATTAAATTTTTGATTCGTATCAAAAGGGTCAAACGCTAAAGCAATACCTAAATAAATGAGAGCCTGTCCGATAGATTTTTCCTTCAGATAGAAGATTCCTAAAATATTCAAGGCGATGTAGATGTATTTGTTAAACTGTGTTTTCATGGAGATTTCGTTTAATTTATCCCAAAATTAAGCGCCAGAATTCAATCAAAATTGTACTTTTAAGACACTATTTAATTTCCCAAATAATCTTATCTCCATCCACTTTGCTCGTTGATTTGAAAAAGTCTTTGGGATTATGATTATCCTTAAAAAATCGATTCAAACCAAGTGGTTTGAATATGACAGAAATCTCTCGTAATGTTCCTTTATATTCTAAGAAAACGGGAGCTGTATACTTACCGAGTATTTCAATATGAACGCTATCCGTCCTATTTTCTGAAATTTGAAGAGTCCAATCTTGCCTTTGAACCGAGGCCCCCTTCATAAAAGAAAGGCCCGTGTTAAAATGGGGGAACGCTAGGTAACTAAAAGAGGAATTCGATTTGCCCTCGTAAAAATAGAAGCATTCTACGTACTTTCTCAGAATGGGAGAAGAAGGCTCAATGGTTTTTATCACAAAAAAGAGAGATTTTTTCTACAGTTAATTAATGGTCATAACTAATAACTCTTGAAATTTTCCAGCTGCCATTATCATTCTTCCAAATCATTAAGAATTTGAAAGTACCTATCTCGAGTTTGCCATTTTCAATGTGTTTAAATTGATGTTTACCAACCTCTATTGCCCCATAACCTTCTATGGGATGTACTTCTAAACTCTGTTTAATAAGATTTCTTTTGAGGTCATACTCTCTATTGAAAATTGATTGAAAATTCGAAAACACTTTTTCAAAATCTATCAAACCCCCATTATCTTGATACCACTCAAGGTCTTTAGTAAAATAGGTTTTCATCAAATCCAGATTCTTTGAATTATACGCTGCAAATAATGAACTATCGAGATTTGCTACTTTATTAAAAAGCGCTGCTTGAGTAATGGCAACCTTTCTTTCGTTTTGGTTTTGCGCAAAAGCACTTGTGCAAACTGTGAAAGTCATTAAAAACAGGAATAGATTTTTCATCTGTAAATATACAAAGATGTAACTAGCCTAATCCACTGATTGAAAACAAAAAAGCCGATCATTTCTGATCGGCTTACTCCCTTAAAGGGTGAAATTTACCATTCTTAAACTTTGGCAATTATTTTATCTCCATACCTTTTAAGGAAAAAAATTCAATCCCTAGCCAGATGACGGAAGTCGTCATACTGATTGCTCCTATCAATACTAAAATGGGAGGGAGTCCAAAATACACTTCTGATAAAATTCCTAAAGGCATTAAAAGTCCGCCAAGTGCCAACCAAGATATCGTAACTGATTGGTTTAATCGTTTAGAGAAATGAATTAATAAAAATCCTATGATGACGTTCAATACAGCGAATAAATTACCGTGCACGTGAGCAAGCCGTGATTCAAAATGTTTTCCTAAGCTATACGAATTAACCCATTCTAATTTATTGGGTGCAAAGTCTCTTAAATAGATTAATAAGAAACCATACATCATAAATAAACCCATCGTTAAAAATCCAATAGCAATGTTTTTCTTGCCTTCCATGTTGATTTAGTTTTGTGAATGGGCAAGCTACCATTTAATAAATTTCCAACTTCTGATATCCATCAGGTTTACTCGAATTAAAAATATTGCCCATGGCTAATTTTTGCGCATTGAAAACACCGCTTTGTCCATTTTAGGGGGATTGCCAAAAGGATAATTAAAAGAAACACTGTTTAAATAGGCAAAAACCTTACCTATTTCTTCCTTGCTCATTCCTACGTAATGTGTAGCCTCTTCTTTTTGATCAAAAAGGTTTCCAGAGGTGCTATACGTTCTATCAAATTTTAGCATAATCAAATATACTATGAATTTTTTTAATCCTTCCAACAACCCGAAATACAACAAAAAAGCCGATCATTTCTGATCGGCTTGCTCCCTTACTAGGTGTCATGTTGATGCCAATTTCTTTGTTCAAATCGAACGTATTTTGTCATTCCGGAATGAAATTAGTTATCCCAATTGTCGGTTCTGAATAAATTAACTGGTAAGCCTTCTTTGGTAAATAAATTAGGCATGTCGGTATTATTAAAAGCAAATCGTACAGCTACGGGATTGGTTACCTCATCTGAAGAAACGACCAAGGTGGTTCCGTCAATTTTTCCTTTTGCAGGATAAAATTTCTGATCTTCCCCAGCAATCATTAAATGACTAGGTTCTGCTCCATCTTTCGTAACTAACTTACTTCCTATTTCTCGGAAATAAATTCTGATTTTATTTTTTTCGATTTTTAAACGATCATATTTGGGATAAAAAATAGGGCCAACATCCTGTCCATAATTTTTAACCAACGCTAAATTGGCAAAACGATTTGCTACTTCAATTTTTTGCGTAGGATGGATATTGCTAACATCTGGTACTAAATCAGTCAAAACAACCATTGCCGTATTTTCAAGGGCTAAGTTTTTTGTTTGAGCTTCTCTTAATTTAGCACCAAAATTACTTGGGTATTTATCAAATGGAGCAATTTGTGCAAAGTAAAAAGGAACGTTTTTCTTAAATCCTGCTCTCCAAGAAAGAATTAATTCATTCATTAATTCCGTGTACGTGGAATACTGACTTACATTACTTTCCCCTTGGTACCATAATACTCCTGCAATTTGATAATTCAAAATAGGTGCGATCATGGCATTGTAATTGTCACCTGCACGGCTAGACCACCATTCGTAGGTTTGTAATTTCTTAGCTGCATTGGCCAAAGTTGGATTACTTATAACCTTATCTTGGGGAACCCAAACCTCTGCTGGAGTTCCGCCCCAATTCGAATTAATCAAACCCATCGGTACGCCTAATTTTTCGTTGAGTTTTTTACCAAAAAAATATCCGATAGCAGAAAATGATTTCATCGCTTCAGGATTACAAACTACCCATTTTGCCCGAACATCTTCTTGGGGGAAATCTGCAGTCGCTTTTGGAATATAAAAGAACCGAATACGCTTATTTGTTGCATTGGGCATTTCATCCAACGTTTCTCGCAAATTTTGATCACCACTCCATTCCATATTGCTTTGTCCTGAAAATACCCAAACTTCGCCGATGAGTACATCTGAAATTTGAATGGTATTATTCGTGCCAGAAACGCTGATGCTTTGATTTTCGGAAGCCGCTGGAGTGTTTACGTCTAACATCCAGTGACCATATTTAGCATTGACTTTGTAATGTGTTGTGTCCCAAGAAACTTTTACCTGAACCGTTTCATTGGGATTCGTTGTCCATCCCCATAATTTCACTTTACTTTTTTGTTGCAAAACCATGTGGTCGCCAATGATAGCAGGTAATTGAACATCAGCCTTAGCTGAGAATTGGGCTATAATACACCCAATAAGGAATAAGACTTTTTTCATCTAAAATTTAGTTTAGCGTTATATACTTCATATACAAAATACCCCAATTGGGGGTACACCATCGTGAATCATTTCTCGGTTCGTTTGGATCGAAATTTACATATTATTCGCCAACAAAAAATACCGATTAAAACCAACTATTGGCAAAAACAGAAATTCACAGGCAAAAGCCCTAATGAAATATGTCCAATAAACACGAAACAAGCTGCTGACCTCGAACCACAAAATCCAAAATTAAACCTGCCAAATGATACGATAAAACACATTTCACCTCAACCCAGTGATTTAGGGTTGTAACTCATACGAAAAATGAGGTATTAAAAATGAAAAAGTTGCAACCACAAAAAATGTCTCTTTACAGAAAGATAGGATGGTTTTTAAACAAAAAAAGAGGTCGAAATGACCTCTTTTTGATTTGTGCTCCCCTTATTGACGAAAGATGCAACTATAATACCTTAATTGAGTATGTAACTATCAGGAAATATAAGAGTTAACTAATTCTATTTCCCTAAAAAATCAACAATCATATTAGATATCAGAGTCGGTTTTTCTACAAAAACAAAATGGCTTGTATTAGGTAAAATAGTTAATTGACTACCTGGAATTTTTCTATAAATATGTAAACCATGTTCCAATTTAGTCACATCTCTATCTCCGTATACAATTAAGAATTTGCTTTTGATTTTACTTAAATGGTCATCACTAATCACTTCTTTAGTAATCCACATATGCTTCAATTGCATGTACGATTTTTGCCAATTATTTTTGTTAGGAGATAATTTCAAAAAGTCTTTTAACCAATACTCTTTAAATTCTTCAGATATAGTTTCCGGAGTCCATTTTTTCATTGCATCAATTGCGCCATCAGGATAACCATCTGTATCGCTATTTGAACCACTAACAACTACTTTTTTAACTTTATCCGGTCTATCATATGCCAAAATATAAGCAGAATTTCCACCATCACTCCACCCTAAAACATATACACTATCTAATTTCATTTGGTCAATAAATGACGCGTAATAGTTGGCATAAATTTGATAGCTGATAGAATCAATCTGCTCTGACCTTCCTTGGCCAGGACTATCAATAGCAATAACTCGATAGTTCTTCGATAATGGACCTATAACTTGATTAAAGTTACTAATAGACCCAAATCCCCCGTGCAACAATAAAAGTGGTGTTCCTTTACCATATTCTTCATAATAAACTTTCGCCCCTCTAATGCTTAAATATTTACCATTATTCGAACCATAAGGTATTTGAGCAAAAAGTGATTGGGATAGAAATAATATCCCAAGAAATAGAAGTTTTTTCATTTCAATTGAATTTGTGATATAATTTTTTGAAATATAAGAATAATAAATTCTATTGAAAAAGAAAAAGATGCAACTACCCTAACTCAATGATAGACAACAAAAAAGGCGACATTTCTGTCGCCTTGTGCACTCTAGCTCCCTCTCCTGGGCTCGAACCAGGGACCCCATGATTAACAGATTTTTAAGGGTCTTAATGATATGTTTCCATACAGGGTTTAAACACTGATTTGGTCGAAATTAAAAACTAATTAGTTTGATTTGTCCGACTTTGTCCATACTTGTTCGACATTCTTGGCGTAATTCTTGGCAGAAATTCTGTATTTTAGTTATCATCTAAAATAAAAATATGGAAATCAAACAAAATCCATTTTCAATCTACGATTTCTTAGGTTATCTAATACCTGGCACTATACTTATATATGGGCTAATTTTTGTTTCCTCAAATTATGATGTTAAAACATTCTACGATGAAATATCTTGTTACGAAAGTTTAACAGCTTCAGTACCTTTTATTATTCTTTCATACATAACTGGGCACTTAATAAGTTTTATTTCTTCGTATACAATTGAAAAATATGCCATTTGGAATTATGGTTATCCATCAAAATTTCTCTTTGGATGCAAGCCCCCAAAGTACTTTTTAGCGAATCAAACAAAAACAATAAAGTTTATTAGAATCTTATTAGCCTTAGCATTATTTCCAATTACCTTGATAGACTATATATTAGGTAAACACTTTGGATTCAACTATTGGAATAATCGAACATTGGATGATTTTTCTATTTCATTTATTAAAGCAAAAAGTGAACAAGCATATAACAAATTATCTAAAAATTCTACCATGAAGAAAATGACAATCAATCCGGATGATGTCGATTTCTTTACCATTATGCATCACTACACTTTTGAGCGAACCAAATCTCATAATCCAAAATTTCAAAATTATGTTGCTCTATATGGATTTCTACGATGCGTTTCCTTTTTATTTGTTGTCTTTTTTTGGGTAAACTTATATACATTCACATTACAAGGCTTTTCAATTGAAAGCATAAGTTGGAAGAAAACTAGTGTTATGATTATTTTACCATATTTATTCTTTTTATCCTTTTTAAAATTTTATAAAAGATATTCACTCGAAACATTAATGGCAATGACAACACTTGATGTTGAATATGGGAAAACATCAGAATAAACAACTATTAATCTCCTTTGACTGCTCCACCGTTAACTGACCAACATAATGTTGCGTCACCACTGTTGTAGCATGACCCAAGTGTTCAGCAATATGGTTTATTGAACGCCCATTCCGGTTCAAAGTAGTAGCAAAGGAATCACGAGCAATATCAAGTACAAGGTTAAGAGATAGGTCCAATTTCCGAGTTATGTACCTCAGCTCTTTGTTAATTTCACCACACAGCTTATGAGACTTGTTTGATAAAGTTGTGTCAGTATATCCATCCTTCATCTTCCCGATAATAAATAGACTATCCTTCACCCCAATTTTATCTAACACCTCCTGTAACTTGTCTGTAATTGGAGCAACGATTGGTTTAATATTACTTCGTCTGGTCGTTTTTGTTTTCGTCCTGTAAAACCTAAAACTACCTCCTTGAATGTGGTCCCATCTCATTGCTAATAGGTCCACAAAATTGATTCCGTTACATCGATACAAGAACAACCAAATATCTCTTGCCCACTCCTGTTCTTTGGTTTCAAAATCTGTCAATTCGGCAATTGCTTGGATTTCCTCCGCTCTTAATACCACCTTCGAAGGGAAATAGGTTCTGATACCATAACCACCTGCTCCAAATGGATATTCATAATCCTGAGGAATAAACTTGGTGATGTTTCTGTGATAATTGATAACCGTACGAATATCTGTCATATAACCTGAAATGGTTGCTGGTGAACCGCCACGTTTTGATACCTCATATTCAAAATCATGTAGAAAGTTAACGGTAATGTCCTTATAGGTTAACCCCGGCTTGAACTTTTCCAACTGATTTCTTGCGGTCTTCATTCTGTTCTTCGACGCTGGCTTTAACCTCTTGTTCTCTCTGAAATATTCCGCCATTTCGAAATAGGTCATTTCAGTTGGTGTCACCTTAACGACCGGTTCAACTACCTCCTCCTTAAAAAACGCATCTCGAAATTGTTGTCTATCAAATGGTCTTAGTCTTTCGAATACCTTCTCCGCCTTCTCTAAAAACTCATCACATCGTTGGCGATATTCTTTACTTTTTTCATCCAACGACCGCTTGACAAAAACATGGTTATACTGTTGTTCCGTCAGCTTATCAACGTTTAGGTACAAGACTTCCCCTTGGTGTTGAACGATGACTGATAGGTTAAATCTTCCATGCTTGTCAGGTCTATTCCCTCTCTTGTCTAATCGAATATTAATTGTTGCCATAACGTACTTTTCTATTTAATGTTGGTAATGGGGGTAAGTCTAAATTTGTTCTTGCTCCTGTTTTAATCCATTGGTCTAATTCATCTCTGTCGAATCGAGGTGAACGACCAATCTTTGAAAATGGTATCTTTCCATTCTTCATCCATTCCCCCAATGTGGAACGGGATATATTAAGATAATCACATGTCATCTTAACGGTTAGGTATTTGGTGTATATGTAAATGAAGTCTCTCATGGTAGTATGTTGCATAATTTTTCCATTCTCTTAAAGGATATAATTTTACGCTCAATGTCATTATTTGTCAAAATATCATTGTAAATAACCGAGCGGACAATAATGTTTTTAAGACCCAAAATTCCAGCTGTATCATCTCGACCGAAAATAACCAGTAACCAATTGAGCGGTCCTTCTCTAAAATTCATAATTAATTTCTTTATAAAGGAAGAAGCGCTAGGCTAAGCCCTTTTTAGTCAATAATCAAATTAGAATGAGCTATTTTCGGGAAACCATAATAGTTCGTTCTCGGGATCATTTAGCCATCTAATTAACTTATTGACTGGCAAATGGAATCCGTAAATTTCACCTCCATTTTTACGCATATTATATGGAAGATTCATGTTTTCTCGTAACTCAATAAATTCCTTCAAAGTTGAAAAGAAGTATATTTCACCTGGTTTATGACTTTCAAACTTCATTATATTAATACTTCTAGTACTGCCACTAAATTGCTTTCGAATCTCATAGGTTATTAATGACGAGTTTTTATCCCTCGTCTTTTTAAATTCTAACACTTTGTTTGACTGTAAAAAGGTATCTAATTTGTTTCCTTGTTCTGTATTTAAGCCTGATAACTTTTTCATTTTTTTTTGAATGGTTGACCCTCTATCACCAAAAGGTTATGATTTGAAATTGGGATCTGACATGACAAACCCATTAGTTTTATTTATTGATACACAAGTCCCCCTACCCATCGTTTTGATGAGGATTTCAATGTTCCAATTTAATTTTAGGGATATCTAAATCACGGTGACGCTGTGATGATTATGCGACTAATTCGTATACTTTTTGTGATTCTATTTGATGTATTGCATCCGAATTGTATTCTTTTAGACTTTCAGCCAATACTCTTTTTGAAGTATCCACATTGTTGGGATATAATTCAACTCCGCAGTAGCGATATCCCAACATCAATGCTGTGGAACCTGTGCTTGCTATACCATTGAAGGGATCAAAGACCAATGGGGTATAATCCTGCGTAGGTTTAGGACAAAATGTCGAAAGGAATATTGCAGGTAACATTTGTGAGAATGTTGCTGGGTGCCATTCTTCCCCCTCCACATGTTTAATTCGGGAAGTGTTCGTTTGAACGGTAACTATGTCATGTAATTCATTCTCGCTCATAATTGTTCGTAGTTGCTTGTAGAAGTTAGGAACGTAGTAATTAACACCCTCCCAACCATAGTCTTTACAACCTTTTAACACTGAATAATCAATATTATCTTTCTTAATTTTGAATCTATTGAAGTAAAAGTCCTTGGATTTAGCAAAGTGAAGAACTACTTCATAGCTTGGTTGAAAACGGTGGTTTTGATTCGATATAGGTTTATTAGAATCCTTCTTCCAAATAATTCTATCCACATAGAACATCCCTCGGCTAACCATTTCCAAAACAACATGTTCGATTACTGCCAGACACTGACCTTTATCATATGTCTCTCCTAAGTTTATGAACATATTGCCCGTGTCTTTAAGGCGTCTGTACGGTTTCATCAAGGAATCTACTAGTCGTTTTGCATATAGCTTTGGAGTAGCTTCCCATCCCATTTCATTGGGATCATCACCGTACCGTCTTAGTTTGTAATAAATTGGGCTGGAAAATATTACATCGAGTTGCATATCCTCTGGAAGTTCGATTTCCTCAATACTGCCTTGAATTATTTCATAATTTTCGGTTTTAATTGGATAAACATCGATTTCGGTATAACCCTCTTTTCTCTTATAGTTAAAAGTGTCTATTAGTGATTCAACTTTATCCTTTTTAAAATGACCAGCTAGAAATTTTGATAAGATATTTGACTCTTCCTCTTTTTTGTAGCTATAATCTTCTCTAGCTAAGGTTTCAATTACATAGAATGCCTGTGAGATAAGAATTTCACCTGAAAACACTCGCTCCACAATATTTAACGGGTCTCCATTTTTCTTTGTCCATAAGATGATATTTACCATCATGATTACATTGCTTCGAGACCACCCTTTTCCTAGCGATGTACTAAGAAAATCATATCGTTTATTGCGATCACGTAAAGGATTCTCATCTCCATTTTCTAATCTCATAATAGAGATAAACTCCTTCATTTTTTCTTTTGCTGTTTTTTCCTTTTTGATTTGAGAATGAACAATTAAGTCGCAAAGCGAAAAATCTTCTGCAGTCGTATCGATGTTTAGAACGATAGCATTGATTTCATTTTTTCCTGAACGAAGTAGAGCGGTAAGACGTAAGACACCGTTGATAACATAGAATTGTTGGTCAATTTCAACAACTGTAATCGGTTCAATTTGAGAGAACTCTTCGATACTTGATTGTAATGTATCGACTTCTAAACTACGATTTGTATAGTCGTACAAATTTTTCATCTCCTGTGGGATGACAACTTGAGAAATATTCAGCCTTCTAACTGAATCTAATAATTGTGCTTTGCTTTCCATTTCTTTGGGGTTTAGCGTGAAATAATACCCAAAGGTTGAACTTATTTGAAAGCACTTTTTAGAAAAACTAGCGCCTTATTTTTAAAAATGACAATTTTATTTTTATTCAATTAACTCCATCAATCCCTTTTCTATTTCAATCTTTACACGTGAATTATCAGGCATGATACTATAGAAATGCTTTGTGTTATTGTGATCTTTTGTTGAAAATGACCCAATTTTAAATAATTCTGCTAGTTCATTACCAGCCACTTCTTCAATAGATGTTTTTATAGCACTACGCTTATCCTTTATATATTTTTTCATTTGGTCTAATTCCCTGATTGTGGTTTGATTACCATTTTCATCAACGGAATAGCCCATGAATGTTTGAACAGCTTTGTCCGACCCCGTCTTTTTTAATGCAAAATAAATATTTCGAAACTGGTCAATATGAGATCTCAGATATCGGACAGAAATCTCCTTTCCCCTATGTAAAATGGTGAAAATATAAAAGGTAAGATGAATGTAGTCTAACTCGACAATTTTATCTCCTAATACAACTTTCCCATTTTCAGTGATTGTCATTTGAGGAATATCCATTTCTTGAATGACGGATTTAAAATCCAACAACTCATCCCTAAATTCATTTAAAAACCGACTAATCTGATCAATAATTTCGATTGAGGTCCCATTTTCTACAGCTACATTCAAACACGATTTGCAAATGTGACCTGCTCTTAACTTAAACTCAATCTCATATTCATTTTTACAAAAGTCATTGATGCACCCTTTTGATCTATCATGGTAATAATCATATCGTTCAAATTTATATCCAGATAATGACTGGAAAATATTTTCAATTATTTGATGAGCAATCGCTATGTGCTCTTTTCCCGGAGTATGTTCTTCCCATCCATAAGTTCGAACGAAAACATTTTTATTGTTGAAGTAACTAAACCAATTCTTTCCGAAAAATGCTAAATCAAGTTTATGAGAAGTTAGTATGACATAAAAATCACCGCTATCATAATTAGATTCTTTTCTTACTTTTTCAGCAGCTTTGTTTAAAGAATCGAAGGTAATTGCTACATCCTTTTCAGCAAGTTTAACATATGGTTCTAGGTCCTTAGATCTTAAAAGTTCAATTTGACTAGGATTTATAGGCCCCTTCGTTTTTCCTAGCAGTTGAACTACTTTTTTGATTAGCAAATTACTTACTTCTGGTGTTCCAGTTATATAAACGTTCATCGTGCATTTTTTCTAAAATTTAGCTAAACAATTATAGAAGTGCAATAATTTTGAAATTTCATACAATCAAAGCCAGTTGATTTTACCCATTGTTTGGAGCTGTGAATGAAAGTCCTAAAGGTTAGAGCTTGAGCGGCCGTTACACTCTCGTTTTCCGTTGATGAGTTATATATTCTAACTCTTTTGCTGGAGAAATCTATTCAAGTTTTGCTGAACAAATGCTAAGTCCATTCGGACTTCGAAGAAGTTTGAGGATTCATAAATTTGATATAGTTCCTTGTTACTTTTCAAAATATGGCAGTTTTCAAAAAAGCTAGAACCAAAATAAAGCTCTAGACCAGCACAACAATCTTGAAACTTTCTAATAAATGGATTTGAAATTGTTACTGGGTCTGTATTAAGCAATGCATTTATTTTAAAACAATCATCTTTGTTCTGGCAATCATTAATCTCAACTGAAATATTGTCTGTTGCCCCAGTATATTGTAGTTCTCTTTGTAGTAGTATATCTGTATTAGTTATTGTATTAGTTGTGTCGGGGATCCGACACGTGGTGTCATCATTCTCGACACCTACCTGTAATGAATCTCGACACGAGGTGTCAGATTTTCCGACACCTCCATCTTCTTCTATAGGTTCATAGGTGTCATCAATTCCGACAGGTGTTTTAATCAGCTCCCAAAAATTGGCTGAAGGCTTTGTCTTCTTACCAACTCCCGGTCTTACTTCAATGTGAATAAGTCCTTTGGACTCCAACTTCTTAACTATGCCGTTAGTAGTCTGTCTTTTCTTATTTATGATTTCAGCAAAATGGTTATCACTTGCTATGCAACCTCTCGGTCTTTTATCAAGAGAAACAATTTCTGCAAGGATGATTTTTTCATCACTTGTTAACTTAGGGTTTAAAAGGATACTATAAGGGATGTTCAAATATCGTTCTGACATTATAAATAAAAATCCCCCATTGCTAGTTGGTAACAGACAACTAAAACAATGAGGGGGGTAATCAATTTCTTATGTACTTGAATTGAATCTGTTACTCTTCAACTATGTACTTTACTAAAATATACTGGAAATAACCGATAAAGGGAAGGCTCTAATGCTAAGGAATTGCTAAGAAATCATTCCTCACTTCGTGTAATTTAAACGACGTTTTTGTCGTGATCGACGTATGTGGAATGTTACATAAATGATAAAATCCAAATTCCAGATATTGATATGGGAATCCCCAATTTATACTCTTTTGATATACCATATTTGCCGTAAATTGAGGCTGTGGGAATTGACCCATTCGTGAAACTCAAACCAAATTTTATGGAAACTGAAAATTATAAACCTAAAGTACCATTGAAGACTCTGTCAACTCTATCAAAACAAGAATTCCAATTATTCATAACGTCCCAGGACCCCAGCGCAGTTGAATGGAGGAAATTACATAAAGAAGAATTTAAATTAAGATTACGAGCTAGTGATTTATTAAATGATTTCTTTCGCCGTAATACAAAATCTTAATTTTAGGGTGTACTTTTTATTGCGCTTTCATTTTTTATAAAATGATGCTCTCAAATGCAGCATAATCGGTATTTTCTCTGGAAATTAGCCTTCACACCCAACCAAGCTAATTTTATGAGTATTTCCATTCTTTATGTCCGTTGCAGTACCATTGAACAAAACTCTGACCGGCAACGTGTCAATGAAAATGATTTTGATAAGGTTATAGAGGACCGTTGCAGTGGCACCATATCAATGTTTTCAAGAACTGGAGGAATTGAACTAAAAAAACTGATCGACTTAAAGCTTGTATCCAGTATTTCGATTTGGCAAATTGATAGATGTGGAAGGGACCTTCATGATATACTTTCATTTATCAAGTATACCACTGAAAGAAAAATTCCTGTTAAGTTCATCAATCAAGGTTTATGTACGATTCATGATAATGGAGATGAAAACCCCATATCCAAAATGGTGATTTCGATTCTTGGTGTTGTAGCGGAGATGGAAAGAAAGCTAACCCTAGAGCGGCAGAAAGAGGGGGTAGCGATTGCCAAGTTAAAAGGAAATGTGTATTTGGGAAGGAAACCCAATACAAAGGAAGACCCATTGAAATTCTTATCCAAACCTAAAAACAAACGTGCTCTAGAACTATTAAAGAAAAACTACCGGGGATCAGAAGTGGCAAAGATTACTGGTTTGAATATCAATACAGTCACCAAGGTAAAAAACCTAATAAGGAGCTTGGATTGACCTATTTGATGAATAGTTATTCCAGTAAACTATAGATCCTGATCAGCCAAGGGATCAGGGGCAGGAGGTCCCGGCAGGGAGCTCCGTATCCGAAATCACACATATACAATTAACCTTCAAATAAGGTCCTTCAATCCCTTTTGAGAAATAAAATTTTTGCGAAAAATCTTGTAATATCTGTAAAGTCTGAAAATCACGTTTAAAAATTTCCAGTAAAATTCTCAGAATTTCAATTCATTGATACACTTCTTCGAATACTTTGGTGCAATGGTTCTAGCTTGAACCTCATAGTCATTTTACCAGTTTGAATAATAGTCCAAAATAGTTTTTCTATAATAGAATTCGTATTTTGATTGAATCAAATTAGACTTTGCTATTTTCAAATTAATAGAAAAAGTATTCAAATCAATTGCATTAATTAAACCTTCTAAATAACGGTCTTTACCAGAATCGTAAGCAATTTGTTGAGATATAACTTGCCTTTGGGACGTCCTTAGCTTTTCTTGGGCAATTTTGGCCGCAAAAAATGCCTGTTCAATTTCATGTTTTGTTTGAAGTTTTGTTTGTGAAAGTTGAGTTTCAGCAATTCTTCGATTGATTTGAGCATTCAAAATACGACTTTTAACCTGCCCATTAGAATAAATTGGCAGGTTTATAGTTAGGCGCGCAAATTGATTCAAATTAACACCTAATTGATTGAAATAATTATATTCTTTCCCCGCAATACTTGAATAGGCCGAACCAAATCCTGTCCCCAATGAAACAGTTGGATATTTAGCTGCTTCTGCGAGTTTTACCCCTGTAATCAAACCTCTTAATCGCAATTCTGATCCTTTAATAATTGGTTGTAAATAAGACGAAGAAAGTATATTTTGTAAGTAAGTATCATTCAATTGAATTGAAGTTTCAACTATAGAGTCATTTTCTATGTCAAAAGTTTCAAAATTCGGTAGCGCTATCAATTGAGCTAAAGAGTGTTTTGAAATTTCAATATTATTTTTAGAATTTAAAACCTCATATTCTGCAGAAGAGAGTTGTGCATCTAAATCAATTAAATTGAATTTAGGCATATTTCCTTCACTGACTAAAGCCTTTACTCTAGAATATTGTAATTGAATATTTTGAATTTGTTCTTGTGCAATTTTTGCTAATTCTATATTAACTTGTACTTGCATATAAGCAAGAGTAACTCTATTCCGCAATTCATTTTTTGCACGAATGATATCAACTTGATCGGATTCAGCTATATATCGGTTTTGGATAATTTGATTTTTAAACAAAAAACCATTAAATAATGTAATAGTGGCATTTGCACCAAACGAATTAGAAGAAATAGTTTGTTGTACGAAATCATTTGTAAAGGGGTCAATACTCCTACCAAAATTAATCCCTTGCGAAAAAATACCTGAAACATTTGGATAAATAACTTTTTGAGATTGCTCTAAAGCATATTCTGATTGCTTTGATTTTAACTCTTTCAATTTTACATCAAAATTTTGTTTGTAAGCATAGTCAATACACTCTGTAAGGGAAAAACGTTGCTGTGCTTTTCCCCAAAAACCTGAAAATAATATAATTATAAGTACTATAAATTTATTTTCCACCGTTTGTGACCATTTGGTTAATTTAACTTTCATTAAAATAATCTCATAAACTCATTTAACAATCGATCAATTAGTCTTCTATCTTCTGTAATGATCTCAGCAGATGCAATCATTCCATTGCGATAAGAAATTGATTTCTTTGTAGAAGTTATCAAACCATTTGGAAATTTTACTTTAACAAAATAATTCGAATCTTTGGGGATTTCTGAAATACTTTGAATCTGGCCGCCAATTGTACCGTAATCTTCATAAGGATAACTTTGAAGCTTTATGATAATTTCTTGGCCTCTCTTTACTTTACCAAAATTGAATTGACCGATATTCATTTCTCCGTGAAAGCCCTCTCCATATGGTAGAATATAGAGCAATTCTTGACCTGTCTTTACAAGCTGGTTTTCTTGAAGTGACGATAAAAATATCACTTTCCCTGAAGTTGGGGCATATGCTATGAAGTTTTGTTTCCATGCTTCAATTTCATTTTTTAATGTATGCATGGATAGAATGAGAGCATTTTTTTGTTCAGTAATTGTTTTATCCAATTCTAAAATTTCTTGTTGTTTTAGATTTTGAGAAATAATATTATTCTTTAGAGAACTCAGCATTTGTTCACTAATTTGTCGTTTGCTAAGAACCTTGCTTAATGCAAGACGAAGATCATTTTTAGAAACATAGCCCTTTTCTTCTAGTCGTTTTTGACTACCAAGTTCATCTTCAGCTAATGACAAATCATTTTGATTATATTTTAATTGATTATTCAAATTTGTATTTAATGATTGTAGCTGAGCAAAATTATTTTCAAGCATTTTTCTCTTTTGTAAATAAGAGCCATTACCAACAAGTGCCTTTACTCTAATATACGTTTCTTGAAAAGCTTGATACGATTTTTGTAATTCGCCCAACTGAAAAAAAGGTGGAATTTCGATCAAATTAGCAGAAAAAAAATAATCTTGATTGGTAGCCGAATTTACTAATGAATCAATAAAATTATTTAATATTAAAACTTCCTCATGGTTCGCTATACTTTCTAAATAAGCTATCTTCTGCCCTTGTTGAACTTTTTGGCCATCAATTACCATTAATTTTATCAATTTCCCATCAGTTTTTGATATTATAGATTTTGGTAGGTTATTTGAGACTATTTTAAGATTCCCCCTAACTAAATCAGGAAAACTAATAAACCATGTCACGGACAACATTAGCATCAATACAAAGAAAAATATAGTAATCCCCCAACTTATAATCCAATCTGGAGGCGTACTTAAAATTTCATTTATTTCACTGCTTCGGAGTTCGGACATTTGACTGTTTTCACTTTCATTAAATTCTATTTTATAGACGTTCAACTTCGGTTTTGAATATGCCATTGTTTCCTGTTTCGGTAAGTCACTTTTACTATCCATTCTTTCCCCTGATTTCACTTAAAACAAATTTGATTGAAGTGTTTTTTAGAAATATTTATATTTTCTTGCATCAATTCCCTAATTCCAATTGATTTTTCACTAACTCAAAATATTTGCCTTGTTGCTGAGTCAGTTCAATATGAGTACCAACTTCTACGATTTCTCCCTTTTCCATTACTACTATTTGGTCAGCATTTTTAACTGTACTTAGTCGGTGTGCTACAACAATTACAGTTCTATTCGTAAAAAAATCTTCCAAATTTGACATAATAACACTTTCATTATTGGCATCAAGTGCGTTTGTAGCTTCATCGAAAAATATAATTTCAGGATTCTTATAAACTGCTCTAGCAATCAATAATCTTTGTTTTTGACCTTGAGAAATCCCATTTCCATCCACGCCAATTTTTGTGTTATAACCCAATGGTAATTCTTCAACAAATGAATGAATATTAGCAAGATTGGAAGCATAAAGTATCTTTTTTATATCTGGAAACTCATCGCTAAAAGCAATATTTTCGGCAATAGTATCTGAGAAAATAAACCCTTCCTGCATGACTGTTCCACATTTGCTTCGCCAAAGTTTATGGCTAATATTTTCAAGGGAAACTTTGCCAATTTGAATTTCTCCACGTTGAGGTTTGTAAAATTTCAGTAACAATTTTAAAAGTGTGGTTTTCCCACTGCCACTTGTACCAACAATTGCAGTTGTTTTACCAATTGGAATTTTTAAATTTATATTTTTTAAAACAGGTTCGTTTCCTGCACCATTATAAGTAAATGTGATATTTTTAAGCTGAATATCTTGATTCTCAAACAATGAAGGAATAATTAATTTTCGTATTGTTTCTTCATTTTCAATTTCATGAATCTCATTCATTCTTTCGAGGCTAATTTGTGCATCTTGGTAGTGTTGTAAAAACTGTATCAGTTGCTCTACAGGGCTATTGAGCTGCCCAATAATGTATTGTAATGCTACCATTGCACCTAAGGTCATTTGACCATTGACAACAGCTTCAGCAGCCAAAAATGATATGATAATATTCTTGCCCTCATTGATAAGCATACCTCCGGTTTGTTGGTATTGTTGAATTGCAAGCCCTCTTACACTCAAATGAAAACTTTTCACTTGTAGGTTCTCCCATTCCCAACGTTTTTTTATTTCGGCATTATTGAGTTTTAATTCCGGAACAGACTGCACGAGCTGTATCAACGAGCTTTGATTTTGACTTGCCAGAGCAAATCGTTTATTATCTAATTTTCGACGATAACGTAGGAAAAAAACTATCCATATACTATAAATAACACTACTCATAAGAAAAACACTGTAGATTGTAATGTTATAATAAATCAGTACTATACTAAAAACAATAAGATTGAACAACGAAAAAAGCACATTAAGCGATGTCCCTGTAAGAAAGGACTCAATTCGTTGGTGGTCACCGATGCGTTGAAGTATATCTCCGGTTTTTTTATATTCAAAAAATGAAATAGGCAAACGTAAAAGTTTACTTAGAAAATCTGATAATATGCTTAGATTGATTCGTGTACTGACATGAAGTAAAATCCAACTACGAATAAACTCTATCGATAACCTCCCTATAAAAAGCATAAGTTGGGCTGTCAAAACCAAATAAATAAAATGCAGGTTACGAGTTTGAATACCAGTATCTACTACAGATTGAGTAAGCAGAGGTAATATAAGCTGTATGATTGACCCAATAAAAAGTCCCAGAAAAAGTTGAAAAATAAGTCGTTTATACTTAAATAAATAGCTATATAAATCCAACACTCCTTTTACCCCAGAATTATGGATTTCTTTTCCTTCATTGTCATTTTCGCTTGAATTGTAAAATCTTAAGGTTGGTTCGAGTAAAAGAGCAATCCCTACTTTTTCGCCTTCATGCATAGTCGTTGCCCACTGACTCTCAAATTCAGAATAAGAATATTTAATAATACCTGATGCTGGATCAGCAACTAAAACTTGGTTGTTCTTTTTGATTTGATATACAACAATAAAATGATTCTGTTTCCAATGAACGATACATGGAAGATTTGCGTCTTTTTTAAATTGTTTGAATGTAACTTTTATAGCTAAACTCTTAATACCAATGTTCTCCGCTGCCTCACTAATACCCAATAATGATACTCCTTCAGTTCCTATTTGAGTTGCCTCACGTAGCTTTTGTAAAGAAATTGATCGTCCAAAGTGCTTTGCAACCATACGAAGGCAGGTAGGACCACAATCAATTGAATCATGTTGTTGGTAGTGTATAAATGGCATTTTGTGATGTGGATTTTGATATACCTTAACGTATTATTTTAAAATGTGCCCTACATTTAACCTTCTATCATAATTTCTTCTGATAGCTTTTTGATATAATATTTGAGATTATAAATACTATAAGGTTGTATAATCTGTTTTCCATTAATAAAGAATGTGGGAGTATGTTCAACGTTAAGACTACTAATCCATTTTTCCATTTCTTTTGTTTCAGGTTGTTCATGTATCTGACTAAAATTTGGATACTTTTCATTCCATTTTTTTAAATCTTTGGTTTTATACCAATCTTCAACCACCCCCAAAGTATTTTCTGGACCTTCGAAGCTGTAAAAATGATTAATAACATGCTGACCGTCAGAGTTAACACCCATGAAACGGATGATTACGTGTAACTCATCAACAAAATAATCAGCTAATTCTATCACTTCTTTATGTGCTTCTGCACATGCTTTACATAATGGATTGCTGATCATAGTCAAAGTAATAGATGATTGGAAGTTTCCAATTGTGATTTCATTTGAAAAGCGTCCAATTTCTGTATAAGGTTGTTTTTGAAGGACCGCAAGAAACAAATCAAAATTCATTGTCCAATTCATCAAATCCTTTTCAAAATCTAAAGACTTTATACTTTCAAGCCACCTATGTTTTATAATAAACCACAAAGCCATGGGTATAGAAAACGGAATTACAATGCTATAAAAATCATTTAATGTTATTTCATTTATTCTATCATATGTACGTGATAATAAAAATATTACAAATATTAATACTGAAATAATCTGTATCAGCATACAAAGTGTACACCATTGTTTTACAACCCTCCATTGATAGTAAACTGACCAAAAAAAATAAATAATTGAGAATAAGTGAATGACAGATAATAATTGAGTAATAGGGTAAACAAACGAAACAATAAGTGTTAATAAACTTCCAGAATAATAGAATAGTCCTATTTCTGACCAACTTATCCAATTAAAAATTTTCGAAGCTTTTGATTGCGTTACAACTTTACAACCTGTTGAATTTTGATTTGATATACTTGTAAGACTACAAATATTTTGAACAGTTTCACTTTCCTCTCCAAACTCATTGAACAGTAATAATACAGCAACTGTTAATCCAACACTATACATTAACCATAACAACTTATCGAACAATGTTCGGCAACAGTATAAACCGGCTAAAAAAAATAAGCTAATAACTAAATATGTAATGCCCTTTTCAAAAGTTTGAATGCGCTCATTATTTCGATTTTTTCTAAAGTTTGGTTCAATCGAACTTTCATCTATTGAAAGTAAAATTATTATCCCCGTCCAAGTTTTTACAAGTTCATCCAAAAATATGGTTTTTGTGCCCTCATCGGTGTCATAAATAAGGACTTCGTCATTTTCGATTCCTCGAAGAATAATAAAAACAATTTCTTCATCTTTTTGAATTTGGGCTATGGCAGGAAAATATATTTTGGGAAGTTGTTCTGCTTGAAGTTTTACCGTTATATTACCTATTTTTAACTCATCTAAGGTGCTTATCAAACATTCTATAGAAGGGTAGTTTGGTTGCTTTTTGATATTTTTTCTAAAAATACTGGTTGTTCTAATTCCTACATTGTGTATTATTTTTTCAATATTGTGGTAACCTTTCATAAATATTATTAAGATAATTTTATCTAACATTAATATTTCTAGACTAGCGTTATCCAAAAAATCATTTAAAATGTGGTGTGCTAACCCAATCTAAAACTTATGAGGATTTTAGATCTTGATTCTAATTTTATATAAAATCTAAACTCCCTTTTTACTAGTTAAAAAAGTATCCCTCTACAATAAATGTTTCATTTGGTTTCACATTCACTCTTAACGCGCCTCGACGAAGCTTTATAACAATAGCACAAGTTGCTCTTCCATAATTAGAAGGTATTGCATCTTCGAAAATTAAAATTTTCTCCACAATTGAGGGGTTGATTTCAAGATCAATATTATCAATTTCGTCTTGACGTAGTTCTTGGTTATCAATAAATACTTTTAGGCCTGGTCCGAATCTGTTTTTTCTGGGTAGGATAAGCGTATTTAACACATTGGACATTGTAGGCTGATTTATAATTCTATTTTCACCTATCAATATGCTAGGAGAAATACCATTGATTGCATTTGGATCAGATTTTTTAGTCTGGATCACGACTTCTTCCAAAACGGTATTCTCTTTTCTGATTCTTTCTAAAATTATACGGTTTTTACGATTTTCTAATTCTGCTAAAGATTCTGTTTTATCCAGTAGACTCCAATTAACGGTTGATTTTGAAGTTGAAATAGGAGGAGTAGCTGTTAGTGTGTCTAAAATAACTTTATTATCAGGGGCAATAAAAGTGGCTCTCATTTTGCCGAAAAAATCAATGTTTTGAAAAACAAATTGCTTTTTGGCTTTAGTAAAAAATGGCTTTGTATTTTGTTCCGTTGTATCGTTTCGAATATTTGTTAAAACCATCGAAAGTTTAAACTCTTTATTATTTTCCTTTCCATCTAAACCAACTATTTGCCCCCTTAAGTTAAGCCCCTTTTCTACTGAATATTTGAGTAAAGGGTCAACATTAAAAAAGTGTGAAAGAGGTTTAGTTAATACTATTTTGTCCTTATTTAAATCTATGGTGATTTCATTTGGATTAACATCAATAATACGTTCACTTATTTGATTACCATTTTTATCGATTAAATAACAGTTAATTTCTCCGAACAAAATGTTTTTAGGGATATTGATGAGTAATGTTGGTTTATTGTTTTGAAACCTTTCCAAGTAAACAATGTGATTATCTTTTGTTAATAATAGGGTAATTGTGTCATTCGATATTTCGTTAGTCTGGATAAATACGCTTAGTAGGTTATTACTACTCAAATGATCAACTGCTAAAACAGTGCCTTTAGGCCGTGATGAGGGAAGCGTAAAGTCCTTGTTTCCTGAATTAATTCGATAAACTTCACCACCTTTGGGCAATATGTCAAATACTGCCATACCTTCATTATCTGTTTGAGTGTTAGTCAAAGTGTCATTATGGCTATTCAATAATGAAAAAGGAACACTTATCTTTTCACCCCAATTATTCAGCGTTTCAATAGCCACTTTAGACTTCAATCTATCTACTAAATAGCCTCCTTCAATATGAACAATTAAGGTATCGAAAACTGATTTTGAGGAAACATGCGGCATCTCTCTTTTGAAATTTTGAGAAAAAACAGTGAAATCTTGCTTGAAGAATGCATTATCTGAAAAATTACGCATCCAGTTGGTATATGCTCGAATTTGATAATTACCAGATGGTAACTCAAGGGAAGTTGGAAATGCTAAATCTACCTTTCCGTCTTTTAATTTTAACGTAAAGCGGTTCAATATCTTTTTTTCCTTTAAGTCAATAAACTCTACATACAACGGAATACTTAATTGAGATGGTACATTTTCCTTTGTGTTTTGACTAAGGCTACTTTCAGTAACAAATGTCTTCAATCGAATTGTTTCCCCCGCTAAATAATAGGGCTGAATACCTTTAATGTTAATTTTTTCTCTGGGGATTTCTAATATAGCTTGTATTTGTTGAGGTAATTGGGGTGAATTTTGAGGAAAGGTAATTTTGTTATCCTCAAACAAATCAAAATCTAAAGGCAATAAATTGGCCAAACGTTTTTCACCCATTTTCCCATTAATTTCAACGGAGTAGGGGTCTAATAGATTCCCTTCAGAACTTATTAATATTTCAGATAAAGGCTTTATTTCTGAAAATTGGGCGGATAATTGTTCGTTTTCATATAAAATCACCATTGGTTTAAGAATGGTCAAACTATATAAATTAGGTATCGAAGTGGGTTTAATAATTTCTTGTGGGTTATAATCAAAATAAAGAGGGGAATTTGTCGACTTAGTGGAGTCAGAATTTAAGAAATAAGCCTTAAAACCTTCTTCTTTTAACCGATTATTTAATAATGATTTTAAAAAGTGTCTAATTGAGCCTTTATAAGCTATAATTCTATTTTCTTCCCAACGTGCTTTTTGTTTGTTATTTTGTGCTTCAATTGATTCATATCTACTCAGACCTTTGTATGATATTCTATTAAGTTTTTTTTCAAACCCATCTAGGACGTACGTTTGTTTATACCCTAATTTTAAATTTTCAATAACAATGGGCTGGTTTGCATGAGCTGAAAATTCTCCCGTTTCATTATTGTAATTAATGTCTATGACCTCTTTATTCAAGATTTTAACATCTTTTTTATTAAAATCATTACCTAAAAACTCACTTTCAAATTCTTTAAATTGTTTCTCCCAAACTTTTTCTCGACTTCCTACAACAAATACCTCATTTAAGACTTTACTATCTTCTTCTAGGAAAATTTGTACTTCAAGGCTTTTATCTAAAATTTCTATATTTTGAATCGCCGATTTATAGCCGATCATTGAAGCAACCAAACGATAGCTACCCATTGGTATATTTTTTATTATGAAAGTGCCGTCTTGATTGGTCTGAGTTCCAATAGTTGTGCTTTCTAGAAATACATTTACAAAAGGGATTGGGCTATTATTATTTTCTAATACTTTACCTTTTATGGACATTTTTTGTTGTCCAATTGCAATAAAAGCTAGTATTATAAAAACAAACAAGTATAGATATTTTGCCAAAAAATTAATAGTTTATACAATTACATCATTGGATTCTAGATACAAATCCAATGATGTAACTTTAGTTTAACATGGTCCGTACGATGATGAAGCAGGTGAAATGTTTTGCTTTACTACCGTAATTACCTCTTGTGTTGCTAGATTAATGACAACAACATCCCAAGTAGTTGTCATAGGACTCCACTTTACACACATTTTAGTGGTATTTTCACCATATCCACCAGTTACTTTTTTCAATTCCTTTCTTGAAAGTATTTCAACAGAATCGAAATTTAAACTTCCAAACTTTGATTTTTTCATAGTATTATGAATTTACAATAACAACTATCCCACTCTCATACTTATGAGGCATTGAGCTGCATTGCAAAACTCATTTTGTTTTTTATAAAAAAATATGCAGAAACGCATAATCGTTATGCAGTTTTGCATAATTTTTTATACGGTCTCTTAACTGTATATTTTTACACATTCCATTTTGTACTTTTAAGATATAAAATATAATTTAATAGATTTTAAATTGTGATTTAAATTCCCCCTTACCTAACCTATCCGCATATGACCTACGGTACAACACTTCGCAAATTAAGATTAAAGAGAGGTTTATCCCAAACAGAAGTTGCCAATAGTATACTGCTTGACCAAAGCACTTACTCTCGAATTGAGAGTGATTTACATGAGCCCAAAGCAAGCGTTTTATTGAGAATTGCCAATTATTATCAAGTAGATATTTCTGCACTATATCCTCCCCCAATTTCGAAATAACTCTCAGAAAATCAATTACTTTAAAGCTAAATTTGATGAAAATAATACAAACATTTTGGTCGGGTAATAATCAACAAAATATACTTCATAATCATGCTGGTTGGCTGTCTCCAGAATATAATTGGATGTCTTGGGCATTAAGTTGCTTGCAGTTAAAGAAATTTTATGGCTCGCCAAATTTAGTAACAGATCAACTCGGAAAGCAAGTACTTATAGACATTTTATGCCTTCCATATAATGACGTAAATGTAAGTTTAGATATACTTAACCGGTATTCCCCTAAACTTTGGGCATTAGCAAAAATTTATTCCTACAGTCTCCAAACGGAACCTTTTATTCATGTAGATGGAGACATTTTCATATGGGAAAGATTTGATGACCGTATTAATCACGCCGAGTTGATTGGACAGAATCTAGAAATAGATTTTGCTTATTATTATAAGAGTATGGCAGAGGTTCGGGAAAATTTCGAGTATATTCCTGAGCCTATTTTATCCACACTATTAGAAAATCCAGTGATCTATTCTTGCAATACTGGCATTATAGGTGGGCGAAATTTGGCAATTTTCAAGGAGTATACTGAACTTTCTTTGGAATTTATAGATAAAAATAAACCACATTTAGAAAATATAGATTTGCCTACTTTTAATATTGCATTTGAGCAATTATTGTATTACAGTTTGGCAAAATATAGAAATACTCCTATTGAATATTATGTTAGAGACCAAGAATTTGACCCAACCTATACAGGCTTTGCTCGTTTTGATTGCGTGCCATACCATACTAAATTTATCCATGCACTTGGAGATTTTAAAAAGAATAAAGAAACTTGTTTACACCTAGGAAAGCGATTGCGTAAAGATTATCCAGAGTTTTATTTTCGTATTTTGAAAGTTTGTCAAGAATCTGGCTTAGTTCTTCATAATAAGGCTTATCAATTATCTGAACTTTCGCCAGTATCTAATGAAATATCATACTTCCTTAATTTAAAGGTTCATTTCCAATCATTTGAAGTCAAAAATTGGCTGTATTTTTATGGAAAAGACATGTTTATTTTTGAAAAGATCGAGGAATTATATAGCCTTCCTTTTGAAAAAATTTTAAACCAAAAAATCGTTTTTGATGAGGATTCTGAAATTATAGAGATTTCCGAACAAAATTTCACACAAATCTTAAGAGTTGTTAATCTAGAAACCTTATCTTATTTGGAATTTGAATTAGATTCTTTAAATATGGTTATGTACGACGCTTTTTTAACACAAAAATGTATCAATCAAGCCATTGATGAAATAAGTATATACTTTTCGAAAGATGAAATCGAAACTGATTATCAAAAATTCCAAAATTTAGTTTTAGACAGAATCAAGGAAGGAATGTATCGAGGAAGTTTGAAATGGCTTAAAGATTAAAATTAGAAATAGTTTTTGGGTCTTTTACTGGACTAATTTTTCATGGGGATGTCAATTTCAGGTATTAGATTGCAATTAAAGTCGAGTTCCTGTTTTCCAAAAACTATGATTACGTAAAAACTGCGTTCAGTTTATTAAAGAGTAATTTTACCAATAAATGGCCCCCAACCCTTGAGATCACTAAATTATGGACTCAAGAGTTCGAAAAACTTAATACGCCACAAATAACTCATAATTTACAGTTAAATGTGTTGAAAGAATTGGTAGAGAATGGGATGATAGATTGGGAGACAGGAATTGAATGAGGGGCTTTATACCTAAAAATGTAATCAAAATACTCATTTGCAAAACCTCATATTATGTTACGATTTATAGAGAAATTTTTCGGGTATAGGAGAAGTTATTTGCATGGCTATGACGATATACACAACTAATAGTAAACCTTTTGAAATAAATTGAAATATGACAGACTCACTAAAAGAAAATAAGCTTAGGGTAAAAAAATATCTCGGGCTTGAAAATGTAAGTGTCTTAGCGGGAGCTGGAACAAGCTGGCATTTAGGAGCACCTGTTATTAGAAGCATGCCAGCTAAACTAAAGCAACTTTGCAAGAATGACATTGACACATATTTTGGAGAAGATATAAATCCATCTTTTGAAGATTTAATGAATTGTTTGCAAGCAGATAGATTTATAAAAGAGAAAAAAGGGGAATCAATTTCAGAAATTGACAAGTCAATAAAAACGATGCAGGAATGGTTGTTTGATAATTGTAACACAGAGAAAACAAAATTAAAAATTTTAGATGATGAGAGGCTCAATAAAAATCGATATCACTTTCATGAAACATTTATAAAAAGATTACTTCAAAGACCTAATAATTTAAAACGAGCAAACTTATTTACCACCAATTATGATATGGCATTCGATTATGCTCTAGACAATTTAGGAATCCATTATATAAATGGTTTTATGGGTGTCCATAATCGTTGTTTTAGACCAGAAGTTTACGACTATGATTTATACTATCCTGGTCAGAGTGTTACAGGCAGAGTACATAGAGCAGAAAAGGTTCTTAAATATTATAAAATCCATGGTTCCTTATCTTGGTTAGCCACAAAGCCCAATGTGAACAATACTTATGGGATTAAGGAAATACCCTTAAATAATGAATTTAATGTAGGAGATGTTAACGAATTAATGGTTTATCCTTGTGTGAGCAAAAAATCGTATACATTGGATTTGCCATATTCGGAATTGTTTAGACAGTTTTCCCAAACGATTAATCAACCTCAATCTGTGTTGTTTTGCATTGGTTATTCATTTTATGATGAACATATAAATGATATAATCAAACAAGCACTTTCAATCCCATCTTTCACCCTAATTATTGCAAATTATTCTCCGACAAAAGACACAAGTTCTCCGATTGAAGAACTTAGAAAATTGAATGACAAAAGAATAATAATTATTGATGAAGCAGATTGTACTCAGTCTACATTTATTGGATTTATTGATAATGTAATGCCTGATTTATATGAAGAAGAAGAAAATGAAGTGATTGCAAACACGCTAGAAATACTATATGAAAAATCATTAGCTCCAAATGCAGAATCAAAGAAAGCTGAAGAGGAAAATACTCATGATCTACCTTTTTAATGAAATAACAAGACTGTATGTCAATATCAAATAAAGTAATTGGAAGAGTTCTATCAGTTGACAACTTTAGAGTATTTATTAAAATCGATGAAGATTTAAGGGGCTCATATACTAGTGGAGTAAATGATGTTTATGAGATTGCCCGGATTAATTCATACTTAATTATACCTGTCGGTTCAGATAGGGTCGTTGCCTTAATTTCTCGTGTAACGATGAAGGAAGAAATTGAATTTGATAGAAATTCAACAAATATTACCCTTCCAACTTCTGCAAGATATATATCTGCGACAATGCTTGGCACAATAGCAAAAGAAGGCAAAAAAGAAAAGTTCATTCAAGGAGTTTACAATTTTCCAACATTGGACAATCCAGTCTGGTATGTGACAGAAAAAGACCTTATACATATTTTTGATGATAAGCAGGATACTATAGAATTAGATTACGAAAAGGATTTTTATCTACCCATAGGAACATCTCCTGCGTTTTCAAATTATAAGGTTAAAATTTGCCCTGACCAATTTTTTGTCAAACATGCGGCTATTTTAGGTAATACTGGTTCTGGAAAGTCTTGTACCTTCGCTTCTATAATTCGTAATCTATTTAAATATGATTACAATGGTAAGAAACTTGAAAATGCACACTTTGTAATATTTGACACAAACGGGGAATATAAAGATGCATTTTTACCCGAAAACCTATCTTCGTTTGGGTCAGAAATTCAAGAGGAACTGAATTTAATTAATGCCTATTACTATGGAGGTGATGAAAAAGTTCAAGTACCTTATTGGTTTATGAATTGGGAAGATGTTAAATATCTTTTTAATCCAAGCGAAGCTACACAAGCTCCAGTATTGAATCGTGCCATTGGATTGGCAAAAAATGAGCAGGAAAGTGAAAAGTTATCATTATTGCCTAATTATCTATATACAGATATTGAGGGAATTCTTGAATCTTCTTCCGAGGACCTTAAAAAGAGAACTGGTTATATTGATTACGGAAACTGGAAATGGAAGAACATTAATGAGATAATGAATATTGGATGTGCAGTAAAGATTCATGACTCAGATTTAGGCGATGCAATTTTACTATTATCTAATAGTGAAAACTTTAATAATGCTTCAAACCAAGAACCTCTAAGATTAAAAATTAAAGAGCTATTTGAATTGTTTAAAAAGAAATCGAAGTTAATGCAAATCACTAGCAATCAGAATATTGATATGCCAACATGGTTCAGTTATCAAGAACTTTGTACAAAATTTATAGATTCAGCAATAGCACAGGAATCAACAGGTAATAATCGAATTGCCGAATATATTTCGACACTTAGATTACGAATGACCAGCTTTCTTAATGATAAAAGAATGGCAGTTCCGCTTATGTTGAAAGACTCCAATATCGACAATAAAGAGGTTTTAGCTCATTTTATTGCCTTTGTGTTAGGAGACTTTAATAGGTTTTATAAAGATGAAAAAAGTAATAGTTTCATTAAGAACTTTAATAACTCTGTTGTATCCCTGAATAATAAAAAAACAAATCAAATAACAATTGTAGATGTATCTCAATTACCTTTTGAGGTATTAGAAACTGTAACCGCTTTATTAGGACGTTTAATTATTGAATTTGTATCGCATTTTTTACCTGAACAGAGAGGGAAATTCCCCATTGTAATTGTATTAGAGGAGGCTCAAAATTATATTGCAGAAAAAACCGAATCCGTTGCAAAAACTGTATTCGAACGCATAGCCCGAGAAGGACGGAAATATGGTATTTCATTAATTGTTTGTAGCCAAAGACCTTCCGAATTATCAAAAACAGTTTTATCTCAGTGTAATTCATTTATTATTCATCGCCTTCAAAATCCTGAAGACCAAAAATATATTAAAGGATTAGTATCAAGTGCGAATGCTGATATCTTAGACCAACTGCCCATTATACCACAACAACATGCAATTATAACTGGCGATTGTGTTAGAACTCCTATACAAGTTAGAATTGATGATGTGGATCCAACTCCTAATAGCCACAATCCAAAGTATATAGAAAATTGGTTGACAGAATTGGAAATTCCATATAACGAAACTTGCAAAAAATGGTTGGGGAACTCATAATAATAAAATGAGGATATATTATGATACCAAGAAAGCCAATCTTAGTATGTGTCCTTAATTACCAGAAAGTTTAGAATTGAAGAATAACCATTTAAAATTAAATAGTTATTTACACCTCATGGCAAATTTTTGGCACGAATTAAATCGTGGGTATAACTCTAAACAAAATAGCCCCAAAGTACAAAAAACTCTACTAGGCTCCAACCAAGAAAACCGATGAATAGTAGAAATGGATAGGGATTATAAATAGAAAAGTCGCCTTTTCTGATGACTTTTCTGTTTGCTACCTTACTTGTTGGAATGTTGCGACCAACTTTAGCGATTAAACTGTTTAAATTGATTGAATTTCAACTTTATTTGCAAAAAATGGATTTACGTTTGACAAATCCACTAATAAGATCAATACAAATACTTCGTGTAAATTACAGGAAGTTTAAATTTCTAATTTATTTCATTTTTTATTAGTTTTTAAAATATTCTCTCTGTACAATGTGTATGGTTTCTTATCTGAGTTTGTTTCGATTTCAATTATTGACTTTTCTATTAAATGTTTAGGGGCATCAATTTTATTCAAAAATATTTTAATTCCCGTAATTACCTGTTTACTATCATATTCGGTTTTCCTTCGGCTTATTTTAAATTTGCCGCTAATGACAATGTCTAATATTTCTTCAATTTTATCTCCAAAGTCTTGTTGTGAAGAAAAGGTCAGATCATCAACATACCTCGTATAGGTTATTGAATTTGTTTTACAAAACTGATTAAGTTTCAAATCAGTCTTCATAAAAACTAAATTTGATATTCCTAAACTTGCTGGGCTACCTTGTGGCAATTGATTATCTTTTGTCGTCAATTTAGTAAGCCAGTGAGAAAAATGAGTAGAATAACCAAGTTCCAAAAATATTTTGTAAATAACCTCTTTAGTTATGTTTGGATAGAATTCTTGTAAATCAGTTGCAAAAAGGTACTTGTTCCCTTGGTGTGATTTTGCGTTTGTGATATTGCTTCGTTTTTTTATTCCACCATGAACATTATTGGGAAGTAATACTTTGTCAATAATATTTAATTTAATCCTTTTTTGAACAAATTTCAATAGAACAGAAGGATTTCTAAATGTCCTATTTTTAACTGTTCCATCTAAATACGTTTTAGGTTTATTATTCTTGTCTTTCTTAACTTCTGACCAAACATTATAATTGTTATCAATGCTTGCTAAAAGCGATTTGAGTTCTCTTCGCTTTACTCCTAAAATAAAACATAGCTTATTGAATTCCTTCTTTTTGAATAAATCATTTTTAGACTGCAAAGAATTCATTTACTAATGATTTTACAGATGGACTGACAATTTTAAAAGCATTTCTTTTATTCGGTCCAATATCTTCTTCAGTCATAGACAAAAAAAACAATATAGGAAGTGGTACATCTAATCCTTCACTTATAGATTTCAGAGTGGAAAGATTCGGTTCTTTTAAATTACTTTCAATTTGTGAAAGATAAGTCTGGGTAATGCCAACGGAGGTAGCAAACTCAGCCTGAGTTTGCCCTTTTTGTTTTCTAATATTTTTTATTTGATTTCCTAAATCCATGGTTTTAAAGAGAAAAAATTTCAAGAAGTGTTCGGTTTATTACTCAGTCATCTTTCAAACCTCAATTTTAATCTTTTATGAAGAATGTTAATAAAAGTTCAACTGATTTTGCAATTTCATCTCGAATTTGCTTATTCGTTCTACCTTTTTTACTTCTTAAAAGTTGAAGTTTTACTGATGCTTCATTCAAGACCGTTAGGTCTTGTTCCGAAAGAGAGCCCTGGCTCTTTGTGATAGTTACAATACTTTGTATTGCATCATCAATGATTTGATTTTGTTTTACTCTACTCATTGTGTTTTCTATTTTTTAAAAGACAACAACATTATTGCCCCTGCATGTAGCAATAATGGGGAAATGAATAGAATAGGTGTTTAATTTCTAAATGCGTAGTCAAGGCTCTCGTGCACTTACTTAAAATTCCTGCATATTTAAAAATAATAGCATAATAACAACTTAAAACTCATCCTTACAAATCAGTTGAGAAACAGATTTTAGGGGAATAGCCAGCAGTTAGTTTACCTGTTAAGGTTACCCAATGGGTAGTCAAAGAAACTCCATTTAGAAAGCATAAACATCAAATCAACTTTTCAAAGAACTAATCTATTGCAAAGATATTAATAGTTTCAAGTAAAACAAACAAATATTACTAATAGTTAATAAAACTTCATTATATATAACCCTTCAGTACTATTTTAAAGCAAATAAATTGCACTGAATGAACGTATCCCTAAAATCAGACCGTTGAAAATTGAAGAAATCCCATTTAATTTTAAATGATTATTTACACCTCTTGGCACATTCTTGGCACAAATTGAAAATCACGTGTAAAACCCCTGATGAATTGTGTCGTAAAAACAGAGACCCCTCTACTGGGCTCGAACAAAGAAAATCGATGAATAGAAAAAATTGAGTTGGATTATAAACAAAAAAAGTCACCATTTCTGATGACTTTCCTGTTTGCTCCCTCTCCTGGGCTCGAACCAGGGACCCCATGATTAACAGTCATGTGCTCTAACCAACTGAGCTAAGAAGGAATTTGGTTCCTATTGGGACTGCAAAAATAGGGGGCTAAATCAATATATGCAAGATAGCCCCCTGTTTTTTTTGATTTTATTTCTTGTCAGCGGCCTTTTCTGCTGCTTTCGGATCCTTCTTCTTCACTAAGTCTCCTTCTTTCAGCTTCTTAGCAACTGTCGCGTATGGCCCTGCGATGATCTCTTGTCCGTCTTTCAAGCCGCTCACGATTTCGATATTTTCAAAATCCGATATACCTGTTTTGACTTGGATCATTTTCGCTTTGCCTTTCTCCATCACGAACACTACTTCTTTCGTGTTTTCCTTGCGTTTCTTCGCTTCTAAGGCATCGTTAGAGTTCGTTGCATTCGTTCCATCCTCTTCTTTCTTTTCACCCTCTTTAACCTCAGCACCGATCTCACGAGTGGTTACGGCAGATAAAGGTACCGTAGCGATGTTTTCTTTTCTGTTTGTCAAAATCTCCACAGAGGCTGTCATCCCCGGCTTTAACGGATAAGACAATTTGCCTTTGATTAAATCTGCATAAGAAGAACGTAATACACGAATCTTCACTTCGAATTCTGTTACCGCATCATTTGAAACAACGGAAGCTGTTCCGCTTGAATTCGCTGAACTAGCAATTTCATACACAACCCCTTTAAACTTACGTTCGCTAGAGGAGAAGGCATCTACGTCGATTAAAACCGTATCACCAATGCTTACGCGAGTGATATCGTTTTCGTTCACGTTCACGCGTACTTCCATTTTATTTAAGTTCGCGATACGTAACATTTCTGTTCCCGCCATTTGTGACGTTCCTACGACACGCTCCCCTAATTCTACGTTTAACTTCGAGATGATACCACTTTGAGGGGCATAAATCGTCGTTTTCGTTAGGTTCGTTTTAGCTTCTTTTAAGGTCGCTTGTGAAGATTTCACATTGTAATTCGCCGCATTTACGTTGGCTTTTGCCGCTTCCAAATCTTGTTTAGCCACTGTATAAGCAGACACAAATTGGTCAAAGTCCGCATCAGAGATTACTTTGTCCTTGTGCAATTTCGCATTACGATCGTAATCGATTTTTGCCTTAGAAAGACGTGCTTCGCTTTGGGCTAACACCGCCTTGCTTTGCTCCATATTTGCTTTCGTCGCATTCATTTGTGCTTCTGCACGTGCCAAAAGAGACACATAGTTATCCGGACGAATCTTCAACAATTCCTGGCCAGCCACTACAGAATCGCCTTCCGCTACGTTTAAGGAAACAATCTCCCCAGAAACGTCTGGCGATAATTTCACCTCTACCTCCGGCTGGATCTTTCCAGACGCACTGACTTTTTCAATGATCGTCGAACGAGAAACCTTCGCGAACTCTACCTCCGTAGGCTCTACTTTCCCGATCCATTCCATTTTTTTGGCTAGAAATAATCCACCAAAAATCAATACCACCGCGCCTCCGATGATCATCCAAGTCCGCTTACTGTTGTTGTTTGTTGCCATAATTTTAGTCAATAGTCACTAGTCGATAGTCGCTAGCGAAAAATTTAATTAAACTCTTTATCTATACTCTCTACTCTATTATCTATAATCTAAAAAACCAGGCTCTTCCCTTGATAAAAATCCAAAATCTTCGTTCTAAACACGAAGTCATATTTCGATTGTACCAAGCTCAAACGCGCCTTATCTAAATTCGTTTTTTGTAAGTTATAACTTACGAAATCGATTGTTCCAGCTTGAAAACGGCTTTCAGCTGCGCGGAAAGACTCTTCTAAAGCAGATACTTGTGAAAGGCCTGCCTCGTATTTCATTGCCGCGTTGTTTAAATTAACGTAGGCTTGTTCGATGTTTTGGCGTAAGGTTAAGCGCGCTTTTGAGGCTTCAATCGAAGCATTCTCGCGTTGTAAACCGGCCTGTGCAATTCTTGTTTTATTCGCAAAACGCGCGAAGATCGGGATGTTTAATCCTAGTGAAATCACCTTGTTTTGGGTATTGTTCAATTGATCAAAGTAGCCCATCGTTAAAGCATTCGACTGGTTCGCAGACATACTTGCACTTAGGGATAGGGTAGGCATGGTACCTGCTTTGGCCACCGAAATACCTTTTAAGGCACTTTGTACCCGTAAATCAGCAGCTTTCACTAGAGGCTGAATGGCTAAAGCTTTGGCATATAAATCATCCATTCCCGTGTCATATCCGTTAGAGCTAGGCGTAGGAACCTGAATGCGTTGTAACGAAATGGCCGAAATGCTCGAATCGTTTAACAATTGAATCAAGGTCAATTTATTTAGGTCCAAAGAACTCTGGAAACTCACCTCGTTCGATTCTTCATTCGCTAATTGCGCTTTCAAATCCAATAAGTTAGAAGGGGCAAGGGAGCCCGCATTCACTAATTTCTCCGTACGAGAAATCTGTAATTTCGTAATTTCTGTCTGCGACTTCGCGATGCTTAATTGATCTTCCGAATTCAAAATGGCTAAGTACGAAAGCACCACTTGTAGGGAGATATTTTCTTTGATGGATGCCAAATCTTCTTGCGAAGCCTTCAGGTTATAATCGTTTTGGAGAACCGTATTACGGATTTGGCCCCCATTAAAAAGAAGCATTCCTGCGTTTAAACCCAAGTTATTGTAATTGATATTGCGCGAATCGTATCCGTTCGTGAAGGGGTTAATACTACGTCCAAAAGAAGCCGATTGATTAATATTCGCACTTAAATTAGGCAAGGCGTTGTTCTTAGCCTGCTGCAACTGCAATTGTGCATTGCGCAAACTCACCTCGTAAGACTTCACATTCAGGTTATGTTGTAACGCGATTTCAACCGCCTTCGAAAGCGATAATTGAACTGTATTTCCGTTCGCCTGAATCGCTGAAGCGTTCTGAGCTGTCGCTGATATTCCGCTGGCCAAAAGCAAAGCAGAAAGACTGAATATTTTTAAAGACATAGGTCAACAATAAAATGTATGCAAAGGTAAACAATCCCGCGAAAGCCGCTCCTTATTTTAGGATAAACGGCAAGGCTTCAGGATGAAACCCCATTTATGGTATAACGGAGAACTTTTCTTTTGCCACTTTGCGCGAAAAAGCATTGAAGTGCCACCACTCATATTCGATGGGCATAAAGCCCGCACTTTTCATGGCTTTGCGTAGAATGAGGCGATTATCGATGGCTTTTTGGCTTAATTTTCCCGCCTTCAATAACCTCGCTTCTTCTTTCGGGTAGGCCATTTCGCCAAAGAAATCATATTTCGTCCCCATCTCCAGCGGCTTTCCTGTCTCATCCGCCACCGTCAAATCGATCGCACTTCCATAATTGTGAATCGAATGCTCCTTGGGATCCGCCACATAGGTCCGGCGTTTTTCTGGGCTATATTCCGTTAAGGTATTCCAAAGTTCCCACTGCTTCGAAAGCGGTCTGGCCGCATCATAAATCAACAAATGATAGCCAGGATGCGCTTTTCCCAAATTCTCCTGCGCCTTCTTCAACATCGCCATCGTCTCTTTTTGTAAATACGCATGCGTCAAACAACCATACACGTCCTTCTTCATAAAATTATCAGTTGTCGCATATTTTAATTCGACTAAAACACCTGGAACATGGGACGTAACCTCTAGTAACCCCTGTTTCTGCAACGATAATTCGGCTGCACAAGTCGTTTTTTGAGCCTTTACTGATAGACTTATTAGCAGCATGATGACTGCTTTAGCGAATAGATTCTTCATTTTGACGGAATTTTCCCTAAATTTAATCGTTTTTTACCTCTCTTACCTATGGCTTTAAATTGGATTTGGTTTTTGTTCTTCGGTGTCGCGTTCGTCGTCGCCCTGATTCAATTCATTTTCTTCGGCAATACCGACATATTTAAAATCCTGGTAGACGGGATGTTTGACTCCGCGGAAGTAGCCGTCATGAAAGTGGCTCTTCCATTAACGGGCGTGATGGCCTTCTTTATGGGCATTTTGCAAGTAGGAGAGAAGGCGGGTGCGATTCATTTTTTGGCCCGTAAAATCCAACCTTTCTTTTCTCGTTTGTTTCCTGAAGTTCCAAAAGACCACCCCGTTCATGGCCAAATGATCATGAACTTCTCCGCAAACCTTTTAGGGTTAGATAACGCTGCCACTCCATTCGGTTTAAAGGCTATGCAGGGTTTACAGGATTTGAATCCGGTCAAAGAAACCGCCTCGAACGCCCAAATCATGTTCCTAGTGCTCCACAGCGCAGGCCCCGTTTTAATCCCACTTTCCATCATGGCTCAGCGGGCCATTTATGGGGCTCAAGACGCCTCCGACGTATTTATTCCCTGCCTCATGGCCACTTACGCGGCCACCATCACGGGTCTGATTTTCGTCTCCTTCAAGCAAAAAATTCGTCTGTTTGATCCCGTACTTTTCAGCTGGCTTTTCAGCATCACTGCCATCCTGGCCGGCATTTTATGGTACTTCAGCAGCCTACCAAAAGAGCAAATCGACATCCAGTCCAAACTCTTCAGCAACGGTATCCTTTTCGCCCTCATTTTCTCCTTCATTGCCGCTGCCTTTTATAAGAAAGTAGACATTTTCGGAACCTTCGTGGAAGGCGCCAAAGGCGGATTCGAAACCTCTGTCCGCATCATTCCCTACCTCGTAGGCATGCTCGTAGCCATTTCTTGCCTACGTAACTCAGGCGTTTTGGACTTCATCGTAGACGGGATGAAAATGGCCGTCAACTATATGGGCATAGACAATCGCTTCACAGACGCGATGCCCACCGCTCTTTTACACCCCGTTTCTGGTAGCGGCTCGCGCGCCATGATGATCGATACGATGAAAACTTTCGGTCCTGATTCCTTCGCCGGCCGCCTTTCTTGCGTCTTCCAAGGCTCCGCAGAAACGGTCCTTTTCGTCATCGCCCTGTACTACGGCTCTGTCCAAGTACGCAACATTCGCTACACGCTTTGGGCGGGATTAGCGGCGGACTTGGTGGGGATCCTTACAGCGATAGGGGTGAGCTATTTGTTTTTTGGGTAGCCTTTAAATGGTGAATGGTAAGTGGTAAATGGTGAATGAATCTACCATCAAACATTTACCATTCACCACTTACCATTTACCATTAGGATTTTTCTGCTAATGCTGCCACCAACTCAAACCCCAAGCTCTCTATCTTAAGCCTCACCTCATGCTTATTCTTCAGCCCTACAATCTTGGCTGTTTGGCCGGTGAGTGGGCCGGATTCGATGGTTATGTAGTCGCCCACTTTAGCGGTGGTGCCGATGGTTTCTACCTCGAGGTGGTCAGATAGGAATTGTCTGATGGCGAGGATTTCTGCGTCTTGGATGACGGCAGGTTTGTGGAGCCAGTAGACGAAGTTCACAACGCCGAAGGTGCGGCGGACTAGGCCACTTTGTTTTTCGAGGTCGATGTTAACGAATACGTAGGAGCGGAATAGGACTTCTTCGACCCATTTTTTGCGGTCAGACCATTGCTTCTTGCGTTTAGTGGTAGGGCAATAGGCTTCGATGCCTAGCTCTTCGAGGCGCAAGGAGACTTTCTTCTCCATTCGGGATTTCGTATAAATCGCGTACCAAGCCATGTTTATAAGCGGGCGTCAGCCAGGTCTTTGGAAAGAATAGATTTGATGTCGAAAATGACTCCGTTCTCTGCTTTCAGGGCAGCGAAGGGGAGGTCAAGGAATTCGTTGTGGGCTACGGTTAAAACAATCGCTTGGTATTTATCTGCTAGTTTTGAGACTAGTTCGATGCCATGTTCGTGCTTCACTTCGGCTGCGTTTGCCCAGGGATCGTAGACGTCTACGTCCATGCCAAAGTCCACCAATTCCTTGTAGATATCCACCACGCGGGAATTGCGGATGTCTGGGCAGTTTTCTTTGAAGGTGATGCCGAGCATGAGGGTTTTGGCGCCGCCTATTTTTTGGCCTTTGTTAATCAATAGTTTGACTAATTTATTCGCCACGAAAATACCCATGTTATCATTCACGCGGCGACCCGAAAGGATCACTTGTGGATAATAACCGAGGCTTTCAGATTTGTGTAATAGGTAATAGGGGTCCACGCCAATGCAGTGGCCGCCTACTAATCCGGGTTTGAAATTCAAGAAATTCCACTTCGTTCCGGCAGCTTCTAACACCTCGGTGGTGTCAATGCCCATGCGATCGAAAATCAAGGCTAATTCGTTTACGAACGAGATGTTGACGTCGCGTTGGGCGTTTTCGATGGCCTTGCTCGCTTCCGCTACTTTCATCGAAGGTGCTTTGTGGGTGCCTGCGGTGATAATCGAGCGGTAAAGCTGGTCGACTTTTTCGGCGATTTCGGGAGTGGATCCGGACGTAACTTTCTTGATTTTAGTCAAGGTGTTTACCTTGTCGCCTGGGTTAATGCGCTCTGGCGAGTAGCCGCAGAAAAAGTCCTCGTTGAATTTTAATCCAGAGAATTTCTCCAAAACAGGAACGCAATCTTCCTCCGTACAACCCGGATAAACCGTGGATTCGTAAATGACTAAATCGCCCTTTTTCAAGGCTTTTCCAATCATCTCAGATGCCTTCAAAAGGGGACTTAAATCCGGCTTTTTGAAATGATCAATGGGGGTAGGTACTGTAACAATAAAGGTATTGCAAGTGCTTAAATCCGCAGCATTTGAGGAGAAAGTTAAAGAAATAGATTCCTTTAATTGTTCTGCTGTAACCTCTTGAGTACGGTCAAAACCCGTATTTAGTTCCGCGATGCGGCTCGTGTCAATATCAAATCCGAGGGTAGGGATGTTTTTTCCAAACTCCACTGCCAGCGGAAAACCCACATATCCTAAGCCAATAATGGCGATCCGTGTACTCATCTTATTTGTTCGAGAAAAGTTTTACGTCTGCCTGCACCATATCTTTTACTAAAGCGGCAAGGTCGTATTTGAGGGTCCAACCTAGTTTTTCTTTGGCCTTCGTCGGATCTCCGATCAATAATTCTACCTCCGTAGGACGGAAATAGCGAGGATCTATCGCGATCACTTCTTGTCCCACCTGTACTTGGTAGGCCGGGTTCGAGCAAGAAACGACGGTTCCTTTTTCGTTCACACCCTCACCTGAGAAGGCTACTTCAATGCCTAATTCCGCAAATGAAAGGCGAATAAACTCGCGAACGGTCGTTGTAACGCCAGTTGCGATCACGTAATCTTCTGGTGTATCTTGTTGCAAAATCAACCACATCGCCTCGATGTAATCTTTAGCGTGGCCCCAGTCGCGTTTCGCGTCTAGATTACCTAAGTGAATCTTTTTCTCTTGTCCCAAAGCGATTTGGGCCACTCCACGAGTAATCTTACGCGTCACGAAGGTCTCGCCGCGAAGCGGGGATTCGTGGTTAAATAAAATACCATTTACTGCAAACATCCCGTAAGCTTCACGGTAATTGACCGTGATCCAGTAGCCGTATAATTTAGCAACGGCATAAGGAGAACGAGGGTAGAAGGGAGTCGTTTCGGATTGCGGAACTTCCTGTACCAGGCCGTAAAGTTCCGAAGTGGACGCTTGGTACACTTTGGTCTTTTTAATCAAACCTAGCAAACGTATGGCCTCTAGAATACGCAAGGTTCCGATGCCGTCTACCTGCGCTGTATATTCGGGTTCGTCGAAAGATACTTTCACGTGAGACATCGCCCCCAGATTGTAAATTTCGTCCGGCTGCACTTCTTGAATGATGCGAATGATATTCGTGGAATCACTTAAATCTCCGTAATGCAAGATAAAAGAGGCCGAATCCACGTGCGGATCTTGGTACAAATGATCAATGCGGTCGGTATTAATCAACGAGCTTCTGCGCTTGATACCGTGCACGATATAACCCTTATTTAAAAGAAATTCCGCTAAATAAGCGCCATCTTGTCCTGTTACACCCGTAATAAGGGCTACCTTTTTTCCTGTCGACATACGATTCATTAAGAAACCAAAATTACGCAAAAAAGAGGCCTAACGCAATTTATTCATACAAGGCTAAAATCGCCTTCTCGTGTTTCGCGTAAATCGCCTTGCGCTTTAATTTCAAAGTAGGGGTGATTTCTCCATCCGCTACCGTGAACAAGCGCGGCAATAGAACGAATTTTTTCACTTGTTCGTATTTCGCCACCGAAGCCATCGTTTCCAAAACTTCTTGCTCGATTTTAGCGAACACTTTCGGGTTTTTAATCAAGGCCTCTGGACCTTTCACTCCCAATTCTTGTTGATCTGCCCACACTTGTAAAGCATTAAATTCTGGGATGATGAGCGCTGATGGGAATTTTTGGCCTTCGCCCACTACCATACATTGCTCAATAAAGGCTGATTCTTTCAACTTATTCTCCACTAATTGTGGCGCCACGTATTTTCCACCAGACGTTTTAAAGATCTCCTTCTTGCGATCGGTGATCTTCAAATATTTTCCGTCTACCATTGTACCGATATCACCAGTATGGAACCAGCCTTCCGTATCAATCGCCTCAGCCGTTGCCTCTGGATTTTTGTAATAACCGACCATCACCGAATCCCCTTTCACACAGATCTCCCCATCTTCCGCAATTTTTAATTCAATCGAGTCCACTAAAGAACCCACACAGCCTACCTTAAAATCCGGAGGATTTACACGCGATACCGAAATAACGGGCGAAGTCTCGGTTAAACCATAGCCTTCCGAAACCGGAATGCCGGCCGCCCAGAAAACACGGGATAAACGAGGTTGCAACGCAGCAGAACCCGAAGCGATCAATCGAACGCTTCCGCCCAAGGCTTCACGCCATTTGCTGAAAATAACTTTTCGATAAAAGGCCAGTTTTAAAGAATCTAGTAAACCTAGCTTCTCCATGGGATCGTATTGTAAACCGAATTCCAAAGCGCCAAAGAATAGTGTCCGTTTGATGCCGGTGAGCTCATTTCCTTTGGCCAAAATCTTATCGTAAACCTTCTCCAATAAACGTGGAACGGTCGCAAACATCGCCGGTTTCACCTCCTTGATATTATCCGCAATCGTCTCCATACTTTCCGCATAATACACCGCCACTCCGTAATACATGTACATATAGACGTCTGTGCGCTCATAAATATGGCATAAAGGCAAGAAACTCAAAGCACGATCTTGGGCATATAGATCAAAAAATTTGCCTCGAATCAAGGCCTTGATATTGCTAACAATATTGTGGTGCGTTAACATCACACCCTTCGGACGACCCGTGGTTCCAGAGGTATAAATTAACGTCAATAAATCACTAGGTTTTACCGCATCCATTAAAGGCTGTAAAACGGCCGCATCTTTTCCTTCTCCTAATTCCTTCACTGCCGTCCACATCTCCACATCCGCTACTGGATCAAAGGTATAAACGCCTTTGATTTGCTTATTCCCTTTCGAGGCTTCCTTTACTTTTAAATACAATTCTTCATTCTCACAAAAGATGTATTTCACCTCAGCATCTCTAAAAATATAATCATAATCTTCAATCGTGATGGTAGGGTACATGGGTACCGTCACCCCTCCAATGATTTGCACAGCAAAATCCACAAAATTCCAAGCAGGACGATTTCCTGAAATGATCGCAATTTTATCCCCTGGTTTTACCTTGAGTTCTAAAAGACCTAAGGCTAGGGTTTGGATGTTTTCCAAAGTATCCGCCGCCGAATACTTTTTCCATTCTCCATTTCGCTTTAAGTTAAAGAGATCTTCCTTTTGAAAACTTTGATACGCGTTTAATAAATCGAAAACGCGGTTGAATTGTTGATGAACCATTTGTCTGAAGGGTTTAGAAGCGGCAATTTAGCCAAATTGTATTAAATATAGTTCTTTTTGCACCTAATTTACTTATCCACCAGTTATCCACATATGCATAGGTGATTTATTCTTTTTTTATCTGAATGAAGTATATTTTAAATGTAAAATATCAAAAAAGCATCAAATTCTCTTTTTCAGCTTAAAACTTATCCACACACATAAATTAAAAAAAGAAAAAGTTTTTTAAATCTCTTTTTTGTTTCTTCTTGTTGTTCTCTGTGGATAAGTGGATAACTCAAAATCGTGTTTGTAAGTGCTTGATATCAGTGAGTTTTGCAAATTCGAAACGCAATACACCTGTGTGGATAAGTAGCTAACAACTTGTGGATAAGTCTTAGTTTATCCACAGTGGCGCGTGTGGGTAAAAACTTATGCACACTTATCCACCGTTTGTGTGGATAGAATGTGGATAAAAAGGGTACTTATCCACACTGCTATAGTAGGGTTATCCACAAGTCACTTAACTGGAAGTTGGCCTTTAATTTGATCTTCGTATCAAAGTAATGAACCTCTTCTGATTTAATCCGTGTCTTGTAATTTCCAATGTCCCATTGGCCATTTTCGTTGGTATCCACGATGGCTCTCAGGGTATAGATGCCAGGTTCCACGTTTACAAAAGAACAAGGACCCGTGGCTTTTTGCTCGTATGCTTTCTCTAGTTTATCCCCTTTTAACAGCTGGTAGATATAATGACCAGGCTGGCGAATACCTCCCTCGATGACACCTGTTTCCTCTGGATCTAATCGTTTAATCACCTGTTTGTATTCGTTCGTTGAATCTGCTTCAGGGCCCACAAAAGCGATTTTATCTAAGGCCAAAGTAAACTTGGGTGTCTTAGGCAAAAACGCGCTTTTGATGGTTAATACTGTTTGGAATTTGTTCCATGAGAATGCCTCATCTGGGAAGGTTAAATCATCCTCATTTTCCGTCAAAATATGCACTTTCGTGGATACCCATTGCAATACGGGTTTAGGGAAAATCAGGAGTAGGGAGTCTGTAGGAACGATTTGTGCTCCCACCTTAGGGAACACGTCGAAACCGAGTGCTGTATAGGTTACTTTCTCTTTCTTCGCCAATTCTCGGAACTTTGCCTTTAGTTTGAACTCGTATTTTCTGCCTATTGAATCCTCTAATGCGGCTTCAATTTTTAGTGTGTCCGCTTTATTTAATCCGCCGGCATAGATGCGCAAGTTGCGGTCATTTTCAATTTGATAAAGGGGTTTTTCACTAGATGAAAAGCGTAGATCAGCGGCTTTAATTCCGCGCGAAAATTCATATAGAATCGTCTTAGCGGTCGAGGTTGTTTTGCTTAATTTCAGCGGATCCTGGTTCTGGAGGGCGATTTTAAAGTTGCGCGTCTCATTTTTGCCTAGATCAATGAAGGGCTCTGTGATGAAATCTACGGATTCTTTAGCGGAATTATAGATCAGGTTATTGTTTGCGTCCTCGAAAGCCGCCATGTAATATTTCCCGGCAGCTAAGTTTTCCAAAGCATAGGTACCAGACGTATCCGTTCGAACGAAATAGTAAGGCTTCGCTTTGTCGATAGACAAACTATCCGTGTAGGGATATAGTCCCACCGTAATATTATCGGCTTTCTTGTTAGTTAACAGGTGCTTTACGCGACCCTCAATTTTCAGGGAATCAATCGCATTTGAGGTGCTGAAAACGAGTTTTATATTTTTTCCTTTATTTCGTTCTGCGACATCTTCGATCGCGTTTCTAAAATTGAAGGTATAGGTGGTATTATCTTTCAGAGCACTATCTAATACAAGTGTCAATCCTGTCGGTCGAATGCGGGTTTCATAATTGCCGATGGAAGGCGTTATCAATAATTCTTGATTCAAGCTTTTAACGGTGACATATTCATTGAACGTTAATTCAATCTTTTTGCCCTTGAAATTCTTGCTTTTATTTAGTGGAATCGATGTGGTTACCACCGGAGCTAAGGTATCCTTCTTGCCACCTGGAGGCGAAGCCATCTGGGCGCAACTTTGTAAAAACACTAAGCTGATTCCTAGGCCTAAAAATGCAAACAATAAGCTGAATTTTAGGTAATTACGCATGTTCAAAAAAGTATAAATTACTGGAAAAATTCGGTTTGCCTAGCATCGCTCGCAGGTTTGAAAGTAAACCAATACAGAACGAATGAAGTAAGCGCTTGTTCCCCGTTTTGTATTCGTTACTTAACAAAGAAATGTAAAAGCTATCGAAGATCAGTCCGCGACTCGTTTTTAATTTAAAACCGTATTTCGCTGCCAAAGCCGCAATGGTGGCTGGCGTGAAATGATAAATGTGTCGTGGAACATCATAAGCGGCCCAGTATTCCTCGAAGTAATTTGCATCGAAGGAAGCGGGATTAGGCAAGGCTAAAAGCAATTTTCCGTCGTCCGCTAAACGGCTTTTGAAGAATTGAAAATATTCGTCTAGTTCGTAGACATGTTCTAACACATGCCAAAGTGTAATCACCTGAAAGCTTTTGTCTGAGCTGATTTCTTTCAAAGACGGCGCAATGGGTAGGCCCGTTAATTTCGCAGCTCTAGCGGCCGTTTCTGGGTCTAATTCAACGCCACTAATATGCCAACCCTTTTCTTTCGCGGCCGCTAAGAAGTGGCCGTTTCCACAGCCAATATCTAGCAGTTCTTTATTTCCTTTTTTCTCTGGCTCAATCCACTTCGTTTTCGACTGCAAGGTGAATTTGCGTACGGCGTGATATAACTTATTGACAATTCCCTCATTCGTATCGCTGTGCGAAATATAGGCACTCGCGTGGTAATAAGGTCCCGCTTCGTGTGCTGCTGGTCTTGGATTCGTGTAGATCAACTGACATGAATGACAGGTCACGATATGAAACAGTTCGTTCGATACGGTATAGTCTTTCGCCTTGAATTTCAAGGCGGAATCAGGCGATCCGCAAATGGGGCAGTTTTGTATGTTTTCCATTAGCGTCCCATGAATAAAAGTAAGATCGAAACGTCCGATGCGGATACGCCAGAAATGCGACTTGCCTGTCCGATGGTCTGTGGCAAAATCGATTTTAATTTAATGCGTGATTCTGTCGAAAGTGTTTTGATTTTATCGTAGTCAAAATTCGCGGGAATGGATAGGTCTTCCATCGATCGCATTTTGTCTACCATCAAACGCTCTTTCTCAATGTAGCTTTCGTACTTCACCAAGATCTCCACTTGTTCGCGCACTTCTTGTGAGTAGTTTCTAACGATCGGTTCCACACTTGGGTGTGTTGCGATGCGGTCGAAAGACAAATCGGAACGGCGTAATAAATTCACGATAGGCGCCCCCTCTTTTAAGGTCGCGCTTCCCTCCTGCTCTAACCAGTCGTTTACTTCCGTTGGTTTTACTTTCGTGTTTTTGATCTCTTCGGTCAAAGCCGCAACTTGGGCTTTCTTCTCCTGAAATTTATTCCAGCGTTGCTCGGTCGCTAAACCTAATTGGTATCCTTTCGCGGTTAGGCGTTCATCCGCGTTGTCTTGTCTTAGCAGCGTTCTAAATTCGGCACGAGACGTGAACATGCGGTACGGCTCGTCTGTTCCTTTGTTAATTAAATCATCGATTAAAACTCCGATATAAGCGTCCGAACGAGACAACGTAAATGGATCTAATTCGTGCGTTTTTAAGTGGGCATTGATTCCAGCCATTAGTCCTTGGCAAGCCGCTTCTTCGTAACCTGTGGTGCCATTGATTTGGCCAGCAAAGAATAAGCCATTCACGCGCTTCGTCTCTAACGTGGGAGTCAATTGGGTAGGCGGGAAATAATCGTATTCGATGGCATAACCCGGACGGAACATCTTCGCTTTTTCAAATCCAGGGATTAAACGAATTGCTTCGAATTGGATGTCTTCTGGCAAGGAAGTCGAGAATCCATTGACGTAAATTTCTACCGTGCTCCATCCTTCTGGTTCCACAAAAATTTGATGTGAATCTTTGTCTGCAAAGCGGTTGATTTTATCTTCAACAGATGGGCAGTAACGCGGGCCCAAGCCTTTAATTCTACCAGCGAACATAGGCGAACGGTCGAAGCCTTTCCGCAAGACCTCGTGTACTTTCGTGTTCGTATGCGTGATCCAACAAGAGCGTTGCTCGGTCAGCGGAGTTTCAGTTAAGTACGAAAAGGAACTTGGATTTTCGTCGCCCTTTTGTTCTTCCATGGCTGCGAAGTCTAAGCTTCTACCATCTACACGCGGAGGGGTACCGGTCTTCATTCTTCCAGATTCGAAACCTAGGTTAACCAGTTGTTCGGTTAGTCCGACGGCCATCGGTTCTGCCATTCTTCCTCCGCCAAAATTCTTCTCTCCTATGTGGATCAAGCCATTTAAAAAGGTACCATTCGTTAGTACCACGGCGCGTGCGGTGAAGGTCATTCCCATTCGGGTGATGACCCCTTTCACTTCGCCTTTTTCTACGATTAATTGCTGAACAGAATCTTGCCAAAAATCAACATTCAAATTCCCTTCTAATGCATTTCTCCACTCCTCTGCAAAACGCATCCGATCGGACTGACAACGGGGTGACCACATCGCCGGACCTTTGGAACGGTTCAACATTCTAAATTGAATCATCGTCTTGTCTGAAATGATTCCGGACATTCCTCCTAAGGCATCAATTTCTCTAACGATTTGACCCTTCGCTACACCCCCCATCGCTGGGTTGCAAGACATCTGGGCAATCGTCTGCATATTCATCGTGACTAACAAAACACGTGAGCCCATCTGCGCGGCTGAATAAGCTGCTTCGCATCCGGCGTGTCCCGCTCCCACCACAATTACATCGTATGAATTTAGCATAGCTATGCATGTTTCACGTGAAACATTTTAGTATTGTTTAATGTAAAAATCTTCTTTCTCGGTCATTAACGCCTTATCCTCTTTCTTCTTGTCTTTATAACCTAGTAAGTGCAATAAACCGTGTACCATGACGCGCTCTAATTCTGTTTCAGAAGTACCGAGCTTTTCCCCATTTTCTTTCACGCGATCGATGGAAATAAAGATATCTCCTTCGATTTTCTTGGGGTCTTCTGAGTTATCAAAAGTCACGATATCCGTTAGCGTATCGTGGTTCAAATACTCCTGGTTAATCTGTAACAGATAATCATCGGAGCAAAAGACATAGCTTAGTTCTAGGATCTTTTTCCCTTCTTGTTTCGCCACCTCGTTTAACCAGGCTTTGTGTTTTAACTTCTCTTTTAGGGAGAATGTTATGTCTTCTGTGCAAAATTGAATCATGTGCGCGCTATTAAAGCGCGAATTTACGAAAAAGCATCCTCGAAATGCTCTATTTTAAAGGCTTGTGGATAAAAATTCACCGAAATGCTGTCAAAACGAACTTCTTGGCGCCATTTATGCTGGTATTGGTAGGCACAAGCAGCCCTGCTGATGAGCCTTATTTTGTTTTGGGTGATTTTCTGCTCCGGATGTCCGTGGGTATTTCTGCGAAGGGATTTGACTTCTATGAAGATTAAGAGATCCCCTTTTTTAGCCACGATGTCGATCTCCGCTCGTTTGTAGCGGTAGTTTCTTGCTTCGATGGTATAGGCGTTTTTTAATAGATAGTCTACGCTAATTTGTTCACCTAATTTTCCTTGTGTTATATGTTTTGCCATTATTGTATATTTGTTTTCCTAAAGATAGCCCGGGGTTTAGTTTGGCGCTATCAGCCTCTTGATAAAGAATGAAGCAGAATAAAGAAGTCCAATTTGTTGATTTAAAACTGATAGAATACAAGGAAGCTTGGGATCTACAGGAGACTTTATTAAATCGCATAGCGACAGTGAAATTAGATAACAGAGGCCTTGAAGAGGACCAAAAAGTCATCACGAATAATTACCTTCTATTTTGCCAACACCCCCACGTATACACCCTAGGTAAGAGCGGTGACGAGTCCCATTTGTTGTTGCAAGAATCGTTCTTGTCTACTATAGGTGCTACCTTTTTTAAGACGAATCGAGGTGGTGATATTACCTACCACGGACCCGGCCAATTAGTGGGCTACCCTATTCTGGATTTAGAGAATTTCTATACAGACATTCACTTATATCTGCGTATGCTGGAAGAGGCGATTATTAAAACCTGTGAGGGTTTTGGGTTAGTAGCTGGCCGGATTGAGGGCTTGACGGGTGTGTGGATTGATCCTACAGAAGAAGGCGCTCGCAAGATTTGTGCCATGGGCGTGAAGGCGTCTCGTTGGATAAGTATGCACGGCTTTGCGTTGAATGTAAATACGGATTTGAACTATTTCTCACACATTGTGCCTTGTGGCATTGCGACCCGTGGTGTTACTTCGTTGCAGCAGGAATTAGGCAAGGAAATGGATTTTGAAGCTGTTTCGGCTATTGTCAAAGGGCATTTGAATGACCTATTTAAAATGGAATTAGTGAATGTTTCACGTGAAACATTGAAAGCATAAGATTTACGCGTTCCACGTGGAACATGAAATATGGATACCTTAAAGAACTTCAAGAATACCCTCTTCATTGATATCGAAACTTCGTCCGGAGTATCCGATTTTGCCCTACTTTCAGATAAGATGAAAGAATTTTGGCTAAGAAAGGCGAAGAATTTGATAAATCCCGCTAATATCAGCCTAGAAGAGATGTATTTCGAAAAGGCGCCATTGTATGCGGAATTTGGGAAGATTATCGTGGTGGGAATGGGCTTTTTGTTCGTTAACAAACAGGGCGAGATGGCCTTAAAAGTGAAGACGATTGCCCACGCAGACGAAAAAACGCTTCTCACAGAGTTCATCGCGTTCGTAAATAAGACCTATAAGTCGAGAGAATTAACGCTGGTGGCACATAATGGCAAAGAATTTGACTTCCCGTATTTGTGTAGACGCATGCTCATAAACGGTTTGGAGATTCCAAAGTCGTTGCAATTACAAGGCAAAAAACCATGGGAAATTATCCACCAGGATACGATGGAGATGTGGAAGTTTGGCGATAGAAGATCCTATACTTCGCTGGAATTGTTAGCGGAATTGATGGGTATTTCAGGGGCCAAAGCTGATCTTTCAGGAGACCAGGTGAACCGTGTTTTCTACAAGGAAAATGGATTAGCTAGGATCAATGAGTATTGCCTAGAAGATGTCATCGTAGTGGCGCAACTCTATCTACGTTTTCACTTTTTAGATCTAGTTGCGCCAGAAAATATTGTCAAATTATAAGGCCTTTGCCGGATTTCCGAAGACACGTTTCGAGGCTGCTACATTCTCAATTACCACACTCCCCGCTCCTACTGTAGCGCTCTTTCCTACCTTCACACTTCCCACAATTGTTGAGTGAATTCCAACGTAAGCGTTGTTCTCAATGATCGCTTCTTTGCCTATCACTGAGCCCGCTCCGATGGAAGCAAAATCAGCAATTTGTGCACCGGTTTCCACTATAGCGCCTGAGCCAATGATGACGTGATCCCCCAGTTTTGTTTCAGGTAAAACCTGTGCTCCACTTCCGATGAATACGCCGTAAGCAAGGCTTTTTACATCAGCAATATTGGCGGTAGGATGTATGGCGTTTACGGGTTTTACCTCGCGCTCTTCTAAGATCAATTCGATCATTTTCTTGCGCTCGGTTGGGTTTTCTAAGGCCACAAATACGCCGCAGTTTTTACCAATTAATTTGAAATAAGATTCATCGTCTGCGGTTCCCAAAACCGGAATTTCGCCAATGCTGGTGTCCTTTTTCTTAGGATCATCGTCTAAGAATCCGTAGATAACGACGTCGTTCTTTTGAAAGATGTGGGCTACTTCTAGGCCAAAAGGATTTACGCCAATGATAATTACAGGTAATGAAGTCATTTAGGATTGTATTTTATGCGTGTAATCTGATAGTTTAAAGCTGGGTTTTCCGTCTTTTAATAAGACCAATTCGGTGTAATTTTCACCTAAAGAAATACTTGAATCAGGGGACAAATGTAAGTCTTTCCCGTCAATTTCCGTTAATCCATAGAATGGTGACATATCTCCGATGTTCTCGACTACCCATGAATAATGAATATTTCCATCGGTCATCGGGGTTTCTACGAGGTTAAATAAGACGTCTGCGCGGACAGTTGCGCTAAGTGGCGCATCGGTGATTTTGATATCTACAATCGTTCGTTCGTTCGTAGGTAAGGCTTCGTATTCCGCAATGGATTCCTCCGCATAGCTTCCATCGGCAATCGCGCAGAAGGCATCGAGTAATAGACAGGCGTTTAATTTGCGTAGGGATTGCTTTTCTAGGTCCCATCCTGCCCCGCCGGATTCTAATAATACCAAACCGTATCCGCGAGAAGAAAAGGTATCACCAAAGGCGCGGGACTCAAATTCGTCTGTCCATTTTGCGATTTTGCCTGGGATAATGGGCTGGATTTGGCGCAGCATTCGCTGGCAGATTTGGCCTGCGCGTAAGCGGGATGGAGTCCAAGTTCCTGCGTCGTCCCCTGTAGTGGCTAGGAAGGCGATGTGGGTTTGTTCTGGGCTATTGCCTACCGAATACAAGCGGTTTTGGTCGTGTAAATTGAAGGCGAATGCGGGCTTGATATCGTCAGCCCACGCCGATAAAAGGCGCGCTTCTACGGAGTTTTGTTTCGTCGCATCGCGGTTCATATCGATGCCTAATGCCGTTTCACGTTGCCATCTTTCTGCACCGTCTGCATTCAGGCGGGGAATGATGCGCAAGGTGATTTTCTGATGCAATTTTTGCTTAAACTCGGCACTCGGTTGGCCTGATGTGGCTAATAAACGAAAAATATCGGCCAAAGCCATCGTCGCCGTAGCCTCATCACCGTGCATTTGGGACCAGGCGATCACTTGTATGGGACCCTCGCCGTAGCGAACTTCGTGAATGGGTCTTCCCTCTTCGGTTTTACCTAGTTCGCGGACAGCAAAATGGGTGGACCATTCAGTGATTAATTCTTGCCAAAGAGCCGCCGAAAAACGGCGTTTTGTTAGGCGGTTTTCGCGGAAGGTGTCGTAGTGTTCGAAGGCTTTTGCAAACATTAGTGCTATTTAGTAGATGGGTTTAGGCAGGTAATCTGCCCAGGTTTGATTAGAGAAAATTCCTTTTTTACCTGAGCCGAATAAGACAATCAGGGTAATGATGAAATAAATGAACCAGGCGGATGGACCAAAAAGTTCCATGCCTAAGAAGGTGGCGGCAAGCGGAGTTTTGGCAAGACCTCCATACAAGCAGACGAAGCCGATGGCCGCCGATAATCCTACAGGTAATGCAAACCAAGAGGCAAAACCAGACGCCGCATGTGACCCGATCAAAAACAAGGGTGTCGCTTCTCCCCCTTTAAACCCGAGACCTAAACTCAAGTTTGTCGCTAGTAATTTCCAAAGGGCGAAGTCTGGTGCGACCGACGTAAATGGTCTAAGTAAAAATTCCGAACCAAGTCCGATCGTTTCGTGAAACACCGGGATGCTTAGCACACCGAACAAAATCAAGCCCGCGAGAATCCCTTTTAGAGGACCTTGTACGGGTGATTTGTCGAACGCAGAAATTATAATCGATTCTGAGCGCTTATAGAGAAAGGCAATTAGGGCCAAAAATAGGCCCAGGAGCGCTAATTTCGCATAAAATGCACCTGAAAACTCGGGTAAAAAAACCGAAGGGTAAGAAAGATGTTTTGTGCCGTACACGTGGAGACTGACATAATTCGCCGAAAAAGCAGCGAAAAGGCAGGCGGGGATGTGGCGAAAATTAATTTTGCCCACCTCTCCTACTTCGAGTGCAAAAAAGGCTCCGGCCAGTGGTGTCCCAAAAACAGAGGCGAAGCCAGCGGCCATGCCGGCCTTAGAGAATAGGTCAACGTCTGAAAATTTCTCTCCCAGCCCCCGTCCCATAGTGACAGCCGTTCCTTCACGTCCGACGGAGGCGCCTGCCAAATGACTGAGCCAGGTGGCGGGAATGATGAGGTAGGCTGGGACTTTGAAACTTTGGAAAATTAAACCTACCAGAGGTAAGGCATAGAGGTAGGATCCGTTGTGTTGAATCCAGTCGAGGCCTGCTAAAAATAGCGAAGAAAGGCTCCCTGTGGCGAAGGAGAGTGCGACCAATAGGCCTAGATTCAATAGAAATGCCTTAATTAATCCCTTTATTCGAGCCAAAACAACAATAATTTTGTTTCAAAGGTAAGAATTATATTTTCCCTACCTTTGCAAATCTACTACAATGCCGAATCCAATGGATGAATTTTTAAGTTTGGGATTAAATCCACAGCTGCAACGCGCGTGTACCGCGGTGGGTTATACGAAACCAACTCCGATCCAGGAGAAGGCCATTCCGTTATTATTGCAAGGCCACGATTTGCTGGGAATTGCGCAAACGGGGACCGGAAAGACGGCTGCTTATGCGTTGCCTATTTTGATGCGCTGCAAATATGCGCAGGGAAAGAATCCGCGTGCCTTGATTTTAGCGCCTACCCGCGAGCTGGTGATGCAGATTCACACCGTGATGATCGGTTTAGCGCAGTTTACGGACTTGCGTATTTTAGCCTTGTACGGTGGATTAGGGCCAAAACCTCAGATCCAAGCCCTCGAGGAAGGCATCGACATCCTCGTTTCTACGCCGGGTCGATTCTTAGAATTGTACCGCAAGGATGTGATAGTGGTGAAGGAATTGAAATTCTTGATTTTAGACGAAGCAGATAAGATGATGGATATGGGCTTTATGCCGCAGATTCGTCAGATTTTGGAAAAAATACCGTACAAAAAACGAATGAACGGCCTGTTTTCCGCGACCTTCCCAGAGAAGGTGGAGAACTTGTCCCACGAGTTTTTGGAGTTTCCGATGAAGATCGAAATCACCCCGCAGGCTACGCCAGCGAGTCAGGTGACGCAATCGGTCTACGAGGCGCCTAATTTGTTAACGAAATTACATGCCCTCGCTTACTTTATGCAAAACCCTGATTTTCATCGGGTTATGGTATTCTGTCGCTCGAAAGATGCGGCAAATGAGGTGGAGAAGTGGCTGTTGAAATCATTACCGAAAGACCAAGTTCGCGTAATTCACTCGAACAAGGGCCAGAACACGCGTATCAACGCCATGGCGCAATTCCGTGAGGGAAATGTGCGTGTTTTAGTGACGACGGATGTGGCGGCACGCGGGATTGATATCCCGAAAGTTTCTCACGTGATCAACTTCGATGTGCCTTTGATTTATGAGGATTATGTCCACCGAATCGGCCGTACGGGTCGTGCGGAGGAGATAGGGGAGTCGATTACCTTTATTACGTTAGCGGAAAGCTACCACTGGACGAAAATTGAGGAGATCATTCAACAAAAGATCGAAATCGAACAGCTGCCGGAAGGAATCAAGATCGAAGAAACGCCGTTTTTAGAGCAACAAGATATGTTACGCGCGGTCGATGACCAGCGCAAACGCGAGGATCCGGACTTTAAGGGTGCGTTCCACGATAAAAAATGGGTGATTAAGGCCAAAGCGGCAGGCAAGAAAGTGCCTCAGAAAAAGGCGGTTACCAAAGCTGGACCGAAAGGCGGTGCCGTTCAAGGCCCTAAGCTTGTCGTCCGCAATAACCGCCCAGGAAAGAATGCAAAATTCCGTCCTGGCGCAGGGTCAAGTAAAAAGAAACGTTAGTTTTGTGATTATGAAGAGAGTTCTGTTATTGTGTTTGATTTCGTTCATGGGGTATTCTCAGACGAAAAAAGAGGTGGCGGCGGCGCCGCAGGCGCCGGCTACTCCGGTTCGCGCAGCGAAGTACGAAGTTTTGTATGGTTCTAAACCGCTTTCGAAAGCCGATCAAAAGGAATTAAATGAGTTCGTGGCGAGCTGCGATGCCTCTTTTGGCTCGAGAGCTGAAGCCGTTGCTTTTTTCGCGGAACGCGCATGGGAATATGTGGCTACCGCACGATTAGACACCGCAACACAGCGATTTAATTTAATCAGCGCCTTGGACCCGAATAGCGTGGATGCGTTTTGGGGATTAGGGGTTATTTCGTTCCAAAGAGGAGACAATGATCTCGCTATTCGCCTGTTAAACAAGGGTTTAGAGTTGGATTCAACACAGTCGATGATGCGCGTTGATTATGCGATTGTGAAGTTAAGTTGCTATGAGAAAGGGCAAGATTGTGGAACTTTGGACGAAGTAGAAACGGAATTAAAGCATGCCTTGGCGCAGGATCCGAAGAACGCGAATGCGTGGATGAAGCGTTGCCAGGTGGCGTTTTACAAAGAAAATTATGAGTTAGCGTGGACCTATTTCCACGAAGCTCGCATGGCTGATATTTTGCAATTGGACTTGAATTTTGGGTCGCTGTTAGCTGCCAAAATGCCAGATCCGAAAGGCATATTTAAATAGTGTAGCGATGGGTATTCGTTCCTTTTTTGCCAAACCTCTAGCGGCCCGTGTCGTTAAAAAGTACCGCTTAAGCCAACAGCAGGCTTTTGAGCGCCAAGACTTTTGGTTGAAGCAAATGGTGGCGAAGGCGGAGAAAACGCTTTTTGGGCGCGGTCACTCGTTCTCCAAAATCAAGAACTACCTCGACTACCGTTCTAACGTACCCATCTTCGAATACGAAGACATCAAACCCTATATCGACGAAGTGGTGGCGGGCAAGGAAGATATTCTTTGGCCTGGAAAACCAGCCTATTTTGCCAAAACCTCCGGCACCACCTCCGGCGTCAAATACATTCCCATCTCATCAGATTCGATGCCTTTTCACATTACTGCTGCGCGGGATGCCTTGTTGCATTATGTGTATTACAGTGGAAATGCGTCGTTTTTAGACCGTAAATTGATCTTTCTAAGCGGTTCTCCGGAGATGACCGAAACGAATGGTGTTCCAACGGGCCGCCTTTCGGGGATCGTGAACCACCATGTGCCAGGTTATTTACGCGGCAATCAGATGCCATCTTATGAGACGAATTGCATCGAAGACTGGGAGCAAAAGCTCGAGGCGATTGTGCAAGAAACGATTTCGAAGCGGATGGGATTGATTTCCGGGATTCCGCCTTGGGTGCAGATGTATTTTGATCGTTTAGAGGAGTTATCTGGCCAAAAAATAGGTGACCTCTTCCCCGATTTCCAGGTCTTCGTGACCGGCGGTGTGAACTTCGAGCCATACCGGGAGAAACTACTGGCCTCGATAGGCCGAGAAATTGACGTGGTGGAGACATATCCCGCTTCGGAGGGGTTCATTGCGTTTGACGACTCTTCGGGCGAACCAGGGCTTTTATTGAACGTAGACGGCGGGATTTTCTTTGAGTTTGTTCCTACGGATACTTATTTCGGCGCTAACCCTGTCCGCTTAAGCCTCACAGAGGTCTCATTAGACGTTAATTACGCGCTTTTGTTAACGACGAATGCTGGCCTTTGGTCCTATTCCATCGGCGATACTGTGAAGTTCGTCTCTTTGAATCCGTACCGCATTGTGGTGACGGGTCGGATTAAGCACTTTATTTCGGCTTTTGGCGAGCACGTGATCGCTGAAGAAGTCGAGAAAGCTCTTGCTGCTGCGTTGTCTGCATGTCCAGAAGCACGTGTCGTTGAGTTCACTGTTGCGCCGCAGGTTTCTCCTTCTTCGGGTTTACCCTACCATGAGTGGCTGATCGAGTTTTCGTCGCCGCCTTCTTCTTTAGCTACTTTTCAGGAAGCTCTAGACGCGTCCATGTGCGCGCAAAATATCTATTACCGCGACCTGATTACGGGGTCCATCTTGCGCCCCTTAGTGCTTACCTCGCTTCCCTCGGGTGCTTTTATTTCGTATATGAAGTCACAGGGTAAATTAGGGGGCCAAAACAAAGTTCCCCGCCTCTCGAATGACCGGGGGCTGGCAGAAGGCGTCCTGCGGACGTAATCGCGGCGTAGCCGCTTAGTCGCCTACGGCTTAGTCATCGCTTCGCGATTAAGTCAAATATGTCGATTAAGTCGCCTGGGGGCAATAATGTGTGAAATAAACGTCGAGGTACGCAGAGGGCTTTTCAGGTATTGACAGAATGTGTCAATTATCTTCCCGTTTTTTGGCATAAAAAAAGCCTGAAGATTCAGGCTTTTTCAATTCGAATATTAATTAGGCGCTTAGCCTACAATTACATCTTTTTTCATTTTGTGTTTGTTTAAAACTGGGATAAAGGTAGGAGGAAAAATGGATTAATGATGATTGTGAATGATTTATTTTACGGTTAAATAATTGCCGGATTTAAACCAAAATGTTGCCTATTTCATAAGCATACTCAGGAGAGATGTCGTAATCCCAACGCTTTCCAGAATCATCCTTGGGCGATAAAATGATTTTTTCCCATTTTAGTTCTCCCATTTCGCCAATGAGCGCTTTTTCAAAGATTGAATGGTCTTTTAATTGATCAATACCATCTAAATGCTGGTGATTTAAAAGTAGCGGTAGAACTTCAATTCGCTTTAGTTCTCCTGTATTAAAAAGGCAATCAACATAATAGGGAGCAATTTCGATGATTTTATCTATGCGTATCATTATTGAAGTGGTTTAATACTGTGAAAACTCTTGCTATCCCACATAGTGATTAATTCAAATGTATGAATTTTCTGCCTAACCCTATCAGGTTATTGATAATCGAAAGTAGGGTATTGACAGCAATTGTCAATACCTGAAAAGTCCTCTGAGTACCTCGACGTTTATTTCACACAATAGTGGCATCAAAGCCCCCTAGGGCACATTAGGTCGCGAAGACTGTAAGCCGGCAAAGTATTTTCGGAGGGTGGAGGGGCTGATTTTTTTAGCCACGATTTCGCCTTTGCGGTTTAAGAGATAAAAGGTGGGGTTTGAGAAGGCGTCGTAGGTGCTGCGCAAGGGGGAATTAGCGGGTAATTCTACGTGGAGGACGTTCGTGTTTACGCGGTACTTAGAAATGAAATCGAGCCAAACCGCGCGGGATACTCCGGGTTCGTTACAGACCGCGAAGCGGCCTATTTTCAGGTTCATGATGCGGGAGATGACGGAGGTGGTGGAGTCGATTTCGGGGACCTCTTTTTGGCAATGATCACAGGTGGGTGCGTAGAACATTAGGAGGGTGTAATCGTTCTCTGATGCGAATTTATGGAGGTCCTGGGTGGCGCCGGCGGTGTCTTTTAGCACGATGTTTGCGGCGACTGCGTTCGATTTTAAGGCGCTCAATTTATCGGCTTCTTCTTTAAAGGCTTTTTTCTGCGCGGCGGTAAACGCGCCGCACGCATTCCCTACCCCGTATTTGGTTAAAAACCAAGCATAGCCCTCTGTGTTGCCCACGATGTTTCGGTTCTTCATCACGCTGGAGAAATAGTCGAAAACGAAGGGATAGGATTTAGCGCCGCAGTCGATTTTGGACATGGCTTTTTCTACACCTACACGGATGGAATCAGCCTGCAAAGGATAATAGGAGAGGTATTCTACGAGCAAAGAACGGAAAACGGGGGTGAACAATAACTTGCCATCGCTAAAAGGGATGCGAGAAAAGAACTTAGAGCGAGCCGCGTAGTCCGTACGGCTAGGAACGGATTCGTCTAGCGTATTGAGCGATTTGAAATAGAGCGCAAGCGTAGAAGATGGAGGAAGCGTAGCCAGCGCTTTCTTGCGGAAGGCGACTAAGGAAGATGTTTTGGACTGGAAAAAGGCGGCTTTCTCCGCGAACTTGAACTTGCGGCCGCGGGCAATTTCTACCTGGTACAGGGAGTCGATGACGGCAAAGGATTTTTCGAGTCTTTGGTAGTTTAAAAAGACTTCGTTTTTCGGATCTGAGGAGTGTGCTGAGGCTAAATAAGCTGGGCCAGAAAAGGTCAAAGCGAATTGATCGTTATTCTCGATATTGAAGTAGATGCGTTCTTTGGATGGGGCGAATTGTAGGTAATAAATACCGCCTTTGATGGGAGTTTTCGATGTTAAAAGCGTGCCGCGCACCGTGTCTTTGGCCAAATAATTCTTCTCATCAAACAGCGTTCCACGGAAATAAACGGGGTCTTTCGTGCGGGAAACAGTGATTTTAAACTGCGCCTGGGTAAAAAGAGGGATGAAAAGTAAAAGGGCAAAGATTCGGTTCATAGGGGCAAATATAAAACGAAATTATGCTTAATTTACATTCGAAAACAAAACACCACCTTGCTAACCATCGTTGAACTATTCTATGATTTCGTGATCTCCACACTGGTGGGGCTATTCGGTCTACACCTGATTACGAAGAAGGGTATGCTGGCGTCGAAGTTTTTAGGACTGTATTTTTTGATTTTTTGCTTTCGCATTATTACCGCCTATTTTGCTACGGGGGGAAGATTAATTCAATATCCTCAGCTTTGTAATTTGCAATCCCCCATTCATTTTCTTGCGCCTCCGGTAGGATTGCTATTTATCTATTTTATGTTGTATCCGCAGCGTAAATGGCAACTTTGGCAGACCTTATTATTCATTCCATTTGTGTTGCATACGGCTGAGTTGTTGCCGTTCTTTTTTGGCCCACTTGAAAATAAAGTGAAACAAGTGGAGTTGATTATGCAATCAAAATCGCTGATTAAATTTAAGAGTGATGTGATGTATTTTTCGCCGCAAGTAATGGCGATTCTAAAGGTAATTTTCACCACACTGAATGCCATTGCGTCATTCCTCCTGGTCCTCCATTTCATCCGTAAAAATAGCTACAAGCGAAGCTTTGTCATCAATTGGTTGCTTGCTTATACTAGCTTAAGTCTACTGTCCATTGTATTCATTATCGCCTACGTAATGGGTATCATCGGGTTTAATAATTTACAATTCTCCTATGCAGATTTGCTGATGAATTTAGCTGCATTCCTGAATGTAGGGGTTGTCTTATATCGTCCGGCTTTGTTAGATACCATGACTTTCCAAAGCCTGGTGGATCGGCTGCAACCAGAGCAGCGCCATCCTGAGCCAGATGAAGATGCGGAGAAATTGAAAAAATACGAGGGATTTGCCCAGCGATTAGAGGAGTATTTCGTAGCTCAAAAACCTTTTTTACAGGGCGAGGCTAGCTTGGATAGTACGGCAAAAATGGTTGGGATTTCGGCGCGGGAATTGTCGAGAACAACCCAATATATCTACGAATTAAACTATCCAGATTTTGTCAATTCGTGGCGGATCAATTATATCGTGAAGCAGCGTAAACAGCACGAATCATGGCGTGCAATGTCTCAGGAATTGCTGGCGGAACAAGCCGGTTTTGGCTCGAGACAAGGGCTTCATAATGCTATTAATAAGCTTCACAATATCACTCCGGCCGCTTTTTTTGCTCAAAAAGACGCAGAATAATTTTTGTCCAATTTTTGTAACAGGCGTAATATGTTACAGATGCACTTGTCCAATTTTTGTTATTTAGCTTATCATTCAATTGTTCTAAATGTCAAACGTCGGATCCTTGTACCTTTTCTCTTTAGTGAGCTCGCTGTGCTTGCTTTTTGGTCTGAATTTTTTGATCAGAAAAGGGAATCTAGTTGTTGCTAAAATCTTAGCGGTACAGTTTTTAATCCTTGCCTATTTAGTGGTTGCGGCTTATTATTTAATGCCGGAAGTGATTGTGGTGACCCCCTACTTCTATCGGACTTCTGCTCCGCTTTTTTATATTTTGCCGCCCTTAAATTTCATGTTTATGTGGTATTTGCTACATCCGCGCGCAAAATTCAAGTGGATACATTTAGTCTTCTTCCTACCATTCTTGCTACAACTCATAGAGAATACGCCTTACTATTTGAGTTCGAAAGAAGTTAAAATAGAAGAAGTAAAATGGATGCTCGCACAGGGGGATTATTTCGCTTATAATCCGCGTTTTTTGTGGTTCGATCCTTACTACCACGTGTATGCGAAACTGGGGATGTACTTCGTGTTCTATATCGCGATGGTGTACTATTATGTTCAATTTAGACGAGACAAACAGAATGAGGTATTGTTCCAAAAAGGGGTTTTCCATTTCTGGATCATCGGGATTCTGCTCTTTCGTTTCTGTACCATTTTTTACTTGTGGTATCTTTTCATCTATACAGGCAGCGGTAAATCGTCCTTTATCACGACGGACTATCTTTTAATCGCTGAGTTCGTTTTCCATTTATTTTACTTGGCCATTAACCCCAAATTATTGGATGTCAAAATCCTCGCTGAGAATCTACGTGGTCCAGAAAAGGAAGAAGTCGTTCTCACGGACGAAGAGGAAGTGCGATTGAAGACCTTGGCATCCAAGGTGGACGAGTATTTTAAAACCACAGAGGTCTTTCTAAATTCACAATTGACAGCGGAATTATTAGGCTCTCTAACAGGTCATCCGCATCGGTTGATAGGGCAGGCGATCAAACATACACATGGCATTTCGTTCCGGGATTATTTGAACAATTACCGGATTGCGTACATCGAAGAGAAGTTAAGTGACCCTGCTTATTTGGCCAAATCCTCCATTGAAACGATTGCCGAAGCGTCCGGTTTCGGTTCTCGCCAAAGCTTCTACACCGCCTTCAAGAAAGCCAAAGGCTGCACCCCAAAGGAGTATTTCAACTCCAGAATAGGTTAGATTATTCGTCCAAATTCTGTCAAAGACACTTTTTTTGACAAATCCCCCCACCTTGATTTACTTTATTTGTTTGCCGAATTGTATTATTTCAACACCGGCAGACTGATATATGAAATTACGTTTACCGATTCGCTTTGTTCTAATTGTCCTTTTTCAGCTGGTTTCTGTGTTCGCTTTTTCGCAGACCGTAGGCGGAACTGCTGCCGGAGATGACTTCGATGGTGATGGGATTATTAACTCCGTTGATATTGACGATGATAACGATGGAATTCCGGATACAAATGAATATTGTAATTCGTCTATTGCATTACCAGCTACTAATACCATCGCAGGTATACGAGAATATACAGTTCCAACAGGTTGGACTATTGCGAATTCTTCTCCTGACATTGCAACTACTGCGTCATCCATTTACGGTGGTTGGATTGGTGGTTGTTCAGGTGTTGCGCCTGCTGCACCGAATGGGCATACTTCATGGGTTAGCTTTTATTCCAATACGCAAGAAGCATTTAAAACTACGCTCAATAATTTAGTGGTTGGCAAGACCTATATGCTCAAAGTGTATTATGCCAAATTTGCTGCGACTGCGGCATTAGGCCAAATTACAGCAAAATTAGGGACAACCGTTATTGATCAATATAGACCTAGTTTAGGTTGTGGCTGGGAAACGCGTTTTATCACTTTTACCGCTTCAGCTACAAGCCAGGATTTACAATTTCAAAATACGGGCGTCGCATCACCCATGCAAAATGTTAGTGTGTCTGTTTCATCTGATGCCTTATATGAAGTGTGTGATACGGATAATGATGGATTATCTAACCAATTCGATTTAGATTCTGATGGAGATGGATGTCCTGATACGAAAGAATCAGGCGTTACGGGTACCGTACGCAATGGGGACGTTAAAAACGGAGCTAACGGTGGAGTTGTCACAACAACAACGAGTATTGCCGGTGCAATTGCAGGTCTTGCAAATTCTTATGGTGCGAATGGATTAGCTGACGGGATTGAGACAGTTGCTGAAAGCGGTATCCTAAATTACATTTCATCGTATTCAAATTATGCTTTATCGGCTAATTTAAATACTTGTACTGGAGTGGATTCAGATGGAGATAGCGTGTCTGATTTAATAGATATTGACGACGATAACGATGGTATTCTAGACGCAGCAGAGTGTATAACTAAGCCGAACAAAATATTATTTGCTGGATCTAACGAAGATTTTTCAACCATGCGGTCGAGCTTGTTTAATGAGTTTAACAATAATAAGGCAACGGGAGCAACAATTGTAGAATCCAATATCATTGAGTCAGCAACGGTTCCAGCAGGGTTCTATGATGGCTATGACATGGTTATTTTTGGCGGAGCTGCATTTAATGCCATTCACCCAAATCATTGGGCAGCCTTAACTACGGCGATTCAAAACAAAACGAGTAAATCGTTTATCATCCAATCCGACAACTGTTGTGTGGTAGGTAACCAAAATGGATTGGTCAATTTGTTGAATACTGTGTTTGGGACAAATTATAGTTTGTCTAATGCAAATGCAGGAGCAGATGAAGTCTTTCCTTTGAATCAGCAAAACAGCTATGCAAACCTAATTTCTACTACATCATTGGTAGGGAACAATTATTTCCCAATGTTAAATGTGGCGGTTAGCGATATTTTATTTAATTCCCCTACCGTAAGCGGGTCCGCCCTTGCGGGTATGAAACAATTGCCAGGCACAGCAGATAAAAATCGTTTTGTTGCTTGGTTTGTAGATGGTACGCCTACGCAAGGCGCACCTTGGTATCCAACGAATCAGAATAAAATTGCTGCAATTTTTAATGACGCCTATAATGCCACGTCGCCTCTAAATTGTGATACTGATAACGATGGCATTTACAATCATCTAGACTTAGATTCTGATGGTGATGGTTGTCCCGATGCGAAAGAATCAGGTGTATCAGGCACCCTAAGTCCCGGTTCTGTAAAAAATGGTATTAGTGGTGCTGTTACCTCGACAAATACATTACCCGATGCGATTGCGGCAGGTCCCTATGGAACAAATGGATTGGCAAATGGTGTCGAAACTGTTGCAGATAATGGGGTTATTAATTATTCCAATAATTATAAACTGTTTGCACTAAATAACAGCTTTACGGTTTGTGCGGATACAGATGGAGATGGAATTAAAGACGTTTCAGATATTGATGATGATAATGATGGCGTTTTAGATGCTACAGAATCCCCATTTTGTTTTTATTCGTCAGGGGAATGGCTATCAGGTGCGCGACCAAGTATTCGCGTTTCGACACCATTATCCGTAAATGCCTCCTACAATCGTCCAAATGATTTGGTAGATGGCGACAACGGCGCAGGAGCGGCTAGCTATGCCGTTATTTTTAATGCGACAAGTACGGCCGCCCGACCAGTTTATTCATTCAGTATGCCCATGCCGGTAGAGTTGAAAACCATATATCTTGGCTATATAAATGCAAATACCCACTTTAATGCGAATACCTTATTGCGTCTCGAAGGCTCAAATGATAATTCTTCATGGACCGTATTAAGCGGAAACACCTATGGTGTTGTCACTGCGGTTCCTGGTTTAGTAGGAACCATTAATGCGAATACGTTTACGGTAACTCAAAATTCAGGGAAGTACCTGTACTACCGCATTTATTGGGTTTCCGGAGGTGGTATTAATAATACGGGTTATGCGAATGAAGTGTATTTTGAAACGTTACCAACCTATCAAGCCAGCTTAAATCCTAAAGTATCTTGTACCACCGATACGGATGGGGATGGCAAATTAAATCATTTGGATACCGATTCAGATGGTGATGGTTGTAGCGATGCATTGGAAGCTGGGGCGACAACGAGTAATACGGCCAACTTCCAATTCTCTTTTGTGAGTCCGACGAACGATGCAAATAGCAATGGATTAATTGATTCAAAAGAAGGAGCAACTGCAGGAACAATTAATTATAACTCAAGTTATGGGTCCTTTGCAGTTGATGCTTTGCTCAACGGGTGTTTGGATTCCGATGGAGATAACGTTAGTGATGTAAATGATCTTGACGATGATAACGACGGGATTTTAGATTTGGAGGAATCTCAAGATTGTGGGAGTGCTGTTTTAATTACACCAGCGACTGCAACCTCAAGCCCAGTATATGGCGGCAACGCTGCAAGTTATACAATTGATGGTTCTGGGTTTTATGGTTCTGGACTTTCCGCAACCGTTACAGCACCCTCAACCTTATCAGATGCGTGGTTGCTAAAAGAACCGTTGACTTCTGGTTTTATTGAATATACTTTAGCTGCTCGGGCCAATTTAGGTGGAGTAGTATTGTGGGCACCTGATGCAACAAACTATGGAGGTGGTGATGCACCGCCCAAAGATTTCACCGTCGAAATAACCTTTAATAATGGTCAAGTATTTACGACAGGCGTTTATACAACTGCTCAACCCAACGGCAGCGGTTCACTACCTGGTGCGCAGGTATTTTATTTCCCGCGTACGTTTAAAAATGTGACTAAGTTAAAATTAAATATACTTAATGGTTGGTATGATATTAGTGCCAATAGTTTAAATCAAGTAAGTACCGATGGCCAAACAGTAAATGCGGCTTATAATATGTTCTTGGGAGAGTTTAGAGCCTTGTGTGGTGCCACAGACATGGACACTGATGGCGATGGCGTTTCTAATCGGTTGGATTTAGACTCAGATGGCGACGGTTGCTCAGATGCATCAGAAGCAGGAATATCTTCAGCTATATTAACCTCAGGACAGGCTCTGAATTTAATTGGCTCATCGATCATTTCAGGAACAAGTACATCCACTCTTTCGAACGCGGTTATAAATACGATCACATCTGCTTTAGCTACTTTTGGCCCTAATGGATTTGGGAATTCGGTGGAAACATCATCGGAAAGTGGTGTATATTCCGGTAGCTATAATTATTTATTTGCTACTTCTAAAAACTATGCAGCTTGCACTGATTTAGATCAAGATGGGGTTAATGATGTTAATGACATTGACGATGATAATGATGGCTTATTGGATGCCATTGAGTCTCCTAGTTGTTTTTATAAGGCAAGTGAATGGTTATCAGGTGCTCGCAACGAAGTTCAAGTTTCCACCGGCCTTGCTATGAGTGCAACCTATAGAAGTACGAATAAATTAGTCGACGGAGACAATGGAACGGGTGGTACAAGTTTTGCTGTTAATTTCACCGCCACCACAGTTGCCGCCCAAACTGTATATGCATTTAAAATGCCTATTCCTATTGAGCTAAAAACTATTTACTTGGGATATGTTAATACATCAAGTCATTTTAATGCGAATACCGCTTTACGATTAGAAGGATCAAATGACAACGTTTCGTGGACGACTCTGAAGGATGGTTATACGGCAGTTACAGCTATTCCTGGGATTACTGGTACGATTAATGCTAATTCATTTGCAGTCGCTCAAAACAGTGGCAAGTATCTTTACTACAGAATTTATTGGGTCTCTGGTGGTGGGATTAATGCATCCGGTTATTCCAATGAGGTGTACTTTGAAACTTATACAAATTATCAATCAAGCGTATTTCCTAAACTTAATTGTATCACTGATACAGACGGAGATGGTATAGCTAATCATCAAGATTTAGATACGGATGGAGATGGTTGTCCAGATGCAAAGGAAGCGAGCATTACTGGAGATTTAATGTCTGGTACAATAAAGAACGTAACACTAAATAATTTAATCACATCATCAAATGTTGCAAGCAGTATAGCATCCGGAACCTATGGTGCTAATGGTTTTGCAGATGCCTTAGAAACTTCGTCGGAGTCGGGTGTTTATTCAGGAATGTATACGTATGAATCTGTTATATCTAAAGCGTTAAACCCATGTATTGATTCAGATAATGATGGACTGAATGATGTTCTTGATATTGACGATGATAACGATGGTATTTTAGACACGCAGGAGCAAGTGTCTTGTGTTTCTTATGGAGTAAATTTAGAAAATGTCAACTTCTCTGGTACGTCTTTAACCAACAAAACTAGTAATTCAATTACTACCAATACTCCTGCTTGGACGTCATCTTATTCTACAGAAAATTTTACGCTTCCATTATCCCTTAAATTTAATCGGTTAACAACAGATGGAACGGTGATGTTTGGTTTATTGCCAGCTGCTGCCGCACAAACACCAGATAACTACAACGATAATGGAGCTAAGTTTTATTTAGCTGCCACCCAAGCCTACGGTTATTTTAATGGCGGTGTATGGAGCTTTAGTCATGGAGCCGTAACTGGTAGTGAAGAATATAGTATTGATATTTCTGCGACGGGTTATGTGACAGTAAAAATAAATGGGGTACAAAAAACAGCATATCAAGGCGTTAACTCAGCTTATAAGTTAGCTATTTCGGGGGGATCAACATCTGCTTTGCTGTCTAATATTCGATTAACAAACAATACCTATTTAGAAAAAACTTTTTGTTCAGATCGAGATACAGATGGTGATGGCACTCCTAACCGTTTGGATTTGGATTCTGATGGAGATGGATGTAGCGATGCCTTAGAGGCAGGAACCACTTCAAGTCGATTAACAGATTTTGTACATACAACATCTATGAGCAATAATGGTTTTGCGGATGTATTAGAAACAAGTACAGACAATGGAACCTATAGTGGCACATATACTTTATTATATGCCTTAGATAGAAACACCAAAGCTTGTTTAGATACAGATGGGGATGCAGTTAGCGATTTGTTTGATTTAGACGATGATAATGATGGTGTATTAGATGCGGAAGAATGTGATGCACCGTCTTTTGCAAGTTGGACAGAGGAAGCAAAATATAAAACTAAAATAATGAGTTCTGCCTTTCACGGGACCTTATTTAGAAGTAAAACTGGAAAGTATTATGTGGCAGGACAATATGCTAAACCAGACGGCACAGATCAAGTAATACCTACGCTAGTTACACCTGCTAATGGCTATAATTATACGGGTGAAATAATTGATATGGCAGCCGTAGGTTCAAACAGTGCTTATATTTTAGCTACAACGGAAGGAATTTGGGTTTGGGGGTATTTAAATACCAATTTTGTATTACCAGGAACAACAAATACAGCGGCAAGTCCATTCCAAAAAGTAGTTTTACCTTCAGAAATTGATCCTAAAAACATCAAATCGATCAGTGCATCGACAAATAATTTCTTGATTTTATTGCAAGATGGAACGGTGTATGCAAATGCAATGACATTCCCATCTTTAAATGGATCAGGTTTGACGGCAACAACGAAAGGATTTACGAAAGTGTTAGTTTCGTCAAATACTCCATTAGCCAATATTGATCAGATTGAAGCTACTTCAGGTGGTTCAATCGCGGCTGATGTTACCAATAATAAAATCTATACTTGGGGTAACCAAGTGTATTTAGGAAACGGTTCGGCAGCATCCGATAGAAATTTCGCGACCGAAATGACCAATCCGTTGCCAAGCGGAACAGGAATTGCGATGATTGACGCGACCTACAGTACAAGCATGACGTACATGTTATTAGGTACCGATAAAAAGGTGTATGCAATGGGGTCTGGTTCAGCAGGAATTTTAGGCCAAAATAGTACGACTAATTCAACTAGTTGGTTGCAAGTTAAAGGGAAAGATGGCGTTGGATTTTTGGAAAATATAGAATATTTAAGCGCTCAAAATTCAACTGATTTATACACTTCAGCTTCAGTGATAACTAACACAGGACAGCCGCTGTCATGGGGTGATGCTGGAGGAAGTACCATGATTGGTTTGGGGAATGCAAATACGTTAGTTCCTAAAACACCCGACGGAATTTCTCCTACTGATAAAATTTATGTCATTGAAAATGGTGGCCACCTTACCCCAATGTTAAATGATAAAGGCGAAATTGGAAATGTTGGGCATAATGTTGCGGGTTCTTTTGGTGATGGTTCGACTCAAAATAGAGCAGTCTACATTTTCAATCCTTTTGAAAGAGGGACTGATTTTTCAGACAACATTGCCGCTACCTGTAACCCGGATATTGATGGCGACGGGATTATCAATCGTTTGGATTTAGATACGGATGGTGATGGATGTAGTGATGCTAAAGAAGCGGGCGTTTCTGGAACTTTAATTTCAGGTACCCTTGTCAACAAAGTAAATGGCTCATTAACAAACACATCTGTTTCGAACGCGATAGCTCAGGGAGTATATGGGACAAATGGTTTAGCCGACGGTGTAGAAACAAGTGCTAATTCAGGATTGATTAATTATGTATCCACTTACAGTAATTATGCAAAAAGCGCTACTGTAAATGTTTGTGCTGATTTTGACACCGATGGAGTCCCTGATATCATGGATATTGATGATGATAACGATGGTATTTTAGATGCCATAGAATCTCCCAATTGTTATTCGACAGCCACATTTTTTACAAGCGGTAATAGACAAGCTAGTATTACAATCTCATCAGAGATACCAAGAGTTAGCCCCAATAATCAACCCAAAAATTTAATTGATGGAGATGGGGCTACAATTGCCATTGGGTTTGTCAATAACTCTTCTATTGTAAACAAAGAATTGTATAAAATTACGTTTAACGATCCTGTTTCTTTATCACAATTAACGCTTCGTTTTGCCGATGGTAACAGTCACTTTAATTCGGGTGCAATAGTTAAAGTTCAAGCCAGTAACGATAATTCAACTTGGACAGATTTAAACACGGGAACAACCTTTAATACCCTTACGGACAATACGATTGTTGCTCCATTTTGGACAGCAAATACACCTAACGAAATATTTACGGTTACACAAAGCCAAGCTCGATATAAATTTTACCGTTTATATGGAACGGCAGGAACGGTTAATGTCAATGGGTATGCTACCGAATTTTATTTCACCACATCAACTAACTACGAACCAAGTTTCTACCCTAAAGCAACCTGTACTGCAACAGATACAGATGGAGATGGCATTACCAATAATTTTGATTTAGATTCTGATGGGGATGGTTGTCCAGATGCTAAAGAAGCTGGTGTAAGTACGGGAGCATTAACCAGTGCATCTATTCAAAATAAAGTAAATAATGTTTTAACTACTACTGCTAATGTAGCTAGTGCAGTTATTTCTGGGACTGTTGGGGCCAATGGCTTTGCTGATGGTTTAGAAACGGCAACAGAAAGTGCTGTTTACAGTGGTACACTCCTCTACAAATATGCAATTTCAACTAATTACAATGGTTGTTTAGATTCTGATAGTGATGGAGTAGGCAACTTATTTGATTTAGATGATGATAATGACGGGGTATTAGACTCACAAGAATGTGCGCCTTTTGACCCCAATAATGTGAATTATTCAAGGCAGTCATTTACCGTTACAAATGGAGCCTCAGCCTCTCAAACCTTTCCAGCAGCACCTGATGGCTTATTAGTCAATATTTGGTCTTTAGATAATTCATTCAATGTTCGTATCAATGGTACCCATTTAGTGAATCCTCAGGAATTAGAATATTTTGTTCCATACACATCCAATTCAGTTGTAGAATTTTTAGATGGGACATCGTATACAGCAGTATGGGACATTGCAGGAAATCAACAGCGACCTTTATCACGTATCTATATAAATAAATTGGGTGAAGTAAGCATTTTTGGATCGCGTACCTCTAATGGTCCATTAGAAGAAATGCGTTTACGATCAGGTTCTTTTAATAGAATAACCTTAAATACGAATGCACAGAATACCTTTCAAATAGGTCAAGTAGTAATCGGTCAAACGTTTATCACAGGTGATTATGGTGTGATTATTCCAGCTGATTGTGATTTTGATAAAGACGGAATACCAAACGAGATTGATTTAGATTCTGACGGAGATGGTTGTAGCGATGCAAAAGAGGCAGGTGTAACCGGAACATTGAATTCAGGTAGCATTATTAATTTAGCTTCAGGTTCAAGCTCTACCACGACAACCACGGCAAACGTAGCTAACACAATAGCTAATGGACCTTATGGTACGAATGGTTTTGCAGATGCATTAGAAACTTCAGGAAATGGCATTTACTCAGGTTTATATTCATATTATTATGCGGCAAGTTCAGCATTAAATGTCTGTTTGGATTCTGATAATGATGGTGTAATTGATCTTTCAGACATTGATGATGATAATGATGGTGTTCTTGATGCTTTGGAATCAATTACTTGTTTCTTCACCAATACGGAAGCAAGCTTACCTACGAAATTAACAACAGAGTTATTAATTTATAGTACGAATGCAATCATCAATGCAATAGATAAGGATGCTACAACTTATTCGGCATTCAGTACTGGACAAAATTGGGTAGGAAAAGAATTGTTTAGAATTACCCCAAGCGTTGTAGGACCTATTGCTATTAGTGGTGTACAAATGGAGTTAGTCAATTGGGCACTTTCAAGTACAACCGCCAATACCTTTAAATTACAAGGAAGTGTAGACAATGGTTCAACTTGGGCGGACTTATCTGCAGCAGTGAGTTCAACCGCAACTTCTGGTTTGTTCACTGTATCAAACACCTTGAATCCTAATATTAAATATACTTTATTCCGCATTGTTGGAGTTGCAGGAACTTGTGGTTATGGCGGTGTCTATGAATTACGTTTAGTTTTACCCACGTCTTATCAAGCAAGTTTGTATCCCAAAACTAGCTGTACCAATGATATTGATAATGATGGCGTATTTAATCATTTGGATCTAGACTCCGATGGGGATGATTGTCCAGATGCAAAAGAAGCAGGAGTTATAGGGACATTAACTACAGGAACAGTCATTAACCGTTCTGTTGGATCAACAACGAATACCACGACAGCCGGTGTTGCTAATTCAGTAGCCGCAGGGCAGTATGGATTAAATGGTTTTGCAGATGCATTAGAATCAACTGTAGATAATGGGGTATATAGTGGAACATATACCTATAATTATGCCATATCGAATTCTATTAACGCCTGTATAGATACCGATAATGATGGAGTGGGTGATGTGATTGATTTAGATGACGATAACGATGGCGTTCTGGATACGATAGAGGATAATTGCAGCATCATCACTACTAACAAAACGGGTTTAATTATTACAAAGCCTGCCACCATTAATTATAGCTATAACTCTAACACCATCAACAATTTGATAGATGGGGTAGATGCCAATGTCTACGTAGCAAACGGTCCAACGGGAACATTGAGCAATAGTCCTTGGTTTAATTTTGAATTCCCTACTCCTAAAGCATTGACTTATTTGGAAATAGGGCACTATGTAAATCAGTATTTATTCTCCTTAAGTTCTACCTATAAAATTCAAGGTAGCAGTGATAATACGAATTGGACAGATGTAACGGGAACTTTTACGTATAACAATGTTGCCACTTCTACGAGCGGTGGATTGTCATCTAATAATTCCAATATTGCGAATTTTGCCAGCAATCGAACAGCCTATAAATACTACCGAATCTATGGAATCTCTGGTGCAGCAGGAGCAGGCTGGGCCACAGAGATTTACTTTAAAGAAGCGAGTTGTGCTTCTGATATTGATGGTGATGGAATTCCTAACCGTTTAGATTTGGATTCTGATGGTGATGGTTGTCCAGATACAAGAGAGGCGGGAATTACTACTTCATTAACGAGCGGCTCGGTTACTAATATAGTGAGCAATGTTACTAGCACGACCACGGTAGCGAGTGCGGTAATATCGGGTACATTTGGTACCAATGGATTTGCAAATAGCATTGAAACGACGTCTGAGTCTGGGTCATATTCAGGGACGTATACTTACGATTTTGCTTTAGATGCAACTGTCAGTGCTTGTTTGGATACGGATAGTGATGGCGTGCCAAATATTCTTGATATTGATGATGACAACGATGGTATTTTAGATATAACGGAATATAACTGTGAAGTTTCTACTTTGGCCAAAACAGGGATAACCGTTTCCTCTACCGTCACATGGGGTTATAATGGAACCACCTTAAACAATTTAGTCAATGGTACGGAAGACCTAACCGCCTATACGACCGGAGATTTCTTGAATCAGACCATCTTGCAATTCAATTTGCCTACTGCTAAAGTTTTAGAACAAATTGAATTAAGTACACAGTCTGGACTGACTACTTTAGGTACAACGGGTACGTATAATATTGAGGGTTGGAACGGAACGGCTTGGGATGTTATTGAGAAGAATAAAACCTTTGGTAGTCCATCCGCACCTATCAGAGCACCGGGAAATACGTACAAATTCTATATGCCTAATAACCTGACGGCCTATACGAAGTACCGTATTTTTGGTACGTCAGCTAAAGGGACATATAATTCAAGTAGTTGGATTCAAGAAGCCTATTTCTTCGAACGCGCTTGTAATACAGATATAGATAATGACGGCATTAAAAACTGGTTAGACACTGATTCTGATGGTGATAATTGCCCAGATGCGGTAGAGGCGGGAACCACTGCCATAGCGACTTCGGGTGTTACAAGTAATGCAAAATTAAGTGCTGTTATAATTCCCGCACCTTATAGCGCGAATGGTTTTGCAACCGGTTTAGAAACTACTTCTGGAAGTGGCATCTATACTGGAACCTACACCTATAATTTTGTGGTGGATGCTTCTGTGAATGCATGTACAGATACAGATAGTGATGGAATTGCGAACGCCCTTGATATCGATGACGACAATGACGGCGTGCTCGATGTAACAGAATTAAACTGTGCTATTGCTATTGTTGCGAAGACAGGCATTACGGTTTCGTCGACGGTGACTTGGGGTTATACCGGTACGACTTTGGCGAATTTAGTCAATGGAAAAGAGGATCTAACTGCGTATTCTACCACAGATTTTATTGATCAAACTATTTTACAATTTGATTTTTCGGCTGCCAAAGCCTTAAATTTAATCGAGATCAGCACACAGAATAGTGGTACAACGTTAGGAACAACAGGTAAATATAATGTACAGGGATGGAATGGTTCGAAATGGATTAATATCTTAACGAATCAAACGTTTGCCATGACGGCGCCTGTACTAGCACCGGCAAATTCCTACACGATTAAAATGCCGTTTAATACGACGGCCTATACCAAGTACCGTCTTTTTGGTACCTCAACCAAAGGAACGGTCAGCACAACTACCTGGATTCAAGAAGCCTATTTTACAGAGCAAACGTGTAATCTAGATTCAGACGGTGATGGTATTCCTAATACACAAGACACGGATTCAGATGGTGATGGCTGTTCGGACGCCGTGGAGGCGGGAACTGTCACAGGAACTTCAGCGACAACGGTTGCTGGTACCTATGGTGCCAATGGTTTTGTCAATACACTAGAAACATCAACAGAGTCAGGGATTTATTCAGGCACTTATTCGTATCAATTAGCGACAGATGCCACCTTTAATTCTTGCCTTGACACCGATAATGATGGGGTGGTAGATGTGATGGATATCGATGACGATAATGATGGAATTTTAGATAGCGTCGAATGTCCAGCCACTGAATTAATATCTAATGGCAACTTTGCAAATGGTACTACCGGTTGGACCGTAGGTACCGGATGGACATTGATTGATGGCACAATGGCTAATTTTAGTGATGGTGCGGCTAATTTCAAATTAAGCCAAACTATCGGTAGACCCTATCCAACCACGCGTCCAGGTTATGTAGATTTCAAAGTAGATGTAAAAGCAACGGGGTATAATAATATACCATCGAATGGCTATACTGCATCCATAATCATGCAAGTAAACGGTATTCAATATGCCGTTCTAACGAATCCTGCAAATAATACCACAACTGCCACCATTCAAACTTCTAATGGGGCATTAAGTTCAATCAGTACTTTCCCTGTTCAATTAGCTTCAGGCCCTTTTACGACGGTAACAATCTCCATACCAAGTAACGTATTTTATACGAGCAATTCCATGGAAGTTGGGTTTACTGCGGGTAACGACGACTTCTATATTGGCAACGTTTCGGTTTCTAGCAGTCCTAATTTAGCGGCTTGCGATACGGACAGAGATGGTATACCAAATTCAAGAGATTTAGATTCTGACGGCGACGGTTGTTTCGACGCAGTGGAGGCGAAAACAACCTATCATTCAGGCTCGGGCGTAAGTAGTTCTGCTAAATTAACGACGAGCACTTTGACAGGAGCTATTGGCGCGAATGGTTTCATCGACGGCATTGAAACTGGAACAGAAAGTGGTTTGTATAGCGGTACTTATTTGTATTCTCGTGCTACAGATCCAACGATTAAATCGTGTATCGATTCTGATTTTGATGGGGTTCCAGATGTGGATGATTTAGATGATGATAATGATGGGATTTTAGATGCAGCGGAATGTAGCGTTGCATTGATGATTGAAAATACACCGGCAAATTTAGGACAGGTTTCTCGTAAGAGCTGGACGCTGACTGGTTATGACGAGGCAGCAGTAAATACTTACGCGGGAACGACTTTCGGGGGTGTGCGAGCAGAGGCTACTCAAAATATATATGGAGAAGTAAAACTTCCTCCAGCTACACCAACCGTAGTTCAAGAGCCTATTAATTCGTTGGATATCCCATCAGCAAATTTGGGAACAATTGTATACCGTGAAGTCTTTGTCAAAATTCCAGCTACCACCTCATTTAGTACGGCAAGTCAAATTAACTTTAGAATCGCGTATACGTCTACTATTTGGAATACGGCAATGCTTTATATGTCTCACGCGGGAGCGACTATTACCACTCCAATTCAAGGTGGTGGCGGAAGTAACAGCGTACTTCTAAATGCAAATAGCACTGATTTAAAACTGGTATCTCAAACAAAGTACGGAAGTGTACAAGCTTACCAAGGAGGTACATTCGTTGTAAGTGCTGCCAATGCGGGGAAATGGGTTCGAATGGCTGTGGCGATGCACGATGGTATCAATAATGAACAAGCAACGGTTCAATATACCTTGGGAAGTTCTACCACTTGGCTACCTGTCGATGTGGCGAATGGTTTCCAATTTGCTGCAACTGGTTTTGGTAACTCATTAGACGACTCAAGACTCGTTTGTGACTTCGACGGCGACGGAATCCCTAACTCGCAAGATCTAGACTCTGACGGCGACGGTTGTTCTGACGCGAACGAAGCGTACAATAATGTGTTGACGCAGGGTACGGATGGTAACCAACAATTTGGCACAAATCCAATCACGGTAGATGCCACAGGTAAGATTACGAGTGCGACATATACCGGCACGAATAGTAATTATTTAAGTGCTGGAGCGGCGAGCGTTATCACGACACAACCGGCAGATCAATCTACTACGCCTGGTGGTTCTGCTGTATTCTCTGCGAATGTTACGGCGGGAACGGGCACGACTACCTACCAATGGCAAGTGAGTTCTGATGGTGGGAATACCTGGTCGAACGTGACGAATTCTTCGACTTATGCCGGTGCGGGAACGAGTACTTTGGCGGTGAGCAATGTGTCCATTGCGATGAAAGGTTACCGCTATCAATTGCTGTTATCGCAGTCGAATTATGTGTGCGGAAATGTGACGTCGTCTGCTGCCAAAATCCTGATGTCTAACACGCCATCGATTGTGGATGATGCCAAAACAGGAACGGAAGACACGCCCCTAACTGGCAATGTTTTAACGAACGATACAGGATCAGGAACACCCGCAGCAGCTCTAACAGTAACGACGTTTACGGTAGGTGGCGTTACGTATAATGCCGGCCAAACAGCGACGATTGCGAATGTGGGAACGTTCGTGATGAATGCTGACGGCAGCTTCACTTTCACGCCTGTCGCGAATTACAATGGCTCAGTTCCAGCGATCGAATACACGGCGACGGATGCGAATGGAGGGTCGGATGTAGGGGCTTTGGCCTTAACCATCACCCCAGTCAACGACGCGCCAGTCGCGATAGATGATGTCATTGCTACGAATGAAAATACCCCAGTTTCTGGCAATGTTTTAACTACCGGAACTGCGGATTCTGATGCAGACGGAAATACGTTAACCATTACGCAATTCACGATCAACGGAATCACCTATAACCCTGGTGATGTTGCGAATATTCCGGGCAAAGGTTCGATCACCATGAACGCAAATGGCTCGTATACGTTCACGCCTACGGCAGGTTATTCTGGAGCCGTTCCGAACTTAGATTATACGCTAAGCGATGGTAACGGAGGCTCAGATGTAGGTCGTTTAACCATTACGGTTAATCCGGTAAATGATCCGCCATTAGCGACGGATGATATTGTCACTATTTTACAAGGAAGTACCGCGACTGGCAATTTATTGACGAATGACGCGGATGTAGATGCGGGCGCAACCTTAACCGTAACTTCGTTTAGCTTTACGATTAATGCAACGACCTATACGAATACAACGGGTTCTAGTTTAGTCACGATGCCGGGTATAGGAACCATTCAGATTAGTGCAAATGGGGCTTATAGTTTTGTTCCTAGCGGAACCTACACCGGAACTGTTCCGCCTATTTCTTATACGCTAAGTGATGGATCGCTGACTGATATAGGACTATTAGACATTTTTGTGGCGCCAGTGAATGCAAATCCTGATGCAGTAAATGATGTGAATTCTACTCAGGAAGATACGCCTGTTTCCGGAAATGTTCGCTCAAACGACACCGATGCGGAAACTACAAATACATCTTTAGTCGTAACCCAATATTCATTTACGGTAAGTGGCGTAACCTACACGTATCCAGCCGGGTCGACCAATGTGATTCCGGGTGCAGGAACTATTGTGATGAATGCGAATGGAACGTATACATTTACGCCATTCCCTAATTACAACGGGACTGTTCCTACCATTACGTATACCATTAGCGATGGAAACGGGGGTACTGATACGGGAACATTGAACATCAATGTGACCGCGATGAATGATAGGCCAATTGCCGTTAATGATGACAATAAAACAACGCCGGAAGACACACCAGTCACGGTGAATGTGTTAGCGAATGATTCGGATATTGATGGTAATACTACTTTGACAGTTACTCAATTTACGATTGCAGGAATAAACGGTTCATTTACGACCTCTTCGATTGCTACGATTCCAAATGTCGGAACAGTCACAGTCACGCCTAACGGCGATTTAACATTTACGCCAGTCGCGAATTACACGGGATCAATTCCTACCATCACGTATACGGTTACAGATGGTTTCGCCACGAATACAGCCAATGTAAACATCGCAGTAACGCCAGTTAATGATGCACCGACGGTTTCTAACGAAACGCGTATAACACCTGAAAATACAGCGATCACTGGCTTTAGTGTATTAACAAATGACACGGATGTTGAAACGGCAACAGCTTCTTTAACCGTTACCCAAATCACGGTGGGCGGTGTTACCTACCCAGCGGGATCTATTGTGGAATTAACAGGGGTAGGATCGGTGATTGTGAACGCAGATGGGACGTATACGTTTACGCCTAACCGCGGGTATTTTGGCACAGTTCCTGTGATTACTTATGCTGTTTCAGATGGAAACGGAGGAGTAACTTCAGGTACGCTAAGCATCACGGTTACACCGGTAAATGATCCGCCAGTGGTGGCTCCAGAAACGGTCAATATGCTGGAAGATGCGGTCGCTACGGGTAATTTATTAACGAACGATTCAGACCCAGAAAGTAATCCATTAACGATCACTCAATTTACGATTGCAGGTATCTCTGGAACATTTACATCGACGGCAACGATTCCAGGAGTAGGAGCGATTACGATCAACGCAAATGGAACCTATACCTTTACGCCTACAGCGAATTATAATGGTATTGTTCCGATGATCGAATACACCGTTAGTGATGGCCAAGGGGCATCGACGAATGGTAATTTAACGATTGTAGTAGCGCCTGTGAACGATGCGCCTATCGTGGCAAATGAGAATTTATCCGAACCGATTAATACGCCTATCACGAATAATGTGTTAACAAATGATCGTGATGTGGAGGGTTCTTCGTTAAGTATTACGGCATATTCGATAGGTGGTGTGAGTTACCCGGCAGGTCAATTAACGACCATCACAGGGGTAGGAACCATCATCATCAATGCGGACGGAAGTTTCGTGTTTACACCAGCTTTAAATTATTATGGATCCGCTCCAGCGATTAGTTATACGGTTTCAGATGGAACGGCGACGAGCACAGGAACCTTAAGCTTAACCATCACTCCGATCGATGCGGATGGTGACGGAATTCCAGATGCAACGGAGAAAGGCTCAGGCACTCCAAGAGATACGGATGGAGACGGAACGCCAGACTGGTTAGATCTAGATTCAGATAACGACGGAATTCCAGATAGCCTAGAAGATGCCGTTTGTATCGGATTCTTACCTTGTACGCCTACGGATACGGATGGAGATGGAACTCCAGATTACCGTGATTTAGATAGCGACGGCGATGGAATTGCTGATTCGATTGAAGATAGCGGTTGCACCGGAACGGCACCTTGTACCCCTACGGATACGGATGGCGATGGAACACCTAACTATTTGGATTTAGATTCAGATGGTGATGGAATTACGGATGCGATTGAAAAAGGACCGACATCTACTCCGCGCGATACGGATAATGATGGCACGCCAGATTATTTAGATACAGATAGCGATGGTGATGGTATTTTAGATCGTATCGAAGGAACGACAGATACGGACGGTGATGGTATTCCAAATTACCTCGATCCTGATAGTGATGGCGATGGCATTTCGGATGCGATCGAAGGAACAGTCGATACGGATGGGGATGGAAATCCGAACTACATTGATACCGATTCTGACGGCGATGGTATTACAGATGCGATCGAAAAAGGACCTACCGGAACTCCAGTGGATACGGATGGAGATGGTACGCCGGATTACAAAGATTTGGACTCAGACAACGACGGTATTTTAGATAGCCTAGAGGGCTCAACGGATACGGATGGAGACGGTATTCCCAATTTCCGAGATCTGGATAGCGATGGCGATGGCATTGCCGATCGGGCAGAGGGCACCGTTGATACGGATGGTGATGGCACGCCTAATTTCTTAGATGTTGATAGTGACGGCGATGGTATCCCTGATCGTGTAGAAGGAACCGTCGATACAGACGGAGATGGTATTCCAAATTACCTGGATACGGATAGTGATGGCGATGGAATTTTGGACAGCATCGAAGACGCAGGTTGCACCGGCACCGCACCTTGTACGCCTACGGATACAGACGGAGACGGCACGCCTAATTACCTAGACTTAGACTCAGATGGAGATGGTATTTCGGATAACATCGAAAAAGGTCCAACGGGCACTCCGGTGGATACGGATGGCGACGGTATTCCTGATTATCTAGACTTAGATTCTGATGGCGATGGCATTACCGATGCCATTGAAAAAGGTACAGGAACCACTCCGCTGGATACAGACGGTGATGGCACGCCTGACTTTAGGGATTTAGATTCTGATGGCGACGGCATCACGGATGCGATTGAAGGAACCACCGATACGGACGGCGACGGCATTCCGAATTACCGTGATTTAGATTCAGACGGTGATGGTAAATCGGATGCGACAGAAGGCAACGTAGATACCGACCTTGACGGAACGCCTAACTATTTAGACTTAGATTCAGATGGTGACGGTGTGTTAGATGCGGTAGACCAATGTCCATTAGTGGCTGGTTTAGCGAACTTGAATGGATGTCCCTTAGATAGCGACGGTGACGGATTAGTTGATACCGTGGATACCGATGATGACAATGATGGCATCTTGGATACGGTGGAGGCAGCAGCTTGTAGCCCATCTGCAGTAGATTGTGATACGGATGGCGACGGTATCCCGAATCGTTTGGACTTAGACTCTGACGGCGATGGTATCAAAGACATCACGGAAGCCAATGGGACGGATGCAAATAACGATGGCATTGCTGATGGCGCAGTAGACAGCAACGGTGTTCCAGCTTCTGCGAACGGGGGTTTAACGCCGCCTAATACAGACGGAACGGGTAACAGCAATCCGTATGATTTGGATTCAGATGGCGACGGCATTTCGGATGCGATCGAGAAGGGAAATGGGTCTACTTTGGCAGATACAGATAATGACAACATCCCTGATTATTTAGATACGGATTCTGACGGCGATGGTATCACGGACGCAGTGGAAGGATCCATCGACACGGATGGCGATGGAATTCCAAACTTCCGAGATCTTGATTCTGACGGCGATGGTATACCTGATATTAATGAAGGTGTAACCGATACGGATGGCGATGGTATTCCAAATTACAAAGATCTAGATTCAGATGGTGATGGTATTACGGATGCGATTGAGGATGCGGGATGTTTGGGAATTGTTCCTTGTACCCCTACGAATTCGGATAATGACAATATCCCTGATTACTTGGATGCGGATAGCGATAATGATGGTATTCCAGATGCAATAGAGAAAGGACCTACAGGAACACCGGTAGATACGGATTCAGATGGAACGCCAGATTACCTAGATACGGACAGTGACGGTGACGGGATTTTAGACAGCGTAGAAGATGCGGGTTGCACCGGTACGACGCCATGTACTCCTACGGATACAGATGGTGATGGTATTCCGAACTTTAGAGATTTGGATTCAGATGGAGACGGCATTTCGGATGCGATTGAAGGAACCACTGATACTGATAATGATGGAAGACCAAACTACCTAGATGTGGATAGTGACGGGGATGGCATTTCCGATGCTTTGGAAGGTAACACCGATACAGACGGCGACGGCATTCCTAATTATTTAGACCTAGATAGTGATGGCGATGGTATCCCAGATAGCATTGAAAAAGGGCCTACGTCTACTCCGGTAGATTCGGATAATGATGGTACGCCTGACTATTTAGATCTTGATACGGATGGTGACGGTATTCCAGATAGCGTGGAAGATGCCGGTTGCACAGGCACCGCGCCTTGTACACCTACGGATACAGACGGCGACGGCATCCCGAATTATAGAGATTTAGATTCTGACGGTGACGGTATTCCAGACAGCGTAGAGAAAGGTGCGAATGGGTCTTCGCCAGATAATACAGACGGCGCATTGGGACCAGATTACCTAGATACCGACTCTGATAATGACGGAATCTTAGACGCAGTTGAACGCGGTATCGATGGAAATAATCCATTAGACACCGATGGCGATGGCATCCCAGATTACAAAGAAGTGGATAGTGATGGCGACGGTATTCCAGATGCAGTAGAAGGCACGGTCGATACAGATGGTGATGGTATTCCGGATTACCGTGATTTGGACTCTGATAATGATGGCATTTTAGATGCAACGGAAGACGCAGGTTGTACCGGAACGGCACCTTGTACCCCTACAGATACGGATAATGATGGTATCCCAAATTACAAAGATTTGGATTCAGATGCTGACAATAAACCGGATCAATCAGAGGGAACCACGGATTTTGATGGAGACACGATTCCGAATTACTTAGATCCAGATTCTGATGGCGATGGCATTAATGACAACGTAGATCAGTGTCCATTATTACCGGGAATTGCTGGCAACAATGGTTGTCCATTAGATACGGATGGGGACGGTGTTTACGATACGCTAGACCTGGATGACGATAATGATGGCATTTTAGATACAGTAGAAGCGGCAGCTTGTTCGCCATCAGCACCAGACTGCGATACCGATGGCGATGGCATCCCGAATCGCCTAGATCCAGACAGTGATAACGACGGCATTTCAGACGTGAGAGAATCCAATGGTACGGATGTAGATGGCGATGGAAAAGTAGATGGCGGAGTAGACGCAAATGGAGTTCCTAGTTCGACAAATGGGGGTTTAACTCCTCCAAATACCGACGGAACCACCTTGCCTGATCCATACGACACGGATAGTGACGGCGACGGAATTTCGGATGCTTTGGAAAAAGGACCGAACGGAAATGCCCCAGTCGACACAGACGGCGACGGCATCCCAGATTACCGCGATACGGATTCAGATAATGACGGCATCCCAGATAGCGTAGAACGCGGAACAGGTGCGGCGATCTTAGACACGGATGGTGACGGTATTCCAGACTTCCGCGACACGGATTCAGACAACGACGGCATCACGGATGCAGTGGAGAAAGGCCCATCTGGCGCGACCCCATTGGATACGGATTTAGATGGCATCCCTAACTACCGCGACCTCGATTCAGACGGTGACGGCATGACCGATGCGACCGAAGGAACGGTCGATACGGATGGCGACGGCAAACCGAATTACATCGATGTGGATAGTGATGGCGACGGAATTTTGGACAGCATCGAAAAAGGATTTAACCCAGCTTCTCCTGTCGACACGGATGGCGATGGCATTCCTAATTACAAGGATCTAGATTCTGACGGAGATGGCATTCCTGATGCAATTGAAGGTACGACGGATTCAGATGGAGACGGTATTCCAAATTACCTCGATACAGATTCTGACGGCGACGGCATCTTGGATAGCATCGAAGACGATGGCTGCACCGGCACTGCGCCTTGCACGCCTACTGATACAGACGGCGATGGCATCCCGAACTACTTAGACCTAGATACAGACGGCGACGGTAAAACCGATGCGGTCGAAAAAGGCCCTGGTTCGACCCCTATGGACAGCGACGGAGACGGCATTCCTGATTACCGCGATGTGGATAATTTAGGCAAGCCGGATGTGAACGTGACGAACAAATCCGTTCCAGTAAGCGGAAATGTGAAAACGAATGATCCAGTTCCAGCGGGAACCACGTATGGTCATCCAGCCCAACTAGCCGGCGCGACCTTAACGATGAACGCGAACGGAACCTATACTTTCACTTCGGCAGTGCCAGGCAAATACGTGTATTATATTTCAGTTTGTGGGCCAAATCAAACGTCCGGTTGCCCTCAAACTCCATTAGAGATCACGGTATTAGATCCATTAGTGGCGGATGCTCCGGTGGCGAATAACGATCACGTGACGATGGAACAAGGAACCGTGAAGACGGTGAATGTATTAGCGAACGACAAAGCCGGCGAGGTAAATAATGCGTTGGTTCCATCAAGCTTAAGCATCACGACAGCGCCTGCTCACGGTACGACACTGATCAATAGTGACGGAACAATTCGCTATACTCCTAGTCCGTATTTTGTAGGAACGGATAGTTTAGTGTATAGCATTTGTGATAACCAAAATCCTGCCTTATGTAAAACCGCTGTTCTCTACTTCACCGTAGAAGCGGCAGGCGCTCCGGCGGTAACGACGGCGGTGGATGACTACAATAACGTGGCCTCGGGAACCCCTGCAACTGGCGCATTGTTAACAAATGATTCGAACACAACTGGAGCCGCTTTAACGGCTAGTTTAGTAACGGGACCTAGCTCTGCGCAAGGAACGTTTACGATGAATGCGAACGGAACATATACCTTCACCCCTACGGCTGGATTTAGTGGTCCAGTAGACATTGTTTACCAAGCGTGTACGACGGGTAATATTTGCTCGAAAGCAACGCTCCACATCCTAGTGGATCCGGCGCCAGTCATAGTGAATGACGCGGCATCGGGCTATGCGAATGTGCCAGTTAGCGGAAATGTTTCGACGAACGACGTGATTCCTACCGGTTCTACGTATGGTCAACCAGCTGCATTAACCGGAGCGACAATAACAGTCGCGGCTAACGGAACCTACACGTTCACAGCCACTGTGGCCGGAACTTACACGTATACGATTCCAGTATGTGCACCGGGTCAGACCGTGAATTGTCCGACGGAAACGTTAGTGATTACCGTTAATGAGCCAGGTCCAGTGGATGACACGGCGACTGCGTTTGCTAATGTGGCGAAAACGGGTGATATTTCGACTAATGATTTAAATCCAGCAGGCACGACCTTCGGCCAGCCAGCTGCCATAACTGGTGCAACGATAACAGTCGCGGCTAACGGAACGTACAGTTTCACTGCGACAGCTGCAGGAACTTACACGTATACGATTCCAGTATGTGCACCGGGTCAGACGAGCAATTGTCCTACGGAGACCTTGGTGATTACGGTGACAGAACCGACACCAGTAGACGACACGGCGACTGCGTTTGCTAACGTTCCTAAAACCGGAAACATCGCTACGAACGACAGCAACCCAGCCGGTACGACTTTCGGTCAACCTACGCAACAAACGGGAGCGACAATCACCGTAAATGCGGACGGAACCTACACGTTCACAGCCACTGTGGCCGGAACGTATACCTACACGATTCCAGTCTGTGCACCGGGTCAGACGGTTAATTGTCCTACGGAAACGTTAGTGATAACGGTGAATGAACCGGGGCCTGTAAATGATACAGAAACCGCGATCACGAACGTTGCGAAAACGGGTGATGTTTCGACTAATGATTTAAATCCAGCGGGCACTACCTTCGGTCAGCCAGCTGCCATAACTGGTGCAACAATCACGGTAAATCCGGACGGAACGTACAGCTTCACAGCAACAGCTGCAGGAACTTATACCTATACGATTCCGGTATGTGCACCAGGTCAGACAGTGAATTGTCCTACGGAAACGTTAGTGATAACGGTGACGGCGCCTACCGTGACGCCGCCGCCAGTAACGCCTCCGGCATTAACTAAACCGATTGTCCAAAACGATTATGCCACCACGCCTATGAACGTGCCTGTCATCATTCCGGTCTTATTGAATGATAGCTCGACGAATGCGGGTAAAGTCATCAACGTGTCCTCTGCTCGTGTAACCGTAGAGCCAGTGCATTGCACGGCGGTGTTTAATGCAGATGGAACGCTGACCTACACTCCAGCTATAGGTTTTGTGGGAACGGATAGTTTAACGTATTCGATCTGTGACGATGCGGTACCAGCGAATTGCCAAACAGGGGTTGTCTACATCACCGTCACGGCGGTTCCACCGGTAGCACCTTATTTGGCACCTACCACTAATCCAGACATCGATGCGACAAACATCAATGTGCCGGTGAGCGGTAATGTGTCGACGAACGATGTTCCGGGTGCGACTTATGGTCAGCCAGCGCAACAATCGGGGGCGACGATTACGGTCAATGCGAACGGAACCTACAGCTTCACGGCGACGATTCCGGGTGTTTACACGTACCTAGTTCCCGCTTGTCCTACGGGCCAAACGACGAACTGCCCTACGGTTCCGCTCGTGATTACGGTCAGCGATCCGTTAAAAGATAGCAATAGTCCGGTCGCGAATACGGATTTGGCGACGGTTAATGCGGGATCATCTGTGACGACGAAAGTTTTGGCAAATGACAAAGCAGCAAATCCTGCGGCGAGTCTGAATCCAGCGAGTTTGGCAATCGTAACCAACGGAGCGAACGGAACGGCCGTGGTGAATTCGGATGGAACGATAAGCTATACGCCAAAAGCAGGCTTCACCGGAGTGGATGAAATCACCTATAAAATCTGTGATAATTCGACGCCGGCCCTTTGCTCGACAGCGAAAGTTACGTACACGGTTCAGCCGGTTGCAGAGCCAGCGAAGACCTTTGCGACGGATGATTATAACAGCACGCCAGCGGGATCTCCTGCGACGGGATCTGTGGTAGCGAACGACGGAAATACGGCAGGCGAGACCTTGACAGCAACGATTGTTAGCGGGGTTTCAGCGGCGGAAGGAACGCTCGTGTTTAAGGCGGACGGAACTTATACCTTCACGCCGGCGCCAGGATTCTCTGGTCCGGTGGATGTGGTTTACACGGTATGTTCTGCGAGCAATGTGTGCGCGAAAGCGACGCTTCACCTAGTCGTGAATCCGGCGCCAGTGATCACGCCTGACTTTAACGCGACCTTGATCGGGATTCCGGTGAACGGTAGCGCGGCGACGAATGACGTGGTGCCAGCGGGATCGACGTATGGACAGCCGGCTTCGATCAGCGGCGCGAGTCTGCAGATGAATCCGGATGGAACGTATCGCTTTAGTTCGACGACGCCGGGAACGTATGAGTATTTAGTTCCAGTTTGTGCCAAAGCCCAAACGACCAACTGTCCTCTCGTTCCATTAGTCATCACGGTGAGCGATCCGAATGCCATCACGAATCCACCGATCGCCAATGCGGACGTGGTTTCAGTGGCTGCGGGTTCTCCGGTAACGACGAACGTGCTAGCGAATGACCAGGCGGCGAATGTGGGAGGAGTGCTGGTGTATAGTACTTTGGCAATCACCAACGCACCACTCAATGGAACCGCGAAAGTCAATGCGGACGGAACGATCACGTACACGCCAGCGCCAGGATTCGTAGGCACAGACGTGTTAACCTACACGGTCTGCGATAACAGCCAGCCGGCACTTTGCAAGACCGCGAAAGTGTACTACACGATAGGGGCCTCGGCTTCAAAAAACTTGCTCGCCTCAGATGACTTTGCGACGACGCAGGGAGGTGTGGTCAGCGGAAACGTGTTAGGAAACGATAAGAGTTCGACGGGCAGCGCCTTGACAGCGACGGCGGTGACGAACGTGGATCCTGCGAAAGGAAGCTTCAGCTTAAGTCCTTCTGGAGCCTATACCTTCACGCCAGCGGCGGGTTATGTAGGACCAGTGGATATCATTTACTCGGTGTGCAGTGCGGATGGAAAATGTACCCAAGCGACCTTGCACATTACCGTTTTACCGGTGCCGGATATGATCGCACCACAGGCCATCACGCCTAATGGGGACGGTAAAAATGACACCTTGATTTTCCGTGGCTTGCCTGGATTGAATATTGAAAACCGCTTGACGATTTACAACCGTTGGGGTAACATCGTGTTCTCGACGGGTAATTACCAAAACAATTGGTCAGGTCAAACGGACAATGCTTTTGGGGCGCTTGCAACAGACAGTCAGCTGCCGGATGGAACGTATTATTACATCCTTGACTTCTTTGGTGCTAGACCAAACCTAGGCAATTATGTGTACTTAGATAGATCTTCGAACTAATGAAAAAGAGTTATATACTGATTTTGTTTTTGCTGGTTAGTTTGCGCTCGTTTGCGCAGATCGAGACCATGTATTCGATGTACCGTATTAACCCGATTATTTCATCACCGGCTTATGCGGGAACGATGGAGGCGGGGCACCGCGGGGAAATCGTGATGATGGACCGCCAGCAATGGTTAGGGATTCAGGGGGCGCCGCGGACGTTGGCCTTAACGGCGAACTTTCAATACAAACCCAAAATAGGCGGAGGCTTCTTATTGCTCGCAGATCAGGCGGGACCTTTGCGCATCTCGACGATGGCGGGCGATTTAGCCTACCACGTGCAGTTTAATCCGGAGTGGAGCATGGCTGGCGGGATTCGCTTAGGCGTTTCTTCGGTGTATTTAGATTATGACGGCATCCAAGTGGTGGACCCGAATGATCCGATATTAGCGACGAATAAAGGCTCAGGATTGAAAGGAAATACGGGCTGGGGCGTGCGCTTTAATCACAAAGGCGGATTCTTCGCGAGCTTGTCGATGCCGCGGGTGTTGAGCTACGATTTTGGCGGGTTTTCTGGAGCCTACAAGGACGTGACGTATTTGTATATTAATGCCGGAACGACCGTGCGCGTGAACGATCAATTGTCGTTTTCACCATCGTTTATGGCACGTGCCGCACAGGACGTTCCACTGAGCTGGGACGTGAATGTAATGGCTCGGATAGGGAAGGCCTTTGATGCGGGTTTGGCCTATCGACATAAGGATAGTTATGGATTACGTTTTGGGATGCAAGCAAACCCCAAAATCTACCTCGGCTACATCTACGAAATGCCCATTTCCGGCCTGAGCAAAGTGAGTAACCAGACGCACGAAATCGCGATTCGCCTGTCTATTTTAAATTCTCCGAAATAATGAAGAAGCTATTTTTTATCCTGTTAAGTTTCTCTGCTTTTGCTCAGCAAAGCACCGTGGAAGAGATAAAATACACCCCGCGTCACAGCATGGCGTTGCTGTTAGGGGGCACGAATCGTTGGATGCAGGAGTTACCATCGCGCCGTGATTTCTTAGTTAATTATACTGAATTAGGGTTGCAATATGCCCGCGAAACGAAGCCGAATGTGGACGTTTTTGGGACCTTATTATTCGGTCTCAATGGGTCGCGCGATCGCTATACTTCCGCGGGCCTAGGTCTTCGCTATTACCTGCGTGATAGGGATAAGTTTCGCCTGAAACCGTTTGGGCAGTTTGCGGGGGATGCTGTTTTCGATAATAATTATAACCAAACCTACCGTGATGTAGATTTCGCCGGTTCCATCGCCGCGGGCGTGGATTATAAGGTGGCGGAACACTGGCTTTTGCGTGGTCTCACGCAGGTGGGATTCCCGTTTTTTGTGTCAGGAAAACTAGATCCATTGAATCATAGAGGGACGAATTTTAGTACGACTTTAGGGCTGGTATTTGAGTGGGGTCATTCGCCTATCGCTGAACCGGTGCCTGATGTGGTGGCGGCTCCATTAGATACCGATGGCGATGGTATATTGGATTCTGAGGATGATTGCCCTACGGTGAAAGGGGTGCGCGAAAATAAAGGTTGTCCGTCTGATAAAGATGGTGATGGGGTGATCGATGCGCTGGATGATTGTCCAGTGGTGGCTGGTTTGAAGGAGTTGAAGGGTTGTCCTCCGGTAGTTCCTTCGGAGGCTCCGGTTCTGGCTGCTGTTGATCCGCGTCGCGAGGTGAATCTTGATTCGCTTTTCGATACCGTGGTTTATTTCCGCACGGATAAGTCGTGGATAGGGCCGATGAATGCGCGTAAATTAGACCGCATTATTTCCTTGTTAGCGGAGTATCCTTTTGTGAATGTGAAGCTTCAAGGTCACACGGATTACCGCCAGACCGAGCAATATAATGAAGGACTTGCGGAGCGTCGTGTGGCGTCTGTTCGCCGTTACTTGATGCAACGCGGAGTTTCTGCGGATCGCTTTAAGGGCGAGACCTTCTCAGAGTTAGTGCCGGCTTCGAAGACGGATCTGCAGTTGAATCGTCGTGTAGAGGTACATATTTGGAAATAGGAGTTTAGTTATTTAGTCCAAAAACTGTGCTTGGCGCAATTTTTGACAAAGAGTGATTTTGCGGTGATGTAGTTTTGATTGTTATTTCTCTTGTAAATGAAATCAATACGATTAAAGTACTGTACGGATAACGGTTGCACGTTTAAGTTTGTTAATCGGGCAAATCTTCAGCGCTTCGACGTAGTCGAAAAGAAAGGGTCTGTTTCTATTACGCTTTCTTTAAAGACGGGAGAATCGGTTTCGCTTTTAAGTAATGCGGAGACTATGGATGTATTTAATCAGCGCTGGTCGCGCTTTGAGGCTTCGGAAGAGATCTTTTTTGATCTCGCAGAGTTCGAAGTCATACGATAATTTAGAACACGGAGTTTCGAAACCCTTTGGCTACTGGCTGAAGGGTTTTTTCGTTGGGGGCGGCGGTCGGCGCGTTGCGCCTTAGTCGCCACTTCGTGGCTTAGTCGCGGCGGAGCCGCTTAGTCAATGAGTCGCCTACGGCTTAGTCATCGCTTCGCGATTTAGTCAAATATGTTGTTTGAGGCCTGTATGAGCACTATTACGTGAAATAAAGCTCGAGGTACGCAGAGGGCTTTTCAAGTATTGACAGAAAGTGTCAATAGTCCAAAAGCGGCTAGGGGGGCTTGAAGGTTTTCGAATATTATCATATTGGGAATCCACTATTATCGAAACTTGTAAATTTTGCAAGTTTCGATAATAGCGATGCGTGGTCTTAACTCAGGCGGTAGCGCGTACTGCGACCTCCCGCCTCTTCTTTTTGCAGGATGTTTTTAGAAAGTAGGTCGTTTAGGTCTCTGATGGCCGTGTCTTTTGAGCATTTACAGATTTTTGCCCATTTATCGGAGGTGAGATGGCCGTCGAAGCCGTCGAGGATTTTGTTGAGCATTCGCTTTTGCCTGTCGTTTAGGGTGATGAGGTTGTTTTTTTGCCAAAATTCCCCTTTTAACCATACGCGTTTTAATAGTGTGTCTGTTGATTTTAGCGCTTTGATGAGAGTTTCTAAAAACCAGTGGAGCCAGAGAGTGAGGTCGAGGTTTCCTTTTTGGGTTTTCTCTAAAATAGTGTAATAGGCATTTCTGTCCAGCTGTATTTGTGCCGAAAGGCTGTAAAATCGTTGCGCGCTGGTGTCTGAGCGTGCCATTAATAAATCCGTCACGGCGCGTGTAATTCGACCATTCCCATCGTCAAAAGGGTGGATGGTCAATAGCCAGAGGTGAGCAACGCCCGCCTTTATTACGGAGTCTAGGGTTTTATTGGTGTTAAACCAGTCTAAAAAGAGGGCCATTTCGCCCTCGATTTTCGAAGAATCCGGTGCTTGAAAATGGATTTTTTCCTTGCCAAAAGCTCCCGAAACTACCTGCATCGGACCCTTTTTATCTGTCCTCCATTGGCCTACCGAAATGGGGTACATTCCGGAACGCCCGGTGGGGAAAAGGGCGGAGTGCCAGTTGAAAAGCCGATCGGAGGTGAGTGGGTCGTTGAAGTTTTGGGTTGCATCTAACATCATTTCCACCACGCCATCCACGTGGCGATCAGAGGGAATCGAACCGGCAATTTCCAAACCTAACTGCCGCGCAATCGAAGAGCGAACCTGCTCCGCATTCAAGCGCTCGCCCTCGATCTCCGAAGTCTTCAGCACATCCAAGGTCAGGGTCTCTAAAAAAGCCTCCTTTTGTAAAGAAAAACCGAGGGCTTCCATCTTCCCCAAAATCCGCCCCTGCAAGAAATGCACCTCGCTTAGGGGCAAGATCAGCTGATCTAATCTCCAAGTGAAGTTAGACCAAGACTCGAGTTCGTGGATGTAGGTGCTTAATCGTTGCATAATGTGCAACGAATGTAGGGATTAATCGTTGCATAAATTCTTTTATGCCTTGATTTTCTTATTCTCGGCGGAGCCGCTAAGTCGTCCTTCGGACTTAGTCGAAAGGGTCATTAGTGGCTCTCAACGCTTCAATCGATATTTATCAGTAATTGCTTTTACCAAAGAAGATTTATAAATGAAATTTTTGGGGAGTTTAATCGCGCCTTTTAACAACAAGGTCTTTGCTTCAAATACTTCATTATGGGGTAATTTCTTAGTTGCCATTGTTTGTAGGGGTTTGAAATATTTTAGAAACATTTATATAATAAATCTACATATTTATAAGCTAAATTTACCTCATAATAATAAACAAGACTATGATAAAAGTACACGGATATGGCGCAGTAAATCCGCAGGCGCCCATTGCGCCGATTGATTTTGAAAGACGCGATGTAGGTCCCAAAGACGTAAAAATTGACATCCTCTATTGCGGGGTTTGTCACTCCGATATTCACATGGTGCGCTCCGAGTGGGGGCCGTCTGTTTATCCCATTGTTCCTGGCCACGAAATTGTGGGCACGATCACGGAAGTGGGAGCGGAAGTAACGAAATTTAAAGTGGGCGATTTAGCGGGTGTGGGTGTTTTTGTGGACTCATGCCGCGAATGTCCATCGTGTAAAAAGGGTCAGGAGCAATACTGCGACGAGGAGATGACGCCTACCTACAATGGCTATTACCGCGATGGGGTGACGCAGACTTTTGGCGGATATTCCTCGACTTATGTCATCGACGAAGCGTATACGTTGCATATTCCGTTTACCAAAGAGCTCGAGCGCGTCGCTCCTCTCTTATGCGCCGGCATCACGACCTATTCACCTTTGCGTTATGCAGGAGTGGGTAAGGGTCACAAAGTGGCGGTGTTAGGTTTGGGGGGGTTGGGCCACATGGCGGTGAAATTTGCGGCCTCTTTTGGCGCTGAAGTGACTATGTTGAGTACGTCACCATCGAAAGAGCAGGATGCCAAAGCCTTAGGCGCGCATCACTTCGCCTTATCGACGGATCCTGCAACCATGGAATCTTTGAAAGGCTCGTTTGACTTTATCCTGAACACGGTGGCGGCGTCACATGATTTGAACAAGTTTTTGGGCTTATTAAAGGTTGAAGGCAAGATGCTTTTAGTGGGAATTCCTCCAGAGGCGGCTCAAGTTTACGCGGCTACGTTGATTTCCAAAAGACGTTCCATCATCGGATCCATGATCGGGGGCATCGCCGAAACTCAAGAAATGCTCGACTACTGCGCGGAGCACAACATCCTTTCTGATGTCGAAATGATCAACATGAAAGACGTGAACGAGGCTTACGAGCGCGTAATCAAGTCGGATGTGAAGTACCGCTTTGTGATTGATATGAAGTCGCTGCGCGACTAGTCACGGCGATGCCGTTTAGTCGGCGCTATGCGCCTTAGTCGCTGCCGCTGCTACGCAGCGCAGTCAAAGAGTCGCCTACGGCTTAGTCATCGCTGCGCGATTTAGTCACCTTCGGTTTAGTCAAAAAGTCCCTTACTGCGCTTATTGGCACTTTTAGTTGAAATAACTCGCAAAGTATAAAAGTCGATTTTCAGGTATTGACAGATTGTGTCAATATGCGAAAATCGACTTTTTTAGTTTAGTCAATTTGTGGTTTTGGGATGGGGTAGTATGTGTCTTCATATTGTTTGACTAGCAATAATACTCTCTGTATGTTTACTCCGGCTATGCTGTCGACCGGATGGTTCTTGTCTAATTTTAGATCTAACCAATTCAGGCACTCTTGATATTCAATATCGGATTTGATTACTGTCAGTTTCATAGTGGTTTTTGATTTAGTGGTTTACTCTAATAGTGTATAAAACAAATTCAGGTATTGACAAAATCTGTCAATACCTGAAAAGCCCTCTGAGTACCTCGAGGTTTATTTCACTAGATAGTGCCATTAGAGCCTGCAGACGAACATTCGCCCTCCGCCCTCCGGACTAAGCCTTAGGCGACTCATTGACTAAGCGGCAACGCCGCGACTGAGGCGCACAGCGCCGAGCCGACTAAATCGCGCAGCGATGACTAAGCGGCAACGCCGCGACTAAGCTGCGCAGCAGCGCTTAGCCGCGCGGTCTTGGCTTCATCTTCAAACTATCCGCCGGATAGCTTGATTTCAACATCGCCATTTGCGACTTAGCCCAGTTGATGATTTTAGAGCGGTCTGCCTCTGATAATTTGGCATTACTATGTAGGCCAAAATACGTGTATGACGGCATCGGCATTTCGCCCTCTTCTACTTGTTCCACCACTTCCTCTAATTTGTGGTTTTGCACCGCGATCGGCATCTTCGTGAACGTCGCGAAATTCAAGTGCTTTTTACCATCATTCACATGGTGATCTAGCCAAAAACCAACCGGCTGAACCGAACTATACCAAGGATAGGTAGATTTATTCGAGTGGCAATCGTTGCAGGCATTTTCTAACAGGACCTTAACGTCTGCGGGAACCTCGTATTTTGTTTCCAAAGCGTAGGTGTTATCGTTCGAGAGATTTTTTTCTGTAGGAACGAATTGGATGGCGATTAATACAACGATTAATCCAACGATGATTTTGTTTTTCATGATTAACAGGGTTTTATGTAAATGCAAGGTATTAATTTATTGTTTCGAATTCACCTTTTTCTAGGTTCTTACGGACGTTATTCGTCGCAAAAATCTTACCATTCATCGAAATGTAAACGCCGGGCTCTAGAATTTGGAGGAATGCCAAAGCACTGCCCAGATTAAACATCCCATCCGAGCTACCAAATTTGTAGGGAATCATGGCGCCGGTGAGGACGATGGTTTTAGCCAAATTCTGCGCGGCCAAATACTGCGCCGTTTGGACCATCGTATCAGTTCCATGCGTAATTAAGATGCGATTAGCGCCGGCAGACGCGCAGGCAAACGATATTAATTGTCTATCCACGTCACTAAACTCTAAACTATCTTTCATGAGCAAAGTATCGATCGAAACATCTAATCGACTGCGGCCCTTTTCAAGCATCTCTGGCAGATGCGTGTCTTTAAAGAACAACGACCCATTTAGCTCGTTGTATTCCTTGTCAAAAGTGCCGCCGGTTACGAAGATTTGGATCATAGTTTACGAATTCAAAAAGGCCTCACTCACCCTAAAATACTGCTTGTTCAAACGGTATACTTTTAGGCGAGAATCGGTGTCTGATTTTTTGAAAATAATGAAATTGACATCGACTTGAAGGATGGCTTTTAGTTTCAAATTCAATTGACTTAAGAGGTCATTTTTCATCCGAATATTGTGGGAGAAATGGACGCCTTTTTGCTCTACTAAACCGAGTAATTCCGAGTTCGGAACGTCGTTATTTTTCAATAGGTATTTTAAAACAATAAGCTCTGTTTCTTCGAAATTAATCGCCGCTTTTCCCAGGTACAAGATGCCGTCTTTGTCCGTGATATAGTTAGCTTTTTTAGGATTCAGCAGAAGTAAAAAATAGATTAATAAGGAGATCAGAAATAAGACCAAACCAGAGATAAAGAGCATCCCATATTCCTCCCAATAATCTGTTTCTAAAAAGGTGGCTGAGGACTGTGGTTCTCCTAGAAAATCAGCTAAGGGAACAGCCAGTAAATCGATGCTAACAGTCGCGTGATTGTGATTAAAATAATAGAGTATATCGTTTTCTACAACGGGTTGAAACCGCTCGAATATTTTTGTGGAAAATGCTTCGTTTTGAAACGTATCGTACGTATTGGTGTCGAAGTTGATACGCAAAATTCGCCGTTCTTCTGTGAAGGCAAAGTAGTTATTTTTGTCACGAAAATTCTTTGTGTTATTGCCAAAAAACAAGGACGTTTTACCCCTCTTTTTCCACGTTTTCGTGCGGAGGTTAAATTGCCAAAAATCTTGTGATTTTTCTAGTTTTAAATAGTCTAATTCATTCGTGGTAACACCATTAAATAGGTATAAGTTTTCGCCGTTTTGGTATAGATTTACATCAAATAAACCAGGAGGAAAATTCTTACCTTGAACAGGGGAATAAATCTCCCATTCTTTGGACTTTAAATCAAAATAGGTGAAGAAATTTCTAGCGGACCAAAAGCCATAACCTCCAAAGCGAAAAATGCGATTGTCATACACAAAATCAGCACTATTAATCTGCATCTTATGTTCATAGGATTGGTCAATTCGGATAAGCAGATTATCCTTCATTTCATAGACTTCACCCCCTAAATGATGCGAAAGATAGAGGCGTTTATCGATCTCAAATAACCCATATGATACAGGAATAAATTTCCTCGAAAACGTACTATCTGTAAACTTAAAATAGACTGGCTCAGATAGCGTCATCTCTGGAATTTTAATCCGGGAATAACGATTTTTTTCGATCACATAAATGTACGGTTTCGCGTAAGCATACAGAGTCGTAGCGTTGTTTGCTAAGCTGATTTGCTCCGGCTTTGCCGCGAAATAAATGAATAACAATAAAAAGAAGTATAGCTTTTTCATGTAGCTTAAAATTAAGCTAATTTTTCCAAATATTGGCTAGGCGTCATCCCTGTTTCGGCTTTGAACGTCGCATAGAATCCAGAGCGCGAGGAGAAGCCAGACTGGGCGCCTATTCCATCGATGGACAGGGTATCTGCCGTTCCTGCTTTTAATAATTTTTTTGCGTGCTCGATACGTACTGTAGAGCGGTAAGCCGTGAATTTTTTCTGCAGGATCATGGTGAAGCAATAAATGATGTGGTGCTTCGGGATGTCGAGTTTTTCCGAGATATCTTCGATATCGAATTCAGGATATAAATAAGGTTTCTCGTTGTTGATGTAGTCGACGATGAGTTGAGCGGTTTCTGCCAAAGGATCAGCCGAATCAGCCGCCATGATAGTTAGTTTAGCCGCCTTTTTAGTCGAGGTTGCGATAGGCATCCCATACAATATTTGCGGGAAGAATACGATTAAAATGAGCGGTAGCAATGCGAAAGCAATTCCAGAAATGTTGTAGGTAGGTGCAGATTCCATAATGACGCTGCTAACAGGCGCATCATACAGATTTAGCGTCATCACAAGGAAATTCACCGCCACGATTAAGGTGACTAAAATGAGGGTAAATAACCAGTTATAAACGAGTTTATTTTGCTTGTTTGCCTCTAAGTTTTTCCGCTCTCTCCGATGGTATTTTTGCAGAAGGAAAACGCTGGCGATAGCATAGATAATCACTAAACTGGGGCGCGTCACAAAGGAGATACTAGGCGGAATAAAGAAGCCACTTCCTAGGGTGCGAACATTGTTGATATTTTCATTGATCAGCCTTGCCGTTTGCAATTTAAAGTCAAATGTGCTGAATAGATAAGGGGAAATATTGATGGCCTGAAGGAGAAAAGGCAGCAGATGTAGGTAATCTTTTTTGGAAGAAAAGAGGCTTTTATCCGTAATCGTATTTCGCGTGTATACATACAGCATCGGTCCCGGTAAATACCATAAAGGGGATAAGTTACCGTAGAAGATAGCTGTCCAAAAATCGTCGTGGTGGTAAACCGTGAAATAATGCGTCAGGCCATATGTGGAGAATATCCCGAAAATCCCTGTTAATAATAACGCATTCGGATTAATGCGCCAGTTGTAAATGGCGATAATCGCAGAGGTGATGATAGAGAACAGGGAGACGTATAAAATCATTTAATCAATGAATGGCTTGCAATTTAGCAGATTAAACTTACACTATTTTTCAAAAGTCCAAAAAAATATCAGTCACTGACTAGTCCAAAAAAACACATTTTGGACTAAAACCGTTTTATCCTATAAAGAACAATCGCATTATTAATTCGAATTTTACTTGTTGAACTAGGCCAAAACCACATTTAATGGCCATTTACAAGGAAAATTATGAAAAGAATTATGCTTCTTTTGTTGTTCGTAGCGAGCTCAGTATCAGCTCAAACATGGAATTTGTCTGTAGGGGCGAACACAACAAATTTTGTTTATACGGATTCGCAGGGAACCAATCCCACTTTTTTAAAACCAAGTTCTGGGTTTAACATGACTCTCGGTTATGAGAAATCGATGTCCCGTCGTTTCCAATACGATCTAGGCCTTGCCTACTCGCAATACAACGCGGTGGGTGATGTGCAGAACATTCCTTTTTCCTACCAAACCGATTTCATGGGTCTTTCAGGCGGTATTGGCCCGAAGTTAGAATTCAGAAATGATTTCACCCTAATGCTGAAAGCGCGAGGTGCGGTCCAAAAAATGATTAACGGCAACCAGTTCCTACAAAACCACTATGAAGATTTATCGGAAGATGATCAGTTCAAAGGACTTCGCTACTTCGTGGGCTTTTCCCTCGAATTAGAAAAGAAAGTCAATTCAAACTTGTACGTATACACGCAATATCAACATTTAGACACCATTCAGTTCGGCACTTCAACCCTGAACTTTGTACCCTCGACGGTCTCTTTTGGCATAAAGATTCAGTCGAAATAGCGTTTGTTTTATGAAGAAAATAATAACACTCATCACATTCATTTTGATTTCTTTTGTCGGTTTTTCGCAGACCAAAGGGATCTCCTATCAAGCTGTGATCATCGATCCGAACCCGATTCAAATTCCGGGTTCCGACGTGACGGCTCAACCCTACGTGAGTAAGGAAGTCTGGATCCGTTTTGGAATCTATGCCGGCACGACCTTGCAATATGAGGAACTTCACAAGACCAAAACTGACGAATACGGCCTAGTAAACCTGATTATTGGCGGTGGTGTCAATACAGGTAAAGCAGGAACATTTACCTCGTTGAGCTGGGACGGCGTGACGAAAAACATCATCACGAATGTGAGTTTTGATCAAGGCGGTCGCTACACGGAGGTGAGCAATCAAAAATTAACGTATACCCCTTACACCTTGTTAGCGGAGACAGCGGTGAAATTAGCAGGGGTTTTACCCATCGCCTCAGGTGGTACGGGTGCAACGAATGCCATCGCTGCCCGCACAAATTTAGGTTTAGGCAATGTGGACAACACGGCGGATGTGGATAAGCCGGTTTCCATACCTACTTTGGCCATCTTAGACACTAAAGAATCAGTAGCAAACAAATCAACGAACATCATCGCGGACTCGGCTTCTTCCGTAAAATATCCGTCTGTAAAGGCGATTAAGGAATACATTGATAATAGAAACTCTGCCATGGCGCAGCAGGCGCAACAGGCAAATAATGCTAATTTAGCGGCCAAAGCCACAGCCCTAGAAACCCCGCGCACCATCAACGGAATTTCTTTTGACGGTACCACAAACATCACGATTCCAGTGGGCGTAACCCCGCCAGATGCGGATGCAACCACAAAAGGTTTAGTCAAATTAGCAGGTGATTTAACTGGAACGGCAGATGCGCCGGCGATTGCTGTTAATTCAGTAACGACCGCGAAAATCATAGATGGCGCAGTGACTACGGGTAAACTTGCTGCTGGCGCAGTGACCGACGCTAAAATTACCTCCGTTTCCGGATCCAAAGTAACGGGAAATATCACAGGCAATGCCGCGAATATAACGGGAATGCTTGCTGTTTCAAACGGCGGAACAGGTGCAACGACCGCTCCAGTTGCCTTAACGAATCTAGGCGCGGAAGCAGTGGCGAATAAAAGTACAGATCTTAGCGCAGATGCAAATTCGACACAGAAATACCCTTCCGTAAAATTAATCAAAGACTACGTGGATACACGCGTGGCCGCAGCTGGGGTGAGCGACGGGTCAATTACCTCTGCTAAAATCGCAGATGCAACCATCGTCAGTGCAGATATCGCATCGAATGCAGGTATCACAAACGCGCAATTAGCGAATAGTTCTCTGACCTTGGGAACGACTAACATTGCCTTGGGTGGAACGACCACTTCGTTAAGCGGGTTGAGTTCTGTTACGGCTACTGGCTTCACGGGAGCTTTGACGGGTAATGCGACGACCGCGACTTTGGCAGATGCAGCCACAAAACTAGCGGCTACAAAAAACATTAATGGTGTGGCCTTCGATGGTTCTGCTGATATAACGGTGACGGCGGATGCGACGACTTTGACAGGTATTGTTCCCATCACTAAAGGGGGAACGGGTGCATCTACGGCTTCGGGAGCACGTACAAATCTAGGTTTAGTGATAGGCACAGATGTGCAAGCGCCATTAACAGCTGGCACAGATTATTTAGCCCCTACTGGTAGCGCAGCGAACTTAACTAACTTCCCTATCTTGAATCAAAGTACAACGGGGAATGCATCCACGGCGACTTTGGCCAATAACATTTCTGCTACAGCGAATACCTCTTTAACCTCTCTAGCGAATTTAACGACGGTGGGAACGATCACGTCCGGAATCTGGAGTGCTACAGCGATTGATGTGGCGCACGGCGGAACGGGGGCCACTAGTTTAACCGGCTTAGTGAAAGGGTATGGAACCGGAGCGTTTAGTGCGGCCGTGGCTGGAGTGGATTTCGAAACGGCTATTGCGGCGAGTACGCAAACGCCTACCGCGCAATATTGGCGGGGAGATAAGACCTGGCAAACCTTAACGACTGATGTGGTTCCGGAGCTGACAAACAACCAGTATTTCACTAAATCTCGTGTTTTAGGCACAGAATTAGCGAATCTTTTGCCTGCCCATGGCGTCATTTCTACGACGGATAACGTGAGTGTGGGATTCAATAAATTGCTCGGAAATCAATTAATGAATTTATCCACGGGCGTTTTCACGTTTACGGGGATGACGGTGACAGGTGCCACGACCTTTAATGTGGGCTCTGCGGAAGGCTACATTGTGGACAACACAACAGACATTGAGCACCCTTCGATGAAGTACCTGGAATTTGCGGGGGCTACGGGTTTAAGCACCCCTTATTTGGCCTCCCATACGATGACCTACCTTTATTTAGATCCTACAGGGGCGTTGCAAATGAGTGGCACGGAATTAACGCCAGCTCAAAGAAGACAAAATATCTTATTAGGTAAATTAGGGCATCCAGATCACACGAACATTATTAGCTATTATGTTCAACCGGATGTACTCCAAAGTCCCCTATCCCAATTGCGCGACGTTTGGCAGCCTATTCGTTTAGTCAACGATGGTTTTACGGCCACTGCGAATGGTGCAAATTTGAATTTCAATACGACGGCGGGGACTTTGTTTGGCCTAGGAATCGGATATGGGGCGAATCCTAATTCCCCTTCTAGCCTGGCCATTGCCGCTAAAACGCCTGTAACTTTTCAATACCGCACACAAAACGGCGGAGCAAACACAGATGTGACGTTGATTGATCCTACGAAATACGATAACGCGGGAACGTTGACGACGGTAGCAGGAACGGGGGCCCATGCCACGAACCAACGCATTTTCTTATTACAAAATGGGAAGATTCGAGTTCAATATGGCCAAACGGATTACACCACCTTCGCTAATGCCATCGCGGGGATTCAAAGTGAATCGTTTAGCACTTATGCCGGCATCAAGGATTACGGAATTTTGATTGGAATTTTGACGGTGCGCAAGGATGCAACCAATTTATCTGATCCGGCGAAAGCCCAGTTTTTCAATGTGACGAAGTTTGGAGAAACAATCGGTGCCACCTCCGGTACGGTGACTTCAGATCTACAGCAATCCTACAATAACGGTGCGCAAATCATCACCAATTCCACGAACGGCGCCTTCGACATTCGCCGCGGTAGCGCAGCGGATACAGACAATGTGGTCGTTCTCCAAAACGGCGCCGGCGCCCCCGTCTTAACCATTAACGGCGCGGGTACAATCACGTCTGGAACCTGGAGTGGCACGGCCATTTCAGTGGCAAACGGAGGAACGGGAACTACGACGGCAGCAGGTGCCTTACTAAATTTAGGTGCGGAGGCAATCGCTAATAAAAGTACGGACCTAAATCTTGACGCGAACTCTACACAGAAATATCCATCTGTTAAACTAATCAAAGACTACGTGGACACCCGCGTGGCTTCAGCAGGAGTAAGTGATGGTTCGATCACTTCCGCAAAAATTGCAGATGCCACCATTGTTAGCGCGGATATCGCTGCGAACGCAGGGATTACAAATGGACAATTAGCGAACAGTACGACGATTTTAGGTTCGACTACCATGACTTTAGGCGGAACGGTTACTTCGGTGACGGGCCTAACTAGTTTAGCAGCGACTACGCTTACGGGAACTTTATCGGGAACGGCAAATGCAGGAACATTAACAGGCACAACGCTTTCGGGCAATGTGGTAAATTCGAGCTTAACGAGCGTGGGAACGATTACGAGTGGTATTTGGAGTGGAACGGCGATAGCTATCGCGAATGGTGGAACGGGATCTACGACGAAAAACTTTGTGGATTTAACGACGGCACAAACGATAGCAGGAGCGAAGACCTTTAGCAATCAAATGACTGTTCCATCGATTGTATTAAATAACGGAACAGCGAATTGGGAGTTTGGAGCAGGGGCAGGTTCGACAGGAATTTCCTTATTACAGGGTGGATGTTGTGGTCGGTTAATGATGGATGATAATGGCAGATTAGCTTTAGGCGCGAATTATGCACCTACCACTTTTCAGTTCGATGTGCAAGGAAATGCCAGGTTTACGCAAGATGTGACAGCCCCTAATTTTTTAGGTAATGCCACTAACGCCACAACCGCAGGTAACATTACAGCAACTTCGAATACAACTTTGACCTCTTTAACTAATTTAGCAACGGTAGGCACGATCACGTCTGGAACTTGGAGTGCGTCTACAATTGATATTGCCAAAGGAGGTACCGGCGCCACAACCGCAGCCGGGGCTAGAACGAATTTAGGATTAGTGATAGGTACTGACGTGCAAGCGCCACTAACAGCGGGATCTGGAATTTCAATTGCCTCTGGAACGATTTCTGCAACAGGCTTAACTACTTCGAATTTAAGTTCAACGGCGGGAATAACTGTAGGTCAATTAGCGACAAGTACGACGACTTTAGGTTCGACTACGATGACTTTAGGTGGTACGGTTACTTCGGTGACTGGATTAGTTTCCGTTAGTTCCACAGATTTCACCGGGGCTTTGACAGGAAATGCGAGCACGGCGACGAAATTAGCAACTTCTCGCTCCATTAATGGGGTAAGTTTTGATGGCAGTGCCAATATTACGATTGCGGCGGATGCGAATACATTAAGTGGCACGACACTTGCGAGCAATGTGGTGACCTCGAGCTTGACTGGTGTAGGAACGTTGACATCAGGAGCAATTCCGTATTCTCTATTAACAGGAACGATCCCTACTTGGAATCAAAATACAACGGGAAGCGCGGCTACATTAACCACGGGAAGAACGATAGCTTTAACAGGTGATGTAACTTATACTAGTCCGGCGTTTAATGGCTCTGGTGATGTAACTGCGGCTGCTACATTAACGAATACAACGGTTACTGCTGGATCTTTCGGCTCTACTACGGCTATTCCTACCTTTACGGTGGATGCCAAAGGCCGTCTAACCGCCGCCGGATCTGCTTCGATCATAGCGGATGCAGGAACTTTATCAGGTACTACGCTTGCGAGTAATGTGGGAACTTCGAGCTTGACGAGTGTAGGAACGATTACGAGTGGTGTTTGGAGTGGAACGGAGGTTGCGATTGCCAAAGGAGGTACCGGCGCCACCACCGCAGCTGGGGCTAGAACGAATTTAGGATTAGGATCTTTGGCAACAAAATCAACCATCGCAAATGCGGATGTAGCCTCAGGCGCAGCAATCGATTTCGCGAAATTAAATATCACCAGAGCAGATATCGCCGGCTTAGGAATCCAAGACGGATTAACGGCTGGTTCTGGTATTTCTCTTTCCTCAGGAACCATCTCCGTTACCGGATTAACATCGGCGAATTTGACTTCATCAGCTGGAATCACGAATGGTCAATTAGCGAATAGTACAATTCAATTAGGATCGACAACGATGACCTTAGGAGGAACGGTTACTTCTGTAACAGGTTTAGTTTCCGTCAGTTCCACAGATTTCACCGGGGCTTTGACAGGAAATGCGAGCACAGCGACGAAATTAGCAACTTATCGCTCCATTAATGGGGTAAGTTTTGATGGCAGTGCCAATATTACGATTGCGGCGGATGCGAATACATTAAGTGGCACGACACTTGCGAGCAATGTGGTGACCTCGAGCTTGACTTCAGTAGGAACGATTACGAGCGGTGTTTGGAGTGGAACGGTCATTAGCAGCAATAAAGGTGGAGCCGGATCCATAAATGGATTATTAAAAGCGAACGGAAGTGGAGTAGTAAGTGCTGCCGTGGCCGGAACAGACTACTTTAATCCAAACGGATCTAATATTAAAATAGGTTATGCGGCAGGAGGAGGAACACAGGGAGCTCATTCGATTGCCATCGGAAGTAATGCAGCTCAAAGCAATACACAAGCAGAAGCCGCAGTAGCCATCGGGTATGCTGCTGGTCAAAATGGTCAAGGCGCAAACAGTGTCGCAATTGGGGCATTTGCAGGAAATACGCAAGCGGCAAATAGTATTGCATTAAATGCAAGTGGAGTTAATTTAAATCCAGTTAGTTCCGGATTTTATGTAGATCCAGTAAACAATGCATCTACTTCTTCCTTCTTGTTTTATAATCCTACTTCCAAAGAAATCACGTATAATGCCATCCCTACCTTAAACCAAAATACAACGGGAAATGCTACGACTGCCACTACTGCGGGTAACATTACAGCAACATCCAATACGACTTTAACTTCGTTAGTGAATTTAGCTACTGTAGGAACAATTACTACAGGTACTTGGAGTGCAACCACCATTGATGTAGCACACGGAGGAACTGGTGTAACTTCATCTACAGGATCAGGTAGTTTAGTTTTGAATACTAGTCCCACATTAGTAACTCCTAATTTAGGAACTCCTACTTTTGTCACTTTAACCAACGGAACAGGCCTACCTATTTCTACGGGTGTGAGTGGATTAGGAACGGGTGTGGCTACATTTTTAGCAACGCCGACAAGCGCAAACTTAGCAGGAGCGGTGACAGATAAAACAGGAACAGGGGCATTAGTATTTGCCAATACACCTACTTTGGTCACTCCTGTCATCGGAGCAGCGACAGGAACATCGCTTAGCTTAACCGGGAACTTAAGTGCGTCCGCTGGAACGTTTTCTACGACTTTAAACGCGGGAGCTACCACAGTCGCAAGTTTAGTTTCGCCATCCATTACTGGAGGATCTGGAACAACCCAATCGTTGACCTATAAAACGACTTCTGGTGTAGGTGCTACTGGGGCAGATCATATTTTTCAGGTGGGGAATAATGGAGGCACTGAAGCAATGAGAATTACAAACACGGGTAACGTTGGAGTAGGAACAAATTCGCCAACTGCAAAATTTGATGTGTCCGCTGGAACAACGACGAATGTAACGGGGATGAACTTAACAGGAAGCATTGATGATTTCTTCCAAGTGAACGTTCAAAATACTAATAATACAGGGACAAAAGCACAAAGCGGTTATGCTGCAACAGCTGACAACGGAACAACTACAACTGGATTTGCTTGGATGGGGATTAATAATAGTGCGTTCAATTTCCCGGCTCTGTACAATATCGGGGCAGCGAATGACGTCACTTACATTGGTAGTGGACAGGATATGCATATAGCAAATGCAAACCAAACAAAGTCAATCATCTTCAGTACGGGTAAAAATTCAACACCATTCTTTAATGAAAGAATGCGTATCACTAATGCTGGTAACGTGGGTATTGGAACGGCAACTCCATCTACCACCTTGGAAGTAAACGGAACCACTCGTTTAGGCGGAGCAACTACCATTGCGGGTGCGGCTACCTTTACAAGTACGGTGGCTATTACAATGGGAGCAGCTGCAGGTAAAGTCTTGACTTCGGATGCAAGTGGAAATGCTAGTTGGCAGACGGGTGTGACAACATTAGCCTCTAAAACAGCGAATTATACGCTGACTTTGAATGATAATTATATCATTATGGGAACCGCAGCCGCAACCGGCCTAACTTTCACCTTACCTACTGCGGTAGGATGTGCTGGGAAAGAGTTTACTATTAAAAATGTAAGCGCATACTCAGTTGCCATTGCTACAACAAGTTCTCAATATATCATTCAAGATAATTCCACAGCGACTACTTCAACTGCAACTATTGGAATAGAACCTTCTAATAACTGGATAAGAGTTATTTCAGATGGAGCAAACTGGATTGCATTTAGAGGATTGTTCTAACATAAAACAAACAACATAACATGAAAAACATCTTACTACTCGCCGGAACTTTGGCCTTATTCTCTTTCGCTGCTGATAAATTCATCTCTATGCGCATTGCGGAACCGACGGTGAATTACCACTGGAACAATTTGAATTCCATTAAGGCGATTGCGGACCAAAGCAACTTACCCCACTCGCAAGTGAAATTCATCATCGCTTCGATCGATAGTTTACAAAAAGACATGGCGCGCACAGCTCGCTTAGATAGCACAGTAGCGGCTCCGGCTCCTGCAGCAGCGCCAGCTAAAAAGAAATAAGGTGAAAAAAATAGTCTTCTTTTTATTGATTTCTTTCGGTGCATGGGCTCAAACCGGCATTGGCACCACCACGCCTAATGCCTCTGCGAAGTTGGATGTATTTGCTTCCGACAAAGGATTTTTACCACCTCGCATAGCACTAACCGGAACTAATGATAATACAACAATTAAAAATTCTTCAGGATCTTCTATTCCCCCGGCAACAGGATTGTTAGTTTACAATACTGCAACTAGTACAACGGATCCTTATAAGGTAGTTCCGGGGTATTATTATTATAACGGAACTAGTTGGATAGCAATTGCGAATGGATTAATTATTGATAATAGTAAGACTACTTCTCCTTCTTCGTTTTCTTTAGCAGCCACTGATAACAATAAGATATTTCTGATTACATCAACCACTAGCATTAATGTAACGGTACCTAATAATTTACCAGTTGGTTTTTCATGTCAAGTAATACAAGGCGGCGTAGGTCAAGTCATTTTTGTCCAAGGGACAGGTGTAACATTAAACTCGGCAAACGGACTCACAACAAGAGCAACAAATAGTATTATAGGGTTAGTAATGAATACTACTACAAATGGGTTTGTTTTTGGGGATAGCATCTATTAGCCATGCGTAAATATCTTTTTTTATCATTTTTATTGAGCCTTTCGACTTTGTCGAATGCGCAAATTAATTTTCAAAACTTAGCACTTCGGAAACCTTTTGTAAATACCACTCAAGTATTTTCCTATTCAGGTGCCATTCAAAAGTTCATCGTGCCTAATCGTGTCACGAGTATTCAGGTGAATGCAATTGGCGCCAAAGGTGGCACGGGTGCCAGAGGGCAAATTGGTGGTGCAGGAGCAAATATTTCGACAACTTTAAATGTAATTCCAGGCCAAACTATTTATATCGTAGTGGGAGGATTTCCGGGTCAGTCAGCTACGGCTAAGTATGGCTTTGGAGGTAATGGAGGAAGTGGAGGTAACTATGGAGGTGCAGGCGGAGGATTATCAGGGGTGTTTACTTCCGCAAGTCCAGCGAATGCAAATGCTTTAGTAGTTGCTGGTGGTGGTGGAGGTGGAGCAGGAATTTCTACAGAGTTTAATTATACTGGTGGTAATGCGGGGAATACGATTAGTGGAACTTCTAGCAATGGAAACCAACCCGTTGAGCCGGCCTATATCAAGAATAGCAAATACCAGAATGGCTATGCAGCCACTATAACTACACCTGGATTAGCCGGAGAGCCCTATGATCCTGGAACTAAAGGGACAAATGGTAATGATATTTTGGGAGGATCTGGAGGCTCAGATACTGGAGTAGGAACTTGGAACGGTGGCGGCGGCGCAGGCGGCGGATTTTTTGGTGGCGGCGGAGGTGCAGGTGGTGGCGGAGCTACGGGTGGTGGTGCTGGTGGTGCCACAAAATCCAGTTCTGCCTATAGTATATTTGGGACACCCAATACAACTGGAGATGGTAGTGTGGCTATAACTTGTTTTTCAAACTCTGGATTGGCATTAAATTTAGATGCAGGAAATTCAAGCAGTTATACAGGATCTTCAACTATTTGGAAAGATTTAACTCTTAATGCAAGCGATGCTAGTTTAAGCTCAAGTAAATACTATCCATCTTACGAGGGTTATTTTTCATTTGATGGCACAACTAGTTATGGGGATTTTACGGCTAATGTAAGTAATGCAACCGCTGTAACTGTAGAGATGTGGGCGAATGTTACGAATGTTGGGGCTTCAAATATGAATGGTATGATGTTTGGTTTCAATACATATGATGTTTGGACAAGTGATGGACATTTAGGATTTAATTGTGGCAATGGTGTTTTATATGGGATCAATACTTCTGTCTTCAGTACTTATTGGGGAGATTGGCAACATTATGCATTTGTTATGTATCCTGGGAGTAATTATACCTCCAATAAGATATATATTAATGGAGTTCAACAAACACTTAGTACACAAATTGCAGGGACAGGTTGGAGCGCAACAAATGCAGTTTTTGGATCAGGGATAGGCAGAATTTCTGGGTGTAGGCTTTCAGATGGGTATAAGATAAATATGGGTGTCGCCAATTTTAAAATTTATAATCGTGAATTAACGCAACAGGAAATCAATACTAATTTTACAGCTTATAGGTATAAATTTCGTGCTGCTAAAGATGGGCTAGGTCCTGCATCGGCATCTACTAGTGCTTATCAAATTAAACAAGATTATCCTAACTCAACCGATGGATTTTATTGGATAAAAAATGCAAATATCAATGGTGGAAGTCCTATAAAAATTTATGCTGACATGACTACGGAAGGTGGTGGATGGACATTAATATTGAAAAATTCATCTTATGCAGGATGGAATTATGCGAATGCGATTTCCTTAAATTCTTCGAATCCATTTACAACCAATGCAGATATTACAAGCACTTCTACATCAAATTATTCTATTGTTGGGTGGGCAAATTATATTAAAAAAAGTGCAAGTGGTTTTCAATATATGATTGATGCTACTAATAGAAAAAGTTATGGTGGAATTTGGACGGCCAATGGGAATTATAGTTTTGTTAATACGGATAATTCACAAACTAATGTCACAGTTGATAAAAAGTTTAATAAATGGGAATATGTTGCAAACAATATGGGGTTGTCACAAAGAATGCCATGGTATAGTTCAACTGCTGGGTCTGGTTATGGTTTATTAACGATTTGTGATGGCACAGGTAATTGGTGGGGCACATTAATTTCTACTTTTTATGGATATCCCCCAGTGCCATGGATTAGTAATGCTGGAACAGGAGGGGATGTAAATGAGTTTCCTGGAATTATTTGGTACTGGGTTCGTTAAATTTGTAGCATGAAAAAAACATTGTTTTTCTTATTGATCTCCCTTAATGTTTTTGCCCAAACGGGAATAGGCACCACTACTCCTGACGCATCCGCGAAGCTAGAAGTTGCGTCTTCTAACAAAGGTTTTCTTCCTCCTCGCGTGGCCTTAACAGCAACGAATTCGGCGAGCCCCATCACGAGTCCGGCAAATGGATTGATGGTCTTTAATACGGCTACTACTGGAGCTAGCCCATTCAATGTTTTACCTGGTTACTATTATTGGGACGGGGTGGGCTTAAAATGGGTGAGTCTTTCCACAACAGTAGGGAATGTCCAAAATCAAGGCATATTTAGATCCACTGCAAATACTGCAGTAAATTCAATTGTAAGTTCATGGAATTCGAGATTCAATAATATAGCCGCGGGGGATTTAACAATTACTTCAAACACCACCTTTGCTTTAGCAAATGGGATATATAAAATTGAATGGGCTCTTCCCTATCAATCAAGTAATACATATAACATCATCCAACTTCAAGAAAATATGTCGGGCACATGGAATGCTCTATTAAACGATGCGGGGTATTCCACGCTTGGAAACGGAGGGAATACCGACTGGGGTGGTGGAACATTCGCTGCAGATATCGTCGATTGTTCATCAAGCACAAGAACGTTTAGGTTCTTTAATTTAGACATTTATAGGCAATTGTATTATGGTGCAACTTTTATCATAACAAAACTTAATCCCTCCATTACAACATCAACAACGGCTGATAATTTAGGAAATCATACTGCGACTAAGAACATTCAGCTAGGCGGAAATTACCTGTCAAATGATGGCGGGAATGAGGGTATAAGTGTGGATAATTTGGGAAAAGTAGGAATAGGAAACAATGCTCCTACCCAAACTTTGGACGTTACCGGCACCGGAAAATTTAGTACATCGCTAATAAATGCAGGGGCAAGGACATATCTGGGTAAGGATGGAAGCAATATGCATTGGTTCGCTACTACGGATGCTGTTGTAGAGTCAAATAATCTGGCCTATGGTTTTGAATCCAATGGGTCTAGTATTCAATCGCACAAATGGTATACAGGTGGAACTTCTAAAATGCAACTGTTAAGTAATGGTAAATTAGGATTAGGGACTGCTAGCCCTGCGACAACGTTGCACATTGAAAATGCAAACACCTTTGGTACGGATCCATCAAATACAACAAGCCCTAGTTTGTATATTTTAAATACGAATAACACCTCAAGCTCCGCGCATGCGTCTGCATTAATCCGCACAGCGGGGTTAACTGGAGGTAAACCCTATTTAGGATTTGATATTGTAGGTCAGTTTGGTTACAGCATGGGGATAAATAATTCCTCGGATCAGTTTATTATAAATACAGATTGGAATTTTAACACATCCACAGCATCATCTAATGCCCTTATTATTAATAATGCCGGACAATCACGGGTTATAATTCCCTACAGCGGTGGCTCATATCAAAATGATTGGCCATCTGGATGGGGAGGCGGCCTAGCCACCTATGATATTTCTGCTAGTGCCATTTATTATAACTCTTTGGTTCAGCGCTCTGACAGGCGGCTTAAAAATACTATTGCAGATATAAATAATGACGTGAAGACAAATTACTTAAAGCTTAGGCCAGTAACGTATTATTGGAATCAGGATAAACCAAGAGATACTAGCTTGCAATATGGATTGATTGCTCAAGAAGTAGAAACCTTATTTCCGGAAATAGTTTTAACTGCAACTGATTCAGGCCAAACAAAGTCAATTAATTACCAAGCATTACATGCACTCTCCTTAAAAGTGATTCAAACGCAACAAACAGAAATTGAAGAACTTAAGCAAAAACAATTAGACTTAGAGGGCAGATTGAAATTATTAGAATCTAAAATAAAATGAAAAGACTACTACTCCTTTTCTTATTGATTTCAGAAAGTGTTTATTCCCAAACGGGCATCGGAACCTCTGCACCAGATGCTTCCGCAAAATTGGAAGTGAATGCGACGAACAAGGGATTTTTGCCGCCTCGCGTTTCTTTAACAAACGCCTATGATCAAACAACCATTCCATCGCCAGCCACAGGTTTATTAGTCTATTGTAAGGGCGACGCCGGACTTTCTGCAGGCTACTATTTTTGGAATGGAGGTGCCTGGGCAACCATTGCAACTGCAGGGGGCAGCGGTAGTGTAGCGGCGGAATTTGGTTCACAAATGTTAGGGGTAAATCCAATTTCAATTACTTCCTCAACACCTGTTGAATTATTGTCATTTACATTGCCTTCAGCTGGTACTTGGGAAATTATTCCAGTTATTAGAACTCAAGGATCAACAACGATAGTTGGACAATATGCTTTATATGACGCTTCGGGGGCATTAATTTCAAACTCTGAAATTTTAGCAGGTTATGGTGTTCTTTCTACAACAGGTACAGCAGCGTATCAGGTAACAACAACGGGTAGTGCCACCTATAAAATAAAAGCCTGGGCATCCAATGGAGCCTATAATGTTTATTCAAATACAGATGGACGATCTTTCGTTACTTGGAAAAAAATATCTGGAAATGCCCCAATGACCGTCATCAATTTTGGAGATATAAAAACGGGGATTCAAACCACAGATCACAATGGATGGGTTAAATTAGATGGGCGGTTAAAATCTTCATTAACTGCTACACAACAATCACAAGCAACGGCACTTGGAGTGGGCGCTAATCTTCCAGATGCAACAGATGCGGTTTTGGTGCAATCTAGTGGTAGTTTAGGAAGTGTAACAGGAAGCATGAGTAGGATGCTTGCTCAAAATCAATTACCTAATATTACCCCAGCTATTACGGTTAATAATACTACCGCTACTATGCAAAGTGCTGGAAGTCACCAACACCCAATTGCAGTTGTTAATAGTTCAGTCGGAGGGTATGCAGCTTACAACCCCACCGCTTTTAAAACAGGTATGGCTCCTACAACTGATGCCGATGCTGATATAACTGATCGTGGTGGCACTGCGAACCTAATTAATACGGGTATAATTGGTTCTGCAGGAGACCATACTCATATCATTGATGCACATAATCATACCGCCACATCAACCAGCATCAATGGAGGTGTAACGCAACAAACTATCGATATTACACCACGAAAATTAGTTGTAAACACGTTTATTTACCTCGGGTTCTAAAAAAGACAAATTGAAAAAGATAGTATTTTTCTTCTTAATCTCTGTAAGTGTATTTGCCCAAACCGGCATAGGCACCACCACGCCTAATGCCTCCGCGAAGCTAGATGTGTACTCCACAAACAAAGGTTTTTTGCCTCCGCGCGTAACCTTAACAAGTACGACCGATGCGTCTACAATTACCTCTCCGGCGGAGGGACTTTTGGTCTATAACCTAGGTTCTGTAGGATTGCAAGCGGGCTATTATTTTTGGAATGGAGCGAACTGGGCAACGATTGCGACGGCTACGTCGGCGGGGAATGGAGTGACGGCATCTGATATGGTAAAGATTTATGATGGAGTGGGGAATGCAGCCACAATAAATACAAGTGGTGCCACTTTTTCAGTGACAACGTCTGGTAAATATTCTTTTGATATCTCGACGAGTGCGACATGTAATAACTGTATGGTGACGCTTAATTTTCAAGTGAGAGATGGGTCAAATAGCAATGCGGTGATTGGATCAGATTATCAAACTAGTTATAGTAATAATGTGCATGCTGAGTATAATGGTAGAATAGAAGTAAATCTTATAGCTAGTAGATCCTATAATGTGTTAGTGACTGCATCAAGTGGCAGTATTAACATTAATGATTACACGAGAGTTTATATGAAACAGGTATCCGGTAATTTACCTGTTACAGGCCAAAGCGTCGAGTATGGTATTGCAAGATACACCGGTGCAGATGGTAGTGCGATCTCCGATAATGCCCTAGTTCCATTTGATGCCACTGCTTCAGGTAATTTAACTTGGTCTAGTAATAAGTTTACATTGAAAGCCAATAAAACGTATGAGCTGGAATCTAGTTTAGCTATTTATATATCGAGTAGTACTGTGGCAGGTCGTTTTCAAATTTATGATTATACAAATAGTGTAGCATTAGCGAATGGATTATTCATGTCACAAAACGGAGGAGGTAGTTATGGTCAAAGTGCAAATTCTCCCATGAAAGGAATAATAACTCCAGCCTCAGATATTCAAGTTGGTATTCGTTTATTAGACCATTATGGCCCTAATGGGCCAAGTATTATTGGAAATACATCTGTATCTGGAATAACATCTGCTCCTAATGCCTCTTATTTTATGGTGAAGCAAATTGGATCATCTGCCATAGTAAACCCTTGGGTTTTAAGTGGGTCAGATTCGTATAATACCACTGGAAAAGTGGGTATTGGGACGAATTCCCCTACGTCTGCTTTGGACGTAACCGGAAACATCAATGTAACAGGTAAGATTAATCTTACAGACCCTAGTGGAAACGTGGTTACAAAAGCTGCTGGATTTGTTGGAAGAGGAACTGATATAACGCTGGGAAATTTAAAAGTTAGATTTGCAGCATCTGGCAATATGAGTCTTCAAGTAAGTACAGTATCTGGTACTTACAGCATTTATGGAAGTGGGGTTTACGTGTCTGGGGGAGTAGCAGGACTTAGTGCAGGTAACTTAGCAGTTAATACTTCTCCAGTATATTTAAAATCTACATTAAACTTTCTTGGTGCAGGCGATACTGATAATTGGTTAATTATGGACAATAGTGCATCAATGAGCTGGAGGATTAGTATGATTATTGGCCCAGCCTATGTTAATAACTTCATCTCTATCGAGCGTCTTTTGTAAATTCAACCTAAATAGTTTATTTTTGTTTAAAATTTAGTAGTATGACTACGAATAATTTGACTAAAATAAACCAATTACTGCAATCCATACCATCAGGTATTGTGCTGCAATCGTCATGGTTAATACGTCAAGGCTACAGTTTAAATCTCCAAAAATACTACCGTTCCAGTGGTTGGCTTCAGTCTTTGGGCCACGGTGCTATGGTGCGCTCGAATGAAAACCCGGGGTATGATGGTGCGGTTTATGCTTTGCAAAATCAATCAAATCTTTCCATACACCCAGGAGCAAGAACGGCCTTAAGTTTATTAGGAAGAGCTCACTACTTAGAACTTAGTGCTTCGCAGACTTGGTTATTTGGGGGAGTTGAGGAAAAACTTCCTACCTGGTTTCGTCAGCACACTTGGGACACAGAAATTCTTTACAAGTCCACGGCATTTTTACCAGTTAGTGTAGGCTTAGTTGAGTTTCGTTTTCCTAGCTTTACACTCCAAGTTTCTAGTCCCGCCCGAGCGATTATGGAATGCTTGTATGTAGCACCTGGGGAGATGGATTTGATGGAATGCTATGAAATAATGGAGAATCTGAATGATCTGAGGCCCTCGTTGGTGCAGAAACTTTTGGAAAAATGCACTTCGATAAAAGTGAAAAGGCTATTCTTATATATGGCTGATAAACTGAACCACCCTTGGTTAAAGTTCCTTGATCTATCGAAAGTGGATTTAGGGAAAGGCAAAAGATGTCTTGTTAAAGGGGGCGTGTATATTTCCCAGTATCAAATAACCGTACCTATCGCTTTAGCTACAAGGGAATAATTTATTAAATTTACCCCATGAAACCCACCCTCTCCTCCTTCATCGCCATCATAGCCAGCGTCCTCTACTTGGCCGTCTACTTCATCCCAGACATGGGTGGATCGGACGTGATGGGTGCGCAGTGGTTGTATTCGAGCAGCTTGAGTTTAGGGATTGTGGCCTTCATCGGTCTACGCTATAAAGTCTACGAAGAGGCGATCAAACAGGTGCTTTTTTACAAGTTTACGTGGGTGTTTTCGCTGTTGGTTTTTTGGGCGATTGGGTCGTATGTGTATGCGATCAATCCCACGGAGACGCTGGTGACTTTGGCCCGATTGATTACTACCTATTTTGTCTTTTTGAATCTCTCGATTCTCTATTATAATCAGGATCGCGCGTTTCTTTTTACGGGGATTGGGTATGCGATTACGGCCTATTTGTTTTTTGATGCCATCTATGTGATCAAGGGGTTCAGCGCGAATTTGCGCACGATGGATTTAGACGCAGCCATCCTTGGCTTGAATAAATACCACGGAAATAAGAACGTGACGGCGGCGACGCTTTTGATATTGATTCCGTTTGCGATGTATATCATTATGTCTGCCAAATGGCTGGGCAAAATCGCCGGCATCTTCGCCTTATTCCTTGGCACTTTTGGTCTGTTTTTGTTGAACACGCGTTCCACCTATGTGGGCTTTGCGTTGATTATGGTGTTGTTTTTCACCGGGCTGATTTGGAAGAAAAAGTCAGCTCTAAAACCAGCGCTTCTTTTCGTTTTATTGCCGGCGGTATTAGCGATCTTCGCTTCGAATATGCGTTTGAAACTCGCGGTGGCTGGGCAAGAAAATGCGGGCGGTTATGGAACCGTAACGAAGCGTATCGGAGACATCAATATCGCTAGCGAACAGAATTCCCGTATTCACTTATGGGGAACCGCAGCAGATTATGCACTACATAATCCCGTCTTAGGCGCCGGCTATGGCAACTGGAAATTAGCCTCGATTCCGTACGAGCGCGACAGGGCGAATGAGTTGTTTGTGCCCTACCACGCGCACAATGATTTCATTGAAATGTTTGCGGATTTAGGTTTAGTAGGAGGTCTTTGTTTTGCTGGATTGTTCCTGCTTTTGCTCTATTACACGGTTCATTTTTTAGCCCAAAAACGCGGCGACGAACTCATGGTCATCATCGCCTTTTTAGCCGTTACCTGCTACGGCGTGGACGCTCTTTTGAACTTCCCGGCAGAGCGCACGGCGATGCAGACGATGCTGTCATTGGCGGCGGCTTTGGTGTTGATTCCTTTGGACAAAACCTCACGGAACTTACGTAGACTACCCTTCATTTACCTCATCGCGGGTGCCGCTCTTATAATCCCAGCCATCTACATCGCGAACGAAACCTTTGAGTCTTTGAAGATCCAAAAATTCGTGATGGGCGAAGTAAACGCAGATCCGAAAATGGCGACCATCGAGGTGGAAAAGCTACCAGATATCCCGAACCTTTCTTCGTCTACCTTGCCTATGAAAGCGATGTTATCTCGCTATTATATTCGGGACAAACGTTTTGACGACGCCTTGCGCGTATTGAAGGAGAGCGAAAACGACAACCCTTTCTTGCATTATAACGACTTCTTGCGCACCTCCATTTATGCGTCTTTGAACAAAATGGATTCGGCACATTTCTATGCCAAACGTGCCTTTGATGCTTGGCCACGTGCGTCTAGTTATTACAAGAATATGATTTTCACGTCTGCGAAACTGAAGGATACGAATGAGATCAAGCGGGCGTTACAGGTATCTTTGGACGTAAACAACGACAACGCCTTAACGTGGAATCAATACTTGCTAGGCATGTTCGAAGTGAAGCAAGGGGCAGACAAAAACTTGCTGGCGCAATTAGAAAAGACCCTGAAGAAGTTCCCGGCAGACACGGCGATATTGAATCCGACGAAAAATATGTTGCGCGGAGGCAACCGCGATTTACAAGGCTTAACGGCTAAAGGAAATGCGCTTTTTGTAAAAGGAAAATACGGGCAAGCAGCAGCCATTTATAAAGAACTATCTAGTCTAGATCCTGGAAATTTCTCCCACCTAGAAAACGTGGGAATCTGCTATTATGCGGGCCGCAAGTTTGCAGAAAGTTTGTTCTATTTTGCCAAATCCGAACAACACCCTGGAAACAATACCGGGAAATCGGCGTACTTTGCGGGTATGTCTCAGCTGTCCACTGGCAAGAAAGCAGACGCATGTGCTAGTTTTAATAGATCACAAGCAAAAGGCTACCCAGATGCAGCTACAGCCATTGCTCAGCATTGTAAAAAATAATTATGAAGAAAATCTTACTATTTCTCTTGTTCCTGAGTGGTACCATCGTAGCACAAGAAAACGATAAATCACTAGTCATCATTGGCGGTCCTACGGATCTTTGGACAAATAACCGCTTAACAGGAAAGGATGAATTCAATGCCTACACGAACTTAGGTTTGCAATTCTCGAAGCGCAAATCGGCGAACATGGATGTGGTTTATACGTCTTTGGCCGGTTTTCAAGGGGATTTCTTCAGTCCCGGTATTTGGAACAATAAATTCATCACCGCTGGCGCGAACATGCGTTATTTCCTAATTCCGCGTAAAAAAACCTCGGTATTCAATCCCTTTTTCCAAATAGGCGCAGAAGCTTTCGCGCGCCGCGACTACGGCTTCCCAGGAAATGCGTATGAATTAAGCGCTTTGGGTGGTTTAGGTTTAGATCTGAAATTATCGAGAGATTTCTCCATCATCGTTCAATCGAATTTAGCCATCCCGATGGCGCAAGCGACAGATGCGGGAGTAAAAGTAGCTTCTGTACGAGGATCGAATAACAGTACTTCTTTCGGACTTGTCTACCATTTCGGCTGGAAAGCAGCGAAGAAGAAGGCTGAGGAAGAAGCGGCCGCAGCGGCAGCGAAAGCAGCGGAAGAAGCAGCAGCAAAAGCGGCGGCGGAGGCAGCAGAACAAGATCGAATCGCACGCGAGACGGCAGCTAAAAAAGCAGCAGCTGAGGCAAAAGAAAAAGCAGAGGCTTTGGCAAAAGCAGAGGCAGAGGCGAAAGCAAAAGCAGAGGCGATCGCGAAAGCGGAGGCAGAAGTGAAGGCTGCGGCTCAGTTGAAAGCAGATCAAGAAGCGATGGCTGAAACGACTATCTTGTATATGAATAACCAGTGGGAGTTGACGACTGAATCAGAGGCTAAATTGAAAGTTGTTGCGTCTGCATTGACGGCTCGCCCAGAAATCAAGGTGCGCATTGATGGTCACTCAGATGCTTTTGGTACTTCAAAAAATAACTTAAAGGCATCTCGCTTTAGAGCACAAGGGGCAGCTAAATTCTTAGTGAAAAATGGAATCGCGGCTTCTCGCCTTAAAGTAAATGCCTACGGAGAAGACAAGCCTATCGCATCGAATAAAACGAAGGCGGGAATGGCACAGAATCGACGCATTGAAATTAGAATTATCAAATAATAAATTTCAATATTTAAAGGCTATATTTAGACTTTAAAATCAAAATTGAAATCTATTATATGGGATCATCTAGCATAAACTATTACTTTAGGGTATGGGGCTGGATGATCCTATTTTTTTGTGTAGCGCATACTTCACAGGCGCAATGCAATGTAAATGACCCTTACGATAAGCTCATCAGCGGTTACCACGCTTCGGTTGCCATCAAGAGTACGGGGGAATATTCCATTTGGGGAGCGAATATGGCTCCATCAGGTTTAACGGGGCAATTGACCCCTTTGGAAATCAACGGAACGAATTATTCTGGTATTTCAGGTACCATCTACAAAGCGGGAATCGGAGGTACAAATTCCGGGGCCTCTATAGACCAAGCTGTAGTCTTAACCTCCACCGGTTTATTTGCCTGGGGAGCCATCGGATCACTTTTTAATCCATCCTTAACGAATTCTGCCGGAGTTGCCCAAATTATTCCGCCTACAGGATCTTCTCCTATCGGTTTGCCCATGGGATTAGAACCGCAAGATGTCAAGATGCTTTTCGCCGTGTATCGTACCTTAGTTTTACTGAGCAAAAGTGGCGATGTGTACGTTTTAGGGTATTTGACCGGGGCTTTGGATGGGAATGGTGCGGCGCAAGGGACCACCGGAATGAACAGCTGGCAACGGGTGAAATTAGATGCTACCACCTATTTAACTGGAGTGAAGAATGTCCGTGGGCAATCCGCTAGCGCGAATTACAATGCGTTTGTGGCCGAAACCACGGACGGCAAAATGTACACCTGGGGAGCCTCGACTTTTTTAGGCGATGGCACCGGCGCTGCTTATCGCTCGTTTGCTACGGAGATGACCTTGCCGGCTGATGTTAAAACGAAGGGGATCAAGATGATCGGGGTGACGGGCGGAATTACAGGTGGTAGCTCGTATAACACCTATTATGTCCTAAGTAATTCCGGAAATCTGTATGCGATGGGGGATAATAAAAATTACCAGTGTGGTGATTTTTCACGTGACTTATTACATTTGGATTGGGTGCAGGCTAAAAAATCTTCGGCCCCTAATGACTTCCTCACAAACGTCATTTTCGTCACCGTACAGGAACACAGTAATTCCGTTCCGGCTGCTTCGGCCATCACCAAAGCAGGCGATTTATACTCTTGGGGTTATAATGCCCGCAACATGCTAGGCAGGCCTATTGAGAATGCTTCCTATGACCCGGGTCTAGCGGGAGGATTTAACCAAGGCACGGACAAGGCACTCTTTGCGGAAATGGGAGGCCACACGCTGTTATATGTAAAGGAAGGGAGCTCTAAATTCTGTTATGTGGGCCACCGCATTAATGGGTCTATGGGTGATGGGACGTCGTTTGATGCCAAAGAACCCATCTTCAACTGCGACCAAACCCCCACCATTGACCTCTGCGGCTCTGTACCAAACGTCTCAGATTCGACTACTTCGACCATCAACGCGAGCCCTAAAATCATCAAGGCAAACAACAAGGATTATTCCACCATCTTCGTCCAATTAAAAGATTTCAAAGGCAATAACTTAACCGGAAACGGCGGCCTTGTGACGATCTCCTCTACTCTGGGAACGGTTTCTGCCGTCGTAAACAATAACAACGGAACCTACACCGCCATATTAACAGGTGGTATCACAGCGGGTACGGCGATTGTCAGCTTCACCATCAATGGATCGAATGCCGTCCAAACCGACACGGTCACCATCTTGCCCTACCTGTGGCCTGGTGAAATTGCCTCTGACCAATCCCTCTGCTACCCGGCGAAACCCTCTCCATTAACGTCAAAAACAGACGCCTACGGCGTCCCTAGACCCATCACCTATGTTTGGCAACAAAGTCTAGACAACATTTCATTCACTCAAATTCCAGGCGCGACCGCAAAAACCTACACGCCACCGCTTTCGAAAAGCACGATTTACTACCGTCGTGGCGCGCGTTCATCAATAGATAGTTTAGAATTCACGAACTCCGTCGTCATTCGAACAGAAGAAATTGCGGGTGGAAAATTAACCGGAACCGGCACCTTCTGTGGGGACAAAAACAGCCAGCCCATTAAGCTGAGCGGGCATATTGGGACGATTTCGAAATGGCAATCGGCAGATACACCAGACTTTTTAGTGGGTGTAGCGGACATCGCGAACACGGATTCGAGTTATACCGCTACAAATCTGCCTAATACAAAATACTTCCGCGCGGTGATTACACAGCCTGTTTGTGGGACGGTCTATAGTTCTGGAACTGTGGTCGTGATTAACCCCATTCCGTCGATCACATTTGTCCCTAATCCGGCCCAAGTGGTTCGCTGGTCGAGCCTTACGATTACTGCTTCAGGTGCGGATCGGTATGCCTGGTCGCCGCGCTACGGACTTTCGGCGGTGGACAAAGCGGTAGTAATCGCGAACCCGATTAAGACAACGACCTATTCGATTAAAGGAACCAATAACACGGGTTGCAACAGCACGACGTCGCTTACAGTGACGGTTTTATCAGCCGGAACCTTGGACACGGATGGAGATGGAATTTATGACGAGGATGAGGAGAATCCGTTGAAGTACAAGCCGGATTGCGATGGCGATGGGATCGAAAATCGATTGGATCCTGATCCTTGTCCGTTCTTCGAGCCGCAAGGAATTTCGCCTAATGGGGATGGGAAAAATGATTTCTTAATCTTTGAGGGCCTGTTAACGAAGCCTATTCCGAACCATATTTCGATCTTTGATCGGGTAGGAAGTTTAGTGTATGAGACGGATAATTACCAAAACAATTGGGCCGGCGAAACATCCAAGGGCACTTCTTTGTTTGAGAAAACGGGATCTGTTCCGGATGGAACCTACTATTATATTTTGGACTTTTATGACCAAAGACCGACTGTGAAAAACTTTGTATATGTCTTACGTAACGTTAAAAAATGATGATTGAATCGTATTTTGCTACCATCCCTAGTGCACACCGCGGCTTGATTTTAGCCGGCGGAATTATGTTGTTTTGGTTGATCGAAACCGGGATTCCCTTAGTGAATTTCAAAGGTAATAAGTGGGCTCACGCGAAGCTGAACCTCTTTTTGACTTTCACCACCATTGCGATTAATTTCCCGTTTGCGATGCTATTAGTGATGGCGAGTGACTGGACGGTCTCTGCGAATTTTGGCATTTTGCACTGGTTTGCGATGCCTAGCTGGGCCTTCTTAATCGTGGGATTATTGCTGATGGACTTAGTGGGAGCCTATTTGGTTCACTTGATCGAGCACAAGATTAAGGTGCTGTGGAAGTTCCACATGGTGCACCACGCGGACACGCAGGTGGACACGACCACGGCGAATCGCCACCACCCGGGCGAGAGTGTGATCCGTGCGGTCTTTGCGATTTTGGCGATTTTGGTTTGTGGCGCGCCTATGTGGATTGTGTTTTTGTACCAAAGCCTCAGCGTCGTCCTTTCTCAGTTCAATCACGCGAATATCAGTTTGCCGCTTTGGCTAGATAAGGCCCTTTCCTATGTGATCATTTCACCTAATATGCACAAAGTACATCACCACTTCGAGCGTCCACAAACGGACTCGAACTACGGAAATATCTTTGCTTTTTGGGATCGTCTTTTCAATACTTTTGATGCTACGCCGATGGAGAAAATCAAATACGGTTTAGACGTGTTAGAAAACGACAAAGACCAATCTTTTGCTTACCAATTAAACCTTCCTTTTAACTCGAAAATTAAAACAGACGAATGAAAAAACTCTTAATGCTCTTCTTGCTCCCGCTTTCGTTAGCGGCGCAAGTGCTATCGCCGGTGGTGCAGCCCACGGCAGATTTTGATGCGAAAAAACTAGAATCGATTGATGCTTTAGTGAAATCCTATGTGGAGAAAAACCACTTAGTAGGAGCGGTTACTTTGATCGTGAAGAACAACCAACTCGTGCATTATAAGGGCCACGGTTACGCGGATTTGGCGAGCAAAAAACCCATGCCAGCTGACGCGATCTTCCGCATCATGTCACAGACCAAAGCCCTAACCAGCCTTGGCATCCTGCAGCTTTTCGAACAAGGAAAATTACGCTTAGATCAACCGATCTCAGACTTCCTTCCGTCCTTCAAATCACCGCGCGTCTTGAAGGATTATAATGCAGCCGATACGAGCTATACTTCGGAACCAGCCAAACGCGAGATCACTTTCCGCGATTTATTAACGCACTCTTCGGGCTTAGATTACGCGGGAATCGGATCCGAAAAAATGAAGGCGATCTATGCAAAAGCGGGTGTTCCATCTGGACTAGGCGATAATGGAACCACTTTATTGCAGGCAATCACGAAATTAGGGACCCTGCCTTTGATCCACAATCCAGGCGAAAAATTCACCTATGGTTTGAACACGGATGTGTTAGGCTGTTTGATTGAGGTGATTAGCGGAGAGACTTTGGAAGCCTATTTAACAAACCACATTTTCATCCCATTAGGAATGAAAGATACCTATTTCAATTTGCCGGCGGATAAGGGATCGCGCTTGCCTACGGTATACACGGAAAATGAGCAGAACCAAATCATCCCGTGGTCATCCACCTACCGTGGCATCAACCCGAACTATCCCTTATTCAAAAAGACCTTCTTCTCTGGCGGTGCTGGACTTTCGTCTACGGCATTTGACTACGCGGTCTTCTTGCAATGCATCCTGAATGGCGGTAAATACAACGGGAAGCAGCTAATCGGTCGACGTACCGCAGAATTGATGGTGAGCCCTAACTTCAATTTAGGTAACGATGATTATGGATTAGGTTTCCAAATCACTGGCGAAAAAACCGCTAACCGCAAGATGCGCAACAAAGGATCCTTCGCTTGGGGCGGCTACTATGGAACGACCTATTGGGCAGACCCGAAAGAGAAAATGATTGTATTGATTATGTCACAACACACGCCAAACTCCCACGGCGATTACCAAGAAAAAATAGAGAATATTATTTACGGAGCATTGAAATAAAAGAGGAGGGGCCGCGCGTGCATAGCGCAGCGCAAAAAGCGGCCCCTTTTTTATTTCAAAAGCTCAATCACCTGTGTCCCCACCGGCACATCCGCCACCACAATTCGCATTCCATTCTTCTCGATTTTAGCTTTGACAGGGGCGCCATTTAAAACGGAAGCCTTCTTGTATTTGCCTGGAATGAACATGCTTTCTTCACTCGGTTTGTGGAACAAATGCACAAACACACTGCTCGCGTTCTCCGTTGTCACACCCCATTGTTGCGGTTTCACCGGTCCTCCGCGCGTTCCATAAACCGAACGGCCGTTCGCCTCAAGCCATTTGCCTACCACCGCTAAACTGTCCGTGAATTCCGGCTGAATCTTGCCCGTAGGCATCGGGCCCACGTTCAATAATAAGTTCGCATTGCGACCCGCCGCTCCTACCAATAACTGGTGAATTTGGGTAGGCGTTTTGTACTTGTGGTCGTTCATATTATAACCCCAAGCGCCGTTGATGGTTTCGCAGGTTTCCAAAGGCAAAGCAGACGCCGTTTGAAAGCTCAAACCATGTAGATTTTCACCTGGAAGATCGCGTTCGAACATTTGGAAATCCTCTCCTGGAATCGGATCCAAATGGTGGTTATTCCCGATCATACACGCCGGCTGAATCGAGTGAATCAAGCCATAAATCTCATCGTATTTCCAATCAATCCGCGAGCTGCGATCCTTATTTCCCTCCGGATTCGTTTGATCCCAATGGCCATCAAACCAGATGTTTGAAATCTCGCCATAGTTCGTCAACAACTCCGTTAACTGCGCCTTCATGAATTTCAAATAAGAGGCATAATCGCTCTTTCCCGTTCTTCCCGAGCTTTGGCCCGTGCGCCCCGTTTCCCGCGGATAATCATCGCGGTACCAGTCCAAAGTCGAATAGTATAAACCCAGTTTAATCCCCTGCTTCTTGCATTCCGCCGCTAATTCCTTCAGCACATCGCGCTTAAAGGGCGTATTCGTAATCTTCCAATCCGATTGTTGTGTATCCCAATTCGAGAAACCATCGTGGTGGCGCGTGATGAAAATGATGTATTTCATGCCAGAATTCTTGGCCATAGTAACCCACTCGGCTGCGTTGAATTCGGACGGATAAAAGCCCTTTAAAAGACGTTGGTAATCTTTCTTTTCGATCTTCCGGTTGTTCATCACCCATTCGCCATCGGCTAGCATCGAAGAAATGCCCCAGTGCACGAAAAGACCGTATTTGTTGTTTTGGAAATCCGTTCTCGCCGCTAGATTTGCGGGAGTAGGGGAGTAAGTTTGGCTGTAAACCAGCGTGCTGGTAAGCAACAACGATAGTAAAAGTACTTTTTTCATAGGTCTAGATTTTCCTCAATTTACTAGTTGTCAGCGCTATTCAAAAATTTTACCGCAAATTCCTTAACTTGGTACATGGAAACGACGAATCATTTTGTCGCTGAGTGGGTCGAGGCCCGTACGCGATTTTCGAATCAATTGAAAACCTTACTTGCAGAGGATTTAAGCAAGCATTTAGGCGATTCGCCTAATTCGATTGGGTTTTTGATTCGCCACATCGGGGATGTGGAATTGTTATTTTCGAAGAATGTGTTTGGGAATTCTTCGGTGCAAGTATCCGCTAAAACGGTTATTTCCGGCCACGATACGGGTGAGTGGGTAGATTTGCCCACCTTGTTAGCCTATGTGCAGGAGTCTTTCGAAACCCTACACGACACCTTAGTTTCACAGCCTGATTCGGTTTGGTCGGAGGTGATTACGACGAAGGAATTTGGGACAAAAACAAAAGCAGAAGCCTTGGGTAGAATTGTCTCCCACACGGCTTATCATGCAGGACAAATAGCCATCATCCATAAATACGGTAACTAATGAGTTTACGACACGCAGGCATTTTTAATTTTAAGGCAACGGTTTCAGAATCACAGAAGCACGAATTCTTCGTGGCGCTGAAAGCATTAGAAGAAATTAACGGAGTAGAAAAAATGGAAGTCTCTCGCCAAACAAGCCCCAAAAACAAGTTCAAATACGGCTTCTCCATGGAATTCGCATCGCCTGAAATGTACCAAGCCTATTCGATTCATCCACAACACGACGCCTTCGTGCAGGAATTTTTCATTCCCTTAGTGGAGGACTTTATGGAAATTGATACCGAACAATTAATGTAAGAACCGATGAAATACCTTTTCCTACTACTTTGTTTTTCGGCTTTAGGCCAAGCAGATTTTGAAAAAAACCTGCAAAAGCGCCTCATTTTAGCCGAAGATGGCTCCACGATCGAGATCGAGGCGGGGCGTTTCCAGCTGACTAAATCCTTGTCTTTAGAAGGGAAAAAGAACATCACCTTGCGCGGAAAGGGCATCGATAAAACCATTTTGAGCTTTAAAGGCCAAACCCAAGGCGCAGAAGGCATTCGGGTTTCGAACTGTGAAAACATCGTGATTGAGGATATGACGACGGAGGATTCCAAAGGCGATTTGATCAAGACGATGAATGTAAAAGGTATCACCTTTCGCCGCCTGAAGGCAGCGTGGACAGGTGGTCCCAAGCCCACAAATGGCTCTTACGCACTCTATCCCGTTTTATGTGAGAATGTCTTGATCGATTCATGCATCGCGATTGGCGCTTCGGATGCGGGCATTTACGTGGGGCAGTCTAAACATATTATTGTTCGTAATTCAGAGGCCTATGAAAATGTGGCCGGCATCGAGATCGAAAATTCCCTCTATGCGGATGTCTATAATAACAAGGCGATCGGGAATACGGGCGGTATTTTGGTTTTTGATTTACCTGATTTAGTCCAAAAAAAGGGCGGCCACGTCCGTGTCCACCACAACCTGGTGAAGGACAATAATTTGAAGAACTTTGCCCCTAAAGGGAATATCGTAGGAAATGTGCCTAAAGGAACGGGGATGATGGTTTTGGCGACAAGTAATGTCGAGTTCTTTGAGAACCAAATCATCAATCACGCCACGATCGGCGTCGCGATTATCTCGTATTATATGACGGAAAACGCCATCAAAGACAAGGATTACGATCCCTATCCTACGGCGGTTTCGATTCACCACAACACCTTCGAGCGTAAACCGAGAAGGGTGCCGATGGATAGCCGTTTTGGCAAAATGTACCGCTTCGTTTTACGCTTCGGTCGCCACGTTCCGGCGGTCGTGTATGATGGTATTTTGAACCCAGCGAAGGTAGGTCCAGATGGGAAATACCCGTTGGATTATTCCATTTGTGTGCGGGATAATGTCAACCAAAGTACCGCCTACCTCGATGCCGAGAATAATTTCAAAGGCTTGAAGCAAGGCAAAGATTTGTTTGATTGTGATTTAGAACACGTGAAATCGATCAAATTCTGATGCGGATACTGGGCGTTTTATTGTTAGCGTTTATTGGGCTTATTTCGGCAGAAACTAATTACAGAGAAAACTTGTCTGATTACGGTTTTTTCAGAGGTTTTTTAAAGGACCAAATTCCGGCAGAAGGCGTCGTTCCTTACGCCCTAAATTCCCCTTTATTCTCTGATTACGCTTCGAAACTACGTTTCATAAAACTCCCTGAAGGGCAATCGGTCGCTTATAATCCGGATTCCGTTTTGCAATTCCCGGTGGGCACCGCCATCGTCAAAACCTTCTATTATCCCATCGACGAACGCAACCCGAAGAAAGGTCGCCGCCTGATGGAAACCCGCGTTTTATTGCATGAAGCCAAAGGCTGGGTGGCATTACCCTACATTTGGAACAAAGAACAAACGGATGCCACGCTGGAAGTGGCTGGCGGAAGCGACATGGTTGCGTGGACAGACGCCTCTGGTAAAAAGCAATCCTTCGAATACCAAGTCCCAAACATGAACCAATGCAAGGGCTGCCACGAACGTTCTGGGCAAATAACGCCGATTGGCCCATCCATTCGCCAATTAAACGATGGCCAACAATTGCAACATTGGGAGACGGCAGGCATATTAAAGGGCTTGCCAAAAGACCACATTCCCGCCCTCGTCAACTATTCCAACACGGCAGCTTCTCTCGACGATCGGGTGAAAGCCTACCTCGATATCAATTGTGCCCACTGCCATAATCCCACCGGTCCAGCCCGCTCTTCTGGCCTCTATTTAACTTGGGATTCCAAAGATCGCACGGCCTATGGCTTCCTAAAATCCCCTGTTGCCGCTGGCCGCGGCTCAGGAAATCTGAGTTACGATATTGTTCCCGGCAAGCCGGAACAAAGTATTTTACACTACCGAATGGCGTCCCGTGACCCCGGCGTCATGATGCCGGAATTAGGCAGACAACTCACTCACCATGAGGGAGTTGAATTAGTTCGTTCCTGGATTCAATCGATGCAGTAGGGTAGGAATTTGTTCCGTTTACGGATTTTGGAACAAATGATAATAGTGATGTAATTTCTTTTAATGGTAATGTTTCTAGGTTTGAGGAAACATAACCTTAAAAGAAATGAAAAAACTACTCACCTCTCTAGCCCTAGTCCTGCTCGTATCTGCAGCGACTTTCGCACAAAATCGCTACACGATGGTAGCGTACCACAAATTACAGCCGGGAAAAACGATGGACGATGCCATTGCATTGGAAAAGCAATATTTGCCTATTCATGAAGCGCGCAAGTCAGCTGGTATTATTGATGGCTGGGCCATGTATGTCCCGTACAATACGATTAAATCCGAGGGAATTGACTTTGATTATATGACTGTGAATTGGGGTTCCGATTTAGATAAAATTCATCTTTATCCGATGGAATTATTTGGCGAAATCTTAAAAACAGATCCGGGTTTAGCGAAACTTTCAGCCGCTACTATCAGTACTCAAACCATTCTTCGTCACTCCATAGGCAAGAAAATTACAGGTACAGCTAAAGGTACAAACAAGGATCATTTCATCATTTTTGATATGATGAAAGTAACAGACGCTGCTGCTTATGAAGCGTTTGAGCAAAAAGTATTAAAAGTGCACGAAGAGAGAGTAGCAGCTGGAAATATTTCAGGCTGGTCGTTCTACAAGACTTTATATCCTTCTTCTGATGAAGTGAAGTATAATTACACAACTGTTCAGAGCATCGATAAATTATCAAAATTAGATCAATTCTCTGATAGCTATTACAAAGCAATTCCAAAAGCATTAGGTATTTCACCTGAAGAATTCATGAAGCAGGCAACGGTGAAAAGATCACTTAATGCAACCATGATCACTAAAATTGCTCTATCTACTAAATAAACACACACAATGAAAAAAATATTCATGATCATGGCTGTTGCTACAGCCTTATTTTCTTGCGGTCAAAAGCAAGAGGCAGCTGCTACCTCTACAGAAGCAAGTGCAGATTCTTTAGGAGGCACCATGTCTTCTACGGATGAGAAATCGCAAATTATTCAAAACCAGATCAAGGCAGCTTTTGCTAATGACACGACTTATAAGTGGGATGAAATTGCAGATAACATTGCTGTTTATTATCCAGGAGATACCATTCCTGATATTAAAGGAAAGAAAGCTTATATGGCGGATTTTACTTCGAATGGCCAACTTTGGGATAATCCTCGCTTCAGTTTCCTTCGTGTGATGACATTAAAAATGAATAATGGAGAAACTTGGACTAACCTTTGGGGCACTTGGCATGTAAAAGGGAAGTTTACAGGCAAGGAACTTGTTATGAACGTGCACCAAGCTATAAAGTGGGAAAATGATAAAGTGACACAAGAAGTTCATTTTTATGATACTAAAGCGATCGTAGACGAGTTTGCAGCGATGAAAGCCGCTGCGAAGAAATAATAGAATTTTTTGTTGAAAAGGGTTTAGAAAAGGGCGGCGCTATTAGTGCCCCCCTTTTTTTATTTTACCGCATTTTCTAAATCCGCGATTACAAATTTAGACATCTGTAAAAAGGCATATGTCGCCTTAGGAGCGGTCTCTGGATTGCTCATTAATTTTCCCAAAACCGAAGGAACAATCTGCCAAGAAACCCCATATTTATCTTTCAACCAACCGCATCTTCCCGGCGAACCTCCATCGACTAAATGATCCCACAAGTGATCAATTTCTTCCTGTGTATCGACCGTGACCATCATCGAAACGCCTTCATTGAAGTTATGTTGATGATCCATCGAACTCTCCATTAAATGGAAGGGTTTGCCGTTCAATGTAAATTGAGAATATTTCACATTACCCTCCGTATCGTGTTCCCCTTTTTCATACAGCGCCTTGTGAAGTATTTCTGAGTTAGGGAAAAGGGACGTATAAAAATCAATCGCTTCGTTTGCCTTCCCATTATTGACACCGTTAAACATCAAATTAGGGGCCATCTTAGCGTGTGATTCATGGTTCTTCATGATCTGCCAATTCACCCCAAACTGATCCGCAGCCCATCCATACAAAGGACTCCATGGATACGTATTTAGATCCATTAACACGGTTCCATTTTCGGTTAATTTCGCCCAAACACGTTTGATTTCTTCCTCGTCTTCTAGATTTAAGAAGAAGGAAATAGATGGATTAATCGGGTATCCTGGTCCGCCATTTAGGTGCATAAAGCGTCTATTAAATAGACGGTAATTTACCGCCATGGGGTTTTGAGAGATAGGCTCAAAGCCTGAAAAAGTGCTTTGATAAAAGTCAGCAGCCTCTTTTGCATTCTTGTCAAACCAGAGGCAGGTCGCAATTTCGTGTATCATAGTGGGATTAAATTTCGATAGATTATTTGACTTTCCAAATTACTACACACAAAATAATAACTAAAAAAATAGTTAGAAATATTTTGTAACTAAAAATTTAGTTATACATTTGCCTCAACGAAACGCAAAACGAATGAAAAAATTAACACAAGCAGAGGAGCAGGTCATGCAGGTCATTTGGAATTTGTCGGAAGGGGGATTCTTGAAGGACATCATTGAACTATTGCCGGAGCCGAAGCCACACTCGAATACGGTGGCGACGCTGTTGAAGATTTTAGTGGAGAAGAATTTTGTCCAAATCACTAATCCGAATCGGAACAATCTCTATTCCGCGAAAGTCTCGAAACGTGATTATTCAGGCCAACGCATGGCTGGTTTAACGGAATCCTTTTTCGATGGATCTTACACGAACGTGGTGTCCTATTTAGTGGACAAAAAGCAGATGTCTATTGAGGATTTAGAACTCCTATTGCAAAACTTAAAATCGAAAGGCGATGAATAAGATGGAACTATTTATCTACCTGTTGAAGTCGATGATTTTATCAGGGATTTTCTTCGGATACTACACGTTGTTTTTGAAGAACACGATTTACCACGCTTACAATCGCTTCTATCTGTTAGCGTCAATGGCCCTGAGTCTGGTCATTCCTTTCTTTAAACTGTCCACGTTTACCGTTTCTGAGGAGCAGGCGGCAGGAGCGAAGAAGGTGCTGATCTATTTGACACAGCTACCCGCTTCACAAGTACAGCAAGAAAGCATTTCTTGGGAAATCCTTGTCATAATGGGTATAAGCGCTCTATTTGTCGGTTATTTAGCCTATTCTATTCTGAAGGTTTTCCGTTTGAAAGCGGTTAGTGCCAAAAAGCAGATGGGCGATTTCACCTTCATCGAAACAGACTTAGACGAAGCGCCGTTCTCGTTTTTCTCGAACCTTTTTTGGAAAAAATCGATCTCGATGGAAGACGAAAGTGGCCGCAAAATACTGCAACACGAGCTCGCCCACATTCGCGAAAAACACTCTTGGGATCGCCTTTTTTCTCAACTAATTTGTTCCATTTTTTGGATGAATCCTTTCAACTGGATCATGCAAAAGGAATTGCAAAACATTCACGAATTTATCGCTGACCGCGACGCGGTGGGCACCGGAGAGGTGGATGCTTTTGCCAAAATGCTCTTACAAACCTATTACGGTAATCATTTTTTAAATCCGAGTCACTCATTCTATTACTCATCTATTAAACGAAGAATTATTATGTTAACAACCTCCAATACCCCTAAATACGCCTACCTAAGAAAGGTGGCCGTATTGCCTCTAGTGGCGATTTCTTTGGTCTTATTCTCGATCCAATTGAGCGCTCAAAAGCCTAAGCCTAAAAAGGAATTGGCAACACAATACACGGTTACGATGCGACCAGATTCGACCACTTTTTCTGACCCTAAAACAGGCAAGAAAGTGTTTTCTGTTGCCACTCGTGACATGCCACCTCCGCCGCCACCCGCTGGTGCGCCTGCACCGCCGACTCCGCCTGTTCTCACTTTACATGGCTCTGGTTCTGACGTCAAATTGATCTATCTCGATTCAACCACGGTAGAATTTAAAGGTGCAAATAGTGAAGGCAAACAGGTGGTATTTCGAGCAGAGAAAGTAGGTAATACCGCTACTTCGCCTAGTGAAAAATCAGGCATAGTATTTAAGCCATCGTCTGGTCAAAAAGTCAAACCCCTCATCGTCATCGATGGCGTCATCACCTCTGAGATAAATCTAAACGATTTAAACCCGAATAACATCCAATCGATGAATGTCTTAAAAGGCGAAAAAGCCAAAGCAAAATATGCAGAAAAAGGTGCAAACGGTGTAGTAGAAATTACTACTAAAAAGCCCTAACTCTAAGGTTTTAAAAAATGATAGAATAATATGTAATAGCCGGTGATTTTCACCAGGCTATTACCGTTTAGGGGAACCCTAACTAAATCCCATAGGATCCGGGCAATTTTCCGCATAAAACGCCACATCCCGCTTAGAACAAACGCCCGGATAATCCCCATGAAATCCTTGCAGATCGCGGATGAGTTGAAAATGTAGGTGCGGCGGCCAGCCGCCATTTTCGTCCGAGTTGCCTAGGTGGCAAAGCAGTTCTCCTGCGTCAAAATTCATTCCCTCGTCTATTTCCGCCATATCTTCCATCCCTAGATGTCCGTACAAACTGTAGATGTTTTCTGCGGGGTGGTAGAGGATAATGGTGGGGCCATAATTTCCTGAGCCGCGATTAACTTGATAGCTGTGAACGATACCAGCTAACGGCGCGAAAACGGGTGTTCCCGCTGGTGCCCAAAGATCAACTCCTAAGTGAATGTTCCTGAAATCGTCTGCGTTCGTCGCAAAATTCTCGTGTGCCTCGTAGATGATGCGGTGTTCGAGGTAGCCGCCTACACCGTATTTGGCCCCTAATTTTTCTTCCATATACGCGCAAAAAGCGTCGATTTTAGAATAAATACGGCGTTTTAGCTCCTTATTCTTCGCACTTAGATCCAGCTTGATACTGTTATCAGGCGTTAATGGCTCGTAAAATAGGCGGTTAATCATTCTTGAATTTATTTGCTTACATTTAGTCAAAGATAAATGATGCGCCTGCTATTCACCCTGCTTCTTGCCCCCTTTTTCGTCTTCGCACAGCAAAAATATCAGTTAATTGGATCTGTGGTAGAGAAAGGTAACGTTTCCATTCCGGGAGCCAGTGTGTTCCTTGAAGGTACTACGATAGGTACGCAGACGGATGCGAACGGGCATTATGTCTTGAAGAATATTCCACCTGGAAGACATCGTTTGGTAGCCTCAATGGTGGGGTATTTACCTAAGCTAGTTTCCCTGGAATTCCCTGCAAAAATCTTAGAATTGAATTTCAATTTAGAAGAAGACAACAAAACACTGGCCGAAGTACGGGTAGTGGGTTCGCAGGACAAGACCTGGGAAAAGCAATTTAGGGCGTTCGAGAAGGGGTTTTTAGGGGAAAGTTATAATCGAAAAGAGGTCTATATCACGAATAGGGAAGTAGTCGATTTTTCTGAAAACGAGGACATCTTTACTGCCAAGGCCGCGCAACCCGTACAAATTGTCAACAAGACGCTGGGCTATAAGATTACGTATTTCATGGACAATTTTGAGAAGACGAATAGTCTGACGGCGTATAAGGGTTTGGCGAGTTTTGAGAAATTAGTACCGGAAGATGCGCGGCAGGAGCGGAGGTGGCAGCGAAATCGAGTGGAGGCTTATGAGGGTTCGATGAAGCATTTTTTGAAGGCTTTGGTGGATAATCGACTGGAAGAAGAGGGATTCAATGCCTATTTATTGAAGCCGGAATATTTGAATAATTTGCGGAGGGGCTTGTTTTTTGACAGGAACAATGAACGGCATGTCGCCTTTAAGGCGGCTGACTTAGCCGGCCCTGTTACCACAGATGGCTTACGAACCCTTGAATGGCGAATTCCCATGGAAATTGTCTTCAATAAAAAGCGTGTGATGAGGCCCATCTTTATAGACGCACCTTATCCATATACGATTCTAATTCCCAAAGGCCTGATCCAAGTGACGAATACAGGCGATATCATGAATCCTTACTCCATCGAAATGCGGGGAGATATGGGCAAAATAGGGATGGCGGAATTACTTCCTTTGGACTTTGACACAAATCAACCTTAGGCTATTCATCGCCAAGATGTTACGAAACGTCTACTAGACCGGTTTAAAGCATACTATTTTTCTACATTTACGTTTAGCAGAAAAAAATCAATCTATGCGTTTATACACTCTTGTTCTAAGTCTATTATTATTCAGCTGCAAAGATTCGCTGGATACCGTTACCTCGGATCCGTATGTAGAAATCCAAAAAGCACTCTCGATTAATCCTTCGGCGCTTGAAAATTATGCCGCACAAGGCAAGCCAGCGTATGTGAATAAGGATAATACGGGGGCGAATGCCATCACGGATAAGGCTGCGACGCTGGGTCGTGTCCTGTTTTATGATAAGAACCTGAGTACGAATAATACGATTGCCTGTGCGAGCTGCCATAAGCAGGAATTTGCGTTTGGGGATACGGCTATTTCCAGTTTAGGCGTGGAAAATGGGCGGACGATTCGGCATTCGATGCGTTTGATCAATACGCGCTATGCGAATGAGGCGAAGTTTTTCTGGAACGAGCGGGCGGCCAGTTTAGAGGCGCAGACGACGATGCCCATTGTGGATCATTTAGAGATGGGTTTTAGTGGCCAAACAGGACGCGGCACGATTGCCTCATTAATTACAAAACTGAATGGAATCGGTTATTACAAAGAACTCTTTACGCTCGCTTATGGTGATGCGACGATCACGGAGGCGCGGATGCAAACGGCTTTGGCCCAATTTATTCGCAGCATTCAATCCTTCGATTCGAAATACGATATAGGCCGCGCACAAGTGGGCAATGACGCGGCGCCTTTCCCTAATTTCACCGCTCAAGAAAATGCGGGCAAGGCATTATTCATTAACCCTCCCATCTTTAATGCGGCTAGCGAACGAATAGCTGGAGGTTTTGGATGCCAAGGTTGCCACCAAGCCCCGGAGTTTGACATTGATCCGAATACTCGTAACAATGGTTTCATCGGCGTGATCGGAAGCAACCAAACGGATTTGGATAACACGCGTTCTCCTTCTTTACGTGACATCTTAAATGCGGCGGGTGTAGCAAACACCCCTTTCATGCATACAGCTGCTTCTGCTACAATTCGCCAGGTGTTGAATCATTATAATACGATTGCGGCTAACCCACGGAATACGAATTTAGATGCGCGTTTGAAGCCGAACAATATCGGCCAAAACCTCCAAATGACTCCCGACGAAATCAATTCCATGGTCGCCTTTTTGCGTACCTTGACCGGAAAGGACGTGTATACGAACAAGAAATGGGGGAATCCTTTTCTGTAGATAATTGTGTAATATTGTCGGAATAAAATCTTCCGATGAAAAAAATCCTCTTACTCTTAGCGCTGCCATTATTGGCTCAAGCGCAGAAAATTAACAAAATCATTACACGCTCAGAAACCGAGCGTATCGAAACCTATTTAGCTTCTGACGAGCTGGCGGGCAGAAAACCCTTCACGCCAGGTATCGAAAAGGCGGCGCAATTTATCTCCGCTGAATTCGAAAAAGCGGGTTTGCAGAAGACGAATGGCTCTTATTTGCAGAGTTTCCCGATGTATCAGTCGAAGGTGCTTAATTTTACAGCGATCGTTGACGATGTAACCTTGTGTCCAGCAGTCGCTATTATTTCCAAAGAAGCGACCATCCAGATCGACGAAAAATCGGGTTTTGAGGTGGTGAGCATTAAGGAAGGAGAGAATTTTGGCCAAAATGCCTACCGCATTATGAGCGCAAAAAAACCTACGATCGCTTTCTTGCACGAGAGCTTTGCAAAATACATCCCGCGCCTTTCCGGCAGAGGTCCGCTGAGAGAAAATCAATCCACCATTATTTTCGTGGTTGCGAATACCATTCCGACGAAGTTTAAAGTAAGCGCGACGCAGCAAGTAGAGAAACTACAACTGTCTAACGTCGTGGGCATCCTTCCCGGCAAAAGCCGTCCGAACGAATACGTGATTTTCTCAGGCCACTATGACCATTTAGGCATTGGCAAGCCAGTAGCAGGTGATTCCATCTACAACGGCGCAAACGACGATGCCGCAGGAACTACGGCGGTGATGATGCTCGCTAAATATTACGCTAAAAAGCGAGATAACGAACGCACCTTGATCTTTGCGGCCTTTACGGCAGAGGAAAGTGGAGGACACGGAAGCGTCTATTTCTCCAAGCAATTTAATCCGGATCAAGTGATGGCGATGTTCAATCTAGAGATGATCGGTACAGAAAGTAAATGGGGTAAAAATAGCGCCTACATCACGGGTTATGAGAAGTCTTCGATGGGTGAAATCCTGAAGAAGAATTTAGTGGGAACCCAGTTCACTTTTTATCCGGATCCGTACGTAGACCAAAACTTGTTCTACCGCTCTGATAATGCCACGCTAGCCGAACTAGGCGTTCCAGCACACACCATTTCTACTTCGAAAATGGACAGCGAGCCTAATTACCACAAGGCGAGTGATGAAGTTCAGACTTTGGACCTAGACAATATGACCGAAATCATCAAGGCTATCGCGAAGAGCGCGACCAGCATCATTTCCGGACAAGATACGCCTAGCCGTGTCGATACGACTAAGCTTAAATAAACAAAAAAGCCGCTCCCTCGAAAGAAGGAGCGGCTTTTCAGTGTAATCTTAATTACTTATTCAAGTTCGGGTTGTTTTGAATCTCTTGAATTGGAATCTTCAAAGTCAAACGTGTATCGTTGTAAAGGATAGGTGTTCCTACGAACTTCAAGTGGTTAGAACCACGGTTTACCGTTCCTTTGTTACGCTTTAACGACAAGTACGACTTTCCTTCACCCCAAAGCTCAATACGAGTCTGTAAGTAAATCTCATCAGTCAACGCTTTACCTGTTAATGCATCGATGTAAGACGCATCAGGAACACGTAAGGCCATGATTGCTTTAAGCGACTTTCTTGCACCTGCTTCGTCACCTGTTTTAGCACAAGCTTCTGCATTTAACAAGTACATCTCTTCCACACGCATGTAGATGTAATCCGCGTCGATTGTTCTTTGACCACCGATTACTTTGTTCGGGTGGTAGAACTTACCCATTGGCGCTAATTTATCAGCTACGGAGAATTGTGCTTTTCTTACGTCAGTTGCCGGGATTAAGTCATATAGACCTTTATCCATACCTTTCACGTCTCCCGCCCAAGCGTAAGAATAGGTATATTTGTCCATTTGGCCCCACCAAGAGATCAAGTTTAACTTAGAGTCAGTCGTGATATCCACGCCCCACATCCATTGGCTAGTCGCTACGTTGTTAAAACCACCTACCACTTCCGTTGCCGTCATGATTTTGAATCCACCGGTTGCGATGATATCAGCAGTCACTGTTTTCATCGCCGCGTTGTTACCCATCGCACCGTGTACGTACGCTAACATACCTTTTGCTACGTTTGCATTCACTTCCGCTTTCGAAGCTCTAGTGAAATCAGACAATAACGATTGTGCATCTGTTAAATCTTTGATCATTAACGCGTACACGTCCGCTGCAGTGCTCTTAGGCAAGTTTGGATCTGTCGTGTTTGTGTACAATGGTAAGATTTTCTCAGTAGGCACGTACTCGTTTTGGTAGTATTGCGCTAAGTAGAAATAGGAGAATGCACGCATCGCTTTCGCTTGACCCATGTACCAACGACCTGAAGCCGTTCCTGGGATGGCATTGCTACCACCTAAACCATCGATTACTGTGTTAGCAGCAAAGATTAAGCGGTAGTAGAAGCGCCATGCTTGGTAGTTATCATCTACTGTGTAATCCTGAGTTGCTTGGAACTCCGTAACTGTTCTAAACCAACCGTAGATAACGGATGTTAAAGCCATATCTCCAGAAAGTAAATCTCCGTAGATATCGTATGATTTATGGCCAAAGTCATCGTGACCCGTTGTACCGCCAGAACCAGCTCCATACATGGTAGCATAAATTCCGGATACGTTCGCAGATTGTAAACCTGGATTTAAGGCAGAAGCTTCCGCGATTTGATTCGCTGAAATCAATTCGGTCGGTTCCGTCTGCAAAAATTCTTCTTTACAACTAACCGTTCCCATTAGAACAGCCGCAAATAAAAATTTATATACTGTTTTCATCTTTCTATTTCGTTTAAAAAATTAAAACTTAACTCTTAAGCCTGCGGTCATCGTAGACAATGGAGAATAACGATACGTGTCAGATCCTCCTGTTTCAGCCGTACTTGGGTTGAAACCATTTCTAGCAGATGCTAAGAATAAATTATCTCCAGATACCCAGATATATACACCTGAAATAGGGCTGTTTCTGAAGAATTTGCTAGGAACCTTGTAACCGATTTGAACGTTGTTCAACGCTAAGAAATCAGATTTCGTGATGAAGCGAGTCGATGTAGAACTAACGTTCGCATCTTGACCTGCTGATAAACGAGGAACATCTGTTGCAGAACCTGCTTTTGTCCAACGAGCTAAAATATCTGTGTGGTAGTTGTTACCACCTGCAGCACCACCTGAGTTCATTAAACCAGCATAAGCACCATCATACGCGTATCCACCTAAGCTGTAAAGGAATTGCATGTTAATGTCAAAGTTTCCTAAACCACCGTTCAAGCTAAATGCACCTCTAACTGTAGGGAATGGAGATTTGTCAACGAATTTCGTTGTAGCGTCTGCATAGGTAGCCGTTCTAGATACTTTCACTTGAGCCATTTGCTCAGGAGTTTTCGCTTGGAAATCTGCTAGAGATGGGATGTTCTCTGCTGTTTGGCGAATACCATCTGCATTTGAATCTACCCAATATACATTCCACTCAGATACTCCCGTTTCTGGGTTCACACCTGCGTATTCACGTACATAGAAATCGAAGATTGAGTGACCTACTGCTCTACCGTAAGCACCGTCGATGTCAATGATTTTTTCTTTACCTGTTGCTGGGTCGATTGGTAAACGAAGCATTTCGTTTTTGATCATCTCACCATTAACTGTGAAGTCTAAGTAGTTCTTCTTCGATTGTAACAAGTGAGCTGTAATGTCGAATTCAAGACCTGTATTACGTAAAGCACCATCGTTCACACGTAAAGAAGCATAACCTACTGAAGGTCCTACTTTACGATCGAAGATCAAGTTATCCGTAGTCTTCGTATAGTAATCAATAGCAACGTCTAAGTACTTACCTAATTTGAATTCAGTACCAATTTGCATTTGCTTCGAAATCTCCCAAGTTAAATCTGGGTTACCCTTTGAAACGAATGATAAAGAGATGTTTGAGTTCAAGTTTTGTACTTGGAATAAGTCATATCCAGGATAAAGACCGATACCACCTTGCTCTCCAATTAGACCATAAGAGGCTTTCAATTTCAAATCTTTGATCAATGGAACATTTTCCATGAACGCCTCTTTTGATACTAACCAAGCAGCACCTACTGAACCGAAATCACCCCATTTGTTTTTCAAGAAACGAGATGAACCGTCACGTCTTACCGTTGCAGATAAGAAGTATTTGCCATCATAGTCATAGCTCAATTGTCCGAAATATGATTCTAATGAATAGTTATTCAAATAAGATCCTGGAGGGTTAGAGATAACCGCGTTGTTGAATTCAACACCATCTGGCATTACTAACTTGTACATCGAAGCCCACATGTATTTCGTTTCCGTTGCATAGCTTTCGTGTGCTACGAATGCTTCTACGTTGTGTGCGTCAAACGACTTCTTGTAACGTAATAAGTTTAACAAGTTGTAGTTTAAGTTCTCTGTTTTAGCCTTGTAGATGTAACCACCTTGACCTGAGTTAGGACCATAGAATGGATTATTCTGCGTGTCTTGGCTAGAGTTTGAATATTGTAAACCTAACTTGTTCTCAAAAGATAAAGAAGGGCTAATTTGAATATTCAAAGATGTAGCAGCATTCACATCGTGTGACTTGCTATTACGGATACCTAACTTCGCATCAGCAATCGAGTTCGTTAAGGCTCCAAAACCACGACCTACACCGTAGTCATATTGGTATCCATTGTAATATGGATCACGTACGTATTGAGACGTTGTGTTATCATGCAAGAATAGTGGATAGATCGGAGGTAAGTTATCTACAAACCAGAATACAGATCCTGAATCAGATGTTTGACCTGGATTGTTTGTAACACCGTAAGAATAACCAATGTTCGTAGTCGAGCTTAACCAAGACTTCGGATTGTGCGTTAAGTTCAAACGAGTTGAATAACGCTTGTAATCCGTATTGATGGAATAACCAATATCTTCTAAAGCACCATAAGAAGCGAAATAACGTGTTTTGCTATTTCCTCCAGAGATCTTTAAGTTAGCCTCGTTACGATTTGAATTTTGGAATGCAAAATCAGACCAGTTTTCTGGATTGTAACGACGCGCTGTTCCTGGAACTACTTGTTTCGTAGCTGGATCAATTAATTGAGCCGCAGGAACTGTCCACATATTGTAGTTAGGCATGTTCGCAAACAAGTTCGTGTTTGCATAAGCCGTAGGGTTTGCGTTCGCTAAAGCAACACCTTTGTTATAATAACCTTCCCAAGTTAACCCGATGTATTGCTCTGGGTTACGGATAGTGCTATAACGAGGCAACAAGCTCATGTTTTGGCCTGATTTTAATTCTAATTCAATCACAGCCTCACCTGTTTTAGAACCTTTCTTCGTGTTGATTACAACCACCCCATTCGCTCCACGAGAACCGTAGATCGCTGTTGCAGCCGCATCTTTTAAGATCGTTGTGTTCTCGATATCACCCGGGTTAATTGAGTTGATATTTCCCTCGAAAGGCACACCGTCTAACACGTAAAGTGGACCACGGCTACCATTTACCGTACCGATACCACGGATACGAATGGATGCTGAAGAACCCGGTTGTCCTGATGAGTTGATGACAGTTACACCAGCTGCTTCACCCGCTAATCCCTTAGAGATGTTAGAGAAGTTTTTACGCTCGATGTTTTTCGCATCTACGACTTTCGCCGTACCTGTAAAAGATTGCTTTGTAGACGTGCTATAAGACGTTACGATAACCTCATCTAACGTGTTGTCAGATGTTAATGCTACTTGAACAGATGAAGTGGCACTCGTTACAGCTACGGTAGATTTGTTGTAACCTACGAAGCTGAAAGTTAAGCTTTGGCCATCCGCGGCCGCGATAGAGAACTTACCAGACTTGTCTGTGTTTGTTCCCGTTTTTGTTCCATTTACGATGACAGATGCGCCCACTAAAGGTTGGCCGTTCTCATCTGCTACCGTACCTGTTACAGTTTTCGTTGCTTTCTGGGCGAACGATACCTGCATCATGAACACTAAGATTAGTGTCAAAAGGCTAGTAATTTTTGTTTTCATAAGCGATGAATTTTGCAAAAATTGGGTTAAAAAATGATAGAATTAATTTGGGTTTTATACTGATTGCCAAATGTTTATTTGGTTTTCAAACCGAAAACAAGCACAGAATGTTTAAAATTCAAAGAAAAATCCAAACTATTTGATTTCATCTACGCTATCTAAAACGTAGCAATGTCCGTGATTTTTCATCCCAATTTTAGGATAATACCCCTCCGCTGCAGGGGCAGCTAATAGGATAACTTTAGCTTTAGGAATAAATTTTTTCACCTCTATAATGAGCTGTTTGCCAATGCCTTGGTGCTGATATGCCTCATCAATCGCGAGATCAGATAGGTAGCTAGAGAAGACAAAATCGGTCATAACGCGCGCTAAACCCACTAATTTTTCACCATCGTAAGCTCCCACATAGACATTGCCGTGATCGAACATGATCTGCATCGCTTCCTTGTCAGCTAGAGGGCGGCGCAAGCCTAAGGTCGATTTATCCAGGATGTCGATGAAGTCTTGAGTGGTGATTTGAGGCTGAGGTATATAGGTGATGGGCATGGGAAAATATTTTTTTAAGATTCTTAATTTATTCACAAAAAAAAGTCATTTTTACACAAAACCTATACATATGAAAATTAAACAACTGTTAATTGTTTGCCTTTTGGCATTACCAGCGTTCCTGCAGGCGCAAAAATTATACACCTATCCGATTGGTGTTCAAGCCTATACTTTCCGGAATCAATTCCCTAAAGATGTAGCGAAGACACTCGACCTGATTAAATCCATGGGGATCACGGAGATCGAAGGAGGGGCCCAAAAGGGTCAAACCCCAGAACAATTCAAGCAAATGTGTGCGGATCGCGGCATTAGTATTCCTTCATCCGGTGTGGGTTACGATCAACTAGAGAATCCTGCGGAGGCGATTGCAAACGCAAAAACATTAGGCGCTAAATTCGTGATGTGTGCTTGGATTCCTCACAAAGTGCGTGGTGGATTTACCTTAGAAGAGGCAGAAAAGGCAGTTGCCTTATTCAATAAAGCAGGAAAGCAATTCAAAGAAAATGGATTGACGCTTTGCTACCATGATCATGGTTATGAGTTCCAGCCTTTTGGCAAAGATGAAACACTCTTAGATTATATCATCCAAAATACGAATCCGGAATACGTTTCTTTCGAAATGGATGTGTTGTGGACGATGCACGGTGGTGGCGCTTCGATGCCAGAGAAATTATTGAAGAAATACCCTACGCGTTTTAAGCTAATGCACGTGAAAGATTTGCGCAAAGGTGTGGCAGGCGATTTAACTGGCGGAACTCCAGCTGAAAACGATGTGCCAGTGGGAACGGGTCAAGGAAATTGGAAAGCAATCATCAAACTTGCGAAGAAGAACGGCATCGAGCATTGCTTCATCGAAGACGAAAGTAATCAAGAAGAGCAATTTGTTCCGATTAGCATTGCGTATTTGAAGAGTCTTTAAGTAAAAGGGCCTCGATGGAGGCCCTTTTTTATTGTTCCGCGGCTGTTATTGTTCTGCGGCTGTTTGTAGCAACGTTTTCGTAAACACTTCGATGGGTTCCGCCCCAGAAATGCCGTATTTTCTGTCAAAAACAAAGAAGGGCACGCCTCGCACGCCCAGGTTTTCTCCCTCTTGAATATCTTGTTTCACGCGGTACGCGTAGTTTTCGTCTTGCAAGGCATTCAGAATTCCCGCGCGTTCTAGTCCTACCGTTTCTCCACATGCTACAAGCGCTTCGTCGAGTGCTAGGTTTTTGCCCTCCATAAAATAGGCTTGAAACAAGCGTTCCTCGATGGCATCGCCTTTGCCTTGGTCTTTCGCGTATTGGATGAGGTGGTGGGATTTAAGGGAATTGGCGACTTTGGCCTGATCAAAATCATAGTGTAAGCCTACCGCTTCTGCCATGTCTGAAACGCGGTCGTGCATCAGCTTCACTTGCTCTAAGGAGATTCCTTTGCGCGCAGCTAAATAATCGTAGACACTCGTTTCTTCGCCTAGTTCCATCGGAATCGTGGGGTCTAATTGGAAACTCTTCCACTCGATCTCCACTTCGTCCTTTCCAGGAAACGTTTCTAATGCTTTTTCCAAATGCCTTTTGCCTATGTAGCAAAACGGACACATGATATCACTCCAAATTTCTATTTTCATTTTATTCCCGATTATATCTACAAATCTCTACGCTTTATCGCAAATATCGTTCCATAAACCTGATAAATTTTCAATATTGTGGTCTAAATGCAAACCCTATGATCCATTCAATCGCCCTAAGTCTACTTAGTTTAACGCCCTCAGCCTCGTCTCATGGCCTTTTGACCTCCCATTTTGAAAATGTATTAGGTACTTCTCTAGATCTTAAGATCATCGCTTCGTCAGAGGCCGCAGCTTCCATCGCAGAATCCAAGGTGTTAGCGGAGATTAATCGCTTGAACGACATTCTTTCCTCTCGTGAATCTTCGGAGTTTAATGTATGGCGCTCGTCACATGGCGAGTCCATTGAAATTTCGTCCGAATTACGTGAGGTGTTACAGCATTTCGAAGAATGGAATTTGAAAACGGACGGAGCTTTGAATCCGGCGTCGGAACATATCGCCAAAATGTGGACATCGGAAATTCCCTCAACTTCAGACTTAGCTTTGGCGGTGAACGAAGTGAATCAAGCACATTGGTCACTAGACGAAAACGGAGCGACGCGATTAACGGAGACAGAATTGAAATTACACAGCTTTACGAAGTCTTATGTGATGGAGAAAGCAGCTGCAGAGGCGATGAAAGAGTACGGAGTGGCTGGAGTGGTCGTGAATATTGGGGGTGATTTTGTGGTGAAAGGGGATTGGACGGAGAAAATAGGTGTGTCTGATCCGCGAAATGCGGGAGAGAACGCGGAGGTTTTGGGCTATATCCAAGTGAATAATCAAGCGGTGGCGACATCCGGTGATTACCGCAGAGGTTCCGATATTGATGGCGTGCATTATTCGCACATCATGGATCCGCGAACGGCGGAACCTGCTTCGGAAGTGATTTCGGCGACGGTGGCCCACGTGGATGCGGTGACGGCGGGGGCTTTGGCAACCGCATTTAACGTAGTAGGGGTGGCTGCTTCGATCGATTTAGCGGCGCAGTATCCAGAGGCATCCTATTTAATCGTGGACAAAGAGGGTGCGGAATATAGAAGTGAGAACTGGCCTGCGACTTCTACGGAGAAGTCTGCGATCAGCTTAGTGAACGTCAAAGAGAAATTGTGGACTGCAGGCCAAACATTGGATATCAATTTTGAACTAGCGCGATTCGAAGGACGCGCACGTCGTCCGTTTGTGGCGGTTTGGATTGAAGATGAGAACCACAAGCCAGTGAGAAGAATCGCGGTTTGGTATAATAAGCCACGTTGGTTGCCAGATTTACGTTCATGGTTTGCGGCGAAAAGAGAAGTGGAATTCGATGCGGCTTCGGTGACGGGTGCGACGCGTGGGGCGGGGCAGTATACCTTGGTTTGGGATGGAAAGAATGATGCGGGGGAATATGTACCTTTGGGGAAATATACCGTGTTTATTGAGGCGGCTCGAGAGCACGGAACGTATCAGTTGATTAAGCAAGAAATGAAGTTTAACGGGAAGTCAACTAGCCAAACATTACCAGGCGGCGAGGAGATGACGGCGGCTTCTTTGGTTTATAAAGCGAAGTAAATGAGAGATTTAGCGACGTGGTCGAGGTGGCTGCACATCTATTTGTCGATGTTCAGTTTCATTATTGTCTTGTTCTTTTCGGTGACGGGTTTGACCCTGAACCATGTGGATTGGTTTCCAGAAAGCACGGTTGTTTCTGAGCAGAAAGGTTCTGTGAAAGCTGGCTGGGTTTCGGTGGCTGACACTGCTAAAATTCCTAAACTCGACATCGTCGAGCAGCTTCGCGCGAACCATAGTATTAAGGGACAATTGAACGATTTCCGAATCGATGAAGAAGAGATTTCGATCTCCTTTCAAGGACCTGGTTATACGGCAGATTTCTTCGTGAATCGCGCGGATGGGAAATACGAATTGACGGAAACGAAGATGGGTATTATCGCCGTGATCAACGACCTACACAAAGGACGTGATACCGGGAAATCGTGGTCGTGGGTCATTGACTTTTCTGCGATCTTTATGATTGTAATCTCGGTAACGGGGTTAATTTTGTTATTATTTTTAAAGAAGAAACGCGCGAACGGGATGCTTTGGTTAGCTATCGGCGGGATCGTTGCCTGGGTATTTTATTATTTTGTATGAAACGTATATTCACCATTCACCATTTACCATTCACCATTTTACTTTTCTGTTCAGTAGCTGTTTTTGGTCAAGACCACGCTCCCCTTCCGCCACTTCCGGTGGAGGCGACTTTTGGCAATAACCGTGTTCAGTTTATCGGTGTTATCAATCGCCCCGTTTCAGCGGATGGGAAGTTGAGTTATTTTAATCTCAGCACAGGGATGGTGGATTATAATAACACCGCTTCAGAGACGGAATTAGTGATTGTGAATAACCTCACGTATAAGCTTTTTGGGAATATTCGAGCGACGGCTGGAGCGGAATGGCATTATAAATTAGGCTTAGTGCCACAGGTGGGTTTGCAGTATTTTAAGGCGAATCGGACGTGGTTATTTTTATTGAATCCCAATATTAATTTACAGCCTTCGCGTAACATCTCCACTATTGGTATCGTCGAATTTAAGCCGGCTATTTCGAAAGATCTTTCTTTTTATTCCAAAGCCCAGATTTTACATGTCGCTAGTTTAAGCGAAGGAACTCACGCGCGTAGTGCCTTGATGTTGCGTGCGGGTATTACTAAAGGAAAATTCACAGTTGGTCTAGGTGCGAATTTCGATTATTATGGACCGATGAAGATGGAGAAAGATAATGTAGGTCTATTCACCCGCTTAGCGCTGTAATGAAGAAATTACTCTTTCTTTTCTGTTTGAGTATGTTAGGCTGCAAAACCGTGGAGCCGCTAGATGATGCGACGGCAAATCTGAATCTTTGGAACGAAAAGAAAATTGTTAACTATTCATTTTCCTTTAAACGGGTTTGCTTTTGTCCCCTGGAATATGTGGGGCCACATCAAATTGTCGTTCAAAATGGTAAAATAACCACCGTAAATGGCGCGCCCTATAATGCTGCGGAGCGCTACGGTGTGATGTATACGATCCCGGAATTATTGCAAGTCATTAAGGCGAACGTCGACAAAAATCCAGCGAAGAAAGTGCTGAATTTTAATGCCACTTATGGCTACCCCACGAATGTCTTCTTCGACTTTTCGGAAATGATGGCGGACGAAGAAATCGGCTATGAGGTGACTAATTTCAAAATCAATTAGGGACAGATTGAGATAGGTAAGGCCTTTTTAGGAGTCGGGCTGTAAGCCTTGCAAGTAATGCATACTTCTGTCAGCTGGGTGGAGTCTAACTTGAAAAAGAATTCGTCCCCTTCTTTCAGGCTAACAGGTAAGGCGCAAGGGTTTGAAAGTGCGAAGGCATTGGTATATTTTTTCCCCGTTGAGGGATTTTCCCAAGTAGTTTCAACTTTAGATAAATCAATCGTTCCTCCTATCAATTCAATCACGTAATTATTGCAAATACCCTTTAGGGAAAGACGCCCTTTGTAGCAATTATCAGGTAGCACTTCTTGGGATTTACAGGCGCCTAAAAGTAGGCAGAATAGGAGTAGTGGTTTCATTCCGCTAAAGTAATCATCGCCTTGATTACTTGTTGAGTGGGCTCGTTAATTTTTGCAAAAATACCAGGAACTTGATTTTTTGTGAAGCGATGGCTGATGAATTTATCTGCCTGAATCTTACCATCGCGGAATAAATTTATGACGTAGTGGAAGTCTTCCAAAGTTGCGTTTCGGCTACTCATTAAAGTGGCTTCTCTTTTGTGAAATTCCGGATGTGAAAAGGAGATGGCCTGTTTTTGTAATCCGATCAAAACGTATTTTCCACCGTGCGCCATTTTGGCGAAACCTGATTCAATAGCGTTTAGATTTCCGGTGGCATCGATGACGGTGCTGTAGGCCGCTGAGGAAGCTTCCGAAACCCCTAAATTGTCGACACAAAATTGCAAACGAGCTTTATTAGGTTCCGCTACTTCGACTAAAGCCCCTTGAATTTTAGCCAATAAAATCGTGAATAAACCAATAGGTCCGGCACCCATCACGAGGACTTTTTCACCTGCTTTTAGTTCCGCGCGGCGAAGTCCGTGCGCGGCGATCGCTAAAGGTTCTACTAAAGCAAGTTCATCTGCTGAAAGGCCATTCCCCGGTAAAATGTAACGATCTTCTACCACGATATATTCGCGCATTCCGCCGTCTGTATGCACCCCAAAAACCTGGATATTCTCACAGCAGTTCGGCCGCTCCATTAAGCAAGCCCCGCAAGTAGCACAATTAAAATAGGGGATAATCGTCGCTAATTCTCCCGGCGAAAAGGTGTCAGATTCCACGATTTCTACTGCCAGTTCGTGGCCTAATATGCGGGGATAGGAAAAGTAGGGTTGGTTGCCAGCGAAGGCGTGAATGTCCGTTCCGCAGATGCCGATGTTACGTACGCGAAGGAGGGAAAATCCGGGTGTGCGCTGAGGCATTTCTACTTGTTGAGAAACCAAAACTCCAGGCTCATTACATATCCATTGTTGCATAGGGTTGAAATTAACAATTTTAATTAAATGAAGCAGGAATAAATGGGGAGAGATTATAGATAATGGTAAGTGGTGAATGGTAAATGGGGGTGGTTTTATCGATCATGATAATTGGGAATATCGATCATTATTTACGTTTTTATGATCGATAAATAGGTTTTTTGTGATCGATAAATGCAGAACAGTTCAAATCAGATCATTCACCATTTACCATTTATCATTCACCATTTAATTTTGCTGAAAGCAAAATTGACATTCGTCATTTTTCAACAATCCTCTCAAAGCTACCTTTGCCCCCATGCAACCGGTAAGCCTAGATTTATTGAACAAGTACAACGTAGCGATTCCGCGCTACACGAGTTATCCGACGGTACCGTTTTGGGATGAGACGATTGACAGCGAACATTGGGAACGGATGTTTGTGCGTCGTTTCGAGGAGAGCAATGAACAGGAGGGGATTAGCGTGTACATTCACTTGCCTTTTTGCGAGAAACTCTGCACTTTTTGTGGCTGTAATAAGCGCATTACGACGAACCATTCCGTGGAGGAGGAGTACATCGATGTGCTGTTACAGGAGTGGAATTTGTACCGAAAATCGATGAGCTCTAAGCCGGTTATTCGGGAATTGCATATCGGAGGCGGGACGCCTACGTTCTTTTCGCCGCAGAATTTACAGCGGATGTTGCAGGGAATTTTAGCGGATTCCGTTGTGCCAAAGATCCACGAATTCGGTTTCGAGGGTCACCCCAATAACACGAGCCGCGAACATTTGCAAACGCTTTTTGAGCTGGGATTTAACCGCGTGAGTTTTGGGATGCAGGACAGTAATCCGCAGGTTCAGGAGGTGATTAATCGGGTGCAGCCTTTGGAAAATGTGAAACAGGTGGTGCAATGGGCGCGAGAGATCGGGTATGAATCGGTGAACTTGGATTTAGTGTATGGCCTGCCTTTGCAGACCTTGCCGCGGATCGAAAAGACCATTCAGGATGCGATTTCGATGCGGCCGGATCGTATTGCTTTTTATTCGTATGCGCATGTGCCGTGGACGAGCAAGGCGCAGCGACTTTTTGACGAAAACGATTTACCGGAGGCGTCTGAGAAGATGCAGTTGTACCAAAAAGGCAAGGAGCTTTTCCGCGCCGCCGGTTACACGGACATCGGGATGGATCACTTCGCGCTCCCATCGGATTTGATGGTCAAAGCGCACAACGAGGGCACCTTGCACCGCAACTTTATGGGCTACACGGTGCAGCAGACGGGTTTGCTTTTAGGTTTAGGCGTCTCGAGCATCAGCGACATTTACTATGGTTTTGCCCAAAACAAGAAGACCATTCAGGAATATTACCAGCAAATCCACGCCGGCGAACTGGCCGTTTTCAAGGGCTATTTTTTAAGTCAGATGGACCAAAAAATGCGCCAATACATCCTCGACATCGCCTGCCAAGGCAAGACCCATTTCCACAAAGAAGACCTTGAAGTCCTCCGCCAATACACCTTTCACGAACTCGACGAACTTGCGATCGATGACCTCGTCACCTGGGGTGAACACGGCGTCATCGTCACAGATCTAGGCAAGCATTTCATCCGCAATATCTGCAAGGCTTTTGACCTGAAACTGCTGGCGACCGCGGAGGCTGTGACTCAATTTAGTAGGGGGGTGTAAAAATGAGTCGATTAATTGTGCTAATCGCCTCAAAAAATGCTTATATTTGAGGCGATTATACTTCCTAATCGCCTCATCATGTACAATTGGCAACGCGTTTCTTGGCCCCATTTTGAATTCGATACGAATCGTATCGAGCCGCAAATCTTTGCATTTATGCAGAAATCAGGCGAATTGAGCGGTAAATTAGCTGCTTTGCCTGTGGAGGATCGGACGGAAATGATGATTCAATTGATGGTGGCGGAGGCCTTAAAGACGTCTGCCATTGAAGGGGAACACTACAGCGAATTAGATATTATGTCTTCGGTTCGTCGGAATTTAGGTTTAGCGAGTCCGCATTTGCCTAAAAATAAGGATGTTATTGGGCTGAGTGAGATGTTAATGGATGTGCGGAATTCGTTTGCTGAGCCATTGACGGAGGAGCGGCTGAAGCTTTGGCATACAAAATTAATGGGTAATACGCCGCAGATAAATGCGGGCGAATGGCGGACGGATGAGGCGCCCATGCAGATTGTTTCTGGGTCTGTCGCTCGGCCTACCATTCATTACGAGGCTCCACCGTCTTCGCGCGTTCCACCCGAAATGGCGCAATTTTTACAGTGGTTTAACGAGTCAGCTTGGATGGCGCCACCGGTTAAGGCGGCGGTCGCTCACTTGTATTTCGAGTCGATTCACCCGTTTGAGGATGGCAATGGCCGTATCGGTCGCGCCATCGTGGAGAAAGCGCTTTCGCAGGGTCTTCAATGTCCTTTGCCTTTTAGTATTTCCAAAGCCATAGAGGCAAACAAAAAGGCCTATTATCAGGCCCTCCAGCAAGCAGAAAAAGGGCTTAACATCACAGATTGGATCGAGTGGTTCGTGCAAACATTGTTAGAAGCCCAAACCTTTGCCGACAAACTCATCCAGTTCACCATTTCGAAATGGCACTTCTTCGCCGTCTTCGAGCACCAACTGAATGAGCGCCAAAACAAAGTCATCAACCGCATGCTAGCAGCCGGTCCTGACTCTTTCCAAGGCGGAATGAATGTCCGCAAATATGTGGGAATCACGGGAACCTCCCGAGCCACCGCCTCCCGCGATCTTCAGGAACTCGTTTCAATGCAGGTATTTACGCCGGTGGGGGCGGGGAGATCGGCGAGGTATGAGTTGGTTTTTTAATCAGTATTTTTTGTGCATTTTGCACTTTAATAAGCATAAGCCTCTAAACAAAATACAATGATACACACGATGCGTTGGTTCGGTCCGAACGATCCGGTTTCCTTGATGGATATTCGTCAAGCCGGATGCACAGGAGTCGTTACCGCATTGCACCAAATTCCGGTGGGGGAAGTTTGGCCTATCGAAGCCATTCAAGAACGCATTGCTATTATTGAAGCGGGGAATCAGGATTGGACGCCCTTACATTGGTCAGTCGTGGAATCACTGCCGGTTCACGAGGGGATTAAGAAAGCCTTGCCGTCTCGCGCTGGGTTGATTGAAAACTACAAGACTTCTTTGCGAAATCTGGCAGCATGCGGCATCAAAACCGTGTGCTATAATTTCATGCCCGTGCTCGATTGGTCACGGACAAAATTGAATTTCGAGATGCCGGATGGGGCACGCGCTTTGCGTTTTGTTTGGACGGATTTCGCGGTGTTTGATTTGCATATTTTACAGCGTCCGGGCGCCGCTGCGGATTATACGCCGGCGGTTCAGGCTGCGGCTTCACAGCGTTTCGCGACGATGACTTCTGACGAAATAAAAGAATTAAAAAATACAGCACTTTTAGGTCTTCCCGGCTCAGAGGAGGCCTTTCATTTAGCCAATTTCCAAAGTCTTTTAGACGAGTACAAGGATATATCTGCCGACCAATTGCGCGAAAACTTGCACTACTTTGTGCGATCCATTGCGCCTTTGGCACAGGAATTAGGTATTAACTTATGCATCCATCCGGATGATCCTCCTTTCCCTTTATTGGGCTTGCCACGGGTGGTGAGTACGGAAGCGGATTTGGCGGCGTTGATGGCGGCTACTCCAGAACGCGCGAATGGAATTACGTTCTGCACTGGTTCGTTAGGGGTGAGAGCGGATAATGATTTACCTGGTATGGTTCGTCGCTTCGCAGATCGCATTCACTTCTTGCATTTGCGGACGACTTTTAGAGAACAGAATGATCCCTTGATTTTCCACGAGGCGCCGCATTTAACGGGTGATGTGGATATGTTTGAAGTGGTGAAAGCGGTGGTGGAAGAAGAAAAAAGAAGAGGGGGAGAACAGATTCCGATGCGCCCAGATCATGGTCACCAAATGTTAGATGATTTGAAAAAGAAAACCTATCCAGGCTATTCGGCGATCGGACGATTGCGTGGTTTATCGGAAATCCGCGGATTAGAATTAGCGATTCGCTCCTTTTTAGCGGTGTTTTTTGTGGTTTGTAGTTTTACTTTGAAGGCGGATGATGGCTACCGCTTGTGGTTGAAATTTGACAAAGTCGCATCCGCGGCTCGTTATGCGCCGTATGCAAAATCGATTTCATCGGAGTTTGCCTCGACGCCCATTTTAGTGACGGCGAAGAAAGAATTAACGAATGGTTTGAAAGGGTTGACGGGGGTGGCGCCGGTGAGCCTAGCAAAGAATGGAAGTATTCAATTCGTGAAAGACCCGAGCTTAAAAGAAGAAGCTTTTAGCATCGTTGCAGGCCCGCAAATTCAAATCAAAGCCAGCTCTGACCGCGGGATTTTGTACGGGGTTTTCGAATTGTTACGGATGATTCAGCAGGAGAAGCCTTTGGCAAACTTCAGCTCATCGCCCAAAGTCAAATTCCGCATGTTGAACCACTGGGACAACGTGATGGGCACGATCGAACGCGGATACGCGGGGCAATCGCTGTGGAAATGGTACGAATTGCCGGAAACGGTCGACCCGCGCTACACGGATTACGCCCGGGCAAACGCGTCCATCGGGATCAACGCGGTCTCCGTGAACAACGTAAATGCCTCGGCGCGGTTCATGACGCCGGAGTATTTAGCGAAGGTAAAAGTGCTCGCCGACGTGTTCCGCCCATACGGCATCAAGCTATTTTTATCCGTGAATTTTGCCTCTCCTAAACTGGTGGGAAAATTGAAAACCTCGGATCCGCTAGACCCCCAAGTGCGCGCTTGGTGGACGGCGAAAACGAAAGAAATTTATGCGCAGATTCCGGATTTTGGCGGCTTCTTAGTAAAGGCAAATTCTGAGGGCGAACCGGGTCCACAAGAGTTCGGTCGCACCCACGCGGACGGCGCGAATATGTTAGCGGAGGCGATGCAACCCTTTAATGGAATCGTCATTTGGCGGGCCTTCGTTTATGCCCCTAATCCCAAAGGCGATCGCTTCAAAGAGGCTTATAACGACTTCAAACCTTTGGATGGAACCTTCGCGAAAAACGTGATCGTACAAGTGAAGAATGGTCCCATCGACTTCCAGCCGCGCGAACCATTCCACCCCTTATTCGGTGCGATGCCGAAGACGCCTTTGGCCTTAGAATTCCAAATCACCCAAGAATACACGGGTTTCAGCACGAACGTTTTCTACCAATCCATCCTCTTCAAAGAGTGCTTGGATTCAGATACCTACCAAAACGGCAAAGGTTCCACCGTCGCCAAAGTCATCGACGGCAGCCTAGGAAACGACCAAATCACCATGATGGCGGGCGTGGCAAACACGGGTTCCGACAGAAACTGGACAGGACATTTACTGTCGCAAGCAAACTGGTATGCATTCGGCCGATTGGCTTGGGATCACACATTAAGCTCCGAAAAAATTGCGGACGAGTGGGTAAAGCAGACGTTGACCCACGACGAAAAAGCAGTGAAAACAGCTTCGGATATTCTGATGAAATCCCGCGACACCTATGTGAAATTCACGACACCTTTAGGCTTGCACCACGTGATGGGCCAAAGCATTCACTGGGGCCCGGAGCCTTGGCTCGAGCGCAGCCAACGTCCGGATTGGACCTCGATATATTACCACCGAGCGGATTCTGTGGGTCTAGGTTTTGACCGAAAAGCGTCGGGAAGCAATGCCTTGAGTTTATACCATCCAGCGGTCGCACAACAGTGGCTTGATCCGGCGAAGACGGATCTGAACTATCTATTGTGGTTCCACCACGTGGGTTGGAAAGAGAAATTGACTTCTGGGCGGACGCTTTGGGATGAATTCTGCTACCGCATAAATACTGGTTTGCAGGAAGTGAAGGATTTGCAAAAGGACTGGGATTCGCTGCAAGGCAAGGTGGATCCGGAGATTTTTGCGGATGTTCGCGGTCGTTTGGCCGCGCAACAACGGGAGTCTGTTTTGTGGCACGATGCCCATTTACTGTACTTCCAAACCTATTCGAAATTGCCGATAAGCTATGGGACGCCCACGCGGACTTTGGCAGAAATAAAAGAAATTGTACGTATTTACCAACTGAAATAAGATGCAACAACCATTCTCATTGCAAGGGCGCGTGGCGCTCATCACGGGCGGCGGAACCGGAATCGGATTCGATATCGCGAAATGCTTTTTAGCGTCCGGCGCCACGGTCGTGATCACGGGTCGCCGCGAAGAGGTGCTAAAAGAGGCGGTGGCAAACCTGGGTTCAGGGGCACATTATGCGGTGAATGATGTTTCAGACTTGAGCTTGACGGCACAGCTGGTTTCGGATCTTGTGGCGCAGCATGGCGCCATCGATATCCTCGTCAACAACGCGGGCATCAACATGAAACGCCCGGCCGTGGAAGTGTCGGATGACGATTTTGCGAACATCATTAACGTGAATTTAAATGCTGTTTTCTCGCTGACGCGTGAAGTGGGAAAACATATGTTAGACCGCGGAAAGGGTTCGATTATTATGATCTCATCGATGGCAGCTTATTATGGAATCGATAGAGTCGCGGCCTATGCATCTTCTAAAACGGGGATCTATGGTTTAGTGCGCGTGCTCGCTTCCGAGTGGTCTGGCAAAGGCGTTCGCGTGAATGCAATTGCGCCAGGATTTATCGAAACGGCGATGAGTAGAACGGCGATGAATTCAGATCCGGATCGCAAACACAAGGCGATGGATCGCACGCCGATGGGCTATTTTGGGAAACCAGAAGACATCGGTTGGGCAGCGGTTTATCTAGCTTCTGATGCAGCAAATTACGTTACAGGCGTCTCAATCCCGGTTGACGGCGGGAATTCAATCGGATTCTAATGAAAGGAAATTACCGCTGGGTGGTGGTCGCCCTCTTGTTTTTTGCGACGACGATTAACTATTTAGATCGCCAGGTGATCGGCTTGTTGAAGCCCACGCTGGAGAAGGAATTGAACTGGTCGGAGACGGATTACAGTTTCATCGTGATGTGTTTCACGGCGTCGTATGCGATCGGATTGTTGGCTTTTGGGAAGGTGATCGATAAGATCGGTTCCAAAATGGGTTACGCCATCTCCATCGTCATCTGGTCGTTCGCGGCGATGGCGCATGCCTTGGCGAAAACGTCGTTTGGGTTCGGCGCGGCACGCGCCGCTTTAGGTGCCGGCGAGGCAGGGAATTTTCCGGCGGCGATTAAGACGGTCGCGGAGTGGTTTCCTAAACGCGAACGCGCTTTAGCGACTGGGATATTTAATTCCGGAGCGAACATCGGTGCGATGGTGGCTCCCATTATGGTGCCCTGGATTTTGGGAGCCTACGGCTGGCAAGAAGCATTTATTATTACCGGCGCCATCGGATTTATTTGGTTGATATTGTGGTGGGTATTTTATGAAGTCCCCGCGAAACATACTTCGGTTACTTCAGAAGAATTAGCGCATATACAGTCTGAGGAAGAAAAGTCCGAAGTCGCACCCATCGCTTGGTCTAAACTTTTTGGATATCGCCAAACCTGGGTCTTCATCGTAGGTAAGTTCTTCACGGATCCGATCTGGTGGTTTTTCTTGTTTTGGTTGCCGTCTTATTTCTCCACGACCTTTGCGCTAGACTTGAAAAAGCCGAGTTTGCATTTGGCGATTTTGTTTACGTGTACATCCATCGGGAGTATTGGCGGAGGCTATATTTCTGGGTATTTCATCAAGAAAGGCTGGCCGGTATATAAGGCGCGGAAGTATTCGATGTTCTTCTTCGCGCTCTGTGCGGTGCCCATTATTGGGGCGCGTTGGGCGACGGATATTTGGCAAGCCGTATTCTTAATTTCCATTGCGGCATCTGCGCACCAGGCTTGGTCGGCAAATATTTTTACGACGGTTTCGGATATGTTTCCAAAACACGCCGTTTCTTCCGTCGTGGGCATCGGTGGCTTGGCAGGTTCGCTGGGTGGCGTGATTTTTCCCTATATTATTGGAGTCATTTTAGATTCCTACAAGGCAGACCAGGCTTTGTCAGACGGATATAATGTTATATTTGTGGCTTGTGGCTGCGCGTATTTGTTTGCGTGGTTATTAATTCATTTCATTTCGCCTCAGATGAAGGCGGTTCAATCGTAAGACTATGAAAAAAGTATTATTTGCTTTATTTGCCTTTGCATCAAGCGCTTATTCGCAAGAGCACCATCCTCTAGAAGGCGCTTGGGATCTAAACGTATCCATGGAAAACCGCAATGGCGGAGTTTCGACGGCACCCTCTTGGTTAGAAGTGCGTCACTCAGGTCACAAAACCTTAACGGGTCGTTTTGTAGGTGATGGAGGTTCAGCACGTCCCATTTCAGAAGTGTTTTTTAAGGACGGCCATATTTCGTTTAAGATTCCACCACAATGGGAATTAACAGACGTTCAGATGAGTTTTGAAGGAGATTTGAAAGACGGAAAATTGTCTGGAACGATCGTAAAACCAAACGGCAAAGCGATGGCTTTTACAGGCGTTCGCGCTCCCTCTTTATGGAGAACGGCGGAACCGGTTTGGCAAAAACCGATCACCCTATTTAATGGAAAAGATTTAACAGGCTGGAAAGCCTTAGGGCCTAAAAACCAATGGATCGCAGAGAATGGCGTGCTGAAAAGCCCAGCCTCTGGCGCGAACCTATGCACAGAACAAAAGTTCAACGACTTCAAATTGCACATCGAATTCCGCTTGCCTCCCTCTAGCAATAGTGGCGTCTACTTACGCGGCCGTTACGAGGTGCAGGTGGAAGATAGCTTTGGCAAAGAGCCCTACAGCATCTATTTAGGCGGTATTTACGGCTTTATCGATCCGCTTTTCCAAGCCGCAAAACCATCCGGCGAATGGCAAACTTATGACATCACTTTAGTGGGGCGCAAGGTTTCAGTCACCTTAAATGGCCAAAAAGTCATCGTCGAACAAAACATCCCCGGCATCACCGGCGGCGCGATGGACAGCGACGAAGCAGCGCCAGGGCCCATCATGTTTCAGGGCGATCATGGTCCCGTGGAATATAGAAACATCGTGTTGACTCCAGCGAAATAATGAAGAAGAGCCTTTTAACAGAAGATTGGACCGTTGTCCTTTTAGGATTTATCATCATCGGCGTCGCCCTTGTAGGGGTGAAAATTCCATCTCCTTCTTTCGGCTGGGAGACAACCGTTGACTTATCAGAAAAAGTGCTCACAGCGGGTAACTTAATGAAGCTAGGTCAGCTATTCGTTTTCACGTACATCATCGCGATTCTCGCGGCAAGTGTTTTAGGCAAAAGTGTGTCAGGAACGGCCAAAGGTTTTCCCATTGTTTTCGTGCTTACCTCACTTGCTTTAGTGTTAGCAGGCAACGCATTTCTGAAAAATTGGAATTTAGAAGCGGTGATTTTCAGCTTAACGATCGGGTTGGTTTTGAGTAATTTCTTCACGCTTCCGACCTGGTTGACTGAATCCCTTTCGACGGAATTGTTCGTGAAAATTGGTTTGATCTTATTAGGTACGAGCGTAATTTTCGGGGACATTTTGAAGGCCGGTTCACTCGGTTTGATTCAAGCCTTGGTGGTGGTGATTTCGGTTTGGTACTTTGCGTTTTGGATCTCCAAAAAAATGGGCATCGACGAGGAATTCGCCATCATGATCTCTAGTGCGGTGTCTATCTGTGGCGTTTCAGCTGCGATTGCGACGTCTGGAGCCATTAAAGGCGATTCGAAAAAGCTGTCTTATGTTATCTCCATCGTCTTGATTACAGCGATTCCGATGATCATCTTTTTGCCATTTATAGCGCAGGCTTTGGGTCTTTCGCAAGCGGTGACTGGTGCTTGGTTAGGCGGAACCATTGACACAACTGGTGCGGTAATCGCGTCTGGAACGATGGTGGGCGAGGAGGCTTTGAAGATCTCGACGATCGTTAAATTCTCCCAAAACGTATTGTTAGGTTTCGCCGCTTTCGCCATCTCCATTTATTGGACGGTGACGAACAATCAATCTTCGGCCGTGCAAGAAGCAAAGCCTACGGGCTCGATTATTTGGGAGCGTTTTCCTAAGTTCGTTTTGGGATTCATCGCGGCATCGCTGCTTTTCTCATTCGTGATTTCAGCCGAAACGATCGATTCAGTGAAGGGAGGTTTCAAGGCTTTGCAAGGACTTTGGTTTGCCTTAGCTTTCACTAGCATCGGTTTGGAAACCAAATTCTCAGACCTATTCTCGAAAGAAGGGAAGAAGCCATTGTATGCCTTCTTAATCGCGCAGTTATTTAACGTGTTTGTGACGCTGGCGGTGGCTTATGTGCTGTTTGGTTAGTTTTTTAAGCAGAAATACACAAAGAATACTTAGTCTATCGTTTTTATAGAATAAAATAGTATCATTGCCAAATGAAGTATGTCTTTTTCTTTTTGTTTCCCCTCTTCGTAGCGCAAAGCCAAGGTCTAATAGAGCATCAATCCCAAGTTTGGTACGGATATTACCTCATGCATTCTTTAAATCCGAAATGGTATGTTCAAGGTGAAGTGCACACACGGCATTTCATAGACCCATTAGTGCACCACCAAAATGCTTTTAGAGCACATGTGCACCGAACGATAGGGGATAATTGGGATCTTTCTGCTGGAGCAGCCCTTTTCCTAAACACGCCTAATGATCCGCGGACGGCGAATAGACTAGCCATTCCGGAATACCGCCCTCATCTAGATGTCGTATACAAACATCGCTGGTCCAAAGTTCGGTTAGATCATCGTTTCAGATTAGAGATGCGCTTTAACCGAGTACCGAATGCGAGTCGTACAGAACTGACGGATGCTATTAACTTTAGCAATTACCGTCTTCGTTACCGAATTCAAGCCTTATTTCCCTTCATCAAGCGAATACAGGGAAAAGTGAATACGGAAATTTTATTGAATGCGGCGCAGGAAAATCCCGCGAATGAGTTAGACCAACACCGGATGTTTGCCGGTGTCAGTATTCCGCTGCGGGAAAATTTAACAGTTGATGTGGGTTATTTGCACGCCTTTCAGCAACGCCCTAATTTGAATTATTACGATCGCAGTATTTTGAGCATTATGGTATATCATCGTATCCCTTAAAAAGTTTTTTTATTCCAATCCCACAACACAATATTCCAGCCAATTCCACCATATTCTAAGGTATCAATTACTTGGAATCCCCGTTTTTGATGCGCTTTTAGCGAACGGTGATTTGCCTGGGCGACGTCTGTTACACAATACGTGTAACGATTAGCATAATGATCTCGGAAACTTCCGTAGAGTTTTTGGACCAAATCCTGTCCCCTATACTCCTTCGAAACACAAAGCTGAGCCACAATCGCATAATTTTCAACCGGCTTACCTTCGAAAATGCAGCGTTCAATATTCTGCACCAGATCTGCTAATAAAGGATGCTGGCGTGCCGTTTCTGGCAACGCGACTAAACTGTATCCCACCACTTTTTCTCCATCTTTCGCAATGATACCCGGGCTTTTTTGGTTCAGCAATTCCAGAAAATCAAGGTCATATTCCGCCATCAAAAAACCCTCCGTCTCCGCCTCTTCCTGCGTAATGTTATTACGCAAATTAGCTTGCTGTAAGGCTAAAACGCCTTTCATCTCCTCCTTGGCTTTGACTAATTGAAGTGTGATCATGAGGGAATTTAGTTTATAGTAATCACTACTCTCTTGTACCTCGTCAAAGCCGGCGACCCCGAATCCGTTCCTTCCACCACGACGTGAAAAGTATCACCTTTTTTTGCATCAGCAGGTATTTTCACGGTGATGTTGCCGTCTTTTAGTGTCACTTCAGCTTTCCCAGATCCTGCCTCCGAATAAGGCCAAACCTTCAGCTTCACCGCGTTCCCATCCGGATCTCCCGTCGTGACATGAAGTGCAATTTGATCTCCTGCTTTTGCGGTAATCGAAGTGCCTTCTTTCACCAAAATCTGAGGCGCGTGATTCGCCTCTTTATACGATTTCACACACCAATCTGCGCGGGCTGCGAAGTCTTCTTGCGCGGCGATTAACCAGCGGGTTTGGGAATAAGAAATGTCTAATTTACCGGTCTCCGGATTGAAATCAGCTGCCTTTTCGTTGTCTTCGAATCGATACGGATTTCCCTCCGCTAGAGCGAATCGACCACCCCAACCACCGTAGGATGGGTTGTTCAAGTTATTCAACCCCACATCCACTAGGTGCAAGAAAGCGGGTGAATCTCCCTCGGAAATAAAATCAAAAGGTTGGAAAGATCCCCATTGCGCATCCTTCAATTTAGTCGGATCACCGTGTATGTGCTCGTCGTCGCCGGGCTGCTTTTGGCCATCTCCATAGGCATAATACATCTTCAATAAAGGCCCGTGATTTTGGATGATTTTAGGCCCCATATAGGTTCCCTCGAAATAGGGTTGCGTCGCCTTAGGCATCACGCGCTTCCATGGGTAGGCAAAACTGGCAAACTGCTGCGCATTATAAAATACCCGAATCTGCGGCCAATGTCCACCGATGTAATTTTTCAGCGTCGCATCCTGATCCATCACGGTGTAGATGATGGCTTTTCGAGAGATTTTTTCTTTGATGCTGGGCCAGTTTTTTTCGCTGGCATATTGCTCTTCAATCGATTTCAAAGCTCTAGCAATCGTATTTGTCCCACCCCACGCTTGCAAATAAATAGGCTCCGGATCGTTGTCTAACAATTTTGCTTTGATCCATTCTGACCCCTCTGTCACCTGCTCCATTTCTCCTTCGAAATCAATATTTCCCACTTTGACTAAACTATTTAAGTAGGCTGGAGATGGGTAGTTTTTGTCGTGCAAAATTAGGTTCGGATGAACTTGTCCATACGCTTTCAATAAATCTTGAATCCATTGAACGCCTGGCCAGCGCAAGTCTGTTTTCGCACCATACATTTTGCGGGTCATCTCCATTTCTGAGGTGAACTTGGTCCCTTTCCCGTCGCCTTTGTAATGCCACATGGAGCTAGAATACACTAAACCTTCCAGCTGGTATTCATTCGAATACAAAAGCATCCGGATGAACGTATCCACGTCATCGATTTCGCCGTCTGTCGTGACAATCGTACGAGGCTGAGCGAAAAGTGGCGCGCTCAGCAGGAGTAGCAATAAGATTTTTTTCATATTAGGATATAGAGATGTCAAAGCCCTGCAATAATCCCGCCAAACCATTCTGCGAAAACTTCGCCTTCTTGATCTGATTTATGCTGGGGTGAATGATAAAATTAAACGCGCTGCGGAAGTCCGCTTTGCTTAGATTCGTCTGGTCAAAAAGTGCCCCAGCCAAATCGCAATCATCGAAAACGGCTTCCGAGAAATCGGATTCTGTGAAGTCCACTTCGTGCAAAGAACAGCCCGCGAACTTTGTCTTTTTTCCTTTGATTTGGTAGAAGGAAGACAAGTTTAAAACACAGGTATCAAAACTTACTTCGAATAAAAAAGGATTGCAGGCTTCGAAGCGAAGGCCCTGCATTTTGCAGTCTTTGAAGTGCACTTTTTGGAGTGCTGCTCCGCTAAGTTTGACTAAACTGAGATTGCAAGATTCAAAGCTGCAGTCTACGAATTGGAAATTTTTAAAATCTTCTGATTCGAACTGGCAGTTTTTGAAAACGCAATGTTCGTATTCGCCGATGGCGAGCGTGCTTTCTTTCTCGAATTTTTGGTCGACGATATAAGGCTTCTCCATACCGCAAATTACCATTTTTTCCCTATTTTGCTTCTCCTTAATCTTCACTATGAAAAAACTATTCCTCTTCCTCGCACTTAGCACCACTATTTTTGCCCAAGAAAAAATCGATTTAGGTACCCTGAAAGGGGGCGGCTATCAAGTTTTGATGCCAGCTAAATGGAACAAAAAACTAGTGATGTATGCCCATGGTTACCAATTTATGGGAACCCCGACGGCGAGTGCCAATGCGGGATTGGATAAGCGCTTACAGGTGATTTTGGATCGAGGTTTTGCCGTTGCAGCATCTGATTACCCTATCCAAGGTTTTGCCTTACCGGAGGGAGTTGATGCGACCGAAGAATTGCGCCAAGCTTTCGTGAAGAAGATGGGCCAACCGGACTCGACCTTTATGATGGGGCACTCGATGGGCGGTGGAATTACGTTCGCGACTTTGGAGAATTTTGGCCAATACTATCATGGTGGATTACCTCTTTGTCCGCTATCTTCTCGCCCGTATTTACAGTGTAGAAAAGAGTACGATATGTATGCGACGATGAACGGTTTATTCCCAGGAATCGTACCTTCGTTGAAAGATATTTTTGACGTCAATAGCTCTGTCGGATTCGTATCCTTTGCCACCGCAGGCAAACGAATGGGGGAGATCAAAAAGGCTTTATTGCAGAAAGATTCCGTGTTAGCCGTGGCTTTTGCGAAGCGCTTTGACTTGAAATTCGATGACCTTCCTGGCGCCTTATTTTTTAACCAAAACGTGTTACGCGACATCGCCCTCAAGCTAAAAGGCAACCCTTTTGATAATACAGAAACGCTTTACACGGGCTTCCCAGATAACTTGAAAGTAAATGCGGTAGCAGAACGCTTACCTGCCACGAAGGATCAGGCAGAGCTTTTTGCGCGCTACGACCGCACCGGAAAAATTGATAAGCCAGTCGTATTGATGCACACGATTTACGATCAATTAATTCCGGTTTCCTATGCCGTGACGAACATTGAAAATATGATTCACGCACAAGGACGCGATCAATATTTCGCCGTTAAATACACGAACGGTCAGGCCCATTGTCAATTCACAGATGCACAAACCGCTAAAGCTTTTGATGCGATGCGGGCTTTTGTGAAGACAGGACGGAAGCCGGCGATCGAGTTTTTACCTTAATTACATCAAAGGGATATTCTCCGGTCGGTCTTTCAAAGTTCCAGTAACTAATGCTTCTAATTCATCCCAAATACCCAGCTCCAAGCTCGCAGCTGGCTTGCGCGCCGCTTTGATTTCGGCAATAAGAGCAGATGTTTTTTCGGGATTTTTTTGGCCTAAATAATCAATGATCTTAGGAGCAATAGTAGAGAATGAATTCACTAATGGTTGAATAGAAGAGATCTTTTTAGCCTCTTCTGCTGCCTTTAGCATCGACTGCAAACTTCCTGCAATTTGTTTAGAATCCCCGTTTTTTAAGAAATCTTTTACTTGTAGTCTAAACGCAAAGGCCTCTTTCGAATCCGGACGCAACACATCCCGTAAGTTGCGGTAGGTTTTATCGCGTTGTTCTGTGGGGATAGTCATATCACCCATTAAACGCTTGTACCCTTTGATAGGCGTTAAAAGATTTAAGAAGGATTCCGTGTTTGGAAAAGAAGCTAGCACTGCTTTTTTTGAATCATTCAAGTGCAACCCTGTTTTCTCCAGGTAGGCTTCAGCGGCAAAAAGTCGCTCATGAAATTCGTCTATGTCTGCAGTAGCCGGATTCGTCCACAATCGTTCCGCAATAGCTAAGGTTCTAGGCCAAACACGGCCCTCAAAAACTTCTGCATCCACCACTTCTGACCACATCGCAGCTTCGCCACCTTTCCAAGGGCTGCTTTGCGTGAAGTCTTTATTCATCAAATGGATATAGGAAGGCATAAAATGATCCAAATAAAAACCTCTCGAATCAATCGCAGGATTACCTTGTTTCACAATCGCGTCTAACGAAAGTCCGGGTCCCATCATACTTGGTTTCCAAACTTGGACGGTTATGTCGGCTGGAGTTTTGGCATTAAAAGCTTCCTCCCATACCACGGATTTATATCCCTCTTTTTTTACTACCGCATCGAAACGTTGCAAGAAATATTCTTGTAATTCGTGCACATTGGCAATCTTTTTTTCCGCCATAAAAGCCACAATCTCTGGGTTGTTTTTCCACGCAACGCCATTACTCTCATCCAAGCCCAAATGGAAATATGCGAAAGGAAAAATGCTTTTCATTTCTGAAACTAATCCGGCTAAAAACGTATAAGTATTCTCTTTCGTGGGATCAATCGTAGGAGTGGGAGCGGTGTTCATCATTTGCATAATGGCCATCATATTCATGGGCTTTGCTCCAGCCTCTATTTTGAATCTCGGCCCCGGTTTGTATTCCTTTTTCTCACTAGCTAGTTCTGGATAGCCTGCAAAGAAACTTTGACTATGGCCGGGAAGATCGAATTCTGGGTATACGTCGATTCCTCTATCAGCGCAATAGGCTACGAGTTCCTTCATTTGGGCTTGCGTGAAATACTGTCCGCCGGAACCTAATTCGTGTAATTTGGGGTATTTTTTTGACTCGATTCGAAAGCCTTCGTCATCCGTTAGGTGCAAGTGCAAAATGTTTAATTTTGCCGCTGCCATGGCATCTACGTTTCTTTTTATGACGTCCAAAGTAATAAAGTGCCGCGCCACATCAATCATTAAACCGCGCCATTCAAATCGTGGTTCATCTACAATAGTTACATAAGGAATCGACTTATTTTCGACTAATTGAGTTAGTGTTTCAAGTCCTTCCATCACTCCTCTAACACTGCCTGCACTTAATTTCGCGCCTTTCGCATCTACAGCTAATGAGTAAGCTTCTTTTTTCAAATCTGACTTCAATTGTACTTGAATGGCTAATTTCTTAGCGCCCGCGGGCAAAGCAGTTAAGGAAGCGATACGTTTTTCTGCTCTTTTTGCCGCTTTTAAAATTAGGGGATCAGTAGAACCCGTAACCGAAATGGAGGAAGATATGAGGGAATATTTCCCGTTATTTAGTTGTATCGTTTGCGGTTTAGGCATCAAAGATTGCGCCGAAACTTGAAGTGATAAGGAAATTCCTAGCCATAGAAAGGCAATTTTTTTCATAATTAAAGGTTTAGAAAGCAAATTAATCAATTTTTTTAACACCAATAAATTGACTGATTAAACGGCAAGATTTAGTAATTTTGCGGTATGAACAAAACCCTTCTTCTCCTACTTTTGAGCGTCTCTTTATTCGCCCAAAAATCGTTTAAGATAGCTTCGCCTACAGATCAAATTTCAATTCAAGTATCGCAAGGTGCTGACAGAGCCCTTAAATACCAGGTTTTTTATAAAGCCAAAGAGGTCATCGCAGCCTCTGACCTAGGTCTAACCCTGAAGAAACCCGCTTTGGAGTTACGTAAATTTCAAATCTTAGGCGTGGATTCTACCCTCGTGGACGGCACCTGGAAACCGGTGTGGGGAGAGGTTAAGGAGATCAGAAATAATTACAAGGAATTGACCCTGCATTTGAAGGAATCCGGGGTCTTGATGGACGTGATTTTCCGCGTTTTTGATGACGGAATCGGCTTCCGTTATTTCTTCCCTACCCAAGACAATTTCAACCATTTTATCGTCGATAACGAGTGGTCTTCTTTCACGATGACGGGTGACCACAATGCCTTCTGGATTCCAGGAGATTATGATACAAACGAGTATACCTACCAAAGAACCAAAATCTCCGAAATCGATGCCTTAGCTGCGGCAGCTAAAGAAAAAGACATCGCGGTGACGTCTTTAATGGGCAAAAACTTCGTCCAAACTCCCCTGATGTTAAAGTCAGCGGATGGCCTCTATGTGAATGTGCATGAGGCGGCATTAGTCAATTATCCGGCGATGCATTTGAAACTAGAGGGACTCGAATTTACCTCCGCTCTAGTGCCGGATGCAGTTGGAAATAAGGCCTACGCACAGACGCCATTCAACACCCCGTGGAGAACGGTGGTGGTGTCGAATAAGGCGGAACAGATTTTGGCCTCTAAATTAATCTTGAACCTAAACGAACCCTCGAAAATCAAGGATTCCACCTGGATCAAACCCCAAAAATTCATGGGCATGTGGTGGGAAATGCACGTGGGCAAGGCGAACTGGCCTTTGGCAGGTGGAAAACACGGCGCAAATACGGAGAACGTGAAACGCTACATCGACTTCGCGGGCAAACACGGATTCGACGGCGTCTTAGTGGAAGGCTGGAACACGGGCTGGGAAGATTGGTTCGGAAACTGGAAGGAAGAAGTATTCGATTTCGTGACGCCTTACGCGGATTACCAAATCGACACCCTCACAAAATATGCCGCTTCTAAAGGTTTGAAGCTAATTATGCACCACGAAACCTCGAGTTCCGTGACGAATTACGAGCGCAGAATGGACGCCGCCTATCAATTTATGGTAGACAAAGGGATCAACACCGTGAAGACGGGTTACGTGGGCAAAATCATTCCACGAGGCGAGCACCACGACAGCCAATGGATGGTCAACCACTACAACCGCGTCGCTGAGAAAGCGGCAAATTACCACCTGATGGTTGATTCCCACGAATCCGTTCACCCCACAGGCTTGCACCGGACCTACCCGAACTGGATGGCCGCAGAAGCCGCTCGTGGATCGGAATTTAACAATGCGCCAACGCTTGGAATTAACGCGGAGCACACGACCATTTTACCTTTCACTCGCTTGATGGGCGGACCGATGGATTATACGCCGGGGCTTTTCCACATGAATTTGAACCAGTTCGATTCGACGCGGACGACGAAAGTACGCTCTACTTTGGCCAAACAATTAGCGCTCTATGTCACCATCTACAGCCCCTTGCAAATGGCGGCAGATTTACCAGAAAACTACGAACCTAAACTGGACGCTTTCCAATTTATCAAGGACGTCGCAGTGGACTGGGACGATACGAAAATCATCGCCGCAGAACCGGGCGAATTCGTAACGATTGCCCGCAAGGCGAAAAATAAAGACACCTGGTTCATTGGTTCGATCACGAACGCGACGGCCAGAAATATGTCTTTCGATTTAGACTTTTTGGATCCGGACAAAACGTATGAAGCGATGCTCTACCGCGATGCGGATGACGCCGATTTTGAGAAGAATCCAGAAGCCTACGTAGTCGAAAAACGCCTCGTAACGGCGAAGTCAAAAATGACATTCCGCCTGCAACGCGGTGGCGGCTGTGCGATCAGCCTTAGACGCTTAAACTAGTATGGAGCTATTCGATTTTCCTGCGGACCCTTCGGTAAACCTGCTTCCAGGCGACGGAATCGTCCATTATTACGGGAAATTGATGTCTTCTACGGAAGCAGCCGACATGGCGCAGGCCTTACTAGAACGCATCGAATGGCGAAACGATGAGGCGGTCATTTATGGCAAACGCATCATCACGAAACGCAAAGTGGCTTGGTACGGAGACGAACCTTTTTCGTATACCTACAGCAATACAATGAAGACCGCCTTGCCTTGGACACCTGAATTGCAAGCCTTAAAATCCCTCGCGGAAAAACACTCCGGCGAAACCTATAATTCCTGCTTGTTGAACCTATACCACGATGGCTCTGAAGGAATGGCCTGGCACAGTGACGGCGAAAAAGATTTGCAAAAAAATGGGGCGATTGGCTCGCTGAGCTTTGGCGCAGAAAGAAAATTCTGCTTCAAGCACAAACAATCCGGCGAAAAAATAGACGTCTTCCTCGAAGCAGGAAGCTTACTCGTCATGAAAGGCGAAACCCAAACCCACTGGCTGCATCGTCTGCCACCCACCACAAAAATTCATCAGCCCAGAATCAATTTGACTTTCAGAACAATCGTCACCACGAGTGCGACATAGACGGGGAAAGTAAAAAGCAAAAGGGCGAACAAAACCGAATCGTAAAAGACGGAATCCTTCGTTTTCGCCGCCGCAAAAGCCCGTACCGGAATATACAGAGGCAAGGCAAAATAGTAAAGCAATCCGTGCGGGAATCCTACGTGCTTCGGCACCTCAATCAAGCGTTCCATCTTCTCGAAAACCGCCGCATTAAACTTGACTCGATCCGCCGCTTCCACGATAGGCGCAGGCCACGGCATATTTTTGAAAGCCAGGTGAATTCCCTTCCCAAAAGCCGTAAAACTCGAATACCCAATCCCCGCAATCTGAACAATCGGGAAAATTCCCTCCGCGTGCGCACTCTCTAAAATACGACTCGCGCCCTTTTTAAATGGCTGCAACTCGTGGGTATTGAGGCAGATTCCTTCGATGAAAATCAATACAATTCCGTCGTTGCGGAGGCATTCCACTGCTTGACGAAAGGTGGTTGAATTCAGGTGCAAGTGCTCTTTTCCCTCACGTTGGCGAAAGACGGGAAGCATATTTAATTGCCTTAATAAAAACCCGAAAACTGGGTTTCTAAACACGTCTCCCCGCGCTAAATAGTTGATATTTCGCGGATACAAAGCGCCTATGATGACGGCATCTAAAAATGAATCCGGGTGGTTAACGACCAATAGAACAGGGCCTTTGGTTTTCATCAACTCCGCATTTTTCACCACGAGGGACGGGCAAAAGAGTCGCAGCGCGAATCGAACAAAGATTTTTAGGAGAAAGATCAAGTATTTCTTTAATTTTAAGCACCGCAAGGTTTAAAAATTTTCGCATGCAAGCAAGCTTTCTCTCCGTCGTTTTAATGCCCATCGCCCTCGCGATAATTATGACCGGATTAGGTTTGTCGCTCACGATGGCGGATTTCAAGCGCGTCTATGAATATCCGAAAGCGGTCATCGTAGGCCTAGGAACCCAAATGATTCTGCTGCCTATCATCTGCTTTTTCATCGCGAAAGGGCTAAACTTGCCCCCTGAATTAGCCGTAGGTTTGATGCTTTTAGCTGCGGCTCCCGGTGGTCCTTCGGCGAATTTGTATTCGCATATCGCCAAAGGCGACGTCGCGCTGAATGTCACCCTCACCGCCCTCAACAGCATTTTATCGGTGGTTTCCATCGCTTTTATCGTCAATCTTTCGATGAAATTATTGATGCAGCAGGACGCCTATGTTCCTCTGCAATTTTCGAAAGTATTAGAGGTGTGTTTGATTGTTATTTTACCTGTTTCGGTGGGTATGCTGGTTCGAAAAAAAGCACCCGGATTTGCACAAAAGCTCGAGTCTCCCGTGAAAATCTTGTCCGCCATTTTCCTCGCCTTGATTATTGTTTTAGCCGGTTGGAAAGAGCGTGATCACTTGATGCAGGATATTCAGACGGTCGGTTTGGCCTGTCTTTTATTTAATGTGGCCTGTCTCTCGATTGGGTATTTTCTGCCGCGATTGTTGAATTTGGAGAAGAAGCAAGCTATCGCGATAGGGATGGAGATCGGGATTCACAATGGGTCTTTGGCGATCTTTATAGCCTTGAGCGTGATCGGGAATGGGACAATGACGATTCCGGCGGTGGTGTATAGTATCATCATGTTCATTACGGCGGCTATTTTTGGCTGGCTGGTAAATCGCGGCGAACATGTCTGATTTCATCCTAGTAGCTATTTTTCTGGTTTCAACCGCCGTGATCTGGATCACCGGAATCCACTTGACTAAGGCCATTGACCATATTACAGACCATTATGATTTAGGGGAGGCTTTTGGGGGGATGGTTTTTTTGGCCATCGTGACTAATCTGCCTGAAATCGCTATTACGGTTGTCGCGGCCTATCACCGAGATTATGATATCGCCGTCAGCAATATTTTAGGCGGCATTGCGATTCAGACGGTGGTGCTGGTATTAATCGATGTATTTGGGGTGGGAAGATCGGCCCCCTTGACCTGGAAAGGGCATTCAAAGGTACTCGTTTTAGAGGGTGTGGCGCTTATATTTATCTTGACTTTGGTACTGATGGGGACCACATTCCCGTCCTCTTTCCTGATATTGCGTTCGACCCCCTTCGAGTGGATGATTGCATTAATCTGGTTGGGATCGATTTTTATGATTGCCAAAGTAGGTAAATCCGAGCCGGACTACCGCAGCAAACAAGATGTGAATTACCAGCTTCGTCATCCCAATGTTCGATTTAAGGGGACATTACGTCAAGCCTTTTTCGTCTTAGCGGGTGGCGCCGTGCTCACTTTAGGCGCTGGCTGGGCCTTAGAAGCTTCTGGAGAAACGTTGTCTGTTCGCTGGGGGATTGATGGGGTACTTTTTGGAGGAACAATACTGGCACTTTGTACTGCCTTGCCGGAGATTTCCACCGGAATTGCGTCAGCACGGATCCGGGATTATAATATGGCGGTGAGTGATATTTTTGGCGGTAATGCCTTCTTGCCGGTCTTGTTTTTAGTCGCCTCACTGATCGGTGGCGACGCGATTTTGCCGAGTATTTCCAAACCAGATATTTACCTCACGGCTTTGGGCATCTTCTTAACCGGCATTTACATGGTGGGAATGGTGATACACCCGAAAAAGCAAATTCTGCGAATGGGCTACGACTCCTTTGTGGTTCTACTCGTCTACCTGCTGGGCATTGCGGGCCTTTTTGTGCTTCTCTAGTTTTTTAATATTCCAAACATACAGCGTCTCCACCTTCGCCCTCGCCCAAGGCGTCTTGCGCAAGAATGTCAAGCTAGATTTGATACTCGGATCACTCGCAAAGCAGTTAATTCGGATTTTGCGAGCCATCTCTTCCCAGCCTAATAAATCGACTAGATCAGTTAAAATGGCTTCGAGTGTTACGCCATGTAAGGGATCATTGCTCATTGTGTTGGATTTGAAAACCACGACGCGTATTCTACATAATTATAAGCCGTGCGCTTGAAAACTTCGGCAGCCTCTGGGCTGACATCTTTTAAATATTTGGCTGGATTTCCCGCGTAAATACTGCCTGCCGGCACCCGAGTTCCTTGCGTCACCACGGCACCCGCCGCCACAATACTGCCTGTTTCGATATAGGCGTTGTCCATCACGATGGCCCCCATTCCGATAAGCACGTTGTCCTCGATGGTACAACCGTGGACGATCGCATTGTGTGCGATGGAAACATAATCGCCTATGTTGGTGACGGTTTTTTGGTAGGTACAATGCACCACCGCACCGTCCTGAATGTTCGAATAATTGCCAATGCGGATGGAATTCACATCCCCGCGAACGACCGCATTAAACCAAATCGTGCACTGCTTTCCGGTCTGCACATCCCCCACGATGGTGGCATTAGGTGCGACCCAGTTGTCTTCTCCTAAAACGGGTGATATCCCCTTTACTGGTAAGATTAAGCCCATTTTCCTTGGAGTTTTAATACTTTTTCAATCACATCTCTCACCGCACCACGGCCACCATTAAAGGGAGAAACGTATTTCACGACTTGGTGCAATTCAGGAATCGCATCTGCCGGGCAGGTGCTTAAAATATCCGGGCGAGACAGGACTTTTAAATCCGCCATATCGTCTCCCATGTATAAGATTTCGTTCTCTTTAACGCCTAATTTTGGCAATAATTCTAAATAAGTTTCCAGCTTATCTTTCCCACCTAAACCGAAATAGATGTGTTGAAACTTGAGATTTTCTAAACGTTTTTTGACCCCTGGATGACTTCCACCTGTAATCACGCACATTTGAAAATTAGCCTCACGCGCTTTTTCGAGCGCATAGCCATCGCGGATGTAGAAGGTGCGGAAATGTTCGCCTGTCTCCAGAACGTGTACATTGCCGTCCGTCATCACACCATCGATGTCAAAAATGAAGGCTTTAATATCTTTAAATAAGGAAAGTACGTTAGACATAGGGATTATTTTGACCCAAATATCTGAATATTTTATGTATTTTTATCCCTTTATGCAGAATACGATCACATTCTTTCGCATCCTACTTTTCACCCTTGCCCTGAGCTTTAGCCTTTCTGCGCAAAAGATTCAGGTAGGGCCCTATTCGCTGCGCGTGAATAGCGCTCAGAAAGAGAAAAACCAGTGGGGGCCTACAGAAATCACCTACCGTATCGCGAATGATAGCCTTGTTTTTCAGGTGACTGAATTTGCCTGGGACGAAAAGTCGAAAACAGGTATGGCCAAAGGCGGAGAAATTCAAGGTGAAAAACTAGGTCACAAAAACGCGCGTCTGCAGATCGATGCCATGCAATTTCAACCGGCGAATGGGACGCTTCGATTTATTTCGGCGGACTGGATCGAGCAGGAAAAAGCGCTGAATGGCGAGGGATCACTTACTTTACGGCGAAAAGACAAATACTTCTCTTTCGAATTTAAGGGAACAGAATTCACCGAAATGACGGGGGATGTGTGGTCCGCGGAAGGAAAACCAGTTTTCAAGGATCTGCGCAAAGGTTTACGGGATGGGGCTTTGCATTTCCAGAAGCTAGGGACGATGTCCGCACCACAGATTTGGTTCTTGCCAGACTCGTCTATTGTCGTTCCGCAAGGTCGCTGGAGTAGTCCATTAAGCGAAAAGGATTCGCTCACAAGAAAGGATGTGGCCGGTCAGTATTATCCGAAAAACCAGACCTTCCATTTTAAAAAATTAACCGGGGCCACGAATCGCGCCTTGTTCGAAGACACGTTCCACGATATGCGGATGTCGGTGGATTTAGGGGTACTAAGGGTCAAGGAAAAGCGCATCGATTTTTACCAAATTTCCGGCCGAAACCAGGTTCCCGCTTGGCTCGAATCGAAGGATTATTACAATGACGGCCGCATTCAGGAATTACAAGGCTTGTTGAATTATAGCCCGATGCGGATTCTGTACCGCTATTTAGTCGAAAATAAAGTGGAGACGGCGACCATCGGCGACCTAGCCGTTTTAGTGAATCGCCGGCCAGAGCAGATTCAATCCGGTTTTCTGTCCTACGTGGATGCGGGCTATATGCAAGTGGTGGATGAGCTGTATTCTTTTACGGCTTTGGGGCGGCATTATGCGCGGGTGGCTTATGAGAAAAAGGATTTTGACACCTTTTATGCGGCCTCGATGGGCGAAAATCTCGATGCGGATTCTGCCTCGATTTCCCTCGATTTAGTGGACAAGAAATTGCGCATTCGGGGCATCCAGCAGGTGATGATTTCGGACTCGCTGAAGGCGGAATTTATTCCCTATGACGAGGCGTTGACCTTCCAAAAAGGCCGCGACTTCAATTTCTTAGGCGAAATCAAGATCGGCGATTACCGCTTCCGAGGCCCAGATTTTGCCTTTAAATTCAACGACTTTACGGCGCAATTCGCACAGATTGATTCGATTACTTTTATCCCTAAAGGCCAATCCAAGGAGTTTGGAGGGGCTTTTCGCTATGGATCAGGTTCGCTTATTTTGAGCCCACCGGGCAATAAGTCAGGGCGTTTTGGGGTAGCAGAATACCCTAAATTACTTATCCCAAAAGGGATGACCGCCCACTTCGACGAGCCATGGCGCGCGAAAGGGGTGTATGATTCGACCTACTATTTTAAAGTGCCCAGCATCGCCCTCGATAGTTTGACGCAAAAGGCGCCCGTATTTGTGGGGACCTTTCACTCTAAAGGGCTTTTACCCCCCTTAAACACGCAATTGATCTTGAAGCCGGACCAAAGTTTTGGCTTTACCTATACCCAGAAAACGCCCCTAAAAATCTATCAAAACAAGGCCAACCTCAGCCTGAGCGCCCCGCTGGAAATGGACAAAAAGGGCCTTCACACGGCAGGATCTTTCTCGATGGATGGGTTCCAATCCACGCTAAAAGAGGCCTTCCTGTATCCGGATTCGCTAATTAGTGTCGGCTCCGAAGGTAAACTAGGGGAGATGGCAAACAAGAAAGGCCCCATTGCGAGTCTGCCAGGACACCGATTCACCTGGTTGCCACGCGAGGATTCCTTGGCCATTTATCCAGAGAAGAATTCCTTTGCGCTCTATGCGAATCAATTGCAATTAGAGGGGCCGGTTTGGATGCACAAAAAGCAGGTTTTTGGCAAGGGCGACATTACCTTAGGTGATGGAAAACTGAAATCAGAACTGTATTATTTCCAACCCGCGACGTGGAAATCGAAGGATGCATCGCTCACCATAGGATTGAAGAAACCGGTATTCCAGGCGGAACGGATTTCTATCGAAGCTGCACCAGGCGCGGTGAATCTGAACTTTAAAGCGGTGGAAGATGCGAAAGCGCTATTACCTATTCAAGGGTATTCCACGACTTACGCAGGGGCGGTTTGGGAGCAAAAAAACCAAAAGATAAAGCTACAGAAGCCTGTTTTACACATCTTAGATTCCGCTTCAAAAGCCGGGCCCATCACGGCGAAGTCAGGCGTGCTGGATCAAGTTTCTGAGGTCATTTCGCTAGAAGGCGTGAAAGAAATCGAGATTGGGCCAGCGACGGTTTATCCGGCAAAAGGTCTATTAGCGATTGCGAAGGGTGGCCAATTTAAATCTTTAGTAGGTGCGAGGGCGACGGTGAATGGCCACGTTTTGGCAAACATTAACACCGTCACCGCTAACGCGAATCGATTTACGGGAACAGCGAATTACTTGTTGCCGGTGGAGGGAAGCGATAGCTTAGTTATTCCTATGAAGAATTTCGATTTTCTGCCGGAGGGAATCCGGGCGGAGGCACGCTACATCGAGAAAACGCCTTTAAAATTAACGGCACACCAAGAATTCAAAGGCGATGTGTATTTCTTATCGGAGAAACCGAGTTTGGAATTCAAAGGATCCATCCGGCCCTTATTAGGCACCCTGAAATTCAAAACGGCCTGGATTCCGTTCGCGAATTCGAAGGGAATTGTGGTGAACGACGAGTTGAAAGATGAACTCGGTCGCTCCGTCACCGCCGGCATTTTCGTGAATGCGGCGAATAAATTATACCCTTCTTTCCTGGGCCCCATGTCGAATGAAGACGACCCCGTCTTGTTCAAAGCGGCCGGCGAAGTGACGGAAGCGTCCGAAGTGTACAGCATTAAAAATGCGGAATCGCAGATGCATTTATCGATTCCGAAAAAGCGTGTGGACACGGACGGAATGGTGCAATTATTCACGGGTAACAAACTAGTTCGGTCTTTTGGCAAGATTTCCATGTCCATCGACACGCTCATTCCGCGTATCGAATCTTGGCTCAGTTTACAGTTCCAAGTGCCGGTTCCCATTCTGCAGAAAATGGGTGATCGCATTGTGAAATACAATTTAGAAGAGGGATTACTTACAGCTGCGGCGGATGAGCCGGCGGATCGAGACGAATACTTGAAGCGAGTGGAACCGATTTTAGGCAAAAAAATTCCTGAGGCCACGAAAGCACGCATGGATCGGGAGCATTTAGCCTTGGATAAAGTGGATCCAGAATTCACGAGCATGATTAATTTCTCCTCCGTAAAATGGGCTTGGTCACCAAATTTGAGCGCTTTTTACTCGATTGGGGATTTGCCTTTGATCAATGTGGGACCTGTAGATGTGAATGCCACGATTAAAGGATTTATGGAGGTGGTGAAGAAGCCAAACAAGGAAGAGTTTTACGCCTATTGGGAATTATCGGAAGATCTTTGGTATTATTTCGCTTATTTTGAGGGAGAGTTAGGTGTTTATTCTTCTGACAATTCCTTTTTAGCCACAGTGCGTGAGTCGATGAAGACACAGAAAAAAGGAGGAGTAAAAGTTGTAGAGGCAGCTGCAGAAGAAAAAAATGCGTTTATCAAGCGCTTCACTTCCTATTACAAACCATTGATTCCGGTGAAGAAAGCGCCGGCTAAGATAGAACCAACAAAAACAAAACCAGCCAAGAAAGGCAAAGAGAAGAGCGGTGGATTTTAAGAGTATAACCTTTTTACAGCATTTTTTTGATTGCCTAGACCGCTGGGGTCTGGTCCGTCGTGACCCGTTTGGGAACCCGATCGGAATGAAACGAATTATCGTGTTTATTCTGGGCTGGTTAACCTTTGCTCGCTTGAGCATTTACAACAAAACCGAAATAAAGGGAACAGAAAAAATCATCGATTTACCACGTGAAGGCGTTCTGTTTTTATCGAATCACCAAACCTATTTTATGGACGTGATTTGCCTCTACCACATCTTTTTCTCCGTGAAATGGCGGGTGAATAACAGTATTCGCTTTCCTTTTTATTTACTGGCTCCGCGTTCTCGGCTTTTTTACGTGGCGGCATCAGAGACGATGAAGGAGGATGGTTTTTTACCCCGAGTATTTTCGTTAGCCGGGGCTATTTTAGTGAATCGCTCCTGGCGTGCACATGGCCAGGATGTAAAGCGGGAGGTAGATTTAGAAGCCCAAGCGAAGGTTATTAAAGGCCTAAATTTTGGCTGGGTAGTTAGTTTCCCACAAGGAACTACGCGCCCATTTGCCCCCATCAGAAAAGGAACTGCGCACCTCATTAAGGCCGCAAATCCCATCGTCGTTCCTGTCCAAATCAACGGTTTCCGCCGCGCCTTTGACAAGAAAGGCTTCTTCTTAAAGAAACGTAACACGACTTTGAGCGTGGAGTTCAAAGACCCGATTCGCTTTAAAGAATCAGATTCAATCGAAGAAATTTGCCAACGAATTTCGGAAGCTACTGGTATTCCGATGGCCGACCCAAATGCTAACTAAAACCCAAGGCATCGTCATTTCCTACATGCGGTATCGGGAAACCTCGATCTTGGTGAACGTCTACACCGCGGAAATGGGGATCAGTTCTTACATCGAAAATGGGGTGCGTTCTGCCAAAGCCAAGCATAAAATGGCCCTCTTCCAACCGCTCACCTTGCTAGACTTAGAAGTCTACCACAAGCCGGGAAAGGGGTTGCATCGGATTTCAGAGGCCAAATGTTTCTTCCCCTACCAAGCCATCCCCTTTGACATCGCGAAGTCTTCGCTAGCTTTATTTCTTTCTGAAGTTTTAAGCAAAGTATTAAAAGAAGAGGAGGCGAATCCCGCTTTGTTCGAATTCTTGAGCCATTCCATGCAATATCTGGATCGCGCTTCAGAACATTTCGAAAACTTCCATCTACAGTTTTTATGGCAATTAGCTGCCTTTTTGGGTTTTGGGGCAGGTAATGCCGCGGAATTCTACCAGCAACTGAAAGCCGCCGGCTGCATCGTGCCAAATTTTACGGAATTAGACGCCTTGATTCACGCGGATTACGGTCACCCCATTATGCTTCACCGGGCGGAACGCAAAGAATTATTGGCCGGAATGCTTAATTATTATCAATTGCACATGGAAAATTTCGGAGAGATTCGTTCCTTGCAAATCCTACAAGAAGTATTAGCCTAATGCTTAATCGTTATCACATTCAGCTGGCTGAAAAGCCGAACTATTTGGACATCACCTTTCAGTTTACCCCACGTAAACCGGGCAAACAGGTGATTCAACTACCTATTTGGCGTCCAGGCCGCTACCAGGCTCAAAACTTTGCGAAAAACATTCCAGTTCTGAAGGCCTTTAGCGGAGGTGTTCCCATACCCATCGAAAAAATCGCTTCCTCTATTTGGACCTTAGAAGCATCGGAACCAGTCGAAATTCGCTACAGCTATTATGCGAATCAACCCGATGCCGGCGGATCTGTGGCGGAGGCTGACTTGCTTTATATCAATTTCATCAACTGTCTTCTGTATGTCAAGGGCCGTGAAAACGAGCGTTGCGAGATTCAAATTGAAAAACCAGCCGGCTGGCAGAGTGTCTGTACTTTCAAAAACGGTGGAAAATACCGCGAGCTTGTGGACTCGCCTTACATCGCGGCCCCTGCCATCTTTCAACATAAATGGAAATGCAATGGCGTGAAATTTGCGATCGATGTAGTCGGATCGCGCCAGGCTTTGACGAAAAAACTCACTGACGCCTACGAAAAATTCACCCAAACCCAGCTCGACTGGATGGGCACTTTCCCCGTCAAAGAATATCACTATATGCTCTGGGTTTGTCCTACGCCCTATTACCACGGGGTGGAGCACACAAAATCTACGATGATGGTGATGGGACCGCCGGATCGCGATGCCTACGAAGACTTGATCGGCTTAGGCTCGCACGAACTGTTTCACGTTTGGAATATTGCGACGATTCGCCCGAAGGAACTATTTCCCTATGCATACGACCGAGAGGTGCCGTTTTCCACCGGCTGGGTCGTGGAGGGAATTACGACCTATCTTGGGGATTGGTTTTTGTATGAGTCGGGCGTTTGGACTCGGCAAGAATACCTGGCCGGTTTATTAGGCAACTTGAAATTGCATTTTGATCGCGATGCGAATGCGCAGCAGTCGCTGGAGGAAAGTTCGATCGATTTATGGCTGGACGGCTACGGGGTGAGCTTGCCTTCTAAGCGCGCGTCCATTTATTACAAGGGAGCGGTGGTGGCTTTGGCTTTGGACCTACAATTACAGGCAAAAAACGGCAAGTCGTTAAAAGAAGTGATGCATAAAATGAACGCGGAGTTTGGGGCATTGAAAAAAGGCTACACGAAAGCCGACTTCATCCGGATTTGCGAGGAAACGTATGGCGAATCTTTACAGGATTTTTTCCATCAATTCGTAGAAACGACAACCGACATTACCGCTGATTTACAGGACATTCTGGAAAGTGCCGGCTTGCAATTCGCGCAGGACATCACGAAAGGTTGGACCTTAATCGAAAAACACGCCTTTTGATTGCGCTTTTTTTCCTGAAAGTAGAAGTTTTGTCTTTTCAGTAGCTACGAATTATCCTCATAGTTTTGGAATTTTACCGGAATGAAAGAATTTGCTACTTTAATTCGAAAAGCCCGGATAGATATAGGCTACAGCCAAGATTATGTATCCTCGGAATTAGGAATTACGGTATCTGCCTACTCTAAAATCGAACGTGGCCTGACGGACCCTTCCCTGAGTCGCATGAAGCAAATCGCAGGAATTTTAGAAGCAGATTTGTCGGTTCTTTTTAAGTCCAAAGACTATCCCCATTTCTCCGGCGTTGCCGATCCTGGTGGTTCCAATGAACCCGTTTTTCGCTATGAATTTGATGCTTGTGTAGGCTTAGTTCGAGACCTGCAAGAGCAATTGCGGAATTTGAACGATCGCCTCCTTTAATCCCCCTTTTTCATTGCGGAATCAGGGCTTATGCCTAAATTGCAGGTTCAAAATCAATTCCTATGTTGAATAGACCGCGTCGTAACCGTTCCAGTGCCGCTATCCGTACGATGGTGGAGGAAAATCGCCTTTCGGTGAAGGATTTACTTTTCCCTCTTTTTGTGATGGATGGTTCTGCCACGAAAACCGAAATCAAGTCGATGCCGGGCATTTACCGCTACACGACGGACCTTTTATTGAAAGAAATCGAGGAGTGTCTCAATCTAGGAATCACTTCTTACGCCCTTTTTCCCCAAGTAGCAGAGGACCGCAAGGATTCGCTAGCGACTGAATCGCACCGCCAAGGCAGTCTGTATTTAGAGGCCATTCACGCCGTGACGAGTCGTTTTCCGGAGATTTCGATGTTAACGGATGTGGCGATGGATCCCTACAGTTCGGATGGACACGACGGGATTGTACGCGGCGGCGAGATTTTGAATGACGAGACTTTAGAGGTGTTGGCCAAAATGACCGTAGCACAAGCCCAAGCCGGATCAAAACTGATCGGTCCATCGGATATGATGGATGGTCGCGTGGGTTATCTACGCGAATCGTTAGACGATGCTGGTTTCACGAATGTGGGCATTATGGCCTACAGCGCGAAATATGCGTCTGCTTTTTACGGACCTTTCCGCGATGCGTTAGAGTCTGCGCCTAAATTTGGCGATAAAAAGACCTACCAAATGAACCCCGCAAACAGCCGCGAAGCCCTTCGCGAGGCGGAATTAGATGAATTAGAAGGAGCAGATTTCTTGATGGTCAAACCGGCTTTGGCCTACTTAGACATCATTTCTTTACTCCGCGACAATACCAATTTACCGATCGCCGCCTACAACGTTTCAGGCGAGTACGCGATGGTCAAAGCAGCCGCAGCAAACGGCTGGATTGATGGCGAAAAAGCGATGTTAGAAAGCTTGCTTTCGATGAAGCGCGCCGGAGCCCAGGTCATTTTGACCTATTTTGCCAAAGAATTTGCCCAATTAAAAATATCCTAAAACTGATCCTACGATGTCGTCAGACCGTTACATGCAACGAGGTGTTTCTGCCTCGAAAGAAGATGTTCACAAAGCCATTGCGAACTTAGACAAAGGTCTTTTCCCGCAGGCATTCTGCAAAATCTCCCCAGATATCTTGGGCGGTGATGCGGACTATTGCAACATTATGCACGCGGATGGGGCGGGAACGAAGTCGTCTTTGGCCTACTTATACTGGAAGGAAACGGGTGACATCTCCGTCTGGCGAGGCATCGCACAAGACGCGGTGGTGATGAACACGGACGATTTAATCTGCGTGGGCGCGACAGACCAAATGTTGCTTTCCAGCACCATCGGCCGCAACAAAAACTTAATTCCAGGCGAGGTTATCGCCGAAATCATCAACGGAACCGAAGAAGTTTTACAAATGCTACGCGATAACGGCATCGGCATTTATTCCACTGGCGGTGAAACCGCAGACGTAGGTGATTTAGTGCGCACGATCATCGTGGACAGCACGGTTATCGGTCGTATGAAGCGCTCAGACGTCATTTCAAACGGCAATATCCAAGCAGGCGATGTGATCATCGGCTTAGCCTCTGACGGCCAAGCGAATTACGAAACGACTTACAATGGCGGAATGGGCAGCAATGGCTTGACTTCCGCACGTCACGACGTGTTAGGGAAATACCTAGCGAATAAATACCCAGAAAGCTTTGACCCATCTGTTCCTTCGGATTTAGTGTATTCCGGCTCTCGCAACTTAACGGAAGCGGTTCCCGGAACCCCGTTAAACGTAGGTCAATTGATCCTTTCCCCTACGCGTACCTACGCGCCAGTGGTGAAAGCTTTACTAACAGAATTACGTCCTCATTTGCACGGAATGGTGCATTGTTCCGGTGGAGCGCAGACAAAAGTGATGCACTTTGTGAACAATGTCCACGTGATTAAGGATAATTTGTTCTCGATTCCACCGCTGTTTGATTTGATCCAAAAAGAGAGCGGAACTAGCTTCAAAGAGATGTACCAAGTATTCAACATGGGCCATCGCTTAGAAGTCTATGCGAATCCAGCACACGCGGATGAAATCATCCGCATCTCCCAGTCCTTTGGTATTCCTGCCCAAATCGTGGGCCGCGTAGAAGCCTCAGCGACTAAGAAGCTGACCATCAGCAGCGAATACGGAGAATTTATTTATGAATAGTGTTTGCTATTAAGCGAATTAATTTTTAGATTTGCACCCCCATTTAAAAGGCTTTTAAAAGTTTTTCATTTGTCTTGAATCACTAGCCTCGTGGGATTGTTTCACTTAAATACAGTAAAAATGTACGCAATCGTAGAAATTGCCGGGCAGCAATTTAAAGTAGAAAAAGACCGTTCTGTATACACTCACCGTTTAGCGGGAGCAGAAGGCGCTGCACTGGTTATCGACAAGGTATTACTTGTTGACAATGACGGAAAGATTTCCGTAGGAGCTCCCACAGTAGCTGGAGCCACTGTTACAGCTAAAATTGTTGCACACGTTCGTGGCGAGAAAGTTTTAGTTTTCAAGAAAAAGCGTAGAAAGACCTACCAAAAAATGAATGGTCACCGTCAAGATTTGACGAAAGTATTGATTGAATCAATCAACCTAAAATAAGTCTTAAACTAAGCGATTCTTCGGAACGCATAAATAAATAATAACATGGCACATAAGAAAGGCGCCGGATCATCCAAAAACGGTCGCGAATCACATTCAAAACGATTAGGCGTTAAGTTATTTGGAGGTCAAGCAATCATTGCAGGAAATATCATCGTTCGTCAACGTGGTACTGCTCACAATCCTGGCTTAAACGTAGGAATCGGAAAAGATCACACATTATTCGCTTTGACGGATGGTGTTGTAAAGTTCCAAAAAGGTTTCAAAGGACGTTCATTCGTTCACGTTTTACCTATTTCAGCTAATGCAGCTCCTGCAGATGCACCAGCGAAAGCTCCGGCTAAGAAAGCAGCTCCAGCACCTAAAGCTGAGGCAGCAGTAGAAGCAGCTCCAGCAGCGGAGGCTCCAGCTAAGAAAGCTCCTGCGAAAAAAGCAGCAGCTCCAGCAGCAGAGAAAAAAGCACCAGCGAAGAAAGCAGCTAAGGCTGAGTAATTTCATTCGTTAGACATAGAAAACCCGGCATGAAAATGCCGGGTTTTTTTGTTTTTTGGAAACCAAATAGGCCGTACCTTTGTTCTAGATATTAAAATACCCCTCCCTTTAAATACTTTGGAATGAACACATCTTCAACTATACATATCTATACCGAATCGACCCCTAATCCACATTCCATGAAGTTCGTCTTCAATATGGAATTACTACCAGAAGGGATGTCATTCGATTACACCCAACCAGCCGACGGATTAACGAAGGAGAAAAACTCGCCTTTAGCGGTCGCTCTTTTTGGCTTTGATTTCGTATCCCGTGTTTTCATCACGAACAACTTCATCACCTTAACAAAATCCGAGTCAGTGGCTTGGGAAGATGAGTTATTCGGGATCAAGACCTATTTAAAGAAATATTTCGAGGAGAAGCAACCCGTTTTCTCTCTACCAGAAGCAACGATTGCTGACGACCAGTCTAACGACACGCCAGCCATCAAGCAAATCAAGCAAGCTCTAGACGAATACGTTCGCCCAGCAGTAGAATCCGACGGTGGTGCGATCACCTTCCACTCGTTTGACGAGACAACAGGCCAGGTAAAGGTTTTATTGCAAGGTTCTTGCTCTGGCTGCCCATCATCAACCATGACCCTAAAGCAAGGAATCGAAGCGTTATTAACGCGTATTGTTCCGGGTGTGAAGGAAGTAGTGGCGGAAGGGGTTTAAAAATCGCGAAGGCGATTTTTAGAGTATAGATTATAGAGTAGAGAGTAGAGATAGGAGTTGATAGTGCTGGGATTTGTTTATCTCTTCTCTATGCTCTCTAATCTCTACTCTTTTTTTAAAGAATAGAGCACAAAGCACAAAGAATAAAGTTGGAATAAAAAAAGGGGCCTCGGCCCCGTTTTTTATGGTTTATGAAATGCTTTAAACCATTTCACGAATGTTATCGCCGCAGGCGATGCTAACTCTGCTCTTTGAACCTAGCACTTTTTAAAAATACCAGATTACTGATATTCTACTTGCATTCTTTAGATTGTAATTGTTTCTTCAATTATTAAGGGTACTTTTAATCCAGTGGTGAAACTCAATTCAGAATAGACAACCACTTATTTTACTTCGTATTGTTGGATTTTTTCTGTTTCAATAATCCTGTTCTCCCCCATCATAATTTGTTTTAATCATCCTACTGATGGATGATCTCACCATTCTCTATTTTGGCCTGGCTAAGATCTAGATAAAACATCTTTTATTATGGAAAACAAAGTACCATTAACCTTAAGTGAATGTCGAGTTATTCATTTAACCCCCGAAGGTTTTTTCAAACTATTATTCGGATTATTCTCTCTCTTGTTGTTGAATTCATGTAGTAAGGAAGTTACATTGGATGAGGTAAGACCTTCTTCTGTTGAGACCATTTCTGAATTAAAAACGTGGGCAACAAAAAATGATAAGTTAAATCAGGCCAATTTGATTGAATGGAATAATTCTATTCCAATTATGCTGCCTGATAGTATTAAAGGATATGCTGCTCCTGTGAAGACAGCATCTGGATACAAAGAGTTTATTACTTTTGAGCTAGGAGGAAAAAGACATGGATGGTACAAGTCTTACAATAGATTAAATAGTACCGATATGCAAATCGTGATTCAGACGGCAGAGGGAAAAACGTTAAGATCTGGATTTATCCGAAAGAAAAGTGCGTCTACCCCTAAAGGAAAGGCTACACCGATGCGCGAAATGAATTTTGATACACCGATAGATTGGATGCTTATTGAAGAAATACTCGGCATTCTATTAGAAAACGTTACTATTAGTGCACCCAGATTAAACCAAGGAGGGGGTGGATTTTATTTTGGGAATACCAGATTCGACATGAATACTTTTAATTATTATTTTGAAGCGGGCTACTTTAATGCAGGAAATTATGGTGGGGGTAATTCTCCGTATAGTTTTGTTGATTATAATTACACAGAATTCGAAGACAACTTTACCAATCCATGTTTTTCAAAGGTTTTAACTAACTTAAAAACTCATAATTTTCATGGAGTAATAGGAGACATCATTAAAAATTTTGTCAATAGCCCTACTTTCAATTTAAAATTCTCAAATGAACCAGTAATTTGGAATGACGATAAAACACATAAATTGGATGGTGGTTACTATCCAAGTAGCAATACGATTAAGTTAAGTGAAAGTTCACTTTCTCAGGCATCACAGGAATATATCGCTGCAGTTATAATTCATGAAATATTGCATGCTAAAATTGGCAAAACTGAAAAAATCGACCACACGACCATGTTACGTGAATATATTAAACCAGCCAGTGAATTTTTGCATTCCATGTATAGTAATATTAGAGTAGATCAAGCAGAAACTATATTTATACGTGGAGTATCAAATAATGCTGATGGATACGGCAAAATCGTTTCTTTTCGAAGATCATTTGATATTGAAATAGAAGATGCGCTTTTGAAATTTTATTTTGGTCATTCTTGCAACTAAATTTTATTGTTATGAAAAAAATATTCTTATTATTTTTTGCAATGCTCTCATTTACAGCTTTCTCGCAAAAAAAAATCAAAATTTTACCAATTAATATTGAACGTGACAATTTATACGAGCACATTACCTCTGGTTTATTTATTGACTCTACTGATAAATTTCAATCAGGATGGCTATTTATCAAAGTTGAAAAAACGGGTAAAGTATCTGAAATCAAAGTAAATGGATTCTTTGATGAAAAATTTGTCAATGTTTTGAAATCTAATATTTACAACCCCAAAGCACCCTGGTTGAAAAAAAATAAAAAAAAATACCTATGGTATATTTTACCAATGCAATTCGGCCAAATACAATCTAATTATTCTCCTAAAGAGATACAGTTAAACGTTTTAACACATGACTACAACCTTAATGCTTTAGGAGAACTAATTGTGGAGGAACCAGGGCACGTTATTATTCTACATTCTCTTAAAAGATTAACTAATGAAAGAATGCAGGAGGTATATATGTGACCTTATCGCATCAAATTTTAAATATGAATTACAACATATAAGTAGGTTTAATTTAGAGAGATTCAGATACAAAATGAAATACACATTTATCACTTTTATGCTCTTATTTGCAACCATATGCCAGGCACAGAAAAGCAAATTAAATTATAAAAAAATATATGAACATGTTGAATCAGAAAAATTACGATCATTCTTGACAAAAGGGTTAATTATTGATTCTACAATAAAACTGCAATCAGCCTGGGTTGTAATTAAAGTTGAAAAAACAGGAAAAGTCACAAATCTTCATTTGGCAGGAGAACTTGAGGATAAATTTAAGAAAATTTTAGAAGCGAATGTTCATGACGCAAAAGCTCCTTGGCTGAAAAAGAATAGAAATAAATACTTGTGGTATATACTCCCAGTGTTATTTGGCCAAATTCAACCGAATTATAGACCTAAAGAACTTGAATTGGCAATACTAACCCAAGAGCACAATTTTAATGCATTAAGAGATTTTATGATGAAATACCCTGGACATGTTGTATTGATCCGCGCATACAAAAGTCTGACTAACAAGACCATGGAAGAAAGTTTTATGTGACTTCTGAAACTATAATGGCTGTTTAATCAATTGAAAGCACAAAGAATAAAGTTGGAATAAAAAACGGGGCCTTGGCCCCGTTTTTTATGTTTTATGAAATGCTTTAAAACATTTCACGAAGGTTATCGCCGCAGGCGATGCTAACTCTATTCTTTATTCTTTGTGCTTTATAAATAATTTAGCACCTCCCTCAACTCCTCCACCTCTCTAAAATTCTCATGCTCCACCTTGTGCGAAACCACCTCATGTGCCCAAGTCGTGTGATAAGGAACATGGATTCCGTGTCCACCAACTGCGAGTGCAGGTAGGATATCTGATTTCAATGAATTCCCAATCATTGTGAAATGTGCTGGATCGACATCGAGGTGTTTGATCAGTTTTAAATAATCGCTTTCTTGCTTATCCGACATGATTTCGATGTGGTGGAAATATTGCTCTAAGCCGGATTTAGCGAGTTTGCGTTGTTGATCTAATAGGTCACCTTTGGTGGCCACGACTAATCGGTATTTGCCTTGCAAGGATTGTAGAACTTCGACGACGCCTGGCAAAATTTCGATATCGCGCTCGAGTAATTCTTTGCCCAGGTTTAGAATTTTTTCGATTCCGTCTAGGCTCATCGTTCCGCCAGAAACTTGAATGGCCGTTTCGACCATGGAAAGCATAAATCCTTTGACCCCATAACCATAGAGTGCGAGGTTATTCATCTCGACTTTGAAAAGCTCTTGACCGGTGGTGTGGACGGGTAAATAGTCTTCTAAGAGCGCACAGAATTTATCTTCTGTCTCTCTAAAATAGGGTTCATTCACCCAAAGGGTGTCGTCTGCGTCGAATGCGATTACATGGTTCATGATGCTAAAATAAAAAAAGAGTAGAGATTATAGAGCATAGAGTAGAGATGGGTTAATCTCTATCTACAATCTATACTCTCTACTCTATTATCTCTAATTCTTAATAAGAAGTAGCAATCGTAATAAAATCAGCCGCAACTAGCGAAGCGCCACCGATTAAACCACCATCTACGTCTGGGCAAGCGAATAATTCTTTCGCGTTTTTCGCGTTGCAGCTTCCGCCGTAAAGGATAGAGATGCTGTCGGCTACGTTTTGGCCATATTTTTTAGCGATGTGTGCACGTAAAAAGGCGTGCATTTCTTGTGCTTGGTCTGAAGAAGCGGTTAAACCGGTTCCAATCGCCCAGATGGGTTCGTAAGCGATCACTACTTTGCTGAATTCCTCCGCTGAAAGGTGGAATAAGCTTTCTGTTAATTGTTGTGCTACGTGGCCTAAGAAATCTGCGCCTTCGCGTGTTTCTAAGCTTTCGCCGCAGCAGAATAAAGGCGTTAAGCCGTTTGCCAAAGCTGCGTCTGTTTTAGCCGCTAATTGCTCGTTTGTTTCTGCAAAGTATTGACGACGCTCAGAGTGTCCTAAGATGACATATTGTACGCCAGCAGAAGCTAACATGGGAGCAGATATCTCTCCTGTGTAAGCGCCAGAGGCTTTTTCGTGGCAGTTTTGGGCTGCAACGGCTAAATTTGGAATGCCCTCAATCACTTGATTTACACCTGTTAAATACAAAGCCGGGGTCGACATAATCACCTGAACATCCGCGGAAACGCTAGACTTCACTAATTCTGCTACTTCAGTAGCCAAAACGAATGCTTCTTGCGCCGTTTTGTTCATTTTCCAGTTACCTGCAACAATTTTTTTTCTCATACGTTCATCATTTAAGTCCTAAAATTACGAATGCTTTCGTTGGAATGAAAATTAGCACGAAAAATTAGGGCGGATATTTCAGAAGATTCCCACATTTAGCGTATTTTCACACCTTATATGAATGTTAACCTTGCTATGAAAAAAATCAGCACCGGATTACTGCTTTTCCTTTTAAGTTTCCAGGCCTTTTCACAGGATTTATTCCCACATACCCAGCAAAAATGGGTGGATTCCGTTTTCAATTCCTTGAGTGTAGACGAGAAAATCGGTCAACTATTGATGCCCCGTGGAAATGTGGCGGATACCTATGACACGACGCGTTTGTATTCGATTGTGAAAGACTACCATGTGGGAGGCTTCGTGCTGTTTAAAGGACACCCGGTGAAGCAGGCGCTGTTAGTGAATGAGTTACAACATAGAACGAAGGTTCCGCTGTTTATCGGGATGGATTTAGAGTGGGGATTGGCGATGCGTTTGGATTCGACGTTTCGTTTTCCATACCAAATGACTTTAGGTGCGATGCAAGGGAATACGGCTTTGATCGAGAAGATGGGCCTGCAAATAGGGGAGCAATGTAGACGAATGGGCGTGCACATTAATTATGCGCCAGTGGTGGATGTGAACAATAATCCGTTGAACCCGGTGATTAATTTCCGCTCGTTTGGGGAGAATCGGGAGGATGTGACGGCGAAGTCTTTGGCCTATATGAGAGGGCTCCAAAAAGCCGGAATCATTACTTCAGCGAAACATTTTCCAGGCCACGGCGATACAGGCGTGGATTCTCATTTTGATATTCCGGTCTTGAATCACTCGCGTGCGCGCTTGGATAGTTTGGAATTGTACCCGTATCGAGAATTGATCTCGAATGGCTTGCAGGGCGTGATGGTGGCTCACCTGAATTTGCCCGCGTTAGATACGACGAAATCTTTAGCCTCGACACTTTCGAAACCGATTGTGACTGGTTTATTGCGCGATGAATTGAAATTTAAAGGCCTCGTGTTTACGGATGCGATGGACATGAAAGGGGCGACGAAGATGTTCCCAGAAGGCACGGCGAACGTGAAGGCGATCCTTGCCGGTAATGATATTTTAGAAACATTTGTGGATGTTCCGGCGGCTTTTGATGCCATTAAGAAGGCGTTAACGGACGGCGAAATCTCGCAAGAGGATATCGATCAGCGGGTTAAACGTATTTTACATGCCAAAGCCTGGGCGGGACTTGCCCACTACGAACCGATCGTCGTGGAGAACTTACTCAAGGATTTGAATCCGATTAAGAGTGAAGTGTTGAACCGCGAATTAGCAGAGAAGACGATCACGTTAATCAAGAATCCGGGCGAGTTAGTTCCCATCAAAGCGTTGGATAAAACACGTATTGCGACCCTAGCGATCGGGAAACCATCTTACGGCTCTGCATTTCCTACGGAGTTCCAAAAAATGGCCAACAACTACGTCGAAATGCCTCATTTCTATGTAGATGAAACGAGCGCGGATACGACGATTACACGTATCGAAAATACCTTGAAAAACTACGATGTGGTGTTGATGGGGATTCACAGCATTTCGATTCGCCCGGCGAATAATTACAGTTTGAAGCCGGCAATCAAGGCTTTGGTGAACCGTTTTGCCACGCCTAAAACAGTGGCGATTCACTTTGCAAACGTGAATACGTTGACACAATTTGACAGTTTGAAGAACGCTGGAGCTTTGATGACGGCCTATCAGGATGGGATAACGCAGCAGGAAGCGGCGGCGGAGATTGTTTTTGGGGCGATTCCGGCGACGGGGAAATTACCGGTTAGTTTGAATGCGACTTACAAGCAGGGGATGGGTTTGACGACGACTTCGTTAGCGCGTTTGCAATACAATTTACTTCCGGAAGCGGTGGGCATTTCGTCTGCCTACTTAAACGCGAAAGTGGATTCGATGGCGAAATTAGCGATCGCGGTGAAGGGCGCTCCGGGTGTGGTGGTGTTGATTGCCAAAGAAGGGAAGGTCATTTACCACAAAGCTTTTGGCAACCAGATATACGAAACGACAGTTCCACTGAAGACTTCCGATATCTTCGATTTAGCTTCTATTACCAAGATTTCCACCTCCGTTCCGGCCTTGATGAAATGGCAGGATGAAGGTAAATTCTCTTTGAAAACGACGATGGGACAACTCGTTCCTTCTTTTGCTAAATCGAATAAATCAGGACTTTTATACGAAGATGTGTTAACACACCAGGCTCGCTTGAAGGCTTGGATTCCGTTCTGGATGGACTATATCGATAGTACCGATATGATTTTCCACAGCAAGAAATTCCAAGCTAAATACACGCAGGACGATGTGAAGTACAAATACATTGAACGTTTCTTGAGCCCAGCTTCTGGGGAAGCGCGTTTGAAGAAAAATATTACCGACCAAAAAGCGATGTGGAAAGAATTCGTTGATATCACGAAAGACGTGACGCGTTGGAAGCCATTTACCTTATCTTATGCGCAATCCGAGGAATACCCCACGCAGGTGGCGCCTACTTTATGGGCACACAAGACCTTGAAAGAGCAGATTATGACGGCGATTAAAGAGAGTCCGTTGCGCGAGAAGAAGGAATATGTGTACTCTGATTTATCGTATTATTTATTGCCATCAGAGTCGCCGCGTATGACCGGAAAGCCTTGGACGGACTTTTTAGCAGATTCGTTTTACAAACCTTTAGGAGCATCGACTTTAGTTTATCAAGCAGAGAAACATTTCCCATTAGCACGCATTGTGCCATCTGAATATGATTCATTATTCCGCAAGACCTTGATTCACGGAAAGGTGCACGATGAGGGTGCTGCCTTATTGGATGGCATTTCAGGTCACGCGGGCTTGTTTGGGAATGCGAATGACTTAGCGAAATTAATGCAGATGTACCTCCAAAAAGGCTATTACGGTGGCCAGCAATTCATTCAAGAATCGACGATCAAACAGTGGACTTCGTATCCATTTAGTGCGGCGGAAAATGCACGTCGCGGGGTAGGATTTGACAAAGTGGATCGCAACAAGGCGGGTATTTCTGCGGCGGCTTCGGCGAGTCCGGAGAGCTTTGGTCACTCGGGTTTCACGGGAACCTATACGTGGATTGATCCTACGCAGGATTTAGTCTACGTCTTCTTATCGAATCGAGTGTATCCGACGCGGAATAATTCCAAAATTTCGGATATGAACATTCGCACAGGAATCAATGAAGTGATTTACCAAGCGATTAAAAAAGGAAACTAAAATGCGCATTCTCATCACGGGGGGTACAGGTTTTGTGGGTGGTGCTCTGAAGCAATTTTTACTTGCTCAGGGTCACGAGGTGGTGATTTTATCGCGATCTGGCGGAGACTTCCAATGGGATGTTTCCTATGGCTACATCGACCCAGCGGCTTTCGAAGGCGTAGATGCGATTGTGCATTTAGCCGGAGCGGGCATTGCAGACGAACGCTGGTCTGCCGCGCGCAAAAGAGAATTGATCAACAGCCGAGTGCGCAGCACCGCGGTTTTATATCAGGCCTTATCAACGATTCCTCATTCCATTAAGACCGTCGTTTCTGCTTCCGCCATCGGCTTTTACGGAGCTGATACCGGCGAGAAGGACTGTGTGGAAACATCTCCTGCAGGCTTGGATTTTCTAGCGGATTGTACCAAACAATGGGAAGAGGCGGTTGACCAAATCGCCACGGTAGGTATTCGCCTTGCTAAAGTCCGCATCGGCTTAGTAATGGGCGCTAATGGCGGAATATTTCCCGTTATTTCGAAACCGATTCGGTATTACGTAGGAGCTAATTTAGGTTCGGGAAAGCAATGGCAATCCTGGATTCACATTAACGACCTAGTGAGAATTTTTAACGAGTTATTGATAAATTCGAGCCTTTCAGGTGTCTATAATGGCGTAGCTCCGGAGCCTATTAGGGCAGGAGAAATGAATAAACAAATTGCCAAAGCATTACACAGACCCTTCTTCTTACCCGCTATTCCAGGGTTTTTACTTCGCCTGGTTTTAGGGGAGATGGCGTGTTTAGTGCTGGGAGGTAGCCGTGTGTCTTCGGCCAAATTAGAAAAAGACGCAGCCTTTTCCTTTACCTTTGTCCGCTTCGAGGAAGCATTAAAAGAACTAGTACATGTCTAAAAAAATATTGATTTATTGTGGGTCTTCGAAAGGCCATAATCCGGTTTATGCGGAGCAGGTAGTGAAATTAGCGCAGGCCTTACACGCACACGGTTGCCAGGTGATTTTTGGAGCTGGAAGTGTAGGTTTGATGGGTGTTTTAGCCGATGAGTTTTTGCGCTTGGGCGGACACGCTATCGGTGTGATTCCTCAATTCATGGAACCATGGGAAGTGAAACACAAGGGTTTGCCAGAACTGCATGTGACGGATACGATGCACACGCGTAAGGCTTTGATGGCCGATATGGCGGATGGTGTGATTGCGATGCCAGGAGGCTTTGGGACTTTGGACGAATTGTTCGAAATCTTAACCTGGAAGCAATTGGACCTACATGAGATGCCGGTTTCGGTATTTAATATCAATGGCTATTTTGACCACCAATTGAAGCAAATTCAACACATGGTGGACGAAGGATTCTTGAAGCAACCAAATATGGATGCCCTGCAAGTGGAATCAGATCCAGAAAAATTAGCGGATTGGATCATGGCGTATGAGCCAGAGAAGATGGAGAAGAAGTGGATTTACGTGGGATGAGAAAGCTGTTGTTCTTCTTGATGATGTCGGGATTTCTGATGGCCCAAAAAGCCCCGGAGAACTTAGGTTCTGCCGTGAATTCAGAATTTTCGGAGCTAAATCCGGTGATTTCGCCGGATGGAAGAACACTGTATTTTGGACGTAAAAACCACCCAGCTAATCGCTATGGAGTGAAAGGATCTGAGACGATTTCAGGTTCACAGGATATTTGGTTCTCCGAAAAAGTAGGGGATACCTGGAGCACCGCAAGACGACTTTCCGAGGTCTTAAATCGCGATCAGTACAACACCATTTTATCGATTTCCCCAGACGGCCAAACGATTCTCCTGAAAGGGGCTTATGTCAATGGCGCCTACGAAACACGTGGTTTCTCCATCTCGAATAAAACGACCGCCGGCTGGACCGTTCCCGTTAAAGTTGACATCCCGGGCTACGAACAAATGAGCAAAGGGAAGAATGAATACGGTTATTTGACGATGGATGGGAAGGCGATTTTACTGGCTTTTGCCCGCAAGAAAAACAGCGAAGACGACGATTTATACATCAGCTTTTTTGAGGAGGGCCGCTGGACGCGCCCGCTCGAATTAGGCGAACAAATTAATACGAAATACTCGGAGACCACCCCCTTTTTATCAGCCGATGGAAAGACACTTTATTTTTCATCCGATCGTCCGGGAGGCCAAGGAAGTCAAGATATCTACCTGACACGTCGTTTAGACGATACGTGGCAACACTGGCGCAAACCTCAAAACCTAGGTTCCCCCATCAACACCGATGAATACGACGCGTATTATTCCATCGCGGCAAAGGGCGATTATGCTTATTTTATGTCTGGGAAGGGGTCGCTAGGGAAGAAGGATATATTTAGGTTAGCTATCGAGAGTCCGGAGTCCGCAGGGACTGAGGTACTGAGTCCGAAGGCCGAAGGGAAAGAGTCCGGGGTTAGTCCGGAGGGAACGAGTCCGAAGTCCGGAGGAAAAGAGTCCGGTGGAAAAATTGGCAATGCGCCAGCGGATGCCGCTATGGCGGATAGCCGTTTCGGGTCATCATCCACCCGCTCCGTGACTTCCCAAGAGTCAGATCCAGTCATTTTATTGTCTGGAACGGTACTTAATCAGCAAACGGGTAAAGTGCCGGAGGATGCTTCGGTGACATACGAAGACCTGTCGAATGGAAAAGTATTGGGTCAGGCGAAGCCAGATCCGACCACGGGTAAATATAAATTAGTCCTTCCTTATGGAAAGAATTATGGAATTACGGCGAAGGCTAAAGGTTTGATTCCCACTTCCACTAACCTCGATTTGACTACAGCGCGTGGGCGTTATTTGGAATTAGATGACCGCGATCTGTCGATGGTACCACTCGTAAAAGGGAATACGGCGACGATTAATAACTTGTTCTTTGACCTGGGTAAGGCGACTTTGAAGCCTGAATCGGAGCCTGAATTGAAGCGGATTCTACAGGTGATGAACGAGAATAAGAACTTAGTGATTGAGATCAGTGGGCACACGGATAACACGGGATCGGACGAGATCAATAATAAATTGTCATTAGAGCGGGCGAATGCGGTGAAGGAAAACCTACTGAAAGGGGGAATTGATCAAGCGAGAATTAAAACGAAAGGCTATGGTAAGTCGAAACCCAAGGCGGATAATGCCACCGAGGAAGGACGCCAAATCAACCGCCGCGTAGAAATAGAAATTTTATAAGATGGAGCCAAAAAAGAATTGGAAATACGTGCCCGCACCGCCGGCAGCGGAGGTGGAGGCATTAGGTGAGGCTTTGGGCTTAAAGAATCCGTATTTTTTGTCCTTACTCGTATCGCGAGGGATCAAGACTTTCCAAGAAGTAAAGGACTTCATGGTTCCAGAAATCAGTCAGCTGCACGACCCTTTCCTGATGAAGGATATGGACAAAGCGGTGGAGCGCCTTGGACTTGCCCTAGAATCTGGAGAGAAAATCCTGATTTATGGTGATTATGACGTGGACGGTACGACGGCGGTAACGTTAGTCTACAGTTATCTCGCAGGTATTTTAGGTGCGGATTGTGACTACTATATCCCGGATCGCTATGCGGAAGGCTATGGCGTATCGCAGGCAGGTATTCAATATGCGAAAGACAATGATTATACCTTAATCATCTCTCTCGATTGCGGTATCAAAGCCCACGAACGTGTGGCTTGGTGCAACGAAAACGGAATCGATTTTATCATCTGTGATCACCACTTACCAGAGGCCACGATTCCAGATGCGGTCGCGGTATTAGATCCTAAAAGAAAAGATTGTCCTTATCCCTTCAAAGAATTAACGGGCGCTGGTGTCGGCTTCAAATTGATGATGGCTTTTGCCATTGCGAATGATCTAGAACTCGATCCTTTGTGGGAATCAATAGATCTTCTAGCCTGCAGTATCGCAGCGGACATTGTGCCCATGAATGGGGAGAACCGGGTGTTGGCCTTTTTTGGCCTGGCTAAATTGGGTTCCAATCCAAGTCCCGGACTCGCCTATCTATTGAAAAAGGCGAAGAAAAAAGCGCCAATTCAAATCTCAGATATTGTCTTCTCTATTTCCCCCATTATCAATGCAGCGGGTCGAATGGACCACGCTCACGGAGCGGTAAAATTAATGTTAGCCGCTGATGATCAGGAGGCGGAGGCGCTGGCGGAGGCAGTGATTCAACAGAATTTGGATCGCCGTGTAGTGGAGAAGGAGATTGTGGCGCAGGCTTTGGCGATGTTTGAAGGGAATGATTTTCTACTCTCAGCACGCAGCACCGTATTATTTAATCCGGCCTGGCATAAAGGCGTGGTGGGTATCGTGGCCAGCAAGATTCAAGACCAATATTTCAGACCCACGATTATTTTAACGGAATCACACGGTCAATTAGTGGGTTCTGCTCGGTCTGTTCGAGGTTTTGATGTACACCACGCTTTGGAGGAATGCGCGGATTTATTAGAGCAATTCGGAGGGCACACGCATGCGGCAGGTTTGCATTTGAAACCGGAGAATTTGCAGGCATTCATTGAGAAGTTTGAGCGTATTGCGCAGGAAGGTTTAGCGAATATCTCGCTGAAAGCGGATTTGCCGGTCGATATTCAGATTCCTTTAGAGGCTTTGAGTCTGTCGTTTTACGATAAACTCTTAGTTCGTCTATCTCCATACGGCCCAGGAAATATGCTCCCTAACTTTGTTTCAGGACCAGTTTTTGTAACGAAAAGTCCTTTTGTCATGAAGGAAGAGCATCTGAAAATTTACGTGGGTTCTACGCCAGATGAGCGGTGCCTTGAGGTAGTAGGCTTTGGAATGAAAGCGGATTTTTATGACGGATTATGCGCCGCTTATGAGCAGCGGTTACCCATCAAATTGGTTTACCATCTGGAAGTGAATGAATATTTAGGCAATCGCACGGTACAATTACGGGCGCTAGATTTTGCATCTTTTAATTAAAAATTATAATTTTAACCATAACCAAAAAACTACATATGAAAAAAGTACTCGACTTATTGCCTTCAGTTCTCGTGGGAGCCTTGTTCTTATTCGGAGGATTGAACTTCTTCTTTAATTTCGTTGCACAGCCACCTATGACTGGAGATCCAGGTGTATTCATGGGTGTATTGTTCTCTTCAGGAATTTTGAAGGTTATCAAAGTATTAGAAGTAATCGGAGGAGCCTTGATCTTATTCCCGGGCAAACGCGCCTTAGGACTAACGATTTTAGCCCCAATTTCAGTGAACATCTTGTTATTCGAATTGTGCTTAGCGCATCAACCTGGTGTGGGTATCGCTTTAATGGTATTATCAGCGATTATCGCTTACCAAGAAAGAGAAAAATTCAAGGCGCTATTGTAATAAATAAGCTTTGAAATCAGCGAAGTCCGTCCCCATGGGGATGGACTTTTTTGTTTTATCCAAAAGCTCCGCTAAGCGAGCAGGCACCGGAACGGAAACGCCTAATGTCCCTTCCACGGTAGGTAAGAACTTCGCGTAATGGGCGGTAGACAATAGAATTCCCGTGATTTCGCCCGGATATTCATCGGCATATTGTTGCAAACCATCGTAGGCAACAGCTGTGTGTGGACACATCACATAACCGGTGCGTGCGAACACGTCAGCCATAATTTCTTGCGTTTTCTGGTCGTTTGTATAATAGCCTTTGATGATCTCGCGCACTTGAGACCATTCGTCACCTGCTAGTAAACGCATGCGAATGAAGTTTGAAGGGCTACCTACATCCATCGCATTCGACAATGTTTCAACAGAGGCAACCGGATTATATGCGCCAGTGCGTAAATAATCAGCCACCGGATGGTTCTCATTACAAGAAGCAACGAATGCTTTTACCGGAAGACCCATTCGGTAGGCCATTAATCCAGCGCTTAGGTTTCCAAAATTTCCAGATGGCACACTAAATACCACCGGGGCATTCAAACCTTTCTTTTTCGCTTGCGCGTAGGCTGCGAAGTAGTAGAAGGACTGTGGAATTAAGCGAGAAATATTGATGGAATTAGCAGACGCTAAATCGAAAGCCGCGCGTAGTTCCTCGTCGAGGAAGGCTTGCTTGACTAATCTTTGGCAATCATCAAACGTGCCATCAATTTCTAATGCGGTCACATTTCCGCCCAACGTCGTTAGTTGTTTCTCCTGAATAACGGATACCTTTCCAGTAGGATATAAAATCGTCACCGAGATGCCTGGAGTGTTGAAAAAACCCTGCGCTACCGCACCACCCGTGTCTCCAGAAGTGGCCACTAAAATGCGGATTTCGCGCTTCGATTTCAACAAATAATGGGACATAATCGCCGCCATGAAGCGCGCGCCAAAATCCTTAAACGCCATCGATGGCCCGTGGAATAATTCCAAAACCTCCGTGCCCGGCTCTAAGGAAACGATAGGCGCCTCGAAAGTCATCGATTGATCGATGATCTTCTTGATCTCCGCAGACGTTAGGCTATCCCCGAGCAAATTTTCACACACCGCGATCGCCATTTCTGGCAAGCTGCGGTACTGAATCGTTTCGAAAAACGAAGCTGGCAAAGGTTTAATTTCTGTAGGCATATACAAGCCATTGTCCGGGGGAAGACCACGGAAAATAGCCTCTTCTAGGCTTACATTAGGGCTTTTGTGTTCAGTGCTATATAATATCATACTAATCTTAGGGCATCTCCCTCCAGTGTAGGAAGTACGGAATACCGATCAAATTCAAGGCAAAACGCGATATCTTTTTCAATCCCTAAACCTAATAAGCGGTTCACGTGGGACGAATTCTTTACCGCCGTTAATAGATCATTAGAGGCTACATTGTATTGTTTCCAGGCCATCAAAGCCGCATCATCTGCCGCCTCGTATTCGCCCGTCAAGGCATCAATTAAAGCACCCGCGAACAAGGTGTCTTCTAAATTTGGTTTCCCTTTCCAGCCAGCACAAACGACTAAGGCATTTCCGTTCCAGGCTTTTAAAGCGTCCGCCACTCGGGAAATATTCAAGAATGCTCCCACATACACCGCAGGTGCGCTACTCGACCGACGAATTGCCACGGTACCGTTCGTGGTGGTGACGCAAATTTTGGCCCCTTTCACCTTCTCTACTTGATAAGAAAAAGGAGAATTGTCAAAGTCGAATCCCGCTGGGGTAATCCCGTTGCGTTCCGCCGCCGTCAAATACCCTTTTGCGCCATATTGCTGGCACAATTCAACCTCTTCCACTGGAACAATCTCCGCGGCACCGCTCGCAAAAGCAGTTACCATGCAGGAAGTCGCACGGAAAATATCCACCACAACTACCGCTAAGGCCGATAAATCATATAAATGGATCAAGTCCGGCGATAAACAGACGTCGATTTTCTTCATTTTATAAGAAAGGTAATTTGACGATTTCGGCTTTGATGGCTTTGTCACGGATCGAGATAAAGATCTCTGTTCCTGTGTGTTTTGTGCTCACATAACCCATTCCGATTCCTTTTGAAAGGGATGGAGATTGTGTGCCCGAAGTTACTTCGCCAATTGTCTCGCCTGCCGCGTTTAAAATCGGGTAATGTTGGCGAGGAATTCCGCGCTCAATCATTTCGAAGCCTACTAATTTTTTCGAAGGACCATTCGCCTTGATGGCGGCGTGGTGGTCTTTCATAATGAAATCTTTGTTAAATGACGTGATCCAGCCTAAGCCAGCCTCGATCGGCGACGTCGTGTCATCGATGTCGTGTCCGTATAAGCAATAGCCTTTTTCGGTACGAAGCGTATCGCGCGCACCTAAACCGATTGGTTTGATGTCGAATTCTGCACCTGCTTCGAAGATCGCGTTCCACATCGCTAACGCGTTTTCGTTTTTCACGTAAATCTCGAATCCTCCCGCGCCGGTATAGCCCGTGTTCGAGATGATGATGTCAGATAAACCGGCCATTTCACCTATTTTGAAGGTGTAATACGGCATGTCTGCTAAGGTAACAGACGTTAATTTTTGTAGTGCCAAAATCGCCTTCGGCCCCTGCACCGCTAATAAACTATATTCGTCGCTGCGATTCACCATCTCCACCCCGAAGGAATTGTGTGAGGAAATCCAGTTCCAGTCTTTCTCAATGTTCGATGCGTTCACGACCAAGATGTACTCGTTAGCGTTCACGCGGTAGACTAATAAGTCATCGACGATACCTCCCTCATTATTTGGCAAACAGCTGTATTGCACTTTCCCGTCCACTAATTTAGACGCGTCGTTCGAAGTCACGTATTGGATAAAGTCCAAAACGCGGTCCCCTTTCAAGAAGAATTCACCCATGTGACTCACGTCGAAAACACCTACCGAATTGCGCACAGCTAGGTGCTCTTCGATCAGGTTCGTGTACAATACGGGCATGTTAAAGCCAGCAAAGGGCACCATTTTAGCGCCTAGCGATACGTGAAGGTCATTTAAATGGACCTGTTGTAAGTTTGTTTCTTCCATGGATTATTCTCGGTATAGAACCTGTAAAAGTGTTTGGCCGACCGCTTTAAGGGTCGATTTGTCGATGTTAGCTAAATTATCTGCATGCGTGTGGTGGAAGCTTCCAAACTCGAAGCCGCCATTCGACGCGCGTAAATCAATTAAATCAATCATTTGGATTTTGGCAACCTCATTTACCGCCGTATGGTCATCTGAAATCCCGAAGGCATCCTGATCCACGAACAGATGACTGTATCCTAAATCCGCCGCCGTCGCCCAAACCGAGCGCACAATTCCCGGCGCATATTGCATCGAAGTCCCCTCGTGCGGGAACATCGCGCCTTTTCCACCCACCATATCTAATAAGATACCATAGTAGGGGCGGTAGTTCGCTGGAACCAAATTCGCAGCCCAGTGCTGTGACCCTAAAGCCCAGCTATTCGGCTTGTGTTCGCCCGTATAATCTTCCGGCTCCCCGTGATCTTCTAAGTCAAAAAGGACGATATCAACCCCCACCGCGGGTTTCGTCTTAGCCTCGTGCAAATTGCGCGCGATTTCTAACAAGACCCCCACACCACTCGCACCATCATTTGCCGCATCGATCGGTTCGTTTTTACGCACTGAATCTTTGTCCGCAATACTGCGTGCATCCCAATGGGACGACAACAAAATACGTTTAGCGATGGCTGGTTGGAATTGAGCGATGATGTTCGTGCCTTGTAATTTCTGGCCGTCGTAGCGGAAAGCCGTAAAAGGCTGTTCCGTCACGGTCCAGCCGTAGGATCGTAATTTGGAAACTAAAAATTGTAAAGTATTTTGACTCGCCTCAGAGCCCGGAACACGCGGGCCAAAAGCCACTTGTTGCGCAATAAATTGATAGGCAGAATCCGCCTTGAAATCAGGCGTTTCTACTAGGTTAACTTCAGCAGCTGGCACCTCCGCAGCTGGCTTCCAAACAAAGTAAGCGCCAGTCAGGGCGAAAACAAGCAGTAAAAAGAGGGCAATGCGGGAACGGTTCATCTAAGAAATGCTGAAAAACAAGCTCAAAGATAGCAATACAATGCCGAATTAGGAATTAAGAAATCAATAATGTGTACCTTGCAGGATAATTTGAATTGAAATACCATGCCTTCTCCTAAGGAACTGAAATTTTTGAGCGGCTTAAAAGCTGAAATATTGGAGTTTTTTGAATTGAACGACTACCGTTCGTATTCTTTGAACCAATTACACAAGGCTTTTGCTATCCGCGATCGCAAGACGAAGGAGATTTATTCTGACCTTGTTGGTAAGTTGATTGCTGAAAATCGATTAATCAAGAATGAGGAGGGGAATATTCGCTTTGATAACGAATCTTTCCAGGTGACGGGTCGCGTGGATCACGTGAATGCGCGTTTTGCGTTCGTGATTCCGGAAGATGGGGCGAAGGATATTTGGGTGGCTACAGGCGATTTAAATAATGCCAAAGACGGGGATAAAGTCATCGTCCAAGCACGTCGCCCATCAGAAAAAAGAAAAAATGACCGTCCGGAAGGAGAGGTCGTACAAATATTGGAACGTCGTTCCGCTGAATTAGTGGGTGTCATTCAAGTGACTCCGCACTACTCATTTTTAATCCCCGATTCGAAGAAAATCTACGAAGATGTCTACTTGCCTAAGTTCGAAATCAAGGACGCTAAGCACTTAGATAAAGTAATCGTAGAAGTAACTCGCTGGGGAACAGACGGTAAAAAGGCCGAAGGTCGTGTCATCAAAGTGCTCGGTAAAGCCGGAGAAAACGATACGGAAATGCACTCGATTTTAGCGGAATACGGCTTGCCCTACGACTTCCCTGAAGAAGTAGAAAAAGCTGCTGCCTCGATCTTGGTGCAGATTCCTGCCACTGAAATCAAGAAGCGCAAGGACATGCGTAACGTCTTAACTTTCACGATCGACCCGATCGATGCGAAGGATTTTGACGATGCCATCTCTTACCAAAAACTAAAGAACGGCAACACCGAAATCGGTGTCCACATCGCGGACGTTTCCCACTATGTTAAACCCGGCAGTGTACTCGATATTGAGGCCTATAAGCGTGCTACTTCGGTTTACTTAGTAGACCGCGTGGTGCCTATGTTGCCGGAAAAACTATCGAACGGACTTTGTTCCCTTCGTCCAAACGAAGATAAACTAACCTTCTCCGCCGTTTTCGAACTAGACGCGAACGACACGATTGTGAAAGAGTGGTTTGGCCGCACGGTTATTCACTCAGACCGCCGTTTCGCTTACGAGCAGGCGCAAGAATTAATCGAAAATGATTCCGATGACAGCTATGTGCCCGTTATTCGGGATTTGAATCGCATTGCGAAAAGTTACCGCGCTAGACGTTTCGAGCACGGCTCCGTGAACTTCGAAACAGCCGAAGTCCGCTTTGAATTAGACGCGGATGGCAAGCCTATCGGCGTTTTTCCACGCGAGCGGAAGGATGCGCACAAGTTGATTGAGGAGTTTATGCTTTTGGCTAACAAAAGAGTCGCTGAATTCGTCTTCAACAAGAAAAAAGACGAGCCTCGCAATACAATGGTGTACCGTATCCACGAAGCACCGGATCCAGAAAAATTGCAGGTATTCTCGTCGTTCGCGAAGAAATTTGGCTACCAAGTAACGACTGATCCACAGCACGTCAGCAAATCGTTCAATGCCTTGATGGAAAACATCGAGGGCAAGGGCGAGGAGCATGTATTGCAGAGTTTAGCGGTGCGTACGATGTCTAAAGCCCGTTATAGCACCGATCCTGTCGGTCACTTCGGCCTTGCGTTCCCGTTCTATTCACACTTCACCAGCCCGATCCGTCGTTACCCAGACGTGATGACGCATCGCCTGTTGCAACATTATTTAGACGGCGGCACTCCAGCGGAGCGCGCCCCATTAGAAATCCAATGTAAGCACAGCTCAGACCGCGAAAAACTCGCTTCTGATGCAGAACGCGCTTCCATCAAGTACAAGCAAGTGGAATACATGAGCTTGCACGAACCACAAGTTTTCGACGGTATCATCACGGGTGTTACCGAGTTTGGAATCTTCGTAGAGATCGGAGAAACTTCATGCGAAGGCCTTGTGCGTATGGTCGACTTGAATGATGACTTCTACGATTTAGATAAAAACAATTACCGCATCGTGGGTAAATCGAATGGCCGTGTCTTCACCTTTGGAGATAAGGTTCAGGTGAAAGTCCGCGACACGAACTTAGCGAAACGCACGATCGACCTCGAATTAATTGGTATGCGCTCTGGCCTAGTAGGCAAATTCGCAAACAACCGTTCTCGTAAGAGAGAAGCTCCGAGGGGAGGAAGGGTGATTCCGAAAGGCAAAAGGAGAAGATAATTTTATATTTCATTCAAAATTGTGCTGCGCAATAATTTTCGAATGAAACATAAAATTTCTCTCTCTCTCTTATAATAGGCGTAGACTTAGAATAAAAAAAGGCTTCAATTCGAAGCCTTTTTTTATATATTAAGAGATTTTTATCTATACTCTCTACTCTATTATCTCTACTCTATTATCTATCCACTCTACTCTATTATCTCAACTCTCAGTCCAGCACCGAAGGTGCAGGACGACTCGTATTATACAACTCATACCAATCCTGGTGATCCATCTCGATGTCGAATGCGTCCACGATGTTTTGGATACGATTCTCTTCTAAAGTGCCGATTAATGGTAAAGCGCCTAATTTGATTAACCAAGCCACAGCGACTGATTCGATATTGCTATCGTATTTTGTAGCCATCTCATTCAATTTCTTGCGCAATTTCAAAGCTTGCTCGTCCGTTCCATGCTCGATGCGACCACCGGCTAGTGGCGAAACCGCTAAAGGGCGCATGTATTTTTGCTTGATGTAATCTACGATTCCGTTATCTAATGCGCTTGTGTTTAACAAGTTCAAGTCGATGTGGTTAGAAACAACTGGAATGTTCAAGAAAGAAACTAACAATTGGTGTTGGTAAACCGAGAAGTTCGAAACACCGATGTTTTTCACCTTGCCGGAGCTCTTTAGCTTTTCTAATGCGAGCGCCGTTGTTTCAATATCTGATAAAGGATCTAATTGGTCTAATAAAAACACGTCCAAATAGTCCGTCTGCAAGTTGCGAAGCGAGTTTTCGACAGACGCCGTGATGTGGGCTGATGAGGTATTTACATGTGCTACGCGAATGTCTGGTCTGGCAGGGGATGGAATGTTAACTCCACATTTGGAGAACAAAACAATGTCAGAACGCTGAATGGATTTTTTTGCCAAAAGCTCTCCAAAAGTCTTTTCCGCCGTGTATTCGCCATAACGATCCGAATGGTCAAAGGTGTTAATGCCTTTGTCTAAACAGAAATGTACGATTTCGTCCATTTTCTTGTCGTCTTTTTCCCAACGCCAAAAGCCGTAGATGGCTGGTGAAACTTTGGGGCCGGCGTCACTTAGGTATACTTTTTTCATCCTACAATTATTTTAGAAGCGGCTAATAAATCATCCACTAAATGCGTGGCTTTGGTTTCTGTTCCAGCAGGCGCTAAACGAATGGTCCGCAAACCCGCTCGTGTTCCCGCTGTAATATCGCGCTCGTGGTCGCCCACCATCCAAGAGGCATCCATATCGATGTCGTATTTCGCAGCGGCTTTCTCAATCATCAATGATCCGGGTTTACGCGTCAGCGAATGACTGTCAAAATTCTCGTGGTAAGGGCAGAAGTAGATGTCATCTAATTTCACTCCCGTTCCCTCTTGGATCGCATCGTGAATTAAGTACACGTCTTCACGTTTATAAACGCCTTTTGCAATACCGCTTTGGTTCGTAATAATAATCAACAAATACCCCGCGTCCTTAAGAGCCTGTAAGCCTTCTTTCACGCCGGGTGGGATCACAAAATGGCCTAAATGGTATACGTAATCAACGCGATCCACATTTAGAACGCCATCGCGATCTAAGAAAATACACTTATTCATTCAATTTTTTTTAGGCAAATAACGCAGCTAAGCGGCTCCAAGGGATACGGCTTAAAATCAAAACTAGACCAAGGCCGTTCAATAACCACATGTTTTTGAACTTCGCGGCATCGGTGATGGCTTTCTTGTTTTTGGCATTCACTACCGTCGCTAAAACAATCGCGATAATGTTAACTGAAACGTGTTCTACTAAGATTAAGCGAGTCGCTGAATCTTTCATAGCTGCACCAAAATCAGCAAATGCTGCTGTTGTTACCGGGCTAAGCGCTACATAAAGCACTAATCCGATCAATAATTGCGTGTGTAATGAGATCATGTAAAACAAGCCTACTTTGCGATCAGATTCTGTGAAAGTTTTGCCTGTCAAGCCTTTGAAAATAGATAAAATTCCTAGGGCTAAAACCACTAGAAACAAGATCGAGTGAATGGTAACGAAAGTTGAATACATAAGAGTGTGTTTAATTTTAACAAAGATACAAAAAGCCTCCGTAACGTGACCTTTGTTACGTTTAATCGTCTAATTTTCTTTACCTTTGGGCATAAATTACCCGATTCTATGTCAAATCCCAGCAAGCTAACGGCTATGTTTAACGCCCGTTGCCCGCATTGCCACGAAGGCCGTCTGTTCAAATATAAATGGTGGAATGTTCTTAATTTTGCTCAAATGCACGAACACTGTCCATCCTGCGACGTTCGTTACGAAGTGGAGCCTGGATTTTTCTATGGTGCGATGTATATTTCCTATGCGTTTACGGTGGGAATCATGTTAGTGGGGGGGATTTTGGTCTTTAATTTCCTAAACGATCCTCCGGCAGAGGGCTACGTGGTGCCTATCACGACCGTTTCGCTGCTGTTAGTGCCGGCTAATTTTAGGACAGCTCGTGTATTATTTATACATTGGTTCTCTGGTTTAAAATACGACCCAAGCGCTGCTGCTAAGCATGAAAATTCTTGATTATTACATTTTAAAGAAATTTCTGAAGACCTACGTTTTCGCCGTTTTCATCATCGTTCTCATCGTGATGGTGATCGACTACACGGAGAAAATCGATGATTTCATTCGCAAAGAGGCTCCTTTACGGGAGATTCTCTTGGATTATTACCTGAATTTCATTCCCTATTGGGCCTCGTATATTAGTCCTTTAATGGTCTTTATCGCGACCGTTTTCTTTACCGCAAACCTTGCAGCCAAGACAGAAATTATTGCCATTCTTAGTTCTGGAGTTAGTTTTACGCGCTTGATGCGTCCCTATTTAATCGGTTCAGGCATCTTAGCGATTGGGACCTTTTTTATGATCGGTTGGGTAGTGCCAAACGCGAACAAGATTCGCGTCCCTTTTGAGCATAAATACATCAATAACACCTACTATTTCGACAAGCGCGACGTCCACATTAAGATTGGGCCAGAAACGTACGCCTATTTAGAGACCTACGATAACACGACGAATACGGGCTATCGCTTCAGTTTAGAGCGTATTGTGGGGACGGAAATTCAGCAGAAATTGATGTCGGATCGCATCACTTGGGACTCGACTTCGAAGAAATGGACGATTCATGATTACCGCATTCGGACGACAGGGGCGACCTCGTTGAAGTTTGGCGCGAAGATCGATACGACGCTTAATTTGTTTCCCAAAGACTTCGAGAACAAACACTTATTACATGAAACCTTTACCCTGCCAGAGCTAAATCGCCACATTGACTTAGTGCAATCGCGCGGTGCGGACGGGATCGAAGTCTTTCAAATCGAGAAATACCTCCGTTTCGCCAATCCTTTTTCGGTGATGATTTTGACCATTATCGGCTTCTTGGTTTCGGCTCGAAAAGCACGCGGCGGCGTTGGATTCCAGATTGCGTTGGGCTTTAGTTTGGCTTTCATTTATATCCTCTTCTTTATGATGAGTAAGGGAATTGCGGAGGGGGGAGGAATGCCTCCGTTATTAGCGGTTTGGCTACCTAATATCGTGTTCTCCGCCGTGGGTGTGGGACTTTATTACACTATCCCGCGCTAATTATGAGACAGGCTCCTCAGCTTCTCGACTATTTTAAGATCCATTTTATTGTGATTTTGTATGCGTTTACCGCCATTCTGGGGAACGCGACAGAGGCGAATGCGCTGACGATTGTCTTCTTTCGTTGCGTGATTGCGGCGGCTGGATTAGGGCTGATGCTCGCTGCTTCTAAAAAGTCCTTTCAGGTTGCCGCTTCGGTTTTAAAGATCTGGCTGCTGAATGGCGGATTTGTAGCGCTTCACTGGTTGTTATTTTTCGGTGCTGCCAAAGTTTCTACGGTTGCCATGTGCCTCGCCGGTCTTTCTACCCAGACCTTTTGGACCTCCATTTTAGAGCCCATTGCGAAGAAAAAACCCATTGCGAAGATCGAAGTGTTTCTCGGAATCTTAGTAATTATTGCCTTAGGCATTATTTTCTCAGTAGAGCCAGGTCAATGGATTGGTTTGGTAATGGGCATTGGGGCAGGATTTTTTGGGGCCTTATTCTCTGTCATTAATGGAAATTATACCCACACCCACGACCCTAAATTGATTACCGTTTATGAGATGGTGGCGGCAGGATTCGTCACGGGTGCCGTTTGGTTGAGCGGCCTTTTAGGCGGTTCGCCTGGCTTCGTTCCGATTGGACTTGATTGGCTCTGGATTAGTATTTTGGCAGTCGTTTGTACCGTTTATGCGTACACCGAGACCATCCATTTGTACAAGGTTTTCTCCGTCTTTTCGATCAATCTCGTAATCACGCTCGAGCCCGTATATGGAATTTTGCTGGCGGTCTTTATTTTTGGCCAAAAAGAAGTCATGCAACCCGCTTTCTACTGGGGAACTGGTCTGTTGGTGCTGACGGTGATGGCGCATCCTTTTTTGTCGCGGAGCGACAAAAAACAGTTGCCAGTGGTCAGTAGTCAGTGGATGGAGTGAACTAGTCATTTACCATTCACCATTCACCATTTACCGTTTCTTTTCTCTACTCTCTTATCTATTATCTCTACTCTCAATCAGGACAGACTAGTAGAATTACCCATTTTTTTCTTTTATATTTAGTCGTTTTTGGAACCAGTGGACTACTGCCCACTGACAACTGTCTACTGACTTACTAAACCTATGAACCCAATCGCCATGAATCTGCTCGTTTACGGGCCAGATATGAATGAATCTGTATTATCAGAGCTTGCCTTTATTCAAGAGGTGGGTTATCAAGGCGTTGAAATTCCGGTATTTAATGTTGATTTAGCGCATTGGTCTGCTTGGAAAAAGGAGGTCGATCGGCTGGGTTTACAACCTTTCGCTTGTGCGATTGCGGGGCCTGCGGAGAATTTGATTTCGCCGGATCCAGCTGTTAGAGCGGTGGGAATTGCGTATTTGAAAGGGGCGGTAGATGTGGCGGCTTATTTAGGGTCACCGTATTTGTCTGGTCCGTTTCATTCGGCGCTTGGTGTTTTTTCAGGAGCCAAAGCCACCCAACAAGAAATCGACTGGTCCATCGCCAGCATCCGAGAAGTGGCAGATCATGCGGCCACGAAAAACATCACCCTTTGTTTAGAATATTTAAACCGTTTCGAGAGCTATTTGGTCTCGTGTGCGGATGAATTATATGCCTTAGTGGAGCAGATTAATCACCCGTATGTGGAGATTATGTTTGATACGTTCCACGCGAATATCGAGGAAGTGAGTACAGCAGACGCGATTCGTCGGATTGCGAAGCGGACGCCGCACATTCAATTGTCGGAGAGTACACGGGGAATTTTGGGCGAGGGACAAGTGAACTGGCCGGATGTTTTGCAGTCTATTAAGGACATTAACTATTCAGGCTGGCTCGTGGTGGAGGCCTTTAGCGAGAAATTACCAGCGGCCCATATTTGGCGAAAAATGTTTAATTCTGAAAGAGAGTTAATCGAGAAATCATATAAAATGGTAAATGATAAATGGTGAATGGTAAATGAATGGTAAGTGGTAAATCAATGGTAAATGTTGGTTGAATTGAAATCTTTTAAACTATGAAAAAATATAACGTTGCGATTGTCGGACTAGGTTTCGGCGCAGAATTTATTCCTATTTATTTGAAGCATCCGTTGGCGAATATGTATGCGATTTGCCAAAGAAATGAAGAAAAACTCAACTCCATCGGGGATGCGTATGGGATCGAGACGCGCTACACGGATTTTGAGAAGCTAATCCAAGACCCCAATGTAGATGTCGTTCATATCAATTCTCCTATTCACTTGCATGCAGAACAGACGCTTAAGGCGCTTAATGCGGGTAAACACGTGGCTTGTACGGTGCCTATGGCGACGACCGTAGAGGAATGCAAAGCGATCGTGGAGGCGAGCAAGCGCATGGGCAAGAAATACATGATGATGGAGACCGTGGTCTATGCGCGCGAGTTTTTGTACATCAAAGAATTATACGAAAAGGGTGAGCTAGGCAAGATTCAATTCTTGAAAGCTTCGCACCAACAAGATATGGACGGATGGCCGGATTATTGGCCAGGTTTGCCTCCGATGCACTATGCGACACACTGCGTAGGGCCGGTGGCTGGATTGTTACGTTTGGAAGCGGAATATGTTTCTTGCTTCGGATCGGGTACGATTCGCGAAGAATTGATTCAGCATTATAATTCGCCATTTGCGGTGGAATCAGCGCACATTAAGTTCCGTGATTCGGATTTGAGCGCGATGGTATACCGTTCGCTTTTCGATGTGGCGCGTCAATACCGTGAGAGTTTTGAAGTATATGGATCGAAGAAATCGGTAGAATGGCCTTTAATTGAAGGCGAAGAATTAGTGGTGCATACGGCGAAAAAACCGGAGCCAGAGATTCCATCTAAGGTGCCTACGCCGGATTTTGCCCATTATTTACCGGAAGAAATTCAACGTTTCACGACTAAAGGCGTGTACGATGAGGAGGATAACACCCACCTTTCGTTTACCCAAGGGGGTGGACACGGTGGATCGCATCCCCATTTGGTGAATGAATTCTTGCAAGCTTTGGCCGCAGATCGCGATCCATTCCCGAATGCTCCGCAGTCCGCTAACTGGACGTCGGTAGGTATACTAGCTCACGAATCTGCTCTTCAAGGCGGAAAAATTATTGAAATTCCTAAATTCTAAGCCATGCGTTTTCTCTTATTTGCTGCGGCACTTTTGTTTCAATTTTCAGTTTCGGCTGCTCCAGGCAGACGTCTCGAATTATTGTTTTTAGGCGATAAAGGCCACCACAAACCCTTTGACAGATATCCTGCGCTGCAATCCGCGGTGGGCATCAAGGGGATGAATATCACCTACACGGAATCCTTGAAGGATTTGAATGAGGCGTATTTGAATAAATTCGATGCCTTGGTGATCTATGCGAACCATGATTCGATCGCATCACCGCAGGAGAAAGCGCTCTTGAATTATGTGGCTTCGGGTCACGGTTTAGTGGCGATTCACTGCGCGTCGTTTAACTTCCGGAATTCGAAGGAATTTGTGAAGATGGTGGGCGGTCAGTTTTGGCGCCATGGGATGGATTCGATTCGCGTGAAAAACGAGGCGAACACCTACGTGAAGATTAAGACGGTCGACGAGACCTATTTGCACAGCCAATTGCAGCCGGATAACCAGATTTGGCAATCACGAATTCTAGGACCAGAGCAGGCCAAAGATAAGCCAGGTGCCACCACCGAACCTTACACTTGGACGCGTACGTATGGAAAAGGAAATGTATTTTACACAGCCTATGGACACGATGAGCGTACCTGGGAAACCGAAGGATTTCAAGATCTAGTGACGCAAGGTATTCTACATGCGGTAGGGGCAGAGAAAAGAGCTTTATTAATGGCATTGAATATCCCGGTATTGAAATACCGCGAAGCGAAATTGCCTAACTACGAGAAACGCGAAGGCGCTCAATTACAGCAATTACCTTTAAGTCCAGAAGAATCAGTGAAGTTTATTCAGGTTCCGGTGGACTTTAATTTGCAGGTTTTCGCTTCTGAACCGAACGTGATGCACCCGATCGCGATGGCGTGGGATGAGCGCGGACGTTTATATGTGTTGATCACGAAAGACTATCCAAACGAACGCAAAGAAACCGGCGGAAGCGATTACATTTTATTGTGTGAAGACACAAACAAAGATGGCAAAGCAGATAAATTCACGAAATGGGCGGAAGGCCTAAGCATTCCTACGGGGATGGTGTTCGCAAATGGAGGCTTGATTATTTCCCAAGCACCGCACATGATCTTGTTGAAAGACACGAATGGCGATGATGTGGCGGATGAGAAGAAGATTTTATTCACCGGTTTTGGAACAGGTGATACCCATGCTGGACCGTCGAATTTGCATTATGGATTCGATAACTGGATTTGGGGTTGTGTGGGTTATTCAGGATATAAGGGCAAAGTGGGAGCGGATTCGCTACAATTTGCGCAGGCATTCTTCCGCTTCAAGCCAGATGGTTCGAAGATGGAACACATGACAACGACTTCGAATAATACCTGGGGCTTCGACTTCAACGAGGCAGGTGATGTGTTCGGTTCGACGGCAAATAATGCGCACGGCTGGTATATGGCCATTCCGCACCGCAATATTTGGCATGCACCTATGACCTTGAATGGTTCCAAAAATACAGATACGCACAAGGACATGCGTACGATCACGAAGAAAGTGCGTCAGGTCGATGTTTTTGGCGGATTTACAGCAGCCGCAGGACATAATTTCTACTCTGCGCGCTCGTTCCCGAAAGAATATTGGAACCAAATCGCTTTCGTTTCAGAACCAACGGGTCACGTGATTCACCAAAATCGCCAGGTGCCGACGGGCTCTGATTTCAACGACAAAGAAGCATTCAACTTCCTAGCCGGTGCTGACGAATGGGTATCTCCGGTGTTTGCGCAGGTGGGTCCGGATGGAGCTGTTTGGGTGGCGGACTGGTATTCGTACATCATTCAGCACAACCCGGTTCCGCAAGGATTTAAAAACGGTGGAGGTAATGCCTACGACACGGATTTACGTGATTTCACCCACGGTCGTATTTACCGCGTAGGGTATAATAAAGCACCAGAATACACGCCAGTTTCCTTGAAAACGCAGGCGGAATGTGTGGCGGCTTTGAGTAATTCGAACTTGTTTTGGCGTTTACAGGCGCAGCGTTTGTTAGTAGAACGCGGAAATAAGGATGTGGTTCCGGCTTTGGTAGCGCTTTTAGGTTCTGCCAAAACCGATGAAATCGGTCTCGCTCCTGGTGCCATCCACGCGCTTAGAACGTTAGAAGGTTTAGGTGTTTTACCAATGTACGCTCTAGCACGTGCGATGAAACATACATCGGCAGCGGTTCGTAAGCAAGCGGTGCAGGTATTGCCTCGTACGGCGGCTTCGGCGAAATTGATTTTGGACCAAAAAATGCTGAACGACAAAGACTCCTTAGTCGTATTGCATTCCATTTTAGCTTTAATCGAATCTCCCTCTTCTCCAGCAGTAGAAGCGGCGATGGCGCGTAAAATCGCGGTCTCTGCTAAAACAACGGATCGTTGGATTCCAGACGCTTTAGCGGCCTATGTAATGGCCGGTGGTCCTGCACGTCGTGCGGCATTCATTGCTAAACAAGGCGCTCAATCAAGCGCGGTGGTAGCAGAGAAATTAGCGAAGGAGGCTAAAAACCCATCGACAGCTGGCACGGAATCAGGCCTAGATTTAGTCGTGGAAGAAGTACAAATCAAAGGCGGAAACTTCCGTTTACGTGAAGGCGCTAGTTTCGTGATCCGGGTGAAAAACAGAGGCGATAAAGCCTTGCCAAAAGGCACCCCACTTCCGTTAACCGTCAAAATCGAAGGAATGGGCCGTCGTACGGATTTGGAATCTTACACGTTCACAGACGGTGCGGCTCCAGGTGAAACGGTCTCTGTCGTGAAAAATAACAACGGTCCTTGGACAGGAAACCTAGGCTGGACGGCAGACGAAGCAGGCAATTACGTGATGGAAATTGCTTTAGATACGAAAGCCGTATTAGGCGAATCGAATCGCAACAATAATATCTTCAGACAACCGATCGTGGTTTCTTTACCAGCGGATTTAGGGTCGTATATCGTAGAGAAATCGTTCCGCGGAATGACCTCAGATGATTCAGCGAATGATATCGTTGCTTTGTTACGTTCGATCAAACAAGTGGCTAGCCCTACCATGGGTGCGGCTTTGAAAGGCGCTTCAGCTACTTGGAATGCAAAACGCGTGGCAGAATTATCTGCTGAAAATACGGACTTCCTAAAAGGTTTAGGTAAGCAATTACGTCCGCAGGATGTGGAGGCGTATGAGCGTTTAGCGGGTCTTTGGAAAGTAGAAATTCCAACTTCCGAAGTGAAAGGAGTAGTCGTGAAACGCACGATTATGACAATCAAAGAAGCGATGAAATACAGCCCAGCGGAATTCACCGTTCCAGCAGGCGCGACGGTCGAATTAATCTTCGAAAACGTGGATGCGATGCAGCACAACTGGGTTTTAGGCGCCTTAGGTAGCCAAGAAAAAATCGGCTTAGCCGCAGACAAGATGATCACGGCAGCAGATGGAGCAGCTAAAAACTACATTCCTGCGATGCCAGAAGTGTTAGCCTACACGCCATTAGTGGAATCAGATGGCCGCGTGAAAGTGGTCTTCAAAGCACCAAGTGTTCCAGGCAATTATCCATTCTTGTGTACGTTCCCGGGACACTGGAGGATTATGAATGGGGTTATGAAAGTGGAATAATGCGGCTTTCGCCACATTAGAGATAGTAGAGTAGAGAGTATAGATAAGAGATTGTAGATTAGAGTTGTGGGATGTTTTTAAATATCTCTACTCTTTACTCTATAATCTCTTATCTGTTTCATAGCTTTGCAGCATGAAATTCTCAATAAGCCACACGGATCCTAGCTCGAAGGCACGCGCAGGGGAAATTACCACAGATCACGGGACGATTCAAACGCCCATTTTCATGCCTGTAGGCACTGCGGGGACCGTTAAAGGCGTTCATATTTCAGAATTAACAGATCCCATTAAGGCCCAAATTATTCTTGGGAATACCTACCATTTGTACTTACGTCCCGGTTTAGAGGTGATTGAAAAGGCAGGTGGATTGCATAAATTCAATGGCTGGCAGGGACCTATTTTGACGGACTCGGGAGGCTACCAAGTGTATTCTTTGGCAGGAACCGGACGAAAAATTCAGGAAGAGGGAGTCAAATTCAAATCACATATCGACGGTAGTATCCACTATTTCACGCCGGAAGGTGTGATGGATATTCAGCGCACGATCGGGGCGGATATTATGATGGCTTTCGACGAATGTACGCCGTATCCGTGTACCTACGAATACGCGCGCAAATCGATGGATATGACGCACCGCTGGCTGGATCGTTGCATCAAGCGTTTTGACGAAACAGATCCTAAATACGGCTATAATCAGACTTTATTTCCCATTGTACAGGGGAGTGTTTATTCTGATTTACGGAAAGTTTCGGCGGAATATATCGCGTCCAAAGGCGCTTTTGGCAATGCCATAGGAGGTTTATCCGTGGGCGAGCCAGTTGAAGATATGTACGCGATGGCGGATGAGGTGACAGATATTTTGCCCAAAGACAAACCGCGTTACCTGATGGGCGTGGGGACGCCGGCGAATATTTTGGAAGGAATCGCGCTCGGAATTGATATGTTCGATTGCGTAATGCCTACGAGAAATGCCCGCAACGGGATGATTTTTACGACGCAGGGAATTATCAATATCAAGAATAAGAAATGGGAGTCTGACTTCTCGGTCATCGATCCACATTTCGTGAATGAGGTGCACGGTCAATACACGAAATCGTATTTACGTCACTTAGTGCGTTGCGAGGAAATGCTAGGCGCCATGATTGCGAGTGTGTGTAACCTGCGCTTCTATCTGTGGATGGTGGGCGAGGCACGCAAGGAAATTCAAGCGGGAACTTTTACGGCTTGGAAAAACCGAATGATCCCGCAATTTATGCATCGGTTGTAAAGTTTCGCAATACGCGAAACGTTTGATCAAGGAATAGGTAAAACCTTACTTTCTTTGAATGAAGACAAGATCACCATCGTCGAAGTGGCAGCCACTTCTTCGATTTCATTGATTTTTTCTAGCATTAATTTCTGATAAGTCGAAATATCTTTGGAAATTATTTTCAGCATAAAATCGCCAGAACCCGTCACGTGGTGGCACTCAATTACCTCTGGAATTTGGTTGATTTGTTTGACGAACGACTCCGTTACTTGCTTCTTGTGACCCGTCAAAGTAACCGTCACAAACGTGCTCACTCCTAAGCCCACTTTTTCTCTATCCACCTGAGCGTGATAGCTTTGGATAATTCCCAAAGTCTCTAATTTCTTTACGCGTTCCAAAGTAGGAGCCGGTGAAAGACCAATTTCTTTGGATAATTGGGCGTTTGTGATCTTCGCATTTTGCTGCAGAATCTCTAGTAATTTGTGATCAGTTTGGTCGAGTTTGTTGATGCTCATATTTTTTTCTAAAGTATAAATTTAGAGAATATTTTCACTAAAATTTGATTTCGACTTGCATAATTCAATAGGAGGCCGTATTTTTGCATCCACAAAACGCGAAAGTAGCTCAGCTGGTAGAGCGCGACCTTGCCAAGGTCGAGGTCGCGGGTTCGAACCCCGTCTTTCGCTCAAAACGAAAAAGCACCATCGGTGCTTTTAGTTTTACCAGGACGCTTGGGTGGTGGAACTGGTAGACACGCGGGACTTAAAATCCCGTGAGCCGTAACGCTCGTGTGGGTTCGATTCCCATCCCAAGTACAATTCAAGCGTCTGAAAAAGCCTTCCTTTACGGGAAGGCTTTTTTGTTTTCTGGCTAGTGCAATGCGGGACAGCGAATCTCAAAATATTGTGTACCTTTCCGTTAACTAATTGTTCTAATAAATATAAAGCGTGATTCCTGCGATTTGTCTTCTCGGATTCTTAGGATCGATTCTTCTTTTGAAGTTTACAGACAAGGTAAATCCCGCGAACCGCTATTTAGGGTATCATTTCTTTTTGAATTCCTTGTTCGGTATTGCGCATTGGGCCTCCGTTGTTTCAGACTCAGAAACTCTGCGAGCAATCTTTACCGTTCATTATTTTCCTATTTATCTGTTAAATACTCCTTTCTTATATTTTTATGTGAGAGCTGTGTTGACTGATAATATTCAAATTAAAGGCTTGGATTATTTTCATTTTTTGCCTTTTGGCATTGTATTGATCAACATTCTTCCTTTCGCGCTTCATTCTTGGGCATTTAAATTGGATTTCGCTTACCGCTTACATCAGGACTTCCGTACTATTTATGAGGTTCCATTTCTACTCATTTCTTTCCCCGTGTATTTTGTTTCTAGGTCGATTTTCTCCCTCATTTATATAGCGGTTTCGTCATATATTGTGTGGCAGGCCATTCAAAAAAGACTTTTGGCAAAATCCCTAGTCCTAAAAAGTTGGTTAATTACCTGTCTAGGTTTAGCGGCTATTTTTAATATATCCTTGTTAGCGTTCAGTTTTTATTCCTTGTGGCAAAATGATTTTGTGCTCATGATGGATGAGCAGGGTAGAGGCAGGACGGTTGCTACCATTTTTATGTCAGCGCAAACTATTTCGATCTACTTTTTCCCTAGAATTTTATATGGTCTTCAATTGAATAGTGGCTCTAGTATGAGTGATGTGATTAAATTAAATGAAGAAATTTCGTCAGTCGCAAAGAGTTTAGATATCTCAAAGACTCGCTTAAAGCAAGTGGATAAACTGATGGAGGTTCATCTGTTGGAAAAAAAATATTTACTACCAGGATATTCCTTGTCGGATTTAGTTTCTGCTATTTCAACCCCAGAACACGTATTAACCTATTACTTTAATAATTACAAAGGCATTACTTTTCTAAAGTGGAAAAACCAGCTTCGGATCGAAGAAGCGGTCAATCTACTGAAGGCTGGCGAGGCAGAAACGAATACGTTAGAAAGTGTAGGGAAGGCCTGTGGCTATAAATCTCGCTCTAATTTCATTCAGGCTTTTAAAGCACAAACGGGGGAATCTCCTTCGGTCTATTTAAAAAAGCTTACGTAGTGATTTGATTCAATTCGGCGAATCGGAACAAGGCCTTTGTCCAAAAAATATTTTTCCGGACATCTTTACACTAATATTGATCTTCAAGATTTAATTCTGTTCTATGAGATCAATTTTTACCCTCCTGATTGCCCTATTTTTTGTTTCTTCGCTACAAGCGCAAACCTGGAATTTCGAATCCGGCAATAACATCACCCGTTATGTTTTTACGAATTCTGCCGGAAATAATCCGGATTTTTTGAAGTCTAGTTCTGGTCTTCATTTGGCGTTATCCCGCGAGAATAAACTATCGAAAGTATTTGTGTATGATTTAGGTTTGGCCTATAATCAATACAACAATGTGGGCGATGTACAGAACATCCCTTTTTCTTATCAAGCTGATTTTATGGGCTTGACCGGTGGCATCGGGCCCTCTTACACGGGTTTACATGGTTTAACGGTTTCTGCCAAAGCTTCAGCAGCCGTCCAAACCCTAATGAACGGCACTCAGTTTCTACAAAACCGCTACCTCGATTTAGCGGATGACGATCAATTTAGCGGCCTGAAATTCTCGGTAGGTTTTACCTTATCGATCACGAAAAAAGTCAACGATCAGCTTTCGGTTTACACTTCTTTTCAACACCTAGACACGAACACTTTCGGTTCATCGACACTGAATTTCGTTCCCTCTACTTTTAGTTTTGGCCTTAAATTAGCCACAAAATAATCCCTCAATCATCTGTTCTATTACCATGAAAAAATTATTACTCCTTGTTCTATTATTTATTTCAGTTGTTGCAAATGCCCAAAAAGGAATATCCTACCAAGCAGTCGTTTTAGACCCAGCCTCCATCGAGTTGCCCGGATCTGACATTACAGGTCAACCGCTAGTGAATGGAAATGTCTCTGTAAAATTTGTTATTATTTCCGGAACGAATATTCAATTCGAAGAGGTGCAACAAACTAAAACGGATGCCTATGGTTTAGTGAACCTAACGATCGGTTCGGTAGCTAGCACAGCATTCAATGCGATGAGCTGGGACGCGAATCAAAAGTCCTTGCAAGTATATGTGAGTTTCGATAACGGAGCCTCTTATACCAAAGTGTCTGACCAAAAATTAACCTATTCGCCTTATGCTTTGTTTGCAGAAACAGCTGGGAAATTAAGTACGACCTTAGGGATTACTGGCGGCGGAACTGGTGCAACAACGGCCGTGGGCGCAAGAGCCAATTTAGGTTTAGGTAATGTGGATAATACCGCAGACGCAGACAAACCCATTTCTGCAGCCACGCAAGCGGCTTTGAACTTGAAAGCGAATGTGGCAGATGTAAATGCGGCGCTAGACTTAAAAGCAAGTGCAGCGATGTTAGCGGCACACATGGCCATCACGGTAGACACGAGTATGCTGGCGACGAAAGCGGCCTTGACAGATTTGAATGACTATGCGCCTATTAATTCTCCTACGTTTACGGGTACCGTTTCTGGTATTACAAAATCAATGGTGGGTTTAGGTTTAGTGGATAATACGACTGATGCGGCAAAGCCGATTTCGACGGCTTCACAAGCAGCGTTGGATTTGAAAGCTAGCGTAGCATCGGTAAACTTAAAAGCCCCTTTGGCCTCTCCAAGTTTAACAGGAACCCCCTCTGCTCCTACGGCAAGTCCTGGAACAAATTCGGCACAAATTGCAACAACGGCTTTCGTTCAAAGTTCAATTGCTTCAAATACGCTTAGTTTAGGGTCGGCTAATGCCACTCCAAATACAAACGGTGCTACATTGGCGTCCAATATATTGAAATTAAGCCCAGCGGATGGCACAAACTCTGGTATAGTCAATACATTTGACCAGACTTTTGGAGGGATAAAAATCTTTAAGGATGGAGCTGCTAAACAAATTATTGCAACGAATGCCGTTTTAGATCAAAGTAACACAACCTCAGCGAATCAAGCAGGATGGACCAACCAATGGCAATCATTTACTGCAGGCACGACAGGAGTATTAAGTTCTATAGAATGGAAAATGGGCACACCTACATTGCCATACGGAACAGCTGCCAATGTTACTATTAAATTATACGAGGGAGAGGGAATTGATGGAACACTATTAACCACTGTTAATGGTTTAACACCAGCCAATGGGAGTAATATCTTTATAAATTTTCCACTCACGAATATAATCGTAACGGCAGGGGCAAAATATACTATGTTATTAACAACTCCTACGGTTAATGTAAGCTGGCTAGATGTAAATATTTCAAATTCTTACGGTAGAGGAAAAGGGAGTAATGATCCAAATTGGGATTATATTTTTAAAACTAATGTTAAGGCCATTAGCTCTGAACCTTATATTACAGCAAATAACTCTGGAGTAATTACTGCTAGTTCTTTTGTGAAATCTGGTGGGACCTCATCAGAGTATTTAATGGCAGATGGTTCCGTTTCTTCTGGAGGAGGATCTTCTTTAGTGAATGTAGGAAATTCTGTAACGGGTCTATTATCAGTTTCAAATGGAGGAACAGGAGTTTCAACATTGTCTAGTTTAAAAACAAATCTTGCTTTAGATAATGTTAACAATACAACAGACGCAGCGAAGCCCATTTCCAATGCTACTCAAACTGCGCTAGATTTAAAATCTCCGTTGGCATCACCTGCCTTCACGGGCGTTCCTTTAGCACCTACCGCAGCTTTAGGTTCAAATACCACTCAATTGGCTACAACGGCATATGTGCAAAATGCCTTATTAAATTCTTCTGTAAGCACTGCTTTAAATGGAGCGATATGGACAAGTGCAACCTCGGGAAGTTTGAATGGAGTAGCATTTACAATAGCTTTAACTTCATCAGTCCCAAGTATTGGATCTCCTAGCTCATGGGTTACGACACAAACCCAGGCAAATTATAGTACGGGTTATTATTCTTCAGGCACATTAAGTTCAACGCAATCAGCAATTCTTGCCCCATCTGGGAGCAGTTGGAGGGTAACTTTTGCATCCCCCATCCCTAATTTAAAACTTTATGTATACTGGCGCTCAAGCGGTATCGGAGGTTCTACACTTTATCAATTTGATCAAGCATTTTCGATTTTGAGTGGTTCAAATGGGTTAACTAAAACCAGTAATACATTGAATATAACTAATTGGGGACAAGGCATTTTGGAATTCACTAGCCCAGTAACAACTTTAAATTTAACGGCAGATGGAACCAGCTGTTGTTCTAGTCAATCAATGACTTTTGCATCAGGTGGCACAATACCGATCTCTGGTACAGGTGAAGTAATTAGAACAGCTTCCCCTACATTAATAACCCCTAACCTAGGAACGCCAAGTACGGTCAATTTGACTAATGGAACAGGCTTACCTCTCTCAAGTGGCATTACAGGGGTACTATCTATTGCCAATGGTGGAACAGGAACATCGACACAAAATTTCGTTGACTTAACTTCAACACAAAGTATTACCGGTGCTAAAACATTTAATTCTAATTTACGAGTAAATGGAATGACCATTGGGACAATTACGTATCCAAATACAGCAGGAACGAATGGATATTATTTAAAAACAGATGGAACAGGAACAGCTAGTTGGGCAGCCATTTCTGGAGGATCTTCCTCCCAGTGGACAACAGCTACCAATGATATTTATTTTAATACCGGAAATGTGGGTATTGGAGTATCTTCACCTGGATCTGGCTTTAACACTAATTTCGATCTTCAGGGTCGTGCGTCTTTTAGAACCAATGGAGCTAATAGTGGTATGATCTTCGATGGATATTCTCCATCTGGTAGTCTGCAGGTGGCAAGAATATATACGGATGCGACAAGTGGTACGCCAAGTGATTTTGTTTTAGGGACCTATCCTAATGGTCACATGAAGCAATTGTTTTTAAAGCAAAGCAATGGCTATGTAGGTGTAAATAATGATAATCCTACAGCGCAATTAGATGTAGAAGGTAATTTGAAAACTAGCGGTACAATTACTGCGGGTGCTGTTGCCTATCCAAACAGTAACGGAAGTGCAGGACAAGTATTAACCGCAAATTCTAATGGGCAAGCTTCCTGGACAAGTATTTCTGGAGGTGGTGGACCTCAAATAATTACGGAAGCTCAGCGTGATGCCCTAAATGTAACAACCTCAGGGGTATTGATTTTTAATAGCAATACAAATCAATACCAAGGCTCTGTTTATTATACCACGGGTTATAATTATAATTACTTTACGACGACTAATTACGGATTTACTGAAATAAGACCCGGTTATGGTTTAACACAAACTTTTACAGGGAAAGGGCAAGTTATCACTTCCGCGAATATCGCTGTGGTCAATATGGGACGTGTAAGTAATACTGGTGATTTTACCTTCGCTATATGGGACGAAACGTATCAATATCCGATATTTAGTACAACAATTACATTAAGCGGAGCTGGAACAGTTTCGGTATCTATTCCAAATAGCTGGATGAATCTGCCACAAACTTTACCAAATGGCCCTTGTTCAATTCGAATTACTTCTGCATCTGGATCTGGAGGATCTGCGGATTTCTTATTAAATGCAGGAGCTAGTGTCGGGTCATTGAGTAATACCTATTGGTCCTCATTGGGTGGAACAGCTGGAGGTTACACAACTCCAGATACGGGACATCAATTAGCCATTGACCTGTTCCCACAAAATGGGCTCAGATGGGTAAGTTTTAATTAAATCATTTATAATTCAACTATAAATAACATAAAACCCTCTGCCTCGGCGGAGGGTTTTATGCTTTTAGCTATAATTATTGGAATAAATCCCCCTCCCCCTTTGCCCTCTGCAAAATCCTAGTACCTTTGTTATCAACACAATACCCTCAATTTATATTCGTATTGCTTCTTAACCACTAATAAGCAATCTGTTCTGTTTAAAAGATTGCTTATGAAAAATTATTTCATTCTCACAGCCTTGCTGTGCAGTTTCTATTGTGCTCAGGCACAAACTCCTTTAAAGTCGATTAATTACCAGGCCCTGATCGTTGATCCGGCCGCGATTGAATTGCCCGCGAATGGGGTGCAGGCGCAGCTGTATTTGAACAAGGATATTTGGGTGAAGTTTGGGATTTATGCGGGGGCGACTTTGCAGTTTGAAGAGTTGCATAAGGCGAAGACGGATGGGTATGGGTTGATTAATTTGGAGATAGGGGCGGGGGAGAATACGAGGGCGGCAGGGACTTTTGCCAGTTTGAACTGGGGCGGTCCGGTGAAGAAATTGGTGACGCAGGTGAGTTTTGATTTGGGTGCCAAATACACCGAGGTTAGCAATCGCGGCCTAAATTACCTGCCGTATGCGCATTTTGCGGAGGAGGCGGGGAAGCTGAGTGGCACGTTGCTACTTACTGCTGGCGGAACGGGTGCGACCTCCGCGGTGGCCGCGCGGTCTAATTTAGGATTAGGTAATGTGGACAATACGGCGGATGTGGACAAGCCGGTGTCTGGCTTGGTTTTGGCCCAATTAAATACCAAAGAATCCCTTTCTAATAAATCTAATTCGATTCTTTCTGACTCCGCTTCGAGCGAAAAATATCCATCGGTTAAAGCGGTGAAGGAGTATGTTGATAGTCGTTCGGCGAATTCGAGTGTCGCAAATCAAGCAAGTTCTGCAAACTTAGCTGCGAAAGCCACGGCTTTAGAAACTGCACGCACCATCAATGGAGTGTCTTTTGATGGATCATCCAATATTTCATTTGCATTAGATTCCCTTAGCGGAATTTTATCCTTAAATAAGGGCGGAACAGGAGCTACGAACGCGGCTGTTGCGCGAACTAATTTAGGGCTTCGAATCGGACTAGACGTACAGGCTCCATTAGTAGCGGGGGTGGATTATCAAAGTCCCATACGGCTCGGGATAGATGTGCAAGTGCCCCTAGTTTCTGGGGTCGACTATCAAGTACCATTATTGGCGGGAGTAAACTACCAAACCCCTTTAATCGCCGGTTCAGGCATTACACTCACTGGAAACACCATCCAAGCCACCGGTTTAACCACAGCTAATCTTTCCGCCACCGCCAGCATTACGAATGGCCAATTAGCCAATAATCAAATTACCCTTGGTTCCACGAGCGCTATTTTAGGAGGAACCTATTCCAGCATGTCCGGATTTAGCTCCCTAAGCGCAACGACTTTCATAGGAGACCTAAGTGGAAATGCGAGCACCGCAACAGCGGCCTTGACCGCAGTTACTGCTGCGTCAGCCACGACGGCCTTAACTGCTAACTCAGCATCGACCGCGACAAGTGCCACTTTCGCGACAGCTGCCACCACCTTATCCTCCCCCCAAACCATTTTCGGCTACCCCTTCGACGGAAGCGCCGCGATTACAGGAATTATTTCCCCCGCCTTTGGAGGAACTGGAGTAAACAATGGTAGCAAAACGATCAGTTTAGCGGGCGACCTCGTGACTTCTGGGAATTATTCCACGACGATAAACACCACGGGCATCACGAACATTACGCTTCCCACCTCGGGTACGATGGCCACGCTAGCCGGCACGGAAACACTCACGAACAAAACCTTTGTGAATTCGAGTTTAACCGGAACGTTAACGCTGGGAGGAACGACATTTCCATCCAACCCGGGTGCCACGGGTCAAGTCCTGAGTTTAACCTCCTCCGGAGTGGCAAGTTGGACGAGCGCCTTGAGAGATGGCTTTGATGAGACCACCGCCACTGGTTCCTCGGGGAATTTAGCAGCAGTTACTGCAGGGCAAACCAATTTTACGTTGACGCAAACACCGCACACAACGACTAAACTGAAGATGTATGTGAATGGTATTTTGATCAGCCAAAACGCGTACAGCTATAAGACCACAAGTGCGTTTACGACGACGGCTACGGCGCCTACGCCTTTTTTGGCCTATGTAACCGCAAACAATGGCTCCTACGTGATTGCCCTAGGAGATCGTATTCAATTTGTTTACTCGTACTAGGATGAAGAAGCTATTCATTCTATTCGTGTTTTTTGCGGGGCAACTATACGCCCAAAACAGCAACTTATCCATCGTTTCAAGCGCCACGAGTGGAGGAACCTGGTCGCCGCTATTATCCTCTGCCACCACCCAAACGACGTATACTTTCACCCCTAATGCAGACAACGCGACCGTCAGTACGGCAGAATTAGACGAATTGTTGCGTGTGAAAATTAGCAACGTCATCATTAATACGGCTTGTGCAGGCTGCACACAGCCGGGTCAAATCGATTTTAATACGACGCTGAATTCGTACAATCAAAATAGTCCTACCTACAACAAAACGCTCACCTTCAACGCGGCCTCAGACGTAACGATACCTAACGCCATTGCGATGCGCAGTACCACTTCGAACAGTTCAAATAAAGGTTCCTTAAGCTTAGTGATTAACACCCCTGGAAACATTACCGTGACGGCTGATATTTCGATGGCGAATATAGTGCAAACCTGGGCTACCGCCATTCTAAATGAGGGCGGTTCTGTGACGCTCAATTCGACTGCAGGGGCAGTGAAAGTCACTGGGAATATCAATTGCAGCGGTACCGAAAATTTAACCAATTCAGGTCTTTATACAGGGAATGGAGGAGCTATTACCATAAATGGTCCAGCAGGCGTAAGTATTACGGGTACTTTATTATCCACTAGTCGGACGAATTTTGCTGGGGCTATTACTATTTTAGATGGAAACACAAGTGTGACGACGGGCGGGGCGAATGATGGTATAAGCGGCCTCATAAAGGGGGGAGCTTTTAAGAAATTGGGTTCTGGAATCCTGAAGTTAAGCGCGACAAACAATGCCGTAACCTCTTCTGAGCTGGCGGATGGAACCTTGCAATTAGCGGGGGGCACGGCTTTGCCAGACTATAACACGTTATCATTTACGGGGGCGAACACGACCTTGGATTTAAACGGAGTTTCGGAAACGATTGGTTCGATTGCTAGTTTAAATGGCTATGGGAAAGTGACCAGTAGCGTGGCGGGGAATATCACGTTAACGGTGGGCTCGAGTAATATGAATACGGTGTATACCGGTTTGATAGAGGATGGGCTGGGCGTTTTGTCTTTGGCCAAATACGGAGAATCTTTCTCCCTCGGAAATGCCACCCACAGCCAAGCGAACACCTACACCGGTTTGACCACGATCTACGCGGGAACCCTAGCGATTTATAACAGCCGTTCCTTAGGAATTACGAGTGGAGGGACGATCGTCAGAGGGTCTGGAAAATTAGCCTTGTACAACAACATCCAGGTGGGGGCGGAGGATTTAGCCCTGAATGCCTCCGGTGTCACCTTATCGAACGAAAGTGGGAATAATAGCTGGGATGGACCTGTTGTCTTAGGCCAAACCACCACCCTCAACAGCACCGCCGGCACACTTTCTTTAACGCAGACGATGACAGGAAACAATGTTTCCCTAGTCACGACAGGCGCTGGTTCGATGACACTCAGCGGAACCCTAACTTTAGGTACAGGAGGCATTACGAGCAATATGGGCACTTTTTCCCTTTTCTCTGCCGGTATTTACAGCGGAGCAACGACCGTCTCGAGTGGCATTGTACATATTCGAAATAGCGGATCCTTAGGTTTCGGCACAGTCACCGTGGCGCTGGGAGGAAGCTTGCAATTGCAAGGGGGAATAACTATTTCTAATACCCTAAGTTTGAAAGGCACAGGCCCCCTCGGGACTGGCGCACTCCAAAGTGTCGCAGGAATAAATGCAGTAAGCGGTACGATTACTTTGACGGGCGATACACGTATGAATGCGGATCTAAACAGCCAGTTAACCATAAATAGCAACCTTAGTGCAGGAGCCATGGCCTTAACGCTTGGGGGAGCTGGAAATGTCTTTTTGAATGGTAGTTTGACTGGAAGCGGGAGTCTGGTGAATACGTGGGGGATTAGTCCCGTTTCCTTGAATCTTGCGACTAGCTTGATCAAAGATGGCACGGGATCATTGACCTTGAATGCTGCCAATAGTTATACTGGGGCTACGGTCATTAGTGGTGGAAATCTGGCTTTAGGGGCGACAGAAGTGGTTAATAATGCTTCCATGATTCTTTTTAATGGAGGTAAATTGAGTTCGGAAGGTTTTTCGGAGACCTTCGGGCCTATTTCGATTTTGTCAGAGGGCTCTGAGATTGAATTAGGTGCAGGTGTTCATGAGTTGCGTTTTGGCCCTAAAAATACGTGGGATTTTAGAACCCTGAACATAAGCGGCTGGCAAGGAACCGCCGGTATTTCTGGGACGGATGGACGTATTTATGTGGAAAATAGCGCTGTACTTTCGTTAACGGAAGTAGAGCAGGTGAAATTTAGTACGGCTAATGCGATTCAATTGATATCGGGAGAACTAGTCCCGAACGCCATAGCTCAAAGCGGGAATGCGAATATTCGTTTTATGACCGGGATTACGGTGAATGGAACGTGGTCCCCCGCACTTTCGAGCGGCGCCACGAATACGACGTATACCTTTACTCCCTCCGCGAATCACGCGAATATAAATCCAACGGATATAGACCTAATTTTGCGCACCCGATATAGCCATGCTACGATCAATACGGCCTGTGTTTCTTGTTCCCAATCGGGAATTATTAACGTAAATACACCCATCGAAACCTGGAATGATCATGGACCCACTTTTAACAAGTTGTTGACCATTAATGCTGCATCAGAAGCGAACATTTTGTCCCCTATCGCCTTGCGCTACGCTACGGATGCTTATGGAGATAAGGGGGTTTTGAGTTTTTATTTGAATACGGCGGGGAATATTTATGTGAACGCAGCGATAAATACGAACATTCCGCTTTCTCGAAGTTCGACTATTCCATTGACGGATGGTGGGAGTGTGTATTTGAATTCAACGGCTGGTTCGGTTTTAGTCAACGCGGCTATTAACACGAGTGGGGCAGTTAGTACAACGAACGCTTCGTCTTATTCCGGAGTCGGAGGGACGATTTCCATCACGGGTGCTGGTGGGATTAGTGTGTATAACACGCTAACGGCAACAGGACGAACATATGGTAATTTAACTTTTAGCACCGGAAATAATGTGGTGACGACGGGTAATGGGGTAAATGATGGAATCACGCGTGTGATGATAGGCCGTACGCTTTCCAAATCAGGTACAGGAACACTCCAGCTAAGCGCAGCGAATCAGATTTCGGACACTTATCTGTATGGAGGAATTTTACAAATAGGGATAGCAGGTGCCATTCCATCTTATAGTACAGTCAATTTTTCAGGAGGCCATTTAAATGATGGAGGCTTTAGCTCTACGTTAGGTACACTATATGTGTATAATAATGCTACAATTACCTTAGGAAATTCAGCCCATGAGTTGAAATTCACGAATTTAGGGTCCTTGTCAGCTACTAAAATGTTGACTTTTGCGATGGGTGATGGGTCGGTAGCGGATTTGGGTTTGAATATGTATGGGGCTTTCGTTAGTACATCCACTTCGTTTGTTAACCTTTTTGGCAAAAAGCAAAGTACGCTCACAGGCGGATTAGGCCGTTTCGGAACGGTAGTCTCCTCGATTATTGGTGCGCCAGGAAGTCCGGTGCGTGTTTATTTGGGCTATGACTTAAGTACATCCCAAAAAGCCCAAGTCCAATTCTATAACTCCAGCCTGGCGAAATACTACACCACGACGCAAAAGCCCGTGGCCGTCACGAATGGCGAGATGTTGCCATTGGCGGTGAAATAAAACTAATTCCCTAATCTATAATACCTTTGATTCGTTGCTAAAAATGGCTTCTCTGCATAGACGATGGCATCGAATAATTTGCAGTCGTAGCCGGCTACTTTGTTCAATACTTTCAGTTTCACGTGGTGTTTTCCCGTCGCTAATTTGTACTTCCAAGTAATCTCGTGACGTCTCGTTGTGAAGGCCACCGGTAGTTTTACTTTTTCAAATAGCTTGCCATCCACAAATACTTCTAAATCAAAAGTCCCTGGATCCAAGGACGCCCATTTCGCGGTTTCGCCGCGCACCACGAAGCCATTTCCCTCGAAATCGAAGTCATATTCGTCGGTTAAGTTTTTACTGATGTTAATCTTCTCTGTAGGGAATGAGTGGTCAAAACTTTGTTCGAAAGCTACTGCTTTAGGGGCTGAATAGGGAATACTTACGGCGTTATCGGAAACGCTACCGCCGTTGTTTTTGATATTTTGCAGGGCGTGTTTGAAACCGATTTCATAGACGTCATTTAGCGAAGTGGACGTGTATTTAAAGTCAATGTCTTCTGCCTCTTGTAAGCCTAATTTCCAATAAGCCGGAATCCTGTCATATCCGATCATCGCACCTAAAATTCCCGCTGCAGATGACGGATTGCAATCCGCATCTTGTCCACAGCGAGTGGAGATTTCAATCGTTTTGCCAAAATCCCCATTACCATACAATAGCCCTATCACCACATACGCGGAATTCACGGTCGCATCGATGTTAAACGGAGCGAAAACGCCGTCCGGACAACCAATGTCGTTCGCCCATTTGTTTTGGACTTCTAACCAGGTTTTTGTCCAATCGTTCGGGTATTGTTTGTGCCATTTGATGACATCGGAGATGCATTTGTAGTATTGGCTGTTTGCTGGGATGGTTTTCAAAGCTTCAGCAACGACCTTGTTAATGTCGTTGTTAATGAATGCTAACGTATAGCAGGCCCCTAAATACACCCCACCATAATAGCCGTCTCCGTAGTTCATGATGTGCCCGATTTTATCGGAGATTTTGGATGCCGCATTCGGCATACCTGGCGACATTAAACCCGCAAAGTCACATTCAATTTGGTAATCGATACAATCCGCGTGCGGATTATTTTCCCAATATCCAGACGCTGGAGGCATCATCCCGTTCAAGATATTATAACGTCCTGCCTGATTTGCATGCCAAAGCGCATAACCCGCATTCGCATACGCCTTCGCGTGTGATTCGATAGGCGCATTCAATCCCTCTTTTTCGAATACTTCCACGAATGTCAAATCCATATACAAATCATCGTACAATCCCGGATTATTGATCATCGTGTTCTTTAAATAGCCATCATACCACGGAATTGGCTGGTAGGAATTGATCATCGTGCCATTATAGCGAAACTCCATAGGACCCCCGAAAGTCACTCCAATCGTCTGGCCAGCCCAGCCACCCTTGATTTTATCTTTCAAGACGGCTTTGCTCATCGAGATATTTTGCGCTTGTGTCGCGAAGGCTAGCAAGCATAGGAAGGCTATTTTTTTCATTTTTTTGTCGTATTTATTCCCTGTAAATTAATAATTATTTTTCAATTTCTGCCTTACCTTTGCGTCGTGAAACGCATCGTCGCTCTTTTATTGTTCTTAGCTATGCAGGTTCCCTTGATGAATCAATGGGGTGCCGTGGCATACTACCGCATTAATCGCGACTATATTGCTGAAAACCTTTGTGTGAACCGCGATAAACCGATGTTGAACTGTAATGGTCAATGTTATTTAGCGAAAAAACTACAGGCAGCAGAGGAAAAAGAGCAAAAATCAAATTCAGAGCGTTTAGAAAAAATGCCGGAAGTGGTGTTGAGCTTTCAAGCCATTCAACCGGTATTTACAGCTCGTTTCATTGCTTCTGAACTCGTTGAAAATCATTTCACATCAACGGAATTCTTTCCTAACTCAGCCGCTAAAGGCTTTTTTCATCCTCCACAGGTTTAATTAATTTTCTTGACACTTTACCCTTGGCTTGAAGTCATGGGCATTACTCATTTTAATTAATTATACATGAAACAGCTATTAATAGCGGTGTTAATAGGTATAACATCACTAGCGCAAGCGCAAAAAATCAAAGTACTTAATTCGATTACAAACGAGCCTATCGTAGGCGCTAGCCTGAAAAAAGGCGATAAAACAATTTCCATTTCAAATGAAAGAGGGGAATTCCAAGTTAAAGAAAAGGGAGAATTCACAGTAACGGCTTTAGGTTTTAAAGCAGCGAAAACGACTGGGGAAACAAGCCCTATTTTTCTAGAGGAATCCACTCAAACCTTAGAATCAGTCGTGGTAACTGCCTCTCGCCAAGCGGCGACGCGTGCGGAGACGCCTGTTGCCATTCATAAAATTGGATCTGCGCTGATTCAAGATACGAAAGCACTTCAATTAACGGAGATTATCAATAAAGTTCCGGGTGTGGTGATGTTGGATTACCGAAATGAACAACACGGGATGGGTATTCGCCAGCCTTTTGGTACATCTGCTTATTTCTTGTACATGGAAGATGGTCTTGCATTGCGTCCTTTGGGGGTATTTAATCACAATGCCTTAATTGAATCGAATCTACAAGGATTGAATTCAGTGGAAGTAATTAAGGGACCAGCGTCCTCCCTTTATGGGCCTGAGGCCGTGGGTGGAGCGATTAACTTGATCACGAAGACGGCACCGGGAATTCCTACGGCGCAAGTGGGTTTACAAGTAGATGAGTGGGGTTACAACCGCGTGCAGTTCACTGCAGGGGCACAAGTAGGCAAAAAATGGTCGATTATGACGGGCGGTTATGTAGCGCGCCAAAAAGGCTCTTGGGCCTCTAATTCCGACTTCGACAAGTCTTCGATCAACGTACGCTTAGATTATCAATTTACGCCTAAGACGAAACTTTGGGGTTCTTTTGCCTATAATGATTACTTCTCGCAGACAGGTGGGAACATCGACAGTACGGGCTATTATTCTCGTAGCTATAAAAGCCCGGCGGATTTCACTTACCGCTCATCGTTCTCGTCTCGCTCTCGTTTAACGTTAGAGCACAAATGGTCGGACAATGCGAATTCTAGTTTGACTGCTTTTTATCGGGATAATGCCTTAGGCCAAAACCCATCCTATTCGATTTCTTGGACAAGTCCAGCAGTTACGGCTTCAGGACAAGTGAATCAAAACAGTTTCAAAAGCTTTGGCTTGATGGGGCAGCACTCGCAAAATTTTGAATTCCTGAACTCAAAATTAGTAGCAGGATTTTTGTTAGATCGCTCACCAAATGATTATTGGGCTTACAAAATTAACTTAGCGGCGACGCTTCGCCCAGACAAGAAATCGGTGGAGAAATTCACGATTACACAAGTCTTGCCATCGACGTTCTTAGGCAATTATTCGGCGGTGATTTGGAACAAAGCGGCTTACGCGCAGTTTGACCTGCATCCAGTAGAGAAATTGCGTCTTTCTTTAGGAGGTCGTTTCGATCAAATGTCCTTTGACTATACGAACTTCATCGATAATTCGACGGGCACAAAAAGCTACGAACAATTCTCGCCTAAGTTAGGGGTCACGTATGAGGCTTCCTCAGCCCTAGGTTTCTATGGTAATTTCTCCAAAGGCTTCTCGCCACCTGCCCTTTCAGCGGTATTCCGCGCGAGACCAGCGGCACAAGCGGCGGCAACAGGGGAGAAATTCTATTTAAGCATTGACCCAGCTGTTTTTTCGAATTACGAAGTGGGAGGTTGGGCCTCTCTTTGGCAAAATAAAGTCTTCTTTGATTACACATTCTATCGTTTAGAGGGCAATAATGAACTTTTAGGAATTCGCCAGCCGGATAACACGACGGATTATCAATCTGCGGGTAAGACCTTGCACGAGGGGATTGAGTACCAAATCACGATCCGCCCGAACGATTCTTGGAACTTCCGCTTTGGAGGAACGAATGCAAAACATACGTTTGTGGATTTTGTGTTAAGTACAAAATCAACAGATGCTTTGAAAAATGTGAATGGCAAAGAGATGCCGCAAGCGCCTAACTTCATCGCGAATTCAGAGGTGACTTACAAGTACAAAGGAGCGCGTATTGCCTTAGAATGGCAAAAAATTGGGCCTTGGTTCCAAGATCAAGTGAACAAAGTAAGCTTCGAAGGCGTATCTGTTTTCAATCTAAGAATGGGATATAATTACAAAGCGTATCAATTCTTCACTAACATCTTGAATCTAGGTGATGCTTTATATGCCACCACGGCGACTCGTGGAAATAACGCTACAGATAAATCAACCTATACGCCAGCGGCTCCTCGCACAGTGGTTGCCGGTGTACAAATCGACGTATTCCAACTATTCAAAAAATGAAAAAATTAATCCTTTTGCTCGTTTTCTTTGCGCAGATCTCTTTCGCGCAAACGGTGTCTAATCCTGCTAATCAGGCGTTAGACCCCTCTTTTGCACTGAAATCAAACGGCGATGTCGTTCTATCTTGGGTAGAGAAATCAGCTAATGGGGTTTTGTTCTTTCGAAAAGTCAATCAGGGGCCTGCTGAGCAGGTCCCTATTGATAAAAAAGCGTCAACTCATGCAGAGGGTATGCCTAAACTGGCCTATAAAGCGGATGGCACGTGTATCCTTTTGTATGAGATGAATCGCCCTACAGCAGCGTCTCGATTTAATGGAGATTTGCTATATGCAATGGAGGTGAATGGGGTTTGGCAAAAACCACAACACATTCACCAAGATACCGCGGCAGGACTGAGCCACTCGTTTGGGAAGATCATTTCTCTGCCGAATGGTCAGGTGGGTGCGTATTGGTTAGATGTGAAAGTAGGGCCAAAAGGCCGGACGCTCGTTACGGCTTCTACTGCGCCTGGTTTAGGTTTTGGGGACATGAAAATTCTCGACAAACAAACCTGCGAATGTTGCCGGATCGATGCCTTAGCTGATACAAAAGGAAATGTTGATGTGATTTACCGCGATCTGAACGACAAAGGAGAACGCGATATGGGGTACATTCATTCCAATGATTTTGGCAAAACCTATACAGAATCAGTACCCTTGTATGAAGATCACTGGAAAGTAAATGCATGTCCTCACGCAGGACCGTCTTTAGTTCGTGGGTCAAAAGGCCTAGAAGCCGCTTGGTATACCGGCGCAGAGGGTTCTTCTGGCGTAAAATGGGCGTATCAAGGATCTAAAAAGATGATTCTCCATTTACTTGGTGATAAAATCAGGATGCCTCAGTTAGCCTCGAATCCGAAAGGAGAAACGGCACTCGTTTTCGCCGAAATCAAGCAAGAGGGCGATCGTTATTACAAGCAAATTGGCTTCGTCGTAAAGGATTTGTCCGGGAAATTGACCAAATCCTATGTTTCAGACCCTGCCTTTGATTGCTCTTATCCAGCGATTAAATGGGGTGGAAAATCCTGGATCATTGCTTACGAGGCGGTTAAGGAGGAGGTAAATCAAGTGGTTCAAGTTATTTCAAAATAAGAGCGCGCTATTTTTCTGCTATCTTTACATTGATGAGAAAAAGGCTGATCGTCTTGCTGTGTCTTTTATCGCTTTCATTGAAAGCGCAGCAGATCTCCTTTGACCAAATCACCAATCTCCCCGTTTCCGGATTAAAAAATCCTTGGGCGGGTGGAATTAATTCGGTGCATTTTTTTTCCATTGACCTCGATGGCGACGCGCGAGAAGACCTCGTTGTTTTCGATCGCAGTGCGCAACATCTGAAGACTTTTTTAAGAAATGCCAGCGGTGGTTTTACCTATTCTCCCGGTTACCAAAAACGTTTTCCCCTCATCGAAAACTGGATGAACCTATTGGATTACGATGGGGATGGAGACAAAGACCTTTTTACCTCGACTCCCGGCGGGATTCAGGTATATCCGAACGTCGGTAATAATTTCCCTAAGTCAACAGGCACCCTCAAATCAACAGGCCTCAATGGCCTCATCAATATCTACGTCAGTGCAACAGATATTCCCGCCATTGCGGATATCGATGGGGATGGGGATTTAGATATTTTGGCCTTTGAATCTGCGGGGCATTTTATCACGTATTATGAAAATACGGGAGATTTGAAATACGTCACCAAGTCCCTTAATTGGGGCAATTTTTATCTGAATGATTGTCAGGATATCACGTTTGGGTTGGTTCCAGAATCTGTTTTAAGTACTCAGTCTACAGCGGCGGTTCAACATGCCGGAAGTACGTTAGCTTTATGGGATCCGGATAAAAATGGAGTCTATGATCTGATTATAGGCCACGTGGGTTGTCCAGGATTTATCTTCCTAAAAAATGAGGGGACTCGTGAGAAACCGAAGTTCCGCAATGCAGACTATAATTTCCCAACTAGTGCGCCACATACTGTTCCTTCTCTTGCTAGTGGATCACCCATTGATATCGATGGAGATGGCGTTTTGGATTTGATCGCGTCATCCCATTTGCCGGATCTGAATCCGGCTTTGGAAACGGCCTCTTATTACCGGTCTGAAAATGGCCAACTTACCCTGAAAACCAAGGTATTTCTCCAAGAAGAAATGATCGACGTGGGCGATAATGCCTCGCCTGCATTCTATGATGTGGAGGGTGATGGGGATCTGGATTTGTTGATAGGAAGTGGCAGTGTCACTTTTTATGAAAATGTGAATGGGGTGTTGTCGTTTAAATCGAGGGATTTTTTAACGCTTGCCGGAGCTTCCTCAGTACAATTACAAGTTGTGAATGGTCGCCTGATGTTGTATTATGTAAAGGGTTCAGCCGCGTTTTATCGGGTCTATTCAGGAGGACAGCTAGGCGAAGAAAAGGCTTTGAATGTTGTGAGTCTTCGCGAAACGCCTCGGCTTTATGATATCAATCAAGATGGCTCGCTGGAACTCGTGGTTTTGGATTATTTAGGTGGCACACGGGTGTATGATTGGTCGGATTTGGCCAAACCTTACCAGCGAATCGAAACCCTATTTCGCGGCATTGCTTATGCAGATATCACGGGAGATGGCAATGCAGAGCAAATCACCATTGATGCTTCAGGTTCTATCTATGTGTCCGGTTTAGGGCTGGAAGTGCAGCGTTTGCCTTTTCAGGTAGGCCAAAATGCCCAAATATCTACTGCCGATTTCAACCGCGATGGCAAAATCGATATCGTAGTCGGACTTGCCTCTGGCGGAGTTCAATTGCTCCAAAATACCTCGGACATTATCGTTCCCTCGGAGGAATTGTATGTGTGGCCTAACCCTTCCACATCGCTCATTAATATTCGAGTGAAAAATGCAGGATCGTTGCATTGGTTTGATCTTTCAGGTCGCGCTTTAGGCGGTGCGATTTCGGTCGATGCAGGGGAAACCTTGCGCATTCCTGCGCCGTTGCCAGGGGCAGGAAATTATTTATTGAAATATGAGTCTGCCAAAGGTTCGGCCACTCAAAAGGTGTTGATTCAGCCTTAAATGAAACAAATCTGACCACTTACGTGTTTAGCAAAAATGAAACAAACTCTACTTTTACTGCTTTTTTCTTTTTCGGTTTTGGCCCAAAACAGCGGCCGAATCTCTGGAAAAATCGTTGATCAATTAACGCAAAAGCCGATTGCTGGGGTTTCTGTGACGCTGGATGGTTCTACAAAAGGCGTAAATGCAGATGACAAAGGAACTTTCCGTTTAACAGGTTTGGCCTTAAAAACATACAACATTTCATTCTCCGCGGTAGGCTACGAGAAATACACGGCCTTCAACGTGATCATCAATGCGGGTAATGAAAATTTCTTGAACATAGAATTACTCCCATCAAATCAGCAATTAACGGAGGTGGTAGTCACCCAAAACCGCCGCACCGCTAAAGCCGCGACCCTCGAATCTCCACTCAGCGTTCAACGCTTAACAGCGGAGGAAATCAAGAGCAACCCAGGTGGAAACTTCGATGTCAGCAAAGTAATTCAAACCCTACCCGGTGTAGGGGGAGGCCCACAAGGCGGAGGCTTCAGAAATGACATCATCATCCGTGGCGGAGGCCCGAACGAAAACGCCTATTATCTAGATGGTATAGAAATCCCTGTATTAAATCACTTCCAAACCCAAGGTAGCAGCGGAGGCCCGCAAGGAATGCTAAATGTGTCTTTTATCGAAGATGTGAAGCTTAGTTCTTCGGCCTTTGATGCGCGTTATGACAATACGCTAAGTTCTGTTTTTCAGTTCAAACAACGCACGGGTAATCCGAATAAATTCCAAGGTAATGCGCGTCTAAGTGCGACTGAATTCGCTTTAACGACTGAGGGGCCACTTTCTAAATCAGGTAAAACCACGTTTTTAGCCTCTGTTCGCCGCTCGTATTTGCAGTTCCTTTTTCAAGCTTTAGATATTCCCATTCGCCCGAATTTCTGGGACGGACAATTTAAAATCACGAAGCAAATTAACTCGACTACCACTTTATCGCTGATGGGACTAGGGGCGATTGATGACTTCTCTTTTGGTCCGCTGAAAAAAGCCACGCCGGAGAAATTGTACATCTATAATGCGAATCCGTTGATTAATCAGTGGAATTATACGCTAGGGATGTCGCTCAAGAAGTTGCTGGATAATGGCTATGTGAATGTGGCCCTTTCTAGAAACGTGTTTGACAACAATTTCTTGCGTTATGAGGACAATTTAAAAAAGGATCCATCGCAATTAAACTTTGATTATGCCTCACGCGAAACGGAAAATAAGTTGCGCGTAGACGTGAACAAGAATACCAATGGCTGGAAGATCAATTATGGCCTTTCTGCGCAATTCGTGGAATATGCGAATAGTACCTACCAAGTTTTGAATAATACGATTCCAAACCCCGCCATACGTTTAGCTTATCCAACAACGACTATTTCTTACACGAGTCCCCTAAATTCGCTTTGGAAATACGGTGCCTTTGCGCAAGTTTCGAAGACCTTTTTTGACTCTAAATTAGGTCTAAGTGCTGGCCTTCGCACAGACATGAACAGCTTCACAACGACGGGAATGGATCCTTTGGAAACAATTTCTCCCCGCGTTTCGGCTAGCTATGTATTGTCTGAAAAATGGACGGCAAATGCTTCAGTGGGTCGCTACTTCAAATTAGCGCCGTATACGATTTTAGGCTATGCTATTACACCTCCTTACAGTATGTATAGCCTCGCATACACGCCGCCTCATTTAGTCAATCAAGATGCGAAATACCAGCAAAGCGACCATTATGTAGCAGGACTAGAATACTTACACGACGAATCGTTGCGTTTCACGGCGGAAGCCTTCGTGAAGGAATATGCGAATGTGCCTATTTCAAATGCTAAGGGGATATCATTGGCGAATTTAGGTGGTGACTTCAACATTCTAGGTAACGAAGATGTCACGACTACGGGTAAAGGTCGTGCCTACGGTTTTGAGTTATTTGCCCAAAAGAAATTGACCGACAAATCGTTCGGAATCTTGTCTTACACCTATTACCGCAGTATGTACAGCGGTTTTGATGGCAATTTAATCGCCTCTAGCTGGGATAACCAACACTTATTAAGTGTGACCTGGGGCTATAAATTCCCACGCAACTGGGAGTTAGGTCTTCGTTTCCGTTACCAAGGAGGCGCACCCTACACACCTTATGATGAAACTACGTCCAAGTCAAGTTACCTGACTTTAGGCCAAGGAACCTTTGATTACTCGCGTTTGAACACACAACGTCTTCCTAACTTCCATTCGAGTGATGTGCGTATTGACAAGAAATACAATTTGAAGAAAACGACCATCGATTTGTTCCTAGACGTGACCAATTGGTACATCGCCGTGAATCCAGGAATTCCCACCTACACGTTCAAGCGTTTAGAGGATAATTCAGCCTTTGCGACGACGAATGGTTTACCTATTGCCAAAGACGGTAGCAACGCCATTCCTACCCAATTCTTAAATGACAAGGCGCAGGTAACGCCTACGATCGGATTTATAGTGGAGTTTTAAGGCTTTGTATAGCTTTGGCAAATTCCAAAGCATGAGGGCCGTCACCATGGATACACCAGGTGTCGGCCTTTATTTTTTCCACCTGATCTAGCACATCTTGTATTTCTGTGATGCAAGCCCCTGGCTGACTGCGCGGAGTTAAGGAACCATCACTTTCATAGCGACGATCGGCAAAAGCCTCTTCTGCTGTTTGTAGACCCATTGCCTGTGCGACCTCGATCGACTGGCTGCCTTTCAGTCCGAATAAAATTAAGTCTCCATTCACATCCTTTACCGCTTTCGCAATGGCCTTTGCGACATCAGGATTTTTAGCCGAAGTATTATACAAAGCACCGTGTGGCTTCACGTGATTTAGCGTTCCACCTGCAGTTTTTACGATTTGATTCAGCGTCTCTATCTGCTTTTTCACCAGCAAATAGATCTCCTCTGGGCTCAGTTCAATCTCTTTTCTCCCAAAATTCTCTCGATCTAAATAGGACGGATGCGCCCCCATTTTAACTCCGTGGCGAATACACAATGCCACCGTTTCGCGCATGGTAAACGCATCCCCCGCATGAAATCCGCAGGCAATATTTGCTTCATCGATGTAGGGCATGAGTGCGGCATCATTTCCAATGCCTTCGCCAAGGTCGCAGTTGATTTGCATATAATAGGTAGCTAAAAAAAAGCCTGTGTTTCCACAAGCTCGTTCATTTAAAATTCTGGTAGGCCTAGCCTAAGATGATGTCTTTTTTCATGAGATGGGTTTTTAATACTATTAAACCTTTGCTAAAGGTACTCATTAATTTTTCAATTAATTCCGCTAATTCCTATTTTAATTCAACAGAATTTCCAGATAAAAATTTACCTGAACTAATTCGATCTTTACTAGGGTAATCTTGTACAAAAACCTTGTTGAAGCCCGATAAGGCGTGTTTTGCAATAATAGTTAATCGAATAAAGGACGATTCATCTAACCAGGTTTCTTCAAGCGGCTCAATCGTTCGAATGCGTACGGCGTGCAATGAAAATTGATCTGTATCTCTTTCGCGTGGGACATAAGCGATAAAATTATCTTTTAGCTTAATATCTCGACCTTGTAAATTGCTTCCGTTAAACGTACCTACTGGTTTATAGAAAGTGAGTTCGATGTGCACATCAAAAATTTCAGAGTTCGTTAAGTTGACGAACTTGAACAAGTAATTTTGTTCTCCATTAAAACGGATTCGGCTGATCTGGTTCGAAATGAGAATTTTAGGTTTCTTATTGAGTAAAAAGAAGACTAAAAACAAATAGGACGACAGTAGTCCTGCTGCGATACTTAAGATAAAATTCATAGTGGTTGTTTTTTCAAAGGTATTCCAATTTCACCTTCTTTCAATCCCCCACTTTCATTTTATCAACTAATTGAAATGCAACAAAAAAGCTCATCCGACTTTGCGAATGAGCTTTTGACTTAATGACTAAATCGCGAAGCGATGACTAAGACGAAGTCGACTAAGCTGCGAAGCAGCGACTTTTTGACTTAGCTGCGAAGCAGCGACTACTCTTCGATAAAAGGATAATTTTCTTCGACATATACATCTTTGTAAGCCTCTGATTTATCTGGGAATGGAGATGTTTCTGCGAAATCAACTGATTCTTGAACTAGAACCTTGATTTTAGCATCGATCTCGTCTAATTCTGCTTGCGTTAAGATGTTGTGCTCTAAGATCGTGTGTTTCACCTGTTCGATTGGGTCACGGTCTTTGTAAGCCTCTACCTCTTCTTTAGAACGGTATTTCTGCGGATCAGACATCGAGTGACCTCTATAACGGTAGGTTCTGAATTCTAAGAAAGTAGGACCTTCGCCTGCACGAGCACGAGCTGCGGCGCGAGAAACCGCCTCATGAACCGCTTCCACATTCATCGCGTCTACTGGCTCCGATGGCATATCGTACGCCTCACCGATTTTGTATAATTCAGTTACGTTAGAGGTACGTTCTACGGAAGTACCCATCGCATAACCGTTGTTTTCAACCACGAAAATAGCCGGTAATTTCCAAAGCATCGCCATGTTAAATGCCTCATGTAAAGCACCTTGACGTGTCGCACCGTCACCAAAATACGTGATAGATACGTTACCTGTTTTCTTATATTTTTCGGCGAAGGCAAGGCCAGCTCCCATCGGGATTTGGGCTCCTACGATACCGTGGCCTCCTACGAAACCTACTTCTTTATCGAAGATGTGCATTGAGCCACCTTTTCCTTTAGAAGCGCCGGTGATTTTACCGTATAATTCCGCCATAATTGCGTTAGGAGAGGTTCCTAAGGCCAAAGGGATACCGTGATCACGATACGCTGTGATGTATTTATCACCTTCAATTAGGGCAGATTTGGAACCAGAAGAACAAGCCTCTTGTCCAATATATAAGTGACAAAAGCCTTTAATTTTCTGCATTCCGTACAACTGACCGCATTTCTCTTCGAATTTGCGTTGTAATTGCATGGATTCGTACCAATACTTGTAAGTCTCTTTAGAATACTTGGGCGCGTCTGCGTTTTTCTTTGCCATCTTCTTGATAGAATATTTTTAAAGCGGTATGCCGGGTTAATTCCGGCGCTAATCCCTGCAAAATTAGTACAAAATCTTTATTTTTACACGCTTTTAATCGCATTCCTACATCCATGCATCTCAAATCTCTTCAGGTAAATCAGTTTAAATCCTATGAGGAGGCTAGATTTAGCTTTATTTCGGAGATTAATTGCATTGTAGGAGAGAATGGGATTGGGAAAACCAACCTATTGGATGCCATCCATTTCCTTTCGATGACGAAAAGTGCGAGGGGCATTTCGGACCAGCTCTGCATCAAGCATACGCAGGATTTTTTCCGGGTACAGGGAGATTTTGTCGACACTCAGGATCGCGAAACCCAGATTACCTGTGTTTTTCAGAAGGGGACCAAAAAGCAATTCCTCCGCGATGACAAACCCTATCCCCGTTTAGCGGACCACATTGGCCATTTTCCGGTTGTATTAATGGATCCACACGACACCGATTTAGTTCGTGAGGGAAGTGAGGAACGCCGCCGGTTCTTTGACGGGATGATGTCCCAGCTCGACCGCAATTTCCTGGATCAATTATTACGCTATAACCGCATCGTCCAGCAACGCAACGTATTGTTAAAGCAATTCGCAGAACGCGGCCAGGTCGATCGCCTGCATTTAGATAGTTATCACGCGCCCTTAGTAGAACTAGGGGAATCGCTGGCAAAAGCCCGAAAGGAATTCCTAGAGGTCTTTTTGCCTAGTTTTAAATTTCATTATTCCAAACTTTCAGACGACCGCGAGGACGTCGATATTCAGCTCGAATCCACCTTTGAAGCTGGGGGCTTTGACGCGGCGCTGCGCGCCGCGGAACCGCTGGATTTGTCCGCGCAGCGGACATCCATCGGAATTCATCGAGATGAATTTGATTTTAAAATCAATGGCTACTCCTTGCGCAAATTTGGCTCCCAAGGTCAGCAAAAATCCTTCGTCGTCGCGCTAAAATTAGCGCAATTCGATTCCCTCGTAGCCGCCAAACCCCGCAAACCCCTCTTGCTCCTCGACGACATCTTCGACAAACTCGACGACCGCCGCATCCAGCGTTTGGTCCAAATGATGGCAGAAGACCACTTTGGCCAAGTCTTCATCACCGATGCTAGACCGGAAAGAACGAAGAAATTGCTGAAGGATTTGAAGGGGAATATTCATTATATCACGCTTTAGTCGCCGCTTCGCGGCTTAGTCATCGCTTCGCGATTTGGTCACGACTGCGTCGTTTAGTCGCCGCTTCGCGGCTTAGTCACGCAGTGACGACCCTTTGACTTAATCGCGCAGCGATGACCCTTTGACCAAGTCCGCAGGACGACTAAGCGACAAAGTCGCGACTTATTTCCTATCTTTGAACAAACCTATTCAACCACATGATATCCATTTTTGCCCAAGCTGAAAAGCACCTGGAGAAGACCGCCATAATTTCAGATGGCACAACTTATACTTATTCCCAGCTTTTAGACGCTTCGAAAGCCTTCGCCTCGACTTTATTAGATAAAAATACGGACCTAAATGAAGCCCGAGTTGCCTACATGGTGAACCCTGGTTTTGATTATGTACGGGTACAGTGGGGGATTTGGCGCGCTGGCGGTGTAGCCGTTCCGCTTTGTCTGACCTATCCGTTGCCCTCTTTGCGCTATACGATCGAGAATTCTGGCTCGAGCATCGTAGTCGTTTCCCCAGAATTCGAAGAATTACTCAAGCCATTATGCGAAGAACTCGGAATACGCATTCTGACCACTATCGACTCTCGACTAGCGACTAGCGACTCCCCACTGCCTACCGTTTCTGACTCCCGCCGCGCCATGATGCTCTACACGTCTGGCACGACGAATTTACCTAAAGGTGTGGTGTCCACGCATGCGAATTTGAATGCGCAGATTTCCACCTTGATTGATGCCTGGCGTTGGACTTCTGCAGATTATTCGATCTGTATTTTGCCTCTGCACCACATTCACGGGGTAATTAATATCGTTTCTTGCTCGCTTTGGGCGGGGGCGACGTGCCAGTTTTTGCCTAGTTTTTCTGCGGAAGCGCTGTTTGATATCTTTAAAAAAGGTCAGTTGAACGTCTTTATGGCCGTTCCTACCATCTATTATAAGTTGATTACGCATTGGGAATCGTTGTCTGAGGTGGACCAAAAAGAGATGACCCACATTATGTCCAAATTCAGACTCATGATCTCTGGTTCTGCCGCGCTGCCGGTCTCGGTGATGCAGCGCTGGAAGACGATTAGCGAACATAGCCTTTTGGAGCGTTATGGCATGACCGAAATCGGGATGGCCTTGAGTAATCCCTACGATGGTCCGCGCGTTCCGGGTCACGTGGGATATCCACTTCCGGGCGTTCAGGTGCGTTTAGCAGACGAACAAGATAACGTAATTCCAGGTACGGAGATAGGAGAGATTCAGGTCAAAGGGCCAAACGTCTTCAACGAATACTGGCAAAAACCGGAGTCCACCGCGGAGTCATTTACGAAGGATGGATTCTTCAAAACCGGCGACATCGCGACGATGGACGAGCTGGGAGGCTACCGGATTTTGGGCCGAAACTCCGTCGACATTATTAAATCTGGAGGCTATAAAATTTCCGCTTTGGAAATCGAAGAAGTCCTTCGCACCTACCCCGGAATCGACGATTGCTGTGTCGTGGGCGTCGAAAATGACGAATGGGGCGAACTCGTAAGCGCCGCCATAGTCTGCCAAGATGATTTCGACACCAAAGCCTTAAATGCCTGGATGCGCGAGCAAATGCCCGCCTATAAAACCCCTCGGGCCTACCACCGTTTAGCCGAATTACCTCGAAACGCGATGGGAAAAGTCACGAAAAAAGACGTCGTCAACCTAATCAAAAACTAATATGCTATTACGCGGAGTTGCCTTATTAGCTGCCTGTTTCGTTGCAGGCCAAATTCTGGGGGAAACCCTCGGTCGTTTCTTGGGGATCCAAGCCAATGTAGGAGGCGTCGGATTTGCGATGCTTTTCCTCATTTTAGCCCAAAACGAGCTCGAAAAACGCGGCCTCTTCCACCTCGAAATGGAGGAGGGCGTACACTTTTGGTCCAAAATGTACATCCCCATCATCGTGGCCATGTCATCTGTCCAAAACGTCCGCGTCGCCTTCTCTAACGGCCTACTCGCCCTTTTGGCAGGCATCATTCCCGTCATCGCCTGCCTCGCCTTAATGCCCATTTTATCTAAACTAGCGCCCAAAGACTAATGGAATACATCATCACTTTCCTCGACAAAAACGGCCTAGTCTTCGCGTTCCTCGTAACGGGCTTAATCATGTATTTTTCCGAGGGAATCTCGAAAAACCTGACCCGCGGCAAAATCCCAGGCTCCGCCATCTCCATCTTCATGGGCTTAGTTTTGGCCTATTTCGCTGGCCTTGAAACCTTGGGCAAAAAAGGCATCGCCGACATCCCCGGTTTCTCCGGCTTCGAAATCATGGGTGGCCCCATGTTCCGCGACTTCGCCATCGTCTCTACCGCGATGGGCGCCAGCTTCGCCATCATTAAAAAGACCGGCCCCATCGGAGTCCTATCCTTATTTTTGGGAGTCATCATCTCCTTCGCAGCCGGCGTCATCATCGCCTATGCCATGGGAATCACAGATGCCGAAAGCCTCACCACCATCGGTGCCGGCGCCTGCACCTTCGTCGTAGGCCCCGTAACCGGAACAGCCTTAGGAGCAAGTTCAGACATCATCGCCATCAGTATCGCGGCAGGAGTGGTGAAATCGATTTTGGTAACGATCGGAACCCCTTTAATTGCCCCTTACATTGGTCTAAAGACGCCACAATCGGCGATGATTTTTGGTGGGCTCATGGGTACCACCAGCGGAACCGCTGCCGGTCTAGCGGCCACAGATCCTAAATTAGTGCCCTATGGAGCCATGACGGCTACGTTCTATACGGGATTGGGTTGTTTGATGTGCCCGTCGGTGTTGTATTTTTTGATGCGCGCAATTTTGTAGAGTATAGATTGGAGAGTATAGAGTAGAGATAATGATGGTGAATGGTAAGTGGTGAATGGTAAATGTGTCCGCAGGAAATTAGTCCGCAGGGAGGTAGTCCGAAGTCCGGAGGGAAATCAATTCTCTCTACTCTATAATCTCTACTCTACCATCTCTTCTCTATACTCTCCAATCTTGACAAAAGTTGTCAATACCCGAAAAGCCGCTTGAGTGCCTCGCGCTTATTTTCACTCAAAAATGCCCTACAGAGCAGCAAACCACATAAAATAAAAAGGGTGACAGAATCTGCCACCCTTTTTATTTCCACCGGACTTATTGACTAAGCCGCAGGCGACTAAGGCGCTTCGCGCCGACCAGCGACTTCGTCGCTTACAAATTCTTCTTCTTCAACTCATTCACCGCAAAGTCAGCTGCACGAGCTGTCATCGCCATGTACGTTAACGAAGGATTCACACAAGAAGCGGAAGCCATTGCCGCACCATCCGTCATGAACACGTTTTTTACCTCGTGAACTTGGTTGTGCTTGTTAACGATTGAGTTCTTCACAGATGTACCCATACGAGCCGTACCCATTTCGTGAATACCTAAACCGATATGTGTGTCTTGCTTGTTGTATGCGTTGATGTTTTTGAAACCAGCTGCCTCTAACATCGTAGCTGCCTCGTTCATCATGTCCTCGCGCATTTGTAATTCGTTTTGGCCAAAGTCTGCTGAGAATTCCAATACTGGTAAGCCCCACTTGTCTTTTTGTGCGCTTAGAACGAAACGGTTTTCTGGGTTTGGAAGAATTTCTCCAAAACCACCAAAACCAACCGTCCATTGTCCTGGGTGCGTTAAGCTCTCTTTGAAATCTGCACCAAAGCCATCTGCTCCCACGCCACGGCCCCAACCCTCGCGGCTCGCGCCACCTTGGTATCCGAAACCACGTGAATAAGCACGCTTGTCTTTGCCCCAGTTTTGGAAACGAGGAATGTATAAACCATTCGGACGATTTCCGAACATGTAATCTTTTTCAAAACCTTCCACGGTCGCACTTGCACCTACCCCTAAGTGGTGGTCCATAATGTTACGGCCTAATTGATCTGAGTCGTTTCCTAAACCGTTTTGGTAACGATTAGATTTTGAGTTCATTAAGATCGAAGTAGACTGGATAGCACCAGCGTTCACGAAGATGATTTTAGCGAAATATTCTTTCGACTCGTTCGTGATTTGGTCAATCACGCGAACACCTTTGGCTTTCTGCGTAGCTTCATCATAAATGATTTCAGCCGCAATCGCATTGTGAACCATCGTTAAACGACCTGTGCGCATCGCTGCTGGCAAAGTCGCTGATAAAGAGGAGAAATACGCGCCATACGGGCAACCGCGCATACACTTGTTACGGTAGTTACAAGACGAACGACCTAAAGCGGTATGTTGTTTTCCTGGGTTTGTTAAGTGCGCTACGCGACCTACGGTCACGGCACGACCTAATTTCTTATTCACTGCATTTTTGAAGTGAGTTTCTGGAGCAGTCATCTGCATCGCCGGCATGAATTCAGAATCCGGTAATACGTCTAATCCTTCAGCTTGACCTGAAATACCTGCAAATTTCTCAACATACGAATACCAAGGAGCTAAATCATCATAGCCGATTGGCCATGGTGTACCGACACCTTCTTTTTCATTTGCTAAGAAATCCTCACGGTTCCAACGGTATGTTTGGCGACCCCATAACAACGATTTACCACCCGTGTGGTAAGCGCGAGTCCAGTCGAATCCGCCTCTTTTCTCCAAATAAGGGTTTTGCTTATCGTTTTCGAATAAATACCGGTGCTCTTCGTTTGCCGTATAGCCTGTACGCATACCTGCCCAATACTCTTCAGCAGCCATATTCGTAGGACGACCACGGTGATCGAATTCCCACGGGTTTTTATTCGCCGTTTCGTAGCCTTCGATGTGCTTGATCTCGCGACCACGCTCTAAAACCGCTACTTTTAAGCCTTTTTCTGTTAATTCTTTTGCAGCCCAACCTCCGGAGATACCGGATCCGATGACGATTGCGTCGAACGTTTGGCCTTTAATTGCATCTATATTCAGATTCATTTTTTCTAATTTTTCAGATTAATACATGAAAGATTTTTGAGACGGCTTCATATCCGTAATCAACTCAAATTTGCCAGGAACTGGCTCGTAAACGAAAGAAGCTTCAATGCCTTTTTCAGATGTATAGTATCCTAAAAGCGTTAATTCTTTCATTAATCTCCAGAATGGAACACCGTTAGCGCCTTCTAAAGTGTCTTTATCTACGTTATCGCCCACTTTGATTCGCTTTTGAGAATAGCTCTTCATTAAATCTTTTGTGTTTGCCTCTAGTAAAGTCAACATCGCCACTTGACCTGCCGCAGGTTGTGCTAAGAAATTAGCTTTCGCTAAGTCGTTCACCCCTTTTAGGAAGCTGTTGTGTTCTGGTTTTTTGTAGCAATCTTTTAACATCATTTCGATGAAAGCGGGAACACCTGCATCGATAGCACCTGGCGTAGACGTTCTTGGAATAATATGTTCAGCGACAGCTGAGACGATTTGACGTTGCGCATCTGTTAGGCTGAAATCTGCTGCAACGATGGAGGTATTGCCTTTTCTCACATCCATGGCCATTAAGGTAGGAGCTGTGAAAGCACCCCCTAACAACAAGGCGATTTGAGAGATGGCATCTCTTCTTTTCATCATGAGTTTTATGTTAAATTGTTCTAGGTATTCGCCTAATATGAGGCGGAAAACAAATTTAATCACATTCTTCATTATTCAAGGGCAAAATGTGATTTTTTTGCTAAATTTCTACCATGAATAAACGCACTTTCCTTAAAGCCTGCACACTTTTGGGGGCTTCGGCGCCTTGGTTTTCGTATGCCAAAACTCAAACAGTCGAATCACTCGCTTCAGACGAAGATTTTTGGGAGGGAATCCGCGGTGGATATAAGCTCAGTCCAGACTTCATTAACCTAGAAAGTGGGTATTATAATATCACCCCAGAAGCCACTTTGGAAAAATACTTTCAGCATATCCGCAAAGTCAACGCCCAAGGAGCCTATTACATGCGGACGGTGCAATTCGATAATAAAAAACGAATCGCCGCTCGCGTCGCTCGACTCGTCGGTTGCCCAGAAGACACGCTCGTGTTAACGCGAAATACCACCGAATCCCTCGACACCATCATCAGCGGTTTTCCTTGGAAAGCAGGGGATGAGGCCATCTTTGCGATTCAGGATTATGGCGCGATGCAAGATATGTTCAAGCAGGTCGCTCGTCGTCAAGGGATCGTTTTGAAAGTCATTTCATTACCTACTAACCCTGCTTCTGATCAGGAGATTGTTGATTTATATGCCAAAGCCATCACCGACAAAACCAAGCTCATCATGGTGTGTCACATGGTGAATGTGACCGGCCAAATCAATCCCGTGCGCCAAATCTGCGACATGGCACACGCCCACGGTGTGGAAGTGATGGTCGACGGCGCACACGCCGTGGCGCAAATTCAATTCAAAATTTCAGACCTGAATTGCGACTATTATGGGGCGAGTTTGCACAAGTGGCTGGCGGTGCCTTTGGGGGTAGGCATCTTGCACGTGCGAAAAGAAAAGATCGCCCAAATTTGGCCCTTACTTGCGGAGGAGGGAGTTCCTTTGACAGACATTAAACACTTAAATCACGTAGGAACGATTCCTGTTTACACCGATTTAGCGGTTGATGACGCCATTGATTTCTACGAAAAACTGGGTCCAGCTAGAAAGGAAGAGCGCTTACGTTATTTACAAAATTACTGGACCACGAAAGTGCGCGCTATTCCGCGTGTTCGATTGCACCATCCGGCGGATCCCACGAAATCGTGTGCGATTGCGAATGTAGGTATTGTGGGTATTAAGCCATCGGTTTTGGCTGAGCGCTTGATGAAAGAATTCAAGATTTTCACCGTAGCCATCGACGGAGGCAATATCCACGGCTGCAGAATAACCCCGAATGTTTTCACGACGCCGAAAGAACTAGACGTTTTAGTGAAAGCGATTAGTGAATTAGCAAGCTAACAGGCGATTTGACCAAGATATCTTGATGACTATCTTTTAGTGATCCTGTTTTATCGTCAAAGTGAAACACCTGCACACGGTCTTCCTCTTGGCTAGCGACTAACACAAACTTGCCCGATGGATCGAATGTGAAGTTGCGGGGGATTTTGGCTACGTTTTGGTGAAATACACGTGTTAATTGTCCGTCTGCTTCAATCTTAAATACCACGACTTGATTGCTTGAGATTCGGTTAGAGGACATCAGCCATTTGCCGTTCGGCGAAATATGGATGTCTGCTGAGCCTTTCACTTTTGTGGCCGATGTGTCAGCGGGAATGCTTTGGATTTTTTCCAATTGCGAGCCTTTCACGGCAAACACATCCACATCCGAACTCAACTCGTTCAATAAATAAGCACGATCGCCTTTCGCATTGAAACGAATGTGGCGAGGTCCGTTGCCGGAGGTGAGGGCGATTTCTGTGCGACTTTCTTCTAAAAGCCCGTTTGCCAAAATGCGATGCGCATAGATCTTATCCGAGCCCAAATCCGTCACAAATAACGTATTTTGATCAGGAGAAAGAGCGACCATGTGAGCGTGGGCACTGTTTTGGCGGTCCTTGTTTAGGCTGGAACCTGTGTAGGCGATGTATTGGGCTAGAGGCTTCAGTCTCCCGGACACTGTTTGGAAAACACTCACACTTCCGCCCGAATAATTCGCGGTATAAACCGTTTGTGATTTTTCGCGGTACAGGATGAAGCAGGGGTGATCACCACGACTTAATTCCGTGTTGATGGCCTCGTATTTTCCATTGCGTCTTTGGAAAGAGGAAACGCTCGCCTTGCCGTCGCCCTCTTCCGAAACGGAGAATAGGTAATCCCCTGAAATTGTCTGATAGGACGCTGCAGGGGAGTTTAAGGCATAGCTTTTGAAAGCTTTACCGGTCTTCGCATCCCAATTGAACACCTCGATGCCGGGGTTGCCTTTGGACGTATACGAACCAATAATCAGTTGCGGAAGTAGTAAAATCGTGCTCAAAGTCATATCGCTGGAGGGATTAATTTGTAAACTACCGGGGTCACGATGCGGGATAGGAGGGTGGAGCTAATCAGTCCACCGATCATCACGATCGCAAGCGGTGAAATAAGGGGATTTGTGGATATCGCGATGGGGATAAGGCCCCCTATCGCTGTCAAAGTTGTCAAAATTATCGGTAAAAAGCGAACTTCGCCGGCTTCGCGGATGGCTTGTTCCATCGGCATACCTTCGGCCCGTAGCTGGTTCGTGAAATCCACCAACAAAATGGTATTTTTCACCTCTATACCCGCGAGCGCAATCAGTCCCACCGTCGCCACAAAGGAAAGCGGCGTTCCCGTAAACCACAGCGCTAAAAGGGCTCCCACGATCCCCAATGGAATCACAGAAAGTACGATCAGAGTGCTTTTAAAAGTCCCAAACTCAAGAATTAATACCGCGATAAAGAAGAAGATCGTCACTAATATGATCGTCCCAAAACCACTGAAACTCTCGTTCTTACTCTCCACTTCTCCACCCATTTCGAAGTGGTATCCAGCAGGCAAGGCGATCTTCGCGAGACTCTTTTCTGTCTCTGCGATCACCTCGTTGTTCAAGAATCCTTTTTCCACAAATGAACTCACTGACACCAAACGATTCTTATTCAAGTGACTAATGCTGACGGGGGAAGTTTGCAATCTGACTGAAGCCACCTGGCTCAATGGAATCGCAGTTCCTTGCACGTTATTCACGTACAGGTTATCAAATACCTCTAGACTCGGGTGTTTCGGATGCGGTTTTGAAACTACGATGGCATATTCCTTGCCTTCCTTGTCTGTCATTTTGCCCAAATCAAAACCGGCCACCACCAAGCGAATCATCCGGTCGATGCTGACCGTCGGGATGCCTAGCATGCTGGCTTTTTCCTTGTTGATATCGAATTTGATGTCCGATTTCAGGTTTTTCAAGGGGTTTTTCACGTATATCGTGCCTTTCGTATTCTTCAGCATTGTTTCGACGCGGCTGGCGATTTGGCGCAAGGTGTCTACGTTATCCCCTAAAATACGCACCTCCACAGGAGCCACCACTGGCGGCCCTTGTTCGAAGTTTTTCACCTCGATGGTCGCGGCAGGATAGTTCGTGTATTTCGTGCGCAATTTCTCGATCAGGTTGATTTTCTCGTCAGCACCTAAATCATCCTGCAGTTGGACGAACAAGTTGCCGTAATCGGTTCTGTCATTCAAAGGAATCGCATTATAGTAGATCCGAGGATTTCCTTTGCCCACGTTCGCAGAGACATATTTTACCTCGGGCAGCTTGCGCAGATCGCTTTCGATCAGTTTGGAAACCGAATCCGTGTAGGCCATATTCGACTGCAAGGGGCTGAAAATATTGACCATAAATTGTGGTTTTTCCGACGCCGGGAAAAGGCTAAATCCTACGACTGGGAAGAGTCGCAACGAAGCCACAAAGATGACAAGGGCGATCAGCAAAGTCGTTTTGGGGCGAATAATAGCCCAATCTAACAAACGAGAATACGAACCCGAAATCAATTTTTTCAACACGCGCATGAATAGATTTCCCTCTGGATTGCCTTGGTGGGATTTTAGGATACGGCTTGATAAAAACGGTACTACTGTCAGCGAAACGACCAATGAAGCTACGATACAGAAAATCACTGCCATCGGTAGACTGCGGATGAATTCGCCAGACGCTTCTGGTAAAAATACTAAGGGCAAAAAGGCGATAATCAAGGTCACCGTGCAACCCAAAACCGCCATTCCTATCTGATTCGTTGCCTTTAAAGTTGCGTCTAATCGGCTGTGTCCTTCGCGCATCCAGCGCTCAATATTCTCCACCACCACGATGCTGTCATCCACTAAAAGGCCCAGTGCAACAACTAAACCTACAATACTCAGCTGGTTCAGGCTATATCCCATGATGTTCAAGAGGATAATTCCTATGGCTAAGGATAGCGGAATCGAAATCATCACGATGGAAGCGGCGCGTAAACCGAGGGGTAATAAAGTCAATGCGACTAATAAAATAGCGATAATAAAGTCCTTCAATAGGCCGCTAAGGCGGGTATTGACGTTTTCGGCTTGGTCGAAATTCACGACTAAGTCGATGTTCTTCGGCAAAGTCTTCTTGAATTGGGCGATCACAGGTTCGTAAGCGGCCTGGGTTTTCGCGATGTTTTCGCCGGATTTTTGGGCGGCCGTCACGAATAGACAGCGGTTCTGGTTCAAGCGCGTAATGTGATTTTCTGGGGCGTAGTCGAAATAGACTTTGGCTACATCCGTTAACAGTACGTTTTTCCCTTGATACGAAAATACGATCGTGTTTTTAATCTCCTCGATGTTTTGGTAATTGCCGGACGTCAGGATATTAAAGGACTTCGAATTTTCCACGATACTTCCGCCGGGAATGTTCGCGATTTCGCTTTGGATTGCTTGTAAAACACGGTCTGGCGATACCTGCATCTGCGCCATCTTTTCGATATTCAAATCGATCTTTACCTGTGATTCTGGCAAGCCAGAAATCGTCACTTTCTTCAAGGCGGTTACCTTTTCCAGATCCTCTTGTAGGCGTTCAGCCGTGATTTTTAATTGGTCCAAAGACGCATTGTTCGAAATCAACGCCATCTGCAACACGTTCGTGCCGGATGGAGTGGCTTTTTGAGCCTCAAGTTTGATGACCTCTTTAGGCAAATCCCCCTTGATACTGTTCAATTCGCGAACAACCTCGGAGTATTTCTCGTCCACGTTCACGCCGTATTTATAATAGACCGCAAACACCGCAAGGCCATCACTAATCGTTGTGTTGATCTTGCGCACGTTCTCCAGTTCGTACAATCTTTTCTCGACCGGCTTCACCACTAATTCCTCCATATCGTCCGGACTCGTGCCCGGATAAACAGCGATTATAGGAAATTGAGGGGCATTCATGTCCGGATCTTCCGACCGGGGCATCGTCATAATCGTGACAATCCCCACGACCACGACCATTAAAAACATTGTGAGCGTAAATTGGTAATTCTTTACCGCGTAGTTAGCTATCTTCATAATTAGCGGACGATTTTAATGGCTGAACCTGCGTCTAAATAGGCATTCCCGCTGGTGATGAGTGATTTTGCGTCTTCCAAACCTGCAGAAACAAATACCTTCCCGTGATCAATACTCGCGATCTGGATCTTCACTTTCTCCGCGGTTTTCCCGTCTTTCGTGATAAACACATATCCCTCCGTCGCATTTCCATCCAAAATCGCGTCATATGGAATCACCCAGGATTTAATCTGTTTCCGTGGACGAATTTTCGCTTTCCCAAAAAGCCCCGCCGCCAGCTGCGCTGTCGGCGCACCACTGATGCGCAAACTCACCCAAAGCGTCCCCGTCACCGGATCGACTCCTTCGGATTTGGCTAAAACAGACGCGTTAAAAGTCTTCCCGTCAGCCGCATCCAACGTTATTTCCGCCGGATCTCCCGCCTGCGTCGCCGCCCAATCACGATCGCTCAAACCCACTTTTAACACCCAATTTCCTTTGTTCGCTCCATTCAATAAAACGACCGGAGTTCCGGGTCCTACGACCTGGCCGTCGTTCGCTAATTTCTTCAAGACAAAGCCGGATTTCACGGCTCTGATTTCGGCATAGCTTTGGTTAAACGCGCCCGCATTATAGGCCTGCTGTGCGATTTCTAGGCCGGTTTTGGCATTTTGAAATTGCTCCAAAGTCGCCACGCTATCGCGGTACAAGTTCTTCGCTCTCGCGTGATCGCGTTGTGCTTTTTCGAGCATAATTTGCGCTTGCTGCACCTGCGCCTTGATTTCGGTTAGGTTTAAGCTGGCCAATAGTTGACCCGCTTTCACGGCGTCACCCTCTTTGACAAATACGTGCTGAATCACGCCGCCTATTTTGAAACCTAAATAGGTCTCATCTTCCGTCGTGAAGACGCCAGAAGCCTGGATGGGGCGGGTGATGGATTCTTGCTGCAGGGAAATTACGGAAACCGGGATGACGTCGCTTGCTGTGGTAGCCACGGCTTCCTTCTTCTTCGAAGAGCAAGCGGAAAATACCGTGATAAGGGAAATAAGTAGGCAGATCTTTTTCATTAGAGTGGGTAGCTGGCAGCTTCGCGCTCGTAAGCGGCAGCGGCGATTAATACGTTGAATTGTTTTAATTGGTAGTTGATTTGGGCGTTCATCCACTGATTTCTGGCGTCCACCGTTTCTAAATAGGTGCTCACGCCCTCTTTATAACCTTTTTCGATGAGGCGCAAATAAGCGGAGGCCGCCTCGTAGGATTTCGTGGAGGCCTGAAAGCTAACAATAGAGGATTGCACGTTTTTCTGAGCGATTTCGGTCGCCATATTGAATTGTTTCGTACTCAGATCCAACGCATTTTTCGCGGTGGCGATGTCTAATTGCGTCTGTTTCACCTTGTACAAATTACGTTTCCCGGAGAAAATAGGAATGTCCATTTGTAGGCCAAAGAAATAGTAGCCACTCTTCGAGCTGATGTTATTTAACGTAGCCTGCGATCCCAGGTTCACAAAACCATTTAACTTAGGCAGGTAAAAGGACTCATTCATCTTCAAAACCGTCTCCTGGATGTTGATCGATTTAGAAAGCAAGGATAATTCCTCTCGAACACCGGGAACCACCGAGTAAACTCCGGCCACCGCTTTCTCAACCTCGAAATCGATGCGTATTTCAGCTCGTAATTCGCGGTTCAATAAGAAGTTGAAATAGTATTGAGCCGACTGGTTTTGCTTCACCGCATCTGCGATCTGTGCTTGAATCGTGGCGATTTCACTGTCTGAGCGCAGTAAATAGGCAGGTAATCCTTTGCCGTTTGCCAACAGCTTTTCGTTGACTTTTTTGCCCTCTAACGCTAGATTGAGGCTGTTTTCGTAGACTTTTACTAAACCTAAGCTGAGCAAATAGTTATAGTAGGCCGTCTTGATTTGCTTGACTAATTCGCGTTTGTACAGTGAAACATCTTCGCGTTGTAGACTAAGCGATTGCTCTTGTATCTGCTTGTTAAAGCTGATGTCCTTGTTATACAGTGGCATCGTCGTTTGCACTTTCACATCGTAGAAGTCGCGGGGGAAGAAATTCGTCTCAACGTTCGCAATCTGTGGAAAGGCTGTGCTTTTCGTCAACGCATTCAGCGTGGAATAGACAGGATTCAATAAATCGCCCACCGGGAAAGCAATGCTACGGCCACCCTCGCCACTTTGGTAGCCACCTTGGAAGGCGACGTTGGGTTGGTAGAGGCTTTGGGCGGTTTTCAATGCGATCATCGCCTTTTCCACCTGGATGGATTTTTGTTGCAGCGTGATGTTTTGTTGAAAGGCCGTGGCGACGTATTCGTCGAGGACGGACTTTTGGCCAAATATTGGCAACGCAAAAAGGAGTAATAAGTATTTCATCTTAGGCTTTTTTCATCGTTTTCAATAACCAATCCAGCGACTCGTGCATCGTCTTTTCCACGTCCTCCGCTGGCACTAATTTGTCTAATCGCTGGCGAATCGCGAGGGAGACCAGGCCGTGCACCATGCTCCAAACCGCCATCGCCACCGTTTCCACTTTGGCAGGAACTACTAATCCTTTGTCCATCGCATCTTGCACGATCATTTTCAAGGCCTCTAGCGCCTGATCGCCACTCGACCAACCTGCGCCCATATCGATTAAGGCGGACATTGGGGCCTCCTGAATGAACATCAAATCATAATATTCCGGATATTCTAGGCCAAAATTCAAGTAATTCACGCCCATCTGGTGCAAGCGTTCGATAGGATCGCTGATCAACCCTAAAGCAATATTTTGCTCTAGCATCTTCTTAAACCCTGACTCGCAGCAGTAAAATAAGATCTCGTTTTTATCCTTAAAATACAGATAGAGCGTCGTGGGGCTATATTGTATGCGTTCAGCAATCTTCCGGACGGACACTTTGCTGAAGCCCTCTTCCACGAACAATTTCATCGATTCTTCTAGAATCAAGGATCGAATCTCCTGTTTTTGTTTCTCTTTTCTAGCGACTATTCCCATATGTACAAAATTACACCGTAAAGTTAATTAACAGTGTTAAGTTTTCAAAATTTAGTATTTTGCAACAAATACCAAAAGCTATGAAAATCAACTTTATCCATAAAATCCAACACATCGGGATTCCCGTACATAACATGGAAGTCTCGATTCCTTTCTATGAACGTCTTGGTTTCGAGAACGTGATGGAATCGCCATTCGAATTTGACGGCGGTTTTGGGACTTGCGTAATGATGAAAAATCACGAGGTGATCGTGGAGTTATACCAAATGCCGGAAAAGCAATTAGCCGAAATCAAACAGCGCAAAGTCGGTCACATCGACCATTTCGCGATCGACGTAGAGGATGTGGATTACGCATTTGAAGCTTTGAAGCAAGCCGGTTTTGAGATTTTAGAAAAGGAACCTACGTTTTTGGCTTTTTGGAAAAACGGCACGCGCTTCTTTAATGTCAAAGGCCCGAACGGCGAGATCATCGAATTCAATCAGATCCTCTAATGAAAGCGGCTGTTCTCGTAAAACCTTTGCAAATCGAACTAGGCGATCATCCTATCCCAAACCCCGGTCCAGGCCAGCTGCGTATTCGCTTGCAGGAAGTGGGCATTTGCGGATCGGATGTGCATTATTTTGGGGGCCATCGTCCGCTGCCTGAACCCACCATCATCGGTCATGAGGGCTGGGGCTACATCGACGCGCTAGGTGAGGGAGTGAATCGCGTACTTGGCGAAAGAGTAGTCGTAGATCCTAATGCACCGTGCGGAAATTGTACCTATTGCGCACGCGGTCAAGCAACAGTTTGCCCGAATAAACGCACGATCGGTCTAAACGTCCCCGGTTGTTTCGCTGAATACGTGCTGATTCCGGCAGATTTTGCCCATAAACTCCCGGATTCCATTTCCGCACAGGATGCCGTTACCATCGAACCCACGGCTGTTGCCTACCATGCCTTGAAAAAAGCGTCGCTCACGAAAGGCGATGCCATCTATATCTTAGGCCTCGGAGCTATCGGAATGTTAATTACGCACCTCGCGGTGGAACAAGGTTTGAAAGTTTATGCGAACGATTTGAATCCTGTTTTGCAGGAGAAAGCGTATGAATTCGGGGCACTAAAAGATGATTGGAAATCCCAAGACATCCGCGTGATTTTCGAATGTACGGGTTCAGCCGCTGCTACTACACAGCTTATTGCTGATGCTCCGCGCGGTGCCAGTGTGATCCTCTTAGGCTTATCCGAAAAGCAGGCTAGCTTTACCCCCTTGGATTTAGTTCGCCGAGGCATTTCGATCCAAGGATCTTTAATTTACGATCATCCAGAAGATTTCCAGTCCGTGATTCAGCTGATCAAAGACGGAAAAATTCAACCGCATAAAATCATTTCAAAATACATTCCTTTAGCGGAAGTACAGGCTGGTTTACAAGCTGCTACTGACGGACATCCGGGAAAAATAGTCGTTCAAATCGTATGAAAAACTCGATGTCTTGGCTCCAAATAGGCGTAGTCTCCCTCTGCTTTTTGCTCAATTTCAACGACGGAATAGACGTTTTGCTTGTTTCCTTTGCGGGCGAGCACATCATGAAAGAATGGGGATTAAACAATGCACAGCTGGGTTACGTATTTTCGGCGGGATTAGCGGGGATGACGGCGGGCTGTTTCCTAATTGCTCCTTTGGGGGATCAATGGGGTAGACGCAAAGTCTTTTTAGGATCTTTGTTTCTGATCAGTGTGGGCATGTTATTCGTTTATTTTGCTCCATCATTCAATGCATTACTAATTTTCAGATTCATTACTGGTCTAGGCATCGGCGGGATCCTCCCTAATTTAGCGACAGTTGCCTCCGAATTTTCCACGGATAAAACCCGCGATTTCAATGTGGGGATTGTGCAAGGAGGTTGGCCTTTGGGAGCGATTTTGACCGGTTTTGTGGTGGCCAGGGTATTTCCCCTTTTAGGCTGGCGCGCGACTTTTTTGATTGCGAGTGCTTTCTCGTTTGCGCTTTTACTCTTAGTCTATTTCTTTTTGCCAGAATCCCCAGGATTCGTGCCGGAATCGAAACACAGTAAGACGAAGATTAATGAACTCTTTACCCCAGAATACAGAACCTCCACACTCTTACTGTGGACAGCCATTTTCTTCGGCTTTTTGACTTTATACACCTTAATCAGCTGGGTACCTACGCTCGCCAAACAATCCGGCATGCCCTTCGAGCTCGCCACCTACGTAGGGATGACCTTGAATTTTGGGGCCTTTACTGGCGTATTTGTAATGGGTTTAGCGATCTCTCGAATTGGCATCAAGAAAACGATGACGCTCTTCTTCATCGTCGCTTTTGTCTTGATGACCTTCTATGGTAATGTAAAACTCGATTATGTAGTAAACCTCACCTTAGTCTTCTTTATCGGCTTTTTAGTCCAAGGAGGGTTTAATAGTTTCTATCCGGCAGCGACGCGTATTTATCCTGCGGCAATCCGTTCGACGGGGGTGGGATTAGCAATGGGGGCGGGCCGTTTTGGAGCGATTTTGGGACCCACCGTCTTTGGCCTACTGACAGATTCCGGCATGTCCGTGGCAGGCCGATTCCTAATTTTCTCGCTTCCAATCCTGGTCGCCGTGTTTTTATTGCATAAAATCAAGAGCAAAGAACTGAGCTAAAACAGAAAAAGGCGAACCACTGGTTCGCCTTTTTACCCCTTAATCTTTCACTATAATTTGTTGATGTTGGGTAAATTAGTTCATAGCGATGATATCGCGCTTCACTTCCGTTTTGATCGTAAACGACTTAGAAGTCAACACGTTTTTGTGGTCATCTAAGACTACCATTCGGTAGTTTCCATCAGATAATCCCGTCAAATTGAACAATTTTTGCGATGCGATTCCTTCCTTATGAATCTCGTTATTTTCTCCATCGTAGATAATGACTGTGGCTCCTGCTTTGGCAGACACCCTATATTTCAATTTACCTACAGATTCAATGTTCACGGGAAGCGATAATTCTGCTCCAGTAGCGGCAGAAACGACAAACAGGCTGGCTGCGAAAAATAGGGCAGCAAATGTGTACTTTTTCATAATGCTTGATTTTAATAAACTTAGGCGGAATGATTTCCGTTTGTTGACCCAAAACTAGTCCTTTCACATTACCCGCAAATTAAATCCGTGTTAATTTTCACTTTTCTAAGAAAGTTCTTCTATAGAAAATGCAAAAACTTGAAATTGTACTATAAAACAGTGTAGAAAAGTGAAATTTTCTGTGAAAAATACCCATGTTACCGAATTGTTAATCGAATGGGGTTTCTTTTAACATATACATAACAAAAGCCTAACATAGGCTTAATCGAGCTCAGCGCTGGCGGGAATACTTTTGTGTCGTCAAAATCACCAGTATTCCTTTTTATGAAATCAGTTTACAAGTACACCAATCTCATCATCTTATTCTTATCGCTCTCAACAGCGGCATTTGCACAAGATGGAACCTTACGCGGAACTATCAAGGACGCAAAAACGAAAGAAGACATTATCGGAGCTACCATCTTAGTGCAAGGCATTAATAAAGGCGCAGCGACTGACATCAACGGTTTCTTCTCGTTCTCAAAACTTCCAGTTGGGTCTTATTCATTAAAGATCTCCTATGTAGGTTACGAATCTAAAATCTATGAGGGAGTTAAAGTAGAAGCGGGTCAAGTAACCGACTTGAACTTAAATCTCCAAGAATCTAGCTCTACCTTAGCGGAAGTGAAAGTGGTAGCGCAACGCTTAACAAATACAGAGGTTTCTGTTATCTCAGAGATCAAAGCCTCTCAATTAGTCGTAAGTGGTATCTCCGCTGCACAAATCACGAAGACTTTAGACCGTACGGCGGCAGAGGTCGTGAAACGTGTTCCAGGTGTAACCATCTTCGGTGAACGTTTCATTAACATTCGAGGTCTAAACGAGCGTTATAACACCGTACAATTGAACAATACTTTCGCTCCATCGATGGAGACGGATATGCGTTCATTCTCCTTCGATATCATTCCAGCTGGTCAAATCGACCGCATTTTGGTGTTCAAATCACCAGCAGCAGAATTACCCGGCGAATTTGCGGGTGGTGTGGTGAAGATCTTTACCAAAAGTATTCCAGAACAAAACTTCCTAACAATCGACGCAAGTTCTTCTTACAGAGATGGGACGACAAATTCGACGTTCTACTCTCCTTCACACGGTGCGAACTATTGGACAGGTTTTAACTCAGGGTATTTTGACCTGCCTAAATCTTTCCCAGCAACGAAATTAGAAATCAATAACGCTGGTCCAGCGCAATTAGCGCAAATCGGTCAGTCTTTAAAAAATAACTGGGTTCCGGTGAAATCAACACCACTTCCAGACATGCGTTTCTCCTTATCTAGTGGTTTGAAATTTGATGTTGGAAATGTGAAAGTGGGTAATGTAACGGCCATTAACTACTCGAGTACGTATTCGAATTTTGGAATGCAACGGAACGATTATGGATATAGCTCCATTTTATCAACTGGAAAACCCGATGTCGTTTTCAACTTTTTGGATCAACAATATTCAACAGCTATTCGTGTAGGGGTGATGCACAACTGGGCGGTCAAATTTTCGAATAACCACAGCATTGAAATCAAGAACTTATTTAACCAATTAAGTAATTCCCAGTATGTGGATCGTAACGGAACGGATATAGGTAATACGTGGAATATTCGTTCTTTTGATCAAGTCTACCGTGGTATTTATACGGGTCAATTAGCTGGTAAGCACGACTTTAACGACGGCAATACGAAATTAGACTGGGTAGCTGGGTATAATTCCTCATTCCGTGAACAACCGGATTACAAGCGTTTCCGTTATTTAGTAGATGGGAATTCTCGTGCCTTATACGTACCTCAAGGAGCAGCTCAAACCTTTAATTTAGGTCGCACGAATATCATCTTGAATGAAAGCGCAATAACGGGTGGTCTGAACTTAGCGCATAAATTTATCTTGGCTTCAGGCAAGGATGGTGCAAAAGGGAAGGAATTAGAGTTCAGAGCAGGGGTTTATGCGGAATCGAAAAAGCGTCAATTTGATGCAAGAAACTTAGCCTTTGTCAGAGCAAATTCGAGCCTATACAACTTAGGGGGATTACCTGTGGAGCAAGTATTTGATCCATCGAATATCAATCCTACGACAGGCGTAAAGATTGATGAGCAAACAAATCCAAATGACTCCTATTCTGCCACTAACGTTCTTTTCGCAGGATATGTGCAAGCCGGTTTGGCCTTAGGATCTAAGGTGAATGTGGTCGCTGGCGCACGCGCAGAAAATAACAGCCAGAAATTAGATTCGTATGATTTAATCGGTAAGCCTTTAAAATACGATAATACAGTCTTGAATATCTTGCCGTCAATTAACTTGACGTATAATTTCACAGAGAAGTCATTACTTCGTTTAGCTTATGGTCAAACAATCAACCGTCCTGAATTCCGTGAAGTGGCACCTTTCTCTTTCTTTGATTTTGTAAATAACCGTAACATCACGGGTAACTCTAAATTAAAGAATGCAGAGATCCAAAATTATGATTTCCGGTTTGAGTCCTATCCTACGCCATCAGAGGTAGTGAGTATAGCCTTATTCTACAAGCAATTTACAAATCCAATCGAGGTCGTTTTTGCAACTGGATCTAATCCAAATTTAAGCTTTGAAAACGCTGCTAGTGCGTATTCTGCTGGTATTGAAGCGGAGGTTCGCAAGAACTTGAATTTCATTCAAGCAACCGGTTTCTGGGCTAAATCAAGTGTGGTATTTAATGCGGCTTTCATTGCAAGTAAAGTTTCTTTAGGTACGACCGCGGGATTGAATCAATCGGATAATCGTCCCTTACAAGGCCAAAGTCCTTACATCATCAATGCGTCTTATAACTACAATGACACACAAAAAGGCTTGCAGTTAAACCTGTCCTTTAACGTGATTGGTAAACGTATCTATGCCGTAGGAAATAACTACGGATATGCCTACCCAGACTGGTATGAGATGCCTCGTAATGTAGTGGATTTTACTTTCTCTAAGAAAGTCTATAAGAACATTCAGATCAAAGGTGGCGTATCTGATATCTTAAATAACAACAACCTTGTCTTGCAAGATGGTAACCAAGATGGAAGCTTTGATTCAACAAAAGATCAAACAATCCAATCCTACGCTCCAGGCCGTGTATACTCTTTAGGGCTTATTTTCACCCCTTTTGGCTATAAATAATTTTACAATTAAACTAAACAATCAATTACAATCCAATGAAACTTTTTACAAACAAATTGATCAAGTTAATGGCTATTTTGTCAGTCGTTTCTCTTGCATTCTCTTCTTGCCAAAAAGAAGAAGAGGTATTCCCGCTTCCTACGGTAACGTCTAGCGGTGAATTGTCTGGTATCGCGGGTGCTTCTGTTACAGTTAGCGCTACAATTTCTGCTCCTGCAGGTTTGAAATCTATCACTGTTTTGAAAAATGGTGCTGCTTTCGAAACGAAAGTTTTAGCTGGGGAGAAATCATATACGTATACCTCTACTTACACGATCGAAACTTTAGCCGCTGGCTCGAAAGTGAATTTCACTATCCAAGCAACGGATAACAAAAGCCAAATTTCTGCTTTAGTTCCAGTGGTTGTTACAGTGACTGCAACTCCTCCTAAGCAAATCGTTACCGTAACGGGCGTGATCGAAGGAAACGTAACTTGGACAGCAAACAAAATCTACAAATTATCAGGTTTTGTACGTGTAGGTGAAGAAGCTACTTTCGGTACAGTGACTAAAGTAGGAAATTTAACGATCGAACCAGGTACTGTGATCATCGGAGAACGTGCTACTAAAGGGGCTTTAATCGTTCAACGTGGTTCTAAAATTACTGCGATTGGTACAGCTGCTGCACCTATCGTGTTTACTTCAGAGAGAGATCCAGGAACACGCGAACCAGGTGACTGGGGTGGTTTAGTTATTTGTGGTCAAGCGCCAAACAACTTACCAAACACACAAGCTTCTCGTGAATTAGAAGGTGGTTACGGTGCATTCCACGGAGGTACTGATGCAGCGGATAACTCAGGTACGTTAAAATATGTACGTTTAGAATACGCTGGTATCCCGATCAACCCGAACCAAGAGGTTAACTCATTAACAATGGGTTCAGTAGGTTCAGGTACGACGATTGATTACGTGCAAGCTTCTTATGGTCTTGATGATTCATTTGAGTGGTTTGGTGGAACAGTAAACGCAAAACACTTAATCGCTTACAAAGGATTAGATGATGATTTCGATACAGATAACGGTTATTCAGGATATGTACAATTCGGTGTAGGTATTCGTGGATCAGCTATTGCAGATCAATCAGGTTCAAATGGTTTTGAGTCAGATAATGATGCTGCAGGTTCTCAAAATACACCATTTACATCTGCTGTTTTTGCTAACATGTCAATTATCGGAGCCAAAGGTGTTGTAGGAACTGCAATTGACCCATTATTCCAACATGGTGCTCAATTACGTCGTAGCACGAAACAAAAATTATACAATACGGTAATTACAGGTTATCCATACGGAGTTTATATTGATGGTCGTAACGGTATTGCAAGAGCGAATGCTGCTGCAGGAGATATCGATTTAGGAAACGTGATTTTAGCAGGTGTTGAAGGCTGGGGAACTAATGGTTTTGGCTTAGGCTGGTCTGTTAACGTGGCTCCTAAAGGGGTTCCGGTTCCAGGTTATGACAACATGACATCATTGAACAATGGTACAACAACAGGTTTGACGGCGTTTACGATTGGCACTGCGGTACCTCAAGATTGGTTCTTATCTTTAACAGGTAACAAAATCTTAGCAACGACAGGAAACACGGGCTTATCTACAACGTTATGGGCTGCAGGTCGTCCTACGTTCACATTAACGGCAGGTACAACTGAAACGTTAATTGGTGCAAACTTGAAATCAGGTCTTCCTGCTTTCTTCGAAGCAACAGATTACGTGGGTGCATTTAAATCTACAGACTGGACAGCGGGTTGGGCAGAATTTGCTCCTCAAGCAGTCGTTTATATTAAGTAATGATATCCAAGGGAGCTGGCTCAGGTCAGCTCCCTTTTTTTTATTTTTTACACCAAACACCATGAAACAAATTATTGCCCTTTTTGCCCTGTTATCTTTGGCCTCTTGCCATAAAAAAGACGAAGTCGCTTACTACTTTAATGAAGCGCAACAAGATACCCTTACCACCAATATTATGACATTCGTGGCGGAGAACCCGCCCTTTGCAAACGATATAACGCGTTTTCAAGCTAAATACAACAATTATTACTGGATGCGTTTACCCTTTTATAAACTAGTGAAACTAGAGATGAAAGAAGATAGTACGTGGTACTATTTCCTTACTAGACCCGTTGCAAACCTACAAGTTTTCCAACGCGGTGTCGTGGGAACATTTAAATTAAAACCGGGCAGCTTAAAACCGTACGATTTTAAAGAAGTGGTGAATACACCGCACTTAAAAGAAGCAGACGTGTTAGAGCGCGGCGCTTTCCTTTTTAGAGAATTAAAGAATAACGGGAAGCTAAATGAGTACTTGGTCATGAAAGATTACATCCAATGGCCAGATTCAACATTACTATACAATGAAAATATAAACCGGTGGGTACCCACCCACAAATTATAGTGGTTCAAAGACAATATATTGGTGTAATACAGAAAATGCCAGGAGGTTTCCTTCTGGCATTTCTTGTTTTTTTTCTATCGGGTTGTTTACAAGATAAGGAAGGCAACGTAGCCCCCTCTACTTGTTCTACGTCTCCTTTATCCACGGTCTCTTATACCCGAGATATCTATCCCATTATTAAGAATAATTGCTTGTCTTGTCATGATGCGAAGAATCATTTTGGAGGAATTGTGATTGAGAATTACACACAAATTTCCGAGTCCTCGAAATCAGGCGAATTATATGGACAAGTGTATTTTCCTCCAAGCGGGAATCAGCCCTATATGCCTAAAGGAGCCCCATTGCTAAAATGCGAGATAGCCTTGATTGAAGCTTGGGCAAAACAGGGATCATTGAACAATTAAGGGAATAATTAACAGAAAGTTTATAGCTCGTTTATATTCTGATTATTTGTATATCTTAGCTTTGGCTTTCTAAACAAAGAATATGAACAAACTATACACTTTACTATTTATCCTAGTAGCCGTTGCATTTTCGGCTTTTGCACAGAAAGAGTCAGACGCGCGCGTCATTGTTATCACCACCGATGGTTATCGCTGGCAAGAAGTATTTAATGGAATCGATACCTCCATCGTCAAAATTAAGCGATTCCATCACGGGGACTCCGCTCGATTAATTCAGCAATATTATGCGCCTACTTTGGCAGAAAGACGGGCTAAATTAATGCCTTTTTTCTGGGGTAAATTAGCTGCTGCGGGTCAGCTGCACGGAAATAGAAAAGAAGGAAGTCAAGTGGATAATGCAAATCCGTATTGGTTTTCTTATCCAGGATATAGCGAGATTTTAACGGGTCAAGTAGATACGGCGGTTAATTCAAATGATTATAAGCCTAATCCGAACACCAACTTTTTTGAGTATTTGAACGCTTTGCCAGCCTACAAAGGCAAGGTGGCCGCTTTCGGTGCTTGGGATGCCTTTGATCGTATTTTGAATGAGAAAAGAGCGGGTTTTCCAGTGGTGAATGCCTTTGATTCCTATCCGGAATTAGAGAAAGATCCAGAGACTCAGCTGCTGGCGAAGATGATGAAGGAGTCATTCAAGCCTTTTGGTATGGCGGAATCTTTGGACGCATTTACGCATTTCAAGGCGATGCATTATTTGAAAAAGAACAAGCCTAAGGCCTTATACATTTCCTACGGAGAAACGGATGAATTTGCGCACGAAGGAGCCTATAATCACTACTTAGATGCGGCACACCAGTTTGATGCTTGGGTAGGGGAGATTTGGGATTTTGTGAATTCGGATGCAGATTACAAAGGCAAAACGACTTTGTTGATTACGACGGATCACGGTCGTGGGGACGCCATCAAGACGCAATGGACTTCTCATGGGGAAAGAGTGAAAGATTGCTACCAGATTTGGTATGCGATGGTGGGTGCAAATGTTCCTGCTCTTGGAGAGGTAAAATCAGCAGAGAAAGTATTTCAGAAAGAGTTGATTCACAAGGCTGCGAAGGCTATAGGTGTGTCGTTTAAAAGTGAAGTAAAATAATGGATTTAACAATTCCTTAACATGGGTTTTGGAAATCAAGCTTACCTTAGTAAATTGAATTTTTATCTCTAAAAATTATTTTATGTTCGGATTAGATCCTACACTGTTTTTCCTTTTGTGTTTCTGCCTGTTAGCCGCTTGTGCTTTCGAATTTGTGAATGGTTTTCACGATACGGCAAATGCAGTGGCTACCGTCATTTATACGCATTCTTTACGTCCTACCCAAGCCGTGGTTTGGTCTGGATTTATGAATTTTTTAGGATTATTAACCGGAGGAGTAGGGGTAACCATGAGTATTATAGGGCTGCTCCCCACTGAGCTGCTCGTCGATACGAATGTCTATCATTCGATGGCTATGGCCCTTTCCCTATTGATTTCAGCGATTTTGTGGAATCTGGGTACCTGGTATTTTGGTATTCCGGCTTCTAGTTCTCATACCTTAATTGGTTCTATTATTGGAATTGGATTAGGTCACGCCTTGTTGCCGGAGCAATCGAATAAAGGTATATCTGCATTGAATTGGGATAAAGTAATTGAAATTGGACAGGCCCTTTTGCTTTCTCCGTTGTTTGGATTTGCTCTGGCGATTATATTAATGTATGTTTTGAAGAAGACGGTTACGAATAAAGAAATCTTCAAAGAACCGAAGAAAAAATCTCCTCCCCCGGTGTGGATTCGTTCTATTTTAATCGCGACATGTACCTTAGTTTCCTTCTTTCATGGACGTAATGATGGCCAAAAAGGAATCGGCTTAGTGATGGTTATTTTGATTGCTTTCTTACCAGGGTATTTTGCCATCAATACGACTTTAGATATGCAAATGGTGAAGTCAAGTTTAGCGACGGTTCAAACGATTTCGGCTAAAATTGATACGATCCCCTTGTCTGAAAAAGAACGTGATGGTTTAGCACAATTGAAGAAATCAGCTGTTGAATTGTCCGTGATTACGGCACAAGATTTAAATCCATCAACACTTTCGACGGATCAAAAATTTGCGATTCGTAAGGCTGCCTTAACGATCAATAAATTCTCGAAGAAGTTAATCGAAAGTGAATCAGTTGCCCTTTCTGAAAATGATAAATCTGCTTGGAAAAAGGCCACGGCAGGAACAAAGGCGCCTTTCTTTACGTTTGGAGCTTCGTCTAGTACGGGTATGGCAGGCGTAACAGATTTTGCGCCTAATTGGGTGATGTGGATGGTAGCGTTGTCACTTGGACTTGGAACGATGATTGGTTGGAAACGTATCGTCGTAACCATTGGTGAGAAAATTGGTAAAGATCACTTGACATATGCGCAAGGTGCTTCGGCGGAATTAATTGCTTCCTTAACCATCGGGTTAGCGACGGCTTATAAATGGCCAGTGAGTACGACTCACGTATTAAGTTCTGGTATTGCAGGAACGATGGTGGCGCAACGCGGGATTAAAAATTTACAAGGAGGAACGGTGAAAAATATCGTGATGGCTTGGATTTTAACCTTGCCGGTGACGATTATTCTTTCTGCTTTGTTGTTCTTATTCTTCCGTTGGATTACGGGATAATTTTTGCTTAAAATAGACCCACGATCCGGCAGATAGCGCAAGTCCTGCAAATCCTAAGATCGTGATCCAAGAGAAGAAGAGTTGCGGCAGGTTCCAGTTTGGAAAAATAAAGCCTGCCGCAATTAATAACACATTGTATCCTAAGTAGCCAATCGAGTCTACGATATACATCAAGAAACCGATATTTGCTTTATGCCTAGTGATCGCGATCATGCGTTCAAACACGGACGTTGTGATGGTCAAATAGGGCAAGTATATGCCAAATCCGGTCAATACAATCAGCCAAAAACTGTTCATCGAATGCACACCCCACAAGCCGGCAATGACCAGTAATAAATAACCGGTTGCAATGGCGCTAAGGCTAATGAAAAAGGCCAAATAATTTCGCTTTATTAGGACCAAACTCCCGTTAATCACGAGAATTCCCACAGTGACCCAGATCTCTGTTTGGGAATATATCGAAGGCACTCCATCATACCCTAAATAATGCCAAATTTCGGGTGCAAAATCAGATCGAATCCCACGTAATAGGGACGCGAACAAATACAATAAAGAAATAGTTAATATGCCCGGCCAAAGTTGCTTTACCAGCTGGATACGGTCTTTCTGCGTCATAGGTTGACGTTCTGCTCGATCGGCCACTTCTTGCGCGGTAGGTCGCGGAATCTGTGTCAACATCCAGACAAAAAACAGAAAAGGAAGCGCGTATAGTAAACCAGCTGCGAAGGGCATCCAGTTCTCAGCGACGCCCCAATTCAATAAGGAAACCCCTACGGATTTAGAAACTCCATCAGCTAAGATAAAACTGCTTCCTAAGGCAGCGATAAATAATTCGGTGTTCTTTTTGCCCTCTAAAAAGCCTTGGATATAACCGAAAATCATCCCGAGCGGGAGACCATTCAGTAGTAAAAAGATCAAATTATAGGGCTTTGGCACTAGCCCAAATCCCAATAACGCTAACTCTGCTACTAAAATACTAATGATTATCGCCTTCGCTCGCTTCTCCCAAGTAATGGAAGAGACGAAGAAGATGCCACACCATTTAGAGAGCATGTAACCCGCAATTTGAGAAGATATGAGGATGGATTTCCAGTGGATTCCCATGAAAAATTGTTCCTCATAGGTGCCTGCTGTGAATGGTTTACGGAAACCATAGACACAGAAATAGCAACCAAAAGCGGCGATCATGGACCAGGCAGGATGCCATTTCCAGCTCTTTACATCTGTCTGGATCATTTCAAGTGTTCCCGTAGCATCGAGGCGTAAAATTCAATTGGCTGAACAGGTAGGTTCGGGACTTTGGCCATATCATCACAGCGACGCAACTGTACCGCGTCCCGGTAATAGGGATTCGCCTCAAAAGCCTGGCATTCTTCCGCTGACATCGGTCCGCCTTGTAATTGCAGGCTGATAACCGACGGCTCGCTTAATAGCGCAAAATAGTCCGGTTCCACCGCACACAAATAGCGTTTCGCAGCTACGTGCAAATGCACCGGCTCTGAAACAGCTTGCGTGAAATACTTGATCAAAAAACGATGGCCTAATTCTTCATGCAAATCATCTATGCCATGCTCTGGCGCATCATCGGGTAAGGCGTGCAAAAGATGCCCTATATCATGCAAAAGCGCGGCAACCACTAAACTCGCAGGGGCGCTTTCAGCCCTTGCTAAATGGGCCGTTTGTAAGGCGTGTTCCCCTTGTGTAACGGGTTCGCCACCGTATTCAGAATCTCCTTGTTCGTGGAATAAGGTGATGATTTTTTGGACGATTTCTGCAGGCATACTTATTCAATTATTTATGTTAAATTAGGGCTTATAAAAGGCCTAAAAAAGGCCTAAAAGGTGATTTAAAGTAGATTTTACTCAGGGGTAACGATTCGATAATATGGAAGAAAACTATACGATAAGAATGGCAGAACTATCCGATGCAGCATCCGTAAAACGTTTGCTGGAGGAGTTAGAAAATCGCGAATTTGACCAAGAAATTTTCGATCGTATTTATGCGGAATACTTGCATACTCCTTTAACGCTTATGCAGGTTGCCGTCCATGGTGAGGATGAAATCGTCGGTTTCATCTCCTGCAAAGGACAATCCCTTTTACACCACGAAGGCCTCGTTTTTGAGATTCAAGAATTAATTGTAACCGCGTCGCACCAAGGGAGAGGAGTGGGTCGTCAATTAATCGCTGCATTGAAGCCTGAATTAGCGCAGCTAGGAGCTAAGTCTTTAGAAGTTACCTCTAACAAAAGGCGTAAAGAAGCCCACGCATTTTACCAAACCGTGGGCTTTGCGAATTCGCATGAAAAGTTTACGATTTACTTTTGACCTAGTTTCAAGGCCAGCTTGATTTTGGTAAAAATATCGTAGTTATTGTAAATGCCTCCGAAGACTCCCGCACCAGGACCAAAAGCAAATACCGGAATCATTTGACCCGTATGTCCTTTCGTCGTGAAGGCTCCTTTAACCTCACCTGTTTTCATATTTCCACCCATTAACGCAAATCCCCCCGTCTCGTGATCGGCTGTAATAACTACTAAGGTTTCTTTGTCCTTTGCCGCAAAATCTAGGGCATATCCGATACTCTTATCGAAGTCCACCATCTCTGTAATGATGTAGTCCGTATCGTTCGCGTGGCCACCCCAATCAATCTGGGAACCTTCGATCATGACGAAGAATCCTTTCTTATTTTGATGCAGAATCTCGAGTGATTTTTTAGTCGATTTCAATAAGGCATCGCCGCGACCTTCCATTACTTTGATCGGATTTTCTTCTGCGTACAGCGCGACAAGTGGGCCCTTTGTGATACCATCTACATCCAACGTCGATTGAACTTGGTATCCTTTTTTGCGCAAGGTATCTAACAAATTCATGCCGTCTTTTCGTTTCTCAAAATACTTTCTTCCTCCACCTATTACTACATCGACGGGCGTTTTCATAAAATCCAATGCGATTTCTTCGTGCATCGAGCGTTTCAATTGATGCGCAATGAAAGAGGAGGGAGTCGCGTCTGTGATATCACACGTACTGACGAGTCCGGTGGCTAAGCCTTTTTGTTCCGCCATTTCTAGCAAGGTAGTCGAGGGAACTTTCAAAGAATCTAATCCAATAGCCCCATTATAGGTTTGTTTTCCCGTGGCAAAAGCGGTGGCACCGGCAGCAGAATCCGTCACATAATTATCAGACGCTTGGTTTTTATGAAAGCCGATCACCTTCACGCGTTCTAGATTTAGATGTCCCCGATTAGCGGTTAATCCAGCATAAATCTGGCTGACACCCATTCCGTCACCTATTAAAAAGATGACATTTTTCGGTGCTTTTTGGCCCATTAAACTAGCACTTAATAAGCACAGAGCTATGATTTTTTTCATGAGTATAATTTTTGAATGTATTCAGCTGTAAAACCAGGCGATGTGGTCATTCCTTTGCCACCAATTCCGTTGATAATATGGATCACGTCATCCACGACTTTCGTGAATACCTCTGACTGAGTTCCTTGTAAATAGAAACCAGCCCAGGTCGAATCAACGGTCCAGTTTTCAAGCGATGTGATTCGCTTCGCTTCCGCCAGCATCATCTCATTAATCTCAGAGGAGACTTCAAACCCAAAATTAGCTTGTTCTCCTGCCGGCACATATTCGTGCGAATCCCCTAGAATGATTGAACCATCATCTGCTTGTTTAAACAAGATGTGTATGCCTTTTGCCTGTAATTGTTTTTGCTCGGAAGACGTATAAATCTTTGAAAATGATGGGCAAGATTTGAAGCTATCGTAGCGACGAATCGTTAAGCCTGTCAGGATATTCGATTTGAGTATTTTCTTCTGAGGCGCTAGGCGCATCATCTGCAATTTGCTGATTTTTAGCTCAGCGCTAGGGTAGTGTTCTGGTAATAAAAATTGCGTGTCTCTACCATTCGCCAGGATCACTTGATCCCCCCAAAACGTTTGTTTTTTCGACGTTGTCAACATAGCGATTCCGCGTTTTTTCTCCACGGAAATCACCGGACATAGGTTATGGTAATGTAAGCCTAAATGCTTAATCATGAATTCACGAACGCGGTGCACCATGACAAGGGGATTCAAAGAGGCTTCCTCTGGGATAAATAGCCCGCCTTTGACATAGTCTTTTTTGAAATGAGGATTAATCTCCAAAGTTTCAGTGGCCGTATACAATCGAGAGGTATAGTCGCGGTCTTTGAAAAGCTGCGCCATCTCCTCTAGCAAAGTCATTTCTTGGTCATCTGAGGCCACGTACCATGAGCCGTTTTTGACGACCGAAATATCCACTTCTTCCTGAAGATCCTTGTAGATTTTCAAGGACTTTCTCCCGTAATCGAACCAGGAATCTAACGCCTGACCTGAAGGAACGGCTTGGCCAAAATTACGGAAGCTCGCCTCGTAGGGCTGCGCATCCTTTTCTAATAACAAGACCGATTTTCCTCTTCGAAGGGCATGGTAGGCACAATAGGTTCCGATGATTCCGCCACCTACAATGACTAAATCGTATTTTCTATTTTTATACATATGCTAAGAGGTCAGAAATTTTTTCGAGTAGGCCATCGTTAGAATGTGCAGCTAATTGCTCGCGGCTATGGGTGCCGTTGCATACGCCCAGAGCATAACGAACTCCCGCATTTTTGCCGAAAAGCAGATCCACCGGGGTATCCCCCACATTAATTACTTCTTCTAGATCGGTAATACCTAGCGACTTCATCGCATACTGAATCATCGCAGGAGAGGGTCTTCCTTCGCCTTTCACCTCGTCCGGAGTCACCGAAAGATGAATGCTTGTCGAGGATTCCAAGTTAGCCACCCAGCCAAGGCGACCTAAAATAATATCCGCTACCTCGCGGTAAAAACCGGTGGTAAGCGCAATTTTAATTCCCTTCTGATGCAAGGCCTCGAATAAGGCTAAGCAACCTTCCGTAGGAAGGACGGGTTGATTCCGGTAGTGGTTTTCTAGAATGGTTTTAAAATCCGCATATGACTGCGCGGCTAGTTCTGATATGCGCGGATCCCCTTTTCCTAATTGCTCCGTCCACAACAAAGTGAAAACATACAATTTAGCATAGCCTTGTAAGGCTAAAATACGCTCATCACTGGAATGCAATTCGTTTTTAATGGCAGCCTGTTTAAAGCAATATTCCACTTCATGTTGATCCATCACGGTGGTGCCCGCCATGTCCAAAACAACTAGTTTAATCTCTTTCATATTCGAAAATTACAAACCCTAGATTACGGATCTGTTAAGGCTAAATAATGAAATTATTATGCTTTATAATATGGTATTTTTCGAAGATTTTCTGCGGAGAATTATTGTTTTGATTTCAAGCTTAACAGCCCCTTAACACTGCCGGCTTTTTCTTAATCATCTCTTAATTTTTCTGCACCATAGCCTTTAAAAACGCAACCTACTTTTGCACCAAATAATATTAAACAAACTCATATGAAAAACAATGTACAAATGTTTTTTGCTAAAATGAGCCCAAAATCGTTGATTTGGCTGGTTTTTGCACTGATTACTACGGTAAGTATGACTGCTTTTGGTCAATCGCGTAGTTTGAAAGGAACGGTTACTTCTGCAGAGGAGAAATCGGGTGTTCCTGGTGTTACTATCCGAGTGAAGGGTAGTTCTAAAGGTACGTTATCGGATGCACAAGGTGCTTATTCGATCTCAGTATCTGGAAATGAAGTTTTACAATTTTCTATGATTGGTTACACTTCTAAAGAGGTGACAGTAGGAAATGTTTCTGAATTAAATGTCGTTTTAGCTCAAGACGAAAAACAATTACAAGAAGTAGTTGTAACTGCCTTAGGTATTAAGAAAGACATTCGTAGAATCGGGGTTGCTATCCAGTCAGTAGACGGAGCTAGCACCATCAAAGCACGTGAGCCCAATGCGATCAACGCATTGTCAGGTCGTGTAGCTGGTTTAACGATCGGTTCTCAACCTGAATTATTACGTAAACCTAATATCTCCTTACGTGGTAGCTCTACTGTATTATATGTAGTAGATGGTGTACCTATTAACTCAGATACATGGAATATCTCAGCAGATGATATCGAAACATATTCGGTATTAAAAGGAGCTTCCGCTTCTGCTCTTTATGGTTTCCGCGGAAAGAACGGTGCGATCCTAATCACTACAAAACGTGGTTCATCTGACAAACGCGGTTTCTCTGTAGAAGTGAACTCTTCTACTCAAATGCAATCAGGTTTCTACGCAATTCCTGAAGTACAAGACGAATATGGTCCTGGTGATCACGGTTCGTATGCTTTCGGTGATGGTAAAGGTGGTGGTTTGAACGATGGTGACTACGATGGTGGTTGGGGTCCACGTTTTAACGGACAGTTAATTCCACAATACGATTCTCCAGTAGATCCTATTACGGGTGTTCGTTCAGGTACTCCTTGGGTAGCTCGTGGTAAAGATAACTTAAAGCGATTCTTAGAAACAGGTATTTTATCTACGAATAACGTTTCGGTATCGGCTACTGGTGAGAAATACAACTTGCGTTTCTCAACTTCTCATATTTACCAAAAAGGTATTGTTCCTAATACCCAATTGAATATGACGAACTTCAACATTACGGCTGATTATAAGTTCTCGAACAAATTAAAGTTTGAGTCGAACTTACAATACAACCGTCAATATACGCCTAACATTCCTGACGTAAACTACGGTCCTAACTCGATCATCTATAACATCGTGTATTGGGCAGGTGCTGACTGGAATATCGACGATATGAAAAACTACTGGCAAAAAGGTAAAGAAGGTGTTCAACAAATCTATGCAGAATACCAACGTTACAATAACCCTTACTTTATGTCATACGAGTGGTTACGTTCACACTACAAGACAGATATCGTAGGTCAAGCTTCATTACGTTATACGTTTAACGAAAACTTGAACTTATTAGCACGTACACAAGTAACAACTTGGGACATGGTGCGTACAGAGAAATTCCCTTACTCTGCTGGTACCTATGGTCGTGATGAGCGTCGCGGTGATTACCGCGAAGATCGCCGTTCTTTATTTGAGAACAACACAGAATTGTTGTTAACGTTTGACAAAGATTTGTTACCAGGCTTTAATACAAAAATTAACGCGGGTGCCTCTCAACGTGTATTCCAATACAAGTCAATCTTTGCTTCTACGAACTACTTGAACGTTCCAGGTTTATACAACTTCTCGAACTCTTCTAACCCAGTTCAGGTAGCTAACTTTGGTTCTGACATGAATGTTCTTTCAGCGTATTATTCTGCTGACTTCTCTTATAAGAAATACTTAACTGTGTTTGCTACAGGTCGTGTAGATAAATTATCTACGTTACCAGCAGGTAAAAACTCGTTCTTCTATCCATCATTCGGTGCTGTGACTGTCGTATCTGATTATGTGAACTTACCAGAAGCAATCTCGTTCTTGAAATTCCGTGGATCATTTGCAAACGTGAAAGATGGGTTAACATCGTCTACGATTGATAACCGTGCAGGGACGTATTCTGGCGAAAATTATAACTCACCTTACGATGGGCCATCTTACCAAAATAATACGGTTTACACGACGGGTTTCTATTATAATAACCAAACGGGTGCTTCTTATGGTAACGAATTAAGCAACCCGAACTTGAATCCTTCAGAGACTTCTCAGACGGAATTCGGTATGGACTTACGTTTATTCAAAAACCGTATCGCGATTGATGCCGCTTATTTCATCTCGAATGATGGTCCTTCGATCTTCTCTTTACCTATCTCTTCTACTTCAGGTTATACGTCTGCTTTAGTGAATGGTATCAAAACACAGAAGAAAGGGTATGAAATCTCTGTAACCGGTTCTCCTATTCAAACGGCGGATTTTAGCTGGGATGTATTAGCAAACTACTCTACGTATGAGCAAACGTTAACAGATATCTATCCAGGTATCAATAGCTTAAATACGTTCTTAAAAGTAGGAGATCGTACAGATAAATTATACGGTTCAGCTTTCGTTCGTACACCAGATGGGAAAATGATTAATACATCAGGTGGTATTCCTGTAACAGTTTCTGGAACTCAAGCGCAATACTTAGGAAATATTAATCCTGATTTTGTGTTTGGTTTAAATAACAAATTTACCTACAAGAATGTAAGCTTAAGCGTTTTATTAGACGGTCGTGTAGGTGGTGTGATTATTGATTACACGCAACAACAAGCCTACCGTGGTGGTCGCCACATCGGAACTACGCAAGGTATCTTCGCTGAAGCTCGTCCACAAGATGCTTTAGGAGTAAAAGCATTCGTAGGTCAAGGTGTGGTTGTTTCGAATGGTGTTGCCATCAAGTACGATGCAAATGGTAAGGTAACGAACTATTCTGAATTACAGTTTGCTCCTAACACGGTTAAGACGTATGTACAAGATTATGTAGGTCGCTATTACAACACAAACGAAGGAAATTTAATCAGCCGTTCTTTCGGTATGGTTAAAGAAGTGGTAGTAGGTGTGAAGCTTCCTACTAAATGGTTTGGTAAAGCAGTTTCTGGCGCAAACGTTTCTTTCGTAGGACGCAACTTGTTGTACTTCGCTGAAAAGAAAGATGTTGACTTATCTCAATACATTACGGATGGAGCTTCAGGTTCACAAACTCCTTCAGTTAGAAGCTACGGAGTTAACTTAAACTTCACATTCTAATATTTTCATTCCTATAAATAGTTCAAAAAATGAAAGTTAAAAATATAATCTTAGGTATGTTGAGCTTCTCGTTACTTGCATTAAGCAGTTGTGAGAAAACGTTCGACCAGTTAGAGAAAGACTCTAACCGCGCGGTACAAGTTCCTGCCTCTTTAGTGTTGCAGGCTGTAGAATACAACGTAATGAACGACAATGGACGTCCATTCTCTGCGGAGGCACGTTGGAATCAGTTTTATTGCTCTAACTATAATTATTATGCAAATAATGAATATAATTTAGGCCAAATGCCTAACCAATATACTACCTTGAAAAACGTAGTAAAGATGGAAGAGGAAGCAAAAAAATTGGGTTTGCCTGATGTTAACGGATACTCTGCTTTAGGCAAATTCTTCCGTGCCTATTTCTTCGATCAAATGTCGAAGCGTGTGGGAGATTTACCTATGAATGAAGCTTTGAAAGGAATCACGAATACCGCTCCGGCGTATGATTCTCAAAAAGTAATTTACGTTCAAATCTTGAAGTGGTTAGATGAAGCGAATGCGGATTTAACAACGGTAATTGCAAGAGGAGAAACGGTTTCAGGTGATTTCTATTTCGCTGGAGATTTGAAAAAATGGCAAAAAGTAGTGAACGCTTACCGTTTACGTGTCTTGATTACTTTATCTAAAAAGGATACAGATACCGATTTATCGGTAAAAACGAAGTTCGCTGAAATGGTAGGTAACCCTACGAAATATCCTTTGTTAGGAGCGAATGGTGAATCGTTACAGTTTGTTTGGAACTCATTCAACAAATACCCATCTAACCCGGATAACTTTGGTTTCGATGCTACGCGTCAAAACATGGCTTCTACGTATGTAGGCCTATTAACGAAAGTGCAAGATCCACGCGTTATGGTTACATGTGAGCCAGCAGGTTCAGATTTAAAAGCAGGTAAATTGCCTTCAGATTACACGGCTTACCGTGGTGCTGGTTCAGGTGATGTGTTAGATGATATGTCTAAAAATGCAGGTTTATCAAATGGTGCTGGTTATGCTCCTGGTATCTATTCTTTCCAAAACCGTGCACGCTATTACCAAAACTACACTGGAGAAAATACCTTCATCGTAGGATATCCTGAATTATGTTTCAACATCGCGGAAGGTTATGCCCGCGGATGGGCTACAGGTTCTGCGGAAGACTGGTACAAGAAAGGGATCAAGGCATCTCACGCATTCTACGGTATCGTAGAAGGTGCGAATACATTTACCTATTCGAAGACAGGTACAAAAGATGCTGCGGACTTAACTAAGTTCACGGTGAACTTTAACTTCGATACGTATTATGCACAATCTGCAGTAGCTTATGATGCAACAAATGCGATCGAGAAAATTGTATCTCAAAAATATGCAGCCTTCTTTATGAACTCAGGTATGGAAGCGTATTTCAACTGGAGAAGAACTGGTTTCCCTGCATTCTCTACAGGTGCTGGTAACGGAAACTCAGGTCGTATCGCTTTACGTTGGTTATACCCTACAACAGAGAGAACGGCAAATGCAACGAATTACACCGCAGCGATTACTAGCCAATATGCTGGTAAAGATGATATCAACGACGTGATGTGGTTGAATAAATAGTCGATGATTCTGGTACAAAAAAAGGAGGGACATTGTCCCTCCTTTTTTTTATTCATATCTCAAACTTTATTTTTTAGCTCTAGGAGTTCTTGCTTTAGGTTTCGCTGGAGCTTTAGCAACAGGCGCCTTTTTAGCCACTGCTGGTGTTGCAGGTTTTTCTTTTGCGATTAATGAAGCTAATAATTTAGCTTTCGCTACTTTCTTGCCTTCTTTCGCTTTTTTCTTCGCTTCTTTTTCTGATTTCTTTTTAGCGTCTTTTGCAGCTTTCTCTTTTGCTTTCGCTTTTTCTTTTTCTTGCTCTGCAATTAACTTACTGTATTTCTTAGCAACGGAAGCAATTGACTTGTGTGTCTCGTGCAATACCTTCTTTGCGTTCTTTTCAGAAAGTCCTTTTAGTTTAGGCAAGATAGCTTGCACAAGTTGATCGGTCAATTTTTTGTTATCCTCACTCATAATGGTCTTATTTAATTGTATGATCAAACTTATAGAAAGAATTCATTAAAAGAAATTTATCTGTGTTAACATTTCGGTAACATAGAAAAATTTAATATTGGAATTTAGGCGGGGGCACTGTATTTCAGGCCCACTATCCCCACGATAATGAGGGCAAGGAAGAAGAATTCGTAAATATTTGTTGCATTTTTGAGGATAAAAATATCGCAAATTTTGATTAAAATCAGAGAAACCGAAGTCCAGGTGGCGATAGCGATCGTCATCGGAATGGATTTCATAGATAGGGATAAAAAGAAAATGTTAGCGGCTCCTAAACCTAAATAGGTGAGCAAATAACCTAATTCTCTGCCTACTGGGGCACTTAACAGAGAATTTTCAATTGCGGCATTTTTGAGGGCCACTAAGTCAAGTTTGCGCAAGGAAAAGGTCCAAGCAGCTTCTAAAGCAGAGGCAATGAATAAAAAGATCCAAGGTTTGCCCATAAAACAAGTATATAGAAGTCTCAAAGCTAGGAATAAACACCCGCTTCACCATCGAAACTGGATTAACAAACCATCAATAACAATTACTTCACACTCTCTTAACAATTTGGTAACATTGGAAGGTTGGTGCGCGTATTACCTTTGCGCTACAAACAACCAATATATTCAAAATGTACAATTTTAGTCAAAAGGCATTCGGCCTACTAATTTTTGTTTTCACTTTATTTGCTTTTAATGCAAATGCGCAAGTGACGACCGCTTCTTTAGCGGGTAAAGTGAAAGATGCGAAAGGAGAAGAAATTCCAGGAGCTAGTGTGATTTTAGTGCATACGCCCACAGGAACGCGTTATGGTGTTTCTACCCAGATCGACGGTAACTTCGTTTTGGCAAACATGAACCCAGGTGGTCCTTACACGCTTTCTGTATCTTTCGTAGGATTCAAACCTTTCAAAGCTGAGAACTTAAACTTGACGCTAGGCTCTAATCCGTCTGTGAATATTGTTATTTCGGAAGAAACGACAACGTTAACGGAAGTCGTGGTAAAAGCGGATAAGGGAGGTACAAGAACAGGTTCCGTTACTTCGTTAAACGAAGCAGCGATGAAAACGGTTCCTACGATCTCGCGTAGTTTAACGGATATGACTAAATTGACTCCACAAGGTAGTTCATCGAACTCCTTTGCTGGAACGAATTTCCGTTACAACAACGTAACGGTGGATGGTTCGATTAATAACGATGCGATCGGATTTAGCCCATCATTAGGGGGCCAAAGCGGTACATCAGGGATGCCTGGTTCTTCTACACGTACGAATCCGATCTCTTTAGATGCAATTCAAGACGTGCAAGTTTACGTAGCTCCTTATGATGTGAAGATCGGTAACTTTACAGGTGGTTCGATCAACGCAGTTACGCGTACAGGTACAAACCAAGTGAAAGGATCTGCTTATGCTTACGGTCGTAACTCATTAATTACAGGACCAAACAACGCAGGAGACGGTTCAAAAATCCCATCGGATTATTCAGATATCCAAACGGGTTTCCGTCTAGGTTTGCCTATCATCAAGAACAAATTATTCTGGTTTACAAATGAAGAAATCACACGTCGTAATGAGCCTTTGTTTTACGGAGCAGGTGATCAAGGTACCATTATCGATGCTGCGACAGCAAACTCTATTTCTTCTTTCTTAAAGACGAACTACGGATTTGATCCAGGTGCCTTTGGTGCTTATTCTATCAATTCATCGAGTAATAAATTCTTTAACCGTTTCGATTGGAATATTTCTGATAAACACCAATTATCGATTCGTAATTCATACGTAGCTTCTGAAGCGACGAATTTAGAGCGTGATGCGTCTAACTTCCGTTTCGGATCGATGGACTTTAAGCAAGTAAACCGTACGAATTCAACGGTTGCGGAATTAAAGAGCCACTTTGGCAGCTCTTCAAATAGCTTTGTATTAGGTTACTCAGATATTCGCGATTCACGTGAGCCATCTAGTGCTAATCCAGCTTTCCCTCAAGTGGAAATTGCAGCAAACGGAGGGACCATTTTCTTAGGAAATGAGCGTGAAGCAACGATCTTTAATATGAAGCAAAAGACCTTTGAAATCACGGATAACTTTACGTGGTTTAAAGGAAATCATACGTTCTTAATCGGTACCCACAATGAGTTGTATAATATCAACTATGGTTTTGTGAACTCTTGGAACGGCCGTGTGGCTTACAAAAGTGTTGCAGATTTCTTAGCGGGTAACGTAAACCGTGTGCGTGGATCTTATAGCTTCTCAAATAACGATCGTGATTACATCTTAAACAATCCTTATGCCACTTTTAATGTAGGTCTTTACAGTATCTACGCTCAAGATGAGATTCAAGTAACGGATAAATTGAAATTGTCTCCTGGTATTCGTTTTGACGTGGCTAGCACGGACAAGCCTACGTTGAGCCCTCAAACAGCTGCCACGAAAGTAGATCCAAATGCTGGAACAACTTACACAGCTGGAACGCCATTGAATCAAGTGTCTAACTCGATTTTTGGTCAGGTATTAGTTTCTCCTCGTTTAGGATTTAACTACGATGTGAATGGTGATCGCTCGACCATTATTCGTGGTGGAACAGGAATCTTTACCGGTCGTATTCCTTTTGCTTGGTTAGGCTATGCATTCTATAATGACGGTGTTGGTTTTGGGTCATTTGACGTAAACAACGTAGCAGGTAAGAATGTAGGTGATGTGTTAAAAGATGGCGCTAAGACGTTTGCCTTTAACAACGGCCAAAAAAGCTTAACACAAGTGGATGCGATGGCGAACAACTTCAAAATGCCACAAGTATTACGCTCTAGCTTAGCGGTGGACCATACGGTGGATGGTTACAAATTCACTTTGGAAGGTATCTACACAAAGACGATCAATGACTTGAAATTCCAACAAGTAAACTTGAAAGACTCGGTAAAATACTATTCATATGACGTGTTGAAGCAAATGCCAATCTATTTATCAGGCGGTGCAACGGGTCAAAAATTGAACACGAACTTCGCAAATGCGTACGAATTATCGAACACCTCTGAGGGTCACCGTTACAGCTTAACGGCTCAAGTTTCGAAGACATTCACGAACGGATTTACGTTTATGACGGCTTACACGTTTGGCGAAAGCTTTGACTTAACGAACGGTATCCGTAATTCGATGGAATCTAACTGGCAGTTAAACCAATCTTTAACGCCTAATGATCCTAAGATTGCGTATTCAAACTTCGATATCCGTCACCGTATTATCGGTTCATTCGGATACACGAAAGTGTACAAGAATGGTAGTGCAACCACTCTATCGGGTGTATTCAGTGCACAATCAGGAGCTCCATTTACGTGGGGTTTTGTGAACTCAACGATTGCAAATACACCACAAGCAGCTGGTTTAGCCTATGTATTTAAGGATGAAACAGAAGCGGCTAAATATATGGTTGCGGATGCCAAATTAGGAACGGCCGCAGATCAAGCGAAAGCATTCATGGCATACATCAATGCAGATGAGTATTTGAGCACACGTAAAGGAGATTTTACAGAACGTAATGGTGGTCGTACCCCTTGGAATGCGACATTAGACTTGAAATTGAATCACTTGATCAAAATGTCAAATGGCCACGATTTACAGTTCTCTTTAGACATCATGAACGCAACGAACTTGATCAACAGCAACTGGGGTAGAATCTATTTCTCACCTAACACCTTTAATTCAACAGCTAGCTTAGGCTTATCTCGTGTGAATTCAGGTACAGCAGCTGATCCAACGTACAAGTTTGCCGTTCCATCTTCGCCTTACACGGTAGATCAAATGGGATCTAGATGGCAGATGCAGGTAGGAGCGCGTTACACGTTCTAATCTACTTAGTTTTAAATGAAAAAGGCGAATCGAGAGATTCGCCTTTTTTTATGTCCTTTTACCGCGACCAGCGGAATCTTCGTCTGCCCAGCATGCCGGATAAACCCGTTCCTTGGTTTTGGCCAAAGTTTGCCACATAAACCGGTTGTGCAATTAAATCTGTTAGATGTCCGGCCATCAAACGCTGTGATTGAGAAACCCATTCCTGGTATTGATCTTTCACCGAAACGTGAGAAGGTAGGTAGTTTTTGAAAATGCTTAAATCGAAGGAAGAAGCGCCGATTCCTGCGCCTGACATCTCGCCATCGAACGCGTTAATCATCTGTTCGATGTGATTCGGTACCGGAACCATCATCGCCGGTTTGCCTAAGTACATCGCTTCGGCTACTGACTCAAAACCGGCCGTAGAAATCAAGCCCGCACATTCGGTCATTTTAGCCAAATAATTCTCCGCATCAATCGGATGAAAAGTCAAGGAGTCAGAATAGTGATACGTCTCTTTGCGCGCTGGATTATCCCAAAAGCAATCCAATTTTACCTCCGGATTCGCATTCGACCACGCCATGATATCTTCTGATAAACGGAAGTGCGTTAAATACGCTAACCAACGCTCGCCAGCCTTAGGAACAATACTTTTTACTTGCTGACGCAATAGGGGAGGAACCACCTCGATCTTTGCGTCGTTATCGATCGGGCGGAAAGACAAGCCCAATAGCTTCTTCGAACCGATCGACGTGATCATCGTATTCATATTTAAAAGCATTCGGTCGATCTTCTTCTCTGGGATACTTTCGAAGTTCTTGTTCAGTAACAGGAATTGATGTCCCACGGACATCGTTGGGATTTTGGATCCCGATTTTAGCTTATATAATCCCGTGATGGACTCGTAGAAATTGACGATTCCGTCTGGCTGTAATTCTTCGATGAATTCTTCTAATTGCGTGGCGCTCTTCCAAAAAGTCTTGAAATTCGTGAAGGCCTGCGCGGCTGTTTTAAAAAGCTGAACCGATTTCCCATTCCCAAAAATAATGGATGGACTATTGTATTGTAATAGTGGAGTATTGCCAATGAAATCTAAAAAGAAGGATGGGATTTTACGCCCCTGAAAGGACCCTACAGCATATCCGACCACTTCGTGACCCGCCTCACGTGCGATTTGTGTGAAGGAAATCGCTTGCGTTAAATGCCCGCGACCCTCGCCTTGTACGGTAAATATGAATTTGCCCATCTTATGTTAGACTGCTACTGCTTCGCCCAAAATTTCGTTTAACTCTGCTTTCAAATTGTATAGTGGGAATTCAATGATTTGCCATTCCCCTTTGTGTGTTTCCACTAAGGCCGTTAAGGATTCGACCCAGTCTCCGGAATTCATGTACGCGATTCCGTCGATCATTTTGATTTCAGCTTTGTGAATATGACCACAGATGATGCCATCCGCGCCTTTGGCCTTCGCTAACTCCGCTAGTTTCTCCTCAAAATCCGATATGAAATTCACCGCCGCCTTCACTTTCTGCTTAATCACCTGCGATAAAGAATAGTAAGGCTTTCCTTGCCAGCTGCGGTATTGATTATACCATTTATTCAGCCACAACAAGAAGGTGTAGCCGATATCGCCTAAATAGGCTAGCCATTTCATTTGGCTCGTAATGCTGTCGAAAATATCGCCGTGAGTGATGAAGTATTTCTTGCCAAAACTCTTCAACATATAATCTTGGCGAATCGAAAACTGCTTTCCAATTTTCAACGGAAGCACTTGCTCTAAGAAATCATCGTGATTCCCACGCAAATAAATCACCTCCGTATCGCACTTATCCATCATCTTTAATACACAACGGAAAAAAGCCGTGTGCTTCTTCTTCCAGCTGCCTCCTTTTTTTAGTTGCCAGCCGTCGATGATATCGCCGTTTAAGATGAGTTGGTGGCACGAATGTGCGCGTAAGAATTCGTTTACCTCGGCTGCTTTAGCTCCCTTGCTACCTAAATGCAAGTCTGAGATAACGATCGTTTTGTAGGTGGGTTGTGAATGATGGCCCATGTTTGCCTATTTGGTTTACCAAAAATAGACCATCACTTTAACCTCCCTATTAAGAGAATATTACTCTATTGTTAAATCTACCAAACCATTGGTACCTCAATCAACAACACCTTCGTGCCCGCTGCTGAAGCCTTTACTTCAATTTGATCCGTCTGCGAAATCCCGATCGCATCTCTGCGTTCCAGATTCTCGCCAGCCACTTCGATGCCACCTTCAATCACAAATACGAATGCCCCTTGCTGTGCGCCGTGCAACGCATAGCTCAGACTTTCGCCTTCCGCGATTTCGGTGATATTAAAATAGGTATCTTGATTTACTTGCAATGAATCAATGTCCGTTCCCAGTGGCGAAACCACCGTCTTCCATTGTCCCTTAAAATCGGCTGGATTATAGGTACGCTGATCGTAGCGCGGTGTGATATTTTTCAGTTTAGGCATGACCCAGATTTGGAACAGTTCCAAACCTTCTGTTTGACTCGCATTAAACTCCGAATGGTAGATCCCAGAGCCCGCAGACATAATCTGCACATCCCCCGCATTAATAATGCCATTCGTTCCCATCGAATCCTCGTGCGCCACCGCGCCTTTCATCGGAATGGTCACGATCTCCATATTATCATGTGGATGTTTGCCAAAACCCATCCCCGCCGCAATAAAATCATCATTCAGCACGCGCAACGCACCAAAATGGATTCTCGCCGGATTATAATAACCAGCAAAGCTAAAACTAAAGGCGGTCTTCAACCAGCCGTGATCGGCTGTTCCGCGGGTGTGAGAGGGGTGTAGTTCGGTTTTCATAAAGGTAGTCCGGAGTCCGGAGGGAAAGAGTCCGAAGGGTTTTAGTCCGGAGGGTTAAAATTTATACAAATATCATTTCTTTATTTTCGTCCAACAAAAAAGTCGGAACAATTGTTCCGACTCCTTTTTATTTAGTCCTTTTCGACTCCTTACTTCGGACTCAGTCCCTTCGGACTTAATCCCTCCGGACTGTCGACTACAAGTATTGATTCGCGTTCGTTGCGTTCAAGTCTTCGAAAGCTGTTTTTAAGCGAGCTACCAAAGTCTCTTCGCCCTTACGTAACCAAACACGTGGGTCATAGTATTTCTTGTTCGGAGAATCGTCGCCTGTTGGGTTACCGATTTGGCCTTGTAAATAAGCCTCATTTGCTTTGTAGAATCCTAAGATACCTTCCCAGAACGCCCATTGCGTATCTGTATCGATATTCATTTTGATTGCACCATAAGATAATGCCTCACGGATTTCTTCGCGAGAAGAACCAGAACCACCGTGGAATACGAAGTTGATTGGTTTCTCAGCGGTTAAGCTATATTTCTCTTTGATGAATTCTTGTGAGTTCTTCAAAATCACTGGTTGCAACTTCACGTTACCCGGCTTGTAAACTCCGTGTACGTTACCGAATGCCGCAGCGATCGTGAAACGGTGTGAGATTTTGGACAATACTTCATAAGCATAAGCCACCTCTTCCGGTTGTGTATATAATTTAGATGAATCAACGTCAGAATTATCCACGCCATCTTCTTCACCACCTGTAACACCTAATTCGATTTCTAAGGTCATGCCCATTTTAGACATACGCTCTAAATATTTTGCGCAGATTTCTAAGTTTTCCTCCAAAGGTTCCTCAGATAAATCAATCATATGAGAAGAGAACAAAGGTTGTCCCGTCTCAGCGAAGAATTTCTCACCAGCATCTAATAAGCCGTCGATCCAAGGCAATAATTTTTTCGCGCAGTGGTCAGTGTGTAAAACTACTTGAACACCGTATGCTTTCGCCATTTGGTGAACGTGGTAAGCGCCAGAGATCGAACCAGCGATTGCCGCTGCTTGATTCTCGTTAGAAAGCGTCTTTCCAGCGTAGAAAATACCACCACCGTTAGAGAATTGGATGATTATCGGAGAATTCACCGCTTTCGCTGCTTCTAATACTGCATTTACAGTATCTGTACCTGTTACGTTAACCGCTGGTAAAGCGAATTGATTTTTCTTAGCGATTTCAAATAACTCTTGAACCGCATCTCCGTGCAACACTCCTGTTTGATTGGATAAACTTGACATAATGCTTTTTTTTCTTGGGAAATAAATAAAAACTGCCTGATTTTCAGCAACTAAAGCCCAAAAATACAAATAATTATTGATTTTTCGAGGGGTAATATGAGAAAAATCCAATTTTGGGGCCTGGCGGCAGTCATCGCTGCGCGATTTAGTCCGGAGGGACTGAGTCCGAAGTCCGGAGGATTTTACCATCTATACTCTCTACTCTATAATCTATACTCTAAAGGAGTCCGGAGGGACTGAGTCCGAAGTCCGGAGGATTTTACCATCTATACTCTCTACTCTATAATCTATACTCTAAAGGAGTCCGGAGGGAATGCGTCCGAAGTCCGTAGGTAGTCCGGAGGGAATGAGTCCGGAGTCTGGATGTTGTCCGGAGGGAATGAGTCCGGAGTCTGGAGGATTTTATAATCTACAATTCACCATTTACCATTTACCATTCACCATTCACCATCCCTCCGGACTATTTCCCTCCGGACTATTTCCCTTCGGACTATTTGACTAATTGCTTGATTCTCAAAATATTTTTACTCACCCTCTTGTTTGTATTATTTTTTTTCCTACCTTTGCACTCCCGTTCGACAAACGCAGTTTTTTATTCAGAGAGAGGTTGGCAGAACTTCCCGAATTTATTTAAAACACATAAAATGCATGTCAAACAGGTCTTAAATCGAGGAAAGCTTGATTTTTGTGTTAGAACTGGTATTAATTAATGACCGTTGAATGCCCAGCCCATTAATTAAATATTAAGCTACACAAGGTGTTTTTTTCACTGTTATCCACAGTGGACCCACCTTGTCGCCTTATACCAATTCTGCTTTTTTTTATTGTTTAGATTCCTATATCACGTTCAGTTGAACGATGATTTTGAATAAAAGTCTTACAACAAGCCACGTTAGCCTTGTAAGCATATTTATATTTTAAATATTAACATATTATGTCAGGAATTATTGGTAAAAAAGTCGGAATGACTAGCCTATACATGGAAGACGGTAAAGCTGTTCCATGTACGCTAATTGAAGCCGGTCCTTGTGTGGTTACACAAGTGAAAACTGTAGAGAAAGAAGGCTATAATGCTGTTCAAATTGGCTACGGTGAGAAAAAAGAAAAGCACACAACAAAATCTTTGTTGGGTCACTTCAAAAAAGCAAATACAACTCCCAAGAAGAAATTGGTAGAATTTCGCACGTTTGAGCAGCCTCTTGCATTAGGAGATGTTTTAACGGTAGAAATGCTAACACTTGATACGTATGTGGACGTTGTAGGAACTTCTAAAGGTAAAGGTTTCCAGGGTGTTGTTAAGCGTCACGGATTTGCCGGTGTGGGTGGTCAAACTCACGGTCAGCATAACCGCGGTCGTCACCCGGGTTCAATTGGTGCGTGTTCATTCCCATCTCGTGTATTCAAAGGCTTACGCATGGCGGGTCGTACAGGTGGTAATCGTGTTAAGGTTCAAAACTTACAAGTTTTGAGAATCTATCCAGAGAAAAACTTATTAGTAGTTTCTGGATCAGTACCTGGAGCAAAGAACTCATACGTAATCATTGAAAATTAAAAATTGGGCCTAGCCTAAACAATAGACATTCTGAAACATGGAATTATCAGTATATAACATAGCAGGAAAAGATACCGGAAAGAAAATTACTCTTTCTGACGAAATCTTTGGTATCGTTCCTAACGAGCATGTGGTTTACTTAGATGTGAAGCAATATTTAGCTAACCAACGTCAAGGAACTCACAAAGCGAAAGAGCGTGCAGAAGTTTCTCGCTCGACTCGCAAGATTAAGAAACAAAAAGGTACGGGTGGTGCGCGTGCAGGTTCAATGAAATCTCCTTTGATGAAAGGTGGTGGACGTATCTTCGGACCACGCCCACGTGATTACCACTTCAAGTTGAACAAGAAAGTGAAAGCATTGGCTCGCCAATCAGCTTTAGCTGCTAAGGCTCAAAGTGGAGATATCGCGATCTTGGATTCAGTTTCTTTCGCAACACCACAAACTAAAGCGTATTTAGCGATGTTAAAAGCGCTTCAATTAGATAACACAAAAACATTATTGATCACTCCAGAAGTAGACAAGAATGTAGTATTATCTGGTCGTAACGTTCCAAAAACGAAAGTAACAACTGCCGGAGATGTGAACACATACGATTTAGTGAACGCAGGTAAGTTGTTAATCACGACTGCAGCGATTGAAAAAATTGAGTCATCATTCAGTAACTAATTGACAGAAGATTTTCTGTTATAAACGAAAATAAAAATGGGCATTATTAAACGTCCGGCCTTGACTGAAAAGTCGCAAGCCATGCAAGAGAAAGGCCAATACACGTTTGTTGTTGAGTTGACAGCAAACAAGATTGAGATTGCCAAAGAGGTGAAGAAGATGTACGGTGTTGATGTTCAAGATGTGAGAACAATGCGTCAGATTGGAAAAGTAAAATCCAAGTCTACACGTACGAAAGTCACTTCTGGACGTACTTCTACGATCAAGAAAGCAATTGTAACAGTAGCTCCGGGTGAAGTAATTGACTTCTACCAAGGAATCTAATTAAAAAAACTAAGGGGGTTCATCCCGATAAATTGAACTAATTAAATGGCAGCAATTAAAAAAATTAAACCAACAACTCCAGGACAACGTCACCGCATCGCGCCGACGTTCGAGGAGATTACTACGGACAAACCGTACAAGCCTTTACTAGAACCGATCAAAAGAACGGGTGGTAGAAATGCAGATGGTCGTCGCTCGATGCGTTACATCGGTGGTGGTCACAAGCGTCGTTACCGTGTGATTGATTTCGCTCGTTTGAAATTTGACGTTCCTGCAACGGTATTAACAGTAGAATACGATCCAAACCGTACTTCTCGTATCGCTCTTATTGAGTATACAGACGGTCAAAAGTCATATATCTTGGCACCAGCTGGTATCCAGGTAGGCCAAACAGTTATCTCAGGAGAGAAAGTAGCTCCAGAGGTGGGAAATACATTGCCTTTGGCAAACATCCCATTAGGTACATTAGTGCACGCAATTGAATTACAACCTGGTAAAGGAGCTGAAATGGCTCGTTCTGCTGGAACGTACGCTCAATTGTTAGCACGTGATGGAAAATATGCAACCTTGAAATTGCCTTCAGGTGAGATGCGTATGGTACTTGCTCGTTGTCTTGCGACAATCGGTACAGTATCTAACTCGGATCACATGAACGTGAACTTAGGAAAAGCAGGACGTCACCGTTGGTTAGGTCGTCGTCCACGTGTTCGTGGTGTTGTAATGAACCCAGTCGATCACCCTATGGGTGGTGGTGAGGGTCGCTCTTCAGGAGGTCACCCACGTTCTCGTAACGGTTTATTGGCTAAGGGTAAGAAAACTCGTAATCCAAAGAAAAACACAAATCGTCTTATCATCAGTAGAAGAAAAAAATAGTTAGATGGCACGTTCACTAAAAAAAGGTCCTTACATTGATTACCGCCTTGATAACAAGGTTCAGGCTATGAACGAATCCGGAAAAAAATCCGTGATTAAAACATGGTCTAGACGTTCAATGATCTCTCCAGATTTCGTAGGTCACACATTCGCAGTTCATAACGGGAATAAGTTTATCCCTGTATTTGCAACGGAGAATATGGTAGGTCACAAATTAGGTGAGTTCTCTCCCACACGTAACTTCCGTGGTCACGTGGCGAAAAAAGACAAAGGTAAAAGGTAATTAGATAGACTCTCGGGTCTTAATCAATATTGAAAATGGAAGCAATTGCTAAATTAAGAAATGTTCCTACGTCGCCGCAGAAGATGCGTATTGTCGCAGACATGGTACGTGGACAGAAAGTATCCAAAGCGTTGGGTATCTTAAAATTTGAACCCAAAGTTGGTGCTAAATCGATAGAGAAATTATTACTCTCTGCGGTTTCTAACTGGCAAAACAAGCATGTCGATGCTAAAATTGAGGAAGCTGACTTGTTTATCAAGACGATTTTCGTTGATGGAGGTGCTTCGATCAAGCGTTTACGCCCTGCTCCGCAAGGAAGAGGTCACCGCATCTTGAAGCGTTCAAATCACATCACTATTGTAGTGGCTTCTTCTGAAGCTCCAGCTTTAGTAACCAGTTCAGCAGAATAATAGACTATTAGATAAAACAAGAAATGGGACAAAAAATTAACCCTATTGGATTAAGATTAGGTATCGTGAGAGGTTGGGATTCTAATTGGTACGGAGGTAAAACTTTCGCTGATAAGCTTGTCGAAGACGAGAAAATCAGAAAGTACGTAGCCGCTCGTATTCCAAAAGGATCTATCTCAAAGGTTATTATTGAGCGTACCTTAAAGCGCATCACTTTGACAATCAACACAGCTCGTGCTGGTGTGGTTATCGGTAAGCAAGGTGCTGAGGTAGATAAAGTAAAAGAAGAGTTAAAGAAAATCACAGGTAAAGATGTTCAAATCAACATCTTTGAGATTAAGCGTCCAGAAATCGATGCTAAATTAATCGGTGAAGCTATCGCTCAACAATTACAAGCTCGTATTTCATTCCGTCGTGCGATGAAGCAAGCAATCGCGTCAGCGATGCGTGTAGGTGCACAAGGAATTAAATTAAAATTATCAGGTCGTTTAGGTGGTGCTGAAATGGCACGTTCTGAAGGATACAAAGAAGGTCGTATTCCTCTTCACACACTTCGTGCTGACGTAGATTACGCTATCTCTGAGGCTTTAACTGTATACGGAAAGATTGGTATCAAGGTATGGGTATTCCGCGGTGAAGTTTTTGGTAAGCCAGATTTATCTCCTAATGCAAACATGGGATTACAATCTACTGCAGCGGATTCTCGCGGTGGTGATCGTGGACCTCGTGGACGTGGTGATGACCGTGGTCGTGGCCGTCGTCCAGAAGGAGCAGATCAAGGTGGAGACCGTAATAAGCCAGGTGCTGGCGGTGCGAACCGTGGCCGTGGTGGAAAGCGATAAAATATATTTGAATTAGATATTAGACTTATAAGAAGATGTTACAACCAAAAAGAACGAAATTTCGTAAGCAACAAAAAGGTCGCGTAAGAGGTGTTGCAACCCGTGGCCACGAGATTGATTTTGGATCATTCGCTATTAAATCTTTAGAGCCAGGTCGTATCACCGCTCGTCAAATTGAAGCAGCTCGTATCTCGGTAACCCGTGCTATGAAACGTGAAGGACAAGTTTGGATCCGTGTTTTCCCTGACAAACCTATCACTAAGAAGCCTGCAGAGGTTCGTATGGGTAAGGGTAAAGGTGCTCCTGAGTATTGGGTAGCTAATGTTCGCCCAGGAACTATCTTGTTTGAATCGTCAGGTGTACCTTTGGCGGTTGCTCAAGAGGCTTTACGTTTAGCAGCACAAAAGTTGCCAATGCGTACAAAGTTTGTTGTTCGTAGAGATTATTCAGAATAGGATATTAGACCCACAGTTTAATACATCCAAATAACATTGTTATGAAAAACGCAGAAATACAAAAATTAGGAGTTGAAGAATTAAAGAAGCAGATCGCTGCTGAGCAAGAGAATATCTCTCGTTTGAAATTAGCTCACGCTATTTCACCGATTGAAAATCCGATGCGTATTCGTCAAAACCGTAAATTGATCGCGAAATTAGAAACTGCTCTAAGCGCGGCAACAAAAGCATAAGTATTAATTTTAATAGGCTGGTTCAACTACGCTATCAGCCAATTGTTTAACAAGTAATCCAACAACCATGGAAGAAAGAAACCTGAGAAAAGTAAGAATTGGGAAAGTGGTGAGTAACAAGATGGATAAGTCTATCACCATTACCGTTGACCGTAAGGTTAAGCACCCATTGTACGGAAAGTTCGTACAGAAAACAACAAAATTGATGGCACACGATGAGAACAACGAGTGCGGAATCGGTGACACAGTGAAAGTGATGGAAACACGTCCTCTTTCTAAAAACAAGTGTTGGAGATTATTAGAAGTAATCGCAAAAGCGAAATAATTCTAAGATTGTTATTCAAAATTTAAAATTTAAAGATCAAATATAATGTTACAGCAAGAATCAAGATTGGGTGTAGCGGATAATTCTGGAGCAAAAGAAGTTTTAGTCATTCGCGTTTTAGGCGGTACTGGCAAAAGATACGCTTCTATTGGAGATAAAATTGTCGTTTCTGTGAAGTCAGCTCTTTCTTCTTCTAGTATGAAGAAAGGAACCGTTTCAAGAGCAGTAGTTGTTCGTGTGAAGAAAGAAATTCGTCGTAAAGATGGTTCTTATATTCGTTTCGAAGATAACGCAGCCGTTTTATTAAACGCAAATGATGAGCCGAGAGGAACTCGTATTTTCGGGCCAGTTGCGCGTGAGTTGCGTGATGCAGGATTCATGAAAATTGTTTCCCTAGCCCCTGAAGTTTTATAATTAGATGAGATATTGGGTGAACCCAATTTAATAATCATACAATGGAAAAAAATACAAGTAAACCAGCAAAATTGCACGTTAAAAAAGGAGATACTGTTCAAGTGATCGCAGGTAATGCGAAAGGTAAAACAGGTGTAATCACTCAGGTGATCGTTGAAAAATCTCGTGCAATCGTAGAAGGAGCTAACTTGCAAACAAAGCACGTTAAGCCATCTGCAGCTAATCCTCAAGGAGGAATCGAGAAGCGTGAAGGTTCAATCCACATCTCTAACCTAATGGTAGTAGAAAATGGAAAACCTGTACGTACAGGTCGTAAATTGAACGAGAAAGGTAAATTACAACGCTATTCTAAAGCGACTGGTAAATTTATCGCATAATTAGAACTTAACCGTGGGTCGGAAATCCACAAAATATACTACAATGGCAGTACCTAGATTAAAAGAACGTTTTGTTAAGGAGGTTGTACCAAGCTTAAAAGAAAAGTTTCAGTACAAGTCTATCATGCAAGTGCCTAAGATTACTAAAATCGTAATCAACAAGGGTGTAGGAGCCGCAGTGTCGGACAAAAAATTAATCGATATTGCAATCGAGGAAATCACACAAATCGCTGGTCAAAAAGCGGTAGCTACGATCTCTAAGAAAGCTATCTCGAACTTTAAGTTACGTGAAGATATGCCTATCGGTGTTAAAGTAACGTTACGTGGAGATAAGATGTACGAATTCTTAGATCGTTTAACAACAGTTTCTTTAGCACGTGTACGTGACTTTAAAGGAATCTCTGAAAAAGGATTTGATGGTCGTGGAAACTATACCTTAGGGGTGAAAGAGCAAATCATCTTCCCTGAGATTTCAATCGATAAAGTAAGCAAGATCTCTGGTATGGACATCACGTTTGTGACGACTGCTGGAACAGATGAAGAAGCTTATGCTTTATTAGCAGCGGTTGGAATGCCTTTTGCAAATCAAAAAAAATAAATAGCCCTTTAGGCTTTCATAAAAACCTTTAAATTTTTACAAAATGGCTAAAGAGTCAGTAAAAGCAAGAGAAAGAAAACGCGAAGCAGCAGTTGCAAAATATGCAGTGAAGCGCGCAGCTTTAAAAGCAGCTGGAGATTACGTTGGATTGGATAAACTTCCAAAAAATGCATCTCCTGTACGTTTACACAACCGTTGTAAATTAACAGGACGTCCTCGTGGATATATGCGTAAGTTCGGTATTAGCCGTGTTACGTTCCGTGAAATGGCATCCAATGGTTTGATTCCAGGTGTAACTAAATCAAGCTGGTAATATTATTTGATTAATTAAATTCATTTTTGTAATTTTGCAGGCCCATTTTAAAAGACCTGCGGCAAATTTAAAAACAATGACAGATCCAATAGCAGATTATTTAACCCGATTGAGAAATGCCTTGAAGGCACGCCATAGGGTAGTTGAAATTCCTGCTTCCAACATTAAAAAGGAAATTACGAAAGTACTTTTTGATAAAGGATACATTTCAAACTATAAATTCGATGATTCATCCGTACAGGGTACCATCAAAATTGCGTTGAAATACAACTCAGTTACGAAGCAACCTGCTATCGTTAACTTGACTCGTATCTCTAAGCCAGGTCTTCGTAAATACAATGGTGCTGAAGAGTTGCCACGTGTATTGAACGGATTGGGTATCGCTATCTTGTCTACTTCTAAGGGAGTAATTACAGATAAAGAAGCTCGTACTTTACACGTAGGTGGAGAAGTACTTTGTTACGTATATTAATAATTGTTTCACGCTGAAAGGGGAGCGATCCCGGAATTTAAGCTATAATTAAAGTCTAATGTCAAGAATTGGAAAGAAGATTATCACTATCCCTGCAGGAGTTACTGTAGACGTGAGTGCTGGTAATTTAGTGACAGTGAAAGGTCCTAAAGGAACTTTGTCACAACAAGTTGATCAAGATATGATCATTGCTATTGAAGAGGGTGTTTTAACTGTGGCTCGTCCGACAGAACAAAAACGTCACAAAGCGATGCACGGATTATATCGTTCATTGATCAACAATATGGTCGTGGGTGTGAGTGAAGGTTATACGAAAGTATTAGAAATCATCGGGGTTGGATACAAGGCCGCAAATCAAGGAAATATTTTAGAATTAAGCTTGGGTTACTCTCACGCGATTTTCATGTCGATTCCTGCTGAAGTAGCTATTGTAACTGCAATGGAGAAAGGTAAGAATCCAATGGTTACATTAAACTCGATCGATAAGCAATTAATTGGTCAGGTAGCTGCGAAAATTAAGTCGTTACGTCCAGTTGAACCATACAAAGGTAAAGGTGTTCGTTTCCAAGGAGAGCAAGTACGTCGTAAAGCTGGTAAAGCGGGCGGTAAAAAATAAATTATAAGCGTGGGCCGGAAATCCACACAAACAAGTTAACAAATGGCAACAACCAAAAATTTACGCAGAACCCGCATTAAACGTGCGATTCGTGCTAAAATCGCAGGAACAGCGGAGCGTCCGCGTTTAACTGTATATCGTTCTAATTCTGCATTATATGCACAATTAGTGGATGATTTAGCTGGTAAGACTTTATTCTCAGCTACATCTTATACAAAAGATAAAGTGAACAACAACATTGAAGCTGCTAAGACAGTAGGTTTAGCGATCGCTGCAAAAGCGAAAGCGGCTGGAATCGAGAAGGTAGTTTTTGACCGTAACGGTTATTTGTATCACGGAAGAATTAAATCATTAGCTGAAGGTGCTCGCGAGGGTGGCTTACAATTTTAAGAAATAGATATGTCGCATTTACAAGCAAAACCAATAAAGGTTAACGAAGGTGAGTTGAAGGAGAAAGTAGTAGCCATCAACCGTGTTGCAAAAGTAGTGAAAGGTGGTCGTCGTTTTAGTTTCTCAGCAATCGTTGTCGTAGGTGACGGTGCTGGTATCGTAGGATACGGTTTAGGAAAAGCAAACGAGGTAACTGATGCTATCACTAAAGGTATCGAAGACGCTAAGAAAAATTTATTCCAAATTCCTTTGTTGAAGAACACGGTTCCTCACGAGCAATTAGGAAAGTTCTCAGGTGGTTTCGTTTTAATTAAGCCAGCTGCTCCAGGTACAGGATTGATCGCCGGTGGTGCGATGCGTGCCGTGTTAGAATCAGTAGGTGTGCATGATGTCTTAGCTAAGTCTAAGGGATCTTCTAATCCTCACAACGTAGTGAAGGCAACCATCGATGCATTAGTTAAGATGAGAGCTCCACACACGGTAGCATTCCAACGTGGAATCTCTGTTGCTAAAGTATTTAATGGATAATCAGAGCGCGTAAGCCTCTCTAATAGAACATACAATGTCTAAAGTTAAAATTACTCAAGTTAAAAGTGCAATTAAGCGCCCTGAAGTACAAAAACGTACGATCGCAGCTTTAGGATTAGGTAAAATCCGTAAGAGCGTTGAGGTAGAATTGAATCCAGCTATTGCGGGTATGATTCGTGCCGTAAACCACTTAATTGTAGTTGAAAATATTTAATTAACATGCGAGTTGCTGGCAACAGCAGCGCTAAGCCCCCAATAGAATGAAATTATCATCATTGAAGCCGGCAGAAGGTTCGGTAAAAGTTAGAAAAAGAGTAGGTCGTGGTCAAGGTTCTGGTTTAGGTGGAACTTCTGCTCGTGGTCACAAAGGTGCTCAATCACGTTCAGGTTATTCTCGTAAGAGAGGTTTTGAAGGTGGTCAAATGCCATTACAACGTCGTGTTCCTAAGTTTGGTTTTAAAAACCACAACCGTGTAGAATACAAAGCAATCAACCTAGATACATTGCAGGCATTAGCTGACTCAATCGGAACTAAGGTGATCACGTTTGAAACACTTTATACGAATGGTTTAGTATCTAAGTCTGACTTAGTGAAAATCTTATCTCGTGGATCTGTAACATCTGCTTTAGAAGTTACTGTGAAAGGTTTCTCAGGTGCTGCTAAAACTGCGATTGAAGCAGCTGGCGGTAAAGCAATTGTTGGTTAATCCTCTATTCTAATCGAATGAACAAGTTAATAACAACTTTCAAGCATATTTTCTCAATCGAGGAGTTAAGAAGCCGTATTATTAATACGCTTCTTTTCATTGCATTCTTCCGTTTAGGTTCTTATATCGCTTTACCAGGTGTAGACGCGACTAAGTTAACACAAGCAGGAGAGGGTGGTCTTTTCGGTTTATTAAATATCTTTTCAGGCGGTGCTTTAAGTAATGCTTCGGTATTTGCTTTAGGTATCATGCCTTACATCTCTGCTTCGATTGCGATTCAGTTATTGACCATTGCCCTTCCGTATTTCCAAAAAATGCAGAAAGACGGTGAGTCAGGTCGTAAGAAGTTAAACCAAATCACACGTATCTTAACGATTTTCGTAACAGCTGCTCAAGCGTTCACTTACTTACAAGTGACGATCCCAACTGAAGCGATCATGGTGGATCCTTGGTTCTTCCGTTTATATGGCGTGGCTATCTTAATCGGTGGTACGATGTTGTGTATGTGGTTAGGAGAGAAGATTACAGATAAAGGTATCGGTAACGGTATCTCGATGTTGATCATGATTGGTATCGTTTCTCGTTTTCCAGCGTCTATTTTACAAGAAGCAGGTTCACGTGGAATGTCCGGTGCTTTGATGTTCATCATTGAAATTATCGCTTTATTCTTCGTCGTGATGGGAGCGATTATGGTGACTCAAGCAGTTCGCCGTATTCCAGTTCAATATGCGAAACAAGTAGTGGGTAGCAAAGCAACTGCAGTAGGTGGCGAGCGTCAATACATTCCTTTGAAGTTAAACGCTTCAGGTGTAATGCCAATCATCTTCGCACAAGCTTTAATGTTTATCCCAGGATTAGTCGCTCAGTCGTTTGCTGAAAAATCAGAATTTGCTTCTTCGGTTGCCTCTGCTTTCGGTGATTTCACGACATGGCAATACAACGTATTATTTGCATTCTTAATCATTGTGTTCACGTTCTTCTACACAGCGATCTCGATTAACCCGACTCAAATCTCTGATGATATGAAACGCGGTGGAGGTTTTGTTCCAGGTGTGAAGCCAGGTGAAGAAACAGCTGGTTTTATTGCAACAATTTTAGATCGTATTACTTTACCAGGTGCTGTGATGTTATCGTTAATCGCGATTCTTCCTGCAGTAGCTAACTTGTTTGGCGTGACGAGAGGTTTTGCTTCCTTCTTTGGGGGTACATCACTCTTAATCCTAGTTGGAGTAGTATTAGATACATTGCAACAAATTGAAAGTTATTTGTTGATGCGTAAATACGAAGGTTTAATGCAATCAGGACGAGTGAAAGGTCGTTCTGAATTGATTAATCGTTAAGATGATTTATTTAAAGACACCCGCTGAATTAGCCATCATTCAACAGAATGGGGAAATCCTAGGGAAGTGTCATGCTGAAGTAGCAAAGGCGATTGTGCCGGGAGTTAGTACTTTGGCTTTAGATAAAATTGCTTACGAATACATTAAGGATAATGCCGCGCATCCATCCTTTTTGAACTACCAAGTAGGAAGCCAGAAATATGCCTATTCATTGTGTATTTCGGTAAATGATGTGGTGGTTCACGGTTTACCGGGTGAATTGATCCTGAAAGAGGGAGACATTATTTCGATAGACGGAGGAGTTTATAAAAATGGCTACCACGCCGATAGTGCTTATACCTATGCTATAGGGAATGTCGCTGAGGATGTAGTTCAATTATTACAACGGACGAAAGAGTCTTTGTATTTAGGTTTGAATCAAGCCGCACCAGGCAAACGAGTAGGCGACATTGGTTTCGCCGTTCAATCATACACGGAATCTTTTGGATACGGTGTCGTGAGAGAGCTAGTAGGTCACGGGGTAGGTAAGAAGCTTCACGAAAGCCCAGAGGTTCCTAATTATGGTCGTCGCGGGGAAGGAGCTAAGTTGAAAGAAGGAATGGTCATTGCGATCGAACCAATGATTAACTTAGGGAAGCGTCAAATCTCAGTAGATAAGGATGGTTGGACTATCCGTACACAAGATCGCAAGCCAAGTGCTCACTTTGAACACACGATTGCGGTAGGGAAAGAAGGTCCCATTATTTTGACGACCTTTGCTCCGATTGAAGAAGTGATTAAAACATCAACAGTATTGTTGAATATATAAATTAATAATTATGGCCAAACAGTCCTCGATAGAAGTAGACGGAATTATTTTGGAAGCTCTTTCGAACGCGATGTTTCGGGTAGAATTGGAAAATACGCACCAAGTCATTGCACACATTTCGGGCAAGATGCGGATGCACTACATCAAGATTTTACCAGGAGATAAGGTGAAGTTAGAGATGTCCCCTTATGATTTAAGTAAGGCTAGAATTGTTTACAGATACAAGTAATTTAAGGTTTGATTTTATAAATACAGTTAATATGAAAGTTAAAGCATCTATCAAAAAACGTAGTGCAGATTGCAAAGTAATCCGTCGTCACGGAAAGCTTTACGTAATCAACAAGAAGAATCCTAAGTTCAAACAAAGACAAGGATAATTCGACAGAATTTTAAATTGATTAATAACAACAATTAATTACCTATATGGCTCGTATTGCAGGGGTTGATATTCCCGACAAAAAAAGAGGAGAAATTGCGTTGACTTATATTTTCGGTATTGGTCGTAGCACTGCTCAAAAAATTTTAACGAAAGCTGCGGTTTCGTTTGACAAGAAAGCTGGTGAGTGGAACGATACGGAGGCTAGCGCTATCCGTGCGATCATCGCTGCTGAATTCAAAACGGAAGGTCAGTTGAAATCTGAGGTTCAATTGAACATCAAACGTTTGATGGACATCGGTTGCTACCGTGGATTACGTCACCGTAAAGGTCTTCCATTACGTGGTCAACGCACTAAGAACAACTCACGTACTCGTAAGGGTCGTAGAAAAACAGTTGCTAACAAGAAAAAAGTAACTAAATAATAACTAGAGGGTAACACCTCTTCGTATTTCATTTCAAATTATGGCACAAGCAAAAAGAAAAGATAAAGCGAAGAAGAGAGTAGTTGTCGTTGAACAAAACGGACAAGTACATATCAAAGCTTCCTTTAACAACATTATTATCTCCATTACTAACTCAGCAGGTCAAGTGATCTCTTGGGCATCAGCAGGAAAGATGGGTTTCCGTGGGTCTAAGAAAAACACTCCTTACGCAGCACAGATGGCAGCATCTAACTGCGCAGCGGTAGCTGTTGAAGCAGGAATGAAGAAAGCGGAGGTTTTCGTAAAAGGACCAGGAGCTGGACGTGAGTCTGCTATCCGTACTATCCAAAACTCAGGTATTGAAGTTTCTATCATCAAAGATATTACGCCAATGCCTCACAATGGATGTCGTCCTCCAAAACGTCGTCGCGTTTAATAATTTTTATGCAGGGGTAATTAGTAATTATTTTCCCCCGCTTTTTATTCACAATTTAATTACTTCATTGGGCATAAGAGGTCCAATGACTTTTAAGAAAAATGGCTAGATATACAGGTCCCAAATCCAAGATTGCACGTCGTTTCGGTGAAGCAATTCTAGGTCCGAGCAAAGCATTAGCTCGTAAAAACTATGCTCCAGGAATGCACGGTAAAGGAAAACGTTCAAAGGTTTCTGAATACGCAGTGCAATTGAAGGAAAAGCAAAAAATGAAATACACATATGGTATTTTAGAACGCCAATTCGAAAACTTGTTCCACAAAGCTGCTGTTAAGGCAGGGATCACAGGTGAAAACTTGATCAAATTATGTGAAGCTCGTTTAGATAACGTAGTGTACCGTTTAGGAATTGCTCCTACTCGTCGTGCAGCACGTCAATTAGTTATTCACAAACACATCATTGTAGACGGCGAAGTAGTAAATGTGCCATCTTACTCTTTACGTCCAGGCCAATTAGTAGGTGTTCGTGCAAAATCAAAATCTCTAGAAGTAGTATCTAACTCTTTAGCAGGTCGTTCTCCTAAGAACTTCAACTGGTTAGAGTGGGATGGTGTTGAATTGGTTGGTAAATTTGTTGCTATGCCAGAGAGAGATCAGATTCCTGAAAACTTCAACGAACAAGCAATTGTCGAATTATACTCTAAGTAATCTCCTAACGAGATTGCTAGAGTTTATTAAGAGTACCAATAACGTTTTTTCAGTATCATTTTAAGCTACGAAATATGTCAATATTAGCATTCCAAATGCCCGAAAAAGTTGTGATGGAAAAAGCCACAGACTTCCACGGGTTATTTGAGTTCAAGCCACTCGAAAAAGGTTACGGTGTTACCATTGGTAACGCACTTCGTAGAATCTTACTTTCTTCATTAGAAGGATATGCTATAACAAGCGTTAAGATTTCTGGTGTGTTACACGAATTTTCTGCCATTGAAGGCGTTCACGAAGATGTATCTGAGATCATCTTGAACTTGAAAAAAATTCGTTTCAAGAAGACACAAGAAATTTTGGATAACAAAGTTTCTATGAAAATTAAAGGACAAACAGCTATCACTGCAGGTGATATTGCTAAGTTTACTCCTTATTTTCAAATATTAAACCCTGAATTGGTTATTTGCAATTTAGATTCTTCGAAAGAAGTTGAAATTGATTTAGTAATCGAAAAAGGTCGTGGTTATGTGGCCGCTGATGAGCCTCGTGCAAACGAGTTAGCCTTCGGACACATCGCTATCGATGCGATCTACACACCGATCAAAAATGTGAAGTTTAGCATTGAGAACACACGTGTAGAGCAAAAAACGGATTATGAGAAATTAGTTTTAGATATCGAGACGGATGGTTCAATCCACCCAGAAGATGCATTGAAAGGTGCTGCGTATATCTTGATCCAACACTTTATGTTGTTCTCTGATCAAACAATGACATTTGAAACTCCTAAAGCAGAAGAAGATAATGTAGTAGATGAGGAATTACTTCACATGCGCAAGTTATTGAAGACTTCATTAGCTGACTTAGATTTATCTGTACGTGCTTACAACTGCTTGAAATCTGCAGACGTTCGTACCTTAGGTGAATTAGCGAAATTAGAAATCTCTGATATGATGAAGTTCCGTAATTTTGGAAAGAAATCATTAACTGAATTAGAGCAATTGATCGAGGAAAAAGGTTTGACCTTTGGAATGGATGTTTCTAAATATCGTTTAGACGAAGATTAATTAATAATTTAAACAAAGTAATAGGTGGTTTGCCGCGAGGTAAACTAACCGCAGCTCGCAAGAGCTTTTAACTTACGAAATAACACAATGAGACACGGTAAAAAATTTAATCACCTAGGAAGAACAGCCTCTCACAGAGCAGCGTTGTTATCAAACATGGCTTCATCTTTGATCTTACACAAGCGTATTCAAACGACTGTTGCTAAGGCAAAGGAATTACGTAAATACGTAGAGCCAATGATTACAAAGTCAAAAACAGATAGCACTAACAATCGTCGTGTGGTATTCTCTTATTTACAAAATAAGGAAGCGATCAAAGAATTGTTCTCTATCGTTTCTGAGAAAGTAGCGAATCGTCCAGGTGGATATACACGTATTATCAAGTTAGGTAATCGTTTAGGTGATAACGCAGAAATCTGCTTCATTGAATTAGTTGACTTCAACGAAACAATGTTAGCTGCATCAGCGGAGAAAGCGGGTAAAACTCGTCGTAGCCGTCGTGGTGGCGCTGCAAAAGCAACTGAGGCTGCGGCTCCAGTAGCGGCTGAGGAAGCACCATCTGCAGAAGTTGTTGAAGAAGCTCCGGCAGCGGAGGTTGCAGCTGAAGAAGCAGCACCAGAAGCACCAGCAACTGAGGAGTCCACAGAAGAAAAAGGAGAAGACGCTTAATCTTTCTCTTTCTATTTTTTTAAAGGGCTTCAACTTTCCGTTGAAGCCCTTTTTTTAGGTAATTAGCATTTGACCCCTATTTTATAACAGCATTTTATGAGATTTACCGAGTCCACACCAGCGGTTTTAATTTTACAAGACGGAACCATCTTCCACGGGAAAGCACTAGGAAAAATAGGTACTCACGGCGGTGAGATCTGTTTTAACACCGGTATGACGGGTTATCAAGAAATCTACACGGATCCCTCTTATGCGGGTCAGGTAATCATTAATACGACGGCTCACATCGGAAATTATGGTGTGATGCAAGAAGCTGAGGCAGAATCAAATAAAGTTCAAATCGCCGGTATGGTTTGTAACGAATTCGCTAGTGTTCACTCACGTGAGACGGCTGACGGATCACTACAGGACTATTTGGCGGATGCAGGTATCGTGGGCATTTCTGGCATTGATACGCGCGCTTTAGTACGTCACATCCGGACGAAAGGGGTGATGAACTGTTTGATTTCTTCTGAAATTTTTGACGAAGCGGCCTTAAAAGCTGCCCTAGCTAAAATTCCTTCAATGGAAGGTTTAGAATTATCTTCCCAAGTATGTACGCAGGAAGCCTATTTCTTAGGCGATGAGAAAGCAGAGCGCAAAGTAGCGGTGCTTGATTTAGGCGTTAAGAAAAGTATCTTGTCAAATATCGCGGAGCGTGGATGCTATTTAAAAGTATTCCCCGCTAAGACTTCATTTGCGGAAATCGCCGCTTGGCATCCAGATGGATATTTCGTTTCGAATGGCCCAGGTGATCCTGCCGTGATGTCTTATGCGATTGAGACGGTAACCCAATTCTTGAATAGCGATAAGCCTGTTTTTGGGATTTGTTTAGGTCACCAAATTCTAGCACAAGTAGTAGGATTAACTACATACAAAATGCACAATGGTCACCGCGGTTTAAATCATCCGGTGAAAAACTTGGTGACTGGTCTGTCAGAAATCACCTCCCAAAACCACGGTTTTGCGGTGAAGATGGACGAGTTGAAGTCATCGGATCAAGCAGAATTGACGCACATTAACTTGAACGACCAAACGGTTGAAGGTTTACGTGTGAAAGGTCGCAAAGCCTTCTCGGTGCAACACCACCCGGAAGCGAGTCCAGGACCACACGATTCTCGTTACTTATTTGATCAGTTTATCGATCTAATGAAATAAAAAAAAGCCCTGAGAGATCAGGGCTTTTTTGTTAGGCTTGGTAGCCAAAGAGCGAATGCTCTTTAATTAATTTTGAGACGGATTTAGGTACATAATCAACCCATTCATCGGTACCACTTTGGATTAATTCTAGTACCTGATCCGTGCGAATGTTCATCAGTTTTTCGTCGTAATTTTTAATCTCAGCTAGCTTGTTATTATCCATTAAATACTGGAACAAGCCTTTCAAATGAGCTTCTGGTTCGAAATTCTTCAATTGAACGATGTCTCCATTTTCGGCGACGGTGGGGTAGAGGTATAATTTGATGTTTTGGCCAAATAAACAGCCAAAAGCACTCATAATTCCGCCGGGTACCCCCTTATAATGCTTTTCCTCGAAGATGTATTCTAAGTTCGGCATACCCATGACGAGGGCCATTTTTAACTTAGAGAACTGACTCAAAAAGTCGACTAATTTGAAGTATTCGTGGAAGTTAGATATTAATACTGTTTGGCCTAAAGAACATAAAATGTCCACGCGGTCTAAGAAGTCTTTCTCATCGATCTTGTGCGTCTCATTCTCTAAGCTTTTAAGCGTTAATTCGGACAATACACAGATTTTATCATCATCCACATCAGGCTCCTGCTCGAACTGCGCGACGCCTTTCTTTAACATGTCCGAGAAGATATTCGTCACGGGACGGAAACGTCCACGTACCGCCACGATGTGTTTTTTCGACAAAGCATCGTACGGTTGCATCACCTTACCATCGGGACCAAAAACCGCCGCCTGTGTATATCCATGCTTTACTAAATACAAGGACATCAAGCGATTATCCACCTCTTTAAAGTCTGGTCCCTCGAAACGAATCATATCGATTTCGATCCGGTCTTTAGACAAATCATCTAAAAGGGATAAAAGTAATTTTTCAGGATTATCGTAATAATGGTAGCACCCGAACAATAAATTCACCCCAATCACCCCTAAGGCTTGTTGTTGCAAAATATTGTCATTGTCGAGCATATTGACGTGGATAACCACATCATTAAATCCGCCGTTTGGAGTTAGTTGGAAACGTAAACCGATCCAGCCGTGGGCGTCATTGGTCTTTTGGAAATTTAAGGCAGAAACCGTGTCAGCGAAGGCAAAGAAGCGTTTCTCCGCAGCAGTTTCCGTCAAACGTACATTTAGTAATTTAAATTCCCGGTTTAACATCTTCATTAAACGCGGCTCACACACATACTTTCCAGAGGCCTCTTCGCCATAAATAGCATCCGAGAAGGCCATATCGTAAGCGGAGATCGTTTTTGCAATGGTGCCCGAAGCACCGCCCGCTTTGAAGAAATTCGCAGCTACATCTTGACCTGCCCCGATTTCCGCGAAGGAACCGTAAATGCTGCGGTCTAGATTAATTTGAAGTGCTTTTTGTTTAGTCCCTATGGATTTAATATGCGATGTCATAGGCAATGTGTTGTGTTTGTTGTCTTAGGCTTCTGAAGATGGTCGCAATTTACGAAATTATGGCCAAAATTCCCCCTTGTGATACAAGCAAAGTCCTGCCATCGGTCCTTCACTAATATGCCCCACATTCAATCCATGCTTCTTTAAAATTTTCTTCAGTATATCCGAATAATAAAAAGCTACTGAACCGGTAAAATGAACTACGGGCGCCTCCGTATAGCGTTTTAAATACAACGAAATAAAAGCCTCGAAGGATTGTTCAATCAAGCCATAACAATAGGCATCGCGGCGATGATCAAACAAGAATTTCGAAAAGCTGGCAAACCAGCGATTCGGAAAGGCTTGTTTATAGGCCTTGTCTAAAACGGTTAAGCGGTCCATTATGCCAAATCGTTTCTCGAAAACGGCACGAACCTCCGCCGGCATTTGGCCATGTAAATAACTCAGGAGTACTAATTTCCCTAAATGTCCGCCGCTCCCCTCGTCACCTAACCAAAATCCTAAAGGTGGAATTTGCGCCGAAATGCGCCCGCCATCCCAGAAACCGGAATTAGACCCCGTTCCTAAAATGCAGGCGATCCCAGCCTCTTTCCCGCAAAGCGATCTGGCAGCGGCGATGAGGTCGTTCTGGATTTCAAGGGAACAAGTACTAGGGAAATAAGGTCGAAAGGCAGCGGCAATCACCTCGCATTGCGCCTCGCTCGTAACCCCCGTTCCGTAATAATAGATGGCTTGGATAGGAAGTTCTTTAAATCCGCTTAAAACCGATTGTTGCGCTGTGGTAATCTCTTCGGTAGTTTGGTAGTAGGGGTTGATACCCGCACTGCTAAAACTTTCATAAGCCGAAGCCGGATCTTTGATGAGTCTCCAGGCCGTTTTAGTCGATCCACTTTCAACGATTAATATCATACTGCTAGGATTCCGATGGGGATAAATTTCTCAAAGACTTTTTCAGAATGTGGCGCATCGGCTAGTTCAGGCGTTAAATCCTGCCCCGCCCAGTGTTCGTAATGTTTGCCATTTTTCCACAGTTTGGACTCCGTCATGTCATAAATAAGACCCTGAAAGGCAACCCAAATCTCAGGCTTGTCCTGCCCATTTCGAAGGGCTAACTGGCTGCGCGTATATGTCTTCATAATTTACACGAAGCTAAATAAAAAGGGCCAAACCCGCCTTTTTTTCAGAAAGATTTTTAATTTTACACCGTAAAACACTCGAACATGAAACAGTTTCTACTCCTATTATTGACGATTTCAGTGCTGGCTTGCGGCGGCGGGTCAGACCCAGCGCCTACTCCTACACCTCCCACTCCTACGGTGAGTGTGTCTACTTTAGTGAAGAAAGTGTGGACAGTTAGTACGGCTCAGTGGGATGGTGTTACGAAATACGATAAAACGGGTACCGCTAACGTAGTACAGGGATATTCGCAATACAAACTAGATTTATCTACGGCAGGTTCGGTGACTTTAACTGAATTTGACGGAAAAATATTTACAGGAACCTATACCGTAGCGACGGATGGTCTTTCCCTTACTTTGAATGGATTAACCTCTGCAGATGGAGCACCTACTGGGACAGGTGGTACAATTACCTACACGATTCTAGCTACACCTACAGCGACTGGCTTGAGTCTACAACAAACGACCGCTTATGTGAAAGCAAGTAGCGCTATCGTTAAATTAGCCTTAGTTAATCCTTAATCAGAATTGAATTAATAGAAGCCGTCCTTGTGGCGGCTTTTTGTGTTATATGGAAAAGAGAACGGAAATTGGAGAAGTAGGGGAGTTTGGTTTAATTAACCACATTGCCGCGAAGTTTACGCAAAAGCAGGAGTGGACGGATTTGGGTATCGGAGATGATACCGCTGTTTTGGATCCCAAAGGAAATAAGGTCGTTACGACGACGGAATTATTCATCGAGGGAGTTCATTTTGACCTAGGTTATACGCCATTACAGCATCTAGGCTTCAAAGTAGTTTCTGTCGTTCTCTCTGACATTGCTGCGATGAATGCCATCCCAGCTCAAATCACAATCGGTTTAGGCTTAAGTAATCGCTTCTCAGTGGAATCGGTGGATGCCTTGTATGAAGGGATTCGTTTGGCTTGTGAGGAATACAAAGTGGATTTAGTGGGAGGAGACACAACTTCTAGTCCGCAGGGTTTAATTATTTCGATGACTGCGACAGGTGTGGTGGAAGCCGATAAATTAGTGCAACGTGGTACGGCGAAACCCAATGATGTCCTGTGTGTGACAGGGGATTTAGGTGCGGCGTTAATGGGCTTGCATTCTTTGGAAAGAGAAAAACAGGTATTCTTATCTAATCCAGATATGAAGCCGGAGCTGGAAGGAAAAAGCTATGTCGTTTTACGTCAGCTGAAACCGATGGCACGTTTTGATATGATTCATGAATTTAGAGAACTAGGAGTGGTGCCTACCTCGATGATCGATTGTTCAGACGGCTTAGCCTCAGAAATCATTCATTTATGCAATGCCTCTGGTTTAGGTGCACGCATTTTTGAGAAAAATATCCCGATTGATGATGAAACGTACCTGGCCGCAACGGAATTTAATGTGAGTCCTTTGACCGCTGCCTTGAATGGAGGAGAGGATTACGAATTAGTATTTACTGTTTCACAAGAAGATTTCCCTAAAATAGAGAAGATCGCTGATGTGACCGCGATCGGATACATGACGAACATCGGTAACGAAAGAGTAATGGTGATGAAATCGGATGCAATCGTCGACTTAACGGCCCCGGGGTTCGGGAAACAATAATCCGTTCGTCTACTTTTTCGGCCGTTTGATAAATTTACGGATGGAATCGTTTTAAAATTGGTAATTTTGTCATTGAAATCTAACCGTGTTTAGAAGAGATAAATTATGACGAAGTCTTCCTTCATTCGGAAATACTCAAACCGCTTTCTATCCAGATGGCTGGTCTTGGTCTTTGACTCGTTAATTGTCATTTTCTCGTTTTCTATTGCGACACTTTTGCGAATGAATTTCCAGTTAATGGAAATTGATTTCTCTGTGTTCGCCTCTCAATTGATTTTTGTCTTAGGCTTGCGACTTTTAGCCTTTCTGTATTTTCAATCCTATGCTGGGATCATTCGCCACACGAGTATTGAAGATGCCATATTGATTTTGAAAGCCGTATTCACCGGTTCATTCGGTGCCGTATTAGTTTCTGCGGTCATTCGAAACACACTTGGCTTTGAGCACGTCTTTAATTTATCCGCTTCCATCCTAATTATTGACTTTTTCATCTGTTTGTTCTGGATGGTCATTCTTCGCTTCTTTGTAAAGAGCTTCTATGAATCCTTCATTAATCAGTTTAAACCTACTATTGGGGTGTTGATCTATGGTGCAGGATATACGGGAATGTTGACAAAGAATGTATTCCAAACAGATCGCAGCACGAATTACAAGATTTTTGGTTTTATAGATGACAATGAGTCTAAAATAGGGAAGACCATCGAGGGGATTAAGGTCTATAGTTTACCGGAGGTATTAGATAAGTTTGTAGGTTCTAATGACGGAATGGAAGTCATTATGGCCATCAATAATATGTCGGCTAAATCGAAGCGCAAGATTTCAGATATTTTCTTAGATCGCGGAGTGGTGGTAAAAGCCCTTCCTCCAGTAGATAAGTGGGTAGAAGGGGAGTTTGCGATGAACCAAATTCACAATGTGAAGATTGAAGATCTCTTAGGTCGTGAGGTGATTCAAATGAATAACAAGCGCATAGGCGAGGAGATTTCAGGTAAAGTAATCCTGGTGACGGGTGCCGCTGGGTCGATTGGTAGCGAAATTGTTCGACAATTGATTGCTTATTTCCCTGCTAAATTAGTGTTAGTAGACCAAGCGGAATCGGCCTTGTATGATTTAGAATATGAATTAGCCGGTAAGGTGCCTACGAATGTACAGTTAATTGTGAATGTGGCGGACGTATCTGATACCCGTCGTGTTAGTAAGATTTTCAAGAACCATCGTCCTGATATTATTTTCCACGCGGCGGCCTATAAGCACGTTCCTTTGATGGAAAATAATCCATATGAAGCGATTAAGACGAATGTGATTGGTACGCGTATCTTATCAGAATTAGCGGCTGAAGTAGGTGTTGAGAAATTTGTGATGGTTTCTACGGATAAGGCCGTGAATCCAACGAATGTGATGGGAGCGACAAAGCGTTTAGCTGAGATGTATACGCAGTCCATGAACCAATTGGAAGGGGTGAAGACGAAGTTTATTGCGACACGCTTTGGGAACGTATTAGGGTCTAATGGTTCTGTGATTCCCTTGTTCAAGAAACAAATCGAACGTGGAGGCCCAGTGACGGTGACTCACCCAGAAATAACCCGTTATTTCATGACGATTCCAGAAGCTTGTGAACTCGTATTAGAGGCGGCAACGATGGGTCAAGGAGGAGAAGTTTTTGTCTTTGATATGGGTGAATCGGTGAAGATTATTGACTTAGCGAAGAAGATGATTACATTGAGTGGTTTACGTGTCGATAAAGATATTGAGATTCGCTATACCGGATTGCGTCCAGGTGAGAAGTTGTATGAGGAGTTGTTAAATAACGACGAGAATACGCTTCCTACCCACCATCCTAAGATTTTAATTGCGGAAGTTAATACGCCTTCTTACGCTTACATGGAAGTGGCGACGAACGATTTGAATCACTTATTATCGAGTGGCACGAACAATTCGATTGTGGCCAAAATCAAGGAAATTATTCCAGAGTACAAATCAAACAATTCCGTGTTTGAAACATTAGACAAGAAATCGTCTAAATAATCCCCGTCTTTTTAACGATCCAGATAGCCGCTAGTGTAAACAGCGGAGCAGCTGCCACGTCTAAGCTGTAATGTACGTGTTGAATCAATAATAAGCTAACTAATACCAGACTAAGGGTGATGGCGATGACTCTTTCTTTAGCTGTTGGTAAAAAGAAGCACACAAACACCATCGTGGCCGTGTGGCCTGAAAAGAAGAGGTCTTTTGTGATGGGCATATTTTCGCCATAGATAAAAAACTCCGCTAGAGGATCGTGCAAATCGACTAAGCCTGCAGGAGGATTTAGGGCGACTAAATAGATGGTCAAAAATCGAAATCCAGTCTCCAGATTAAACGCCCAGGCGAACCAAACGAATCTTTTAGGGTCTTGCAGTAATCGATATAACAAGTAGATGACGGATAAATAGATGATCCCAAAGATAGGGTAGGAAACATTTAGGGCCGGAAGAGCGTTAAGTAATGGATCGTTCCACTGGATGCCTTCTCGCAATTGAATCCATTGGAAATAATCATCCGCTTTAAAAGGGAAAATGAGGAACACAGCTAAGGCGGCTACGAACTGTAGCGTGAAGGTGCGGTCACGAAAGGCGGCTTTCCAGGTTTGTTTCAAGTTTGAACTAAAATTAGGTAATTTGGGAAGCGAAATTAGTGCTAAAAAACAATAAGATGAAAAAGATCTCGAAAATAACGGTAATTGTGTTGAGTATCATCACCAGCGCATTTCATTTTTCGTGCGGAAGTGCTGGCGAAAAAAAGGAGGCAGGTTTACAAAATCAAACAAAAAAGATGGATCAGAAATTAGATAAAATTACGTTTGGAGCGGGATGCTTCTGGTGTGTAGAAGCGGTGTTTCAGCGCGTGAAAGGGGTGAAGTCAGTTACTTCTGGCTATATGGGAGGGAAGATCAAGAATCCTACGTATCGCGAGGTTTGTTCAGGGCTTACAGGACACGCAGAAGTATGTCAGTTAGCTTATGACCCGAAGGAAGTGGATGTGGCAACGTTGTTGGAGATCTTTTGGCAGACACATGATCCTACCACTTTAAATAGACAAGGGGCGGATACGGGCACGCAATACCGTAGCGCGGTGTTTTTTCATACGCCCGAACAACAGAAAGAAGCAGAGGCTTGGAAGCAAAAGTTGAATGCACAACACGTTTTCCCTAATCCGATCGTAACGGAAATCGCGCCGGCATCAGAATTTTACGTGGCGGAGGATTACCACCAGAATTATTTCAATGAGAATGGGACGGAGCCTTATTGCCAAATCGTCATCAAGCCGAAAATGGATAAGTTCCTGAAAGCGTTTAAGTCTAAATTAAACTAGAATCCTCCTTTGTCGTAGAAACTACGTCTGCGAGACAGTTTTAAGTCCTGTAAGAGCGTAGATTTTACGCGAAGGTCAAAGGAATAGTTACTCGCGCGTCCATAAAATGGGCTCGCGATAGGTGTCCAGTTAAAGTTCATTTCCCAGCAATGTAGATCGCGGTGCACGGACATATTCGTGTAGGTTAATCCTTTGTACTTAAAGTCAAAGCCGGAAGTCACGGAGACCTTCCATTTTTCAGAAAGACTCAAATCTCCCTGGAAGCTTAAGCCACTGATGTTTTGAGGCGAGGCTAAGCCTGTCTTATTCATGCTGTATTGGTAGGAGAACGAGAAATTCCAAGGCACATTCCAGTCGACATAGTCGTCTAGGTTTCGGTTAATTTGATTCATTTGTGCCTCGCTGGCATTCTTGTTCTCTTTTGGCTTAGGCTTCCCAGCTGAGAAACGGCGACCAATTGAGAAATTAAATCCTTGTAGACGCGCTAAACCCGCTCCTTGGCTGAACATGTAGTCTGGCGTTCTACGTCCAATGTCAAAAAATAAAGGATCGGCTACATACAAATAAGGGTCAAAGCTACCACCCATATTGATATCAAAATCCTTCACGCGGGAGGCTAGGTTAAAGCCGATATTCGACAAGGCATATTCTTTCGCGAGTAAATTATAGCTTCCATTAATGCCAAAGTTATCCAGGATGCGGACCTTCTCCGTGAGCACGCTGGCCGTGTCTGACTTGGTTTTTAACTTCGCTTCGAGGGTATTTTGGAATCCAAAAGAAACAGCCCCAGAGGCGCCGCCATAACTCATCGTGCGCGGATCAAATGTGCTGATGCGGCGAATATCCCCTATCTGTTCTTTCCCCTCCGTATTGATGAATTTACGATTGTTAATCCGCACATCTTGGTAATACCCGAAACTCGGATCTGAATAATCCGGCGTATAGCTCAAACTAACCGATGGGACTAACGTATGTCTAATGGCCTCTAAACGGCCTTTTTTGAAACGCAAGGTCCCAAACAAACGCGTATTCATACTCGCAGAAAAGGCGATCTGAGAATTGAATTTAGGCAAGCCGCCTACTGTATCGATGCGCACCGTTGAATCAGCCGCCACATACGTGTATTTATACGATCGCGTGTACATATTTCCAGACCAAGAAACACCAGGGGTTAGGTTAATGTGCTTTGTTAGCTTCAAATTAGGCAAAGCTAAAGGTATGCTGTAATTGAATTTCGTCTGGGCCTTTTCCCATAAAATAGGAAGCGTGCTTGCATCTACTGGGATAACGCCGGCCGGCACATCGTCAGCTCCTGTAGGAATAAACGGCTTCTGTATCGTTCCACGCAAGGAATTAGAGGATCTTGGGTAGACATCGAATTCATAACGCGTATAGGGGTCACCCACTTGGTTGGTCATCGAAATGCCACCAGAGAAGTCTAAGCCGATTCGGAATTGATCGATGAAGCGATCGCCCAGCGAGTTTTTCTTTTTGAAGGGTTGTATTTGGTTTAGGCCAAAGTTAAAGTCTGTTCCCGCATCAAATACGCGAGTACTCGTGTTTTGGTTAATACGTAAGTTGATGCTAGTGCGGACGGTTTGGCCAAAATTTCGGGAATACTGAACGGACGATCCAATCGTGTTAGATAAGTATTGTTGCGTATTGAATGTATTGTATTGATTGTACGAGTTCGAGGCAATGTTTACCGAAGCGGAGAAACTGGAATTGCCGGAACTGCGGGGCGTATGCGACCATTGCAAGGCAAAGTCTGTTCGTTTCGTAGGGGCAAATTCATCCCCATTGCTGTTGCGATTAAAGGCTAAATTAAAGCTGCCGGCATAGCGATAGCGCTTGTTGTATTGCGAATTCGCGCCCAAACCCCAGCCACCTTTGGAGTAGATTTGGCCGGTAAAACGAATCCCGATGTTTTCACTTGCGGCCCAATAATACCCGCCTTCCCGCAAATAGAAACCGCGTCCATTCGGCTCCTCGCCATAAGTGGGCATTATGATCCCTGATTTTCCGGCCTCTTTCGGCTGCGAATAGGGAAAGAACCCAAAAGGCAAGCCAATGGGCAGTGGAATGTCATTTAATTCAAAGTGAAAGGGACCGGAGATGATCTCTTTTTTACCCACGACTTTGATCTTGCTGGCCTTGATATGAAAGTGGGGATGCGTTAAATTACAGGTGGTGTAGATGGCATTTCGGATGTAGAGGTTCTCCTCTTCGTCTTTTTTGACATTTTTGCCCTGTACAAATCCTTCGCCTTGTTGTGTTACAATGCCTTTGATGATGGCTCGTTTGGTCTTAAAATTATAGCGAATTTCGTCTGAATCGTATTTATCACTGCCTTGAAGAAAAACGGGCAGTCCTATCATTTTCTTCGTAAGCGTATCTTGAGTTCCGATGGCGTAGACCTCATTTTTTGCCCAGTCGAGGCGGATGTAGTTCGCCTCGAGGGAGATTTCGCCGTACTTGACTTTGGCACCCCCATACAAATTCACCACTTGCTTGTCTGCATCTAAAATCGTAGAGTCTACGGCAGAATAGAAAACGGTGGTCTGTAAATCAGCGGCCGTGTCCTTAGGAATGGATTTTTGTAAAGTATCCGTCGAGATTACCCGCTGCGCTTTGGCCTCTGAAAGCGAAGCAAAAAGGACAAGCAGGGTAATAAAAAGGTAATATGTGGATTTCTTTACCAAATGGAATTTAAAAATTATATTTGTACTTATTACATACAAGCCTACAAAATTACATCTTTGCTTGTTATCAACGTGTAACAATTAGAAAATAATGTTTAATCAGATAAAATCTATCGGTTTATTTTTTTCGTTGGGTTTATTGCTGACTGCTTGGACGCCTAGCGGCTTTCAGAAGGGAGACATTAAGAATCGAATAAAAATCGTTTGCCTCGATGCAGGTCACGGGGGAAAGGATCCAGGTTGTTCAGGCCCTAAAGGCTCACATGAGGGAATTGTCACGCTGCATATCATTCAAGAATTAGGCAGAAAGCTGAAAGCGGCTCATCCCGATTTGAAGATTATTTATACCCGAGATACGGACACGTTCATCGAATTAAATGAGCGGGCAAATATCGCAAACCGCAACAAAGCGGATTTATTTATCTCCGTGCATTGCAATGCCGCAGTGAATAAAAATGCCTACGGAACAGAAACCTACACGATGGGTTTACACAAAACGGATGGCAATTTAAACGTAGCGAAGCGAGAAAACTCCGTTATCTTGCAAGAGAAGGATTACCAAAAGACCTATGATGGCTTTGATCCAAACTCTCCTTTAGCTCATATTATGATGGCAAATTACCAAAGTGCTTTTATGGCGAGCTCGGTAAAATTTGCCTCTAAGGTAGAGGAGCAGTTTACAAAGACTTATCAGCGTAAGAGTTTTGGGGTAAAGCAAGCTGGATTTTTAGTGATCTGGCGCACGGCGATGCCTAGTGTATTAGTAGAGACTGGTTTTTTGACAAACCCGGAGGAAGAGAATTATTTAGCTTCCGAAAAAGGACAAAACGAAGTGGCAACAGCTATTGCTTCTGCGTTTAAAGCTTATAAAGAAGAAATCGAAAAATAGATACGATGTTTCAAAGCAATGAATTGAAAGTAGGGTTTTTGGCATTGTTAGCCTTCTTAATCCTCTATTTCGGGTTTAATTTTCTAAAGGGGAATGATGTATTCTCTACGGCTCGTATTTATTACGTAGAATACGAAAACGTGGATGGACTGATGGTTTCGAACCAGGTAATGGTCAATGGAATCGAGGTGGGTAAAGTGAAGAAAGTCGAAATTCAGCCGGCCAAAGCGAACAAAATTCTCGTTACGCTACGTTTAAGTCAAGATATCGTTATCCCAGACAAAACCGTTGCCGTCCTTTCGGATGGAGCTTTGTTAGGTGGCAAAATCATTCGTTTGCGATTAGAAGGGAAAGGGAACTTAGTGGAGGATTCGTTCTTAAAAGGAGAAACCGAAGTAGGAGTGACAGCCTTATTAAAAGAACGGGCGATTCCCGTGATCGCTAATGCGGATTCACTTTTAGTTTCTTTCCGCCAAATTTCGAACAAATTTGATCACACCGGCACGTATTTGAATACCTTGTTGAAAACATCGAATGAGACGGTTTCAAACATCAATGGATCAGTCAATGGAATTGTGGCAGATAACCGCGCGAATATTGCGCAGATCTCTTCGAATATGAAGACCTTGTCTATTGATTTAATAGAGACAGAAAAGCAATTGCGCCCTTTGTTAACGAAGTTTAATACCGTAGCTGATTCTTTAAATGCCTTGAAGATAGGCAAGACTTTGAAAGAGGTGGATGCGACGGTACTTTCGTTAAAGAAGATCGTACAAGGAATTGAGCGTGGCGAAGGTAGCGCTGGTAAATTAATTAAGAACGATAGCCTGTACCTAGGCTTAAATAAAACGCTCGTGGATCTGGACAAGCTATTGCTTGATTTTAGATTACAGCCAAAGCGTTATATCGGCATTTCTGTTTTCGGAAAGAAAAACACCCCTCCATCTAATTAATCTATGTCTACGATTCAAGTGAAAATTACAGCCAGTCCTGAGCTGTCTGATATTTTAGTCGCTGAGCTAGGCGAAATTCAATTCGATATTTTCGAGGATTCGGAGTCTGGGGTGATTGCCTATTGTCCTGAAGTGGATTTCTCTGCGGAGGCTTTGACGGAAATAATGTCCCGCTATGGTCTTGAGACCTACGAGACGAATCGCATCGAAAAGCAAAATTGGAATGAGGTGTGGGAGAGTAATTATGATCCCATTCGCATTGAGGATTTGGTTTTGATTCGGGCGAGTTTTCACCCCTCTGAGTCTGGATTTCAGATGGAGGTGGTGATTAATCCCAAAATGTCATTTGGCACTGGCCATCATGAAACGACTTCGCTGATGACGAAAGCGTTATTCGATGTGGATTTAAGCGGTAAAAGTGTGTTAGATGCGGGAACCGGCACCGGGTTGTTAGCATTTGTGGCAAAGAAACGCGGGGCTGGATTTGTCCGCGGATTCGATATCGATGAATGGTCAGTGGAGAATTCGATGGAGAATGCAGGACTGAATGATTGTGCCGAAATTCCATTTGGCCTAGGGACCATCGCTGACGAAGATAACACGCCATACGATGTGCTTTTAGCCAATATCAATCGCAATATCTTATTAGCCGAAATGGCCGATTACGCCGCGCGCATCAAGCCTGGCGGACTACTTTTCTTAAGCGGTTTCTACACCGAAGACATTCCGCTTTTACTGGAATCCGCTGAAAAGCAGCAACTTAATTTTATCGCGCAAGCATCAAAAAACAACTGGGCTTGCTTGCAATTGAGAAAAAAATCTTAATTTTAAAGGTTTGACTCTTGTAATCCGAGAAATCGGGTGTTTTAAAAATGAAAATCTCCCCTAACAAACCTTTCCAGGTTGTTTATTCTTTATTGTCTCACGAATGCCTCGGATATTTATTCGATGTCTTTGTGGTGCAATTAAATGAGAAAGGTCAATTGACCTGGGAGTACCAAACGCTTACTTCTCGGAACTTCCACGAATTTGAGCACGCCTTGGACGATCGCGATCGCACGGCGGTGGGTTTGATTGAGAGTATGAAGCCAGTAGCGGTTTTTGAAAAGTTCAATACCTCGAAGCGCAAGACGATGGAGGAATTCTTTTTGAAGACTTGGGACGCGGAGAAAGGCGAGAAAGAAATTCAAGAGGCAGTGATGTCCGTGATTGAGAAGAAAAGAGGTCAAGTGTTTGGCTTAATTTGTCCAGATAAGACGCTTTTCATCATGGGGAATGATGGCAATCCGATGCGCCAATCGGTGCAAATCGAGGCGGAGGCCGTGGATGTGTTGTTCCACTTTATGCGCAATGAGGAGAACACACACTATTTTCCTACCCTAAAATACCTAGGCAATAAACTCGAATTTCAGTACAAAGACGCGGTCGTATTATGCGACGAGCCGGCTTGGATGCTGATGAATCAAAAACTATACCACTTCAATCCAGAACTAGAGGGCAAGAAATTGCGTCCGTTCTTGAACAAGAAGTTTGTAGCGATTCCGAAGAATATGGAGGAAGATTACTTCCGAAAATTCGTGAAGGCGATGGTGGCTCGTTACCCCGTTCACGCGAAAGGATTCGAGATTACCAATACTGAAAAACCGGTTCAATTCTTACTTTCTTATGGCCCTACGGCGCCTAAAATGGAGGACGAAGAGACCCTGAAAAAGAAGGCGGCACTTGAAGCAGCAGATCGCTGGAACTTCGTGCTATCCTTCCAATACGGCAATAACCGCTTCCCTTGGGATGGCTTATCATCTGAGGCAAACGTGCTTTTCGAGAAGAAAGGCGATAGTTATGCCTTCCAAAAAATTATGCGTTCCCACGTCAAGGAAAAACGTGCCTTCCAACAACTGAAGACCTTAGGGTTAAAGATGGAAAACGATGGCCGTGCTTTTATGCAACGTGGGGATGCGGTTCAATGGTTAACGGCGAACAAAGAATCGCTAGATCAAGCGGGCTTTGTTGTACAATTCAAGGGCGATGGCCAAGCGCCACGCTATTTCTTAGGAAAACCAGAAATCAAGATACGCATTGGCGAAAAACTAGACTGGTTTGACATTCAGGCGGTTATTTCGTTTGGGGAGTTCCAAATTCCTTTCTTGAAAATTCGCCAGCTGATCTTACAAAAGAAGAAAGAATTCCATTTGCCAGATGGTTCCATCGCGATGATTCCGGACAACTGGTTCCACGATTACCAAGATCTTTTCTACTTCTCCGAGACGCGCCCTGGCGAAGAAGGCGTGTTCTTGCGTCGCCAGCATTACCAATTAGTGCAGGAATGGGAGAATCAAGACTTAGTGAAAACTGCTCTGCGCGCTAAAACGGTGAACGATTTAGCGTTGGAAGCGAAAGAATATCCCGTACCGAAGAACTTCAAAGGTACCTTGCGTCCGTATCAATTAGAAGGCTACCGTTGGATGCGTACGCGTCAGGCAGCCGGATTGGGGGCTTGTTTAGCAGATGATATGGGTCTGGGTAAAACTGTTCAGACACTTTGTTTATTGCAGAGCTTAAAAGAACAAGGGGAAACCTTGCCTACCTTGCTCGTGATGCCTACTTCCCTGTTGTATAACTGGGAGATGGAGGCGAAGAAGTTTACTCCACAGTTACGCGTTTTAGTCTACAGCGGACCTCAAAGAGAGAAATTGCAGGCGCAAATCGGGAAAGTTGATTTGATTCTATGCTCGTTCGGGATGGTCCGCTCGGACATCGAATGGTTCGAAAAGCAGGCATTCTCGTATGTGATTTTAGATGAGTCTCAGGCGATTAAGAATCCGTTAGCGAATATTACCAAAGCCGTTCAAAAATTAAATGCGAAATTCCGTCTCGTAATGACGGGAACACCGCTGGAGAATTCGACGATGGATCTTTGGTCCCAAATGAATTTCGTGAACAGTGGTCTACTAGGTACTCAACGTTATTTCAAAGACCATTTCCAATTGCCTATCGAGAAGAAGGCGGATATGGAGAAGAAAAAACGTCTTTATTTCTTAATCAAGCCCTATTTATTGCGTCGTGAGAAGCGTCAAGTAGCTGCTGATTTACCAGAAAAAATGGAATCGGTGACCTATTGCTCGATGACCGAGGAACAAGAGCGCTTGTATGACAAGACGAAATCGTTCTACCGTGACGTGTTGTTGAAGCAAATTAAGGACGAAGGCTTGCAGAAATCGCGCTTCTCTGTGTTACAGGGTTTGACCAAATTACGTCAGCTTGCGAATCACCCATCGTTGTGCGAAGAGGGTTATGCAGGAGATTCAGGTAAGATGGAGGCCGTGTTAGAAAAATTAGAGACGGTCTTAGAGCAGCATCACAAAGTGTTAATCTTTAGTCAATTTGTTCAGCATTTGAACTTGATTAAGGCCGCATTAGAAGAGCGCGGAATTCCGTATGCCTACCTCGATGGTAGTACGGTGGACCGGAAGGGTCAAGTAGAAAGTTTCCAAAAGGACGATGGTCAATCCGTTTTCCTTATCTCCCTAAAAGCGGGTGGGGTAGGTCTCAACCTGACCGCAGCGGATTACGTATTCTTGTTAGATCCGTGGTGGAATCCAGCGGCAGAGGCTCAGGCGATCGACCGGGCGCACCGCATCGGCCAAAAGAAAACCGTATTCACCTACAAGTTCATTTCGAAAGAAACGGTAGAAGAGAAGATCCTTGCCTTGCAGCAACGCAAAAAGGATTTAGCCTCTGAGCTTGTGACATCTGATGAGAGCATCTTGCGCGCATTGAGCGAGGATGAAGTACTCGATTTATTAAGCTAAGATTTTGACGAGGATGTTTTTCGCCACTTCATGACTAATGAAGATGGGCGCAGCGTCGTTAATGGAAACGAAGATCGAACGATCGAATTCGTTGATTTCTTGAATGGCCAGTTTTGCGCCTAAACTCAAATTTAATTTCGTCAGTAATTGCAAGAAGACCGCCGAATCTTGGGCCACCCCCATCAATTTGCAGGTTTTGTTTGCCTTGATATCAGACAAGTGAGAATAGGCTAGCTCGGGTAATATACCGTCCTTATTGGGGATAGGGTCGCCATGTGGATCCGTTTTAGGGAAGCCTAGGTATTCGTCTAATTTGTGGATTAATTGATCTGATTCGATGTGCTCGAGCTGTTCAGCGATTTCGTGCACTTCGTCCCAGTTGAATCCCATTTTGTCCACTAAGAATACTTCCCAAAGTCGGTGTTTGCGCACAATCGACAACGCAATTTTCTCGCCTTCTGCACTTAAACGAACGCCTTGGTATTTTTGGTAATTCACCCAGCCTTTTTCGGCTAGTTTACGCAACATGTCGGTCACCGATGCCGCTTTAGTCTGCATCAATTCCGCTACCGCGTTCGTAGAAATGTCCTCCGAAGTCGCCTCAGATAGGCGATGTATAACCTTTAAGTAGTTTTCTTCTGTGAATGAAATGGCCATGGAGTAAAGGTAGTAAATTTATTTTTTAGGTTAATCTAAAAATTATTTTTAAATTGTACAAAATTCTACTTTATGTCGAGTCCGTGGCGTTCTAGTCCTAAAATGAAATCCCTCTCCGAAGTGTTTGGGACGATTCCTGTACCCACGGGTAATGGATTTTGGAAGAATTTACGTGCCTTTATGGGGCCAGGCTTCTTAGTCGCGGTGGGATATATGGATCCGGGTAACTGGGCGACCGATTTAGCTGGTGGAGCCTCTTTCGGCTATACCTTATTGTCTGTGATTCTTGTCTCGAGCATTTTCGCGATTGTCTTGCAGCATCTAGCTTTGAAATTAGGCGTTGCCTCAGGACGCGATTTAGCCCAAGCCTGTGGCGATGCATTTTCGAAACCGGTAGCGATTTTTCTGTGGTTGGTCTGTGAGCTAGCGATTGCGGCTTGTGATTTAGCAGAGGTGATTGGGTCAGCGTTAGCGCTTCAATTGTTGTTTGGGATTCCCATTTTAGCAGGTATCGTCATTACGATTTTAGATGTATTTTTGATATTATATTTCCAAAACAAAGGATTTAAAGTCATCGAATCCATCGTTTTATCCCTCTTAATCGTCATCGTTTGCTGTTTTGCCTATGAGTTATTTATCTCGCAACCTTCTATCGCAGGAATCCTAGGCGGCTTAGTTCCACAAACTTCCGTTGTGATGAATCCTAGTCAACTCTATGTGGCTATTGGTATTTTAGGAGCGACTGTGATGCCGCATAATTTGTACTTGCATTCGAGTATTGTACAAACACGTGCCATCAAGGATACGGACGAAGACAAGGCTAAGGCGATTAAGTACGCCACTTGGGATTCGACACTATCTTTAGGATTAGCCTTTTTCATCAATGCGGGGATTCTGATTTTAGCGGCGGCAGCCTTTCATGGGAACAACTTGCAACATGTGGCGGATATCCGAGATGCGTATCAGTTATTGGACCCAGTATTAGGCAGTAAATTAGCGAGTATTTTGTTTGCGGTTGCCTTGTTAGCATCGGGCCAAAATGCCACGTTGACAGGAACATTAGCCGGCCAAATCGTGATGGAGGGATTCCTCGATCTGCGCATTGCCCCTTGGTTAAGACGTTTGATTACCCGCTTAATTGCCATCATTCCTGCTTTTTTTATTACCTGGATCTACGGAGAATCGAAGATAGGGGAGCTGTTAGTCTTCTCTCAAGTGGTACTTTCGATGCAGCTAAGTTTTGCGGTGATTCCGCTGGTCTTATTCACAGGGGATAAACAGAAGATGGGAAAATTCGCGAATTCATCGCTTTTGCAAGGAATTGTTTGGGTGATAACCGCAATTATTTTGGGTCTGAATATGTACTTGCTGGGGCAGGTTTTAGGATTCCTTTAAACCAGGTATCGTCACTTAGGTAGTCAATTGCTCGCCATTTCACAGGCAGTTTAGGTTCAGGGATTCCTTCATCAAGTGTTTTGGCACTTCTGATTTTCCAAAGCTCATCCACCAGTCCATCCGCAAACAACATTTCCATCGTTTTCGCGCCGCCTTCCACTAGGATAGATTGAAGGGGTAAGGCAGCTACTTCCGCTGATGAACGTAAGACGATTGTTTCTCCTTCATCTGTTAAGACTTTAGCGGTGGAAGGAATTCTGCCGGTAGGATCTAACACGATTCGAACTGGATTTGTACCTGCTACTAATCGAGTCGTTAGCGATGGATTGTCGTTAATAATGGTTTGGACCCCTACTAAAATTCCTTGATGTTCAGCGCGCATTTGATGCACTCGTATAGCCGATAACTCGTTCGATAGCTGAATGGGCGCACCGGTGGCGCCAGCGATGAATCCATCGGCACTAGCCGCGTATTTGAAGGTAAGGTAGGGCCTTTTTAGGCGGTGAAAGGTAAAGAATTGGCGGTTTATCCATTCTCCTTTTTCTGCTAGTAAACCGATGTGGCAAGTTATGCCTGCAGCTTCCAATTTCTCAACCCCTTTTCCTGCCACGAGTGGATTAGGGTCTAGGTTCGCAATGCAGACAGTGGTGATTCCAGATTGAATCAGCAAATCAGCACAGGGAGGAGTTTTGCCAAAATGGGAGCAAGGCTCCAAGGTCACAAAGGCCGTCGCGCCTTCTACAGATTCCGAGCATGAACGTATCGCATTTACCTCTGCATGAGGACCACCATACTGTTGGTGATAACCTTCGCCTAGAATGCGGTTATCTTTGACGATGACACAACCTACTAAAGGATTAGGAGCAACGCGCCCTGAGCCTAATAAGGCTAGGTCAAAGGCGCGTTGCATCCAAATTTCTTTATTCGGCATGAACTGGTTTGCGGTTACTCGATAAATAACTGTAAATCGCTGGAATGATGTACAAGGTCAGCGTAGTAGAGAATAACATACCACCCACTACGGCGATACCCATCGAAACTCTACTTTGAGATCCCGAACCTAAGGCTAAGGCGATCGGTAAAATACCTAAAATCGTACAAAGCGAAGTCATAATAATAGGACGGAAACGAGCAACAGCTGCCTCTTGCACCGCCTGTGTTTTTCTCAAACCGGTTTCTTTCCGCTGATTGGCAAACTCCACGATTAAGATACCGTTTTTCGTCACGAGACCGATGAGGACGATGATACCGATTTGCGAGAAGATGTTTAGTGTTTGGCTGAAATCCCAAAGCGTTAATAACGCTCCTGCCACCGCCAAAGGAACAGTAAACAAGATGATGAATGGATCGATGAAACTTTCAAACTGGGCCGAAAGAATCAAGTAGATCAATAAAATGGCAAGAGCGAAGGCGAAGAGTAGGGAAGAGCTGGACTCTTTGAATTCCTTACTTTGGCCATCATATGCGGTAGAGAAGGAAACGTCGAAGGTCTCTTTCGCTAATTTATCCATCTCGTTCAAAGCCTCGCCTAAAGTCACCCCTTTCGCCATCTGCGCCGTTACCGTAGCCGCTACGTAGCGGTTATAACGGAATAGTTGGGGAGGCGTACTCTGTTCCGTAATTTTCACTAGATTGTCTAATTGGATCAAATCCCCGCGGTTGTTTTTCACATAAAGGGACTTCAAATCAGAAACGTCATTCCGCATAGGGCGGTCGATTTGGCCGATGATTTGGTATTGTTTCCCGTCCATCACGAAGTAACCAAAACGTCTACCCGAAAGGCCTAACTGCAAGGTTGTTGCCACATCTTGGATGGAAACGCCTAGGTTTTGTGCTTTATCACGGTTGATTTCAAGGCGCAATTCGGGTTTTGTAAACTTCAAGTTCACGTCTGCCATTTCGAACTTCGAACTCTCCCTCACTTTGGCCATAAATAACGGGATATTCTTCTTCAAACTCTCGAAAGTGGAAGCTTGAATCACGAAGGCTACCGGTAAACCACCGCCACCACGTTGTCCCGTAGACAAGGTCGGCTCTTGGATTAAGGTCGCCCGGGCACCAGTGAATTTCTTGATTTTAGGTTGAATGGCATCCGCAATTTGTTGCTGCGTTCTACGTCCTTCCGGATCCGCTAAAATAACGCGCATAGTTCCCGTATTCGAACCACCATTCCCAAAAGGAGGGGACGTAATGGAGTAAACGGCATAGCGTTCGTGCGCCGGAATATCCGTCATCAAGAACTTCGCCATTTCATCGGTGTAGTTCAACATATACTCAAAAGTCGCGCCCTCTGGTGCTGTTGCACTGACACGCAATCCCCCTCTATCCTCTAAAGGAGCTAATTCAGAGGGAATAGCTTCGAATTTAAACAGGGCGTAAATAATGCCAAATAAGGAGAACATTATCACCCAAGCCATCCAACGAATCTTAATAAAGGCCGCTAATGAGTCTTCATATCCTTTCGTTAAAGCAACAAAGAATGGTTCCGTAACGGTATAGAACCACGGTTTTGTATGACTCCCCTTTAATAAACGGGAGCTCAACATAGGTGTTAATGTCAAAGAAACGAAGGCAGAAATAATCACGGATCCTGCCACCACGATTCCGAATTCGCGGAACAAGCGTCCTGTAATCCCTTGTAAGAAAATGACCGGTAAGAATACGGCTGCGAGTGTAACGGTCGTCGAAATAACGGCAAAATAGATCTCTTTCGATCCTTCTACGGCCGCTTCCCAGGGGCTGAGTCCCTCTTCGATTTTGGTGTAAATATTCTCTAAAACCACAATCGCATCATCCACTACGAGGCCGATCGAAAGCACGATACCTAATAGCGTCAATACGTTGATGGAGAACCCGGCTAGATACATAAAGAAGAACACCCCAATCAAACTGACTGGAATGGCCGTCAATGGAATGATCGTCGATCTCCAATCACGCAAGAACAAGAAGATGATAATCGTTACTAATAAAATCGCGGTGAAGATGGTTTCCTCCACCTCTTCAATCGATTTACGCACATATTTCGTATTATCGAAGCCTTCCTTCATCTCCACATCCGCCGGCAAAGTCAAGCGAATTTGTTCCACTTTCTTGTGGATGGCATCTACGATTTGAATTTGGTTCGAACCCGGTTGCGGAATTACCGCGATGGAAATCATCGGTTTTAAATCCCGCTTGAAGAATGTTTTGTTGTTTTCTGGCGATAGTTCTGCCCTACCTACATCAGAGAATTTTACCGAGCGATCACCCTCTTCTTTGATGATCAAATTATTGAAATCATCCTCTGTAGTCATACGGCCCTGTGTTCTCACAGTTAATTCCGTGTTCGCTCCTTCGATACTTCCAGAGGGTAATTCGATATTTTGTTTGGCTAATGCATTCACGATATCAGGCGCTGTCAAACGGAAAGAGGCTAATCGTTCCGGATCGATGTGCAAGCGCATCGCATATTTCTGCTCTCCCCACAATTGCACGGAACTAACGCCCGGAATCGTTTGGAATTTCTCTTTGATATTTCGGGTGGCTAATTCATTCAATGAAAGCAAGCTACGCGTCGAAGAGAACACATTAATGTTGTAAATCGGGTTCGCATCCGCATCAGCTTTCGCTACGATGGGCGGATCCACGTCTTTAGGTAATTGACCCATTGCCCGAGATACGCGGTCACGCACGTCGTTCGCTGCATCTTCGATATTCACCGAAAGATCAAATTCGACCGTGATACTTGAACGGCCATCCCGACTCGAACTGGATAAAGTACGAATACCGGCGATACCGTTAATCGATTCTTCTAAGGGCTCGGTGATTTGGGATTCAATAATGTCTGCGTTTGCTCCCGTGTAGGACGTTTGCACGTTCACTACTGGCGGATCCACCGATGGATATTCACGAACCCCTAAATAGGTGTATCCGATGATTCCAAATACAATGATCGTGATGGACATCACAATCGAAAGTACCGGTCTTTTTATACTAATCTCTGAAAAAGATGCCATAGCTAGTTTATTTTACGACTTCTTTAATTTCTACTTCGCCATCAGGTTTCACTTGGATGATACCATTGGTAATCAACGTATCTCCAATCGCTAATCCGTCCAAAATTTCAACGGTCTTGTCACCTCGCGTTCCTAAAGTTACTTTTGTCGAAACTGATTTGCCATTTTTTACCACATACACTTTGCTACCTTTCGCCTCGGGAATGACTGCTTCCGTAGGGATCATGATCGCCGATCCTTTTGTTTTCAAGATCAAATTTACCTTAGCAAAGGCTCCTGGAACCAATTGATTACCTGGATTAGGCGCTTGCGCACGGATCTGTAAGGTTCTTGTTTGGGGATCGATTTTCGGATCAATCGCATACACACGACCGATGAAGTTCTTTTCCTCGTTCTCTGTTACGAATTCGATGGTTCCGCCATTCTTCACCTGAGTGGCGTATTTCGCCGGAATTGAGAATTCGATTTTCGCCGGATTCGTGTTGGTCAAAGTCGCAATTTGCGTGCTAGGAGAAATATAACTTCCCATACTTACGTAACGGAAACCAATTCTGCCCGCAAACGGTGCGCGAAGCGTTGTTTTTAAGATCTGCGCTTTTAGGTCTTCGATATCCGCCGAAATCGTATTCACCGAGTTCACCGCAATATCATATTCCCTTTGCGAGATCGCTTCTTTTTGCAAAAGGACTTTTTGGCGAGCCTCGTTGTCTTCTGCTAATTTCTTATTGAAACCGAGTTTGCGAAGACGTGCTTGTAAATCATCGTCGTTGATGCGAAGTAAAACCGTTCCTTTGGCTACCACATCCCCTTCTTTGATGTTGAGTAAAATGATACGTCCCGCGATTTCAGAACGAATTTCAACTTCCTCATTAGGCAAAATAGAACCCGTTGAGCTGATCATATCATCCAAGCGCGTCGATTTAACCACCGTTACAATCACGGATGTTTTGCCGCCCTTTCCACCAGGTCCACTTTTCTCTTTCCCTTTTTCCTTCGTCTCCTCAGCGAAAAAGGTCTTTTTGATTTTCGGATAAAAAGCCAAACCCAAGATCAAGGCAATGGTCAAAACCGACAGAAGCGTCTTTGTAATTTTATTCATAGTAATAGGTTTTCATACTAAGGTAAACAAATCCGAGGAAAGCATTACCCTAACTTATAGGCTTAATTGGTTAAAGAATTCGAAATCCAAGGCATAAACTGCTCATTCTCTACTTCGTTCATCACGAAATGACTCTGAGCGTTGCCTATGTTTTTAATACTAGCTAGTTTGTGCAAAATAAATTCGCGGTATTCATCCATGTCAGCGACCACGATTTTCAATAGAAAATCACTATGTCCTGAAACGCAATAGCATTCTTGCACTTCGACTAATTGCATTACATCTTGTTCGAATTGCTTCAAATAGTCTGCCGCGTGTTCTTTCAGGGAGATGTCACAGAAAACGGTTAAGGTTTTACCTAGTTTGGCTGGGTTGATCATCGCTCGGTACCCTGTGATCACGCCCTCTTTTTCCATGCGCTTGATTCGCTCGTGGATAGGCGTCGCACTCATTCCTAAGCGTGAGGCCATTTCTTTATTGGAAAGAAAGGCATCTTCGTGCAGAAATGCGAGGATCTTTTTATCGATGTCATCTATTTTTGCCATGCTATTTTGTCCTCTCGTTTTTCTCCAATCGTAGTCCAAATGAAACCATTCCCGCTAAGGTATCTACCCGCATTGATTGTGCCACTTGAATTTGGTATTTTCCTGGTTTAGGAAATTTCAAAGCGGAATAAATAAGAAATTTTTTCTCATATATATCGCCAAAACCGGCGCCTTTCGGCTTCCCCGTTGTAGGGTCATATAAAATTGCTTCAGCTAAACCTTTTTGTATGGTTGTTCCTTTGGCATCTAAAATACTCGGGCTAAAATACAGGTTATAAAAGGGGTAGGCGTTGTTTTGACGTACCACCACATAGGTCGCATAACTACTCGTGGAGTCAGAAATTTCTACGTTAAACCGTATGGGTTGCTTTTGAAACCAACCTGATTTTTCGAAATTAGTGGTCTCATCCAGCACTACATTTGAATCACTGCAGGCAAAAAACAACAGCTCAAACAGGAAAATCAATCCAAGGCTAAGCTTCAGGGGTAGGCGCTGCACCATCTCTTGGAGGTCTTGGTTTAAACTTCTTTTTCTTTTTGAATGGTTTAGGCGTTGCCGTTCCACCATCTGCTATGGGCGCTGCTCCTTCCGGACGAGTTTGTCCTTCTGGACGAGGTCCGCGATTTTCACCTTCCGGCCTAGGAGGTCTAGGTCCGCGGTTTTCTCCTTCTGGTCTCGGAGGTCTAGGTGGGCGATTTTCTCCTTCAGGTCTTGGTCCACGATTCTGTCCCTCCGGACGAGGGCCTCTCTCAGGACGTGGTCCGCGATCTTGCCCTTCAGGACGTGGTCCACGATTTCCTCCATCACGATTTCCTCGATTGTTTCGGTTGTTGCGATTGCCGGATTTTACACCGCCGTATTTCTTATCCATCCGCTCTAAATCAGAATTTAGCTCAGATACGGTAGGTTTTTCCACTGCTGGAGCATCTGGATTCAGATCCTCAAATGACTCCGGAATAATCCCTTTCTTATTTAAATCAACAATTTCAGCCACGCGATCACAGCTCACTGGAATCCAGATGGCCTCTTCGCCCACAATCCCAAACCACATCATTCGCTTGAAAATATCCGTCTTCTGCAAGATAGCCTCTCCACGCTTTGTTTTTAAACGACCCTCAATGGTAGGAATGCTCTTTAGGGCATCCATATAAGTCTCTAACTCGTAGTTTAAACAGCATTTTAAACGACCACATTGGCCACTTAATTTGACTGGATTCAACGATAGATTTTGGTAACGAGCCGCAGAGGTTGTTACGTTTTTGAAATCAGATAGCCAGGTAGAGCAGCATAATTCACGTCCACAAACTCCGATTCCGCCTAATCTACCTGCTTCTTGACGAAGAGATATTTGCTTCATTTCGACCCGAATCTTGAATTCTGTCGCTAGTAATTTGATTAATTCGCGGAAATCGACGCGGTCTTCAGATGAATAATAGAAGATCGCTTTGGCCCCATCGGATTGGAATTCCACATCCGAAAGTTTCATGTTTAGCTTTAGGTCGCTGATGATTTGACGACCACGGTACATGGTAGGTAAATCACGCGCCATCGATTGCTCGTGCTTTTCGATGTCTTTTTCTGTCGCTAAACGGAAAATGTTTTTGACCTTATCGTCGTCTTTGATATTCTTCTTCAGCAATTGAAGGCGAACGAGTTCTCCTTGCAAGGAAACGGTTCCTAACTGGGTTCCGCTGCTAGAATCGACCATAACGGCGTCACCGGTATGTAATTCAAGTTGATCTACGTTTCGGAAATACTCTTTTCTACCCCCTTTGAACTTCACTTCCACGATGTGAAAGCGCTGAAAAGAAGGGACGTCTAAGTCTGACAACCAGTCAAAAACGTTCATTTTATTGCAACCACCTGAGCCACAACCGCCATTACTTTGACAGCCTTTTACCTCTCCGCTTGCGCTGGTAGAGCCACATGACCCACTGGAACACGATTTACATGCCATATCTTAATACATCTAATCCGATGTCTCTTCTAAAGTTTTTTCCTTCGAATTGGATGGTTTGAGCGGCCTTTTGTGATTTTTGGATCGCTCTTTCCAAGGTATTCGAAGTTCCAGTTAAAGCCATAACACGGCCGCCACTAGTAATAATATCGCCGTCTTTTGACGTCGTACCTGCGTGGAAAACGATGGCGTCTTCCACTTTTTCAACCCCTGTTAACACATCGCCTTTGCGGTATTCCTCTGGATATCCGCCCGCCACTAACATCGTTGTTACGGCGTATTGGTCCAAAATGGAAATCGTTTGTTCGCTCAGCGTGCCATTGGAGGCTGCAATTAGCAAAGATAGGAAATCTGATTCGATTCTTGGTAAAACCACCTCCGTTTCCGGATCCCCCATTCGTGCGTTGTATTCGATGACGTATGGCTCGCCTTCGTGGTTCATTAAACCAATGAATATGAAACCTTTATAGTCTATATTTTCTGCTTTCAAGCCTTTAACCGTAGGTTCGATCACCTTTTGCTTCACCACTTCCATGAATTTCGCATTCGCAAATGGAACGGGTGAAACGGCTCCCATACCACCGGTATTTAAACCTTCGTCGTTTTCGCCGATGCGCTTGTAGTCTTTCGCCTCCGGTAAAACCACGTAGTTTTCTCCATCAGTTAACACGAAAACGGATAATTCGATTCCGCGTAAGAATTGCTCGATCACCACTTTAGAACTGGCATCACCAAACTTCGCATCTAATAACATTTCGTTCAAGGCCGTTTCCGCTTCCTCTAAAGTCAGGGCAATAATCACTCCTTTTCCAGCCGCTAAACCGTCCGCTTTTAAAACGATGGGTAAAGATTGTGTTTGCAAATAGGCTAATCCGTCCGCGATGGTGTCCTTCGTGAAAGTTTGCGATGCGGCTGTTGGGATGCCGTATTTGTGCATAAAGTTCTTTGAGAAGTCTTTGCTTCCTTCAATTTGGGCGCCTTCTGCACCTGGTCCTACGATTCCTACGTGCTTCAGGTCAGCCTGTGATTCGATGAAATCGCGCACCCCTTTTACTAACGGCTCTTCTGGGCCCACAACTACTAAACCTATGTCATGCGTCCGAATCGCCGCAGCAATTCCCTCAAAATCGGTCACGCCGATCGCTAAATTGGTGCCGCATTGTGCGGTTCCCGGATTACCCGGAGCAATGTATAAATTACCTAGGATAGGGCTTTGGCTAATCTTCCAAGAAAATGCGTGTTCACGGCCTCCAGCACCTAATATTAAAACGTTCATATACTTATTAATTGGCTAATTCACTTAAAAATTTAATGCGCATTAAACGAAGTTCTTCCTCCGTCACATCTTCGATATCACACGTATCCAAGGCCTCTGCGATGTCATCTGTATCCGCAGACATGAAGTATTCGTATATTTCCTCTTGTTTGTCTAGTTCCATCACCTGATTGATGTAATAATCCAGGTTCAGCTTCGTACCTGAGAAGCAGATGGTCTCGATCTCTTCGATCAATTCCGCCATGCTCACTTCTTTTTGCTCAGCGATCAGGTCTAAATCGATTTTGCGATCGACCTGTTGGATGATATAAATCTTGATTTTGGACTTATTGACCGTCGATTTGACGACTACTTCTTTCGCCGTCTCAATCTCGTTTTCTTCCACGTAGCGATTGATCACATCGAGGAATGGCTTGCCAAATTTCACGACTTTACCCATTCCTACGCCGTTGATTTGGGCCATTTCATCCTGTGTAGTCGGATAAGTGGTCGCCATTTCTTCCAAAGATGGATCTTGGAAAATCACATACGGAGGCAAATTTTTCTCCTTCGCGATCTTCTTGCGGAGGGTTTTAAGTATGTCGAAGAGGGCGTCGTCATAGGCTTTGGCCCCTAAAGCAGCTCCCTCATCCTCATTTTCAGCGGGCTCCGCTTCTTTTTCGTAATCGTGGTCTTTGTAGAACGTAATCGGGAAGGATTCCTTCAAGAAAGCCTGTCCAGCCTCGCTTAAACGCAGAACTCCGTAATTCTCAATGTCTTTTTCTAGCAGGCCAAAAATGGCCATTTGCTTGATAAAGGAGATCCAAGGCGACTTTTCATCTTCGATAGGCACCGGCTTAGAGGCCGTTTTGCGCATCTTCGGTTTTTTAGGCGTATCCTCGTCTCCGTCTTCATCTTCGTCCTCATCATCCTCTTCGTCTACCTCAGGGGCAATCCACGAAACCGTTTTTCCTGCACCAAACAGAGATAATTTCTCCTGTTCGTGGCTCGCAATAAAAGAATTTGATTTGCCCTCTAAGAAATCAGCGATATGTTCTGCATCGAATTGTTCGCCAGTTTGCTGCACTGCTTTCAACACAAGGCTAACCTCCTCTTCCGCCTTAAACGTAGGCGTAGGGTGCATGCAATTGTCGCAGAAACCACAGTTTTCGGCCATGTGCTCTCCAAAATAGTGAAGCAATTGCTTGCGACGGCAAACCCCTAAATTCGTATAGTAAACCATTTCAGATAAGAGAATTTTCGCATTCTCCTTTTCTGTCACGGCCTTATCTTTGTTAAACTTATCTAATTTCAGGATGTCATCGTAGGTATAGAACAAAATACACGTTCCATCCAAACCATCGCGACCTGCGCGACCCGTTTCCTGATAATAACCCTCCAGTGACTTAGGGGCATCATAGTGAATCACAAAACGCACATCCGGTTTATCGATTCCCATTCCAAAAGCAATCGTCGCCACCATCACATCCACTTCCTCATTCAAGAAAGCTTCTTGGTTCGCCATGCGTACCTGTGGCTCTAAACCGGCGTGGTAGGGAAGCGCCTTTACGCTATTCACGTGCAGTAATTCTGCAATTTCCTCGACGCGCTTTCTAGAAAGGCAATAAATAATGCCCGCCTTGCCGTTATGCGATTTAATAAAACGGATCAATTGCTTATCGATATCTTTCTTCGATCGGATCTCGTAATAGAGATTTTTGCGGTTGAAAGAGGATTTGAAAACGGTCGCATCTTCCAGATTTAAGGTCTTTTGGATGTCGATTTGTACTTTAGGAGTTGCCGTCGCTGTTAGAGCGATGATGGGCATTTTCTCATCGATCGTCTCGATGATGGTACGAATCTTGCGGTATTCCGGTCTAAAATCGTGACCCCATTCGGAGATACAGTGAGCCTCGTCGATCGCGACAAAGGAGATTTTAGCCTGTTTTAAGAAGTTCAGGTTCTCTTGTTTATTTAGTGATTCCGGGGCGATGTACAATAATTTCACGGCTCCAGAGATCACTTCGGCCTTTACCCGGTTGATTTCAGCACGGGTTAAAGAGGAATTTAAGAATTGAGCATTGATGCCAAAAGCCAACATTTGATCTACCTGATTCTTCATCAATGCGATCAAAGGCGAAATAACAATCGCTGTTCCCTCCATTACAATCGCCGGTAATTGATAGCAAAGCGATTTGCCTGCCCCAGTAGGCATCAGAACGAAACTATTCTTTCCTTGAACGGTATTTAGAATAATGGCTTCTTGTTCACCCCGAAATTGGCTAAATCCAAAGGTTTTTTTTAGCTGTTCCTTTAAGCTATCGATCGTAATTGGATGGGGCATAATTTGATTAATGGGTTGTTTCGGCGATGATTAGATTCTGCGGGCTTCTACTTATCTTTGCCCTACAAATTCTTCTAACATTGAAATTAAGCAAAAATATCCAATCCACAGCAAAAAAAGTTTTGACACAGGAAGCAGAGGCCATTCTGCAAGTGAGCGCCGGAATTAATTCGGATTTTGAGGCTTGTGTAGAACATTTGTTGAGCATCCCAGGGCGCATTGTCTTCACGGGAATCGGTAAATCGGCCATTATTGCCCAGAAAATTGTGGCAACGATGAACTCGACCGGAACGCCTGCTTTATTTATGCACGCGGCGGACGCGATTCACGGGGATTTAGGGATGATTCAGGACGGCGATGCAGTGATTTGTATTTCGAAGTCAGGCGATACGCCGGAAATTAAGGTGTTAGTGCCTTTGATCAAGCGTTTGCAGGTGAAATTGATTGCGATGGTATCGAATAAGCATTCGTATTTAGGCCAGCAATCGGATTATATATTACATGCTTTGGCGGAGCAGGAGGCGGATTTGTTGAATCTGGCACCTACGACATCGACGACGGTGGCTTTGGCTTTAGGCGATGCGTTAGCGGTTTGTTTGTTAGAATGCAAAGGATTTACGGCACAGGATTTTGCCAAATACCATCCAGGCGGCGCCCTCGGTAAACGCCTTTATTTAAAAGTGGGCGACATTTACCCGACCCACGATTTCCCTGTCATCTCCCACACGGCCTCCATCCAGGAAGCGATCCACGAAATTTCCTCTAAGCGTTTAGGTGCAACGGCAGTATTGGATGCGCAAGGAGAATTAGCCGGAATCATTACGGATGGAGACGTTCGCCGTACTTTGGAAAACTCGAAAGATTGGTCTGCGATAGTGTTAGCAGACATGATGAATACCACACCGAAGACAATTGAGGCGGAGGCATTTGCGACGGAGGCTTTGGCGATCATGCAAAGCAAAAATATCACTCAACTGGTGGTGACGGCAAATAAAAAGGCCGTGGGATTTGTACATCTCCACGACCTGTTGAAAGAGGGTATCGTCTAAAACTTAGCGCATACGGTTCGACGATTGCACCAGCATCTCGTCCTTGCGGATGAGGCGGTTCGCAATCATATTAGCCAGCAGGGAAACCACTAAGGCGTAGAATCCGTAGCCATATTTTCCCTGAATTTCCGGTTCAAACGTAGGCATCGCCTCCTTAAAAATCACCCAAAAAGCATAGCCCATCGCCCCCGCTAAAACCAGCGAGTTGATTAAGCCTAACATCATTTGACGCATGCGGCTTTTGAAAGAGAAGATCGTTACAAGCGTAATAACCGTCGATAAAGTCACTAAAAGGGCAATCGCGATATTGCTATGCGCGGCTACTTCTTTTCCGTTTTGGAATAATTGCCATTGGTTCGAGAAAAGTTCTGCTTTTTGGCCTGAAGTGCCTATTTTTTGCCAAATAGAAATGCCCGATGTTGCGATGGCATTGCCAATAATCGCTAAGGCTAAGAAAAGGGTTTGTGGTCTTTGAATCATAATAGTATAGAATTGAATAGGCGAAATTACGCATTTTCTGCAAAAAGCTTCGCCGCAATTTTTGCCGAAGATAAACAAAGCGGAATTCCTCCGCCCGGATGGACGCTGCCGCCTACCCAATACAAATTTTTGATCGCCTTGCGGTAATTAGGATGACGTAAAAACGCTGCGAAGCGATTGTTCGATGCATTACCATAAAGCGCACCACCAGCCGAAGACGTTCTCGCCTCGATGCGTCTCGGGTCTAAATAATCCTCTGCCACGATGTGTTTCTCGATATCTACGCCTAAGTTACGCGACAATTTCTCGATCACATTTTTTCTCATTTTTGTCACCAGCGCATCCCAATCCTGTCCCTCGTTTGCCGGGACGTTCATTAAGATAAACCAGTTTTCGCTACCTGCTGGAGCATCTGATTTCTCTACTTTCGAAGAAATATGTAGGTAAATGGTCGGGTCGTCGTTGATGGTTTGGTCCTCGAAGATGGCCTTGAATTCACCCTGATAATCGTCTGAAAAGAAGATGTTGTGCACGCCTAATTCGTCAAAACTACGGTCCATTCCCCAATAGAAGATGATGCCGGAGCTCGATTTAGGCTGGTTTAATAGCTTTTTAGGTTGTGGTTCTTGTTCTAGAAGTTTTGTGTAACTCGGGCGGATGTCTGCGTTGCAGGCGATGTAGTCAAAGGTATAATTTCCTTTTTCGGTCTCTAATCCGGTCGCAGTATGATTTTCGGTGGTGATGCGGGACACTTTCTCGTTGAAGTGAAAGTCCACACCTAGTTCTTCGGCGAGGCGGTGGAGTGCTCGAGGGATGCTGATGATACCACCTTTGGGGAAAAAGGCACCTATGTTGTATTCTAAATGGGGAATGATCGATAAAGTCGCTGGCGTTTGGTAAGGATCCGAGCCGTTGTAAGTGGCGTAGCGGTCAAAAAGCTGGACCGTTTTCGGGTTAGTAAAACGCTTCGCGTGGGAGCGGTGCATCGTGTTGAAAAGACCTAGGCGCGGAATATTCAGGTAGCCTTTCAGGGCTTTCCGCCCTGTCCAAGTCGATAAAGAATGCAAAGAATTGTCTAAGAAAAGCTCACTGATGATGTGGTAGTTTTCTCCAATCTCGCGCAAGAAACGTGCTACGTTCTCCTCCGATTCGCCCAGTTCCGAAGCAATTGCTGCGGCTGTTTCTGCCGGTGCAGCATTCGTTTGCAAGCGTGTGCCATCTTCCCAAAAGTAGCGGCAAATCTCCGGCAATCGTTCGTAGCTGAAATAGTCACGGGGATTTTTGCCTGCCAGCGTGAACAGTTCGTCCACTAAATGCGGCATCGTAAATAGGGAGGGGCCGGCGTCAAAACGAAATCCGTTTGTCTCGATTTGGGCTAATTTGCCTCCAGGATAGGAATTCGCTTCGAAAACGCTGACTTGGTGGCCCGCCACCGCGCTGCGAATGGCAAAGCCCAAACTACCCATTCCGGATCCAACAATCCCAATTTTTGACATAATTCAAAATTAAGTAAAAAAGAATAAAGCCCTAAATGTTTTTCTCTCCCTGCGCTTTTCCGTAATTTTGCCCGAATTTTAAAATTTTCTATGCTACGTACACATACAAATGGCGAATTGCGCATCGAACACGCGGGCACCGAGGTAACTCTTTGTGGCTGGGTTCAGCGTTCACGAGATAAAGGGGGGATGATTTGGGTGGATCTTCGGGATCGTTACGGGGTCACTCAATTGATGTTAGAAGAGGGGAAATCGTCTGCGGAGGCTTTGGCACTAGCTAGAGGATTAGGCCGTGAATTCGTCGTAGAAGCGAAAGGAATCGTGGTAGAGCGTTTGTCCAAAAACGACAAAATGCCCACCGGCGACATCGAAATCAAAGTAAAAGAATTGCGCGTATTGAATCCGGCGAAATTGCCTCCGTTCTTGATCGAAGACGAGACAGATGGCGGCGATGACATTCGCATGAAATACCGTTATTTAGACTTGCGCCGTAACCCCATTCGCGAGAGTTTGCAATTGCGCCACCACGTGGGCCGCGAAGTGCGTAATTACTTAGATAAGCAAGATTTTATCGAGGTGGAAACACCCGTTTTAATTAAATCAACCCCAGAGGGTGCGCGCGATTTCGTCGTTCCTTCTCGGATGAATCCAGGCGAATTTTATGCCTTACCGCAATCTCCACAAACCTTTAAGCAATTATTGATGGTATCCGGTTTTGACCGTTACTACCAAATTGTGAAGTGTTTCCGAGATGAAGATTTGCGCGCGGATCGCCAGCCAGAATTTACCCAAATCGACTGCGAAATGTCGTTCGTGGAGCAAGAAGATATCCTGCATATGTTTGAGGGATTGATTCGTCATTTGTTCCAAAACGTGAAAGGCCTGGACATCGGTCAAGTGCCTCGCATGACCTACGCGGACGCGATGAAATACTACGGTTCTGATAAGCCAGACATTCGTTTCGATATGAAATTCGTGGAATTGAAAGGTGAGGGCGTGGATTTGACGTCAGGCAAAGATTTCCAAGTTTTCGATGCAGCGAACACGGTAGTAGGTATTTGCGTGAAAGGCGCAGCGGAATATACCCGCAAGCAAATCGATGAATTAACTGATTTCGTTCGCCGCCCACAAATCGGTGCGAAAGGATTGATTTACGCTCGCGTTCAAGCGGACGGCGTGGTGAAATCATCCGTAGATAAATTCTACTCAGAAGCAGATCTATCGACTTGGGCCGCGGCGTTTAACGCAGAGCCAGGCGACTTGATCTTGGTGCTTTCTGGCGATGGAGATAAAGTGCGCAAGCAATTGAACGAACTTCGTTTAGAGATGGGAGCGCGTATGGGTTTACGTGATCCGAATAACTATACCGTTCATTGGGTAGTGGATTTCCCACTATTAGAGTACGGTGAAGAAGAAGATCGCTGGTTTGCGATGCACCATCCGTTTACGAGCCCTAAGCCAGAGGATATTCCATTGATGTTAGCTGGCGAATTCGGCAAGGTTCGCGCAAACGCTTACGATTTAGTTGTGAATGGCGTAGAAGTGGGCGGAGGCTCGATTCGTATCTTCCAAAAAGACCTGCAATCAAAAATGTTCGAAGTCCTTGGATTCACTCCAGAGGAAGCACAAGCACAATTCGGATTCTTATTAGATGCCTTTGAATATGGGGCGCCGCCGCATGGTGGTTTGGCCTTTGGTTTTGACCGTCTTTGCTCTTTATTCGGTGGAACAGATTCGATTCGTGATTATATCGCTTTCCCTAAGAACAACGCTGGGCGCGACGTGATGATCGATTCACCATCTCCACTAGCGCAAGCGCAGTTAGATGAATTGAAGATTAAGACGACGGTTTAGTCGATTAGATAGGAGAAAAAAGGGGGCCGCGCAGCGGCCCCCTTTTTTTATGCAAACTTGTAAATTTAAAAATCGTAATGGAAAACGGGACTTGTCCATTCGCCCGCATTGATATTCAATACTTCCTTGATTTCGCCATGGTGAATATCAAAAACCCAGCCGTGTAAGTGCGGGAATTGTCGATTTGACCAGGCCTTCTGGACGATGGTTGTTTTGGCCAAATTCTGAATCTGCTCTGCCACATTCAATTCAACTAGGCGATTAAATCGCGCCGTCTCATCCGCAATTTCATGTAAGTCCGTATAGTGCTTCTCGTATACCTCCTTGATATTTCGCAGCCACTTATTGATTAAGCCAAAATCTTGATTGGTCATCGCAGCTCTAACTCCACCACAATTATAGTGTCCGCAAACGATAATGTGTTTCACTTCTAAAACTTCCACCGCATATTGTAAAACGGATAGCAAGTTAATGTCCGTATGCACCACCATATTCGCCACGTTTCGGTGTACGAAAATATCGCCCGGATCCGCATGTGTAATTTCCTCTGCTGGAACGCGACTGTCTGCGCATCCAATCCATAAAAATAAGGGATTTTGGTCTTTCGATAAATTATCGAAATAAGTGGGGTCTAATTCTAGCCTTTCGCTAGCCCAAGCTTTATTACTCAGCAGTAATTTTTTGTATTCTTTCATCTTATTTCTTTTTAAGGTCGACTTCGATGCCGCGTTCTGGTGCTGTACTTATAAATTCCTGAATCAATAAATTAATATCGTGGTCCATAAAATGTACTTTGGTTGTATCGATGTACACTTCTGAGCCAGTCGGCATCTTTCTTAGGGCTTCTTTTAAGGACATTTTGTGTAAAAAGGTGACATCTTTCTGAAATTTGATTAGGATTTCATTTCCATTTTGGAAAACGGTGAAAACCGACGAATAATTCGTGATGACCACGAAGATCAATCCCACTAATGTTCCTATGAAAATTCCCCACAGCAAATCAACTCCTACCACCACAGCTACTGTCACCAGAAAGGGAACCCATTGCTTCCAACCTTCTGAAATGACCTTTTTGAATTCCTTGGGATGCGCTAATTTATATCCCGTGTAAAGCAAAATACTCGCTAGGCAAGCCAACGGGATTTTATTCAAATATACTGGCAAAGCTAGGACAGCAACGAGCAATAATACACCATGGAAAAAACCAGACATACGCGTCTTACCTCCGGCATAAATGTTTGTGGATGATCGCACGATCACGGAAGTGATAGGGATTCCACCTAGTAATCCACTACTTATATTTCCGATTCCTTGTGCTAATAGTTCTCTATCAGGTGATGAGATTCGTTTTAAGGGGTCCAAAGAATCAGTCGCCTCTAATGACAACAAGGATTCTAAAGAGGCTACGATGGCCAAAGTGATGGCGACGGAATAAACTTTGGGATTCGGTATAAAACGCCAGTCAGGGGAAACCAAGCCGCCCCAAACTTCGCTACTTGAAGCAAACAAAGGCAGGTTCACCATATGGTCTTTGGAATCTCCTAAATACCAGTTCGGGGCATATGTGCCTAGTAATTCATTGATCCCTATTCCGACTAAAACAACAAATAGGGAGGCTGGCAAGGCATTTAACCAACGAAAAGTGTTACCTAAAGCGGTCCAAGAAAAGAGGATTAGTAAGCCAACAATGGAAATCAAAACAGCTCCTGCTTTTATTGTCGCGAATGAAGCTAAAATTTCAGTAAAGGTGTTCTCTCCATCTTTTTGGTCAAATTCAAACTCACCAATAAAGTCCAAATCATCTCCAATAGCATGTGGTATTTGCTTTAAAATGATGACGATTCCAATCGCCACTAGCATGCCTCTTATGACAGACGAGGGGAAAAAGCCACCAATTTTCCCCATTTTTAAGAGCCCTAAAGCGACTTGAATGAGACCGGCAATAATAACGGCTACTAAAAATCCAGGAAAAGATCCTAGGTCAGTAATAGCCGTGGCGACAATAATAGTTAAGCCTGCCGCAGGTCCGCTGACAGAAAGCTCTGATCCGGATAACAGCGAAACGAGCGTTCCGCCCACAATTCCAGCGACAAGGCCGGCTAATAATGGAGCACCTGAGGCTAGTGCAATTCCTAAACAAAGGGGTAAGGCGACTAAAAAGACCGCTATTCCTGATTTCCAATCCCCTTTTAAAAAGGATTGAATATATGCTGATTGTTTCATAAGGTTGTTTAAATGGTTTGTAAAAAATCAATTAAACAACGAAATCAGGAGGGGTTACAGGTGAGTTTCTGAATCCCGATGTTAGGACAACACGTAATTCATTTTGGGACTCTAACGTATACCCGTAAGAGAACATGTAAACAGATGGAGTCCAAATGATTTCTGCATCTTCAGAAGCATCATCATCTTCATAATCTTCATCATCTGAGTCCATTGGCGGAATCTGCAAAGGCTTTCGTTGTGATACGGGTTCATTGCCCTGGAAAATAACCTTAGATTGTTGGTCTCTTTCTTGAATCAGTAAAGGCTCCGTCGAGTCGAATTTGTCCTTACCAAATCTCCACTCTTTCTTCAAGCGGCCACCACTCCCAAACTCGTGGTATTCTCTCCAACGACCTACTTTTACACTGTCGTCCATTCGTCCATCCTCCTTTAAACTACCATTCGGATAGAAGAAATAATAGGTGCCGCGGACTTTACCATATAATCGCGGAATGACTTCTTTGATTTTCTTTTTAGCCGCATCGTAATACGCGATATGTGATCCAGCGGTATATCCTTTTTCGTAGTAGACTTTATTCTCTAATTCATTTTCGGGACCATAGGTTTCCCAACGTCCGTCTTTTACACCCATGAAGTAAAAACCCTCTTCGATGAGTTTTTGGTTGACGTATTTTTTGAAGGGGCCGTGGCAGATTTGTGCGTTTTTCGCCTCTTTCGTAGGGATAGAAACGACACGGGATTGAGAGGGGTCGAAGATGAAAATTTCCGAAGCATAAGGGCTTAATGCCTCATCTTCTACGTATTTTACCACATTTACCTCTTCCACGGTCATTCGAACGCCACTGCCATAATTGCCCAGTTTGCGTTCTGTTTTAATGCCAGCATATTCGTCGCGAGCTTGGAGTTTTTTCTTCGCCGTTTTGACGATTTTTTTGCCTAAATCCTTAACTCCTAAACTCTCAATAAAGGCCTTGCTATCTTCTTTGAATTTCTTCGCTTCAGCGGCTTTGTTTTCTAAGCCGGTGGAAAGGCGGCCGTTTAATAAACCCTTTTCGTGAACCGAGGTGTCTATGAGTGGCTTGTTCGTGTTAATAGCCCGATTCTGCGCTTGAACACGTAGGTTCAAACAAAGCAACAAACAGAAAAGGGCAACGCGTAAAAGCATAGGGTAGACCTAAAAATATTTCCCAAAACTACGAATTAAACTTATTACCTGACGGACTTTGTGTATTTTTGCAAGGATTTTTTGAGGCCTTATTTGATTCATTCATTGGAAAAACAAGCAAAAATATATGTAGCCGGGCACCGCGGCATGGTGGGTTCTGCTATCGTTCGGAAATTACAGAAAGAAGGATACACGAATTTAGTGCTGAAAACCTCGGCGGAATTAGATTTACGTGACCAAGTAAAAGTTGCCGCCTTTTTCGCGGCAGAGGAACCCGAATACGTCTTTTTGGCAGCGGCTAAAGTAGGTGGTATCGTGGCGAATAATACGTACCGTGCGGATTTCTTGTATGAGAATTTGGCCATCCAAAACAATATCATTCACTCTTCCTTTGTCAATAAGGTAAAGAAATTGCAGTTTTTAGGCTCCTCTTGTATTTACCCTAAATTAGCCCCTCAGCCTCTTAAAGAGTCGTATTTGTTAAGTGGGTATCTAGAAGAAACAAATGAACCTTATGCCATCGCGAAAATCGCCGGCATCAAAATGTGCGAGGCTTACCGCGCACAATATGGCTGTGATTTTATTTCCGTGATGCCTACAAATCTGTATGGCCCGAACGATAATTACGATTTAGAAAATTCTCACGTCTTACCTGCCATGATTCGCAAGTTTCAGGAGGCCAAAGAACGAGGAGATGCGTCGATGACTCTTTGGGGAACTGGTTCGCCGATGCGCGAATTCTTGCATGCGGACGATTTAGCGGAGGCTTGTGTCTATTTAATGGAAACCTACAGCGACTCAGAACTGGTAAATATTGGTACGGGAATCGATGTGACGATTAAAGAGTTAGCAGAGACCGTGAAAGAAATAGTGGGCTTCACTGGCAGTATTCAATGGGATACTTCGCGTCCAGATGGCACGCCGCGCAAATTGATGGATGTGTCTAAATTGCATTCATTAGGTTGGAAACATAAAATTGAATTGAAAGAAGGAATCGCACTGGCTTACCAGGACTTCTTAACGAATGTCAGTATCAGAAAATAATGGAGGAGAAAGAGTGGTTTAGTACCTGGTTTGATTCCCCCTATTACCATATCCTGTATGCCCAACGGGATGAGACAGAAGCCCAGGATTTTATAGGCTCACTTCAGCGTAATTTACACCTGGAACCCGGTGCTCGCGTTCTCGACGCGGCTTGCGGAAAAGGACGCCACGCCATCACCTTAGAGCAATTAGGCTTCTCGGTCGATGCCTTTGATTTATCTCCTTCGAACATTGAGGCTGCTCAGGCCTTTGAAAATAAAAATCTTCTATTCTTCGTACATGATTTGCGGGAGCCCTTGCCCTTGCAAAACGAATACGATGCAATCTTTAATTTTTTCACGAGTTTCGGGTATTTTGACGATCAGCAAGACAATCAAAAAGCTTTCAATACCTTCGCCGGCGGATTGAAAGAAAACGGCTTATTGGTTCTGGATTTCTTCAATCCCACCTATGTACTAGCGAATTTAGTGTCCACAGAATCAGTGGAACGCGCGGGAATTACCTTCCACATCAAGCGCTGGTCAGAGGCCGGATATTTGTACAAATCCATCGATTTTAGCGATGAAGGCAAATCCTATTCCTTTGTGGAAAAGGTAGAGCTAGTGGCTAAAAATGATTTCGTTACTTATGCGGCTCAGGCAGGTTTACAATTAGTCGACTTAAAAGGCGACTACCACTTAGCTGAGTTTAATGAGCTGACCTCGCCTAGAATGATCTTCACTTGGGCTAAAAAATCGAATTAATTTTTCTGGAATTTGATGCTCACTTGGTTTTCTAATTCTGGGAAACTGATCACATAATTACCTGTCGTCAAAGCAGAGATATCTAAACTTAATCTGTTATCTCTGCTCTCTACTCTATAATCTCTAATCTCCTTTCCTTGCATATCACTAATGCGCACGCGGATGTTAGCCGCTTGAAAAGCACTAGGAATTCCGATATGCAGCACTTCTGTTGCGGGGTTAGGGAAGGCATAGAAAGTAGCAAATGGATTGTCTGGAGTTGCCGCTAAAATCGTAATGCCATAACTCGCAGAGGCTAAGCAGCCGTTGATGTCTTTTAGTTTTACTTTATAAACCCCATTCGCTGTTGGTTTGTAGGTGGTGTTAGTTGCGCCAGAAATCGCCACGTCATTAAAGTACCATTGGATGTCATTTCCAGTGGAGGTAGTTAGCGTACCTTGATTAAAGGTAATTAAAGGTTCTAAGGGGTTAGTCGTCGTCACCGAAGCGGCAGGTGATACAACGGGGCAAATGCCATTAAAGCTGGAATTTAGGGTATAGGCTCCTGAAGTATTAACCTCTAATTTATTCGTTGTTGCACCTGCGATGGCTGTTCCATTTTTAAACCATTGGTAAGTAGGTGTTCCGGAGGCAGGCGTTCCCGTTAACGTGATTTTGTCCCCAGCACAGATGGTGGAAGCTCCTGTTGGACTAACGGCTACGACTGGACTTTCCCCTGTAGTTACGGTTACTTGTACTTTCGGGCTAGGGCAGGCGTAAGATTTGAACTTCATTCCGTATAAATAATAATACCCGGATTGGATTTCAGCGCCACTGTAAAGCGCCCCTGTTAATTTTAAAACGCCCGGTATGGCGTAGGGATAACCAATATTAGTAGGTGCATTTACGGTATCGGCAGCGGTTCGATTGCTGCGGAAAATCGACGCGCCGTTTGAGCAGACGTGGGATAAAAGGTAATTTCCGGCTTTCGGGAAAGGAAGGTTTAGAATAACTTTTTGGCCCGGATCACTTTTATCGTCAATTAATTGACTGCTGACAGTAGTGGAATTTGCAGTTGTTCGAGTGGCTGTTAGGTCTTTCGAAACGGAGGCAATTAATTCGCCCGTGTCTTTGTCGAAAATTCCGAAAGTTACCGTTCCAGAAGTTCCGATATACACCGTTGCTGATTCTAAAATAGTGGGTTGGCTCACAACGAAAATGGGTTCAGGGCCAAAATTGCCGTAATAACTTCCTCCCCCAAAATCCGCCTTCGATGCAGGTCCCATCGTGCCACTAAAATTGTCGAATGCTGCATAAAAGGTCCCTATTGAGGTGGTCTTAAAAGAGGCTCCAGCACCTAAAAGTGTGGATCCATTGTACCAAAGTGGGCTGCCATTTGTTGTCGATAAATTTAGCTCAGAGGCTCCGCTACATACGGTTCCTGTCACCACGGGAGCGGCCGGGCTTTCGATCGTTTTGCTGATGCTCACTAAATCGTTTGAGGTGTTTTGGTCTCCTGCTAATTGCGATTTTAAACTGAAGGTATAGCTCGTTCCAGCCATCAGTGTTGCATCGCCTGCCAAGGTTACATCGATCTCTCTCCCAGACGCTAAGCTACTTATGGTCCCCGTTGCGGTACCTACAAGCGTAGCGCCCGATTTGATTTCTAGCAATACCGGAATATTGGTTTGCGTAAGAGACCCCGCGTTTTTTATGCGAGCAACAAAACTCGAAGCACCAGTTGTTGCGCAAAATCCAGCCGTTGTTTGTGCAATAGATACCGCCGTAAAGTCTTTTGAAGCCTGCAAAATCTGTAAGGCATAATCCTTCGTTTCGCCGGAGGAAATGCTTCCACAGGAGGTGGCAGCTCCAGAGGAAGCGACCCATCGAATGCGGTAAAAATTGTCTTGTTTTAGTGTGCTAGGGATCGAAATAGTCGTTGCATTCGAGACGGAATTATACAATTCCTCCCCCGAATCGGTAAAGTCCCCATCTTGGTTCCAATCGCCGTACAGGCGGATTTGGGCTGTGGAATTTCCCGCAAAAGTAAATTTCACAGGGAGCGTCGAACCTAGTTCGGCTTTAAAGGCTGGGGTTAAACCTGTGGAATCTTTCGTCGTTCCTAAGGTAAATGTTTGGAAGTTTGTCGTGGTGGTAGTGGGTGCCAAAGCACAATAAGCCGGGCCACCTATCCCAGAAACGGCTAATCCAAAATCCTGTAAGACATTCTTTAGAACGCCTTTGTGGCTCACAGTTACCGTGAATGTTTGGCCAGGCATCGTATTGTTGATGACAATTTGTTCAACGTTGTCGCGAATATTATCTCCAGGAACGGCTAAGGCATCCGGTGTGGCTGGATCCAAAGTGAAAGGCAAATAACTCGATGATCCACTCGTTAATCGAATGTCCAGGTCATTGACTAAACGTGGGGTCCGGTCGTTTAGCGCAGAAGAGGTGCTTGCCTCTGGGTCTGTCCAGGCAATGGTCGCTTTTATTGGCCCATTTCCGGAGCTGGTGATGGTATAGGTTTTGGTTTCACCTTGGTTTAATTTCCCCTCTGTTAACAAGTGTGCATTCCCTTCATTTTTTAAAAGGGCTGCCGCTTTGTCCATTTGAATAAGTCCAAAGCCTGATTTATAGTCAGGACCCACCGCCTCCATATCCAACGCCGTATGAATAGCCACCGCTTTCAGTGTGGAAGCAAGCATGAACCGATTATTATTTAAACGATTGTATAATTGTTGAATTAGAAACAAAGATCCAGCCGCTTGGGGAGATGACATCGACGTTCCGCTCAGGGTTGTGTAGCCTTTGTCCCCTGAATTGCTCGTGGAAAACATACTTGTCCCTATAGCCATTACGTCCGGTTTGATTCTTCCATCGTCTGTGGGACCCCAGCTTGAAAAGTTCGAAAGTGTCACATCTGCCGCTTTCATTGGAATCAAGGAACTCAATGCGGCAGCACCTACCGTTAAGATATTTTTAGCCGTTCCTGAGGTAGAAATGATGTCGTAGCCATCATTTTTTGAACGAGCTTTGTTCGAGGAGTCGGAAGAAGTTTTTAGAAAATAATATTCTCCTGAAGCGGGTCCATTTTCGTTTCGACTATTTCCCGCTGATTTAACGATCAGGTAATTAGGAGCGTTATAGGCGATGCGATCCCAGGTTTGGGTATTGGCATCATACAAACCAAATTTATAATCTTCCGTCGTACTCACCGCATCGTTTCCCCACCACTGCCATTTCTTTTTGGTCTCATCATATACCCAGCCCGCTTGGTAACCATAGGAGTGGTTACTGATAAGTAGAGAAGTGGAGGCCGTACTAATTTCAGAATTGTCATTCGAATAGTCCCAAACCTTCAGGTCCGCCTCATAGGCCATTCCTTTCGCTGATGGACTCACGCCACCTGCGACCAAAATTCCAGCCACGTGAGTGGAGTGCTCATTAGTACCGGTGATGGTTTGTTGTGCCACGGCTCTTCCTCCAAATTCCTGGTGACTCGTCAAGACGCCACCGCCGTCCCACATGCCTAGTTTCCCTTTGATGGAATCTGATTTTCCAGTAATACCGATGTTCAATGATCCTCCTGGATATAGGAGGTTAGTTTTGGTCATTTTAGCGGCTTGTGCATTGGATTCAGGTCGTAAATACAGTGCTTCGCCTATTTCTGAGAAGCCTTGAAAAGTCAGCGTACGCCCTTTTCCGATGTTTTGTTGCAAGGGAATCCCCTTCTTTTTAGCTAAAGCCTGATCCCCGCGGTAAATAGAATCTTGTTGCATTCCAAAGCGCAAGGCACGTTCTTTTCTAGAGGCATCTTGTGCCCAGACGGAAAAACTTAACAAGAAAAGAAGTACTATTTTACCCTTCATACAGCGTTCAATTTACGCAATTATTTGATCTCTACCTTAAACGTTTTTCGGTGGTAAATTGTTAGACCTTTTTCCAGAATGGCTCTGCGGTGTTGCAAGGTGGGATAGCCCGCATTTCGTTCCCAACCATAGTCAGGGTGTTCTAGGGCCATCTTTTCCATTAGTTCATCTCGATGCGTCTTCGCAAGAATGGAGGCGGCTGCAATGGAAAAATACTTCGAATCTCCCTTCACAATACAGGTATGCGGGGTTAAGGGGTAGCTGTAAAAGCGATTTCCATCGACTACTAAATGTTCAGGCCGATGTGTTAACTGATCCACCGCCAGGTGCATCGCCAAAATACTCGCCTTTAAAATGTTGATTTCATCAATTTTCGCCGCATCCACTTCTGCGATGGCATAGTCGATGGCATATTCCCGCACTAAACGTTTTAGTTCGTTGCGTTGGCGCAGCGTCATCTGCTTCGAATCCGTCAAGAACGGATGGTGAAAATCCCGGGGTAAAATTACTGCTGCCGCTACAACCGGCCCCGCTAAACAACCTCTCCCTGCTTCATCTAAGCCAGCTTCTAGCCCGATAGGCGCATAAAAGGGGAGGAGCGCAGCCATCTTAGCGGTTAAACAATAAGCGTTTACCCGTTTTACTTTCGTCGAAAGCACCTTGTGAATAGGCCAGATGCCCAGAAACAAACGTATGCTCCACGGAAGCAGACAACGTGTGTCCCTCCAGAGGTGACCACCCGCATTGGTATAGGATATTCTCTTTTGAAACGGTCAATGGTTTGTTTAAATCCACGATGGCTAAATCTGCCCAATACCCTTCACGGATATACCCACGCTCTTCGATTTGGAAGCAATCAGCCACTGCGTGCGCTGTTTTTTCGGCGATGAGCTCGAGGCTGATGTGACCTTCTTTGGCCAAATCAATCATCAACAATAAAGGATGCTGGACTAAAGGCAAGCCAGATGGCGACTTCCAAAAACTCTGCGATTTCTCCTCCCAGGTGTGTGGCGCGTGATCCGTTGCAATAATATCCAATTCCCCAGACAAAAGAGCCTTGCGCAAAGCGGTCTTATGGCGCGCATCTTTGATGGCCGGATTGCATTTAATTTGATTACCCAGCGTGTCATATTGGGCCGCGTCGAACCACAAATGGTGTACACAAACTTCCGCGGTAATCTTCTTGTCTTTCACCGCTTTACCGGTCTCGAACAAGGCTAATTCCTCCTCCGTCGAGATGTGTAAAATGTGCAAGCGCGTGTTATTTTTCTTGGCTAAATCGACCGCCATCGACGACGAAAGGTAGCAGGCTTCCTCGTTTCGCACTAAGGGGTGGATGTAGGCCGGCGCGTCTTCTGGGTATTTTTCTTTGAAAAGTTCCGTGCGTGCGCGCACTGTGGGCTCATCTTCGCAGTGCGTCGCGATGAGCATTTCGCAGCTGGAGAATAATTTCTCTAAGGTCTGCTTGTTATCCACTAGCATATTGCCGGTGGACGAACCCATAAATATTTTGATGCCGCATACATCGCGGGAATTGGTTTTTAACACCTCTTCTAGGTTGTCGTTGCCGGCACCCATAAAGAAGGAGTAGTTGGCCAAAGATCCAGCCTCCGCTATCGCGTATTTGTCCGCCAATAATTCTTGAGTCAATGCATTAGGCACCGTGTTCGGCATCTCCATAAAACTGGTGACGCCACCCGCCACAGCTGCCCGCGCCTCGCTGGCAATCGTCGCTTTGTGGGTTAAACCGGGCTCTCTGAAATGTACCTGATCATCAATCATTCCGGGGAAAACGTGTTTCCCGTGTAGGTCTAAAACGACATCCCCCGCAGCAGGGCTAATATCTGCGGCTATTTTCGCAATTCGACCATCTGCGATGCGTATGTCGGAGGCAATGATTCGCCCTTCATTAACGATTTGGGCATTTTTTAAAACGTAATTAGTCATTCAGATCAGTGATTTTAAATTCAGTTCGGCGGTTTTCTTGGTGTGCTTCTTCGCTGCAATCGACGCCATCAGAACAACCGTTGATGAGTTGCGTTTCGCCATAGCCTTTGGCTTTTATACGTGACGCTTCGATTCCGTGCTCGATGATGTATTTGACAGCTGAATCAGCTCTTCTTTGGGACAATTTCAAGTTATAGCTCGCACTCGCCCGAGCATCCGTATGGGATCCTAATTCGATAGAAACGCCAGGATTGTCCTTTAATACTTGAACGATTTTGTCTAATTCTGCCGCTGCATCTGGGCGAATATTGGACTTATCTAGATCATAATAGATCGGATTTACGTCAAATAAGGCGCCTAACTCTTCTCCCACTTCAGCAAGTCCCAGCGTAATTTTATGGTCAAAAGTCGTGTCCGTTAATTCTTTCTTCAATAATTGCTTCGGAATCTCGCGGCCATCCATCAAGAATTCACTGCGCTTGGTCAAGTATTTCTCTTTGCTGGCGTTGAAGCTGATTTGGTCTGCCGGATTTAAGTCGATGATGTCAAGGTAACCTTCGGCATTACTAAATTGAACCGGTTGAATTTCTCCATTGCGCTTAATACCCACTTTCGCCTTCGCAATTGGCTTATTGCGCTCATTAACAATCTGTGTTCTCAAATGGTATAAGGCCACTTTCGCAGCTTCTCCGCTCTCCGAGATCATGATTTCGTTAGACCACCAGCGATCCTCTGATCCAGTGGATTCAAAATAATAGATATCGTCATCGCCTTTGCCTCCCACCCGATTAGAGCTGAAATAACCTTGCGTGGAATCTGCTAAAAACAACCCAAAATCATCTCCTACCGAGTTAATCGGAACGCCTAAATGTTCGATTTGAATTTCATCTCCACTGCGACTCGCCACAAAAAGGTCTAAGCCACCTAAACTCGGATGACCATCCGAAGAGAAGTACAATTTACCGTCCTCAGAAACATATGGAAATAGTTCATTGCCACGTGTATTAATGGTGGAGCCTAAATTAATGGGTCTTCCAAAACGCCCCGAATTATCCATGGGCGCCCGGTACAAATCCAATCCGCCTTTTCCGCCTCTTCTATTTGAGCTAAAATAAAGCGTTTTCCCATCTCTAGAAAAGGCCGGACTCCCATCCCAACCAATCGAATCCGAAATCGCTAATCGTTCTGGGGTAGACCAGTTGCCATCTCTTTTGGTCGAAATATACAAATCCACATCCGGTGAAGGATCCTTGCTTTTACCTGAATTCCCGCGTGCAAAAACCATCGTATTTCCATCCTTAGAAAAGGCTGGCGTCCCTTCGTTTGCATTCGCATCTAACAGATTCGCGCTGAATAACTCGAGCTTTTCAATTTCTCCCGGGCTTTTCAATCGTGCTTTATACAAGCCTAAAAAAGGCAGACCATTATTTTTATAGATCAAGGGCTTCTTTGAACTCGTTAATATCAGCTCGTCGCCTATTTTAATAGGACCAAATTCTGCCTGATTCGTATTTCCCACCAATCCTTGAATCTTCACCGGACTCGGCTTTTTGCTGTATTCTTCTACTGCTGGTAAATTTTCTAACTCGATTTCAGCTTTCACCACCAGCTCACGCGAAGGTTTAGAATCGATAAATTCTTTCAGGTATTTGCGCGCATCCGCATATTTTCCGTTCGCTTTTGCGGCGTAGGCGAGGTGTAGATTGATGTTTTTGTCGTCGTAGCCCTTTTCTTTGGCAATCAAATAAAACGGCGTTGCATACTGAATGCGGTTCGAAAGTCGATAGGATTCCGCCACGAAATAGTTCGTTTCTTTTGCTCTGTAGTTGCGTTGGGCCAAAGGCTTCACCTCCCGAATCGTCCACTCATATTCCCCCAATTCAAAATTTTGCTTCGCCTTTTTGAACAATCGAGCATCATAATTACAGCCGCTTAACACACCTGCAACAACGATCAAAAAGAGGTAAATGCTTGAATTAAATGGCTTTACGAATTTCATAGTGGACTAATGTAACGTAAAAATAAATACAAACCGGATTATTTTCTGTACCTTTGCCTAAATTTCGACAATCGAAACCAAGATGACAAACGTTCGTCCTCTTTTATTCCAGCAGTGATGTTGTACCATTATGAGAAAAAGAATTTCAAACGACGATAACCGTCGTGACAGCCGACCATCAGAAGGTCGTGCATCCACAGGAAGATCTACTAGCAGATCAGATAGTCCTCGCGAGTTTAGAGGACCACGTAGTGACTCAGGAGCTCCACGTGAGTTCAGAGGCCCACGCAACGATTCAGGTGCCCCACGTGCACCACGTTCCGAATCATCCAATCGTTTTTCAGGAGAACGCAAACCATTTGATGGAGAGCGCAAGCCATATCAAGGTGGAGAACGCAAACCATTCAATCGCGATAACCGCGAAGGAGGCGGAGAGCGTCGTTCATTCGGGGATCGTAAGCCATTTGATGGGGAACGCAAACCATACCAAGGTGGCGGCGAGCGTAAGCCATATCAAGGAGGCGAACGCAAACCATTCAATCGCGATAACCGCGAAGGTGGTGAGCACAAGCCATACCAAGGCGGCGAACGCAAGCCTTTTGGCAGAACAGAAAATCCAACACGTACACCCTATAAAGGAGATAATCGCTGGGATCGCAATGCGGCCCCTAAGGTAGAAGGTTCGGAAGAATCGACGAAACCACTTGATGAGAATCCAACAGCGCGCATCGAGCGTCGCTACGAGGAGCGTACAGAACGTTTTGCAGACCGCGAAGAACGCCCAGAAGGCTCTCGCAATCCGCGTTATTCAGATCGCGAGACCTTTAAAAGTCGCTCGCGTTTTGATGCTGGTCCTGCCTACGAACCACAATACAAATTAGATCGCTATAAGGAGCGTGCTCCTTCGAAAATCCAGAAGAAAATCGCTCAAACCGATCGTCGTTCTGACGAAATTCGCTTAAATCGCTACATCGCTAACGCGGGAATTTGTTCTCGTCGTGATGCGGATAAGTTAATCGAAGCAGGTGAGATTAAAGTAAACAACAAGGTAATCACCGAAATGGGTTACCAAGTGATGCCTACGGATATCGTAAAATACGGTAACCGTAAGTTGAACCGCGAAAAACCCGTTTATTTATTATTAAATAAGCCCAAAGACTTCTTAACCACCACTGAAGATCCAAACGATCGCAAGACCGTAATGGAATTAGTGAAGAACGCGACAGAATCGCGTATTTACCCGGTGGGACGTTTGGATAGAAATACGACTGGTTTGTTGTTGATTACGAATGATGGGGAATTAGCGGATAAATTGACGCACCCATCGAACGAAATCGAGAAGATTTACCAAGCGGAATTAGACAAGCCATTGACAGACGAAGATTTCGAGAAAATCAAAGAGGGTTTAACCTTGGAGGATGGCGAAATTAAAGTAGATGATTTGGCCAAAGTAACTCCAGACGGTTACGTGATCGGAGTGAAAATCCACTCCGGTAAAAACCGTATCGTTCGTCGTATTTTCGAACACTTAGGTTACGAAGTGACTAAACTTGACCGCACGACTTTTGCCGGCTTGACTAAGAAAGACCTTCCACGCGGAAGCTGGAGATTCTTGACGGAAAGAGAATTAGTGAAGTTGAAGTATTTGATGTAGTCGCAGCGGAGCTGCGACAGTCGCCGCAGGCGGCTTAGTCAAAGAGTCGCGACTTCGTCGCTTAGTCATCGCTTCGCGATTTAGTCGACTATCGACTAGTGACTATCGACTAACAAAAAACCCGCTGAAAGAATTCAGCGGGTTTTTTGTTTATCAGCAGGGTTTTTTGTTTTAGATATTCATCAACGACTCTCTGCGTCTCATCTTTCCAGCTGGAATACCGAACATCATCTTGAAACGACGGCAGAAATAGGCCGTGTCTTTGTAGCCCACTTCGGAGCCGATGGCGCGGATAGACTTCTTCGTTGTGCGAAGTAAACCTACTGCCGCTTCCATGCGTTGGTACTCAATATAATCTTGTGGGTTGATACCCGTTAACATCTTGAAATATTGGCCTACGTAGTCTTCTGAAACGTTAGCGACGTTTGCCAAAACCTTATTAGATAAATCACCACCCAAATGATCCTTGATATAAGCGAAGATATCGATTAAGCGTGGGTCTTTAAAGTATGTCGAGTTAGTAGCTAATTGCTCTACGAATAAACGGTTCTCAATGATGTAACGAATCACTTCAATGACGATCTCTTCCGTTTTGATCTTAATGATACGTCCTTTACCGATCGCGTCAGATAGATCCTCTTCTAAGATTTCACGGATGGTTGCCGCTAATTTATCATCCCGTTTGATTAAGAACGGTGGAATGTCTAGCGAAGTAAAGAAGTTCACTGAATCGAAAACTTTCGCTTCGAAGGCTACCATTCCGAACGAGTTCGGTTGGGTTCCGATAAGTGAAGCGTCGGTGTTTTGGTCAAAGTACAATTCCCGATGCGTCATGAACTCTTCATTGTTCACCGCTTTCGGTTTTTCTGCGTTTCCGTAGGTTACGCTGATCATTTTACCCCCTGGGATAAAAAGCATATCGCCTTCCTCCACTGGAGTCTCCTCCTCGCCAAATGAAACCTCCCCTTTGTACAATATCAAGAGTGAATTTTCTACGTCGTAGAAATTCTTGATACGAATCGGTTGTAATATTCTAATGTTTCTCGCTTTGATGAATTTAACACCTAAGGACTCGATGATCTTGTTATAATCTTCCATAATGTATCACCAAAAGGTGTAATTAATACGATTTTTCTACTAAACTTGGACAAAACTAATAAATCAGATAATAATTCCAAATTATTTTGTCGATTAATTTGCCCCTTTTGTCCTATTTTTTTTCAACGATTTTATTGTAATATATTAATAAGACGTGGATTTTTTGATTTAGGTAATTCTACGCTCCTGCTTTGGCCTATTTTATAATTATTTCGTGGAAAATGTAAAATTCGATTTTTTTAAAATTTTAGCTCATTTTTTATGTAAATTTGTGTTTTACTATCACAAAATCAGATGGGCTTATTTAATTTTCTTTCGAAGGATATTGCCATGGACTTAGGTACGGCAAACACCTTGATTATTCACAAAGATCAGGTTGTTGTAGACGAACCTTCGATTATCGCTTTAGATCGCAATACAAACAAAGTGTTAGCGGTGGGTCGCCAAGCGATGATGATGCACGAGAAAACGAATGACAATATTAAGACCATCCGTCCCTTAAAAGATGGGGTGATTGCTGACTTTACCGCGGCTGAATTAATGATGCGTGGTTTAATCAAGATGATGGATAAAGGAAATTCTTTCTTTTCTCCAGCCCTACGAATGGTAATTTGTATTCCTTCTGGCATCACAGAGGTGGAGAAAAGAGCCGTAAAAGACTCCGCAGAACACGCTGGAGCACGTGAAGTGTATATGGTACACGAACCGATTGCTGCGGCGATTGGTATCGGAATAGATATTGAACAACCGAATGGATCCTTAGTCGTGGATATCGGAGGTGGTACTACGGAGGTGGCGATTATTTCCTTGAGCGGAATCGTGGTTGAAAACTCGATTCGTGTAGCTGGGGATGAGTTTACACGTGATATTAAAGATTATTTGTTGCGTGAGCACAAGCTGGTTATCGGTGAGCGTTCAGCGGAGCAAATCAAAATTCAAGTAGGTTCTGCCTTGCCGGAATTAGAAAATCCACCAGCGGATTTTGAAATCCGTGGTCGTGATCAAATGACCGGTATTCCTAAAGAAATCTTGATCAACTATTCAGAAATCGCTTATGCCTTAGATAGCTCAATCACGAAAATTGAGGTAGCGATTATGGAGACTTTGCAAAGAGCTCCAGCGGAATTATCTGGAGATATCTTCCACAACGGTATTCATTTAGCGGGTGGTGGTGCGATGTTACACGGATTAGATAAGCGTATTGAGAAGAAGACTCAGTTAAAAGTACATGTAGCTGACGATCCGTTGAAAGCGGTAATCCGTGGTACAGGAGAAATCTTGAAAAACTTAGAGAAATACCGTCCGGTATTGATTACCTAGTAGGGGATGAATCAACTGTTTGAGTTCTTATTGCGTCAGCGAAACCTGCTATTGTTTGTTCTGCTGCAGTTGATCAGTCTTTGGTCTGTGTTTACGTACAATAATTACCAACATACCCTCTATTTTAACACCACGAATGCCTGGGCGGCGTCTATTTTGTCCACGCGTCAAGAAGTGGCATCCTACCATCAATTACGGGAGATTAACGGCGAATTAGCATTAGAGAATCAAAAACTGCATCAGCAAGTATTTCAATTGCAAGCGCAGGTTCAACAGAAAGCGGATTTGCCGGTATTTTTCAGCAAGGCATCCCTAGATCGTTATAAGCCTATCGCGTGTAAAGTGATTGATCAGAGTACGAGGAATTCGCAAAATTATTTAACGATTGAAAAAGGCTATTTAGATGGTATCAAACCAGGCATGGCGGTTATTTCTTCAACGGGAGTGGTAGGGAAAGTCATCTCTTGCCAAGCAAATTTGTCCTTAATCGTATCTGTTTTACACACTAGCAATACTGTTTCTGCTAAAATTAAGTCATCAGGGGAATTAGGTTACATCAAATGGCCTGGCTATCAACCCGAAGTGGCCGAGTTAATGGATGTTTCGAAATACAAAAAAGTAGTAAAAGGGGATACCATCGTTACCTCTGATTATAATGCGGTTTATCCGCCAAATGTTCCCATTGGTATTGTAGCAAAAGTAGGATTGCAAGACGATGGAACTTTTCATGATATCAAAGTGATGTTATTGACCCATTTCTCCACCTTACGCTATGTGTATGTGATTGAAAATAAGTTTGCGGGTCAACAAGCGAAATTAGAACAAGCTAAACCTAAAATCGACTAAGATGAACGCTACCTTTCAATACAAATGGTGGATCGCGGTCGTTATAACGATTGTCGTGCAACTTTTGTTTTTGCGTGATTTGGCCCTGTTTTATTACGGATTTTGCTTCATTTATTTGTGGGCTATTATTAAAGCGCCTATCGAAACGCCTCCTGTTTACCTGATTGTAGGAGCTTTTGTCTTGGGATGGTTATTAGATACCTTTTATAATACCCATGGGATGCATGCGTTCGCAACAGTTTTAATTGCGTGGCTACGTCCTACTTTTTTCAATATCTTGACGCCTGCGAATGGATACGATGAGCGTTCTTCGATCAGTTTGGCGGAGATGAAGTGGATGTGGTTTTTCCCTTATTTGGCATTGATGCTCTTAACGCATCACCTGGTGCTATTTTTACTGGAGGCGAGTGATTGGAGTCTTTTTGGCCTGAGTCTATGGAAAGCCTTTCTGAGCACTATGTTAGGCGCAATCGTATTTACCTTATTGGAGTTATTCAACAAGGGGAAATAAGTCTTTTTGTCACCTTTTCTTTTTGGCGTTTAAATTGTAGGCATGCTGGTATCTTATCGATAAACCGCCATGAGTACAGAAACGAGTTCAGCCGTTGCGCTGACTGAATCGCAAGCCAGAGCACTCTTCGAAAAGGAGTTTGTGCCGCATATGGATGCGATGTATAATTTTGCCCTTCGACTGACGAATGACGAGGACGATGCGCACGATTTAGTGCAGGACACCTGTATGCGTGCTTTTCGATTTATCGGTTCTTTTGAGCCAGGTACGTATGCCAAAGCCTGGTTATTCCGCATTCTCAAGAATAATTTCATCAACGATTACCGCAAGAAATCCCGTGGCCCGTCCAAGGTAGAATTCGAATGGGTGGAGCAATCCTTTGCGGGTGATGACGATCCAGAACCTGCATTCCAGGCAGATTTGCAGGCGGAAACGGTGAATGAAATGCTAGGCGATGAAATCACCTCTGCGATTCAAGCTTTACCTGTTGACTTTAGAATGATCATCATTTTGTGTGATTTAGAGGAGTTTAGCTATGAAGAGATGGCCAAAATTCTGAATATCCCCATCGGGACCGTGCGTTCACGACTTCACCGTGCGCGAACCTTTTTGAAAGAAACCTTAGCTACCTATGCTGCAAAGAAGGGCTACAAAACTGACATGTTGTCAGCCTAGCCCGGAACTATTTTTTTACGATCCATGTTTAAAAACGTATGAAGACGAATTGTTCCCATCAACCAGAGTGTATGAAGTTGATCCAACGCATCCTTGATAAGGAGGCGACAGCGGAGGAGGAAGCCCGTTTTTTAGCGAATAAAGACCATTGTTTGCCTTGCAGCGAGGGTCATAAACTTGAAATAGCTTTACGTAAAGCCTTAAAGTCAACCTGTACGTCTACCTGCCCCACCAGTTTGCTCGATAGCATTCGTTCAAAAATATCGTCGATTGTACTCCTTATATTGCTCTTAATTCCCTTATTTTGTTGGTTCATTTAATCATCGAAATTTTTGGAAGGCAAACTCATCATATTTTCGGCCCCTTCGGGCTCCGGTAAAACCACCATCGTTAAAGAATTATTGGCGCGCAATGCAAATTTGGGCTTCTCGATCTCTGCCTGTACCCGCGATAAGCGTGGTCGTCACGAAGAGCACGGGAAGGACTACTATTTTTTGACGCCAGATGATTTTCGCGCTCGCATTGCAAATGATGAATTTGTAGAGTGGGAAGAGGTATATGCAGGGGCCTATTATGGCACCTTGAAGTCGGAGATTGAGCGGATTTGGGCTTCTGGGAAACATGTGATTTTTGATGTGGATGTGCGCGGAGGTTTGGCCTTAAAGAAGTATTATGGGGATCGTGCCTTAGCCGTTTTTGTGAAAGTGCCTACGTTGGAAATTCTTGAGGAGCGTTTGCGTTCACGGGGAACGGAAGATGAGGAGGCATTATCAAAGCGAATTTTTAAGATGAAATTTGAATGGTCTTTCCAGGAACAATTTGATGTGATTTTAGTAAACGATAAGCTCGAGGACGCGGTGGCAGAAGCGCAAGATTTGTTTGATAAATTAACAAAATAATGAAGGTAGGCCTGTTTTTTGGTTCGTTTAACCCGATACATCAGGGTCATTTGATCATTGCGCAGGCGGTGTTGAATCAAACGGAGGTTGACCAAATCTGGTTCGTCGTTTCTCCTCAAAATCCCCACAAGAAAAGTAAATCCTTGTTGCATGAATTCGATCGATTAGACCTGGTAGAGCGGGCCATATCCGATAATTACGCTTTCAAATCATCTAATATTGAGTTTCAATTACCTCGTCCCTCTTATACCATAGACACGCTCGTGCATTTAGCAGAGCGTCATCCGGATACGGAGTTCAAGTTAATCATAGGGGGAGATAATTTAGAACAGTTCAAGAGCTGGAAAAACTATCACCAAATACTTGATTATTATGGTCTCTACGTCTATCCGCGGGGCGAAGAACCGGCATCGGATTTATGGGCACATAAGAACGTTCAGCGCATTGAAGCACCTATTTTACACATTTCAGCTACTTATATCAGGGCCTGTATCCAACAAGGTCAGTCGATAAAATATCTAGTTCCTGATGAGGTGGAGGCCTTAATCTCCTCCAAAAAATTCTACCTTTAGGCCTTTCCGCCTAATCAATGATCTCCTATTTTTCTCGTTTTCCTTTTGTCCGAATTTTGCTGTTTTGGATGCTAGGTATCCTGCTTTCTGGATTTGCTTATTGGCCTCTTTTAGGTGTTTTGGGTTTTCTTTTGCCGGGGAGAGTTAGTAGAAGTGCCGGCATCTCCTCCTTGATTGTCGTTTTTGCGATGGCCTGGACGGAGCGGCTGCAACCTGTTTTGCCTGCTTTGCCGAGGAATGGTTTTGTGTTTCGAGTGGATGGATCCGTAGAGGAGAAACCGAAGTCGTGGTCTGTGTTAGCTCGCTGTATGGGCTCACGAGATTCGACGCGGGTATGGTCTTCTTCCTCTGGATTATACAGGCTTTATCTCGCTAAAACATTACCTAAACCCCAGGTTGGTGATGTGTATGCCGTGCGGCAAGCGGTCGAGCCTTTCCCCTTGCCCCTTTTTCCTTTTGAAAAGGATTGGGGTGCCTATTTTTCCCAAAAGGGAATAGGCGGATCTGCTTTTGTTTCGCTCGATCGAATTCGGCTCATTGAAAAAGGAGGTGTAGAGCGGACTTTTTTTGAAAAGGCTCAGGCGCATTTTGTGGGCTTACTTGAACGGGCTTTCGAGCCGGGGCGAGATCGAGACGTGGCCGAGGCGATGCTTTTAGGAGTGAAGACGAAGATTGATTTCGAGACCTTATCTGCTTATTCGGCTTTAGGTGCGATTCATATATTGTCTGTTTCGGGTCTTCATGTCGGGCTATTGTATATGGGATTGAGCCTTTTATTGGGTTTCTTGCTTAAACGGCGGCCGTTTGGACCCTATGTGTTTTTTGGATTGATGATGGCTTTGTTATGGTGCTATGCCGGGATTAGTGGCTTTTCTTTGCCGGTGCTGAGGTCTGCTTGGATGTTTTCGGTGATATTGTTTGCTAAAACCTTTCTTCGAAGGCAAGAGAGCCTGAATACCTTGGCTTTTAGCGCCTTCGTTCTATTGTTCTTGCATCCGGCGTCCTTATTTGATGCGGGGTTTCAGTTATCTTATTTAGCGGTTTGGGGATTAATTGCCTTTCAACAGCGCTGGGCTTCAGTTATCCAGTTCAGAGGTCGGCTTCACTGGCAGTTGACCCAAATTTGGGAATTAACCTGCGTGGCCTTAGCAGCTCAAGTATTTACCTGGCCTTTGATTGTGTATTATTTTCATCAATTGCCGCATCCACTTTCCTTCTTTCTGTTGAATCCTTTCTTGATTTTATTCTCCTCTATCGCCTTGTTTCTAGGTTTTTTGCTGTTGGCGATAGGTTCTTTTTTGCCCGAATGGGCTTTTCAACCGTTGGCTTATTTATTGAAGTCAAGTTTTCAACTTTTACATGGTTTGATGTTTAGTTGGGTGGAACGCGTCACATCCGTAATCCCCTTTTTGCGGATTTCGCTGCTTGAAATGGGATGTTATTTCGTGGCGATTGCCTTACTCGTTTGGGCGCCGCGTCGCTGGAAAGTGTGCGCGTGCATCACGCTAATTTTTTGGCAAACACCTGAAACGATACCTCAGGCTTACCTAAGTGCGTTTAAAGGAGAAGCCGTTTGGGTAGAGAATGAAGGGGAGAAATCCATTGCTTCTTTGCCTGCGAGTACGGACCCTGCCTGGATTCAGGCGCACTTAAGTCCGATGTGGGCGAATGTAGGGGTGAAGGATACGCTGACGCGTAGGTGGCCTGTTAAGGGTAATCTACAATGGAAATACCGAAGTGAATCGTTTGCATATGTGCGCATCCCCACGGAATCTCGGGGGCAGCTGCATTTGATTTTAGGGAAGGAATTAAAATATCGGAACCCAGTGTGGCTAAAAAGTTGGCGACAGGCCACGTGGTATTTTCTAAAGCGACCATCGGTGTATTGGATGGGGGAGCTGAAGCCTTACTTACCTTCGCGGTATTATTTTTTGGATGAGCAACCTGCGTTTAGACCATAAAAAAAGGCTGCCGGTGAGGGCAGCCTTTTCAGGATTAGCTTGGCTTCTTTTCGTTACGCTTACGCTCACTTGGATCTAACCAAATTTTACGCATACGTAAAGACTTAGGAGTGATTTCTAAGTATTCATCCTTTTGGATAAATTCCATACACTCTTCTAATGAGAAGTTTAATTTAGGAGCAATTTTGGTATTCGAATCCGTACCAGAAGCACGCATATTCGTTAATTGCTTCGCAGCTTGAAGGTTCACTTCGATGTCATTTTGGCGATTGTGCTCACCTACTACCATCCCTGTGTATACTTCTTCACCTGGATCGATGAAGAACACCCCTCTATCTTGTAATTTATCAATTGCGTAAGGAATCGCGGGACCTGTGTTCATTGAGATCAATGATCCGTTGATACGGCCTGGAATTGCTCCTTTGAATGGTTCGTAAGCGATGAAACGGTGAGCCATAATTGCCTCTCCAAAGGTAGCCGTCAATACTTTAGAACGTAAACCAATCAAACCACGAGATGGAATGTTGAATTCTAAGTGTTGTAAGTCACCTTTAGGTTCCATAATCAACAACTCACCTTTACCTTGAGTCGCTAATTCGATCACTTTACCTGCAACTTCTGCTGGAACGTCTACTACTAATGATTCTACTGGTTCTAAACGCTCGCCGTTTTCTCCTTCTTTGAAGATAACCTGAGGCTGACCTACTTGTAACTCATATCCTTCACGACGCATCGTTTCGATCAATACAGACAAGTGAAGAATACCACGACCGAATACTAAGAATTTATCTTCGCTTTCTGTTGTAACTACTTTCAAGGCTAAGTTTTTCTCTGTCTCTTTGAAAAGACGATCACGTAAGTGACGAGAGGTAACTAATTTACCTTCTTTACCAAAGAATGGAGAGTTGTTAATCGTGAACAACATATTCATCGTAGGCTCATCAATCGCGATACGCGCTAATGCCTCTGGATTTTCTGCATCTGCAATCGTGTCACCGATTTCGAAATCTTCGATACCTGTTACTGCGCAAATTTCACCACACTCTACTTTCTCTACTTTTACTTTTCCTAGACCTTCGAAAACTTGAAGTTCTTTGATACGCATTTTCTTCGTTGTGCCATCCGCTTTGCAAAGGGAGATTTGCATCCCTTCTGTCAACGTACCACGCTCTAAACGTCCGATCGCGATACGACCTACGAATGAAGAGTAATCTAATGACGTAATCTGCATTTGAGGAGTACCTTCTTGTACTTTAGAAGCTGGAATGTGCTCGATGATCGCATCTAACAATGGAATGATGTTATCTGTAGGTGTTTTCCAATCAGTACTCATCCATCCTTGCTTAGATGAACCATAGATACAAGGGAAGTCTAATTGATCTTCTGTTGCTTCTAAGTTAAACATCAAGTCGAAAACACTTTCGTGTACTTCGTCTGGACGACAGTTCTCTTTATCTACTTTGTTTACAATAACGATAGGCTTTAATCCTAACGCAATCGCCTTCGAAAGTACGAAACGTGTTTGAGGCATCGGGCCTTCAAAAGCATCCACTAACAAGATAACGCCATCAGCCATACGTAGAACGCGTTCTACCTCACCGCCAAAGTCGGCGTGACCAGGTGTATCGATAATGTTGATTTTTACTCCATTGTAACGAACAGATACGTTTTTAGACGTAATCGTAATCCCTCTTTCTCTCTCTAAGTCGTTATTGTCAAGGATCAAATCTCCAAATTCTTGATTTTCTCTAAAAATCTTGGATGCATGAATGATTTTGTCAACTAGGGTCGTTTTACCGTGGTCAACGTGGGCAATAATGGCAATGTTGCGAATGCTTTGCATAAAAATGTATTCGTTGAATGAAACGAAATTCCTTTAATTGGGAAATTCAAGGTGCAAAGGTAGGGATTATTTCTTTGAAAAGTACTATTAACGCTTTAAGAAACAAGCGCTTTCGGATTATTTTTCGCCACTTGCGTGGAGACGTTCGCTTGGATTTTTGCTAAAATGCCGTTTGCGTCGATTCCGCATAGGGCATACAATTCTTTTTGCTCCCCGTGCTCGACGATTTCGTCTGGAATTCCAAGGCGAATAAGTTGTGAAGTATAGTGGTGATCTACCATAAATTCCGCAATCGCAGATCCAAATCCACCTTGAATCGCTGCGTCTTCTACCGTGATTACCTTCTTGAATTGTGTAAATACGCGGTGCAATAACTCCTCGTCTAATGGCTTTACAAAACGCATATCGAATAAGGCCGGTTTTAAGCCAAGTTCACGCGCCATTTCGCATGCAGCTATCGCTTCGTTTCCAATGTGACCTATCGATAAGATGGCAATTTCCTCGCCTTCTACCAATTGAACCCCTTTCCCAATTTCAATTTCTTCGAAGTTTGTTCTCCAGGCTGGCATTACACCTTCGCCACGTGGATAGCGAATGGTGATGGCTTTTTCGTGGTTTTTGAAGGTATCTAAAGAAGCCGTGAACATGATGTTTCGCAGTTCTTGTTCATTGCGAGGAGCAGCTACAATCATGTTTGGTACACAACGCATGAACGCTAAATCTAGTAATCCATGGTGTGTAGGGCCATCCGCTCCCGCTAAACCAGCGCGGTCTAAACAGAAAATGACGGGTAATTTTTGCAAGCAAACATCGTGCACGACTTGGTCATAACCGCGTTGCATGAACGAACTATAGATATTACAGAAAACGGTTAAACCTTGAGTCGCTAATCCCGCAGAGAACGTTACCGCATGTTGTTCCGCGATTCCAACGTCAAAAGCGCGATCTGGCATCGCCCGCATCATGATATTCAAGGAAGATCCTGACGGCATCGCTGGGGTAATACCCATGATTTTCGGATTCTTCTCGGCTAATTCTAATAAAGTATGGCCAAAGACCTCCTGGTATTTAGGAGGCTGAGGGTCATCGTAGGTCTTTTTGTGGATTTCTCCGGTCGTCTTATCGAATTTGCCGGGAGCGTGCCACAAGGTTTGATCTTTTTCAGCTAGCGAATATCCTTTGCCCTTTGTCGTAATGCAATGCAAAATTTTAGGGCCAGGAATATCTTTTAAGTCGTTTAGAACCGTTGTTAAGTTATCGATATCGTGACCATCGATAGGGCCAAAATACCGCAAATTTAAAGATTCAAACAGGTTACTTTGCTTTAATAAGGTCGCTTTCAGTCCATTCTCGATCTTAGAAACGATCTCTTGGGCCGTTTTGCCAAACTTGGACATCTTGCCTAACAGATTCCACACATCGTCTTTCACCTTGTTGTAGGTATGCGAAGTCGTGATATCTGTTAAGTATTCTTTTAAGGCACCCACATTCGGGTCGATCGCCATGCAGTTATCGTTCAGGATAATCAACATGTTATTCGGGATATCGCCTGCGTGGTTCATGGCTTCGAAAGCCATTCCCGCCGTCATCGATCCATCGCCGATCACCGCGATGTGTTGTCTGTGTGTTTCTTTTTTGTAACCGGAAGCTACGGCCATCCCCAGCGCTGCTGAGATGGAAGTAGAGGAGTGCCCTACGCCAAACGTGTCAAAGGGACTTTCGGAGCGTTTCGGAAAGCCCGAAATGCCGCCCATTAAGCGATTTGTGTGAAAATTTTCTCTGCGTCCGGTTAGGATTTTGTGCCCGTATGCTTGGTGTCCTACATCCCAGACTAATTGGTCATCTGGTGTATTAAACACATAATGTAAGGCAACAGTTAACTCGGTTACGCCTAAGGAAGCCCCAAAATGGCCCCCATTCACCGATACGTTATCAATGATAAATTGACGCAATTCGTCACAAACTTGAGGTAAGTCTGATTTCGGCAACTTGCGCAAATCCTCCGGTGTGATGATTTGGCTAAGTAAAGGACCGGCTTCAAATTGCATAGACGCTTGTGATGATGGATAGTGAAAGATTAACCTTACAAAGGTAAAAATGTTTTTAAGCCTTAGTCATTTTTTTGACTCGCTTTGAATAATCTTTTTTGTTCAAAGTCCGTTAGGCTATCGTAACCGGACTGTGATATTTTGTCCAAAATGGCATTCAACTCCTCCTCCGGTACGGTTTCGAGTTCTTTTCTCGGTTGTACTTTTTTGTGAACTGCCTGCGCAAATTCTTTGATTTTTATTTCAAATATCGCTTGGGGGCGGGAGGCGGCTAAGAAGTTTTTGGCAAAAATAAATCCCAATACCGCTCCGCCTAGGTGTGCAATATTTCCACCGGCATTTGCCCCAGTCGTCTCAATGAAAGACCATAGGATATAAAAAGCCGAAATGTATTTAATGCGAACCGGGCCTAATAATAACAAATGTACTTGGTAATTAGGCTTGATCGTCGCTGCCGCTACCACCACCGCAAACACGCCAGCTGAGGCGCCATTGAGGAAAGTTGGGCCTTTGGCAATGAAAAAACTCACTGTGTTCATCGCTAAAAGAAAGGCTGCCGCACCCGCCAAACCACCATAAAAGTAGAGTTGAACGAGCCGCTTATTTCCGATGAAATCCTGGATAATGATGCCGAACCAATACAGGAACATCATATTGAAGATGAGGTGGAAAACCTCAATGTGCAAGAAAAAATAGGTAATCAGGCTCCAGGGTCTTTGAATTAGTAAGTCGAGCGCTGAAGGAAGTGAAACCTGCGTAAAAAAGACATCAAATAATTCCGATTTTCCAGCAATTAATAGACCGACACGGGCCACCATTAAAGCCACGAAAATGGCTCCGTTGGCTATAATAATTTTCATCAAGCCTTGTTCAGGCTGCTGAATAATATTTTTTATATCGGTCCAAATGCTGCGCATCTTAATAGAAGCTATCGCGTTTTTGTCTCCAAATCAACAATAAAATGACCGCAAAAAGCATCCCGCCTAAATGAGCAAAGTGTGCCACATTATCGCCCTCCGCAGCCGCTTTTCCAGCCCATAATTCATAAAAGGCAAAGCCCATCACGAGGTATTTCGCTTTGACGGGAATCGGAATTGGGAAAACGAACATCTCCGAGTTAGGGAACAAATAGCCATAGGCCATCAAAATGCCAAAAACTCCACCTGAAGCTCCCACAACCGGGTTTTGGGTGGTGTAATATCGGTAATGTTCGATTGCTCCTATGGTATTCAATTTTCCTTCGTTGATCGCTGAACTGCCATCAAAGCGGTTGAAATAATCTAATAGGAAATCAGAATTGGGATTCGAAATCGCTAATTCCAAGGCCTTACGAATGCTCGCATAGTCATGGAAATATTGGATAGCTTCGTGCAACAAACCTGCTCCTACGCCACAAAACAGGAAAAAGAACAAGAAGCGCGGACCACCCCAAATACGCTCTAAGATTGATCCGAACATATAGAGCCCAAACATATTCATCAATAAGTGCATGAAATTCGCGTGCACGAACATGTAGCTGATGATTTGGAAATAATGAAATTTGCTCGATTGGAAAAAATACAAGGCGAATAAATCATCCGGAATGAAGGCTGATCCTAAGAAGATAGCGACATTCACGAAAATCAAATTTCGTACGGTGGGTGTTAAATTTCTTAGCATATCTTATTCTTCGTAACCCCAGTCAATGGAGTTTTTCATGTCTTTAATCAATAATCCAGCAGATTTGAAGGCGCCGCGAATTTCATCTACTTTGTCGTATTGTCTACTTTCCTTGAAACCCTTATACAGCTGAAGAAGTTCATCTGTCAAACCATTCATATCAGCAGGGACCTCTTCTATAATCCCCAGGACGTCCTCTAAAATGCTGATATATGAACGCTGTAAATTCGAAAATGTTTCAGCAGAAATGGATTCGAAAGCTAATCCACCCGTATAAAGTGAATTGATTTTTTTCAACAAGGTAAATAAGTGGGCAATCGCTACCGCCGTGTTCAAGTCGTCATTCATTCCGTCATAGCAGCCTTGAATGGCGTCATTGATCTCCTTTTCTTGAGCGGCATCCGGATTCGCTGTGATATCTGAAGGATAAGCTAACTTCTTAATAATGCGCAAACCGTTTGCGATCTTCTTATATCCTTTTTGAGCTGCTTTTAAGGCATCGTTCGAGAAGTCCAAAGTGCTGCGGTATTGTGACTGCAACATAAAGAAGCGCACCGTCATGGGGCTATAAGCCTGATCTAATAGCGGATGATTTCCGGCAATTAACTCTGCCGGCAGAAACGAGTTTCCTAGGGATTTACTCATTTTTTGGCCATTCACCGTTAACATATTGGTGTGCATCCAGTAACGTACCGGAGCGCGATCATAAGCCCCTTTTGCCTGTGCAATTTCACATTCGTGGTGCGGGAATTTTAAATCCATTCCACCGCCGTGAATATCAAATGTGTCGCCTAAGTATTTGTGGCTCATGCAAGTACACTCTAAGTGCCAGCCCGGGAAACCCTCTCCCCAAGGAGATGGCCAGCGCATGATATGTTCTGGTGCGGCTTTTTTCCAAAGCGCAAAATCCAATGGACTGCGCTTCTCACCCACACCATCTAAGTCACGTGTTTCGGTTAATAAGTCTTCAATCACGCGGCCAGACAGATGTCCATAATTGCCGCCATTTTTATTGTAAGCTTCAATGTCAAAATACACCGAACCATTCGATTCGTACGCTAAACCTTTTTCAATTAAGGATTTCGTGGTCTCGATTTGCTCCACGATATGTCCTGTTGCCGTAGGCTCTATGTTAGGAGGAAGCAGATTGAACTTTTCTAATACTTGGTGGAAGTCTTGGGTAAAGCGATGAACGATCTCCATCGGCTCTAATTTTTCCAATTTGGCCATCTTCCCAATCTTGTCCTCGCCCTCATCGCCGTCACCCACTAAGTGACCTACGTCCGTAATGTTACGTACATAACGCACCTTATATCCAATATGCAATAAATAGCGATTTAAGATGTCAAAAGACGTAAACGTGCGCACATTACCCAAGTGTGCATAATTGTATACCGTGGGTCCGCAGACATAAAGTCCCACGTGATTTTCGTGTATCGGGGTGAAAAGTTCTTTTTCACGACTCAGGGTATTGTATATTTTTAAGGGCTGCATGGTAAGCGGATCGTTTCTGATCGAAAGGGGATAATAAGGAATTAAAATTAATTGGATTCTTTTAATTCACCAAACCCAAACGCAATTCATTACCTTTGTATGTTTTTTCGCATTCTAACGTTATTCGCATGTTTTTGAGAGAAGTAGGAGACGACGCTCGACTAAAAAAGACCTTTTTGGAATTCCCGGTTCAGCTCTATGCCAGCGATCCTAATTGGATTCGTCCCTTAGATAACGATATTTCATCGGTATTCGATCCGCGTAAGAATCCTCATTTCAAGCAAGGGGAGGCGATCCGTTGGATTTTGTTTTCGGAATCAGGGGAAGCCATCGGTCGCGTGGCCGCTTTCTATGAGCGAAATACAAAAGAGGGGGAAGTTCCCGTAGGTGGAATGGGTTTCTTTGAGTGTATCGAAGACGAGAAAGCAGCGTTTATGTTATTTGAGGCATCTCAAAATTGGCTAGCGGAGCGAGGAATGGAGGGGATGGATGGCCCGATTAATTTTGGGGAGCGCGATAGTTTCTGGGGGTTGATGGTCAAAGGTTGGGAGTTTGAGCCTACCTATAAGATGCCTTGGACAAAGCCCTATTACATTCCGTTCTTCGAAAACTATGGTTTTCAAGACTATTTCCAACAATACGTATTCGTTTCACCCATTGCAGGAGCGAATGTGACGCAGGGAATCGAAGAAAAAGCACAACGCATTTTTGAGAATCCTGATTACGTTTTCCAACACATTGAGAAGAGTAATCTCTCGAAATATGCAGAAGATTTTCGTTTCATTTTCAATGCCGCTTGGGCGAAATTCCCTGGCGTAAAGGAGATGAGTTCGGAATCTGCCCAAAAACTCGTGAAAACCATGAAGCCCATCATCGATGAGCAATTACTCTGGTTTGCCTACACGACTGACGGAACGCCGGTAGCGTTCTTCATTGTGATCCCCGATTTGAACCAAATCGTAAAACACCTAAATGGAAAATTGAATTGGTGGGGCATGATTAAATTCCTTTTATTGAAATTAAAAGGAACGTTGACCCGTACATGTGGGGTGATTTTTGGGGTTACTCCAGATCACCAAGGTAAAGGGGTTGAATCTGCCATCGCTCTTCGTTTCCGCGAAGTCGCTCGTACAAATCCTTTCTATCCGTATTCCACCATGGACATGAACTGGGTGGGTGATTTTAATCCTAAAATGCTTCGCTTTGTCTCCCAATTAGGAGCCACAAATGATAAAACTTTTATTACATACCGTAAATTTTTCAATCCAAATCAACCCTTTAGCCGTTGTCCTAAAGTAGGTTAAATAATTAATTATGAGCTTATTATCTATTGGAACCGTTGCGTTCGACGCCTTAGAAACACCTTACGGAAAGACCGATAAAATCATCGGTGGATCTTGTACGTACATTGCCTTATCTGCGGCTTTCTTTTTGCCAAAGGTAAACGTGGTAGCCGTAGTGGGAGATGATTTTCCACAAGAATACATGGACACCTTGACGTCTCGCGGCATCAATTTGGACGGTTTACAAATCAAGAAAGGGGAGAAGTCGTTCTTTTGGGCTGGTAAATACCACAACAACATGAATTCACGTGACACTTTAGTGACGGAATTGAATGTGTTAGCTGATTTCAAGCCGGAGATCCCAGCGTCTTACCAAGATTGTGATTATTTGATGTTAGGGAACTTGACGCCCCAAGTACAAATCGAGGCGATTCAAGGTCTAAACAAACGCCCAAAATTGGTCGTAATGGATACCATGAACTTCTGGATGGATGTGGCAATGGACGATTTGAAGCGCGTGTTGACGATGGTGGATGTACTTTGCATCAATGATGAAGAGGCGCGTCAATTATCTGAGCAATACTCACTTCGCACTGCCGCTAAGATGATTATGGCGATGGGACCTAAGACCTTGATTATTAAGAAAGGGGAGCACGGTGCCTTGTTATTCCAAGGAGATCGCATGTTCTATTGCCCAGCACTTCCATTAGAAGACGTTTTCGATCCGACAGGTGCGGGCGATACCTTCGTAGGAGGATTCATTGGTTACCTAGCAAAGACGGATGATATCTCGTTTGAAAACATGCGTCGCGCGATCGTTCACGGATCTGCGATGGCTTCTTTCTGTGTGGAGAAATTCGGTACAGAGCGCTTATTCGAAATCACGGAAGCTGATTTAGCGAGCCGTGTGAATGAATTCAGGGAGTTAGCTTCGTTCTAATTCTTACCCCACGATCACCTCGTGCATCAAATCCAGGTTCAGGTATTTAGCAGCCATGTCTCTAATATCCTGGGCCTGGATTTTTAGTACCTGGTCCTGGAATTGATCGTAAAAATCAGGCGCTAATCCGTTTAATTGTATCACGCGTACTTTTTCAGCGATATCAAAAGCCTGCGTCAGTTCTCCTGTGAAGCTGCCCATCAGGTAATTTTGGACGATTTCGAGTTCTTCCTGTGGTATCAATTCAGTTTGAAGAATGGTGATTTCCTTTTTAATTTCTGCCAAAGTCGCATCCACATTCTCCCCATTCACATCCGTACCTACCACCCAATACCCACCGCGTGGATAAGGTGCAAGGCTAGACGAAATGCCATAGGTGAAACCTTTATCTTCTCGAATATTTTTCTGTAATCTTGAACCGAAATATCCGCCCAAGACCGTATTCATTAAGCTAAACTTAAAATAATCAGGATGCGTTCTGGAAATCGCAGGCAAACCAAATCGAATAGAGCTTTGCACGGATCCTTCTTTTTCTTCCCGAATTTTGATGGGATTCAAAGCGATTGAAAGTGCTGGAATTATTAGTTCTGAGCTAGTGTAGTTTATTTTTCCTAGGGTTTGATCTAAATAAGCGATTTGCTCTTCGGAGATCTTTCCGGAAAGGAAAATAACTGGTTTTTGAGATGCCCACGTAGTTGCATACTGCTGGATAAGTGCTGCACGGTCTAATTTGTCAAAATCCTCCGCTACCGTAAAGCGGCCATAAGGGTCGTTAGGAAATACCTGAGCGCGAAATTTCTGGCTAGCCGAATAGGAGGTTTTCTCCCAGTTCAGTTTCGTTTTTTGACGTTCGATCTCGATCTCTTTTTCGACTTCCTCCGCTGGGAAAGTCGCTTCTTGTAGGATTTCAGAAACGAGCGGAATTAAGGAATGAAAGTGCTTCGATAATCCATACACCGTAAATGTGCCGTGATCAAGACTCGCTTGGATATCCCAAAAGGCTCCGAAAAAATCAAAATCCTGGTGAATTTCCTGCGCTGTGCGAGTACTAGTTCCGCGCTTCATTAAAGACGCTGTCATTCCAGCTAATCCCGCCAAAGAACTATGAATCGCCCCCGCTTTCGTACTTAATTCAAATTTAAAAACTTCTTGTTCTCCCGCTGAAACCACCCATACTTCAATGCCATTGGCTAATGTATACTGGAGGGGTTTGGGAAATAAAACTTTCTCCACCGGAAAGGCGGCTGGTGCGACGCTGCGATCTAACATAATTATTTTACTGGCTGATTAATGCCCGCAATGAGCGTTAAACGTAAGGTGTTCGCTAAGGGACTTCCTTGTCCACTTGGAACGAGGTAGGCGAAGTCCAAGCCGTATTTTTGATCCATCTTAAACCCTAAACCAAAGGTAAAGTACTTCCGATTTCCCTTCATTTCACTCTCGTGAAAATAACCCGTTCGTAGCGCGAAGGCATTATTGAACAAATATTCCGCGCCCACAGAGGTAGTCACCTCTTTGATTTCTTCACTGATTCCATCAGGGGCATCCGCTAAGGATCCAAAAATACCGCCGATCGCCGAAACCGTCGCAGGATCCGTTCCTACCATTTTTCCATTCACGTAAGCAGGAGGCGTAGGGACCATTAATTTGTTTAAATCAACCGTAAAGGTCAATTTGTTCAGGTCATCGATTTCATGCGTCGCCGCCATTCCGATACGTAAATTCGTAGGAATGAAGTTTTTCTCCGTTCCGCCGTAGGTCACTTTACCTGAGATATTCGAAAGAGTCAAGCCATAGCTGTATTTCCAAGGAGCCGTCGTCGGTTTCGAATAAAACACCGAAATGTCCGCGGCCACCGTTTCTGCAGGTTTCAACGCATTGTTTAATCCACCGCTCCCCTGGTAATTTCCCAGTAAGTTCGAGTTGATGTATTTCAAATTCATTCCGAGGGAAAGCGCTGGAGATAATTTTCTCGCGTGAGAGATGCCTAAAGCGAATTCTTTGGAATTAAAATTACCTGCGCTTGTTCCATTATCCAAAGTGGCTTGGAACATCCCTTGATCAAAATAATCAACCGAGAACCCAAACACCAAATTCTTCTTCGTCACCGTATAACCCGCCACATTGTATAGCGCCATATCGTTTACCAGGTTGCGCAACCAAGGAGTGTAGGAGAGCGAAAAACCCATTTTCTTTTCCGTAGTGGCTAATTTCGCTGTATTCCAGTGAATCGCATTTGCATCCACCGATAAAGCGACCCCTGCATCACCCATTGCCGCCGAACGAGCATCAGGAGCAACGTTTAAGAATAAAAGGGTGGGAGTAGGAATGCGGCCGGCATTGATTTGGCCAGAAACTAAGGTTGTTTGTGCGTAGGACGTGAATCCAAAAGCAATAAATAAAAGGGTTAGGACTCTTTTCATGGGTTATTTTATATATCCAATACGACCGCTGAAGTTTTTGAACGTAGTTCCGTCGTCGTAGCTTATTTCTAATTGGTAATAGTTGATGAAATCTAATTGGCTCTTTTCTGCCGTACTCCAATCGATCGAGAAAGTCTGATTCACCGAATCGCTTCCCGGAATCATTCCCGTCCTCTCGAGCGTTTGTTTCCCTAAGTTACTATAAATTTTTAGCTTGTAGCGATAGCTCGTCCAGCGTTTCTCTTGTAAAAAGGAAAAGCTCGTTCTCTCAGTCATCGGATTCGGGTAAATTCGGAGCGAACCTTGCTCTTTTGTATCTGCCGAAACCCGGAATTCAAACGAACAATTCCCCTGATTCGTATGCACATCAAAACAATTTGCTTTGATTTTATAGAGTCCCGGAGCTAGTGATTCAAAGGGGAAGGTAACAGTGCCTTGTTTATTATTTCCTGGCTCGGGAGTAAATACATCAGAGAAGGGAATTTCCAAGGTATCGTTGATGGAGATCACCGCTTTTTCGCCCTTAGGTCCCACAAGTCGTAAAGAACTCGCGTCGCTGATTTTAATTTGTAAGATCGGATTAGCGGAGCTAGCTAGCGGGTCAGACTCATTTAATAGGCTCGCTGTTAGTATAGGGGCGTTCACTTCTTTTTCCTCTGAGGTAGATTTCACCACGCTCTTCATTCCTCCGCCATACGTTTCCGTCGTTGTTCGCGCGGTCCATTTTAATCTCGCGGCTGGTAAGTTCGCCACAGTGAATTTGCCTTTTTCGACCTTAGCGCTGTTGATGGCCTCTAAATCACCGGATTTTACATAGCTGAATTTATCTGTTTTTGTTCCCAAAGTCTGCATAGGCTTGTCTTCTCCAAAATAATACAAACGAATTTCTCCATCAATACTGGGAGTCGTTTGTCCTTGAATGATTCCGGAAGTCAAGGTATCTAGTCGAATTGTAAGAGCCTGTTGATTCCAAGGTAACGCTAAGGTTGGGTCGCCTAGCAGGGTGATGTTGCGATTAATCACTCCAGATTGGCTATCATTCTTCGCGTCTTTAAACAAATCACCAAGTCGGTAATTTTTATCTGTTAGATGATTAGCTAACTGTCTATAAAATGCTTGACCAAACAAGTAATTACTACTTTGGAACACGGGTCGCGTCGTCGAGATGAGACCCATGGCACCGCCCTGGTTGGATAAAAGGCTTATTTCTGCTCCAGACAATTGGTTAGGGTCATCAAAGCGACCAAATTGGCAAGTCGCTGTTAACAAAAGGGGAAGATGTCGGCTGTTTTTGAGCGTTTGAATCTCGTTATTCGTGATGACTTTTTCATCTGTCCAGGCGGATTCAGATCCGTGGCCTAAGAAATGGATAAAGTCGGCATCGCGGTTAAATAGTTCTAAACTCGCTTTTTTGCCTGCTACCGAGGTATAAAATCCGTTATTCACTTCCTGGGGAAACTGGTCGATATAGGTTTTTTGGACTTGATAAGCTTCTGGGATCAAGCGCGCAAAGTCTTCCGCATCTTGTACGTGAATGTTAGCATCGCCGTCATCGGCTAGCCAGGCAAAGCGATAGGGTTGCAGCTGAGCGCGCGTCTCGTAACTGATTAATTTATTGACTACTGTATTCGCCTCTTCAAATGACTTAGCTGGAATTCGTCCGATAGCTACTTCTAAGGGCTCGTTCACCGCCTCACTGCCTTCGAGCCATTCGCCTTGGTTGTCTGCAATTAACCCAAAATAATCATCCGAAACATAGGTCTGCAAGGGTTGCAAAGACTCGCGACTTTCATAGCTCGGTACATAATTCTGTCTTTCAATGGCGGTGGCGACTTTGTTTATTCCTTTGTAATCTACTGTCGCATCGCCTAAGAATAACACATAGCGAGGTTTTTTAAGGCGGATGAAATCGCGAATCGCCGTCACATCTTGTTTTCCAGCGGAGAATTCGTTGTAGATTTCTTTGGTAGAATAGGCCTTTGCTGCTATCCCCTTCGCATTTTTATAGGACGCTAGCAGTTTTGCGGCGGGAAGAATCGATGGGCTGGAAAGGATCAGTAAGTCGACGGAGGCATCAGCTCGGATGTTTTGGTTTGCTATGACTTCTCCCGTTTTCGGGTCCACCGCTTTTGCCGGATCAAAAATCAACAGTTCAGCACCTGGAGCGACCTTGTTAAATACGAGGGAATTTACATTTTGCCAGCTCTTGCCTGTGAACTTGACCCAAACGAGGTGATTCGCCTGCCTGTTTTGAATGTTGATGCTGAAGGTTGAATCGGTTTTGTTGGGTAAAAAATAATGCGGATTCTCGTTCGTCGCATTGAATTTTCGGGGGTAATGAAGGTCGATGTAATCGATGTAACCGGAGCCGATGGTATTACCATAGGCTACATTCCAGGTCCAGCTTTGGTCCTTAATCTCTGGATTTATAGAGGCGGAGAAGGTCTGTAAATAGGCTTTTTGGTCATAGCGACCGCCTGTTGTCGCCGGAAAGCTAAGAGGTGCAATGGTGTTCCCCGGAATATTGAATGTGAAAGTGCCTGGTGCGACAGAAGAAGAGGCTAATCTGCCCGAAAGTAGGCTCGGAATCCCCGTTTTGTAGTCTGCTAGAGGATATTGAATCGTTCGGTTTACATTGCCAAAAAATCCATCACCCAGCCATTCCCTGCCTGATTGCAAGAGATTGTACGTTTCCGGCTCATAGTGAAAACGACTATAGCCGTACTCCAAAGCCGTTGTACTAGCATTAGCTGACGGAAGATCAGTCATGACTTTAGGCGCCGGATCATCTAAGCGGATGAAATAGAAAGTAGTATCGCTGTAGTGGTGGGTAAATTTCTCTCCATAAAACAAGATTTTATCTCCTTGTTTCAGGAAGGGAATCGGCTGTAAATCGATGGGTCTAGTTGCGGAGTTGGCCTGGGGCAATTCGCCTATTTCGTGTCCATAGACTCCTATTGAACTTGCTTTTAACCTGAGTGAGGAAAGCCAGGATGGGGTGATTTGGTATATGCCAGATTGGGTGATGCCTACTTTTAGCCATTGGCCACTGGATAAGACAGAATTTTGGGCAAGCGCAGCTGAAGCCACCGTAAGTAACCAAAATACAATGCTAAGAAATCTCAATCGGTAACACGTATGCATTCTTTGCCACCAGGTAGTTTCTGCCTGAATTTAATTCTTTGCAAATGTAACGGGTTCGGCGAAGTTTACCTTTGATAAAGCGCAGGTTTTTTAAGGCAAAGTGTGCGCCTTCGGCTAATTCGATGAGCGGAGTTCCCGCAGGCGGTTCTGCGTCGAAGCTTTTGAGGATGTCGACTAAGGGTTGGTATCCATTAGAGGAGGCTGCCGGATTCTTTAAATAGGCTCTGAGCACCTTGACTAAATCAGCAGGGAGTAAGTCCTCATCCAAGATGGGCTCGAATAAAGTATAGAATTCCGTCTTCCATTCCTGTCCATGCGGAAGCACTTTGTTTTTGTGAGCCAGATAAGTGGTTAAGTGAGCAACTTCGTGGATGTAGGTCACGAGGAATGCGTAGGGATTCAAATTATGGTTAACCGTCACTTGGTGCCCTTTTGCTGGGCTAAATCGGTAATCACCTAATTTTGAATCGCGGGATTTGCTGACGATAAAGTCAAAAGAATAATCATGCCAAAGTTGAAAGCAATATTCCGCTACTTTGGGAGGGAAGTGATCAAAAAAGGAATCAATCTTTTTATTCTTCATCCGATTTTAGACATAAAAAAAGTCCTTCGCATGCGAAGGACTTTTTTCTGATCGTTGTGCTAAAATTATTTAGCAGCAGCAGTGTCAGCAGCAGCAGTGTCAGCAGCAGCAGAATCAGCTGGAGCAGCAGCAGCAGCAGAATCAACAGCAACAGTGTCAGCAGAAGCTTCTGCTTTCTTCTCACCACAAGATGCTAAAGTTACCATTGCAGCAACGAAAGCTAGAGCGAATACTTTTTTCATTTCTTATTTTGTTTAAGGTTTGAGCTACAAATCTACGGCATTATTTTATAAGTACAAATAAATGCAAATAAATTTTTAAGAATTTTTTAAGGAATGGCTGCTATTTTTTGAAAAATGGCTCCAGGAGGCTTTAATCGGCTTAGGAATTCTTAAGAATTACAACCTTAGAAAAGGTCTAAATTAGATAAGTCCTATTTTAATAGGTCCTTAAAGCGATCGTAAAAGCCGCTTGATTTGAAGGTAAAGGTCTTGTGCAAGATGTAATTCGACACAAAACTATAGCCCATTCCGTGAAGGGTCGTAGCTATCTGGGTGATATTTAACTTTTTCACCGAATAAGGAATGGCAAAAAAGATATCCGGGTGATGCGCGTGAATGAAGTCGTAAGGAATCGTACTGAACAGCCAGGTAATGATGCCTGAAAAGCTGGCAACCAGGACATACTTGAACATCTCGCGTCTAGTTTGCTGACTTTGGCGCGCATTGAAGGCAAATAATTTCGTCAGGAAAAATCCCACCACTAAGGCGATGAAATAAGCAGGAAGAATGGAATCCTCGTAGGAAACGCGGAACCAATCCTTAATTAATCCACCAGCGAGTAATTGAACACAAGCCCCTAATCCAGCCACCACGAAGTAGGCGAATAAGTCTTTTTGATTAAAGAGGGGGGCTTTCTTGTCGGTCAAAGGCCTGGATTAAAAGAGGTTTTTAACGATGCTTGGATAAATGCCTAACAACAGAGTGCCTAGCGTACAAGCCCACATCGCGAACTTTACTAAACCTGGTAATTCTATGCGTTCGATATCTCCTTCTTTAAAGTAGATCGCAATAATTCCTTTGAAATAGTAATAAACCCCTACTGCAGACATCACAATGGCTAAAATCACTGGATAGTAAACGTGGCGATTAAAGATGTCAGAGAAGACGAAGAATTTACCCCAAAAACCAGCCGTCAACGGAATCCCCGCTAAAGACAATAAGGCGATTGTAAAGCAGAAGGCTAAACCTGGATTTTGTTTGGCTAAACCTTCAAACGAACTGAAGTTCTCTGGTTTCTCGGTACGCCCTGTTTGGTATTCCGCGACTAACATTACCACACCGAAGGCCACGATGGTCGCTAAGGTGTAGGATAATGAATAATACAAGATGGTAGATGGCGTGCTTACTTGATTCGCGCTCACCGTTAATAACATATAACCCGCGTGTGAAATACTCGAATAGGCTAACATACGTTTCGCTGATTGTTGGTACACCGCTGTGATGTTTCCGACTAAAAGCGTCAACATACTGATGTAGTAAATAGGGTATACCCACGTTCCGTACATCGTTCCAAACGGCCCAGAAAGCAATTGGTACAAGGCCGCAAAACTGGCTGCTTTTACTACTGTCGACATAAACATCGTAAAGATCGTAGGAGCTCCTTCGTACACATCTGGAGTCCAGAAGTGGAAAGGTGCTGCTGAAATCTTAAATAAGAACCCTACCAAAATCAATAATACCCCGATTGATAAAAACACTGGTGTTGATTCTGGTGGTGTATTCGCGATGGCTTGAGCGATATTAACCAGGTAGAATGAGCGCGTTGCACCGTATACTAAGGTAATTCCGAACAGTAAAATACCTGTTGCGAAAGAACCCATCAAGAAGTATTTCAAGGCCGCCTCGTTCGAACGCAAATTACGCTTGTCTGAACCTGTTAACACATACATCGCAACGGAAAGGATTTCTAAACCCACGAAGAACATAATCAAGTGGTCGAATGAAACCATTAAAATAGCCCCCACAACCGAGAACAATAGAATCGCGTAGTATTCTGCTGGATGCGTATGCTCTTCATCGATGCCAAAGCCTTTGGAAAAACTAACCACCATAAAGGCTGCTAATTGAATGATTAAGCTGAAGCTGATGGAAGTATTCGTGGTGTGGAACATATGTCCATACCATAACATTTCGTGGTTCCAATCCATAGCCGTCAAAGCCATACTGCCTGCTAAGAAAAGTAGCGTCGCTGCTTGAATCGATTTTCTGGAAAGCCAAAAGCCCAAGAATAAATTTAAAATACCTAGAAGTGATAATGCAATGATAGCCGTCATAATGCTTTTTAATACTATTTTATTTGAACCATTGGATTAATTGCTGAACCGCTGGCTCACTAAAACCTAAAACTGTCGATGGGAAAATTCCGCCTAGAATAACCAAGGCGCTCAACGGAATTAACACCGCTTTCTCTGCAAACGTTAAGTCTGCAAAATCAGCCGTGATGCGTGAAACATTTCCGAACATCGATTTCTGAATCAAACGCAACGTATACACCGCACCTAAGATGATGGTGATCCCAGCAATGATGCCTAGAACTAGATTTTGGTCGAATACACTTTTCAATAACAAGAATTCCCCGATGAAACCATTCGTTAATGGTAACGCCACCGAACCTAAACTCAAGATCACAAAAGTGACCGTCAAAGGATACGAGAATTGCGTGATACCGCCTAACTGAGCGATTTCTCTTGACTTCGTTCTGCGCTCAATAATCTCAATCACAAAGAATAAACCGATGATGTTGATACCGTGCGATAACATTTGGTACAAGGCGCCTTGAATACCTTCGATGCTTCCGGATAAGATACCTGCAGACATCAAGCCCACGTGCGCAAAGGAAGAATAGGCTAATAAGCGTTTCGCGTCTTTTTGTTGGATGGCGATAATCGAACCGTAAATCACGCCGATCACCGATAAAATCGATGCCGTCAAGCCCCATGTCGCTACACCTAAAGGGAACATAGGTAAGACTAAACGAATCACTCCGTAGGTACCCATCTTCAACATAATACCCGATAATAACATTGTTCCTTGTGCTGGAGCCACGGTATAGGTATCTGGTTGCCATGTGTGGAACGGGAAAACCGGCATCTTGATGGCGAATGCCAAAAAGAAGGCCGCAAATAAATACCCTTGTTGGTCAGCGCTTAAGCCTTTTGCGGTTTGATACAATACCTCAATATCCGCTGAGTGAAACTCGCCAGGTGTTTGTAAATACACATACACTAAAGCGATTAAGAAGAATAAAGACCCAAACAAGGTATATACAAAGAACTTAAACGTAATCGCATTCTTGTTCTCGCCGCCATAAATCGCTGCTAAGAAGTAAATCGGTAATAAGGACGCTTCGAAGAAGAAATAAAACAAGAACGCATCTTTCGCTAAGAACGCTCCCATTAAGGCCGTTTGCATGGCTAACATCAAACCCTGGAATTGAGCGTTGTTTGCGCGATCTGTATTTGCCGTAGTCGCTACGATGAACGGAACTAACAAGGCACAAAGTCCGATTAAAACGCCGCTGATTCCATCCACATACAGGGAAAAGGATAAACCCGCTTCCGCTACCCAAGGAGCAGAAAAGGAAACAGGGTTAAGGCTAGCTTCTTGTAGAACAAAGGCGGTGGCCGCTAATTCAATAATGGAGGCCGCTAGAGAAATAGCGAACGCGTTCTTTGGCTTGAAGATCAACAAAGCTGACCCAATCAAAAGCGGAAATAAAAGTATAAATAGTAGATACATAGCTATGTTGCGATCGGATTATTGAAGGATCGTACTTTTTAAACTAACAAATAAGATGACAACGATGGCCGCGACCATGCAGAATAGGTAGATGCCTACATTTCCTGTTTGGGCTCTGCGGAACTCGCTCGAAGCATATTTTACAAAACGACCTAAGCCCTCTACGAACAAGTCGATCACTAAAAAGTCGATCACTTGGAAGAAGAAGTTCGATAAGAAAGCGATAGGCTTAACAAACAGCATATCGTATAATTCGTCGATGTAGAATTTGTGGTAAATCACTTTTTGGATACCTGAGATTTCTGCGTCTTCAGATGGTACTGATTTCTGCATGCCAAAAACGTAGATGGCTAAGAAGGCTGGCAAGAATGCCGCTAAAAGTGGTGCGCCACCTTCTAAACTCAAGAAGTTAACTTCTCCAGCTTCACCGGCTTCTGGCAATAAGGGTGCTAACCAATGCGCTAAGAATTCATTTCCTCCCGCGAAGTGAGGTAAGTTGATTAAACCGCCACCCACAGAGAATACCGCCAAGATAATCAACGGTAATGTCATCGTGATGGGCGATTCGTGTAAATGATGCGCTTGCTTTTCCGTTCCTCTGAACTCTCCGTAGAAAGTCAAAATGAATACACGGAACATATAGAAAGAGGTTAAAGCAGATCCCAAAATCGCTAAACCCCACATAATAGGATCGTGGTGGTAAAGGCTCGCTAGGATCTCATCTTTCGAGAAGAAACCCGCGAAAGGAGGAATACCCGCAATCGCAATCGTTCCTAACATAAAAGTAATGAACGTGATGGGCATCTTCGATTTCAACCCGCCCATACGGCGAATATCTTGTTCGTCTGACATCGCGTGAATCACAGAACCAGCGCCTAAGAAAAGTAGGGCCTTAAAGAACGCGTGCGTCATCACGTGGAAGAACGACGCCGTATACGCTGAAGCGCCTAAGCCCATAAACATGTAGCCTAACTGGGACACCGTAGAATAAGCAAGGACTTTTTTGATATCGTTTTGGAAAAGACCAATCGCAGCGCCTAACAAGGCTGTAGCTAAACCAATCCAACCTACAAAATGCAATACTTCTGGGCTTAATTCAAACAAGGCATTCGCACGAATCACCATGTAAATACCCGCCGTCACCATCGTCGCCGCGTGAATCAAAGCCGAAACTGGCGTAGGACCCGCCATCGCATCTGGAAGCCAAGTAAACAAAGGAATTTGTGCTGATTTACCCATCGCACCGATGAATAAACAGAAAGCGATGATGCTTAAATCAGTCGTATAATCGCCACTTTGAATGGCAGTGAAAATCGTCTGGTAGTCGGTTGTTCCGAAATCCTGGATCAATAAAAAGATCCCTACTAAGAAACCTAAATCACCGATACGGTTCATGATGAAGGCCTTGCGGGCTGCATCTCCGTAAGAATTCTTTTGGTTCCAAAACCCAATCAATAGATAAGAACATAAACCTACGCCTTCCCATCCGATGAATAAAACCGTAAAGTTAGCCCCTAAAACGAGGATTAACATAAAGAACACGAACAGGTTCAAGAAGGCAAAAAACTTACCAAAACCCGCATCGTGGGACATATACCCAATCGAATACACGTGAATCAAGGTGCCCACTCCCGTGATGACGAGGAGCATTAAGATCGATAATTGATCGATTTGGAAGGCAAATGGGATCTCTAAAGAACCTACCTTAATCCAATCCGCGATGGGAAGAATCTGTGCCTGACCGTCAAAATTCAAGAATAACTGAAGTGATAAAGCGAAGGCAACCAAAGGAGGAATGGTTCCAATGATGCCCGCAATTTGCTTCGGTAATTTCGGGTACGCTAACCCATTAATAGCAAAGCCTACTAAGGGTAATAGTGGAATGAGGAATAGTAAAGACATATTAATTGGGCGGAATTTGCGCTTAATTAGTTTTTCAATTTGTTAAGAACACCGATGTCGATGCTTTGAATATTTCGGTAAATCATCACGATAATCGCTAAACCAACAGCCACTTCTGCTGCGGCCACAGCCATAATGAAGAATACGAAAATTTGACCGGCTGGGTCAGAATAGTAGGAAGAAAAGGCAGCTAACAATAAGTTAACGGCATTTAACATTAATTCGATCGCCATAAATACGATGATCGCGTTTCTACGTGTTAATACGCCCAAGATACCAATGCAAAACAAAGCTGAGCTCAGCATAATGTAATGGGTTAATGGAATCGTACGGATAATTTCTGGTATTGATTGCATAGTCTTAAATAATAACAAAGGCTTCAGGCAAAAGCCTGTCCAAAAAATGCATTTATGCGAGGCAAAAATACGAAAATATCTGATAGCCTCGACATCAAAAATGCCTTAACGCTGAAAACCTTGCAATTTTATTTCGGTCAGTTTGCGCTTGGTGTCCATCGGGAAATCACCCTTCATCATCCAGTCGTAATAGGACGGGTCAGACTTCAAAACGTCGAGCACAGGTCTACCGATGTGTTTGCCAAAATTAAAGCAAGCCACTCGGTCTTTATTGTAGGCCATGCGGTTAGCGTAGTCAATTGAATTAGAGGCACTTAGTTCGTGCAACTTGTCCATATCGTTTTGAATAGGGAAAACTTCCTTGCCATCCGCATCCTTAATCGCCTTGTTCGCATAGTGTTTCACTTGCGCGTTCAACACTTCTAAAGTGGCTAACACATCCGCCTCAGCTCCGTGTGCTCCGATTAATTCTTTGCCACAGTAAAATTGGTAGGCAGCGGTTAAATTACGCGGTTCCATTAAATGGAAAATGCGTTGCGCATCCACTAATTTTCTGTTTTTCATATCGAAATCCACCTCAGCGCGTAGCATTTCCTCTACCAGCATAGGCACATCGAAACGATTGGAGTTAAAGCCAGCGAGGTCACAGCCGTCTAAAAAAGTAGATAGGGAGCGAGCCACCATTCGAAAAGTTGGTTCGTCTTTCACATCTTCATCATAGATGCCGTGTACTAAAGAAGCCTCTAAAGGAATCGGAATACCTGGATTCACGCGACGCGTTTTTACCTCCACGGTTCCGTCTAGATTCGCTTTGGCAATGGAAATTTCCACAATGCGATCGCGGTTAATCTGTATCCCCGTCGTCTCTAAATCGAAAAATGCGAGAGGTCTCTTTAGCTGTAATTGATGTTCCATAGGATATTTTAAAATGGGCTAAAGCAAAGGTAAGTTATTATTACCTTTGTTACATGAATTTTAGCCCGAAAGCACTTTTTTTTGACTGGGATCACACGCTGTGGGATCACGACTTAAATGCCAAAGAAGTTTTACTGGATTTAGCCGCTGAATACTCACTAGCCATAGAACCCTTAAGCTACTGGGCGACCTTTGAAAAAATCAATACTAGTTTGTGGGACCAATACGCAGCAGGCGAAATATCGCAGGCGGAACTAAGGGAAACGCGCTTTGTGCGCTTTTTTCAAGAATTGGGTGTTGAAGGCCCATCTTCAGAATTTGGCGATAAATACCTCGAGCGTGCACCTCGAAAGACGAATTTGATGCCAGGCGCATTTGAAATCATTCAAGATTTAGCGGCTCATTTCCCTTTGTACATTTTGACGAATGGTTTCGACGATATTCAATACGTGAAGATTGAAGGGGCAGGGATGCGCTCCTTTTTCAAAGAGATTATTACATCGCAGCAAGTAGGGACGAAGAAGCCGAATCCGTTATTTTATGAATATGCTTTAGAACGCGCAGGTATTCAGCCTGGAGAGGCGCTGATGATCGGCGATCACATAGAGGCTGATGTCAGGGGAGCATTGAACGCGGGAATTCCAGCGATTCATTATAATCCCTTTTCGGTAGCAACGGATTTACCTCACGAAATCCAGCATTTAGACGAATTGAGGAGCTTACTCGAAAATCGATAATTGGTTATCGCTCGATTTACGGTCAAAAATCTTCTTGTCTCTAATGAATTTCTTGTTCTCTTCTAAGAACAAGATGAATTTTTCGATCTGGTCGTATTGGAAACTGAAATCGATATTTTTTACATCGTAAGATTCCACATACACCTGTTTGAAGTCCGTAATAACGTAGTCTAGGCGCTCAATACCGTATTTCTGTAGACCTAATAAATATAGGTTTTGGTGGTTAGTCAAAAAGCGATTCGGCTCGTAATAGGCTGTGCTTTTTAGGTCAAATGCCACCGTGTCTCCCACACCATCAATGTAGCCGTAAATCTGCGCGTTTTTATAGCGCGATTCTACGTAAAATTGGGTTTTGTATTTGGCAGGCAATAATTCACGCGCTTGATCGATGATACCTTCTGCAAAAGCCTCTTCATTTTCGCCCAAAGTCACTGCTCGTTCAAAATCAATCCCTTTTTGCTGTGCATTCGTCGTCGGTTTACGCACGCGGTTGATGCGATCGATTAGCTCGATTTCATCCACGATGATTTTGCCATTTCCATCACGGGATTGGCTCACATAGAGGTTAAAGGAATTTAAAAGCGTGGGATATAAGCGGTAAATCATGGCGTAATTTATTGAATTTGGAGGCGAGTCACAATTTCGTCTTCGATTAAATGCGATTTTGTGATCTCTGCCACATCTTCCACCTGCACATTGCCGTAGAAAACGCCTTCTGGATACACGACCATCGTAGGTCCTTTTCCACAGAAATCAAGGCATCCTGATTTCTGGACGCGGATTTTAGCCGTTCCACCTTGGGCTGCATAGCTCGCGCGGAAAGCGTCTACTAATTCCATTCCGTGACTAGAACCGCAACATTTTTTAGGGGCATCTTTGTCGTTAGCGCAGATAAATACGTGTTTTTCGAAGTGCATATTATTAGCTATTAAGAATTAAAACGATGGGGCAATGATCGGAATGTTTCACATCCGGTAGGATAGAGGCGTGTTGGATTTTTTCTGCCAAAGCCTCAGATACCATCTGATAATCAATTCGCCAGCCCAAGTTTTTGCCACGAGCTCCCGCGCGGTAGGACCACCAGCTATAGTGGTGAGGTTCTGCATTGATTGCTCTAAAGGAGTCCACAAACCCGCGGCTCACGAATCCATCCATCCATTCGCGTTCTTCCGGCAAGAAACCAGAACTGTTTGCGTTGCCTTTCGGGTTATGAATGTCGATGGCTTTGTGGCAAATATTGTAATCGCCGGCAATGACTAAATTCGGAAATTCAATCTTGAGGGCGTTAATGTAGTTTTGAAAATCGCCTAACCAGTCCATTTTGAAGGCTTGTCTTTCATCACCGCTGGAGCCGGATGGCATGTAAACGCTCATCACCGAAAATCCGTCGTAATCAGCACGTATAACGCGACCTTCGGCATCGTATTTATCGATACCGCAACCCACTGATACGTTATTTGGCCTGATTTTACTAAAAATGGCTACACCAGAATAACCTTTTTTCTGAGCCGAATGCCAATAAACCTCATAGCCCAAAGCGAAAATTTCGCTTAAGTCCACTTGTTCCACTTCCGCTTTCAATTCTTGAATGCAGATGATATCTGGGTTTTCTTCTTGAAGCCAAGAAACGAAACCTTTGGTCATGGCGGCACGAATGCCGTTTACGTTATAACTAATGATCTTCATTCGGGAATACCTCGGTTTTGAAATAATGAATGATGTGTGCTTTTAAGAGGATTTCTTGCTCTTTTAATGGCAGCGATGGAATTCCTTGTACATTCTCCCAATGCGGCCAACCTTCCTCATCCAAGCCATCCAAACGGTAAAAATCACTATAGCTCAATACCTTACAGGTGGCGATGTGGAGGAGATCTTGCTTTTGTTCTTTGGTAAAATGCGCGTGACCTTGACCTAATTCCTGTACCCCGATCATCAACAAGATCGGTTCCATTTCAGTGGGACGCTTGCCAAACGAGTTTTCGAAAAAATCGAGAATCATCTCCCATTCTTCTTTTACTACTATCGGCTCGAATTCCATAAAGGGGTTGAATTTAATGAGATGCAAATTAGCCACAAAAAATGATTAATTGCCGTAGATGTCGTAATTTTGAAAACCAATAACCAAAAAATCAGTTTATAAAATGCATTCAATTGCACAGAAGCGTACATTTACTACTCAACCTCCCCACAAACGAACCTTTAAAAAAATGAAATCCTTTTCCATCCCCTCTTTATTTAAGAGTAATTTGATCGGTCGGATTAAAGAGGCTCGTCGAGTACAAGATAAATTAAAGAAAGATTTTACGCCTACACACTTGGATTTTGGCCCAGTGGAGGTGTTGCTGTCCCGTCATTTTGGATTCTGCTATGGAGTTGAAAATGCGGTGGAAACAGCCTATCAGATTATCGATGAAAATCCGGATAAACGTATTTTCTTATTGTCAGAAATGATTCACAATCCTGCCGTAAATGCGGACTTATTGGATCGTGGGGTACGTTTTATTCAAGACACACACGGAAATCAAATTGTGGACTGGTCAGAGTTAAGCTCGAATGATGTGGTGATTGTACCTGCATTTGGAACAACTTTAGAGACGCAAGCCATCTTGCAATCCCGTGGAATTGATCCTTATGCGTTTGATACCACCTGCCCTTTTGTAGAAAAAGTGTGGAATCGGGCGGATGCGATAGGAAAGAAGGATTACACCGTGATTGTGCACGGAAAACCTAGTCACGAGGAGACGAAGGCAACGTTTTCTCATTCTCAATCCGTGACACCGACCTTGATTATCAAAGATATCAAGCAGGCGATTGCTTTAGCGGCTTATATTAAAGAAGAAAAAACACCGGAAGAGTTTTTTGTAGAATTTGATGGACAATATTCAGCTGGATTTAATCCGGCGAAAGATTTAAAACGCATTGGAGTGGTCAATCAGACAACGATGTTGGCAACGGATACACAAGAAATTGTGGATTACTTACGTCAAATCATCCGCTTGCACTTCCAATTATCGCCTGAAAACATCAAGGATTATTTTGCAGATACACGCGATACGCTCTGTTACGCCACGAATGATAACCAGAGTGCTACCTATGGTTTATTAGCCGAGGAGGCAGATTTCGCCATTGTCGCAGGTGGTTATAATTCTTCGAATACAGCTCATTTAGTCGATTTGTGTGTCGAGAAATTGCCGACCTATTTTATCAAGAACGCTGAAAAATTGATTTCTGCAGATCAAGTATTGCATTTTGATAATGTGGCCAAAGAAGAGCGTGTTTCGACTTCCTTCATTCCTACGAAAGAGAAAACGCGTGTTTTGTTAACCTGCGGAGCTTCTTGCCCAGACGCGGTGATGGAAGAAATCTTGCGCAAGCTAGTTTCCTTTTTCCCGGGAGCTGAGGACGTGGATGAAGTGGTTAATACGAATCTACAATCTTCTTAACGGCAGGCAAGTAACCTTCTCCGAACAGATTGACGTGTACCAATAGTGGGTACAGATTGTACAAAGGTATGCGTTCATGGAATCCTTTTTCAATCGGAAAATTCGCATTGTATGCCTCATAAAACGACTCGTCAAACCCTCCAAACATGGTAGTAAAGGCTAATTCTGCCTCCCTGAAACCATAATAGCAGGCCGGATCCACTAGCGTAATTAATCCCTGCGGATTTGTCATGGCATTTCCAGACCAAAGGTCCCCGTGGATTAAGGCTGACTTTTCGTTCGGAAGAAGGGAGGGTAATTTTTCAAACAAGGTTTCAAATTTGGCCTCTAATTCAGCATCGATTTTACGATCATAAATCGCTCTGGCTAATTGATTGCGCAAGCGATGTTCGATGAAAAAGGCAATCCCATTCTGATTCCAAGTATTGATTTGCGGCGCCGCTCCGATATAGTTCGTGTAATCGAGTCCGTGTCCGTTTTCAGCTGTATTTTTGTGCAATCGAGCCAGTTTCTCCCCAAAATCCACCCAGTAATTTGCTGCTTTTTCTCCCGATGGAATACATTCCATCATCAAGTATTCTTTTTCCTCCATCGTTCCCGTACCCATAACGCTCGGCACCGAAATGGAGGAAGTTTTTCCGATTAAATCTAGGTTTTTCGCTTCAGCATCAAACAGGCCTTGGTGATCACCTTGGTTCCATTTGATGAAGTATTCGTCCGCATTTTTCAATTGCACACGCACTGCCAAGTTAAAATTTCCCCCGTAGAAAAATTCTAGGTCCTTCACTTCGGTGTTCTCCCCTAAATGATGCTGGATAATTTTATCAATAAACTGGTATTGTGCTTGCGTTTCCGTGGACATAGGACAAAATTACCTTATTTTCTTTTAAAAAGCGGAACCGTACTGCAAGGTTCTCCAAAAAATAGGCTCTTCGCCACCGGTTGTAATAATTGCGTGATTTTCAAATAGGCCTCGGTAGGAACGGATTCTTTCGAGCAACCTTTGATAACGATTTTGGCATCCTGAAAATCTTCCGGCTTTATTTTCACCAAAGCCTGCTCAAACAAAGTCTTTTCCAAATCGGCTAGATTCCCGAAAACGAGTGTTTTCGCATATGGAGTCAACTGTACGCCCAATAACATATAGGCCCAAGTAGGAATAATCGCATCCTCACTACAACCCACCGCCACGTGTTTTCCTGCATAGCTTGACCAATCGTGGCCACTGATAAATTCTCTGAAATCCTTCTCGCGCAAGGCGACGCCTTGGAACAATTGATCCTTGATGTCGATGAAAACACGCTCACCCGGAACGCGTAAATCTTCTAGGTCGATTTGCGTCAGTCCACTTTGGTTAACTCGGTTGATGATTTCCTCTGCCATCTTACAAGGATTTAAGTTTTGGTTTAGTGCCCATATATTCCTTTAAATAGTCGGGCTCTTTGGTAACGAGGTTCTCGAATGTTTGGTTCAAAAATGCCTCGTGGGCTAATTTCCCCATATATTGAGCCTCAGGTAATAAAGGCCCATCGAGAAATGTGATAGAGGAATGCGTGCAGCTTTCTTGCCATTTCGCGGACCCATTCCCAAAAGCTACAACAGGCGCAAAAGTTTGAAATGACTCCTGGTTTAGAATATGCGCTTCTTGTGGAGACACTTCTTCTAGTGCTGGTGTATAAACGGCTGCATACACTTCCATTCTGCGCGCATCTAACATGGGTAAAAGTAGCGATCCGGCGGGTGCATCGACTGCGGAGGCCAAGATTCGTAAAGTGGGCAAACAGATCAAAGGCTTGTCCAAAGCGAAGCAAATTCCTTTCGCCGTCGCTAAACCGATGCGTAAGCCAGTATAAGATCCGGGTCCGTTTGAAACGGCCACGGCGGATAGTTCAGCTAGCGCGCGACCCGCTGTCTTCATCACTTTTTCAATCAAAAGGGTCAGCGATTTAGAATGAGAACCCTCCTCATCCACTAATTCCTGCGTGATCAATTGCCCGTTTTCGTGGAGGGCAACGGAACAGTTTTGGGTCGATGTATCTAGACTTAGGATAAGACTCATTTCAAATTGGTAATTAATTCCACACCTTTCAAAAGGCTAGGATCGTGTTCAAAAGACCATTCATTAATCCCTTTTTTCAGGTAATAATGGTGCACTATTTCTTGTTCTAATAACGCCGAAATTACTTTTTTGTTTGCCTGTAGCTCTTTCGCGATCGAAGAATCCCATTCCGGCTTAATTTTCTCCAGAGTCGCCGTCAAGTTCGCATACAAAGGATCTTTTTGTGTTTCCTTCAATACATCGCGCATCTGTTTCTCTAACGGACTCTCGTATTTGAATTTACTCGCTTTTGCCCATTGCACGAATTCCTCAAATTCAGCTTCCGTTAAATGGAAGTTAGCTGCCGCCGCGATCGAAGCGTGCTTTAATTTAAATAGGCGTGCATATTGAAAGAAGATTTTCTCTTTCAATAATTGCTGCGTCAAACTGTTCGCCTGCGGACGCCCCACTAACACATCCGGTTCAATTCCTCCCCCCGCATTGACTTTTCTGCCGTTGCGTGTTTTAAATTCCTGTTTGGTGGTGTCTTTGTTTCCAGAATAATCGATGGCTTGAATGCAGCGACCGCTTGGGATGTAATATTTTGCCGTTGTAATCTTGATTTTTGCCCGATAAGGTAAATCGCGCGTTACTTGAACGAGACCTTTCCCAAAACTCCGTTGTCCCACAATCGTCGCCCGGTCATAATCTTGCAAAACACCCGCCACAATTTCGGCTGCGGAAGCGGAGTTTTGATTGATTAAAACAATGATAGGCATCGACGTATCCCAGCTGGGATTCAAGGCCTTATAGGTGGCATTCCACTCTTGTAATTTGCCCTTCGTACTCACGATGGGTGTTTCTTTGTCTATGAAGAGATTGCAAATATCTACTGCCTGCGTCAATAAGCCACCCGGGTTATTGCGCAAATCCAATATCAATTTCTTCATTCCCTCTTTCTTTAATTGAACGAGGGCCGCTTTCATTTCTTTGGTAGCCGATTGATTGAATTCTTCTAATTCGATGTACCCGATGCCTGGACGGATGATGCCCGCATAGCCTACATTCTTGATTTGAACGGTGGACCGGTTGACACTCAACGTCAGCTGCGTATCTCCGCGTTTTATTTCTGCGACTAATTTACTGTCTTTCGGACCTTTGATTAGTAGACCGGGGTCGGACTCTTCGGTGATCTGATTCCCATTGATGGAAAGGAGTTGATCGCCTATTTGCAATCCAGCTTGCAAGGCAGGGCTAGCTTCGTCTACATACGTAATGTAATAGCCTTTGTCGACCCAAGAGGCGCGAATGCCGATTCCTTCGTATTTTCCGGTGGTGAGAGTGGTGAATTCGTCCAAATCTTCTTCTGGATAATAGACCGTGTATGGGTCTAATTGATCCAGCATTCCGTCGATGGAGTTTTGTACGACCTTGTTTGGGTCGATGGGGTCCACGTAGAATTGGTTGAGTTCTTTGATGACGCTGGCGTATATGTCCAGGTTTTTGGCCAGGTCAAATAATTGGTCCGCCCGGCTAAATGCCCACAAGCCCATACCCAAAAACACGAAAAGGCTTATTTTAACTAGCTGCTTCATTCGGTTGGGTGAATTTTTCTAAAATGGCGGCCATTTTCTTATGGATTTTATCTGAGGGTTCAATCGTAGAACCAATATAGACAAAAGCCAATACATCTGGAAGTTTTGCTTTTCCTTCTACTTGAAAATGGGGTTTATTCAGGCGGTAGGCCTCGCGGATGCGACGCTTGAGGGTATTTCGATCTACGGCTTTCGAAAATCGACGCTTTGGCACCGAAATTAAAATCTGTGGATTCGCCTGATCTGCTTCAAAAGGATTCTGGCGGATGTATAAAACACGAAAAGGATAGACAAATCGTTCTTCAACAATTCGACTATCCTTCTCGAATAAGGAATCAATAATTTTAATGTGCGTTAGACGCTCCGATTTAGAAAATGTAAATTTCAAAGCAGGAATACTAAGTGAACAACAATAGCAAACCAGAAATCTTCTTTTCTAAGATCTATGGCTTATTTGCCTCTTTTTTCGTCTGAAACAGTCAACTTGTGACGTCCTTTAGCACGACGGTTTGTCAATACGCGACGACCGTTTGCCGTAGACATACGCTCACGGAATCCGTGTTTGTTTTTTCTCTTACGTACAGAGGGTTGAAAAGTTCTTTTCATTTCTTTATTTGTTAAAGCAGCCCATCATTTCGATTGGGGCTTGCAAAGGTAAAACAAAATATTTATTCATCATGGATTCAGCTGGTAAGCCTTCACCTGACAGGTCCTTAAACCTTGATTTCTACGTCTACTCCTGAAGGCAATTCTAATTTCATCAAAGCATCTACTGTTTTAGCAGAAGAAGAGAAGATGTCGATTAGACGCTTGTAAGTACATAATTGGAATTGCTCACGTGCTTTCTTGTTAACGTGTGGTGAACGTAAAACAGTGAATTTCTCAATTTTTGTTGGAAGTGGGATAGGGCCAGAAACAACTGCTCCTGTAGCTTTTACCGCTTTAACGATTTTCTCTGCTGATTTGTCTACCAATGAGTGGTCAAATGACTTCAGCTTAATGCGAATTTTTTGATTCATATAAGATGGTTCTTTAAATGATTAAGCAGCGAAAGAACCATTTACTCCGCTACTTAAATTAATTAGGACTGCAAAAGTACAGAATGTCACTTAATTATACAAGCCCTAAAACTTAGTTTTTTGTAGAGCGCGTTGTTTTTCAGCTAAATAGCTTGCCTGCGAAGCTTGGTAAAGGGCGGAATTGAGGGTTCTTAATTTTTCCATCGCCTCATCCGCATAGTTTATTTCGCCCATTTTGAGTGCTTGCGTAGCGTAAATTGGATAAAAAGCCGGATTCTGTTCATTCCATTGTAATGCGGCCAGCGCGGCCTCATACCCTTTTTTCGCGGGTACTAGTGGAATCGCCTGTTGCAAAACCGGAATTTGAAAAGGGTATTTTTCTAACATCGCAAGTGCATTCGCTCGTGAAATCGGAGGTGTTTTCACCGGATAGGCTGTTGCATATTTCCAAAAAGCTAAAATCCCCGTCATTCCCGAACCCTGCGTCGTGTCCGCCGCGATGGATACATTCAATTGATTTAAAGCGACTAAAGGTTTCGCGTGGTAAAAGGACTGCCAAGACTTCAAAAGTTCTAATTCAGGGAACATTTCGCCTAGTGATCTTTGCCAGCCTGCCAGGTCATACAGGGGTGCTTTCCCTTTCCAAAACATCATTCCATTATATAGGTATACCAAATCGCGCAAATCCGCACTCGGAACAAAAGATGGATTCATCGGTGCCGTAGGAATTCCTGCAGCTACTAAATTTGCTTGGATGGCTAAGTCTTCTGATGGGTTGAATTCTGGCTTTCGTTTTAAATACGTGGACTCCGCGTATAGTTTGTTTGCTATGTAGAGTGGATTTTCTGGTTCTAAAGAAAAAGCGCGATCGTAAAAATAAACCGCTGAATCAGGAATAGCCAGTCTTTCATATTGCAAGGCGAGTTGCGTAGCGATGCGTGGATCAGCAGAATCACTTTTCTGCAAGGTAAATAAAGCATCAAAAGGACGGTTTTCTGTGGCGAATACATTCGCAAGCGCTACAGAAAGAGCGGGATCACGATTGATACTTTGGCTGGCTGCCACATAATAAGCAAATGTCTCCGTGTCACCCGCTTGCTGCGCGAGGGCGGCAAGGCTTAAGTTACTTTTGGTATTTAAACGGCTGTGCAACGTGGCGTTTTTGTAATGTATTTCCGCCATTTGTGTGTCGCCCACGAAAACAGACACATCACCCGCATAATTTTCTTTCGCCGCCATTCCTTGATGGTAGGCGCCTGAATTAAACGCAAATACGGCGCCCACACTTAAAATAAGCACTCCGATTTGAATCAAGTGCAGTGGAAGTAAAGCGGCTTTGTGAATGACTTTGTGAATGGGAAGGTTTTGGGCTAGCAGAGGGCCAAAATTTCGGTAAATAAATAGCGGAAAAAGTAGCCCCATCACTACCTGGTTAATTAAATTCCAGCTTTCAATCGCCTGAATGCCTGGCGTGTTTGCGTGCCATAAAAGTGGAATCAGTGAAGAAAGCCCGAGAAGACTTATTCCCAATAGAGCTTTGTTGTCCTTGTTTTGGTATACATAGAGACCTACTGCCAAAATCATCCAAATAAAAGCGGGAATCGCCGTCCGTACTCCTAAGTCAAAGCGCTGATTGCTAAAGGTTAAAAGCAAATTGATTCCCCAGACCAAGCCTAAAATGCTGCGATTTTTTTTCGAACTGGCCACATTCGAACCGTGCGATAAACCGATTAAAAAGGAAGGAATAGCCGCGGCGCTCAAAACGGATAGGCCGGCAAGAGCTACAAGGCTCAAGCTGAAAAGCTGTCCACTGATAATCTGCGATAAAGCGGGAAAAGAGGCGTCAGACAACGTGAAAGCGACTATTCCGAGCCACAGTGTGGCACCCAAAACGGCCTGCCAAACGGGTAAAAACGAAAAAAGCGCCACCCCTAGGCCTAACAAGGCAAGGGCGAATCCACTAATTTCCGGAGTCGCATTCAGGGTTACAGCCTGTATTTGGAAGTTTTGACGAATGAAATAGACGTTCGTATGCAAATCCTGGCCGGCTTGCGTGTCCACGACCTTGTTTAAGGGAATCATTTCAGAGACTTCGATCCACGTAAAAGTCGCCATACCTCCTGCTATCCACAGCCCGCCAATCGCCACGAACACCACGGCAATCGCGTAAAAAAGGCTTTTTGAAAAAGAGGGGCGAGTCAAGCGCATATTTTGGTCCAAAAATTGAATTCCTAAATTTCACACAAACTACGATTCATTCAAAGAAATTGCCTGATTTTGGCAAAAAATAGTTGAAAAATACTAATTTCAGTTTTGGTAAATTCGAATTATCAGGCTAATTTTGCAGTCCGAATGTATTAGCATTCGTGAACTAATACAAAATCGTAGTTTTTTAGCTAACAAATTAAAATTCAAATGGCAAACGCAGTTAACAAAGGAAAAGTTGCGCAAGTAATTGGACCCGTTGTCGATGTGAGCTTCGAAGGAGAAGGATCACATTTACCAGCGATCTTGAATGCTCTTTCAGTAACGAAATCAAATGGTCAAACGCTTGTTCTTGAGGTGCAGCAGCACTTAGGAGAAGATCGCGTAAGAACGATTGCGATGGAAGGAACGGAAGGTCTTCAACGTGGACAAGAGGTAATCGATAAAGGTACGCCTATGACGATGCCGACAGGTGAGGGAATTAAAGGTCGTTTGTTCAACGTAGTAGGGGATGCCATCGATGGTATCGCTCAACCTAAGTCTGACAAAGGATTGCCGATTCACCGTTCTGCGCCTAAATTTGATGAATTAGCGACAACAACTGAGGTTTTATTCACAGGAATTAAAGTAATCGACTTATTAGCACCTTATGTAAAGGGTGGTAAAATTGGTTTATTTGGTGGTGCCGGTGTAGGTAAAACTGTATTGATCATGGAGTTGATTAATAATATTGCCAAAGCATACGAAGGTCTTTCGGTATTCGCAGGTGTAGGTGAGCGTACTCGTGAGGGTAACGACTTATTACGTGAGATGATCGAGTCAGGCGTTATCAAGTATGGTGAGGAATTTAAGCACGCGATGGAAGCGGGTGAGTGGGATCTATCTAAAGTAGATCAAACAGAACTAGCGAAATCTCAAGCAACTTTAGTGTTCGGTCAAATGAACGAGCCTCCAGGAGCCCGTGCTCGTGTAGCCTTATCAGGATTAACAGTTGCGGAACACTTCCGTGATGGCGATGGCGAAGGTCAAGGTCGTGATATCCTATTCTTTATCGATAACATCTTCCGTTTTACACAAGCGGGCTCTGAGGTATCTGCCCTGTTAGGTCGTATGCCATCTGCGGTAGGTTACCAACCAACATTGGCGACTGAGATGGGAGCGATGCAAGAGCGTATCACTTCGACAAAGCGTGGTTCGATTACTTCGGTACAAGCGGTTTACGTACCTGCCGATGACTTAACGGATCCAGCTCCGGCAACAACGTTTGCCCACTTAGATGCAACTACGGTATTATCTCGTAAGATTGCTGAATTAGGTATCTACCCAGCGGTGGATCCATTGGATTCCTCTTCACGTATTTTATCTGCGGAAGTATTAGGTGATTCTCACTACAATACGGCGCAACGTGTGAAGGAAATCTTACAACGTTATAAGGAATTACAAGATATCATCGCGATTTTAGGTCTAGATGAATTATCGGAAGAAGATAAATTAGTCGTTTCTCGCGCTCGCCGTGTACAACGTTTCTTGTCACAACCTTTCTTCGTGGCAGAACAATTTACAGGCTTAAAAGGCGTTTTAGTAGACATCAACGATACGATCAAAGGTTTCAATGCGATCATCGATGGTGGATACGATCACCTTCCAGAAGCTGCTTTCAACTTAGTAGGTACTATTGAGGACGCAGTGGTAAAAGGAGAGAAATTATTAGCTGAGGCTGCTAAATAAAAAAATTATGTTTGTAGAAATTATTACACCGGATCGTAAAGTTTTCTCTGCAGAAGCATCTGTAGTGACTTTGCCTGGCGTTAATGGTTCCTTCCAAATTTTAAATGACCACGCAGCCATTGTTTCTACCCTTGCAAAAGGAGAATTAACAGCGGATAAAGAGGTCTTCCAAATCGAAGGAGGAGTTGTTGAAGTTTTGAATAATCGAGTTCTTGTTTTAGCCGAAGGCGTTAACTAACATTCTCATGAAAAAACTTGCCATTTTAGTATTTGCTACGGTCTTATTTAGTTCTTGTTCAGAGAAGGCCTTTTTAACAGGGTCTATTCTAGCAACGGTAAAGGAAAGTAATATTCCTTTGAATAAGATTCAGTTCTACAATGACAATGGCTTGATTTTAGAAAGAGAGATGAGTTCAACGGACGCGAACGTGAAAGCGGGCGCGTTGGTTTTCAAAAACGGCAAGTCGATTAACCGCGTGAGTTTAGAGAAACAAACTCCGGGTGCTTTATTGAAGGAAGAAGGAGATAAATTATATGTTTCTTTTGACAATCCTGCGAAAGAGTCGAATAGTTTGATTTTTGCACCTATTGTAGGGGAACGCGGAGAGTATTTCTATCAGCTAGTGGATGAAACAGGAAATTCTACTATTTCTCGCTTGAATTTCGAAGGTAGCAAGTATTTAGTCTACAATGAGAAATACGAAGGTTTGACGAAGTCGGTGACGAAAACGCCTCGCGTACGTCTGATGATCATGAAGTCTTCCTTGAGTGGCTTGAAAGTGAATTCGAAAAGAATGAAGGGTAATCGAGTTCAATAATCGATTGCTTTTATCGGAATTTGAAAATAGGATGCTTGCATCCTATTTTTTTTTAGTTCATTTTTGTCCAAAGGTATGACAGCATACCTTATTCGCATCCAAATGTAGGATTCCTATGAAAGCAGAAGAAACGATTGATTTTCACATAAAGACCGGTTGGTACGCCATCAGCCGCATGTACAATACCTATTCTGCTCAGTTTGATATGACCATGGCCATCGGATATGTTTTATTGCATATCGACAAAGATGGAACGCCTGCGACGAAGATTGCACCGGCGCTAGGCTTGGAGGCTAGGTCTTTGACCCGTATGTTAAAAACCCTAGAGGATAAGAAGTGGATTGAACGTTCTGCGAATTATGAAGATAAGCGGGTGGTGAAGATTTTTTTGACGGATATCGGAAAGAAGAAACGCGACCAGGCTCGAAAGGGTGTTATAGCCTTTAATAAATTAATCTACGATCGTGTCGAGCCGGAAAAATTAGCCGTATTTTTTGAGGTGATGTCATCGGTTAATCAGGTTTTAGAGGAGGACGCCGGAGAAATTTTAAAAACAATCTAGAAAAAAACGTATTTCCGGATACGTTTATTAAAGGAGATCCTTATTTTTGCTCGATAATTAAACAAAAACTGCGTTATGAAAAAACTACTTTTGGTATTCGCGATGATGCCTTTCTTATTTACCTCTTGTGTAGGAAAGAAGAAATTAGCGGATTTGGAATCACAATTAACTCAATTACAGGCATCTAGTAGTTCAGCTTTATCTAAATCAAAAGCGGACTTATCTGATTGCCAATCTTTAACAGCTAGCCTTCAAGGTGAATTGAAAAAGAGAGATACAGATTTAGAAGCAAAAAATGGTCAATTGAAAGCTTTACAAGAGCAATTAGATTACTTCAAAAAGACAAATACAAACTTATTAGATCGTTTATCTGATCTTTCGGTAATCAACAAATCAGGTGCTGAAAGTATTCGTAAGTCCTTAGATGCCTTGAACGAGCAAGGAAAATACATCAAAGACTTGAACTCATCTATTCAACGTAAAGATTCAATGAATTTATCATTAGTAATGAACTTGAAGCGTTCATTAGCTGATGTGAATGATGAAGATGTAACGGTAGAGGTGAAGAAAGGGGTTGTTTATATCTCGATCTCTGATAACTTGATGTTTGCTTCAGGTAGTGCAGTTGTTAACGCGAAAGCGGTAGCTGTGTTAGCGAAAGTAGCGAAAGTGTTAAACGATCACAAAGAGCTTGATGTATTAGTAGAAGGTCACACAGATACGGTGCCTATTTCTACTGATTGTATTCAAGATAACTGGGATTTATCTGCTAAGCGTGCTACTTCTGTGGTTCGTGTATTGCAAACTAAATTTGATGTGGATCCAGAGCGTTTAACAGCTGGAGGACGTGGTGAGTACGAGCCAGCATCAGCTAATAAAACATCTAAAGGACGTAAGCAAAATCGCCGTACGGAGATTATTGTAACGCCTAAATTAGATCAGTTCTTTAGTTTAATGGCGCCACAAGCGAAATAAGCTTTTTGATTGTAAAGAAAAAGGGCCTCGATGAAAATCGAGGCCCTTTTTTATGGGATTCTTTAGGCTAATTGCCCGCGGACTAGATCTAGTTTTCTTCTGGAAACGGGGAGGGATTGATTAAGTACTGTTTTGACCGTCTTCGATTCATTTAAGTCGTGACTAAGCACATTCACCTTATTAACAAGATAGGACTTGTGGATGCGAAGAAAGGTGCCTAGGCGCAATTGTGACTCAAACTTCTTGAGTGTCTTGGCCATTAAAATGGTTTGGCCATTCTTCAAAAAAATGGTGGTATAATTCCCTTTGCCTTCAATGCTCACAATGTCATCTACAGGACATTGATCGATTCCGGGAATTTTCAGGTGTTTTCTCATTAGCACGTATTTACTAAATGTAAACCTAGTGTATTTGAACTAAACCTATGGTAAAGAATTATTTAGCGGTTACTGTATTTATTTAGCGGTAGAATTGTGCTACTGTAAAGGGCATAAAAAAAGAGGTCTTTTGCAAGACCTCTTTTCAATGTAGCGGGGGCCAGACTCGAACTGACGACCTTTGGGTTATGAGCCCAACGAGCTACCAACTGCTCCACCCCGCGATATAATTGGGAGTGCAAAGATGCACGTTTCTTTCAGAAAAAACAAGTATCTTTGTAGAAATTATTCTTGCCGATCCTTTTTTAGGCAGATTTTACGTTACATTTCTATGACCCCAGAACACAAAGCAGGCTTTATCAGTATTATCGGAAAACCCAACGTGGGTAAGAGTACGCTGATGAATGCATTAGTGGGGGAGCGACTTTCGATTGTGAGCTCGAAGGCGCAGACGACGCGTCACCGGATTTTGGGGATGCTGAACGGAGAGCATAAGGGTACTGAATACCAGATTGTTTACTCAGACACACCTGGGGTTTTATTACCTAAATACGAATTACATAAGTCCATGATGTCTTTCGTTAAAAGCTCTATAGAGGATGCGGATGTGGTGTTGTATGTGACGGATGTGTTTGATGAGTTTGAAGATTTGGACTTTTTGACCAATTGGAAAGATTTCACAAACACGCCAATTCTTGTTTTATTAAACAAGATCGATTTAGTCTCCATGGAGAAATTAGAGGAGAAGGTCGCGTATTGGCAGGGAATTTTTCCTGGCAAGCCGATTATCCCTATTTCGGCGTTGGAATCGGTTCATTTGGACCAAATCTTTAGCCACCTCATGGAGCATTTGCCCGTTCATCCGCCCTTTTTTGATAAGGAGGAGCTGACGGATAAACCAGAAAAGTTCTTTGCCTCTGAGATTGTTCGGGAGAAGATTTTCTTGAATTATAAAAAAGAAATTCCTTATTCGTGTGAGGTAGTGGTGACTTCTTTTAAAGAAGAGCCCACCATTTTACGTATTGCTACGGAGATTTATGTCGAAAGGGTATCGCAACGCGCGATCATCATTGGGCATAAAGGGGAAAATATCAAGAAAGTGGGTATCCAAGCGAGAGAGGATTTAGAGAAGTTTTTTGGTAAAAAAGTATTTTTAGAGCAGTTTGTCAAAGTGGAGCCTGATTGGCGTGCGAAGACGGACAAGCTGCGTTCATTCGGGTATTCACTCGATTAATTTAACATAGAATGTCAAATATTATTGCAATTGTGGGGCGTCCCAATGTAGGGAAATCTACTTTGTTCAATCGCTTGATCGAACAAAAGAAGGCTATCATGGACAACATGTCCGGGGTGACGCGCGACCGCCATTATGGTTACGGTCAATGGACAGGACGTTTCTTCACCGTGATTGATACGGGAGGATACGTGCATGGATCCGAAGATAAATTTGAAGGAGCAATACGCGAGCAGGTAGAATTAGCCATTGAAGAATCGGCGGTATTATTGTTCGTGGTAGATTGTTCTACGGGTTTAACGGATTTAGATAAGGATTTTGCGAACGTTTTACGTCGTTCTAAGAAACCCGTTATTTTGATCGCGAACAAAGCCGATACACACGAGAAGGCTTATGCTGCAGCGGAATTTTATGAATTAGGTTTAGGCGATCCCTATGCGATTGCCGCTGAAAGTGGAAGTGGTACAGGTGATATGCTCGATGCGATGGTTTCTCATTTTAAGGATGAGGGAATCGAAAATCCAGAATTAGGCATTCCACGCGTGGCGATCTTAGGTCGTCCTAACGTAGGCAAATCCTCTTTCTTAAATGCGATTTTAGGAAAGGATCGTTCCATCGTGACTGATGAGGCGGGAACTACGCGTGATGCGATTCAAAATCACTATACGATGTTTGGGAAGGATTTCATCATCACGGACACGGCCGGTATTCGCCGAAAAGCGCGTATCGACGATAACATCGAGTATTACTCGGTTTTGCGTTCGATGAAGGCTTTGGAGGAATGCGATGTGGCGATTATCATTATCGATGCGACGACAATCGATCCATTAACCGGATTAGAGGCGCAGGATATGAATATTGTCAGCATGGCGGACAAGGCGAAGAAAGGAATTGTATTGATGATTAATAAGTGGGATTTAGTGGCGAAAGACACGAATACCGCGATTCAATTAGAGAAGGCAATCAAGGAGCGTATGGCGCCATTGAATTATATGCCTGTGATCTTTACTTCGGTCATGGAGAAGAAGCGTATCTTCCAAGCTTTAGAATTAATGCTTAAAGTATACGAAAACCGTACACAGAAGATTTCAACATCGAAATTAAATGATGTGATGTTAGATGTGATCGCGAGTTATCCGCCACCAGCCTGGAAAGGTAAATATATCAAGATTAAATATTGTACGCAGGTTTCGACACCGTATCCTACGTTCATTTTCTTCTGCAATTTACCACAGTACATTAAGGAAAGTTATGAGCGTTACCTAGAGAATCAGATGCGGAAAGCCTTTGATTTATCAGGAACACCTATTTCTTTATTCTTTAGAAAGAAATAATTGCTGTATTTGGGAGAGGCTGATGAAACCGATTTGGCCTCTTCCACCTACACCATAAATCCGATCTCCCAACTGACAGATGTTGTGGTAGGGACTTTTGCCTAAGCTAATCCAACGCTTAGTCACTGGGTCAAAAGCCGAGCTTTCGGCTGGCCCTGATAATATCCAATACGGCGCTGCCCATAAAATTTTCTCCACGTAGTACGCGGGTGCTCCCACAATAGGTGACCAAGTTGCCCCGCCATCTTTGCTTTCTAATAAGGGCACTGGCCCCTCTTTAATACGGGCATAATTTCCGCCAGCGATCCATAAGTTCTTCGGATTGCGAACGCCTAGACTGAAAAATCCGGTTCCTTCTCCGCCGGGAATTTCGGCAAAAATGCTTTCCCAATGTAGCGCATCTTTACCGTGCAAAACCCGCGCCTTTTCGCCGCCTCCGGTCACGATATAATAGCCCTGTTTTGTCTTCTGCAAACTAGATCCACTAGCTGCGAAAGCGGCTTCCCCTTTTTGTAAAGTGGGATGGTTCGTTGGGGTCAATAATTCGTAGGAACGTCCTTTATCGCTGATGCGAATCAAGCCATAGAATGGGCCCGCAGGGTCAGATAAAACTAATCCTTGTTTGCCCTCCCAAAGAATGGCATCAAAGAAATAGCCCTTCTCCTTGATTTGGAAGGCTAATTCCCAGCTTTTTCCTCCATTCTCTGTGCGAAAAATTTTGGCTGCCCCATTCTCTGCCGGGCCTGCGCTCATCAATAAGACCGTATTTTCGTCAAGTATCGCCAGATCTCGGAAGTCCAAGGAATCAGCTCCTGGAATCTGTGAAACAGTGAAGTGTTCGCCTTTATCGCTTGAGTGAATGACGGTTCCGCGCGTTCCGCCTATCCAGATGTGTGAACCGAGGGATCGAATGGCTCTAAAGGAGGCTTTGGTATCTAGTGAGATGGAATTCCATTGGCTGAAGCTTTGGAAAGCGCCTAAAAACAGGAGGGCGAAGAGTAGGATGTGTTTTCTCATAGGTATATCGGTCTGCAAATTACGGATTTTGGCAAATAATGTTTATTTTTGAACCTTACAGCTCAAATTTATTCGTCGACTCGAAAAAGTATACATGGAAGAATTAAAACCCAAATCCCTTAATTTCTTAGAAGAAATCGTTCAGGAAGGCATCGCGTCTGGAAAATACCCACAAGGTATTTTGACACGTTTTCCACCTGAGCCGAATGGCTACTTGCACATCGGTCACGCGAAGAGTATTTGCTTGAATTTTGGGTTGGCTCAGCGTTTTGGCGGAGGGACGAATCTGCGTTTTGACGATACAAATCCGGTGACGGAGGAGACAGAATATGTGGAGTCGATTAAGAAGGATGTTTCGTGGCTTGGATTTACTTGGGCAAATGAATTATACACTTCCGACTATTTCGAAGATTTATACCAATTCGCGGAGAAGTTAATCACGCTTTCCTTTGCCTACGTAGATGATTCGACGGCAGCAGAGATCGCAGCTCAAAAAGGAACGCCTACCACACCTGGTACGCACAGTCCTTTTAGAAACCGCAGTGTAGAGGAGAATTTGACCTTATTCCGTGACATGCGTGCGGGAAAATATGCGGATGGCGAGAAAGTATTACGTGCTAAAATTGACATGGCACATCCGAACATGCATATGCGTGATCCGTTGATGTACCGTATTCGTCATGTGAAACACCACCGTTCAGGAGACAAATGGTGCATCTACCCGATGTACGATTTTGCACACGGACAAAGTGATTCCATCGAAGAAATCACCCATTCTATTTGTACACTTGAATTCGACGTTCACCGTCCCTTATACGATTGGTTCTTAGACAAATTAGGGATTTTCCCTTCTCATCAATATGAATTCGCACGTTTGAACTTGTCCCACACGGTGATGAGTAAGCGAAAATTATTGCAATTAGTGAATGAAAAAGTGGTGAATGGCTGGGATGATCCCCGCATGCCTACGATTTCAGGTTTACGTAGACGTGGTTTCACACCTGCATCGATTCGCAATTTCTGCGAGCGTATCGGGGTAGCGAAGCGTGATAATTTGATCGATTTAAGCTTGTTGGAATTCTGTATTCGCGAGGATTTGAATAAGTCCGCGGACCGCGTGATGGCAGTTTTGGATCCCATTAAATTAGTGATCACGAACTATCCAGCCGATAAAACGGAAGATTTACAAATTGAAAATAATCCAGAAGCGGAGCTAATCACGAAGCGTTCGGTTCCTTTCTCTAACGAGTTATATATTGAACGTGATGATTTCATGATCGATCCACCTAAGAAGTTCTTCCGCTTAGGCGTAGGACTACAGGTGCGTTTAAAAGGGGCGTACATCGTAACGTGTACAGACTTTAAAACGGATGCGGAAGGCAATGTGACGGAAGTGCACGCGGAATATATCCCAGAAAGCAAGTCAGGTCAAGATACGAGTGGTGTTTCTGTGAAAGGAACGATTCACTGGGTTTCTGTCGCTCACGCAGTAGAAGCGGAAGTTCGTAACTTCGATCGCTTACTGATTGTGGAAGATGCATCTGAATTAGGCGACGACTTCTTGAAATTTATCAATCCGGAATCACTTCAAATTGTACCTAAGGTCTATGTGGAGCCAGGTTTGAAAGAGGCGAAAGAGGGTCAAGCATTACAGTTTATCCGCAAAGGCTATTACAGCTTAGATGCAGATTCTACCTCAGATAAGCTCGTATTTAACCGCACGGTTACCTTGAAAGATACCTGGGCCAAAGAAAAGGCTAAATAATTATTTCTTCGCGAAAAGCGAATCCACGAACGTGGTCTTGTTGAATACTTGGAGATCGGAGATTTTTTCTCCCACTCCAATGTATTTGACTGGAATCTTGAACTGATCTGAGATTCCAATTACTACACCCCCTTTAGCTGTGCCGTCTAGCTTTGTAATCGCTAAAGAGGTGATCTCTGTCACTTTCGTAAACTCTTGGGCTTGGATGAAGGCATTTTGACCGGTTGATCCGTCCAATACTAACATCACTTCGTGTGGCGCTTCTGGGATGAACTTTTGAATCACGCGCTTGATTTTACCAAGCTCGGTCATTAGGTTGACTTTCGTATGTAAACGTCCTGCGGTATCGATTATCACGATGTCTGCATTCATCTCCACCGCTTGCTTTACGGCATCATAGGCCACCGCTGCTGGATCCGTGTTCATTCCGTGATCAATCACCGGAATGCCTACGCGTTCTCCCCATAGCTTCAATTGATCCACCGCTGCCGCACGGAAAGTATCCGCCGCGCCTAATACGACCTTCAAGCCATTTTGATGAAACTGAGAGGCTAACTTTCCGATGGTCGTAGTTTTACCTACGCCATTCACGCCCACGACCATAATGACGTAGGGCTTTTGTTTCGGTTCAGCGAAAGCATTCTCTAAAGATGACGATTGGTTTTCCTCTAAAAGGGCCGCCACTTCCTCGCGTAGAACGATGTCTAGCTCTTCTGTGGAAACGTATTTGTCACGTTCGATGCGTTGCTCGATGCGTTGAATAATCTTCAACGTAGTCGCTACGCCCACGTCTGAAGTCAATAAAATTTCCTCTAATTCATCTAAAACCTCCTCGTCTACCTTCGATTTTCCCACGACCGCACGGCCGATTTTAGAGAAAAAACCAGTGGATGTTTTCTCTAAACCTTGCTCTAACGCTTGAATTTCTTCTTGCTGTTGTGGTTCTGGTTTCTTTTTTAAAAAATCGAATAATCCCATGGGAGTGTTAAAATACGATACGAAGGTAATGAAAATAAAAAAAGTCCCTTCAAGAAGGGACTTCAATTTTTTTAAGATAGGTAAACGGGTATTGAAAAATTAGTTTTTCAATGCAGCGTTAACTTCATCTTGAAGGATGATTTCTTCTTTGAAGGTATAAGCTCCTGTGGTAGGATTCTTAACCGCCTTAATGATCTTAGCGTACTTAACGCCGCCTTCTTTCTTCAGAGTTGCAACTACTTTCTTAGCCATGGGTCAACCTATTTAATTTCTTTATGTAAAGTAACTTTTTTCAAAACAGGGTTGTATTTTCTTAACTCAATACGTGCTGTTGTGTTTTTACGATTTTTCGTAGTGATGTAACGAGACATGCCTGGTAAACCAGTTTCTTTGTGCTCAGTGCATTCTAAGATTACTTGAATGCGATTTCCTTTCTTTGCCATAATAGATAAATCTTTTATCCGCCTCTGCTCGAAACGGAATGCAAAGGTAGAAGAATTTCTTTTTTTCCCAAAGCCTTTGCTAAAAATAGATAGAAAAATTTATTTTTACCCATTAGATTTCTCATTTTTGCTTAATGAATCCCATCCAGTACCAATTTCTTCCAGAAAATTTCGAGAACTCAGACCCTAATAAATTTCGGGTAGAGGATCTGAAATCGGAGGAAATGATTATTTCGTTGGGACCTCAACATCCTTCTACCCACGGGGTCCTTCGCTTAGAGGTGATTTCAGATGGGGAATGGATCAAGGAAGTCGTTCCGCATTTAGGGTATTTACACCGTTGTTTTGAGAAGCATGCTGAGGCTTTGCCTTTTAACCAAATCATCCCCTACGTGGATCGTTTGGACTATATGGCGGCCATGAATTCGGAACATGCCTATGTGATGGCGGTGGAGAAGATGCTGGATTTGACAGGAAAATTGCCTAAACGCATTGAATACATTCGTGTCCTGGTAGCAGAATTAAACCGAATTGCCTCGCACTTTGTGGCGATTGGGACCTATGGTCTGGATATCGGTGCGTATACCCCTTTTTTGTGGTTAATGAGAGATCGCGAAGACATTCAACGAATGTTAGAATGGCTTTCGGGTGCAAGGATGTTGTATAATTATGTGTGGGTGGGTGGATTGTTCTATGATTTGCCTTTGGGTTTTGAAGAAAAGGTACAAGAATTAGTGCCGGTCATCAAGAACACGATTAAAGAAGTAAAACAATTAGTAGAAGATAATAGTATATTCATCAAGAGAACCGCGAATGTGGGTGTTTTGCCCCTGAATGCGGCCATTAATTATGGATGTACCGGTCCAGTACTACGGGGTTCTGGCTTGCCTTTTGACCTACGTCGCATCGATGCTTATTCGGTGTATCCGGAATTAGATTTCGAAATTCCGGTAGGAGAAGGTGCGATGGGCGCGGTGGGCGATTGTTGGGATCGAAATCACGTCAGGATTCGCGAATGCGAGGAATCACTGCGGATTATTGAACAATGTATCGTGGCCTTGCTAGGAGATGAGAAAAGGACGCGGGAGTTTGATCCTCAGGCTTTGGTCCCTAAAAAGATTCGTCCTAAAGCAATGGATGCTTATGTGAGAGCCGAAAATCCGAAAGGCGAACTCGGTTTCTATATTCGCACGGATGGTCGCTCGGATATTCCACAACGCTTGAAAGTGCGCGCTTGCTCTTTCCACCACCTTTCGGTGTTGCCTTATTTGGCCAAAGGAACATATTTAGCAGATTTAGTAGCCATTATTGGATCCTTGGATTTAGTGATGGGCGAAGTAGATAGATAAAATGAACAAAGCATTTTTAACAGCCCTCGAAGAGGAAATAAGTCGTTTAGATATAGGCCAAAACCCTAACGAACTTTACGACCCCATCCATTACCTCCTGAATTTAGGAGGCAAGCGGATTCGTCCTGTCCTTTGTTTATTGACCTATTCCTTGTTCAAATCCGACTGGGAAAAACAAGTTCCTGCGGCTTTGTCGGTCGAAATTTTCCACAATTTCACGCTGATGCACGACGACATTATGGACAAAGCGCCTATACGTCGTGGCAAGCAAACGGTCCACGAAAAATGGAATGACAACATCGCCATTTTATCCGGCGACGTGATGTTAGTGAATGCATACCAATACTTGAATAAGGTCAAAGGATTAAGCCTGGAGGCTTTTCAACACTTGTTGGGGCGTCTTTCGCGTATCGCTGCAGAAGTGTGCGAGGGACAGCAATTCGATATGAATTTTGAAAGCCGTGACGATGTGGCGGTGGAAGAATATATCGAAATGATTCGCTTGAAAACGTCGGTTTTGATCGGATTCTCGATGGAAATGGGTGGTTTACTCGCTTCTGCACCTGCTGAGGTTTCTGATTCCTTATACCGTATTGGAGAAACCATCGGTCTGGGATTTCAATTGAAGGACGATTTATTAGACGTGTATGGCGACCCGGAGAAATTTGGGAAGCAACCGGGCGGAGATATTTTAGCTAATAAAAAAACCTATTTACTGATAAAAGCGTTCGAAAGAGCAACGGGTTCTACACTCGCTTCGCTGGAAAAATGGGTGGATGCCACCGACTATGATGCTGCAGAAAAAGTACAAGCGGTAACCGCGATCTATGATTCCTTGGGTCTAAAAGCAGAAACGGAAGCGGTCATCGCCTCTTATTTCGATACGGCCTTTATGGAAATTCAATCTCTGGCCATTTCCGAAGAGCAAAAATCAGCCTTGGTAAAGTTTATGAGCGGGTTGGTTGATCGGGAAGTTTAACGTAGTTTTGTTCTTATATGGTCTCGATTGTACTTATCGCTGTGACGATTATTATTTCCCTGGTGGCTTGGCAAAAGCCAGACTTGATGGGGAAAATGCTCATGAACCCGTACCGGATTCAACACAGAAACGAATATTGGCGTTTTGTTAGCTCGGGATTTATCCACGCGGACTTCACGCATCTGTTTTTTAACTTGTTTTCCTTTTTCTTTTTTGGGGTTCAATTAGAACAGATTTTTAATCAATTATTTCCGTCGATCGCATCGGAATTGTACATTCTCTTTTATGTGTTAGCGATTGTGGTGGCAGATTTGCCCACCTTTTTCAAACAGAAAAACAATCCTAATTATAATTCCTTAGGCGCCTCAGGAGCGGTTTCTGCCGTGATTTTTGCGGGAATTTTATTCTTCCCTACGGAAAAAATTTACTTGTTTGGCTTCTTCGGAATTCCCGGTTTTATCTATGCCGGTTTGTTTACCTGGTATTCCGTGGAAATGGATAAACGCAGTCGCGATTTCGTGAATCACAGCGCGCATTTATACGGAGCCTTGTTTGGAATCGTGGCCATGACCTTGTTGTATCCCCAAGTGTGGATCAGTTTTGTGGAACAAATAACGGCGATGCTGCGATGAAAAGAATAGCCATTTTAGGTAGCACGGGTTCCATTGGGACACAAGCCTTGGACGTGATTGCGGAGCATCCGTCCGAGTTTTCTGTTGAGGTCTTAACCGCCCAAAACCAAGCCGATCTGCTCATTACCCAAGCCTTAGCCTGGAAACCGGCTCACGTGGTGATCGGTAATGAGGCGAAATATGCGGAGGTGAAAGCGGCTTTAGCAGGAACTGAAATTCAAGTGCATTCAGGGGCCAAAGCCCTAGAAGAAGTGGTTACCCTCGATTCTGTCGACATCGTGTTAACAGCATTAGTGGGTTACGCTGGCCTACTACCTACCGTGAAAGCAATCAAGGCAGGCAAGCCAATCGCCTTAGCGAACAAAGAAACGTTAGTCGTGGCAGGAGCCCTGATTATGCCCTTAGCGCGGGAGATGGGTGTACCCATTTTACCAGTAGATTCAGAACATTCGGCGATTTTTCAATGCTTGGTGGGAGAATCTCACAACCCGATCGAGAAGGTGATATTGACAGCTTCGGGTGGACCTTTTAGAGGTTTTAGCCGAGAGCAATTAGCCCAAGTAACGCGGGCACAAGCCTTGAAACACCCGAATTGGTCGATGGGCGCGAAGATTACGATCGACTCGGCTAGTTTGATGAACAAAGGTTTAGAGGTGATCGAGGCGGCTTGGTTATTTGACGTGAAACCCTCAGAAATTGAAGTGGTTGTGCATCCCCAATCGATTGTGCACTCGTTAGTACAGTTCGAAGATGGATCCATCAAGGCGCAACTCGGTTTGCCGGATATGAAATTGCCGATTCAGTTTGCCTTAGGGTATCCGAATCGGATGAAGGCGAGTTTCCCTCGTTTTGATTTTAGACAGTATCCGTCCTTGACTTTTGAGCAGGCAGATACACAGACTTTCCGTAATTTAGGGCTTGCTTTTCAGGCTTTGGAAAAAGGAGGAAATCAGGCGTGTTTATTGAATGCGGCGAACGAAGTGGCGGTAGCAGCCTTTTTGGAAGATGAGATTGGATTTTTAGCGATGTCTGATTTGAACGAATATTGTATGAAGCAGGGAACTTTTATCGCGAATCCATCATTAGAGGATTATATCGAAAGCGATAAATTAAGTAGAATTATGGCCCAAGAATGGGTTGATAAAAATAGAAAATAGCGAATTATGGAAGGTTTAGTGATGGCAGGGCAATTGATTTTAGGATTGTCAATTTTAGTAACATTGCACGAGTTTGGGCACTTTATTACCGCCAAATGGTTTAAGATGCGCGTCGAAAAGTTCTACCTTTTCTTCGACTTCATGTTTCCTATTCCGACGCTTTTAAACTTCGCTTTGTTTAAAAAGAAAGTAGGAGACACCGAATACGGTTTAGGCTGGTTCCCCTTAGGAGGTTACGTTTCCATCGCGGGAATGATTGATGAAACACAAGATGCGGCGACCTTAGCGAAAGAGCCTGAGCCTTGGGAATTCCGCGCAAAACCCGCTTGGCAGCGTCTGATCGTGATGTTGGGTGGCGTAATCGTCAACATTATTACCGGCGTGGTGATTTTCGTTTGCTTGACTTATTCGAACGGGAACAACTTTATTTCCAAAGAAGAATTAAACAAGAACGGGATTGTGGCCTTAGATTTAGGCAAACAAATTGGACTTAAAACAGGGGATAAAATCATTCGCGTAAACGGCGCTGATTACAAGCAATTGTCTGATTTACGCGCTTCAGATGTCTTATTAGGGGAGAATTCTTCTTATACGGTGCAACGTGGCGACCAGACTTTGGAAATTAAAATACCTTCGAATTTCATCGAAAAATTAAGCGATAAGAAAGCAGGTTTCATTGAGCCAATTGCTCCATTTAAAGTAGCAGAAGTAGCTGCTCCAGAAGAGCCAGGTTTCTTTGACAAATTCTCGGCTTCTAAGCCTGCGGAATTATTGCCAGCCTATGCGGCGGGATTGAAAAAGGGCGATGTGATCACTTCGGTGAATGCAAATCCAGTTCATTTCTATCACGAGGTAAAAGAATTAATCACGAAGGAAGCGGGTAAGCCTATTCGCCTAGGTATTTTACGCGGAGGCGTGGCGGATACCTTGTCTATGGAGGTGACGGCTTCCGGCCAAATCGGATTTATTCCGGAGATGTTGATTCAAGTTTCGCACGAAGATTATTCGTTTGCGGAGGCAGCGAGCATCGGTACGGGCCGTGCCTTCTCGGTGATTTCGGATAACATCAAAGGGTTCAAGAAAATTGCTTCGGGTGATGTTTCGGCATCGAAAGCCTTGAGTGGACCTATTGGCATCGCCCAAATGTTCGGTGGTGTATGGGATTGGAATCGTTTCTGGATGCTGACGGGTTTATTATCAATGGCTTTGGCCTTTATGAATATCTTACCTATTCCAGCTTTAGATGGCGGACACGCAATTTTCTTGATTTATGAGATGATTACGGGTAAGCCGGCATCCGAAAAGGTCTTGGAAAAAGCGCAGCAGGTAGGTATGCTCATCTTGCTTGCTTTGATGGCTTACACATTTGGTAACGATATTTTCAAAGCCTTTTTCTAGTTGAAACTGCTGGTTCTATTTTTTGGTCTGTTTTTCCCTGATCTGCACCCATTTCATAGTTCGGTGACGGAGATGAGTTATAATGTGAAAGACCAAAGCTGGGAAATCAGCATTCGCCTGTTTCAAGATGACTTGGAGCAAACGTTAAGCTCAGCGACTGGAAAGAAATTTCGAATGATTCCGGGAGATGAGGCATCTGAAAAAGGGTTAGAGTCCTATGTCCGTAAACATTTCGGTTTTCGTGCTGGTAAGCAATTTTCAACTCCCTATCGGTGGTTAGGAACAGAGCAACAGCAAGACGCGATTTGGGTGTATCTAGAAATTCCTACCACCGCTGACTTAGGGGGATCTTACTTAGAGAACTCACTGTTTTTAGACGAATTTGACGACCAAACGAATCTCGTTTCCTGGTCTTTTCAAGGCGAAAAAAAATCCTACCTTTTTCGGAAAAGCCAAGAGGTACAACAATTATCAAGATAATCATACTGCCATCTTGACGTTTGGCATAAAAATTGATTAATATCGTCCGCTCAAGTGGAGCAGAATTTAAAAATGTGGTATGAATAATCCAAATGACCTTTTTAAGCATTTACAGCTTTCAGAGATGTCTGATTTTGAAAATATAGAATTGATCCCAATCGGGTCAGAAGGGATGGACAATGATGACAAAATGGGCGTTTTGTCAGACCAATTGCCTATCCTTCCCATTCGAAATATCGTTTTGTTTCCGGGTATGGTGATTCCAATCACGGTATCTCGCCAAAAATCTGTTCGCCTTGTGAAGAAAGCCTACAAAGGCGATCGCACGATTGGTGTTTTAGTACAAGCTAATAATTCTAAAGACGAGCCTACGCCAGATGATTTGTACAAAATCGGAACGGTTGCGCACATTGTGAAGATGTTTGTTCTGCCAGGAGGAAACACGACCATCATCGTGCAAGGCCGCAAACGTTTTGAAGTAAACGAATACATCAAAACGGAGCCGAATCTGTTAGCGCGTGTTTCCTATATCGAGGACACGTTCCCTAAAAAATTAAATAAGGAAAATAAAGCACTCGTTTCTACGCTGAAAGAGTGTGCTTTGAAGATATTAAACCTGAATCCAGAGATTCCTCGGGAGGCGCAAATCGCCTTGGATAACATCGAATCCTCTGCGTTTTTAGTGCATTTCCTTTCTTCGAATATTAATGCGGAATTAAAGGAAAAGCAGGCTTTGTTAGAGACCTTGGATGGGATTGAGCAGGCGACGCATTTGCTGGAGCACATGTTGAAAGACATCCAGCACTTAGAGTTGAAGCGCGAGATTCAGAGTAAAGCTTCGAGTGATATTGACCAGCAACAGCGTGACTATTACATTCGCCAGCAGATTAAAGTCTTGCAGGAGGAATTAGGAGTGGAAAGTCCCGAGCAAGAATTGGACGGTCTGCGTGCGAAAGGGGCAAAGAAGAAATGGTCGAAAGAAGTAAATGATTTCTTCCAAAAAGAACTTTCGAAATTACAACGCACAAACTCGATGTCAGGGGAATATCCGATGTTGATGAATTACGTGGAATTGATTGCGGATTTGCCTTGGGGTGAATTCACAAAAGATAATTTCGATCTGGTGAAGGCGAAGAAGGTGTTGGATGCGGATCATTTTGGCTTAGAAAAAGTCAAAGAACGCATCATCGAATACCTAGCGGTATTGAAGATGAAAGGAGACATGAAAGCGCCTATCTTGTGCCTTTATGGTCCTCCGGGTGTGGGTAAGACGTCTTTGGGTCGTTCGATTGCCAAAGCTTTGGGAAGAAAATACGTACGTATGGCCTTAGGTGGTCTGCGTGACGAGGCCGAAATCAGAGGTCATAGAAAAACGTATGTAGGCGCCATGCCAGGCAAGGTGATTCAAAGCATTAAAAAAGCAGGGTCTTCTAATCCCGTTTTCATTTTAGATGAGATTGATAAAGTAGGTTCGGACCACCGTGGCGATCCGTCGTCTGCTTTGTTAGAGGTATTAGACCCGGAACAAAACAGCAGCTTTATGGATAATTACCTCGAGTGTGATTACGATCTATCTCGGGTGATGTTCATCGCTACCGCAAATAATTTAGATACGATTCATCCTGCTTTGCGCGACCGAATGGAAATCATCGAAGTAAGTGGCTATACGATGGAGGAGAAAGTCCAAATCGCGAAAAAACACTTATTGCCTAAGCAGAAGAAAGAGCACGGTTTAGAGAAAGCGGAATTTGCGATGAATGATGGAGCAATCCAAAAGGTCATCGAAGGATATACCCGCGAATCAGGTGTTCGTAAATTAGAACAAGAAATCGGTCGCGTGGTGCGCAAGATCACAAAATCCATTGCAATGGATCAAGACTATCCACACAAAATCACGGCGACAGATGTCGTGAAATTATTGGGTCAAGAGCACTTCGATAAGGATACCTACGAGAACAACGAATATGCTGGAGTCGTAACAGGTCTAGCGTGGACACCAGTAGGTGGAGATATCTTATTTATCGAAACCTTATTGAACCGCGGAAAAGGCGTCTTGACACTTTCGGGCCAATTAGGCGATGTGATGAAGGAATCCGCTATGGCGGCATTAAGTTTCTTAAAGGCACATTCGGATGAATACGGCATTGATTACCGTATTTTTGACCAATACAATTTACATATTCACGTTCCAGCTGGGGCGGTGCCTAAGGATGGTCCATCCGCGGGTATTACGATGTTAACGGCGATTGCTTCGGCTTTAACGCAGCGCAAGGTGAAATCGAAATTGGCGATGACCGGCGAGATTACGCTTCGCGGTAAAGTTTTGCCGGTGGGTGGAATCAAGGAGAAAATTTTAGCGGCGAAAAGAGCGGGAATAAAAGAGATCATTATGTGCTCGAAGAACCGCAAAGATGTGGAAGAAATCGAGGCGCATTATATTTCGGATTTGAGCTTCCACTACGTAGACGACGCGAAAGAAGTATTAACCTTAGCGCTATTAAAAGAGCAGGTGAAGAATCCGGTGAAATTTGTTTTTCAGGCAGAACCTATAGCTAGCTCCTCTGCGGCATTATAATGAATTTTGCCTAATTCAAGACTGAATTGGATGACGCGAAGCGCCTCAGCAGAAGCCAAAGGGCGAAGGCAATCCACTAGATCTTGAACGGATAAAGGTCCGTTTTTCAAATATGTCAGAATCAATTTGCGTTCTGCTTCGAGGCCTTCGGGGATATTTTTCCCGGAGGCTTCTTTTTTGCGCTGCAAACAGTTGTCGCAGATTCCACAAGAGGTCTTTAACGATTCCCCAAAATACGAGGTGATCAAAAGTGTTCTGCAAGCCTCCGGATGTTTCACATAGTGAATCATCGCATCAATCTTTTTCTTAGACCGTTCTTTCTTCTTAAGGTATTCAGCCCAGATGATGGGTAGGTTTTCGATGTTCGCCCGAGGCGTCAAAAAGACCAATTTAGGCAGGCCATTTTGTTTGTCATATTCGATTAATTCGAACTTCTCTAACAAAGCTAAATTACGTTCCACCTCTGCAGGTGGTATCTTTATCTGGTGAGCGAAGTCCGCCTCAGAGATGCTGACGAATTGAGTATATAAATTACCCCCATAAATACGAAGCAGTCCTTTTAGGAAAGATTCGAATTTCTCGTTTCTAATTTGAAAGTCGTATAGTTCGGTGGAGGTGACGATGAAGCGAATTTTGGAGGGATTTTGGAAGGCCTCGTTTAATAAAAGTAATCCTTCTGCTTCTAATGTCTTTAAGGCAAAATAGGTCTGAGAGCTAGGCAAGTTAAAGCGCTTGCACAAGTCCATCCAATCAAAATCGTAACTCTGTAATTCGCCACTTCCTTCGGCAACCTGTAAATAATTAGAAACGGCTTGGTAAGTGCGTTTGATAGTTTCCGCCGTCGGAAATGATTTTTCCCATTGAGCTGTTAAATCCAACACATCTTTTTCTTCGTATAAAATGGCCGCATAGGCCTTTTTCTCGTCTCGACCCGCTCGGCCTGCTTCTTGGTAATAGGCCTCGATGGTATCGGGTAAGTCGAGGTGTACCACTAGTCTTACGTCTGGTTTATCGATTCCCATCCCGAAAGCATTGGTCGCCACGATGCAATCGATTTTTCCCTCGATCCAGTCTTTTTGACGAGCGCTTCTGACCTCGCCCGGAAGACCGGCATGGTAAAAAGTGCTGGATAAACCGGCTTTAGATAACAGATCTGAAATCTCTTGGGTTCGTCTGCGATTCCGCACATAGACAATGGAAGAACCTAGAACCCGCTGCAGCATGGTGCATAGCTTCTTTTCTTTGTCCGCTTCATAGAGGACGGAATAGGAGAGGTTCGCCCGGCTGAAACTTTTCTGAAATACGGCTGCGTTCTTGAATTGCAGCTTTTCTTGAATTTCTTGTTTCACTTCCTCGTTCGCGGAGGCCGTCAAAGCAATACAAGGAACGCTCGGAATCAACGCGCGAAAGGCAGCAATCTCTAAATAAGGCGGTCTAAAATCGTGGCCCCATTGCGAAATACAGTGGGCCTCATCGATGACCAAGAGACTAATGTTCATCTGCTTCGCTCGCTCGATGAACAAATCCGTTTTTAGGCGTTCTGGAGAAACATAGAGGAATTTCGTGTTGCCGTAAATGCAATTGTCTAATAAGATGTCGATTTGGCGTTTGCGGAGGCCAGAAAAAAGGGCTGTCGCGGGAATACCTCGGCGGTTTAATTGCGCTACCTGGTCTTGCATCAAGGCAATTAGAGGTGTGATGACAATGCAAATCCCTGGCAAAGCGAGGGCAGGCACTTGGAAACAAATCGACTTGCCGCCACCGGTGGGCAGTAAAGCGAGGGTATCCTTGCCATCCAGCACCGAGTGAATGATTTCCTCCTGCAGGGGCCTGAAAGCCGAATGCCCCCAGTATTTTTGCAATATGTCCTGAATGTCTGCCATCGTCTAAACAAATCTACCAAAAAAGAATGAACTCCTCCACTGGATTTTTAGGAATTCCTGCGAAGAAATGCTAATTTTTAGACACAAAAGAAAGTGCATATGTTATCAGAGAAGGATTTAGCTCAATTATCGAAACGTGGAATTACGCCTGCGGAAATGAATCAACAAGTTGATTTTTTTAAATCCGGCTTTCCTTGGATGAATTTGGAAAAATCGGCATCCATCGGGAATGGGATTTTTCAGTTTTCAGAAGAGCAATTACAAGAATTTATCGCTCGCTTCGATCAGCAAAAATCAGCGCTTTCCATTTTGAAGATGGTTCCTGCCTCAGGTGCAGCCACTCGGATGTTTAAATCACTGTTCGAATGCTTGTCGACCGGCGAGGAAAACAAAGAATGCGCGAAGTTTTTTGATGAGTTGGATCACTTTGCTTTTTACCCAGAGCTGAAGGAACTGCTGGAAGCGAATGATGACTCAGCCGAAATACTTAAAAAATTACTCGGTTCAGCGGGAATGAATTATGGTCAAAAACCGAAAGGTCTTCTCGCTTTCCACTCCTATACAGATGGAGCACGTACTCCATTAGAGGAACACATCGTGGAGGCAGCGGCTTATGCTTCGAATGGCCAAAAAGCCCGCTTGCATTTCACCGTCTCCCCAGAACACCGCAGCGGTTTCGAGGATTTAGTGAAGAATCTCGTTCCCAAATGGGAGACGAAAACCGGCATCCAATTCGAGATCACTTTCTCGGAACAAAAGCCTGCCACAGATACCATTGCCGTAAATCCGGACAATACCCTGTTCCGCGAAGCCGATGGATCCTTGCTCTTTAGACCAGCAGGCCATGGAGCGCTATTAGAGAATTTGAATGACTTAAAAGCCGATGTGATCTTTATCAAAAATATAGATAACGTCGTTCCAGATATATTAAAGCAGCCGACCATTGAATACAAGAAGGCCCTGGGAGGATTGTTGTTGTGGATTTTGGAAGGCATAGAACACCTGGATAAGCAATTGCAAGAGAATCCGTCAGAGTCTACGATCAATGAGGCATTAGAAGAGATGGCTACTTATTTAGGTTTTGTGCCGGCGGCAGATTTCGCGTCTTCACCCCTAACAGGTAAAGTAGCAATGATTCGCACCATTTTAGCCCGTCCTACACGCGTTTGTGGGGTGGTGAAAAATACGGGAGAACCAGGTGGAGGTCCATTCTGGTGCCAAGATGCCAAAGGAAATTTCACCCTACAGCTCGTAGAGTCAGCTCAGATTAATATGAAAGAGGAGGCTCAAAAAGCCAAATTCCACCAAGCCTCCCACTTCAATCCAGTGGATTTAGTGTGCGCTACGCGTGGTTTGAACTTATTGAACTATAGAGATATGAATACGGGTTTTATTACAGATAAGACCAAAGACGGAAAAGAATTAAAGGCGATGGAGTTGCCGGGACTTTGGAACGGAGCGATGTCAGATTGGAACACCCTTTTTGTGGAAGTGCCTTTAGAAACATTCAATCCGGTGAAAACGGTGACTGATTTAGTGAGGCCCGCACATCAAAACGGCTAGGCTATTTTTTGTTTGTAAAAAACTCCCTATTTTTGTCGCCCCTGAGAAAGAGATTTTAAAGGAAGTATATAAATGCTTGATTACAAAAACCTTGCCCGGTTTCCAGGCAAGGTTTTTTATTTGGCCTTACAATAGGTAAAATGGAGGGTGTAAAGCCTTTAATTAGGTAGTAAACAAAAAAACTATGGCTTTAGAACAAACGTGGAGGTGGTTTGGCCCCAATGATCCTGTAAAATTATCTGACGTACGCCAAGCAGGCGCAACGGGTATTGTGAGTGCTCTACACCAAATTCCAAATGGGAAAGTGTGGGAATTGCCCGATATTTTAGAGCGTAAAGCCATTATCGAGGCGGCTGGATTGAGCTGGTCCGTGATCGAAAGTATTCCGGTGCACGAGGATATCAAAACGCGCTCGGGTAATTACAAGCAATACATCGAAAACTACAAAACGTCTTTGCGTAATGTAGGCGAGGCGGGTTTAGACCTGGTTTGTTATAATTTTATGCCTATTTTGGATTGGACACGAACCGATTTAGATTTTCGTTTTCCAGACGGAAGTACGGGCTTGCGCTTCGATGCAGCTGAATTCTGTGCCTTTGAATTGTTCTTATTAAAGCGTCCAGGAGCAGAGCAGCATTACACAGCCGAGCAAATCGCCAGAGCTCAAAAATGGTTCGATGCATCCACTCAAGCACAACAAGAGAAATTAATCCGCAATATTATCGCCGGCTTACCCGGTTCTGAAGAGAGCTTCACGTTGAAGTCTTTCCAAGAAGCTTTAGATACTTATTCCGAAGTAGGGGAGAAGGAATTGCGAGAAAATCTATACGATTTTATACGAGAGATCACGCCAGCAGCCGAGGAGGCAGGGGTTAATTTATCGATTCACCCAGATGACCCTCCGTATCCGATTTTGGGCTTACCTCGCGTGGTGAGCACAGAAAGCGATGCGGTTCAATTATTAAATGCCTACGAAAGCAACGTGAATGGATTGTGTTTCTGCACCGGAAGTTACGGCGTTAGAGAGGACAACGATTTAGTGGGTATGGTAGAGCGCCTGGGTCATCGTATCAATTTCATTCACTTGCGGGCTACGCGCCGCGATCAATACGGAAATTTCCATGAAGCAGACCATTTAGATGGGGATGTGGATATGTTCGGGGTAATGAAAGGCTTAGTGAATGAGCAGGACAAGCGCATTGCGTCTGGTCGCCGAGATTTTCGCTTGCCATTCCGCCCAGATCACGGGCATCGGATGCTGGATGATTTACAAGAAGGAAAGAAGACGAATCCAGGCTACACGGCCATCGGTCGTTTACGCGGTTTAGCGGAGTTACGTGGTTTGGAAATGGGAATCCGCGGGTTTTTGAAATAATTTTCATTTTCCCCTTTTGATTTCTATATCTTATTGCTAACTTTGCACCCCCATTAGTGTGGGATAACTCTATCTTATTGAGTTTAACGCGCTTGCAGGGATTAAAAGAATTTTAAAATTTAAACGGTAATTATTCCAAAATGCCAACTATTCAGCAATTAGTGCGCAAGGGACGTGAGCAAATGACTTGGAAATCTAAGTCACCAGCTTTGGATTCTTGTCCACAAAGAAGAGGGGTTTGTACTCGTGTATACACGACTACTCCTAAAAAACCAAACTCAGCGATGCGTAAAGTAGCTCGTGTTCGCTTAACAAACCAAAAAGAGGTGAATGCCTACATTCCAGGTGAAGGTCACAACTTACAAGAGCACTCGATCGTATTGATCCGTGGTGGTCGTGTAAAAGACTTACCAGGTGTACGTTATCACATCATTCGTGGAGCTTTAGATACAGCCGGTGTTTCTGGTCGTTTACAATCTCGCTCGAAGTATGGTGCTAAACGTCCTAAACCAGGTCAAGCAGCTCCAACAGGTAAGAAGAAATAATTTATTAACAGAAAGATCCAGTATGCTTCGTTAAAGCAGAAGGTTGGGTCGATTTTAAAAAACTAACAACATGAGAAAGGCGAAACCAAAAAAGCGCTACGTATTGCCAGATCCTAAATTTAAGGATGTATTAGTAACTAAGTTTGTAAACAACTTAATGTACGATGGAAAGAAATCTACAGCATTTACCATCTTTTATGATGCGTTAGATAAAGTAGAGGAGCGTACAAAAGAAAACGGTTTAGAAACTTGGAAAAAAGCATTGAATAATGTGATGCCATCAGTGGAGGTTAAGAGCCGTCGCGTGGGTGGAGCAAACTTCCAAGTACCAACAGAAGTACGAGCTGAACGTAAAGTTTCATTGGGAATGAAGTGGTTAATCGGTTACGCGCGTAAGCGTGGTGACAAAACAATGATGGATCGCTTAGCGAACGAAATCATTGCAGCATCGAAAGGTGAGGGAGCAGCAGTGAAGAAGAAAGATGATACACACAGAATGGCAGAAGCGAACAAAGCGTTCTCTCACTTCCGTTTCTAATTCATTTGAATTACGTAAAAAGGCTAGCTCTCGAGTTAGCCTTTTTTTTTGCCCAAAAACTTGTCCTGAAACTAGTACTTAATCGAGCGGACTAATGGAGTATTCCTGAATTTTGTTTAGCTTTGATTCACAATCAACAACACTATGATTTCGAAGAAGGCAAAATATGCTTTAAAGGCTTTAAAAGTATTGGCGCAATCCTATGAGAAAGGCCCCTTATTGATTTCGCATATTGCGGAATCGGAGAAGATACCGAAGAAATTCCTCGAAGCGATTTTATTAGAGTTACGTAATCACGGAATTTTACAGTCCCAAAAAGGGAAAGGCGGCGGTTACTACCTACGCATTCCTCCTGCGGAAGTTACTTTTGCAAAAATCATTCGAATTGTAGATGGTCCCATTGCGCCAGCTTTGTGTGTCTCACTTCATTTTTACGGGAAATGTGATGACTGTGCTGACGAGGAAACCTGTCAGCTGAGAACGGTCTTGACAAAATGGAGGGACGCGAACTTATCCGTTTTAGAAAATACGACACTAGAGGAGCTTATGTAAGCTCCTTTTTTTATTCGTACAAGTGATCCAAGTTTTTCATCTTGAACTCATCGTTATCTAATTCCAAAAACTCTTCCCAGAAAGGATTCTCTGGAACCGACGCTTTGCAGATAATGGGTGTTTTCTTAATGGGATGGATGAAATACAAACGGCGTGCGTGTAAATTGATGCTCGCATCCACGTTTGGTTTATCGTAACCATATTTGATGTCGCCGCGAAT
>NZ_JBBKXY010000011.1:0-255 GCF_042714495.1 Aquirufa originis | reverse complement strand
TTTTTCTTGTGGGCCTGCGTGGACTCGAACCACGGACCTCTACATTATCAGTGTAGCGCTCTAACCACCTGAGCTACAAGCCCGCTTAATCCTTACTTAAATCTTTTTGAAAGCTGCTCTCTTTCGAACAGGTTTCCTTTAAGCGTGTGATAAAAACAAAGAAGATGAATAAACACTAATGTGTCTACCCGAAAATAATAGCTTCTCCAGAAAGGAGGTGTTCCAGCCACACCTTCCGGTACGGCTACCTTGTTA
>NZ_JBBKXY010000010.1:0-255 GCF_042714495.1 Aquirufa originis | reverse complement strand
TAGGCTCTTGGAGGCGATGAAGGACGTGTTAAGCTGCGATAAGCTTCGGGGAGGTGCACAAGACCTTCGATCCGAAGATTTCCGAATGGGGCAACCCAGTAGATTGAAGATCTATTATCCTATTTAATATAGGAGGCGAACCTGCTGAACTGAAACATCTAAGTAAGCAGAGGAAGAGAAAACAAAAGTGATTCCGTAAGTAGTGGCGAGCGAACGCGGATTAGCCCAAACCAGTGTTGTTGCGGCAAGACTGGG
>NZ_JBBKXY010000009.1:0-3007 GCF_042714495.1 Aquirufa originis | reverse complement strand
GTGCAGGTCTTCTGTAATAACTTGGAGCTTACTTACTTTCCCGGGTTTGATCCCAGTATCATCAGCGGTGCGGGGCTTAACTTCTCTGTTCGAGATGGGAAGAGGTGAACACCCGTCCTATCGGCTCCATACTTTTTGCAAGGTTTTAGCCTTTAGCCATATTGTGAGATAAAATAAACAGCAGTGTGTAAATTAATAAAAGGTAAGCTTTCGGGTAATTAGTACTACTCGACTTTGACATTACTGTCTTTACATCTGTAGCCTATCGACCGTGTCGTCTACACGGACCCTTCATGGAATACTCATCTTCAGGTCAGTTTCGCACTTAGATGCTTTCAGCGCTTATCTGGTCCCGACGTGGCTACTCAGCTATGCCCTTGGCAGAACAACTGATATACCAGCGGTCAGTCCAACTCGGTCCTCTCGTACTAAAGTCAGAACCTGTCAATATTCCTACGCCCACAACAGATAGGGACCGAACTGTCTCACGACGTTCTGAACCCAGCTCGCGTGCCACTTTAATCGGCGAACAGCCGAACCCTTGGGACCTTCTCCAGCCCCAGGATGTGACGAGCCGACATCGAGGTGCCAAACCTCCCCGTCGATGTGAGCTCTTGGGGGAGATCAGCCTGTTATCCCCAGAGTACCTTTTATCCTTTGAGCGATGGCTGTTCCATACTAAACCACCGGATCACTATATCCTACTTTCGTACCTGATCGACTTGTCGGTCTCACAGTCAAGCTCCCTTTTGCTATTGCACTCTACGCACGGTTACCAAGCGTGCTGAGGGAACCTTTGAAAGCCTCCGTTACTCTTTTGGAGGCGACCACCCCAGTCAAACTACCCACCAAGCAATGTCTCCCCTTTGGGGATTAGAATTCCAGTACAAGAAGGGTGGTATTTCAACGTTGGCTCCCCGATGCCTAGCGACACCGGCTCACAGCCTCCCACCTATCCTACACATCCAGTACCAAAACTCAATGCTAAGCTATAGTAAAGGTTCATGGGGTCTTTCCGTCCCGTTGCGGGTAAACGGCATCTTCACCGTTACTACAATTTCACCGAGCTCACGGCTGAGACAGTGCCCAGATCGTTACACCATTCGTGCAGGTCGGAACTTACCCGACAAGGAATTTCGCTACCTTAGGACCGTTATAGTTACGGCCGCCGTTTACTGGGGCTTCAGTTCAATGCTTCGTGTTGCCACTAACATCCCCCCTTAACCTTCCAGCACCGGGCAGGTGTCAGGCCTTATACGTCATCTTTCGATTTAGCAAAGCCATGTGTTTTTGTTAAACAGTCGCCTGGGCCATTTCTCTGCGGCCACGATTGCTCGTGGCTCCCTTTATCCCGAAGTTACAGGGTTAATTTGCCGAGTTCCTTAGCCGTGATTCACTCGAGCGCCTTAGAATATTCTTCTCGACCACCTGTGTCGGTTTACGGTACGGGTTACTTATTAGTTATACACGCCTAGACTTTTCTTGGAAGTTTACTCACTACACTCGTTTTGGCATTGCTGCCGCCTCTCAAAGACACTATTCCGTCAGTATCTGGTAACCTGTAATCTCCGTCATCTATTTGCCCAATAAGTAAGTACAGGAATATTAACCTGTTGTGCATTAGGTTGTCGCCTTCGCTAGACCCTTAGCCCCCGACTAACCCTCAGTTGATTAGCATAGCTGAGGAAACCTTAGTCTTTCGGCGTGAGGGTTTCTCGCCCTCATTATCGTTACTCATGCCTACATTTGCTTTTCTGAACGCTCCAGCAAAGCTCGTCGCTTCACCTTCACCGCAGATCAGAATGCTCCCCTACCAGTATATAAATATAATCCAAAGCTTCGGTACTTTACTTGATGCCCGTTTATTATCGATGCCCGCCTCGCTCGACCAGTGAGCTGTTACGCACTCTTTAAATGAATAGCTGCTTCCAAGCTAACATCCTGGCTGTCACTGCAATCAGACTTCCTTAGTTCAACTTAGTAAAGATTTTGGGACCTTAGCTGTTGGTCTGGGTTCTTTCCCTCTCGGATTGGGACCTTAGCACCCCAACCCTCACTCCCGGGTATATTTTAAGCCATTCAGAGTTCGTCAGGATTTGGTAGGATTTGACTCCCCCTAGTCCTATCGGTAGCTTTACCTGCTTAAAACTTAACCCCGAGGCTGTTCCTAAAAACATTTCGGGGAGTACGAGCTATTTCTCAGTTTGATTGGCCTTTCACCCCTACCCACAAGTCATCCAAATACTTTTCAACGTAAACTGGTTCGGTCCTCCACTCCGTGTTATCGGAGCTTCAACCTGCTCATGGGTAGATCACAAAGTTTCGCGTCTACTCCCACTGACTAAGCGCCCTATTCAGACTCGCTTTCGCTCCGGCTGCTCACGTCAACGTGATTAACCTCGCCAGTGAAAGTAACTCGTAGGCTCATTATGCAAAAGGCACGCCGTCACCCCACGAAAGGGCTCCGACCGCTTGTAAGCGTATGGTTTCAGGGTCTTTTCACCCCCTTACTCAGGGTACTTTTCACCTTTCCTTCACAGTACTCGTTCACTATCGGTCTCTTGGTAGTATTTAGCCTTACCGGATGGTGCCGGCAGATTCAAAGGGGATTTCTCCAGTCCCCCCCTACTCAGGATACCACTACAATTATATAAGCTTACCGATACAGGGCTCTCACCTTCTATGGCCTGCCTTCCCAGACAGCTCTCATTCATTTATATAATCGATCACGTGGTCCTACAACCCCAGTCTTGCCGCAACAACACTGGTTTGGGCTAATCCGCGTTCGCTCGCCACTACTTACGGAATCACTTTTGTTTTCTCTTCCTCTGCTTACTTAGATGTTTCAGTTCAGCAGGTTCGCCTTCTATCTTAAATAGAATAATAGATCTTCAATCTACTGGGTTGCCCCATTCGGAAATCTTCGGATCGAAGGTCTTGTGCACCTCCCCGAAGCTTATCGCAGCTTAACACGTCCTTCATCGCCTCCAAGAGCCTAGGCATCCCC
>NZ_JBBKXY010000008.1:0-288 GCF_042714495.1 Aquirufa originis | reverse complement strand
ATCTTTACTCTCTAATCTTTACTCTATACTCTAATTTGTACTCTGGTGGAGAATAACGGATTCGAACCGTTGACCCCCTGCGTGCAAGGCAGGTGCTCTAGCCAGCTGAGCTAATCCCCCAGGGATTATATGCTAATTGCTTTTTGACCTTGTCCTCACATGCCTTTTTCTTGTGGGCCTGCGTGGACTCGAACCACGGACCTCTACATTATCAGTGTAGCGCTCTAACCACCTGAGCTACAAGCCCGCTTAATCCTTACTTAAATCTTTTTGAAAGCTGCTCTCTTT
>NZ_JBBKXY010000007.1:0-313 GCF_042714495.1 Aquirufa originis | reverse complement strand
CCTGAAGCTGGCCGTTAAACCGCCAGTTAGGGTAGAACAGGTAATTGGGGCTAAGTCGTAACAAGGTAGCCGTACCGGAAGGTGTGGCTGGAACACCTCCTTTCTGGAGAAGCTATTATTTTCGGGTGATCACGTGAGTGATTATTCATCTTCTTTGTTTTTATCACACGCTTAAAGGAAACCTGCTCGAAAGAGAGCAGCTTTCAAAAAGATTTAAGTAAGGATTAAGCGGGCTTGTAGCTCAGGTGGTTAGAGCGCTACACTGATAATGTAGAGGTCCGTGGTTCGAGTCCACGCAGGCCCACAAGAAAAA
>NZ_JBBKXY010000006.1:0-329 GCF_042714495.1 Aquirufa originis | reverse complement strand
AGAACCTTGTGTGAAATTCAATAAACTTGCGCTCATCTCATTCACATCGTTCCCAAATCCGTTACTCACATTTGAGTAGGGGAGGGTGGTGTTAGTCCGTAGTCTATAGTCCGAAGTCGATAGGTTACTAAACTCTTTCAATCTGTTGATCAAGCTCGTTTGCCTAATCTATACTCTCTAATCTTTACTCTATACTCTAATCTGTACTCTGGTGGAGAATAACGGATTCGAACCGTTGACCCCCTGCGTGCAAGGCAGGTGCTCTAGCCAGCTGAGCTAATCCCCCAGGGATTGTTGCTTAATTGCTTTGGCCTTGTCTCACTTTGCTT